>DAOUBG010000016.1:0-38542 GCA_034432895.1 Anaerolineales bacterium
GGCCATCTTGTTGGCGGCGATCGAAGGAAAGCAGGAAAAGGAGTGAAGTGATGCCCCGTCAACCGCTTTTTGCCGGCCTGGTGGTGGATGAGGATGGTAACCTGGTGGAGGTTGCTTATGTGGGCAATGAGCCGTGCTATGTGGTCAACGATGCCGGCTTCCGTCGCCATATCCCATCTGAGCAGGTGGATCTGGAGGTCCTGCGCCAGATGCGGGAGATGATCCGCGGCAGCGAGGGGGAGATTTCTGCCCAAGCGGCGAAGATGCTCGGGCAGGATGATCTCTTCACGCGGGCGATGATCGAAACGCAGTTAAAAAACCTGGAGGCCCATTTCAGGAGTTTGCTCGAAACGGGCCTCCCGGAGGAAACGCGGGCCTATTTGGGGATAATGGGCTTTCGTTTGGTGATCAATGTGCACGGAGAGATCGTGCGCCTGGAACAGCCGGGCGTCCTCCCCGATGAAGATTAAACCGTCAGTGCCTGTTGCGCGGCCACTTCGTATCCGCGTCGCAGCGCTTGGAAGTTCAGGGGAAGCAGGTCGCGGTGGCGGGTCGGCAGGTGATCGTGGAGCGCTTTTTCCACGTCCTCGAGCGAAAGTTCAGGCAGGAAGCGCAGCAGCGCACCCACGGCGACCATGTTCAACAGGCGGCGATCCCCGATCGATTCGGCGATCTCGTTGCAAGGGATGAAGACTTCGGTGATGTCGTTGCGTTGGGCGCCGCGATCGACCATGGATTGATTGACGATCAGCGCTCCGCCGGGTTTGATCAGCGGCTCGTATTTATCGAAGGATGGCAGGTTGAGCACGATGGCCAGGGGCGGATATTTGACCAGCGGTGAGCCGATCTCTTCATCGGCGATGATCACGGTGCAGTTGGCCGTGCCGCCGCGCATTTCCGGGCCGTAGGAGGGGATCCAGGTCACTTCTTTGCCCATATCCATGGCCGCATAGGCCAACACCTGCCCTGCAAAGAGCACGCCCTGCCCACCAAAGCCGGCAATGATGATTTCCTTTTGCATTTCCTGCCTCCTATACACGAATCTGAGCCACAGCCGGGCTCACCCGATAGTCCCCGAGGGGGAAGTAGGGCACCATTTTCTCCTCGACGAAGCGCAGTGCTTCTACGGGGCTTAAGCCCCAATTGGTGGGGCAGGTGGAGAGTAGCTCTACCATGGAGAAGCCCAGGCCGCGCACCTGCGTTTCAAACGCCAGGCGGATGGCCTTTTTGGCCAGGCGGATGTTCTTCGGGTCGTGGAGCGAGCGGCGAACGACATAGCCGGCGCCATCCAGGGTGGCCAGCATTTCGGCCATGCGGATCGGGTAGCCTTGTGTTTCCACATCACGGCCGTTGGGGGAGGAAGTGGTCTTCATTCCCGGTAGCGTGGTCGGTGCCATTTGGCCGCCGGTCATGCCGTAGTTGGCGTTGTTGATGAAGATCACCGTGATGTTTTCTCCGCGCGCTGCGGCGTGGACGATCTCAGCCATGCCGATCGAGGCTAGATCGCCATCTCCCTGGTAGGTGAAGACGACGCGGTCGGGCAGGACCCGTTTGATGCCGGTTGCCATGGCCGGAGCGCGCCCATGGGCCGCTTCGACGAAATCACAATCGAAATAATTATAGGCAAAGACGGCGCAACCTACCGGTGCCACGCCGATTGCCCTATCCAGCACGCCCATTTCCTCCAGCACCTCGGCGATCAGGCGATGGGCAATGCCGTGGGTACACCCCGGACAGTAATGGGTAGGAAATTCGGTTAAGCCTTCGGGACGGGTAAAGACCAAGTTTGAGGGGATGGCCAGGGTGGTCATCAAGCACCTCCTGTAATTTGCGTCATGCGTTCCAACCATGCCAGGCGTGGATCTTCATCGGGCGAGGGTGGGGTTTTGACCAAGCGATGGATTTCCTGAAGGATCTCATCGGGAAAAGGCACCACCCCGCCGGGACGACCGTAGAAGAGGAGCGGGATACGCCCCTTGTTGGCCAGCTGGACATCTTGGAGCATTTGACCCGTGTTCATTTCGACGACGAGGAAGCCACTGACGCGTTGCGCCAGGTTCTCTACAATGGCATAGGGGAAGGGATTAACGCTGATCGGGCGCAGCAGCCCCACCTTCAGCCCTTCCTGCCGTGCCGCACGCACTGCCGAAAGGGCCACGCGTCCGGCCGTGCCGAAGCCGATGACGACGAATTCGGCATCCTCCAAATAATATTCGCGATAGCGCACCTCGTTGGCCTGAATTTGCTTCCAGCGTTGCATCAAGCGTAGGTTAGTTTGCTCTTCCTGATAGGGGTCGAGGTAAATGGAAGAAAGCACCCGGCGCTCGCGCCCCATTTTGCCGGTCACGGCCCAATCCCACTGGCGATGGTAGACTGGTTGCATGGGAGGCATTTCGGCTGGCTCCATCATCTGGCCGATACTGCCATCGGCGATGAGCATGACGATCGTGCGGTATTTTTCGGCCAGGTCGAAGGAGAGCACGGTCAGGTCAATGGCCTCCTGCACCGAGGAAGGCGCCAGCACGATGCGCGGATAGTCGCCATGTCCGCCGCCGCGCACCGCTTGGTTGTAATCTCCTTGTGCCGGGGCGATATTGCCGAGGCCGGGCCCGCCGCGCATGACGTTGATCAACACGATCGGTACTTCGGTGCCGGCAATGTAGGAGATGCCTTCCATCATCAAAGAAATACCGGGGCTGGATGAGGTGCTCATCACCCGTGCCCCGGTACATGCGGCGCCATACACCATGTTAATCGCCGCCACTTCGCTTTCTGCCTGGACGAAGACGCGGCCGAGTTCCGGCATGCGCCGCGACATCCATTCAAGGACCTCGGTCTGTGGGGTGATCGGGTAGCCAAAATAGGCTTGCAGGCCGGCGCGAATGGCGGCTTCGGCAATCGCCTCGTTCCCTTTCCAGAGTTCTCGGGCCATATTTCCCTCCTCGGGCTAGGCAGCCGCCGCGGCCAGGGCTTTGGTCACTTCGCGATAAACGGTAATGGCGGCATCTGGACACACCAAGCCGCAAATGGCGCAACCGGTACAACCATCCTTGAAAATATGGGCCGGATGGTAGCCTTTCGGCGTCAACCGAGTCATATCCAGCTCCAAAACTCCTTGTGGACAGGCATTCACGCACAATTCGCACCCCTTACAGTAGAGTGGGTTGACTTCGATCCAACCTTTGGCCGGCATTTTGCCTCCTTCAGAAGAGACTTTTGGTGAAGTTGGAGTAAATTGGTGCTCTTACCCTCATTATCACCTTGCCAACGATGGGTGGGTAGTGTTATGCGTCATGTCGGAAAGAAACAAAGATCACGTGGACAGGAAGAATCCGAGGGATGAAGCCCTCGGATTCTTTGCCTCCTGATATGCGCTCTCCCCTTTAGGAGCGGAATAAATCCGCCGCAGTACGTTCCAGCATTGGCACGCCACGGACCTCGGTTTCGTAAAGCGGCACCAGCGCCCGCACCGACCCATCGAATTTTTGCCAGATTTCTTCCATGTAGCGATCTTGCATGGCCACGCGGTTGCGCACAAATTCCGGTGACCTTTCCATCACCTGCGAGCGATCGATGAGCATATTGACGATTACCCCTCCGACCGGAATGCCAAAATCGTGGAACCAGCCGATAAAGCGGGTGATCACGGCGATGGGGAGCGCTTCGGGCAAGGTGACGAAGAAGAAGGCCGTCAGGCTTTCATCGGTGAGCAGGGCACGTGCCTTGCCCATCCGATCGCGAAAAGCCACTAGGTAATCCATCAGGGGGTCTTCTTCCTTCTTCTTGGTGAACGAGAGCATTTCGCGCAAGGTGCGCGCTTCTTCTCGGCTCTTAAGCATCTTGTTCACCCACAGAGAGTAAACCTTGGACATGCCTAACAAGCGACGGGCATTCGCCGTGGGGGCTGTATCGAAGACGTAGGCATCGTACTCGTTGCGAAACATCAGGTCCACCATGTTCTCGAACATGGCGGATTCCTCGAAGGCCGGGTTCATCGTCGCCGATTCGACGAATTCATCAGCTTTGGTGGAGATATCGGCAAACTTGAGGAACCACTGGATTTTGTCGCGGATCTCCTGTTTGGAGCGCTCGATCGTGTCTTTGGTATCGATCTCATAGGCCCAAAGGTTCGGCACGCCCTCCACCGGAGTATGCTTGCCGAAGACGTTTTGCCCCAGTAAGCCGCTCAGGCTGTGAACAGGGTTGGTCGAGGCCAGCATCACCCGCCGCCCTTGTTTGGCCAACCAAATAGCCGTAGCACCGGCCATTACCGTCTTCCCCACTCCGCCCTTACCGCCGAAGAAGATATAGCGCAGGCGCTGATGCTCCATCACATAGGCGCGCATGGAAGTCTCGATCTTGCCGCTCATGGTTACCTCCTAATCCCCGTACATGATTTGGGAAAGTTTGGCAATCATTTCTAGGCCGGTGACATCCCGTTCCAGCTCCGGCACATAGGCAGCGACTTGTGAGCCAAAGGTGCGTTCGATCTCCTTCAGGTATTTGGTCTGCATTTCAATGCGGTTCTTGAGGTAAGGGGGTACATCCTGTTGGAGCAATTCGCGCGGCACTACGCGGTTCACCACATAACCGGAGATCGGCACATCGAAACGCGCAAAGAGTTCGGCGGCCTTTTGAGTATCGATCAGGATCATCTCCTCCGGCACCAAGACGAAGAAGAAGGCGGTCTTCTCCTTATCGGTCAGGATGCGGGAGGAGGCATTGATGCGCCCGCGAATGTACTGCAATTCGCGCAGGATTTGGTCCTCTTCTGTCTCACGCTGGCGTTTCAGGCGCGCCACCATTTCTTCGTATTCGCGCATCTCCTCGCGCAGCTTGGTGATCTTGGTGATCCACTCATCATAGACCTTAGCCATGCTCAGGTAATACAGTGCATGACCGAGCGGCACAAGGTCATAGATGTAGTAATCGTATTTGCCTTCGACAACAATATCAACAACGGCATCGAAGATGGCGCTTTCTTCCATCGCCGGTTCTGCCGAGGCTGCCTGGATATATTGCTCGATCTCCTCCGGCACGCTCTCAAAGCCGTACATATCTAGGATTTTCTGGCGGATCTCCTGTTGGTAAGCCTTGATGTGTTGATCGGCATCAATTTCCTGTGCCCATAGGTTTTCCATGATCTGCACAGGTCCTTTGCCGAAAATATCGCGCTGGAAAATATCCGAAAGGCTGGCCTGCGGATCTACGGAGAAAACAAGCACCTTTTTGCCTTGTTTTGCCAGCCAGTAAGCCGTGGCGGCGGAGAAGGTGGTCTTGCCTAATCCCCCTTTTCCGCCGAACATGATGTAGCGACGTTCGGGGTGTTCTTCAAAGATCTTGCGCAAAGAGGACATGGCCGTTTCTCCTAGAACATGGCATCTGAGATGTCTTTTTCGCGCAGCAGGCGACGCTTCCAGGTGGAGATCTGTGGCACCACATAGGGCAGAAGCCGCAGACTGTAATAGGGCGGCAGGATCGGGATGCCGATCATATCGCCCATGGTGATCAGAATGAACAGATGCTCCATGCTGGCACGGGTGCGCAAGGCATAGCGGCTCATATCATGCGAGGCCATGCCATACAGCACCTCTTTCAAGTTTTGCCAAAAGCTTTTTTTCTCTTCCGTCATGGTTCTCTCCTTTGTTTATGAAAATTACAGTTCTTTCTGCACAATAGCCGATGTTTCTGAGAAGCCGGCGGCACTCCTTAGGCCAAATCAGGATGCGCACCGAACAGATTACCTATCATAAGGATGAGCGGATATTCTATGCCGGCACAGACGAGCAAAGCATAGCGGATCGATATGTCATGTAGTCTCTCTTTTTCAGGTTCTGCCAAAGCCATTTTCGCTTAATCGGCATGATTGGCTCCTTCTTTCGAAGCTTACAACCCTTCTAAGTGATAATCGTGCTCATCGGTGAACTCGCGTTCCCGGAGGACGCGTCGTTTCCAGGTTGCAATATGGGGCACTACGTAAGGAAGTAAACGTAAACTATAATAGGGAGGCAATACAGGCACACCGATCATATCCCCCACAATTGCTAGCAAGAACAAGTTTTCCATACTGGCACGCATTTCTAACGCATGTTGGGCGAACTCATAGCCCATCATGCCATATAGAAACTCTCGAATTGCCTGCCGCCATTGATTCATTTGTTGCCCGAAGGTGTTGTTCATATTATACTACCATCAATTCTGAGATATAAGAGGTGAGTATGGATTCACGGTACTGGATCGTCCTGCTCGGTGTGATTTTTGTCGGATGGTTCGCCTTTGGCATGATTTACAACCTGCGTCGCGGCGATCACATGCTGAAATGGCTGCGCGGTGGATTGCCGCGGATCGGTCCGAAGACCACGTTCCGTTGGCTGGGTTCCTCAGTGGTGGAGATGAGCATCCAGCAGGCCAAACGTCCTTTCCGCCGATTGGACACCTTACTCGTCCTGGCACCACGGGACGTGTTCTGGATGGTGCTAATGGCACGCTTACAACGCCGGGAAGACTTTATCATCTTCCGAGCCCATCTCCACACCCCGCCGCTGGTAGATTTGGAGCTGGCCGACCCAAAAACCTGGAGCGGCCATATGGCTCTGAAGCAGGCGCGTTCGCACAACTGGGAAACGCGTACCTATGGTAACCTGCAATTGATGGCCCCGCACGGATCGCTCGACCTGGCCGCTCAGACCCTTGAACGGCTGGAAGAGTCCATGCAGATGCTTTCACCGCGCTATATTCGCTTCAGCCTGCGGCGCCAGGCACCGCATCTAGAAATTCATCTTCCCTTTCCAAATACGAAAACTACCGAAGCCGAAGCCTATTTTGAAGCATTGCGTGTTTTAGGTCAACGAATCGGGGAGCGCTGATAATTTCAAGGCTACCCCTTCCATTTGCTTAGAAGAAGGGAGACGCGCCCTGCGTCTCCCCTTCTGTTTCCATTTTGCCGTTTTGGCCTAATCCGCCGCCGCAGGCGCGGGTTTAGCCTCGCCCTTGGCATAGCGTTGATAGGCCCGGTAGCCATCCCAGCCGATGAAGATCGCTGCAATGAAGAGCAGAATGGCAATGATGATCATGATCCAGCCGCCGATCGCCGATGCCCCGCCCTTGGGCACAATGGTCACGAATAGGTTGCGCGCCGTGACCAGCGTGGCTCCCAAGGTGGTGATATACATGAAGAGCATCGGCCAGAGGGCAAAGGCCGGGTTGCGCTTGATGGATTTCAGCCACACGCTGACAATGAGCAAGCTGAGCGCTGCCATCAGCTGATTGGCCGCGCCGAAGAGCTGCCACAGATAGACCCAGGTGCCAGTGAGCACCAGCAGCATGGTCAACACCATCGAGATGATGGTGGAGACGTGCATGTTCTTCAGTGCCGGGAAGCTCTCGCCCACCCACTCTGAAAGCGTGACGCGCATCACGCGGAAGATGAGCTGGGTGACCGTCAGCACGATGACGATGAACACGCCAAAGCCCAGTGCCGTGCCAAAGGGGCGGAACCCATTGCCGAAGATCACGCTCAACAGGCTACCCACACCGGCCGCAAAGCGTCCGCCACCTCCACCTACGCCGGGGATGGAAACTGCCACCAAGGATAGCAGCGCCAGCGTGTTCTCGGTGAACATGGCGCCACCGCCAACCGGCAGGCCGTCAGTCTCGTATTCTAGCTGACGGGCGGTGCCAACCGAGCCGAAGAGCGCATGCCAGCCAGAGATCGAACCGCAAGCGATGGTCACAAAGAGCATCGGCCAAAGCGGCTGCCAGGGTATGGCCGGATCCAGGGTAAAGCCCAAGGTCTTGATCGGTTCAAGGGCGAAGCGGCCGACATCCGGCTTAATGAACGGTGCCAGCACGGCGCCCACGGCGCTCAAGCCGATGGTCAAAAGCGTTACCCAGAAACCGATGTAGTTAACCGGCTGGGCAAAGCGCCAGATCGGCAGGGTTGCGGCCAGATAGGAGAAGACAAGTAAGAAGAGCGCCCAGAACAGGTAAGAGGGCATGGTGTTGATCAGCCCGGTTTCCGGGTCGTAGAGCGCAGTCTTCGGACGTTTGCCATCTGCGCCCGGAGCGGGAATGCGTGGATCCGCATTGGTGGGGTCGGTCACGCGCATCACCGGGTTCCCACCGCTAAGCGAGTCGATCGCCTTATTCAAAGCGACCGTAGCCCCGTTGATCGGCCCAACCCAGCTCCAAGCGCTTTTTTCAGCATTCCAGGTGGCACCAAAGGGCCCCAAGATCATCGCCAGGATGGTGATGCCAACTACGATGGCCGTTACCACGATCAAGTCCATCTTCCAGCGATAGAGCATCTGCCCGGCCAAGAAGCCCATGATGCCTAGTATCACAATGCCGAAGGGTACATCCGGGCGAGCGGCCATCAGGGCGGACATGATGCCCATGAAGGCGCCGGCCACCAGGAGCAGGTAGAAGAAGATGAACACGAAGAGGATGGTGCGGGTGCGTGGGGCAATCAGGCGATGACTGATGGCGCTCAGGCTATTGCCATCATTGCGAACGGCTACCATGATCGCCGTGTAGTCACTCACCCAACCGATGAACGAGACGCCGATTGCCAGCCAGAGCAGGGAGGGGAGCCATCCCCAAATGTTGGCAGCTGTGATCGGGCCGACGATCGGGCCGGCCGCCGCAATGGATTTGAAGTGATATCCATAGAGTACGTTGCGGTTGGTGGGCATGAAGTCGACCCCGTCCATGTACATGCGCGCCGGTGTTGCCCGTTTCGGATCGGATTGGATAATATCCCGATCGACGCGGCGGGCATAGTAGTTATAGACCAGGTAGATGTAGATGGCGCCAAGTACAACGATCCAGAAGGTATTCATACGTCTTCCTCCTTAGGCAAGAAGATATGGGAAAACAGGTGCGCGCCATAAATATGGCATCTGCAACAGCCTTTCTAGGGTTTCCCGTCATCACCTCCTTTCCTTCATCAGGCCGCAGTTGCCTGCTCCAAACGTTTTTCCATCTCTAGGCGGGCGAGGTCAAATGCCTCTTTCCCGCTCGAACACACCTGACCGTTGATGATCACCGCCGGATAACGCCGTGCGCGGTACCGAAGAGATTTCCACACTCCTTGCAACGAGGCCGCATCGGTGACTCGTATGCTTACCCGGTCGCAATAACGTTGCAATGTCTCCTGCACCCATTGTATCAAGCAGCGGTATTCTTCAAGCAAATCGGCCGGCAGGCTGCTTTCGATCTGTTCGCGATGCACCTCAGTGGTCACATCCATCTCGCGCCAGGCAAATTCACAGTGGCTGCAGTGATAGTAGGCAGTGGGAGCATAGGCGATCACTTCTACCTCTAAAGGGATCCTCATACGACCTCCTCTTGACGAAAACAAAACGCGCCAATGGTGAAGCACGATTGGCGCGCAGGGTTATCCTTTCAGCCAGACCAGGCTTCCGGTCTGGGCTGCTACTGTAATTTTCCAAGAACCACCTATCCAGGCTATCATCGTAGCTGACCTAATTACCTCTTGGTCATTTATAATCAACCCTATAACAAGGGAACGGTTACGGGCACCTCGATCTGCAATGAAATCGCCTGATTTGGCGGTGGAAACCTCCAACGACATGGAGAGGGGAACTCATTCAACTCTTTCAATGACAGGAGATTTGTAAGCCTCCAAATTGCGAGTGACTGGGAAGAATTATATTCTACAAACAGCATCTGTCAAGGTTTTTCCCATGCCGAGCGATGCTCACTTTTGATTCACCGGATTGCAAAGAACCATTCTGCTAGGGGTCATGCCTAATATGCAGCATCTAACAAGTCGGCTTTCTCCTGCGCCTCATTACTGCATAAGTCTTCTGTCTCTCCTGGTATACTTTCCAAAATGCGAACACATCCCTACCTGAGCCGTATCGCTCCCGTTTTGCGCAACTTCTCTGATTTCCTGGCCTTGTTTTTTAGCCTTTCGGCGATTTGGCTCACCCATCACCTGGCCGGGCAGATTTTTGAGTTCTTGCCCCATCTGGAAGATGAGATCGCCTATACTTGGCAGGCCAAAGCCTATGCTCGCGGCGCCCTAACCGTCCCTTCCCCGGTGGACGGCGAGAGCTTCATGGTGCCGTTCGTTGTGGATCACAACGGGCAACGCTTTGCTAAATATCCTCCAGGCTGGCCTATGGTGCTGGCCTTAGGCGTACGTTTGGGAACGCGGGATTGGGTCAATCCTTTTCTGGCCGGCCTGGCTATTTGGTGGATCTATCGCCTCGGGAAACGTCATTTTTCCCCCGGTATCGGCCTATTAGCCACAATTCTTACGCTGAGTTCCCCCTTTTTTCTGTTGAATTCGGCCTCCTTGCTCTCTCACCCCTGGTCTTTGGTGCTAACTCTGGCCTTTCTGAGCGCTTGGTTAGATCTGTTTTTCTCCGACGCCCTCTCCCGTGGCGAAAGTCTCCTTCGTGTGCTGGTTGCCGGCCTGAGCTTGGGTGCCCTGGTGATCACGCGCCCGTTGACCGCCGTGGGCGTGGCGCTGCCTTTTCTTGGGCATGGGCTTTTCCTTTTGCTTTTTGCCCCGTGTCGCAGGAGGCAGGTCTTAAGTATCGGCTTGTTAACCCTGCTCCTGGCGCTGTTATTGCCGCTCTGGCAATATGCCGTGACCGGCGATCCGTGGCTTAATCCCTATACCTTGTGGTGGCCCTACGATAAAGTCGGCTTTGGAGAAGGCTATGGACGTCAGGCAGGAGGGCATTCCCTGTTTTGGGCCTGGATCAATCTCAAAGTGAGCCTGGCAGCCGGGGCCCGAGACCTCTTTGGCTGGGGTGAGATTTCTTGGCTCTTCCTGCCCTTTGGCCTGACCTATTGGTTGCAACGCCCTCATAAAATGCCGCGTTTTTTGATCTTTTCCATCGCCCCATCTCTGATCCTCGTCTACCTTGCCTACTGGATCGGCGCCGAGTTGTTTGGGCCGCGGTACTATTACGAAGGTCTGGCAAGCGCCGTTCTATGCACGGCAGTCGGCATCTTCTGGTTCTTTGAGTTGCCTCTTCGGAAGGGGCGGATATTCTATCGCCTGGCGGCCGGCCTTCTGCTTTTGGGATTGATAGCATATAACCTTTCTTTTGTCTTGCCTGCGCGCCTGGAAGGGATGAAGGGGCTTTATGGTATCCGCCGCACCTATGTGGATGCTCTCGCAGAGGCTTCCCCCTCCTTACAAGCGCCGGCGCTCATCTTCATCCGCATTCGCGAAACCTGGACAGAATACGGCACATTTCTAGACCTGGAAGATCCGTGGCTAACTTCGCCTTGGATCTTTGCCATGGCGCGAGGGAGGGCCGATCAAAAGGTCAAAGCCGCGTTTCCAGAACGGTTTGTGTACTATTGCGATGTAGAAGAGCAGATCATCCGTTGCCGACTCGATCGTCCACCGCTTTCTCAGCAAATTTCTCCGAGTACACCGTAGTGTGAGGGGGCTTGAGTAGCCTTCAATCGTCCTTTTTACCGGAAAACAAATGGTTGGGTTTCTCGAAGGCTTTTTAAACTTGAGTTCACCGCCAAAAGTCCTTTCATCAGAGCAGGAGACGCCCTCAAAGCATTTCAAGTTTTGAGCTCCAAATATCTCTAACAAAATTGCAAAATTTGGTAACAGAATTTTAGTGCTTTATGGCAAAAACTTTTTACTGTAAACCTTTTTCTGTGTCATCCGTATTTGTCCGTGCCCTATTGAATTGGGTCCATGTAGCAGAAATGGTTTTTGCAGATGATAACCTCTGTGTTCCTCAGGCGAAAGAGATCCTTTCCTGGCATGTCGTGAGCATGGTCCATACGGATAAGATTTCGATAGAGAAGGATTGAAAATTGCTGCGAATCCGTGAGCGATTTTGTGATATAATCCGCAAGCGTGACCCCATCACCTTCGCGAGACCCTCGTCTGCAACATGCCTTCAACCTCACCCTAGCCAGCGTGGCCGGGCAGGTGGGTTGTCTGACGTTAGTGGTTATTTTTGTTGCCCTTTTCGGCGGTCTATGGATAGATAAGTGGATGGGCACGCGGCCGCTTTTCACTATTCTAGCCCTGGGCGGAAGTGTGCCGGTGACCATCTTTTTGATGTTCCGGGTCGTCCGGGCTGCGACGGAACGTATCAAACCTGTTTTCCCTCAAAATACGAATCTTGAAGATCCAAGTTCTTCGGGAGGTAAACGACCGTGAGCGAATCGAAAAAGAAAGGTTGGCGTTGGGGCGTTAATCGCTGGTTTGTCCTGTTGTTCATTATTGGCGGCGCGATTGCCGCACGTGCCTATCCACCGATCCAGCCGCACGTGCAGTTGCCGGCCGAACGCCTTTCCCAGGAGCCTCTCTTCACTTTGCCACCGATCGGCGATTTCTATCTGACCAATACGTTAACCGCCTTGCTGATCGCCGATGGGATCCTACTGTTGATTGCCTATGGGGTCTTTCGGGCGGTGAAAAAGGCTGAAGAAAATGGCTCGTTGATCACCCGTGGCTTGCCCGGTGCTGTGGAGGCGCTTTTGGAGGTGATCTATAACCTGACCGAAAGCACTGCCGGCAAATGGGCGCGCTGGATCTTCCCTTGGTTTGCTACCATCACCTTGTTGGTCCTGGTTTCTAACTGGATGGAGTTGATCCCAGGGGTGGATAGCATCGGCATTCTGGAACCTTCTTCGCATGGCTATGCGCTCAAGGATCTGGGATGGGCGGCGACCATCATCAAAACAGCCGGCGAAAGTGCACATGCAGCTGGTCAGAGCTATGCTCTGGTGCCTTTTGTGCGCGTTGTATCCACCGACTTGAACTTCACCGTTGCGCTAGCGCTGATCGCCGTGTTCATGGTGCAAGTGATCGGTGTGAAGGCCCAGGGAGCCGCTTATTTCACCAAGTTTTTCAACACCAAAACCATCTTCAGCCGTCCCATTTTCGGCGTGATCGATTTCCTGGTTGGGTTGCTGGAGCTGGTTTCGGAATTCTCTAAGATCCTCTCCTTCTCCTTCCGTCTATTTGGGAACATCTTTGCCGGTTCGGTGCTGTTGTTTGTCATTGGCAGCCTAGTACCCGTGTTCGCCCAATCTATCTTTCTAATGTTGGAGTTCTTTGTTGGCTTGATCCAAGCCGTGGTCTTCGGTCTTTTGACCATGATCTTCATGACTCAAGCCACCCAGGGTCACGGCGAACATCACCAAGAAGCGCACGCGTAGTTTTCGGGCGGTATCGCCCGGGGTAACACCAAATTTTTTTCGAAGTGGCGGTTCTCCCGCCCGAAATTTCTCGGAAATGGAGGTTTTTCAAAAATGGATGTAGCTGCTGCTACTATTCTTGGTAAATTGATCGGTGCAGGCCTGGCCATGATCGGTGCGATTGGTGCCGGTGCGGGGATTGGCGTTTTGACCGGCGGTGCGGTTCAGGCTATGGCGCGAAACCCCGATGCGACGGGTACCATCCAGACCAACATGATCCTCGGCATCGCCTTTGCCGAAGCGATTGCCATTTACTGTCTGGTGGTAGCGCTTCTCATCTTGTTCGTCTTCTAAGAAAAGGAGGGCGCCTTGGAAAAGCTGGGCCTGAACTTAGGTTATCTCCTTGTCCAGATCTTCAACTTTCTGATCATCTTTGTCGTTCTCCGGGCCTGGGTGTATAAACCGATCCTTGGCCTTTTGGATAAGCGGCGAAAAATGATCGCCGAAGGGGTCGAGAATGCTCGCGTGGCCGCTGAGGCACGGGCGAATGCTGAAAAAGAAGCGGCCAAAATCCTGGCCGATGCTCAGGCCGAAGCCAATCGCATTGTGCGCGAGGCGACGGAGCGCGCCCAGGTAGTGGCCAAAGACGTGCGCGCCGCTGCCGAAGCCGAGGCCGCCCGCCTGCTGGAAAACGCTAAGGCGGATGCCGAGGCTGAGCGCAATCGTATCCTAGGTGACCTGCGCGGGCAGGTTGCTGCGCTGGCCATCGCCGCGACCCAGAAATTGCTCGGTGAAGCGCTGGATGAAAAGCGTCAGCGTGCTTTGGTGGATGAGTTCTTCTCCGGGATCAAGGCCGGTAAGGTCGTTGTACTGGATGAAGCCGATTTCAAAGGCGCTTCGGCCGAGGTGATCAGCGCTCTGCCGCTCACCGATGGGGAACAAAACCTCGTCAAGCAAGAGGTATTGGCGCGCGTCGGCGCTCAGGCCGTGACCTTCCGCGTTGATCCCGCTATTCTGGGAGGCTTGATCATCAAAGTAGGGGATAAAGTGCTGGATGGTTCGCTGGCCGGCAAACTGGAAGGCTTGCGACAAAACCTGCGCTAGGGTTGCTGTGAAAGACTTCTAGAGGGTCCCGACCATGTCAGGACCCTCTTTTTAAGTTCACTTAAGTTCACTGCAAAAAGTCCTTTCACCACAGAGGGGGCACGTCCTCAAAGCATTTCAATTTTTTAGATCTAAATAGCTCCAGGAAAATCGCAAAATTTTGCAATAACATTTTAGTGTTTGGTGGTCAAAAGCCGTTCTGACCGCAAATATTTTCATAATTTTTCCGTGCCCTATTGAATTGGGCCCATGTAGCAGAGATGGTTCTTGTAGCGGAGTCATTCCTGGAAACTATATCCTTTGGGCCAAGTGCGGATTAACGTATCGGCCGGCAAGCCTTCGACCTCCAGTTTGCGGCGCAAGCGGTAGATGGCATTTTTTAGCACAGCGACATCCGTTTCCGGTTGTCCCCAAATTGTTTGGATGATTTCTTCATTGGCGAGCACCTGGCCTGGCCGGCTCATCAAGAGGTGGAGTAGGCGGAATTCCAAGTTCGTAAGGCGAATTTCTCGCCCATCGGGTAGCACAATGCAACGGCGCGCCGGGTCGAGCCACAAGCGCTTGCTTTGCAAGGCGGCTATGGGGATGCTCCAACTCCGACGTGCCCAGGCAGTGATCTTTGCCAGGAAGATGGCCGGACTGATCGGCTTGATCACGCATTCATCCACGCCGGCCTGATAAGCCTCCAGAATTTCGCTTTCATCGTTAGTGGGCAAAAAAAGAAGAATGGGGCTTTGGCTTCGCGAGCGGAAAAAACGGCAAAGTTCCATCCGCTGCGCATGGGAAGTGTTAACATCAATGACGATCAGATCAGGAATTTCTTCCTGATAACGTTGTATGGCGCGGGTGACAGAGGTTTCCAGGATCGCCGTCAAGCCTTTCTCGCGGATAATATATCCCCAGATCGGTGCGGTGGCATCCTGGTCACAAACGACAAATACTCGTAGAGGGGGAAGATTGGCTAGCATCCGATGGCTCCCTAGAAGTTTCCAGTCGGTGGTTGGGAACTGATAACACCGGCTATGTATCGAACGTTATTTGTAACCCGGTGCTGATTTTGTTGCCTATATATAATTATAAACGCGCCCGGTTGGTAACAAAGGGTAATATTTTATTACGAAATTGTTACTTCGCTGGCGGTGATTCTCCTTATACTACAAAGCAGATATCCATTTCAAAAGGAGGTTCTCGCATGAAGCGTATCTTTTTCCTTACCTTTGTCCTGGCATTGTTGCTGGCTGCTTGTCAGGGAAATAGAGCAGTAGCGCCGACACCGACCTCGATCCCCTTGCCAACAGCCATGCCTTCGCCGACACCGGTAGCTCTTGTTCCTACGGCCACAGCCGCTGCGCAAGCACCGCAGGCCGGTAGTGAGCGCGTTTCACAAGCGGATGGCATGGTGCAAGTCTATATCCCGGAGGGCACTTTCCATCGCGGTGGATACGACACAAAGGCCAATCCTGATGAATTGCCACCTCATGATGTCATGCTCCATGCTTTCTGGCTGGATAAGACCGAGGTGACCAATGCCATGTATAAACTTTGCATGGATGCCGGAGCCTGTAAGCCGCCCAAGCAATTCAAATCCAGGACACGTGACCAATATTTCCTGAACCCGGAATTTCGTGACTATCCGGTGGTTTACGTGAGTTGGTCGGATGCAGATGCATATTGTCGCTGGGCCGGGCGACGCTTGCCGACCGAGGCTGAATGGGAGCGTGCGGCGCGTGGGAATGACTTCCGCACCTATCCGTGGGGCGATGAGTTCCCGGATTCTTCGCGCGCCAATTTCAATAACATCGTCGGTGATACCAGCCGTGTAGGCTCCTATCCGGCCGGTGCCAGCCCCTTTGGCATTTTGGATATGGCCGGTAATGTATGGGAGTGGGTTGCAGATTTCTATGATGCCAAATACTATAGCAAGGGCGTGACCGTCAATCCTACCGGGCCTACGGCGCGGGCAAACTTCTACGGCCGCGTGATCCGCGGCGGGTCCTTCCAGGATGCGGCTACCGAGCTGCGCGTCGCCAATCGTGCCTGGCTGGTGGGGCCCAATCCAACGGCCAATCCGAATAGTGCAGAATTCTACGGGACAGTCGACCCGAAGGTGGGCTTCCGCTGCGCGGCAGATCAATAGACGGTCAGATAGTCGATGCGAGCGAAGAAAGAAAAGAGCGACAGAGAACTCTCTGTCGCTCTTCCTTCTTTGGGAGGCTCGCCGGTTCTCAATTTTCTGGCGCGCCGTTCGCGATCCACTGGCGCAGGAGCTCCAGTTCCTTGGTAGATAGCTGACCAGGGTGGTTCCCGGCCTCTTGCTTTTGGATGATCAAGCTGGCATTCGGGTCTCCTATGACGATCACTGTTCCACCGTTCCCTCCTTTGAGGAGTGAACCGTACGTGGAGAGGTTCAGGCCACCGAGTGCGGCTGTGCCATGACATTGTCCGCATTTTTGCTGGAGCAGCGCGCCGATTGCTCCGTTCCATGTTAGGGGTAAAGTGCCGGATGGGGTAGATGGTGTGGGGGGTGGTGTGAGGGTTGGGAGTGGCGTTGGGGTTTGCGGTACATAGACCGGTTCGGTAGAACGCGGTGGCAAGATGGTGGCGATCGCCGTTTGTTCGGCATTGACGAAACCGTAAACGCCCAGGAGTAGGAGGATGCCCACCACCACAGCAACAGGATAGTAGATGCGTTCACGGTGGCGACGGGTCACTTCGTCTACTCGCGGCCCGGCCATACCGGCTTTGAGATCCGCCAGCTCCAGCGGATGTTCTTCGAGCATCTCTTCCTCGCTCACATAGCCGGTCCACATGGCCTTATTGAATCGCTTGATGTGCACATGGTACATGTGCCAGAGGATGATCGCCAGCACGGCTAGGATCGCTTCCCCACCATGGGCTGCTTTGGCCGCTGGAATGAATTCGCCGGGTAAGTAACGCGTGGCCAGGATCGGATTCCACATCAGGAAACCGGTCAACCCCATGATCAGCAGCCCCCAGACCAGTGCCCAATATTCGGCTTTCTCGGCAAATGTATAGCGTCCCATCTGAGGGTGTTCTTTCCGTATACCCAGGTTATAAAGCAGAGCACCCAGTGCGTCTTTGAGGTCTTGGAGCGTTGGAAAGATTTCAAAGCCGCTACGTAGTACGAAGAACTTGTAACCGGCCTCCAGCAGGTGATAAACGGTCACCAGCATGAGTGCTGTTGCCGATGTGTGGTGAATCATCCGTAGCGTTTCCACCCCTCCAAAGGCGCGGGCGATAGCGATTGAGATCGGGCTGAGAGGGTATTTTTGTGGCAGTCCGGTCAGCGCTAGAAGGGTGAATGAGAGCACCAAGATCAAGTGTTGAATGCGTTGAGAAAGGTTGAAGCGCAAATGGAGTTGGGGAGAGGAGGCCTGTTTATTCATAGGTGCTTCGCTCCTTTTACACGTTCTCGTAGTGTCCGGTAAATATCCGAAGCAACAAAGATTGCCATGCCGCCTAACACAGTGGGAATGAAGATTTTATAGAACAGGTTCACATAATATACCAGCGGATATTTCTGTGGGTTGGGAACGTAGTGTGATAACCAGGCATCGGTGAATGTTTCCGCGGTAGCATCTGGATGACACCGCTGGCATTTGAGCAGCAGGTTTTTCCTAATGGCAATGCCGGTTTGGGGATCGTTCACCCGGCTGATGTCATGGATTCCGTGACAATCTGTGCATACGGCTTTGTTGCTCGGTTGGCTGGCGGAAACCTGTTCAAAGAGTGTGATCGTTGTGCCGTGGAAATCGGCGACATAGGTGTTCAACACATCAGTTGAAAGTCCGTATTTTGACATGCGCTTTGGGTCGGTGTGGCAGCGAGCGCACAAGAGGGGAATATCGTTGCGGAATTGGGCCGTGGTGGGATTGGGGATGTTGTGAATGCCGTGACAGTCTATGCACGTGGGCACATCGGGGTTGTTTTCCTCGATCAGAGCGGCGCCGTGCACACTGTTTCGATAGGTGTTATAGATGGTGCTGTGACAACGCGCACAAGTCTGGGGAATGAGGACCCGCATTTCAGGAAGGGCCTGACCGGTTTTTGGGTCCTTCAGCCGCAATTGTTGGTGCGGATTGTGACAATCGGTACAGACGGCGGCATTCGCGTTGCCAGCCTCCAGGGCTTTTTGATGCACGCTATCCATGCTTTTTTCAAATTGTTCTGCATGACATTGTTTGCACAACGATACCTGCTGTATTGTGTAGTCGCGCGTGCTTTGGGCCTTGACCTCGGGATGCGGGAAGCCGGCGATATCGGTATGGCAGCTCACGCAGGTCAGACCTTCGGCCGCGTGCACGCTTTGAGCGAAGAGGTTCTTGTCAATTGTCAGTACCAACAGGCTGCCGTCTGCGAAGTTTTTCTGCATCCCCTCCATACTATGACAGGCAAGACAAGTATCGTTGGATGCGCTTTGGGAAAGTTGGGCAGCGATTGTTGGATGTCGATAGCCCCCTAGGGCGGCGAGGAAAAGCAACCCTAGGCCGAACAAGAAAGGTAAACCGAATTTCCTCAGCATGTTTTATTCTCTCCTTGTAGAAGAGCCTTCATGCAAAATTTTGGACTAAAAGTGTAGAACTCACTAGTAACAAAAATCATCATTAATATAGAAAGATGGCGGATGGTCATTCATCCGCCATCCTTTTTCTTTCGATCGCGCGCTATGGGCGCACGTAGTGGGTCACATTCCCACCCAGATCGGCGATCGAGTCGATCAGGATCTGGATGACGTATTTCGGGTTGTGGACGTATCCGCCCGGATCCTTCATCGCGTACTGGTAGTTGTATGCGGCCTTGAGCAATTGCGGTGAGAAGGCGTTATAGGCGATCGGGCCTCCCTCTCCAATATCTGGCTTCCCATCCTCGTCCTTATCTACGAAGAAGTAGGGATAGGTAGCTGCATCGTAGACAATGGGGGTGCCATTTGCTTTGGCGACAGCTTGAATCTGAGCATAGAGGGCCTCGCGCAACGTCTCGATCTCACCGGCAATACCTTCGGTGACGTTCCCGTCGCCATCATAGTCGGTGGTATCGTTAGCCGCACGGATGGCCTCCGGCTCTGTTACGCCCTTGTGGCAAGCGACGCAGGCCTCGAACTTGGGCTCCAGCTTGTGCACGTCGTGGCAATCCTTGCACTTATTCAGCGGATGGGTGTTCATCCCGTTGTAGGTCTTGCCATCGTATTCATAGGCCCCTTTTGCTTCGGTGCCGAAGAGGGTTGCACCGGCGGCGAAATAGTGGATGTTGCGGAAGCGGATCTTATCGCTGGGCTTTTTTGGATCCAGGCCTTTCAAAGCAGCATCCACCGAGTTCTTGGATTCGCGGCCCTGATGGCAGACCAGGCACAAGTTCGAGTCCTCGTTCTCGCCGAAGCTCAACACGGCACCGCTGGGGAAGGTGACCTTTGCCACCGCATAGCGATTCGGCCAATTGGCCTCATCATGGCAGGTGCTGCATTGGAAGCCGTTATTCGGCTTTGCCGAAATGGTGGTTCCTTCTTTGAGGAACTGCGGCAGGCCACCGGCGGTGTGACAGCGGGCGCAGGCACCCGGCACGACACCTTCCTTATCCCAGTGGCGGAAGGGTTCGGTATTGCCGGCAAAGTGACCGGCGTCGTCACGGTGCATCTTGCTCATATCCACCACGGGGGATTTGCCGGCGGCAGTGTAGTAGGCATTGATATCGGCGATCGAGTCGTAGAGTAGTTGGACGATGTACTTGTTGCCGTGGGCAAAGGAACCCGGATCTTTCAC
Organism: Anaerolineales bacterium; assembly: GCA_034432895.1. Taxonomy (GTDB): domain Bacteria; phylum Chloroflexota; class Anaerolineae; order Anaerolineales; family Villigracilaceae; genus 630D-37. Next base: position 20,040 of record DAOUBG010000016.1, read on the forward strand.
CGAGACTTGATAGTTATAGGCGGCTTTCAGCAAGCGCGGCGTCCACTGAGAATAGGCAACGGGTTTGCCATCTTTTTCATCCGGCTTGCCATCGCCATCTGCATCGGCGAAGAAGTACGGGTAGGCAGCAGGGTTGTAGGTGATCCCGAGTCCCGCCACATCGCGGGCGTAGGCCTGAATGGCCTGATAGAGCGCTGCCTGCAGTCCCTGAATCTCGTAGTACATGCCCTCGGTCACGTTGCCATCGCCATCGTAGTCCATCAGCGAGGAGGGTTCGCGCACGTTCTTTAGATCCTCGACGCTCTTGACCTCCTGATGGCACATCTGGCAGGTGGTGATTTTGACCTCTAGCGAGTGAGGATCGTGGCAGGCGACGCAGGTATCAATGCCGATGACGTGTTCGTTTTTGGCATCGTAGGTCTTGCCGTCATATTCGTAGCCGCCGTGTACCTCGCTGCCAAACAGGGTTGCAGCCGCAGCGTAGTAGTGGATATTGAGGAACCCAAAGCGCACTTCGTTCCCTTGGGCGTCCTTGATCGGTGCCGGGACGGCATCCGGATCGGTGGCGTTGAAGTCGGCAATTCGCTTATCCACGCTGACTTTGGATTCGCGCCCCTGGTGACAGACTATGCACCGTGCTTCGGGCCCCAGCCCACTCAGGGTGACGCCGGAGGGGAAGGTGACCTCCGAAAGCGCCATCGTAGCTGCGTTGTGGCAGGTGATGCACTGAATACCGGGGTTGCCATCCTTCACGGAGACGGCCGCATCCACTTTACCGGCCTCGCTGCCATCGGCGCCCAGGAAGTCGAGATAGCCGGCGCCGGTATGACATTTGGCACAGGCCACCGGCACCTCATATTTGCTGGCATCGTTGCTCCAGTGAGTAAAAGCCTCGGAGTCCAGCTTGGCATGGCCGGAGCCCTGCCATAGATCCAGGAAAGGTACCTGGACGATAGGAGTCGCTTCCTGCGTTGGCGGAGCGACGGTTTCGGTTGTAGCGCTTGTTGGAGCCTGGGTGGGCGCAGGTGTGGCCGTTTGTTTTGGGCCGCAAGCAGCCAACACCAGCAAAAACAATCCGAGTACGAAGAGTAGTTTTTTCATAGATGCATTCTCCTTTCAAAGAGTTTTTGGGTAGAGATGGGTAAATCTTCCGAAGGCACCTCCTTAGCAGAGAATACATGTCTAAATTGAACCTATTTATGTATTACTAATTTTATTCCTTCTAGCCCTCTTATCAAGTGCAGTTTGACTTTGGCTAGTGTGATGTTTATCACATACTTTTCCCAAGGGAGTCCGGGCGAGAGAGCTTTTCATTGCTTGAACCCGAGATTGCTCCAAAATAACCATTCCGTCAATAAAGTTGACTCCGCTGCAAAAACATCTCTGCTATATGGGCATTCAATCGGGCACGGACAAACACAGATGACACGGAAAAATTACAAAAAGGTTTATGATCAAAACGGTTCTTTGAACACATTGTTGCAAAATTTTTTGGTTTTCTTAGTGCTATTCGCTCCACTATGTAGCAAGGCATGGTTTTTGCAGTGGAGCCATGAATCTGTGAATCCCCTCCATTCAAAACAATCAAAAGCCCTAGGCGAGATGAAACCAACGAGAGGAGGGGTTTTACCTGCTCTCGTGCTCGAAAAGGGCTACGCTCTCAATGTGATAGGTTTGAGGGAACATATCAAAAGGAGTCACCTGCTGCAATCGATACCCTTTGCGCATCAGACGTGCAGTATCACGGGCAAGGGTCGCGGGATCGCAGGAGATGTACACGATCTGGGAAGGTTGGTGTTCTACCAGTGCATCCAAAACTTGCGGTGCCAGGCCGGCGCGTGGGGGATCGAGCACGACAACTTGCGGGGAGCCATCTAACCACGGCAGTATTTCCTCTGCGGCCCCTTCGTAGAGGGAAACGTTTTCAAACGTATCCAGGTTGAAAACGAAATCCTCGCACGCCGATGCGGAAAGCTCAATACCCTTGAGCGTTTGTGCTCGTTCTGCCAGGAAGGCGCTGAAAAGCCCTACGCCACAGTAGAGATCCCATACTTCACCAAGCGATTGGGGTACCAGGGAAAGCACATGGTCCACCAACCGCTCGGCCATGGACGTATTGACCTGGAAAAACGATCCTGGTGAAACGCGGAACGAACGCTCGCATACGCGCAGGAAAAGATAACCCTCACCGGCCAAGACCAGAGTCTCCTCGTCATATAGGTGTACTACCGAGGCCGAGCTTTCCAGTTCGAGGGATGGCGGTTGCGGCGATCGCGATTCAAGGATCAGCATCAGGGCCTCGCTTTCGCCTAGGCGCAGCGCGATCCGCTCAAGGTCCGGCATGGGCTCGAACTGCAACAGAGGCCAAAAGGCGTTGATCGGCGCTTCGGGCAGGTGACATTCCTCGATTGGCAGCAGCGCCTGTTCTTTGGTTTCTTCTTCCATAACGTAGCATAACCTGCCCTGAGAATCCAAGTGGAATTGCACATGGTTGCGGTAATTCCAGGGGCGGGGGGCAGGGACGATGGGGCAGATCGGCGGTTCGGGGAGGCCGGCAATGCGCTGAAATTGCTCGCGAAGGATGGATTCTTTGACCTTTAGCTGCGCCTCGTAGGGTAAATGCTGGTAGTGACAGCCACCACATACGCCAAAATGGCGACAACGCGGCGGGATGCGCTCGCTCGCCGCTTCTAGGACCTCCAGCAGGCGTGCCCGTGCGTAGTGACGCTTTTCTTCCACCAGGCGCACGCGCACGCGCTCGCCCGGCAGGGCAAACGGGACAAAGACGGCGCGACCTTCGGGGAGTCGCCCCATCGCCGCGCCGCCGTAGGTGTGCATGGTTAGGGTGATCTCGTATTCGGCAGGCATCAGAGCGTTCGACGGAACTCTTCCAGCGCCTGAAGCAGGTCCTCGATATCGGATAGCTGGGTTTCGGCCATATGGGCAATGCGGAAAGTGATGTTTTTGAGCGCGCCGTAGCCGTTCGCAATGCGCATGCCGCGCGCCTTGAGAAACGCGTTGAGCGCCGAAATATCCCAGCCTTCAAGGTTGCGGATGGTGGTCACCGTTTGGGAGCGGAAGCCGGGGGGCGCAAAAATCTGCAATCCCTGGCTTTCAGCCCACTCTTGAACCCGTTGGGCCATGCGACTATGCCGAGCGAAGCGATTTTCCAGCCCTTCGCCGTTTAGGATGCGATCGAGCTGGTAATCCAACGCAAAGATCAGCGACATAGCCGGCGTAGCCGGGGTGGAATCCTTGAGGCGATGTTTCTCCATGCGCAGGAAATCGAAGTACCAGCCGCGATGTTCTACCTGCTTTGCTTTTTCCAGCGCCCGATCGGAAACAGCAGCCAGTGCCAACCCCGGCGGGAGCGCCAGGCACTTTTGGGAAGAGGTGAAGAGCAGGTCGATCCCCCAGGCATCCATCTCGATCTTCGCGCCGCCCAGGGAAGAGACTGCATCCACACACAGGATCGTCTCCGGGCTGATCTGGCGCACCACTTTGGCCACCTCGCGCACCGGGTTTTGCATGCCGGTTGAGGTTTCATTGTGGACGATGGTCACCACTTCATACTGTTTTTGGCGCAAGGCCTCGGCGACGCGTTGCGGATCGATTGGCTGCTCCCATGGGAATTCGAGCTTATCTGCCTCTTTGCCGTTGGTGAGTGCCACTTCATACCAACGCTCGGCGAAGGCACCGTTGACGCAAGCGAGCACGCTGCGGTTGGCGAAGTTGCGCACCGCGGCTTCCTGGATACCGGTGCCGGTGGCCGCGAAAAGGAAGACGCGATGGCGGGTATAGAAAACCTGTTGCGCCTTTTCTGCGGCGCGACGGTGGATTTCTTCGTATTCCTTGCTCCGATGGGGCAACATCGGTTGGGCTTGTGCCTGGAGCACATCCGGCGGCACATCCACCGGACCCGGAACAAACATGCGTGTCATAGGTCAGACCTTTACCGCAGGATGAAAGAAAGCACGATTAGGATCACGAAGAACGAGCCGGCCAGCAGACCAATGCGCTTCAGATCGCGGATCACGTAAGAGTAATCCAACGGCATTTGCTCTTCCAGGCGCGAAGATGGGAGGGAAGAGACAGGTGCGGTGGAAACTTTACGAACTTGGCGTTTGTTTTTCTTTGACATGGAGACTCCTTAGAATTCGTTTGGATTAGGCTCAGGGTTGTAGACGGGCAAAGACGACGATACGGTGGGTATCCACTAGGTAGGGATAGCAAGAGATGAGTGTGACCGTCGGAGCGCCGGTGGAGGCCATTACCTCGACGGCTGCCGGTTCCACAATCAGGGTGCGTTCCACGATGTAGACGTACGAACGTTGCTGCGTGTACAGGATCACCTGATCACCGGGCTGGAGGCGATCTAAGTTGCGGAAGATTTCTCCATACACATCATTATGTGCCGAGAGTACTACATTCCCGTTTTCACCTGGATTGGCCGAAGGAATGTGTTGGCCGACGCCTTTTTTCAGTTGTTCCCAGCCATCCCCTTGCACCACTGGTGCGTCTACACCGATGGCCGGTATTTGAATGCGGATAGCCTGCTGAGGGCCTGGAGTAGGAATGGGGATGCTGGCTAAGGATTCATAGATCGGCCGCAGATGTTCAGGAATTTCGGCCTCGTTTGGACGAGTGTTTCCGAAGGCATCCGGCGGAGTATGTCCAGAAGGTAGCACAACGGCCATAATGAGGGGGGTGGGCGTTGACGTTGCGACGCGTAGCGCCGTAGCTACCTCTTGATTGAGCATGCGCAGCAATCCTAGCCCATTTAACAGCACGCCGATCAGCCCCAAAACGGCCAAGATTTCGATCGCCAGCAGAGCCTGATCCAGTAGGCGGCGTCCTGAAGAAGGGGAGGCGCTCTCTGTCGCAGGAGAGAGCGGTGCCTGTTTGATCGGCGGCACCCAATCCGCACGTGCCAGTCGCCCGGTGCGGTGGAAATGCTCCAGGCGCGCCTGATGAATTCGCCGTTGTTTTTGCACCAACAGGCGGCGCAGCTCTTCCACGCTAAGGTCCTCAGATTTACGAGGTGACATCAGTAAAATTATACCGTAAGGCACAGGGGAGTGTGCGGCAATTCAGGATTGTACTTTGATGACGACCAGGGAATCCCACAGCTGATTTGGGTGAGTGTGGTAAAATAAATCCAGGAGCGCGTATGACGGAAGAACTGCGTGAAATAATCATGAGGGAGCTACCCAACCTGATTGCTCAGGACCCGCAAATTCGGGACTGGGTGTGGCGCCTTATTCACGATTACGCTCCCAGCCGCGTTGAAAGCGAAAGCCGCTCGGATCAGACACCAGCAGAACCGAGGCAAATGCGGGAGGAACAGGAGCGTTGCTGCCAAGAGCAGCAACCTCGTTGGGATGAACAGCAGAAACGCTGAGAAGAGAACCAGCGTCGGTGAAATGCGTTGAAAGAACCCAAGAGGTGGATTGCATTGATACTACCATTGGTACCCTGGGTGCCCGTTGGGAAGTATCCAGTGAAGCCGCCTTCCGCAATGCGTCGGCAGGCATCGTGGAAAATCGTTTGGCGTCAAACTCGAACGTGTGAAATAAGCCGTTATACGTTCGAGCGCGAGGTGCACTCCTACGAGAAGTGCTTTGGCCGCAAAGTGAATCGGATGTTGTTGATTTCGCCGATCGTACGGGAGGCGGAGCGTAAGCTGGCCCACTCACTGGAGATAAAAGTGTACTCCGACGCCCCCAAGTCTTCCCTAAAGCAGAGCATTTCACAAGACCGTTCCGAGCTTAGTTTTCAGCCTCTGATATAAAGCGGATTTTGGCGGCGATTTGCCCGGCGGCGCGATCGGCTGTTGCCGTTTGCGGCACGACGATGGATCATTGCTTTGCTTTGTCCGCACGGTGATAAGTCCCTTCTACGATGGACGCCCCATGAATGGGACTAGCCCCCTTTTCCTTCGAGACTGCAAGCCAGTGCAATCGCTTGCGTGCGCACTTCAGGGGAAAAACGCCTGGGCGCTCCTGGCCGAGGCAGGTCATCCGGGCTTTTGGTTTCGTTCCAGCGCCGCCGCCACTTCCGCACCGCCCGGCCGGTGCATCCCACCGCGGCCGCAATCTGCTGATTGCTCCATTCCGCATGCCATGAGCGGTCAACACAATCCGCGCCCGTAGCCCTTTGACTTGCGGCGAGCTTCGGGCTTGAATCCATTGGCGCAAGGTCCCGATTTCGTTTGCAAGGAGCTGAATTGGGTAACGAGGTTGCGGTCCTCCTACCCAAAGTTTACGCCAACTTTTTCGGTACATATTTTATGAAATGCTGCACTAAAGCATCGATCACCGCAAGCACCTTATCAGAATTCAGGGGGAATGATCTCACCACTGTACTTCGCTGCGGAGCCATTCCAACAACTGATGCCTGAGCTTGACAAATTCAGGTGTCGTTTCTAATTCAACTTGGCGCGGTCGGGCAAATGGCACCTTTATTTCCCCTTTAATTGTCCCTGGACGGGCGGTTACCATGTAAATCCGATCCGAAAGCAACAGGGCTTCTTCCACATCATGGGTGACAAAGACCACCGTTGTGCGATGCGTTTCCCAGATACTCAGCAACAGCTCTTGCATCAAACGGCGGGTTTGGGCATCCAAAGCGCCGAAGGGTTCGTCCATCAGCAGTAACCGCGGTCGGTAGACCAAAGCGCGCGCAATGGCCACGCGCTGCCGCATCCCGCCGGAAAGTTGATAAGGGTATGCATTTTCAAAATCTCGTAAGCCCACCAGCGAGAGATATTCGTCAACCAGTACCTCCTGTTCGGGGCGCGAAAGGTTGGACTTTTGCAATGCGAAACGCACATTCTCACGGACGGTCAACCATGGATAGAGTGTGTAACTTTGAAACACCATGCCGCGATCGGCGCCCGGCCCTTCGATCGGGTGACCGTCAAACCATAGCTCACCGCGCGTAATCGTATCCAGCCCGGCGACCAAATGCAGGAAGGTGGATTTGCCACAGCCGGAAGGCCCGATGATCGAGACGAACTCGTTTTCTGCTATCTCTAGGCTGAAATCGCGCAGGGCAACGATGACTTCCCCTCGTTGCGCAGGAAAGACTTTCCAAACGCCTTCGGCACGTAGAAGGCTCATTGTTATTTCCGCTCCACCCAATAGAACATGCGCCGATAGCTCCACTTGAAAGCGTAATCGGTGATCAATCCCAGCGCACCGATCACCAGGATACCCAGGATAATGCTTTCGGTCTGCAAGAAGCGCTGCGCACGCATGATGCGATAGCCCAATCCGACGTTCGCTGCTACCAGCTCGGCAACTACCAAATAGGTCCAGGCCCAACCCAAGGTGATGCGGAAGGTGTCCCAAATGCCGGGCATGGCAGCCGGCAGAACCACTTTCCGCAAAGCCTCCCACTTATTTAGGCCAAAGGTATAGCTGACCTGGATCATGTCATAGGGCACCGTTTTGACATTGTCCATGATCATCAGCACTTCCTGGAAAAACGTGCCGATGAACAAGATAATGAATTTTTGCGTATCGCCCACGCCGGCCCAGAGAATGGTCAGGGGCACAAAGGCGACCGCCGGCATGTAGCGAATCAGATCGATGAATGGCTCGAAGAGGCCCTCAAAGAAGCGAAAATTGCCCATCAGGATGCCGATCGGCACGGCAAAGAGGGTCGAGAGCAACCATCCCACGGTGATGCGATACACACTGGCCGATACATCCTGCCATAGGATTCCTTCCCGCACCTGACGGATGAATTCTTGCACCACGGCACCCGGCGAGGGTAAAAAGATGGGTGAGACCAGTCCAAGGCCGGTCACCACCCACCAGAGCAAGAATAGCACCCCGATCAGGCTGCCGCCGGCGGCCACATAGAGCGAAGGCGAAATCTCGCCGCGCAATTCCAGCCAAGAACGTCGCCTTTTTTGTGGGATATACCGTTCGGCAGCCATAGGATTAGGGCTGTGGATAGGCCGAAGTATCGATGATCTTCTGAACGTTGGGGATGCTTTCCAAAAGTCCGATCGTCTGAGCAACTTTCGCCACATCACCGATCACAACCAAGAAGCCACTCCCAAGTTCGGCCCGATTCTCGGCCAGATCGTAGAAGCGCACGCCGTCGAAGGCGGTTTTCAGTTCCTCCGGTGTACTCCCAACCTTGCGGGCGATGATCGCCTGACCGTCTTCAGGATTGCTGTTGTAATAATTCAGCGCTTCCTGCCAGACCTGAAGCAAAGCCGTCACGATCTTCGGGTCCAAATTGGCGCGCACGGCCAGGACATCGGAGATCAACCCTGGGCGTTCGGCCGCCGTATAGAGCAGGTGTAGATCGGAGTTCTGTGCCAGGGCTTCCGAGATATACGGCTCATACGTGACGGCTACATCCACCTTACCGGCGATCAGGGCCGCACCTGCATCCGCAGCCGGCATGAAAACCGGTTCAATATCGCGCAAGGTCAATCCGTTTTGCTGGAGGGCATAGTTGAGTAACAGCTCGCTGGTTGTGCCTTCTTCGTAGGCGATCTTCTTGCCTTTCAAGTCGGCGATCGAGGTGATGGATTTCGGCGACAGGATCGCATCGGCCTGATACGAGGCATCCTCTACCAGCACAATGCGGAGATCGAGGCCGGCCGCATAGAGCTTAAGGGCCGTGTGGGTGGCCAGGTTGGCCGCATCCATCTCGCCGGAAGCAAAGGCGGCATTGACTTCCTTATCCTCCACAAAATCCACCAGCTCGGCCTCCAGGCCATATTTGGCGAAGAAGCCCTTTTCCTGGGCGATCCACCATGGGCCGTAGCCGATCCAGGGCTGAGTGCCGATGCGCACCTTCGTCAGTGTCGGCGGCGCGGTCGGGGCCTCGGTGGCCGCCTGTGTGGGCGCCTGGGTCACCGCCGGAGCCGGAGAGGGGATAGCCGTCGGCTTGGGGCCGCAGGCTACCAGCAATGCCAGCACAAGCAAAATTGGAAACCATTTTCTCATGTTCTCCTCCTGTGTGAAATCTAATCAGATCATGGGCTATTGCTCTACCTGGAAAATGAGGATTGGCTAGAAGCGGCGAAGATCGGCACAATTTTACTATAGAGTGTCCACCATCGGAAATTTGGGAAACCACAGATCGCCAATCCATACCACGCAACCAACCACTCGACTACGCGGCTACGCGACTAATCCACCACTCTGCAATCCGCTGCCCGCGCATGGGCCTCCAGGCTTTCAGCACGTGCCAACCGGGCGGCAAATGGCGAAAGCTCCCGTCCGCTTGCCTCATCCAGTGCCACTACGCTGATCAGGCGGACGAAATCCATCACGTTCAAAGGGGAAGCAAAACGCGCCGTGCCACCGGTCGGCATCACATGGCTGGGACCGGTGATGTAATCGCCGAGCACCTCGAACGAATATTCGCCCAGAAACAGCCCTCCGGCTGCCGTGATCTTGCCCACCCAAGCCCACGGATCGCGCACTGCCAGGCACAGGTGTTCGGCGCCATACCTGTTTGCCAGTTCGATCGCCTGATCCAGATCGCGCGTCACCACAATGCCGCTCTGATTTTCCAATGCCTGCGCCACGATCTCGGCGCGCGGCAGGCCTTCCATCTGATGGGCCACCTCCGCCTGAACCGCCTGAGCCAGCTTTGCCGAAGGGGTGAGCAGAATGGCCGAAGCCAGCACATCATGTTCCGCCTGGGCAAGCAGATCGGCGGCCACCCATGCCGGGCGCGCCGAATCATCGGCGATCACCATCGTCTCGGTCGGGCCGGCCAGGCCGTCAATCCCCACCACGCCGAAGACTTGGCGTTTCGCCAGTGTCACGAAAAGGTTGCCCGGCCCGAAGATCTTATCTACCGCCGGAATGGACTCCGTCCCAAAGGCCAGCGCGGCGATTGCCTGAGCACCACCCAGGGCATAGACCTCCTCCACTCCCACCAGCGCTGCCGCTGCCAGTGTCACCGGCGAAATCTTTCCCGTCCCGCGCTGGGGTGGTACGGCGATGGCGATCTCCTGCACCCCGGCCACGCGCGCCGGAATGGCCGACATCAGCACCGTGGAAGGCAACGGCGCCGTGCCGCCTGGCACATAGAGCCCCACCCGGCGGATCGGTCGCACCAGCTGACCGAGCACCCCGCCCAAATCCTGGGTCATCCAAGAAATCAGCGGTTGACGGCGATAGAATGCCTCGATGCGTTCCGACGCTTTCTCCAGCGCCCGGCGGGTCTCGCCATCTAGCTCAGCCAGTGCCTGCCGCAATTGTGAAGGGGGCACACGGAAGGAATCCGGCGCGTACTCATCTAACCGCCCGCTCCACTCGCGCAGCGCGGCATCGCCTCGCCGGCGCACGTCTTGCAGAATGCGGCTCACCGCTTGTTCCGGCGTCAGCCGTTCACCGAACAGACGGGCGATCGAATTCAGCACCCGTTCACCGACCGGCCATTCGTCCAACGGTCGGCGCTTCAAAATCGTCGCTTTGGCTTCTTCAGGGGAAAAAATGCGAAACATCCCTCCTCACTCACACAAGAATACCACTGTTCGCCCCGGCCCATGCACGCCGATCGTCAAGGTCATTTCGATGTCGGCTGTGCGGCTAGGGCCGCTGATCAACACCGTCGTCGCGCCGCGGGGTTCAATTGCCAGGCGCAGCGCCATTTCTAACGTGGGCAGAATCTGCTCCTTCCGCACTACTGCCAGGTGGATGCCCGGCAGCAGCGAAGCGCCAGCCTGGGCCTGTGTTTGGGCCGTGAGCACCAACGAACCCGTCTCGGCCACGGCGGCGAGCACACCGCTCAGCCCGGCCGGCGAATTCGCCTCCACCCCGATCTGCACCCCGGCGCGGCATAAAGTGTCCGCGTCCACCCCATCCACCTTCTCTGCCAGGTAAAGCCTCTGGATGCCTTCGGCGCGCAACCATTCCAGCAAGGCCTGGGTGAGCTCTCCTTTCACCGGCACGATCTCCCCACCCAGGGATTGCCATTCCTGGATGAAACGATCGACGCCGCCTGCCGGCCGAGGCGCGATCGCCGCTCCCGGATCTTGGGTGCCGGCCGGGGCCACCTGCCGTGCGGATTCGGAGAGGGGGCCCGGCGCGACTGCTGCTGAGTCGACCGCGGTGTTTCTTTGGATACTTTCCCCCGCCCCCGGATGGCGCCAGAGAGCATGGAAAGAAGCGCGGGCCGGGCGCGGTAGAAGGCGTCCCTGGCCCCAACCCGTCCACTGCGGCACTCTCTGTCCACCCGTCCCTCCGAGTGCGGCGGCGAGCCAAGCTTGGGCCAGCTGAAACGCCCACGGATGGGTAGCCAGCCACGTATAAAGGCGCAGACCAAGTCGCGTTGCAAAAGGAATCGCCTTCCCTTGCGCCTGGGGTTGCGGCAACTCTCCGCTGCGCACGCCGATCAGCAGATCGGGCAAAGGAATCTTCACCGGGCACACCTCCTCGCAAGCACCGCAGAGCGAACAGGCATAGGCCAGGGCGGTGAATTCGGCGCCGAAGAGGGCCGGCGAAAGGACCGAACCGATCGGGCCGGGGTAGACGCTGCCATAGGCATGTCCGCCCATCTCCCGAAAGGCCGGGCAAGCGTTCAGGCAGGCGCCACAGCGAATACAATGGAGCGAAGCATGCAAGGGACTCTGTTGCACTGCCCGACGGCCGTTATCTAGCACGATCAGGTGGCGTTCCTGACCCTCCAGCGGGGCATGGAGGAGCTGGGTATACACGGTGAGCTTCTGCCCGGTGGCCGAACGCGGCAGCAGAGAGAGCATAAGTGCCAGGTCGTCCAGGGTGGGCACCAAGCGTTCCATGCCCATCAGGGCGATATGCAGGCGTGGCAGCGTGGTCACCATACGCCCGTTGCCCTCGTTGGTGACGATGCACAGGCTGCCGTTTTCCACCACGCCAAAATTCACACCGCTTATGCCCACATCGGCCTGCAGGAAAACGCGTCGCAGGGTCTGGCGGGCGGTTTGAGTGAGGGTGGTGATCGCTTCGGTATAGGGGATGCCGAGTTTTTCATGGAAAAGTTGCCCCACTTCCTGGCGGCGCAGATGGACGGCCGGTGTGATGATGTGACTGGGGCGCTCGCCGCGTAGCTGGACGATATATTCGCCAAGATCGGTTTCCACCACTTGATGCCCGGCCGCTCCCAAGGCATGGTTGAGCTCGATTTCCTCGCTCACCATGCTTTTGGATTTGGCGATCCATAGGCTCTCCCTTCCCCGGCGGGCGGCGTATTCGGCGAGCAAGTCCAGTGTGATCTGGCATGCTTCGGCAGCATCGCGGGCGCGATGGACGTGGATTCCATGGGCGACTACCTGCTCCAGGAAGCGCTCCAGGTAGCTTTCCAGGTGGTCAACCACTTCGGCGCGCACCCTCTGAGCCCGCCGACGGCGCTCTTCCGCATCTGGCAGCGAGGCAAAGGCGCGTTCCCGTCCCTGCAGGCGACGTTCGGCATTCGCATCCAACGCCGCTTGTAGGATGGGATCGCTCAGGGAGCGACGGATACGCACACGGAGCGGAAGCATGGCGTCCCTCAGCGTCGATCGCCTTTGCCTTGGATCGTGCCGCGCGCTTGGCGATCGGCGAGTTTTTCCAGGTTGTAGGCGGCCACTTCTTCCAGGCTGAGCCCCAGTTCGGTGCACATCTGTGTCAAATACCAGAGCACATCGCCGAGCTCGGCCTTGATCGCCTGGCGATCGCTTTCGGCGATCGTGCCGCCTTTATCGCGGAAGATTTTTTTGATCTTCCCGGCCACTTCCCCGGCCTCGTTGACCAGCCCAAGGGTGGGATAGATCACGGCGTGGCCGATAGCCGGGTAGCGTGCCGTTGCGCGCGAGCGTTGCTGATAGTCGTTCAGATCCATAGGCCTCCTGAGCGGCTAAGCGGCGAACTCTTTGATCAGCGCTTGCCAAAATGCGTCTTTTTCGCCGGGGATGAATGGCGTGTAGAGTGCCAGGCGGTCGGCCAAGCCCTGATAGCGCTCGCGCAAAGCGGCGGGGAGATCGGCCTCCGGGGTCACCAGGCAGAATTCGGCGAGCATCTCGTCGCTGATCAGGCCAGGCATTTCGCCCCATTCGCCGCGTGCCGCATGCGCCGAAAGGCGCTGGGCAACTTCCTGCCAGCCATGGAATGCCATCACCGAGTGATAGGAGGGAGTGGAGGCATAGAAGGCGATTTGCGAGCGGGCAAAGGCCTTTTCCTGCTCATTGGTCGCCACAAACACCGTCACCGAGAGCTGAATTTCCGAGCGTTCGTGCCCGGCGCGTTGCAAGCCCTCTTGGATGGCCGGCAAGATCACCTCGCGCAGGTAACGCGGGCTGTGAAAGGGGTGGGCATGGAATCCCTGACACATTTCTCCGGCCAGGCGCGCCAAGCCGGTGTTCACGCCGGCAATGTAGATCGGGATATTCGGGTGGGCGATCGGCCCCGGATTGAAGAAGGGGCTCATCAGGTTGATCTTATAGTATTCGCCGCGAAAGTTCAGCCGCGCGCCGTTTTGCCAGGTATCCCAAAAGGCGCGGATGACCTGAATTTGTTCCCGCAATTTGCCCACCGGCGATTCTGGCCATTCCATGCCGAAGCGACGCTCGATATGGGCTTTGACTTGGGTACCCAGCCCCAGGATGAAGCGCCCTTCGGAATATTGCGCCAAGTCCCAGGCAATATAGGCTAGGTTGGCCGGGGAACGGGCAAAGGAAACGGCGATCGCTGTGCCCATCTGCAGGCGCTGCGTGTGCTCGGCGATCAGCGTGCAGGGGAGGAAGGGATCGTGCTGGGTTTCGCTGGTCCAAAGGGCATGGAAACCAAGAGCCTCCGCGGCGCGAGCAATTCCAGGCACCTGCTTCAACGGGATAGGGGGAATAGAGGCATCGAAATACATAGTATCTCCTACGATTAGGTGTGATTGAGTTCCCAGAGGATGCGCAAACCATCCAGGGTGAGCCAGGGAGCTACGATGTCGATCACTTTGGTTTCCCGGGCGACCAGTTCTACCCATCCGCCGGTGGCGATCACCTTCATTTCTTCCCCTAGCTCGGCGCGGAAGCGTGCGACCATGCCTTCGGTCATGGCCACATAGCCGAAAAGCAGGCCGGATTGCATGGCGTGGATGGTATTACGCCCGATCACCGAGGGGGGACGCTGCAGGTCAATGCGCGGTAGCCTGGCCGCCCGTTGGAAGAGGGCCTCTGCTGCCAGGCCGATCCCCGCGGTGATGGCGCCACCCAGGTACTCTCCATCTCGCGTCAGTGCGTTGAAAGTGGTGGCCGTACCGAAATCAATGATGCAGGCCGGCCCGCCATAAAGGTGATGCACCGCCACCGCATCGGCCACCCGATCGGCGCCAACTTGCCGTGGGTCCTCGTAACGAATGCGAATGCCGGTGCGAATGCCGGCCTCGACCAAGAGCGGCTCCTGCTTGAGATATTGCCGGCAGGCCTGGAGAATGCGCCCGGTTAACGGCGGGACGACCGAGGCCAGGCAAATGCCTTCCAGATCGGCCGGGGAATAACCGGCGTGTTGCAGTAGGCCGAGGAACTGCAGGCCGTATTCATCCGGCATACGGGCGTGATCGGTGGCCAGCCGCCAATGAGGGCCGAGCGTTTTACCCTGGTAGAGGCCGAGGGTCAGGTTGGTGTTTCCCAGGTCAATGGTGAGTAGCATAAGCGAGTTCCCGCGCCGGGCTCAATCTGTGGTCGCCATGGTCTCGGGATCGGTGAGTTCTTCTCCGGCCAGGCGGCGCAATTTTAGGAAAACTTCGCGCCACTGAATGCGCGAAATCCCCAACCGTTGACGGATGAGATCGGCCTCTACGCCTTGTTGGTATTGACGCAGGGCATATGTCCAGCGGCACATATCGAAGGAGAGATGTTTGCTCAGGCCGGCGGTCTGACCGATCTCCTCCAGCACATATTCCATGGCCCGCGCCGACCAGGGGAAAAGCTGTGCCGAGATGTTGTACTGGGCAATATAGGCCTGGTAGGCTTCGATCCATTCTTCCGTCAGCGGCAGCTTGCGCTCCTTATACCGATTGGTCGGGCTGGCGTAGCGGACGAAGAGATAGGGTCCCTGGGGGCCGTCCAATTCGATGTGATTGAGATGGATGCCCAGACATTCGCTTTTCTTGATCCCGGTCGTGAGGAGGAGCAGCAGCAGGGTATACGGGCGCGCATCTGGACGCTCACCATGGCGCATGGCCTCGGCGGTGCGCAGCGCGGCAGATTCCTCTTCTTCGGTCATCACCTGTGGCAGAGGGCTATAGACGGTCATCGAGGGGATCTTCTCTGCCGGATCCATCACCAGCACGCCATACCGGTGGAGCCAGCGGAAGAAGGATTTGAGTGCCGTAATGCGCCGCGAAAGGCTTTTGGGACTGCAAGGGACGCCGCGCTCTTTTTCCAGCCAGCGCAAAAAGCGGCGCAGGTCATCGGTGGTGATAGCCCCCACGGTGCGATCGGGAGGCAGATACTGCACGAGCAGGTTTAGATCCGCCAGGAAAGATTTAATCGTGTTCGGTGAACGCCCCTGATCTTCCAGGTAAAGCTTCCAGGCTTGCAAAGTGACATGCAAGGTGCTTTGAGCCGTGATACGCACAAGGGGTTCGGGCATGGCATTCTCCTGAAGTGGCTTGTGCGTATAGTTTAGCACAAAAATCCGATAAAAGTTGACTCCGCTGCAAAAATCTCTGCCACATGGGCCCGATTCAATAGGAGACGGACAAACACGGATGACACGGAAAAGTAATGCAAAGTCTGCAGTGAAAACGGTTGTTGACCACAAAATTTAGTGATTTTCCTAGAGTTGTTTGGATCCCAAAATTTGAAATGCTTTGAGGGCGTGTCCTGTTGTGGTGAAAGGACTTTTTGCAGTGAACTCAAAGTTGGCAAATTCTAGCTTGCCGCCAGGTTTTCGTAAGTTTGCAGGGCTTTTCGTACGCTTGCACGGAATTTGCGCGTGTACGCCGCTTGACGAAATTCGATTCGTCTGTTAATGTTCTCTTTGGTAGAAGTGTGTGTTGTCACAGACCCAAATTTTCTACCAAAGGACGGTTTTAACCGTCCCAATTTTGGCTAAACTCGAGATAATAAGAGATCCTGCGATAAGCAGGGGCATTCATTTATCCGTTTTAGGCGGGAGCGCATCTGTGGGTTTAGGCATGGAAATCAAGGCGCTTCAAGGCTGAATGACTCTGAAACCGCTTTGCCAGTCATTGCCGCGCAACTCAACATAGGGAAAGGCTTTTACGACACAAGGGAAGGCATGATAGCCGCACTGACTGTATTGTGTGGCGCATTGAACCGTGGCGTTTGAAATCTCGCATGAGACGGTTCGGAAATTGCGATAATCGGCGGGCAGCAGCAGACGCTGACTCAGCGTGGAAGCGTCCACCGAGCGAAACAATAAGAAACCGAGGTAGAGGACCGTGACGCCGCGAAATATTGCCGCAAGGCTCCACGTCCTGGGCGTTTGAAACCATGCGGACAGAACCGCGGCCGCCATGAAAAGCACACTCATCACCAGAAAACCGTAACCGAATCGGATGGTCGGCACGGTGAAGAACCAGAACAAGACTCCGGCGTAGGCGGTGACAAGCACGAGGTCGGGCGCGCGGCGTTTGAGGAGGGAAAAGAGAGCGAAGAACGGCGGGAACAGGCTCGAAGTCAGAAGAAGGAGGCGTTGCAAAAGAGACTGGCGCGAGAACCAATAAGGGAACCAGCCCCAAAAATTCGACGTACCCGGCTCCGGCTTGGCTGTAAAATGGCGCGCCCAAATTTGAGTCACCGCAACCTCATGGATAACCGTATCGGGCGGGATGCGCCAATCCACAACAGGACTCAAAGGAATCAGAGCGGGAACGGGGTAAACCCAATAACCCGAGATGATGAAGTTGCGCGCGAACCACGGAAGCCAGCAAAAAGAGGCAAGCAAAATCAGCGCCGTGGGAAGTTTTATATTTTTGTTCATGAGGCCTTTGAAACCCCACCAGGCTCCCAATAAAAGCAGGGGCAATGCAGAAAGTTTAAAAGTGATCGCGGTCAACGACAATATAAAGGCAATCGTTTGATAAACCTCCGGGCGCGGCTGCGGCCGCGATTCAATCCAGACGATGAGCACAACCCATATCAAAAGACTAGTCGGCAGGTCGGTGCCGGGCGAGGAAAGTTCGGATGCCCAAATATGCAGCGAAATAGGCGGGAGGGCGGCTTTGATGAGCGAGGCCATTGTGAGATTTCCGCGCCCCAGTTCGATAAAGCCCGATAGAAAATAAAACGTAACGATCAGGAAAAGCAGGCTTGGCAACAAATGAAAGGATCGCAGGCCAAGAAAGGCGAAGCTGAAGAGCGCATTCAATACAAGCCAGTTGGAATTGAAGGCCAGGCGCGTATGCAGGTTCCCCAGCCCCGGCACAGCGCGATACGATTCAATCCAGCGGATGGCCTGCGCGTGATACAGGTTCGTATCCGGGTTCGACGGAACACGCGTGGCATTTTCCAATATCAACAAAGCAGCCAGCGCCAATGCAAGCAGGCTTAATGCATCGAGTCGTTTGGAACGAGCCGGTGGATTTATATATCCCCACGCCGGCCGTGCAAGCAGGAGCGCGCCGGCAAACAAAATAATATTCGCCGTGAGGCTCAAAGGCATGAAGAGCGACAACGCCGATGCAATTATATTGACGCACGCCAATCCCAGCAGAGCCAGCACAGGCAGAGGAAGAGCGTCTTCATTCGCCCATCCGAATATTCGTCTCAAGAGCAGCAGGCCGCCGCATCCGTACACAAGGAGAAGAAAACCAACATACACCCAGAAAATCAGAGCGGTCAACATAGTTTGAGAATCAGCCTCGCAGCGCGGACTTACATTCGAAGCGCCGATTCGCTTTAGCGATTTTGGTCTTCGTCTCGGCCAGCATCTCGCGGACAGTGCCGGGGCGTGAGGCGGATAAATCCACAAGTTCCGCGGGGTCGGTCTCCAAATCAAACAATTGGAGGAGTTCGCCGCCGTTGATTTGAGGATAGCCAAAGTAGTAGATCAGTTTATAGCGCCCCTTGATGGTGGTCGTGGAGGCGATGGTGAACGACTCATATTGTCCGTTCTTTTCGGCCGTCACCGCGTAGATGGTGTGATTCAGGTCTGGACCCTCGGGCGCGTACGGCGGCAGGATGGAACCCTCGGCCCACTCCGGAATCGGCAGACCGTTCAAATACAACAAAGTCGGCATGAGATCAATGGCGCTGGTGGGAGTGTGGACGGCCATGCCCGTCTTGCATCCCGGCTCGAAGATCAACAAAGGCACCCGCAAGACCGGCTCGTAAAGCGTAGGACCTTTATGACCGTAGAGGCCGCGCTCGAACATCTCTCCGTGATCGGAGGTCAACACCACCCATGTATCATCCAATATCCCGGATTTTTCGAGGGAATCGAACAGGCCGCTCTTCCCTTGCAGGAGCGCCTTGAGGGTCTCGACTGCCCATGTTCTATCGCTGAGCACGCGATGCAGGAAGCGCACGACGGTGAGCACATCAC
>DAOUBG010000017.1:0-30369 GCA_034432895.1 Anaerolineales bacterium
GCTTCGGAGCGCCGGGATGGGAGGGAGCCGCGAGTGGGATCAAGCCTGGAAGCAGATCCTGCAGGCCAATTGACCCTCTACCGACGATCTTGGAACACACCCCTTCCCTGCTAAAAACTGTCTAACTCTCTCTTGTCATATGAGCTTGATTGAGGGAACACGGACAAGGGCGAATGTCATAGAGATACACTTTTTGCAAAGGAGCCATTTTAGGCCAAAAGTTCGTCTTTTGTTCCACAGTCCGTACAATCAGAAACGGTTGCCGTAGACTCAATGTTCAGAAAAAAACATCACCATAACCATGTCTCTTGTTCTGGGTAAAATGTCGTAAAATAAGAGTAATAAATAATAAATCAATCGGTAGCAGAAAAGATGTTGAGAGACGTTCCCGAAAGGCTCTGTCTTGGGTACCATTCCAAGACTGAAAAACAGATCTATGCATAACCCGCAAGCGTTTCTGGCACTGGTTTTGCTTATTCTGGGGGGTTTTTATGCTTGGGTAGGCCTCTATATCTCGCATCGTCAGATAAAGGCCCATGTCTCTTTTATGGGCATGATGTTCAGCATGAGTCTGTGGAGCCTTTTCTACGGGCTGGAGATCATGGCCAATACCCTCCAGGCTAAATTGCTCTGGGCGCGCATGGGATATTTGGGGATTGTCAGCCTGCCGGTTTTCTGGCTCATCTTCGTTCTGACCTTCATTGGCCATTCTGATCTTCTCACGAAGCGTTTCCGCCGTGCCTTATGGATCATTCCACTGCTGACCTTGGGAATGGTATGGACCAACGATCTTCACCACAGTATTTGGAGCGCCCATTGGATTGACGAAACCTCGCCCTTTTTCCTTGCCGTTTATCAGCATGGCTGGTACTTTTGGATCCACATGATCTATTCCTACGGTTTGATCTTGGCAGGGACGGTGATCCTGGGGGTGTCTTCGCTCCAATTGGTGGGAGTCTATCGCCTGCAATCCCTGAGCATGTTCCTGGGAATGTTGATAGCTATTTCGGGAAACCTCCTATACCTGACTGGTCTGCTCCCTCTTCCCGGCCTAGATGTCACCCCTATTACCTTTCTTCCGACCACATTAAGCATTCTCTGGGCAATAAGGCGCTATCGCCTTTTAGAGGTGGCCCCATTGTCTTTTGGCCAGATCGTAGAAACTTTCCGGGAAGCGGTCATCGTTATCGATGAGCGCCAGAGAGTGCTTTATATGAACCCGGCTGCCGAGGCACTGACCGGCAAGACGTATGAAAGCGTACTTGGGAAGCCGTTCTATGAGGTGTGTCAATTTGCTCAAGCTCTGCGTAACGATCTATTCGGTGTAGTGGAACGTCAGGTGGAGGTTGCTTTGGAGAAAGAGGGGCGGGAGATTGCCATGGAGATCGCTCTGCGCCCCATCGAACTGATCCATCGCGGACAGAAAGGCATACTGCTGGTGCTGCGCGATGTGACCGAGATGCGCTTGGCACAGCGGGCAAAAGAACGCTGGACGGCCATTCTGCAGGCGCTTTCCGTTACTGCAGTCGAGCTCATGCGTGCCTCTGCCTGGGAAGATGTCACGCCGGCCGTTTTGGAAGCATTGGGGCGGGCCGCAGATGTCAGCCGGGTATACCTTTTTCAAAATCTGATAGGCCATTCCAACACCCTTACCTTGTCTCAACGTTTTGAATGGGCTGCACCCCATGCTAGCCCGCAAATCGAGAACCCAGAACTCAAGGAATTCCGGCCCATGGAACAGGGGTTTGAACGCTGGGTTGCGTTGCTTTCCGAGAAGAAGGTAATCAGTGGACCTATCCATACGTTTCCGCAAGCAGAACGCCCCATCTTGGAAGCACAAAAGATCCGTTCCATCTTGGTTGTTCCCATCTTTGTAGAAGGGAGGTGGTGGGGCTTCCTGGGCTTTGATGAGTGTCGTTGGGAACGCGAGTGGGAAGTAAATGAAATACAGGCCTTGCGCCTTTCCGCTGAGCTCTTCAGCGCTGCCATTCAACGTCAGACAATGCAATCTGAAATGGAGCAGCACCAGCAAACGCTGGATATTATGCAAGAGATCATCATGCTAGCGCTCCAAAGCCATACCCTGGAAAGCATGGGGCAAACCTTGGTTGACCATCTGGGCATGCTGACCGGAGCGGAGCATGCTTTCTTTACCCTCTGGGATGAGGAGCAGCAACGGGTGGTGCCGTTGGCCGCTTACGGAAAATATCGTGAGATATATTCCAAAATGGCGCCAAAACCGGGCGCACGAACTCTCACGGCTTCCGCGCTGGAGCGAGGGGGAACCTTGATCGTGGAAGACACCTTGAATACGCCCTACCTCGATCCCCAGATCGCCAGCCAATTTGAAACACGTTGTATGCTGGTGCTGCCTCTGATCGCCGATGGTCAACGGCTGGGAGCGCTCTTGCTAGGATACTCTCATCCCCACACTTTCACAGCCCAAGAAATCGCCATTGGCGAGCGGACGGCGGCGCTGGTCGCTTTGGTTTTGCTCAAATTCAAGGCTGTGGCGCGGGCGGAACGGCGTGCCCAAGAAGCAGATACCCTGCGCCATGCCGGAGCGGCCATCGTTTCTACCTTGCAGCTGAATGAAGTGATCGAGCGCATTCTCGATGAGCTTCAGAAGGTGATCCCTTATGACAGTGCCTCCGTGCAACTCTTAAAGGATGGCGCGCTGGAGATTGTAGGTGGGCGTGGTTGGGAAGATGTGCGTCAAGTACTTGGAACACGCTTTTCGTTGGATGGAAGCAATCCAAACACAGTAGTGATCCAAACGCTGGAGCCCCTCTTGTTGAAAGATACCTCTTCCTACCCTGAGTTCCAAAAGCCGCCTCACCATCGCATTCGCTCCTGGTTGGGAGTGCCGCTGCTGGCCCATGGGCGCGCCGTTGGCCTCTTAGCCATTGATAGCCATCAGGAAAACTTTTTCACCCAGGAACATGTCCATCTGGTGACGGCTTTCGCCAATCAGGTGGCGATGGCACTAGAAAATGCACGCCTCTACGAAGAAACGCAGATGCAGGCCCTTACCGATCCACTTACCGGTCTTTACAACCGGCGTGGTTTGATAGAGCTGGGCAGGATCGAGCTGGGGCGTGCCATACGCCAACAGAAACCGTTTTCCGGCATCATGTTGGATGTCGATCACTTCAAACGGATAAACGATACCTACGGTCACTTGGTGGGCGATCAAGTGTTGCAGGTGTTGGCCCGGCGCTGTGAAAAAGCCACTCGCGAACTGGACCTGATCGGACGCTATGGAGGGGAGGAATTCCTAATTCTTTTACCAGAAGCCGATTGGCGCGCTGCCTTGAATATTGCCAATCGTCTGCGCATTTTGGTGGCAGAAGTCGCAATCCCTACCCGTGCCGGGCCGCTCCGGGTGACGATTAGCCTAGGCGTGAGCCAATACACTGTTACCGATGGGGGGCTGGAAGCGCTGATCGAACGCGCCGATCGGGCGCTCTATCGGGCTAAGGAGAGGGGGCGCAATCAGGCCGTGGCATTTGAGGAAATGCGCCAGACTTGATATAAACCGAGGCGATGATTTTCTCCATCTGAGAAAAAAGTTTCCACGATTTCAAATCCGGCCTCACTTGCCAACTGTTCTAACTCAGAGAGGCTGAAATGGTGAACGTAGCGCAAGCCGCGTCCGCCGTGTCGCCAATCGAGCAGGTAATCTCCTTCTTCAAGGTCGGCAGCGCTCAATCCGACGCTTTCCCAAGGTTGAATGCGCCGGCTCAGGCGAGGACTATTGAGGAATTGCCATTCTGAGTGATAGAAGAAGCCTTGGGGGTGCAAAAGGCGACGCACTGCCTGTAACAGACGCAAGCGCAGCGCGTGGCCGGGAATATGATGGAGCACGGCAAAGGCGGTGATCCGATTGAAAGGCGCGGCACGTGCCACTCGCTCTTCCCATTCCTCCGGCTGGGTGAGATCCGCTTGCAGGAAAATTGCTGAATAGGCCAAAGGCAGGCGCGCAGCTTCACGGAGCAGGGGAATGCTAAAGTCCAGGCCTAGGTATCCGCCGCGATGACCGGCCTCGGCCAGCTCCCGCGCCAATTGGCCGCCACCACAGCCCAGGTCCAGGATACGATCCGTCGCTTTCCATTGATTTATCAATTGTCGAATCCCCGGCTGTACCCGGCGGCGGGTAGTGGCAAAAGCCTCGCCGAAATCCTGGTAGAATTGACGATTGATCTCGATTAACTGCCGAACAACCTCTGGTTTCACGATGGCCGATTATACGATAGAAATCCTGGAACGACAGCGACTATGGCGCGAGCGCAAATCCCTAAACGAGGCAAGACGGGAAGCCGCTCGGCGCGCTTTATTGGCAATTCAGCGTGGGGAGGATGTGCTGCGTGCTTTGCGTGCACAGCCTTTGCCCGATGGCAGTTTCCTGAGCAAATCCGCCCTGGTGAGCGTTTACTATGAGATGGTGCAGCGCGGCGAATTACAGGCTGATGCGCGGCTGCTAGAGCGCATTCGTCTGAAGCCGGTGCGCACGCTTTCCGGCGTCACTACGGTGACGGTGCTGACCAAGCCCTATCCCTGTCCTGGCAAATGCATCTTCTGTCCGACGGATGTGCGCATGCCGAAATCCTATCTGCCGGATGAGCCGGGGGCAATGCGTGGGCTGGAACATGCATTTGATCCATATGCCCAGGTGCGGGCGCGCTTGGAAGCACTGCAGGCGACAGGACACCCGACCGATAAGATCGAATTGCTCATCCTAGGCGGCACCTGGAGCGCCTATCGCCGTGATTACCAGGCTTGGTTTGTGCGCCGCTGCTTTGAGGCGCTGAACGAAGAAGGAGCGCCCCAGGAAGCGGACCCGACGGAAGGTCACCCGCCTCAGCCAGTCGAGTTGCAAGCTCTGGCCAAGATCCATTGGCGCAATGAGGAGGCGCCTCATCGGAATGTCGGGCTGGTGATCGAAACCCGACCGGATGAGATCACGCCGGAAGAAATCCGCTGGTTACGCGCGTTGGGGGTGACTAAAGTGCAGCTCGGCGCCCAGAGCCTGGATGACCGCATCTTGGAACTCAATCAACGCGGGCATGATGTGGAAACGACGCGGCGGGCTGTGCGCCTGTTACGGGCCGCCGGCTTCAAGATCGTCTTACACTGGATGCCGAATTTGCTCGGCGCTACGCCGGAAAGCGATCGCGAGGATTTTGCCCGCCTGTGGCAGGGACTTTGCCCGGATGAGATCAAAATTTACCCCACCCAGTTGCTGGAAAATGCCGATCTCTATGCCTTTTGGAAACGCGGTGAATACCAACCTTACACGACGGAGCAATTGATCGATCTCCTGGCCGATCTTAAAGCCACCATCCCGCCTTATTGTCGCGTCAACCGCGTGATCCGCGATATTCCTTCCACCCATGTGGTGGCCGGGAACCGCCGCACCAGCCTGCGCCAGGACGTTTTGCGCGAAATGGAACGACGCGGCACGCGCTGCCGCTGCATTCGCTGTCGCGAGGTGCGCGAGCAACCTGTGCGCCCGGAAATTCTGGATTTCCAGGACCTGACTTACAGAGCCGATGGAGCAGAGGAGCATTTTCTTTCCTTTGTCACCCCGCAGGATCGCTTGGCCGGCTTTTTACGGCTTTCGCTGCCCCAGGTGGATGCACCGGATGTGGGGATCGCCGAACTAGAAGGGGCCGCGTTGATCCGCGAGGTCCATGTCTATGGGCAATCGTTGCCGATGGGAGCTGAACGGGATGGAGCGGCGCAACATATCGGTCTGGGCACCCGTTTGCTGCAAGAAGCTGAAAATTTGGCCCGCGCCCGCGGCTATCGCCGCCTGGCAGTGATCGCAGCTGTTGGCGTGCGACGCTATTACCTTGCCCGTGGCTACCGGCGCGGTGAGCTCTATCTGATCAAAGATCTGGAATAACGCGCATGGAACTGCTTTCACTTTTCTGGATTTTTCTCAAGGTCAACATGCTGAGCATCTCCGGTTTGGCATCCATCGGCCTATTGCATCAGGAGGTCGTCGGCCGCTGGGTCACCAATGAGCAGTTTGTGCAGGCGGTTTCCCTTGCCAGCATTTTGCCCGGAAGCGATGCTTTGCAACTGGCTATGTTTATTGGCCTCCAGGCGCATGGGATATCTGGGGCAATGGCAGCGCTTTTGGGTTCTCTCCTACCACCCACGGTCCTCATGCTGGCTCTGGTATTGTTGCTCTATCGTCTGCGCCGTGAGGCCTGGATCAGCCGCTTTGTGGAAGGGTTCACGCCGGCTGTAGCCGTCTTGATGCTCTATGTGGCATGGAAATTGCTTGGCGGTGCTTCTTTTACCCTTGATTGGCGCACCCTGCTTCTTGGCCTGGGTGCCCTGGTGGCCCTCTTGTTCAATGTGCCACCCCCGGCGGTGTTGATCGTCAGCGGTCTGGCCGGAATTTTCCTTTTCAGACAATGAAAACCACCGATCTTTCTCCTTTGCGCCTTTGGGCACGGCTTTTCTGGACGTTCCTGAAAGTCAATCTGATGACTTCTTCCGGGCCGGCTTCGGTGGGGTTGATTTATAAAGAGGTAGTGGGAAAAATCATGGACGAGGAGCGCTTTGTCGAAGCAGTGGGGTTCTCAAATGTAGTCCCCGGCAGCGAGGCGCTGAAACTGGCCATGTTTATCGGCTACTCGGCGGGAAGAATTGGTGGAGCACTGGCAGCCTTGCTAGGAGCGATCTTGCCACCGACCGTCAGCATGCTCCTCGTGACCTTGGCCGTGCAACAATTCCAGGAAGCACCTTGGATGAAAGGCTTTATCCGCGGTATGGCTCCGGCGCTGGCCATGCTGGTAGCTTTAGCCGCTTGGAAAGTGTTTTATAACGGCAAACGCATTCGCAAGCGAGCTGTTCTCCTGGCAATGCTATGCCTGCTTGCTCTCCTTGCGGGGGTGATACCGCCTCTTGTGGTGTTATTGGCAGGCATTGCGGGTATCTGGCTCTTTCGGTAAGGCATATGCGCGAAATTTCAGTTTATACCAACGGTCATTCGGCCACCTGGCCGGCTATTGAATATGCGGCGCACCTGGCAAGTGCTGTTGCACAACCTTTGCGCCTGATTGCGATTGACGAAAGCCCCCATCCACCCTTGCCGGATGCAGCTCACCCACTGGAAATTTTCCTAGATCGGGCCACATCTCTCTTCCGCGAGCACCGAATTTCTTTTGAGACGGAAATCCATCGCGGCCAGGCAGAAGACCTGATCCCCGCCTTTGCCAATGAGGCGCCTGAGCGCCTACATTTGCTCTCGCCGTTAGGGCGCCCTCCGCTGCGACGCCTGATCTGGGGACGATCTTTTCGCCATATTATGGCAAAGACTATTGGACCGTTGCTTTACGTGCCGCGTCTTTCCTGGCCACCGAAAGAGGTATTGATCTGTGTGGGTGGGATCGGCTATGAGGTCACCGCCGAAAATCTCGGCCTGCAATTTGCACAACATTTCCAGGCCCATGTGACCTTGCTAACCGTGATCCCGCCGGCCGATTTGGATTATCCGCTGGTACATCAGGTGCAAGAGCGCGAACGTGATCTGTGGGAGACGGATACCCCCTTAGGACGTGCCCTCCGCCGTGGCCTGCAACAGGCAGAGAAACTCGGCCTGACCGCATCGGTCCATGTTCGCCACGGGGAGGTGGTAGAACAAATTCTGAAAGAAATCCGCCAGCTTCAACCGCAACTGGTTTGCATGGGTTCGCCGTTCAGCACCCAAAGCCTGCGACACTACTACATGCCGAATGTCACTGCCGAAGTGGCCGAGTCGGGGCTGGTCCCGGTGCTCACGGCGCGCTATAGATAGGGGGCAATCCGATACCCATCTGAGCGGCACCCACCGCTCCAATAACAATGTTTGACGAGTTGCATTGCGGTGACTCGATAGCAGGCCACACCGTCTGTATGCGGTTGCCAGGCTCCAAAGCCCCAGCCGGGCCTGAGCAGGTAAAGGGAGCGGCTCATGACCTACAACTTCCTTCTTCTAGCAATTTTCCTTCGCCAATGGCTGGCGAGCTTTTAACGAACATTGGAGTGAGCTTTACCGTATCTTTACAGAAAAAAGGTATCCTGAAACTGTGCTTCCGTTAGGAAGCCGAAACTTGTCACGCAAGGAGAATCACTATGAAAAACGCCTGGAAATGGTTGCTCGGAATTGCGATCGTCCTACTGATCTTTGTAGCCCTGCCATTTGGGCTAGGCTTCTTTGTCCCACGTTACGGTTTTGGCTACAGATGCTGCGGTTGGGGTGGCTATCATGGATGGGGCATGATGCCTTTTGGTCCCATGGGATGGGGCATGATGCCTTTTGGCTTCTTCGGTTGGCTTTTCCCCTTGCTCTTCCTGGTGCTGATCGTCTTCGGCATTTGGTGGCTTATCAACGCTCTTAGCGGTTCTAAGAGCACAACCATGAGCTGCCCTTCCTGCGGAAAGCCGTTGGAGAGCAACTGGAAAGCTTGCCCCTATTGCGGATATTCCTTGAGCGCCGGAGAAACCGTGGAGAAGCAATGACCGACGTTGCGGAGGGGTAAACTCATGCTATAATTTTTTGCATGAGCGATCCCCTCCGGCAGCGCTACGAAGAACTTAAAGCTCAAATTCATTATCACAACTATCGCTATCACGTTTTGGATGCGCCGGTCATCAGCGATGCTGAGTTCGATCGCCTGATGGCCGAGCTGCGTCAGATCGAAGCAGAGCATCCGGAATGGGTAACGCCCGATTCGCCCACACAACGCGCCGGGGCGCCACCGCTCGATAAGTTTGAGAAGGTGCGCCATCCGGCGCCGATTTTAAGTTTGGCAAACGCATTCCATGCAGATGAAGTTCGAGCCTGGTTCGATCGCATTCGCAAACTGGATGAACGCGTAGCACACACGGCTTTCGTCGTCGAGCCGAAAATTGACGGTCTTTCGGTGGTGCTCCATTATCAGGATGGTTTTTTCGTCCAGGGAGCGACGCGAGGCGATGGAGAGATCGGTGAGGATATCACGCCCAACCTGCGCACGGTACGCGCTCTGCCATTGCGCATCCCCGTGCTTGCCGAGGCAAAACGTCCTGTGCCCAAACGGGTCGTTGTGCGTGGCGAGGCTTTCATTACCATCAAGGATTTCGAAGCGCTCAATCGCCGCCTAGAGGAGGCCGGAGAGCGCACCTATCTGAACCCGCGCAATACGGCGGCCGGTTCACTGCGTCAATTAGATCCTCAAATTACCGCCTCGCGCCCGATCACCCTTCTGGTCTATCAGATCGTAGCCTGGGAAGATGAGCAACTTGCCCCTCCGACCACCCAATGGGAAACCCTGGAAACTTTACGGGCCTGGGGATTCCCGGTGACCGAGATCGCCCGCCGCTGCCAAACGCTAGAAGAAGCCATTGCCTATGCCGAAAGTTGGATCGAGAAGCGGGAGAGCCTGTCCTTCGAGGCCGATGGCATGGTGATCAAAATTGACGATCTACGGCTGGCAGCAGATCTGGGCGTGGTGGGGAAGGACCCGCGCGGCGCGATTGCCTTCAAGTTCCCGGCGCGCGAGGCAACCACGCGCCTGTTGGAGATCCGCGTCAACGTTGGACGCACCGGCGTGCTCACGCCCTACGCGGTGCTGGAGCCGGTGGAGATCGGCGGCGTGATCGTAGAGCGCGCCACCCTGCACAACTTCGACTATATTGCCGAGAAAGATATCCGCCCCGGCGATCGGGTGCTGGTCAAACGTGCCGGTGACGTCATCCCCTATATCATCGGCCCGGTGATCGAAGCGCGCCGTGGCGATGAAAAACCTTATCTGCCGCCGCAAAACTGTCCGGTCTGTGCTCAGCCTGTAGAACACTTTGAGGGCGAGGTCGCCTGGTACTGCGTCAATGCCGCCTGCCCGGCGCAGCTTGTGCGCAATTTGGAACATTTCGTCTCGCGCAGTGCCATGGATATTGCCGGATTGGGCATCCGCATTGTCGAACAGCTGGTGGAAGCCGGCTTGGTGCGAGATGTCGCCGATCTCTACACCTTGCGCAAAGAGGACCTGCTCCGCCTGGAAGGTTTTGCCGAGAAAAAAGCGCAGAACTTGCTCGAGGCGATTCAAACCTCCAAATCTCGTCCCCTGGCACGGCTGATCAACGCTTTGGGCATCCGTGGTGTCGGGGAGGTTACTGCTGCCGAGCTGGCCCGTCATTATGCAGACCTGGATGCGCTTTCCCAAGCCACCCAGGAAGAACTCATGCAGATCGAAGGCATCGGCCCGAACATCGCCCAGGCAATTGTAGATTGGTTTGCCCGTCCGGCCAACCGGCGCATACTGGAGAAACTGAAAGCAGCTGGCGTCTGGCCGCGGGTCGAAACCCCTGCCCAAGCTGCTGCGGCACCTTTGGCCGGCCTCACGTTCGTCATCACTGGCACCTTGAGCGGGTTCACCCGTGAAGAAGCGAAGGCTTTCATCGAAGCGCATGGTGGCAAAGTCACCGATTCGGTCAGCCGCAATACGAGCTACCTGGTAGTCGGAGAAAATCCTGGATCCAAATTGCAAAAAGCCCTTCAGATGGGCATCCCCCTCCTTGACGAAACAGGTCTACGCCGCTTGATTGAGGAGCGGAGTGGCCGGTTGGGCGACTAGTCGCTCATCCACGGAATGCCATCCGCCATCTATGGTGACCTATGGTCCACCATCCACCATCACGATCCATCGTCCATCGTCTACGGTCATTACACTCAAGCATCTATATGCCATAGACTCCATTATAATTAGAGCGAGATAAAGGAGGTCGGTTGGTCACTCAAAGCGTTACCCCCCCCCCATTTGATGACAAACGTCCCAGTTCTGCGCAGCACCTAGCTCCTGGCTCTTTACTGGCCAATCGGTATTTGATTCAGGAAGTGATCGGAGTCGGGGGCATGGGATCGGTATATCGTGCCCGCGATATGCATTTTCCTAACGTACCGCGGCTGGTAGCGGTCAAAGAAATGATCAACATGGCGCCCGATCCTCTGGTGCGACAAACGATCGTCCAGAACTTTGAGCGAGAAGCAAACATCTTGGCCACCCTTAATCATCCGGCTATCCCGAAAATCTACGATTATTTTTCACAAGATAACCGCTCTTATCTCGTCTTAGAGTATATCCATGGCAAAGACCTGGAAGCGATGATCAACGAAACCCCAGGCTTTCTGCCGGAAGAGCAAGTGCTTCATTGGGCGATCCAATTGTGCGATGTGCTTTCGTATTTGCACAACCACAAGCCCGAACCGATCATCTTCCGCGATATGAAGCCATCCAACGTGATGATCAACTTGAGCGGAGATGTGATGTTGGTGGATTTCGGCATTGCCCGTACTTTTCAGGTAGGGCAAAAAGGCACGATGATCGGCACCGAAGGATACTCCCCGCCGGAACAGTATCGTGGGGAGGCCACCCCCCTGGCCGATATCTATGCCCTGGGGGCCACGCTCCATCACGCCCTCACCCGCCGCGATCCGCGCCTGGAACCGCCTTTCTCTTTCTCCGAGCGCCCGGTTCGCAAGATCAATCCCTCTGTTTCGCCGGAGCTGGAGGCCGTAATCAATACGGCGCTGGAATACGAACCTTCCAAGCGCTACCAAAGCGCAGAGGCGATGAAGGAGGCCTTGCTTTCTGTAGCGCGTAAAACCGGGGCGCTTTCTCGCTTGCCAACAGTGCAAATCCTTTCCTCAACCACCGTCAAGCCCCTTTGGACTTTCAAATGCGAAGATGAAATTCGCGCTTCGCCTTTGCTTTATCAGGGACACATTTTTATCGGCTCATATGACCACAACTTGTATGCGTTGGATGCTACAAACGGTTCTTTTCTTTGGAAGTATCCTACCGAAGGAGGCGTCGTTACCAGGCCGGCTGTATCTGAAAGTGAAATCGTCTTTGGCTCGGAAGATGGGAGTCTGTACGTTCTGAACGTCCGCAGCGGCAAGTTGTTGTGGACTTATCCCACCAACGGCCGGGTGCGTTCTTCCCCTCGCATTATCGAGAATATTGTAATCTTTGGCTCTGACGATCGTCGAGTACATGCTGTCAATTTGGCACATACTCGGGCAATATGGACTTTTAACGCGGCCGATGCCGTGCGTTCAACCCCGCTCTTCCATCAGGAACGGATTTATGTTGGCTGTGAAAGTGGCGATTTCTATTGTCTCGACCTGCGCGGTGAGCTGAAATGGCGTCAGCAGGCGCGGCGTGCCGTCACCGCTTCACCCATTGTCGTTGGCCAGACGATCTATTTCCCCTCGCTGGATGGCATGCTATACGCCGTGGAAGGGCAGACGGGCTGGATCCTTTGGCGCTTCCGCATGGGGAAAGGATCGATCACCACGCCGGCAACGGCCGAACATTTGCTCTTCGTCGGCTCTGCAGATGGAAACCTCTACGCCG
Organism: Anaerolineales bacterium; assembly: GCA_034432895.1. Classification (GTDB taxonomy): domain Bacteria; phylum Chloroflexota; class Anaerolineae; order Anaerolineales; family Villigracilaceae; genus 630D-37. Next base: position 12,393 of record DAOUBG010000017.1, read on the forward strand.
TGGATATGCGTGATGGGCGCGAAGTGTGGCGCTTCCGTGCCGAACATCAGGTAAGCGGTTCTCCTGCGATCTATAAAGATGCTGTATACTTCGGCTCGGCGGATGGGATGTTCTACTGCCTGGAATATCGCACCGGACGCCTACGCTGGAAATTTCAGACAGGCGGTCCGATCACGGCCGCACCGCTGATCTATGATGACATTGTCTATGTGGGCGCGGCAGATCATGTTCTCTATGCCTTGCTGGCCTAAAAAGAGAGGTAGCTGTGTTTGATTTTCTTCGCAAATGGTTCTCTAAAAAACGATCCTCGAACGCCGAAACCCGACCCCTTTCCCCAGAGGAACTGCGGAGCGCAGGTCAGGCTGTTACGACGTTGCCCCGTCGCGAGGTGAGCCAATTGGTCGCGGCTTGTGGACAATCGGTAGGTCGTCAGCGAGAGCTCAATGAAGATAGCCTGTTGGCGATTACGTCAACGATTGCAGGGAACAGCGGCGGGGTCGCATTTGGGCTGTATATCGTTGCCGATGGTATGGGAGGACATCAATATGGTGAGGTAGCCAGCAATATTGCCGTGCGCGTGGTAACTTCTCATCTTTTGCGTCGCCTTTTTCCCGCTTTTCTCGATGTTCATCCCCAAGCCCCCGATCAACCTTTGCGTGATCTCCTTGAACAAGCTTTTTTGGAGGCCCAGCGCATGATTCAACGAGAAGCACCGGGCAGCGGTACAACTCTGACTGCCGCTGTGGTGATCGGCCAGCAGGTGACGGTAGCCCATGTCGGCGATTCGCGCGCCTACCTCCTGCACCCCGGTGGATACCACGAAGTGATCACCCGTGATCATTCCTTGGTCAAACGTTTAGAGGAATTGGGACACATTACCCCCGAAGAGGCTGCCTCGTATCCCAACCGCAACGTTCTCTACCGTGCCGTCGGCCAAGGGGACTCATTGGATATCGATGTTTATACTTTCAGCCTTGCCCCCAGTGATTATCTCATGCTTTGCAGTGATGGCTTGTGGGGCGTTGTCTCGGATGAAAAAATTGCTCGCATTCTGCAAGAATCACCCACATTGGAAAAAGCATGTGAAAAGCTAGTCGAAGCGGCCAACGAAGGTGGTGGGCCGGATAATATTAGTGTAATCCTGGTGCGTTGGGTCGGTTAAGCATGCCGAATTATTATGAGATCCTTGGGGTTCCTCGTGACGCAACGCCTGAAGAGATCCGCAAGGCGTATATCTCCCTTGTGCGTCGCCTTCACCCCGATCGCAATCGTTTGCCTGGTGAAACGGAACTGTTCATCGAGGTCCAGCATGCTTACGAGGTGCTTTCCAATGCCCAGCGTCGCGCGGCCTATGATGCCACTCTGCCGCCGGAAATTCCTTCTTCCCCTTTTCGCCTGAATATGTTCTATAGCCGTAACGTCCTGCTGCAAATGGAAGAAATCCAGCTCCTGTATATGCTCTGCGATCTGGAAGTGGCTTCGGGGGAGAAACGCCGCGGGAACTGGAACATCTCCTTGGTCCTCGATCGCTCGACTTCTATGCAAGGGGAGAAACTGGAAACGGTCAAAACGGCGATCTTGGAATGGATAGATGCGTGTACCCCAGAAGACCTATATAGCATTGTGACGTTTAGCGATCGTGCTGAGGTCGTTGTGCCCTCTGGTCTACAACGTAGTGTGCAACAAACGCGGTCGCGTATCTATGCCATTCATGCCGCCGGTGGCACCGAGATCTATCAGGGCCTGGAGGCCGCTTATGAGCAAGTCCTGCGCGGCTATGCTCCTGATCGCCTGAATCATATCGTCCTACTTACCGATGGTCATACGTATGGCGATGAACAGGCCTGTCTCCATCTTGCCGAGCAGGCGGCAGCCCAGGGCATCCTGATCTCTGCCATTGGTCTGGGGAGCGATTGGAATGATGCTTTCCTCGATCGTTTGACTTCGCGCACAGGAGGCAGTGTACATTTTGCCGCCTCGGCGGAAGATGTGGTGCGTCTGCTTAAACACCTATTCCAACAGTTGCAGCAAACCTATGCCGAAGATGTCCTGTTCGATTTCACTTTATCCCAGGGCGTAGAAATTTCCTATATTTTCCGCATTCATCCTGAAACATCTCCTTTGACTCCTGAAAGTCCCCTACACCTGGGTCCCCTCTTGAATAACGAACCCCTTTCCTGGCTGATGGAATTGCGCGTCAAACCACACGCGTTGCAGGCAGAGATGGTAAAACTCCTAGAAGGTGCACTCCGTATCACCCCAATAGGGGCTTATACTTCCTTTCAGGTTCCTTTGCGTGTGATCCGCCCTGTTGCCCAGGAGCCGGATGCTTCGCCTCCGCCGGTGAACCTGGTGCAGGCACTTTCTCGTCTTACGCTCTATCGTCTTCAGGAACAAGTTCAGCAACAGGTGCAGAGCGGAAACTATACGCATGCCACCCGCACGTTGCATTACCTGGCTTCTCACCTGGTAGAGCAGGGAGAGCGGAGCTTGGCGCGCACTGTCCTATTGGAAGCCGAGCGCCTGCAACGGGAGGGAAAACTCAGCGAGGAGGGCAAGAAGACGATTAAATACGGCACGCGAGCGCTGATCTCATCCCCGCTCAAGAAGGGAGGAAAACCATGATCCTGTGTCCCAATTGTCAACATCATAATCCGGTGGGCGCAGTATTTTGCATCGAATGTGGTGCCCAATTGGTAAATTCTGAGGCCACTGTGACCCAAACGATTCGCACCGATCGCATCCGGGAAAGCATCTCCGAAACGCCGGAAGTGGCTCCACGTCGCATTGTCACTACAACCTGGTTGACTTTGCATCTGCTCGATAGTGGCCACCTTTTGCCGTTGGCCGAGCGCAGCGAATTTACATTAGGGCGGATAGCCGAAAATCAACCTGTTATGCCGGATATCGATCTGACCCCGTATCAGGCCCATGCACACGGCGTTTCGCGTCTTCATGCCATTTTGCGCCGCAAAGCCGATAATCAGGTCACTATTATGGATCTTGGTTCTTCTAACGGCACTTATCTCAAAGGACAACGGCTGGAGCCGCACCGCGAATATCCGTTGAATCACGGGGATATAATTTCCCTGGGAAAACTGCGTATCCAGGTTCTCTTTCGAGGAAGGTGAGCGATGCCTTATACGGTGATCCTGCATTTGAACAATCAAAGCCCGGTTGTCGGTGAAGTCGAGGAATTGCCCAAGCCGACCGATAACCTGATCATTCTTTCCAACCCTCGCACACGGGAAGGGAAGGACCTACATTATCTGGAACCAAACGTGATTCGCGCCATCTGGCCGATCTCCACCGTTAGCCTGATCGAGATCATCGAAACGGCAGAAGAAGAGATCATCAGTTTCGTGCGAGAATAATATGACCGCTAACAATCCCACACGCCATCGTATTTTGGTTGTGGACGATGAAGAGCGCATGGTGCGCCTGATCCGCCTGAACCTTGAGCGCGATGGCTTCGATGTCGTCGAGGCCTTCAACGGGCGGCAGGCGCTGGAAAAACTGCGTGATACAACCCCTGACCTCGTGCTCCTGGACGTTATGATGCCCGATCTGGACGGATTTGAGGTCTTGCAGATGATCCGCGAGATCAGCAATGTGCCGGTGATTATGCTCACTGCAAAAGGAGAAGAAAACGATCGGGTACGCGGCCTGGAGCTGGGAGCGGATGATTACGTGGTCAAGCCGTTCAGTTCGCGAGAGCTGGTCAGCCGTGTCCGCGCCGTTCTGCGACGAACGGAGACCGCAAGCGGAAGCATGCACGGTGTCATCGAAGTGGACGATCGCCTGAAGATCGATTTTGATCGTCGCGAAGTATGGGTGGAAGGAAAGCTGGTCAAGTTGCGTCCTACCGAGTATCGCTTGCTCTATCATCTTGTCCAAAATGCCGGTTGGGTTTTGACGTACGATCAAATTTTGACGCGCGTCTGGGGCTATGAATATCGCGATGAGTCCCACTATGTGCGCCTATACGTCAACTACTTACGTCAAAAGCTGGAAAAAGACCCCTCCAACCCCAAATATATCCTCACCGAGCGTGGGGTCGGATACCGTTTCGTAGACTTCCGCCGCAACAAGCCCGGGCAAGGCGAGGTCGCAGAGGCATAGTACTTTTGAAGGATAGCTTTGCGGTCGGGAACGGCATATGATAGGGGGGAAAGGAGATTCCCATGAACTACAAACAAATGCTATTCCCTCTTTTTATGTTGTTTTTGCTCCTGGCTTGTAACCTGCCATCCCGGGTTAGCAGCCCTAGGGACACGCCTTTCCCGCCTCCCCCACTGCCTTCTTTTCCTTCTCCCCTGCCGACCCAGCCTGTTCCATCACCGACACCTGTGTTTCCTACGGAAACTGCATCCCCGACTTCGATCCCTGATACCCCGACGATCACCCCCACTTTTACCCCTTCCGTGCCGCTGGTGATGCCCAAAGATCAGCCGGTCAATTGTCGTTACGGTCCGGGAGCCGAGTGGCTAGCTGTGAGCGCACTTAAGCTCGGCGTCACCGCCGAGATCGTGGGGCGAGATCAGGCCAATGCCTGGTGGTATATCAAGGACCCGTTGCACGCCGGCGCCTTTTGCTGGGTTTCGATGGCGGTAACAACTGCGAGCGGCAACCTCGAGGGACTTCCGCTCATTCCAAAACCAGAAGCAAAGGTAATCAACGTTGAGGCCAGGGTGAATATTGGAAGTGGGATCTGTCCAGGGTCGATTATTGTCTCGTTCAGCGGTTCCATTTCCACAAATGGTCCGGCGACCATCACCTATCGTTGGGAAGTTCGTGGCGATACCACACTGACCGATATTACCCAAAGCGTGGTCTTTACTCAAGCTGATACCCGTACTATCAATAGCGATTCTCTTCATCTCGCTTGTGGTTCCTATCGCGTAATCCTGCACGTGCTTACGCCGACCGACATGCGCGCCGAAAAACGCTTCAATTTGCCGTAAAAGGTGTTAAAACGATCAACGATCGCCTATGCGTATTGGAATAGTCACCGATAGCACTGCCGATTTGCCATCCTCTTTGATCGAACGGTGGAGCATTGCCGTCGTACCGGCTTTGTTGATCCTCAATGGGCAAGAATATGTGGACGGAGTAAATATCTCGCGTCAAGAGTTTTATCGGCGCTTGCCTGAATTGAAAAAAGTCAGCACGGCTTCCCCTTCAGCCGGCGAGTTTAAGCGCGTCTATCAGCAGCTGTTTGACGAAGGCTACGATCTCATCGTGTCTATTCATGTGGCGGCACCGCTCAGCGGCATCTATAACGCTGCCTCGCTGGCGGCGCAGGAATTCGGGGACCGCGTGACGGTGGTGGATAGCGGCCAGCTGAGCTTTGGCCTAGGATTGCAGGTGCTGGCCGCGGCCGAGGCCACTGCACAGGCAGCTTCCTTGCAAGAGGTGCTGGATGCGGTTGTTTCCGCGCGCCGGCGCTTGTGGGTCAAAGCAGCGCTGGATACGATGGAATACCTGCGTCGCAGCGGAAGGGTGCCGGCGGCGGTGGCTATGCTAGGAGGGGTTCTTCACATTCGACCGTTGATCGAACTGCGCGATGGCACGGTGAAGGCCATCGGCATCGTGCGAACTACCGCCCAGGCCGATGAATGGCTGGCAAAAGATCTGTCTTCTTTGCCTCGCTTGGAGCGATTGGCAGTCCTTCATACCGGTGCCGAAGAACGTGCCCGGCGCTTCCTCGAAAGGATGCGCCGGGAACTGGCCGATCGTTGGCCGGCTGAATCTTGGCTGATCGAGGTGACCAGCGTTATCGGTGCTCATTTGGGGCCGAACGGCCTGGGTTATGCTGCGCTGCGCCTTCCGGATTGATCGGCGCGCCGCAGGAAGAACTTGGTGATCTCCTCTGCTATCGCCGGCAAAATGGATAATCCAAGCACGACTGCCCATTCGCGCAGTGCCAGGAAATGGGTATTGAAGATCGGCTGTAGGAAGGGAACAATACAGACGGTGAGCAACAAAAGGAGCGAGAACAGTACCGCTCTTTGCATCCACCAATTGGAGAAAGGCCCGATCTGGAAAAGCGAAGCCTTCTCAGAGCGGACGGTATAGGCACGGAAGAGTTCCACCAGCGAAAGCGTCACAAAAGCCATGGTTTCGGCGGTCTGAACATCCACACCGCGCCAATCATATTCGAGCAGGAAGCGGATCGGGTTTGCCCCGGCGGGAAGCACATCCCCACTGCGCAAGTGCCAGAACAAGCCAAGCCCGAAGGCCAGGAGTACCACCGAGGTCTGCATGATCGTTTGCACGATCATACCGATTCCCATGCTACGGGTGATGATCGGTTCATGTTTAGGCCTGGGCGGGCGCTCCATAATATCCGGTTCGCCTTTTTCCATCGCCAAGGCCAGCGCCGGTGCACCGTCGGTGACCAGATTGAGCCAGAGAAGTTGAATTGCCGTCAAGGGAGAGGGTAAACCGGCCAGAGTTGCCAAGAAGATGATGGCGATCTCTGCCAGGTTGGCCGAGAGCAGGTAAAAGACGAATTTGCGAATGTTGTTATAGATCACCCGTCCCTGTTCCACCGCGGCGACAATGCTGGCATAGTTATCGTCTAGGAGCACCATATCGGCAGTTTGTTTGGCCACATCGGTGCCGCTGATGCCCATCGCAATGCCGATATCGGCCCGCTTGATGGCCGGTGCATCGTTCACTCCGTCACCGGTCATCGCTACTACTTCCCCATGTGCCTGAAGGGCTGCGACGATTCGCAGTTTGTGTTCCGGATTGACCCGAGCGAAGACATCTACGTGCTCGATCTCTTCCCGCAATTGGGCATCGTCCATCTGCTCCAGTTCCCGTCCGGTGAGCACGCGCCCGTTATCAGGTCGCAGCAAGCCGATGGATTGGGCGATGGCGCGCGCCGTATTCGGATAATCCCCGGTGATCATCAGCGTGCGAATGCCGGCGCGGCGCGCTTTGGAAAGCGCTGGAATCACTTCCGGGCGCGGCGGATCGATCATCCCGATCAGGCCGACGAAGATCAGATCTTGTTCCAGCTCATCCACATTCGGAGATTCATCCGGCACGTCCGGCACCGGGCGGAAGGCTAAGGCCAGGACGCGCAGCGCTTGTTCGGTCATCGCATCGTTGGCCTGCAAAATCGCCCGGCGCATTTCTTCCGTCATCTGGACGCTCTCATCGTTCATCCGCTGATAGCGGGTGCACATCGGCAGGATGACTTCTGGAGCGCCCTTGATGGCGATCACATCCCAGCCTTTTATGGAACGATCGTAGAAGGGGGAGATATCCTCCGGACTCGGCTCTGCCACGTCATGGACGGTGACCATGCGCTTTCGCTCGGAATCAAAAGGGAACTCGCTCTCGCGTGGGTAAGCCAGCTGAACCTCACTGAAAGCAATGCCCGCTTTGATGGCTGCCACCAGCAGTGCCCCTTCGGTCGGATCGCCGACGATGCGATACGTTTGTCGAGAGTCATTTGTACCGGTGGCCTCGAGCTGCGCATCGTTGTTGAGGATGCCCAACCAAATAGCGGTCAGGGCGGCAGGATAATCGGCAAGGCTCACCTTTTGCCCGTTGAGGCGATATTCTCCCTGCGGGTTATAGCCGCTACCGGTGACCTCGAACATTTTTCCATCCACCCATAGCCGGGTAACGGTCATTTCGTTTTGGGTAAGTGTGCCGGTCTTATCCGAGCAGATCACGGTAGCTGAGCCTAGGGTCTCTACCGAGGCGAGCCGACGGATGAGGGCATTTCGTTGGACCATTTCCCTCATTCCAAGTGCCAGCGTGATGGTGACCACCGCCGGCAATCCCTCCGGAACGGCAGCTACTGCTAGACTGACGGCGATGAGGAATGCATCGCTGAGAGAAGCGGCAAATTCACGGAAATACCCCACAGGCGAGACCAACAGCTGCCGTATGTCGGTAAAGTTCACCAGGCTCACGAGGAGCACAACGGCGACCAAGATCAGGGCGCCGATCGAGAGCACATGGCCGAGCTGCTCGAGTCGACGTTGCAGAGGTGTCTCCTCTTCCTCTACCCGTTGGAGCATGGAAGCGATCAAACCGAGCTGGGTGCGCATTCCGGTCGAAACGACCACGCCGCGCCCGCGTCCGTATACCACCAAGGTGCCCATAAAAGCGGTGTTTTTGCGATCTCCCAGCGGAATGTTCTCATCTAGGACGGTGGCGGCGTTTTTGTTCACCGGCTGGGATTCGCCGGTCAGCGCCGCTTCCTCCACGCGCAGGTTGACCGCTTCCAGCAGGCGCACATCGGCCGGCACGTAGTTGCCCGCTTCCAGGAAGATAATATCTCCCGGCACCAGCTCGCGGGCAGGGATCATGATCCGGTGTCCATCTCGCAGGACTTGTGCCTCCGGCGCCGCCAGCTGGCGTAAGGCAGCCAAGGCTTGTTCGGCGCGCTGCTCCTGAAGGACGCCCAGCGTTGCGTTTAAGATGACGATTGCCAAGATGGCGCCGGCTTCAATGTAATCACCGAGGAGCAGGGAGATAAGGATCGCGCCTACCAGCAACCAGATCACAAAGCTATTAATTTGTGCCCAAAGCATAGCCAAAAAACCGGGGCGTGGGGCTTCGGTGAGCTCATTCGGTCCATAGGTCTGCAACCGCCGCGCGGCTTCTTCCGAAGAAAGTCCCCCCTCGTACACTTTCAAATGTTCCATCACTTCTTGGGGCGATAGAGCATGCCATGCTCTGACTTCTTGGATTTCCTGATTCATATTCATAGCATCTCCTAACAAATAGGCAAATAGGATAGTACTCAACAAAAAAGACCACCACGTGTTAAATACCACGCGGTGGTCTCGCCGACGCAAGAAGCGTAGGGCTGCCGATGGCGTTTCGCCAGGTGATGACGACAACCCAACCCGTATCCACGGGCGGCTACTCCCCAACCGCTTTTAGTTTAATCCCCGTGCGATAAGATGTCAAGGGCATCAGGGAAGCAACCCTCTTGACACTCCTCCTGCTTTGTAGTATCCTATACCTACCGACCGTTCGGTAGGGAGAAGCGATGACACGCGATGATATTCTTGAAGCAGCAGCCCAAGTCTTTCGCCAAAAGGGGTTTCACGGCGCTTCGATGCAGGATATTGCCGAAGCAGTGAACCTGCAGAAGGCCAGCCTGTACCATCATGTTTCCAGCAAACAGGAAATTTTGCTCGCGTTGCTTGACCGCGCTTTGGATTTGCTCTTTGAACATCTGGAACCGTTGGCTCATCAAAGCCTGCCGGCCGATTTGAAACTGCGCCAAATGATCCTCACCTACCTGAAAGCATTGACCGACGAGATTGACCTGGCCGCTGTGCTCCTTTTGGAACACCGTTCCCTGGAACCGGAATTGCGCCTACGCCATGTACCCAAGCGCGATCGTTTTGAGAGGCTTTGGCGTGAGGTGATCGAGCAGGGGCGTCAAGAAGGGAAGTTCTCGGTCGGCGATGTGCCCCTAACGGTTCGCGCCATCCTAGGCATTCTGAATTGGACGATTACCTGGTATTCTTCCCAAGGGCCGCTTTCGATAGAGCAAATCGGTGAGGCCTATGCCGATTTGTTGTTGAACGGCTTGTTGCCGCGCAGGGGAGGTCCCGATGCGTGAATTCCACACCCAAAGTGGAAAACGCATTATTGCCCTACCATTGGAAGTCTTCCCCAATTTTTGGGCTTATATCTACCTGATCGATTTAGGGGCGGAACGCATTTTGATTGATGCCGGCTCCAGCCTGCCAAGTTCGATCCAGGGCTTAGAGGAAGGGCTCCAGCAGTTGGGGTATCGCTTACAAGACCTAACCCATGTGCTCCTAACCCATGGTCATATCGATCACTTCGGGGGAATCGGACATGTCCGTGCCCATAGCGGTGCGCAGATCGGCGTGCACGAGCTAGATTGGCAAACCGTGAGCCGTCACGAGGGCCGGCTGGTGTTGCTCGGCCGCCGCCTGGAGATCTTTCTGAGCCAGGCCGGGGTGGAGGCAGAAAAGCGGCACGAAATGCTCCGGATGTACCGCATGACCAAAGCGCTCTACCGCTCGGTGGAGGTAGATTTCACCTACGAGGCGCAGGGGATGCAGCTCGGGCCGCTGCAGATGCTCCATGTGCCGGGCCATTGCCCAGGTCATATTCTGATCCGCTTGGAGGATGTGCTCTTTAGCGGCGATATGCTCCTGAACGGCGCAACGCCTCACCAGGCACCCGAGTCCATTATCCCCTTTATGGGGATCGCACATTACTTACAGTCTCTGCAGCGAATGCGCCCGTGGCTGCAGCAGGCGCGCTTGGTGCTGGGTGGTCACCATGCTCCCTTGGAAAATGCCGCGGCGACGCTGGATCGCACCCGGCAACGCCTCGGACGGCGATTGGTCCAGGTGCTCGAGGCCTTTGACCGGCCACATACCATCTGGGAAGCGGCCCAATTGCTTTACGGCCTCAAAGAAGGGTACGATGGATTGCTGGTGATCGAAAAGATGGGTGCCTATGTGGAATATCTCTACCAGCGTGGGTGGCTGGAGATCGTGAACGGAAAGGAGGAAGAAGCGCCATTGCAGTATCAACGCGTACGTACTGGTTTGGAATCTGAAGTCCTACCTGAGGAGAGGAACTATGTATTCGTTTGAACCTTCGGATGAGCAAAAAATGCTGATCGAAGCGATCAATCGCTATGCAGCGAACGATTTGCGCCCGGCGGCACGTGAAGCCGAGGAAAGCGGCGAATTGCCCCCTAAGCTCATCGAAAAGGGGTGGGAGCTGGGAGTGCTCCAGGCATCCATCCCGGAGGCCTATGGCGGCTTTGGAGAACGCTCGGCTGTGACCGGCGCGCTGGCCGCCGAGGAGATGGCCTGGGGCGACCTGGCCGGCGCGATGGCCGTCTTCACACCCAACCTGTTCGCCCTGCCCATCCTATTGGTCGGCAGCGAGGCGCAGAAACAGGAATACCTGCCGGCGGTGATCGAGGCCGAATGGCGCCCCTATACGGCCGCCACCCTCGAGCCTTTCTTCGACTTTGACATCCATACCCTACGCACCACTGCCGAGGAACAGGGCGGGGAATACGTGCTAAGAGGGACAAAGATCTGGGTGCCCTTTGCCGCTCAAGCACCGGCGATGATCGTCTATGCTGCACTGAACGGGCAAACGCAGGGCTTCATCGTCCTGGCCGGCACACCCGGATTGGAGATTTCCGCCGAGCGGGAGAAGCTGATGGGGCTGAACGCGTTGCCGTTCTACCGCGTGACGCTGAACGAGGTGCGCATCCCAAAGGCAAATCGCCTGGGTGGTGAGGCCGGTCACGCCATGGAGCCGATCCTGGCAGCGCAATGGGTGGCGCAGGCCGCGATGGCTGTGGGAGTGGCTCGGGCAGCCTTTGAGTATTCGCGCGATTACGCCAAAGAGCGCGAGGCCTTCGGCGTGAAGATCGCTCAAAAGCAGGCTATCGCCTTCATGCTGGCCGAAATGGCGACCGAGATCGAGGCCATTCGCCTATTGAATTGGGAGGCGGCATGGAAGATCGAGAGCGGCAAGGAGGATGCCTATCAGGAGGCCTACCTGGCAGCCACCGGTGCCATGGATATGGCCATGATGGTCACCGATCGTGCCGTGCAGATCCTGGGAGGCCACGGGTATATCCGCGATCACCCCGTCGAGCTCTGGATGCGCAACGGGCGTGGTTTTGCTACCTTCACCGGTCTGATGATGGTATGAACTGCTATGTTTCCAGGAGGAAGCGATGATCGAATTTGAACCCCCAAAACCCATCTTGCAGCAACAATACGTGCTCAAGACCGTAGCAGAGAACATGATGCGTCCTGTCTCGCGCTACTTCGATGAATACGAGCACGAGATCCCCTACGACTACATCAACTTCATGCATCAGGCTATGCGCGCCACCGGAGCCGGTTCGCTGGCACCGCGTGAGCGCCAGGAGAAGCCCGCCGAAGAGAAAGAGAAGCGCCCCCCGATCGGTTATCAGATGCTGGCGCACATGCTGGAGATGCTCGCCTGGGGCGATGTGGGAATGTATCTGGTGACGCCGGGTGGCGGATTGGGCGCCGCCGCAGTCCAAGCTGCCGCTACGCCGGAACAGCGCCAAAAGTTCCTTTCGCGCTTCGCCGAAGAGAAACCGACTTTTGCCGCCATGTGCATGACCGAACCGCATGCCGGCTCGGATACTTCCGCCATCCGCACCACAGCCGTGCTCGATCCAAAAACCAACGAGTGGGTGCTCAACGGCGAGAAGATCTTCGTCACCGCCGGCGATAAATCCATCACCCCACGCGAGGAGTTCGGCAAAGGCTTTCTCGTCGTCTGGGCGACGATCGATCCGAGCGCCGGGCGCGCCGGCATGCGCGCCTTCGTCGTCGAAATGGGCACGCCGGGCGTCAAGGTGACCAAGTTGGAAAAGAAGATGGGCATTCGCTGCTCGGATACGGCCGCCATCGTCTTGCAGGACGTACGCGTGCCCTTCGATCACATCCTGGGCAGCCCCACCGTGGAAAAGGAAACCGAGAAGGGCTTCAAGAAGGCCATGGTCACTTTCGATGCCACTCGTCCACTGGTGGCGGCTACCGGAGTCGGTGTGGCGCGGGCGGCGCTGGAATTCGTCAAAGAGAAGCTCGCCGAAAACGGCGTGCAGATTCGCTATGGCCTGCCGCGGCAAAAACTGACCAACATCGAGCGCGAGGTGATCGACATGGAGATCATGCTCCGCTCGGCGTGGCTGATGGTGATCAAGGCTGTCTGGATGGCAGATAACCGCATGCCGAATGCGCTGGCCTCTTCCATGAGCAAAGTCAAGGCCGGTGATGTGGTGACGCGCATCACACAACGCGCCGTGGAGCTCATGGGTCCCCTCGGCTATAGCCGCGAATACTTGCTTGAAAAGTGGTTCCGCGATGCCAAGATCACCGATATTTACGAAGGCACCGGCCAGATCAACCGCCTGATCGTGGCGCGTCAGATCCTGGGCTATAGCGGTGCCGAATTAAGATAGGGAGGTGAGCATGTTCCCGTATACCATTCGCAAAGCGGTCGTGATCGGCGCCGGAACGATGGGAGCGGCGATTGCGGCCCACTTGGCCAACGCCGGCGTTCCGGTGACGCTGTTGGATATCGTCCCGAAGGATGCGCCGCCTGATGATCGCGCCGCGCGCAACAAGATCGTCAACGATGGCTGGGATCGCTGCCTGAAGGCGCGCCCGGCCAACCTGATGTCCTCCGACCTGAAGACGCTGGTGCGCCTGGGCAACCTAGAAGACGATTTCGATGCCGTCGCCGAAGCGGATTGGATCATCGAAGCGGTCATCGAAAACCTGAAGATCAAGCAGGACTTGATGGCCCGGATCGATGCCGTCCGCGCCCCGCATGCCATCGTCAGCACTAACACTTCCGGCATCCCGATCCGCGAGATCGCCGCCGGCCGTTCGGAAGGCTTCCGTCAGCACTTTCTGGGCACGCACTTCTTCAACCCGCCGCGCTACCTGAAACTCTTAGAGATCATCCCGACGGCCGATACCCTGCCACAGGTGGTGGAGTTCATCTCCTGGTTCGGTGAATATCGCCTGGGTAAGGGCATCGTGCTGTGCAAGGATACGCCGAACTTCATCGGCAACCGCGTGGCGTTCGGCACCGGTGCCTTCGCCCTCAACTACATCCTGGAAAACGGCTACACCGTCGAAGAAGTGGATGCGATCACCGGGCCGTTGATCGGCCGCCCGAAGACGGCCACTTTTCGCCTGATCGACTTAGTCGGGGTAGATGTGTGGGATCACGTGGGCAAAAATCTGGCCCCCGCCATCCCGCACGATACGCTGGCACAAACCTACCTGCGCGCCGAAAAGCCGAATGCCCTCATCCGCACGCTGATCGAACGCGGCTGGCTGGGCAACAAGACGCGCATCGGCTTCTATAAAGAAGTGACGCGAGACGGCAAAAAGGAATTCTGGCCGCTCGATCTGCAGACCCTGGAGCATGTGCCCCCCTCCAAGCCGCGCTTTGAATCCGTAGGCAAGGTGAAGGACATCGAGGACCTCGGGGCGCGGCTCAAGGCACTGCTGGCCGAAAACGATGGCGCGGCGCAGCTGGTACGCGCCCTCACCTACCAAGGTTTCCAGTACGTCTCTACCCTGCTACCCGAAATTGCGGATACGCCCAAACCGATCGATGATGCCGTGCGCTGGGGCTTCATGCACGAGGCCGGCCCCTTCGAAACCTGGGATCGCCTAGGCGTGCGCGAGACGCTCGAAAAAATGAAAGCCGAAGGCTACCCTGCTGCCCCTTGGGTGGAGCATATGCTGGCCTCCGGCAAAGAGACCTTCTATCAGTACCAGAACGGCTCAAAGGTCGGCGTATACGATGTGCAGAAAGGGGACTACGTCCCTATTCCGCGCCCGGCCGGCCTGGTGCTGCTGCGCGAGCAGAAAGTGATCGAAAAGAACGCCGGCGCCACCCTCTACGATCTGGGCGATGGGGTTGCCTGTGTGGAATTCCACACGAAGATGAACGCCTTGGACGATGACATCATGAACATGCTCAACACGGCCCTCGACCGGGTGGAGCGCGAATTCCTCGGGCTGGTGGTGGGCAACGAGGCCGAAAACTTCAGCGCCGGCGCTAACCTGTTCCTGATCGTCATGCTGGCCCAGCAAAAGATGTGGGATATGCTCGATCAGGCCGTGCGCAAGCTGCAAGACCTGAACATGCGCATGCGCTACTTCCCCAAGCCCGTCGTCATCGCGCCCGCCGGCCTGACCCTGGGCGGAGGCTGCGAAATCACCATGCACGGCAGCCGTGTGGTTGCTGCCGCCGAAACCTACATTGGGCTGGTGGAGCTGGGCGCAGGCGTGATCCCGGCCGGCGGCGGGACGAAGGAGATCATGCGCCGCATCATCAACCCGGCTATGCGCACAGAGAACGCCATCGTCCTGCCCTTCCTGCAACGTGCCTTCGAGCAGATCGGGCAGGCCAAAGTGGCCACCAGCGCCGAAGAAGCCCGGCAGATGGGCATCCTAGGCCCTGCCGATCGCATCGTCATGAACCGCGATCACCTGCTCACCGAGGCGAAGCGCGAGGTCCTGCACCTGGCGGCGAGCGGCTATCACCCGCCGGCGCCGGAGCCGATCTACGCGGCCGGCCGCGATATGCTCGGCGCACTCCAGGTCGGCGCGTTCATGTTCAAAGAAGGTGGCTATATCACCGAGTACGAAGCCCACCTAGCGCGCAAGCTGGCCTATGTGCTCTGCGGTGGCGATCTCAGCCGCCCGCAATGGGTGAGTGAACAATATATCCTCGATCTGGAGCGCGAAGCTTTCCTCTCCCTCTGCGGTGAGGAGAAGACACAACAGCGCATGTGGGCGCTGCTCCAGACCGGGAAGCCTTTGCGAAACTAGAGGAGTGAGCCTATGACACGCGAAGCTGTTATTGTCAATGCTGTGCGCACACCGGTCGGCAAGGCGCGCCGCGGCGGATTGGCCACCGTGCGCCCGGATGAGCTGGCCGCCCTGACCATTCGAGAGCTGCTGCGCCGCACTCCTGCCCTCGACCCGGCCGAGATCGAGGACGTGGTCATCGGCTGCGCTTTCCCCGAAGGCGAACAGGGGATGAACATGGCACGCATGATCGCCTTGCGCGCCGGCCTGCCGATCTCCGTCCCCGGCGAAACGATCAACCGATTCTGCTCCTCCGGAGTGCAGGCGATTGCCCATGCCGCTTATATGATCATGGCCGGAGATATTGACATCGCGATCGCCGGTGGCACCGAATCCATGAGCATGGTGCCGATGACGGGATATAAGTTTTCCCCCAATCCCTATTTTGCCCAGGAATTGCCCGAATATTACACCAACATGGGTCTGACGGCCGAAAACGTCGCCGCTAAATACCACATCTCCCGCGAAGATCAGGATGCCTTTGCTCTGCGCTCCAACCGGCGGGCAGCGAAAGCCGTCGAAAGCGGCCTCTTTGACCCGGAGCTGGTGCCGGTTGAGGTGGAAGTCAAAGAGTTCGTGGATGGGAAGGTGGCCACGAAGCGCTTTACGGTGAGCCGCGATGAAGGGCCGCGCGCCGATACGAGCATGGAAGCGCTGGCCAAACTGAAACCGGCCTTCAAAGAAGGTGGCACGGTGACGGCCGGGAATGCTTCCCAAATGTCGGATGGCGCGGCGGCGGTGTTGATCATGTCCGCCGAACGGGCAAAGCAGCTCGGCCTGCGCCCGCTGGCGCGCTTCGTCTCCTTTGCCGTGGGCGGCGTGCCGCCGGAGCTGATGGGCATCGGCCCGGTGGTGGCCATTCCGAAGGCATTGAAAAAGGCCGGCCTGCGGCTGGAAGAGATTGACCTGATCGAGCTCAACGAGGCCTTCGCCGCCCAATCCCTAGCCGTGATCCGCGAGCTGGGGCTGAACGAAGAGATCACCAACGTCAACGGTGGTGCTATTGCCCTGGGGCACCCGCTCGGTTGCACCGGTGCCAAGCTCACCACACAATTGGTCTACGAGATGGAGCGCCGCAAAGCGCGCTACGGCATGGTCACCATGTGCATCGGCGGTGGCATGGGTGCGGCGGCCATCTTTGAAAACCTAACCCGTTAATCTACCAAGGAGGCTAAAATGCCATTGACAATTGCAGACTTGATGTCCAAAATGCCCGGCGCGTTCCTGCCGGAAAAAGCGCCCGGCCTAGAAGCCGTGATCCAGTTTCACTTTACCGGTGCCGAAGCCGGCGATTGGTATGCCGAGATCAAAGACGGCAAAGTGACCGTCCAGCAAGGCGTCCACCCCTCCCCGCGCATGACGCTCACCGCCGATTCCGCCGATTACATCAAAATCTTCACCGGCGAACTAGATGGGATGCGCGCCTTCATGGAAGGCAAGCTCAAACTGGCCGGCGATCTCAACCTGGCAATGAAGCTCACCCAGATGTTCCGCATTCGCTAACAATGCCCGGGGTCGGTCACAAAACCGACCCCGATTTTTTGATCGTAGGACAGCGCTTTAGCCTGTGCCTTTATGCACCATATACCATTATGACTCCACTGCAAAAACCTTATCTGCTAGAGTCCGATTCAATAGGGCATGGACAAACACGGATGACACGGAAAAATCACGAAAAGGTTTACAGATAAAACGGTTTTTGACCATAAAATGTTAAAAATCTGAAATTTTATCAGAGCTATTTGGAGCTCAAGATTTGAAACGCTCTGAGGGCGTATCCTTCTGTGGTGAAAGGACTTTTTGCCATGAAGTCAAAATGTGAAATGTCTTGAGAACGTGTCCTTTTGTGGTGAAAGGACCTCTGGCAGTGAACTCATAAGAATATCGGTTGTCAAAAATCGGCTGCTCAAATTGTACCCCTGTTGTTGAGGGCACAACTTGGGCATGTTGCCCTCAGAACATGGTAAAATTAAGGCAGGAAGGAGTCCACTATGGAGCAAGAAGTGCGCGAAATAATCATGCGTGAGTTGCCTCAATTAGTGACCCGAGACCCACAGATTCGGGATTGGGTGTGGCATCTGGTTCACGATTACGCTCCTAGCCGTGAGGAAACCGAAAGCCGTTTCGAGCAAATGCTGGCAGAGTCGCAGCGAATGCGTGAAGAACAGGAACGGCGCTGGGAAGAACAGCAGAAGCGCTGGGAAGAGAATCAGCGCGAGCTGCGCGCGTTGCGCGAGGAGCAGGAGCGACGTTGGCAGGAACAACAGCAACGCTGGCAGGAACAGCAGAAGCGCTGGGAAGAGAATCAGCGCGAGCTGCGCGCGTTGCGTGAGGAGCAGGAGCGGCGTTGGCAGGAACAGCAGCAACGCTGGCAGGAACAGCAGAAGCGTTGGGAGGAACAGCAGAAGCGTTGGGAGGAACAGCAGAAGCATTGGGAAGAGAATCAGCGCGAGCTGCGTGCGTTGCGTGAGGAGCAGGAACGGCGTTGGCAAGAACAGCAGAAACGCTGGGAAGAGAATCAACGCCAATTGGACGCGATGATAGACTCA
>DAOUBG010000018.1:0-31530 GCA_034432895.1 Anaerolineales bacterium
TTTGGCGTGGCGGTTGGCGTGGCGTGGATTCTGGGTGTATTCCGTGTTTATTTCTGGATCCCGGAAGCCCTGTGGATGATGGGCCTGAGCCTTGCCACACAGGATGGCAGCCATGCCCGTCGTCTGCGCTACCTGCCGCCGTGGTTTGATCAGATGATTCATCTACCCCTGCCTTTTCTGAAGAAGTTTATCGTCCAGGCGTATCGCGAGCATCCCTCGGCCGCGCTGGAGACCATTGCCTACCTGAATGCTTTCACCAATCTGCAGAAAACTGCTGCCGAATGTATGGGATTGATGGCACTGCAGTCCGTAGAGCGTGCTCGCACGCTGGAGGAAGTGGCAGCCCTGGCCGATACGCTGGCCTGGCTGCCTTCCCCGCCGCCGAAAGAGGTCAGCGCTTTTCTGCCGCGCCTGCTGGAAATCAGTCAGAGCGTCCGGGCGGCGTTGAATGCCCGCCCCGGTCTGCCGCGTGCTCACCTTTTACAGCAGGCAGCGCGCAGCCTGGAAGATATTCGCAAAGCCTTGATCCTCTCCAACCGCCGCGAGGACCAAGGCTACGGTGCGGTCGTGGCTGTCTGGCAGCTGCTGCTGCAACGCGCTATTCAGCAGGCGCAAGAACAGGCCCGCCGCGAAGGGCAGGTTCCGCAGGTGTACCTGGCCGGACCTCCCCTGGAGCCGGAAAGCAGCGCCGGTCTGCTGCGCGGGCGTGCCGACCTGTTCCGCGAACTGGAGAGCCTGATCCTGGTCCCCAAGCCCCCGGTCCTGCTGCTCTACGGCGGTCGACGCACCGGCAAGACTTCCTTCTTGAAGTTTTTGCCTCATGTGTTGGGAGGCGACTTCCTGCCTTTGCTGGTGGACCTGCAGGAAACAGCGGTCGCCGTCACTGCTGAAGGCATGGCGCGTCGGATGGCGGAAGCCATGCGTCGCGCCGCAGAACGCGCCCGCAGTCTGATGTTGCCTGCCTGGGACGATGAGGCCCTGCGGCGTGATCCCTTCGATGCCCTGCTCGCCTGGTTTGACGAAGTAGAGAAAGTGGCTCCTCAACGCACCATCCTGCTCTGCCTGGATGAGTTTGAACGGCTGGATGAGGTGGTTCAAGCCAGCGGTAGCCGCGCTGTGCTCAACTTCCTGCGGCATGTCATGCAGCACCGGTCGCGCTGGGCTCTGCTCTTCTCCGGGTCGCACCTGCTGGACGAGTTGCCCGATTACTGGAGCGATTATCTCATCAACACTCGCGCCCTGCGCGTCAGTTACCTTTCGCCTGAAGATGCCCGCGACCTGATTATGCACCCAACGCCGGATTTTCCACCCATCTATAGCCCTGAGGCGGTGGAGGAAATCGTCACTCTGACGCGCGGTCAGCCCTACCTGACGCAGTTGATGTGTTTCGAGCTGGTCGAGTGGCTAAACCGGGTGAAGGCAAAGCAAGTATCTCCGGAAGATGTTGAGAACATTATCCCGGTCGTCTTTGAGCGTGGGCAGGAATATTTTCGTGAAACCTGGCGGCAGAACCTGGACGAAGCGGGACGCGAATTGTTACGTTTCCTGCTGACTCATCCGGGTCAGCCTTTGAGCGCGGAACAGGAAAAGGTGGCGCGCTGGCTGGTTCGCAAAGAGATTCTCCAACCTCTGCCCGAAGACCCGGCACGTTATAGTTTCCAAGTGCTCCTTTTGCGCCTCTATGTCGAAAAAGTGCTTGGTGAGGAAAGATAATGTCCGCCTGCCGGTGGTCGTATCCTACACAAGGAGCCTGAATGAACGAACAATCTCTTGAAGAAATCCTCCGTGCCCTGGAAGCCTATTTCGATCAGGCCGATCCGCAGGACGAGGCCGGCAACCTACGCCTGGCGGCGCTGTTGCTGGCGCGCTATCGGGGTCAGGCGCTCTTCCTGGCCCCGGCCGTTATCCAGCAGGGGCTGTGCCATGCCGTCGAATATCAGATGTCTCAGGCCCTTGGCAGGATGGACGAAGACCTGCTCGATCGGCAAATCAGAGTTCTCGGCCTGGCGCTGCTCACCGAATACACCCACCTGCTCAAAGCCGCCGGGGAGAACGCCGTCTTCTCCCTGCTTCCTACCCTGCCGATTCTGCGCCGGGACCGCGCCGAGGACGCCATCGCCCTGATCGCCCTGGCCGCCGCCCTGCTCTGGCATCGGTCTCCTTCGGTCTGGTTGAGCGTAACATTGAACACTTCCGCCGACCTGCTGGAAGACGAATTCCGCCAAACGGGCAACACAAGTTGTAAAATTGCCCTGGCCTACCTGCTCTTCTTGCTCGATCGTCGCCAGCCGTTTTTGACCTACGCCGTGCCGCGCCTGGCGGAACCCGCCGCGCAGGGACGCCTGAAGGCCCTGCTTTCTCCCAAGAGTCAGGAGCTGCTGGCCTGGGTGCTGGGCGCGGTCCTCATGGATATCGCCTCGGATGGACGCGCCATCGCGCCCGAAATGAACTGGCAGCGACCCAATCGTTAGTATGAGCGCCCCGCCCTCCTCTCCCGACCCCACCGAAACGTTGCGCGCCCTGCTCGAGGCGCAAATCCGCCAGGGACAAGACCTGCAGGCCATCTTGAAACTGCTGCAGGAACGCGGCCCGCTCCGCGAAGTTCGCCTGGTGCGCGTGGAAGGGGATGTCAGCAACAGCGTCATCGTCCTGGGCAACGACAACCTGGTGCTAAAGGATGGCGGCTGGCTGGCGCGCATTTGGGAGGAAGAAAACCTTTCGGAAGAGGCCGCCGCCCGGCGCTACCTGGAACAGGCGGCGCAGTTTTACGGCCGCTTGCGCTTTCCGCTCGCGACGGGATTTTCCTTCGACCTCTCCGCCCTCTACGTTCCGCTGCCCGTCCTCTCTCCCGGCGGCGAGATCCTCGCCCCGGCTGACGGTTGGTTCGTCTCCTCCCGTCCGCGGGCGCTGCTGGGAGGCCTGGGGCAGGGAAAAAGCACCACGCTGCAGCACCTGACCTGGGTCTATGCCGCCCGGCCGGGCTATTTCTATCCCCGCGAGGGCGAGTTGCTGCCCTTCTATCTCCCGGCACGGCGTTTGGCGCAATTCTGGAGCGGCGAGCGCGACCTGGCTTCAGCCCTCGCCCAGGCCGCTGCCCGTCCCTATGGCCGCCTGGACTTCAACCCGCGCTTGCTCTCCCGCCTGCTGCACCCTGCCCTGCAGGAGGGCCGCGCCTTCGTCCTGCTGGATGCGTTGGACGAGTACCGCGCTCCGGAGGCAGAACGGCTGAATTTCTTCCGCTCTCTGGTCGCTCAATGGGAGACCGAACCGTTCCGCCGCAGCCCGCTGCTGGTCAGTTCCCGCCCTTACCGTTTCCTCCACCTTTTCGAGTCCTTCTCGCTCCACCGTCAACCTGACTTGCGCCGTCTGGCTTTTCAACTGGCGAAAGCCCTCTGGGCCGAGTCTCCCCTGACCGAAGCGGAATTGGAAAACCACCTGGAGCGGCTGGAACAGGCATTGGAAACGCTGCACGACCTTGCCACTCCTTTTTACGTCACCCTCTTCGTCCTGCTGGCCTGCCGCGCCGGAGATTTCGAGGAAAATCTGCGCGTTCTGACCACCCTGCGCCGCCGCGCCGCGCTGTTGGAGTATTTCCTGCGCAAAACCATCGAGTGGGAACGAACAAAAGAAACCGCCTCGCCCATAGACGATTCCCAGGCGCTGGACGCCTTGAGCCTGGCCGCCTGGCAGACCTTCGCTTCCCCTGCCGAACAGGAGCAGGTGCTTTTTGCCCTGTCTCTCGACACGGCCTCCTATGCCCAGGCCCTGACCTTCTGGCAGCAAACAGGCTTGATCCAGGAGGATGATTTCGGCGGCGAGATGCACTTCCCCTTTGCCGCTTTTCAGGCCTATGGCGTGGCGCGCTTCCTCTACCTGGCGCGGCAGCACGGTCAGGACGAGGCGGTGCGCCGCCTGCGTCAACGCCTGAGTCAGCACCCCGACTGGGAGGAAATCTGGCCTTTGCTCGACGGTCTGGAAGGCCGCGCCTATGCCCGTCAACCCGCATGACTTCCCGCCTCTCATCCTGGAAGACCTGCAGGCCTTGCCGCCCCTCTCAGAAGAGAACGCCCGCCTGTTGGCTTTATACCGCCTGGTACAGCGTTTGCGGGAGTTTTGGGATGACTCTTTGGGGGAAGCGAGCGAAATACAAGCCGCCGCCCTGAGCGTGACCCGCCGCCTGCTGGTGGAACTCTACGAGGGCTTCCTGCTGCAAATCTTCAATCCCGACGAGGCGAACCCGTTCGTAGAACGCACCCCGCCCGTTTTGCAGCAAGACCTGGAGCGCGCCCTGCGGCTTTTGGGGGAGATTCCTCCCGCCCGCGCGCTGATGTTCGCCTGGTTCATGGCTGGGCTAAAAGGTCAGGTGGGAGGGCTGCTGCGCCGGGAACTGGACCGTCGGCCTGGCTTTCGTCAGCGCACGGCGCGCTGGCTGATCCCGGCCCTCTCGTTCCTTACCCGCACTGCGCTTTCCCGCCCGGATTCCCCCGACTTTCGCTTTGGCGTCAACGGCTTGAGCCTGATCTGGCCGCCGGCTGAGCCGCTGCCTGAGCAGGAGTTCGAGCCGGTGCTGACTCTGTTGGATGAGTGGACGGAGCGTTCCTCCCAGTTTCCCATCGAGGCCGTGACCGTTCTCGGACGCTTGCTCACCCGCGCCCGGCTTTCTGCCTCGCAGTGTCTTTCGCTGGCCCGGCGGGCGCAGGCCTGGGGGAATTTCGATCGCTATCCGCCTTATCGCGCCTCGCACATGGCAGCGGAGCGCGCTTCGACCGCTTCCCTGCCTCGTTCTGTGAAGTGCCTCGCAGAGCAAATCGGCCCTCAGCAGTGCGCCCGCCTGGAAGAGATGCGCCGCCAAACGATTGCCCTGCTGCTCGCCCGGCTGGCCTTTTGGGAGGAAAGTCTCTTTCTCGATTTTTTGCGCGCCTTTTCTGCCTTGCGCCTGCGACCTTCCTGGCAAACCGATTGGGAGACCGAACGGGTTTTGTGGGAGGCTTTGCCTGCCGTTCTGCGGCATCCGCACCGGCTGAGCGGCCTGGCGGATCTTCTGAAAAGGCAGGATTTCACCCGCTTTGAATCGCCAGACGCACAGGAAGGACTGCCCTTGGCGTCCCTCGCGCTTTCCGCCGAAGCGCTTCAAGCCCTGCTGGCGCAGATCCGCGCTGATCCTGTCGCCGAGTGGCCCTTTCAGGTTTTGGCGCAAGTGCGCAAACTGACTTTCTCCTGCGAGACACGCCTGCCCAACCTGATGCAGCAGGCCGAGACCGTTCTGGAGCAGCGTGCGCTCTTGGTCCTATACGATGCGTTGACGAAACGGGGCGCCGACCTGTCGCCTGAACTTCAGGCGGCTTTTGTCAACGCTGCCCTTCCCGTGCTGCTCAATTCCGATGCCCGCCGTCCTGATTTTCCCCTGGATTGGCTGCTCTCCAGGCGCCCGCTCTTTTGTCATTTCCTACGCCGCCTGGATGAGCCGCCTGAGCGCTTGGCAGAAGTTGAGCAGGATACGCTGAGCCGAATTTCTGGCCTGTTGGATGATCTGGTTTCGAGCGCGCTCCTCCTGCCCCAACTCGACCCCGCCCTTTTGAGCGCCTGCCTCTTGCTCCATTCTGCCGACCCGCTGCAGACCGGGCAACGCCTGAACGAACGCCTGTCCAGGGCAATTCGGTTGCTGGAACGTCCGGCAGAAGAAGACGAACCGTATCGCCTGCTGACCGAATTCCTGCCCCAGCCGGTGACGCCCGCCGGGCAAGGGGATTCGGTCGAGGCCCGCGCCGCCCGCGCTCATCCGCTCCTGACCCGCATCCTGTTCACCGAAGACTTGCTGCTTGCCAGCGGGATGCGCCGCGGCGCGCCTTTCCGCCGCGCCCTGGCCGTGTCGGCGCGGCATTGTTCGCCTCCCAGGGCGGCTCCGCTCCTCGCCCACCTCTTCGACCTGGCAGTTGAGATGGGATGTGCCTGGGCTGAATCGGAGCACATCCTGACCGAACTGTACCGCGAAGCAAATCTGCTCGTCAGCGCCCTGCTCGATTCCTTGACCCGCCTGCAGCCTTTCCCGCCCGAAGCCGTCTCTCTGCTGGAAGAGATGCTGCTGGCTCCCTCTCATCTGCCAGAACGCCTGTTTTCGCTTGAACTTTCCCCGGCCAAAGTCCAGCAAATCGCTCTGCCCAACCTGGCGCAGACCTATCCATCGCCCGAAGCCTTGCCCGCGCTCTTTGACGCGCTGCGCCGCAATGCGTTGTCAGCAGAGGGGATGCATTCCCGGCGGCGGTTGGTGACGGTTTGCCTGCTCCATCTGTTGCTCCACGGGGTTGCGTTTGATGAGGCGCAGAGAGGGATTCTCGCGGAGATTTTCTCCCAAAGCCCGGATGCGCTCACGCAAGCGGCGGCTCTGCTGGCCTGGGGACGTGCGCGTCCCGTGCAGCCGGGGATCTTCCAGGCGGCGCTCAAGACCCTGCGCCCTTCTCCGATTGGGTTAGTCATTGCGCGCCAGGTGGAATTATGGCGCCGCAAGGAAGAAAGCAGCGCCTTTCCCGGCGGCTTTTTCCTGGTGCAGGGCGTGGCCGTGACTCTACTGCTGGAATGGCTGCGCGAGGCGGCTCTCCCCTCTGAGTGGCAGGAACAGGCACGGCGGGCCTTGCAGCAAACTGCATCTTCCTTCCGCCGCACTCTGGAGCCGCGCCTGACCGAAAGCACCCATCCCCTGCAGTCTCCTGCGGCATCTTCTGCGCGCGGCCTGTGGCGGGCGATCGCCCCCTCTCTTGGTCTACCCCTCGCCGCTGACCCCGACCGCCTGGTTTACCCGGCTCAACTGGCGTATGAGGGGAGGAATCTCCTAGGCAGGTCGGGCTTATAGCACAGGATTCAACCACGAACGTCACCCAAGGAACACAAAGGAACACCTTAATTCCCCTGTGTGTGCCCTTTGGGTGAAAAATTCTTGCCCAAAAAGCAAGAATTTGACTTACAGGGATAAATCTCAAGTTTAGAGAAAATTGGAGCGGTCTTGCCCTTGAGCAAAACCGCCCTTTGGTAGAAACTTGGGGTTGTGAACACTCAAGCGTCTACCAAAGAGAACATTAACAGACGAATCGAACCTCGTCAAGCGGCGTGCACGCGCATTGGAACACCCCCCATGGACATCTCGCCCATTCTCGGTTAAAATGGGAACTGTCATTTTTTCTGATTCGGAGGTTTGCTCGTGGCGAATATCAAGTCTCAGATCAAACGCAATCGGCAAAACGAGAAGCGGCGACTGCGCAATCGCATGATTCGCGGTCAGGCGCGCTCGGCTTTAAAGCGTGCCTTAGAGGCCATTGAAAGCGGACAGGTGACGGATGAGCTCATCCGCCAGGCAGTGAAGGCTTTGGATAAGGCGGCAGAAAAAGGTGTCCTGCATAAAAACAATGTGGCTCGTCGCAAGAGCCGCCTGATGAAGCGCCTGGCCGCAGCACGCGCTGCCCAAAGTGCCTCGGCCTAAGCCCATCCCCTTACCCGGAAGCGGGAGCCGATCCAGACTCCCGCTTTTTTAACGCCTGGAGGAAGCGCATATGTTTGAACAGGAATTAAGACAGATCGAGAGCAACATTGCCGCTTTCTGCGAATCCCAGGGATTGAAGGTGCCAGATTTTAAATGGCAACCGGTTCCCTTCCGCGGGGAATGGGGGGTGGGGATTTCCCTTTTTGCTACGGCCGCGGCAGAAGTTCGGGAAAAGGGGAGGAAGCTCCCCGTCCTGCAACGAGCGCAGGAGCTCGCTTTGGCTTTGCAGCAGCACCTAGGCCAACCTGCCGGCTTTAGCCGCGTCGAGGCGTTGAACGGCTATCTTAACCTGTACTTTTCATCTGCCGAATATGCCCATCGCGTGGTCGAGGCAGTGTTGACGGAGGGAAAGAACTTCGGCCGCGGTGCGCCCAAAGGGGAGCGCGTGATGGTCGAATATGCCCAGCCGAACACCCATCATTCCTTCCATATCGGGCACTATCGCAATGCTATTTTGGGTGAGGTGTTGGCCCGCCTGCTGGAATTCGCCGGTTTTGAGACGCTGCGTGCTTCTTATCCCGGCGATATCGGTCTGGGCGTGATCACTGTGCTCTGGATTTACGATAAGTTCTATCGCGGTCAGGAGCCGGAGGGGATCCACGAGCGCGGGCAGTGGCTTTTGAAGCTGTACGTGGAGGCCACGTCCCTGCTGGAGCCCAGAGAGAACGAAACGCCGGAGGAGAAAGTGCGCCGGGAAGCCTATGAGGCCGAGCGCCGGGAAATGTACCGTCGCTGGGATGCCGGCGACCCATATGTGCGCGATCTTTGGCTCAAAACGCGGCAATGGAGCCTGGATGAGCTGACCGACATTCTGCGCCTGCTGGATATTCACATTGACGTCTGGTTCTTTGAATCCGAGGTGGATGAGCCGGCCAAGCAGATCGTCCAGGAGCTGATCGCGCGTGGCATCGCCGAAGATGAGCGCCCGCAAGGGGGGCCGGTGATCGTGCGCATTGACGAGAAGCTCGGCCTGAAGAAGGAAAAATATCGCACCGCCGTCATCCTGCGCAGCGATGGCACCACCCTCTACCTGACCAAAGACCTGGCACTGGCCAAGGAAAAATTTGAAAAATACGGCGTGGATCGCTCCATCTACGTCGTGGACGTGCGCCAGAGCCTGCACTTCCAACAGGTTTTCAAAATTTTGGAGTTGTGGGGCTTCAAGCAGGCCGAAAAATGCTACCACCTGGGTTATGGGTTCGTCAGTTTACCGGAAGGGGCTATGTCGGCGCGGCGCGGCCGGGTGGTGCTCTTCAAAGACGTGTTTGATGAAGCAGTAGCCCGTGTTCTGGAGGCGATCGAGCAAAAGAACCCGCAATTGCCCGCCGAGCGCCGTCAGGAAGTGGCTCAGGCGGTCGGTTTGGGCGCGCTGGCCTATGCTATGCTCTCGGTGGACAATAACAAGGATATCGTCTTCGATATGAACGAGGCACTTAGCTTCGAGGGGCATACGGGACCCTATCTGCAAAATGCGCATGTGCGCGCCAGTAGCATCCTGCGTAAAGCGCTGAACGCAGAGACTTTGCAATCCCTGCCCCTCGCTTCTGTGCTCCCGATGGCGCGTTTCGACTATCCGCTCACCCCGCACGAAGTGGCACTGGTGGATTTGCTCTCCCGCTTCCCGGCGACCGTGCAGCAGGCCGCCCAAGAATATCGTCCGTTAGGGATCGCCAATTACGCCTGGGAACTGGCGAACGCTTTTCATTCGTTCTACCACGCGGTGCCGGTGCTCCAGGCAGAAGAAGAAAACATCCGCAATGCCCGTCTGCGTCTGGTCGCGGCGACCCGACAAGTGTTGGCAAATACGCTGCGCCTGCTGGATATTCAACCGCTGGAAGTCATGTAACCATCTTCTGGAACAAGGAGAAAACGTATGCCTGTCAAAACCATCATCATGGGAGCAGCCGGTCGCGATTTCCACAATTTCAACGTCTTCTTCCGCAACAATCCGGACTACGAAGTGGTGGCCTTCACCGCGACCCAAATCCCGGATATTGAGGGACGCCTCTATCCTCCTGAACTGGCCGGCCCGCTTTATCCCCAAGGGATTCCGATCTATGCCGAAGAAGAACTCCCCGAGCTGATCCGCAAATTCGGCGTGCAGCAGGTCGTCTTCGCCTATTCGGACGTTTCTCACGAATACGTGATGCACAAGGCCTCGCTGGTTATGGCTGCCGGCGCAGATTTCCGCCTGATGGGGCCCAAAAACACCCAGCTGAAATCGAGCAAGCCGGTTGTTTCGGTATGCGCCGTGCGCACCGGCTCCGGCAAAAGCCAGACTTCGCGCCGTGTGGCGCTGATCCTG
This sequence comes from Anaerolineales bacterium, assembly GCA_034432895.1. Classification (GTDB taxonomy): domain Bacteria; phylum Chloroflexota; class Anaerolineae; order Anaerolineales; family Villigracilaceae; genus 630D-37. Next base: position 9,837 of record DAOUBG010000018.1, read on the forward strand.
CGCGAGTTGGGCTATCGGGTGGCCGCCATTCGCCATCCTATGCCGTATGGTAACCTGGTGCGCCAAGAAGTGCAACGCTTCACCGATTTCGATGACTTGGATGAGCACGAATGCACGATCGAAGAGCGTGAGGAATACGAACCGCATCTGGCCAACGGCGTGATCGTCTATGCCGGCGTGGACTATGAGAAAATCCTACGCCAGGCCGAACAGGAAGTGGATATCATCCTGTGGGATGGCGGCAATAACGATTTCCCCTTCTACGTTTCCGATTTTCACATTGTCGTTGCCGATCCACATCGCCCCGGCCATGAAAGCACCTATCACCCCGGCGAGATGAACGCCCGTATGGCGGATGTGTTCGTGATCAACAAAGTGGATACGGCGCAGCCGGAGGCGGTGATCGCCGTGCGCGAGGCGCTCTATCGCCTTAACCCGCGGGCCATTCAAATCGAAGCCGCTTCGCCGCTCTTTGTGGAGGACCCCCAGGCGATCCGCGGCAAACGCGTGCTGGTGATCGAAGATGGGCCGACGCTGACGCACGGAGAAATGGCCTACGGTGCCGGTTACGTGGCGGCACGACGCTTCGGAGCCGCCGAGATCGTCGACCCGCGGCCTTACGCCGTGCGCTCGATCGCCGCGACCTATGAGAAATATCCAAAAACCGGCCCGATCTTGCCGGCCATGGGCTATGGTGCACAGCAGATCAAAGACCTGGAAGAGACGATCAACCGCGCCGAAGCGGACTTGGTGATCATCGGCACGCCGATTGACCTGAATCGACTGCTGAAGATCAACAAGCCCACGCAGCGGGTGCGCTATGAGCTGCAAGAGATCGGTCAACCTACCCTGGCCGATCTGCTCCGTGAAAAATTCGGCCCCCGGCGCTAACCCCCGGAAAACAAAAAGAGGCACAGGAGATTGCCTGTGTCTCTTTTTTTCTACTGTTGCCGGGACGTTAGGCCTGGATCAGCTCCTGTAGCACCTTTTGCGATTGATCCTCGATCTGTGCGTGCAGGCTCTGCCCATGTGCATCCATGGTCACGGTGACGGGGAAGTTTTCCACCTCGATCACCCACAGGGCCTCCGGCACGCCGAATTCCAGCTTGTAAACGCCCAGCACACGTTTGACGGTTTGCGCAATATAGGTAGCGGCGCCGCCGATAGCATGGAAATAGACAAACGGTACTTCCCGGCAGCCGGCCAGAGTCTTGGCGCCCATGCCGCCTTTGCCGATCACGCCTTTGGCGTTGAAATGGCGCATCACATCGGCCTGGTAAGGCTCCTCGCGGATCGAGGTCGTCGGGCCGGCAGCTACGAAGCGATATTCTTTGGTATCCAGCCCGGCCACCACCGGTCCGCAGTGATAGATCACGCCGCCGTTGAGCAGCTTCTTCAGGGCCTCATAAACTTCCAAATCGTCGCCCTGGGGTTGGCGCGTTTTCTTGATGAACGTCTCCACCAGCCATTTATGGGCCGCATCACGCGCGGTGACCATCACGCCGTTGAGCAACACTGGCTCCCCCACGTGCAGACTGCGGATCACGTCATCAGAGATGGGAATTTCGATCCGTCGCATGGTTGCCTCCTATTCGTAAATCACCTCATCGCCCTTGACGATCATGCGTCGCCGGCGATAGGCCCAGCACATATACGAGACGGTGACGAAATACGAGGCCGGCAGGCGATGCAGACCGGTGATCTTTGTCCCCAAGACGGTCGTCTTGCCGCCGAAGCCCATCGGTCCGATACCAAGCTGATTGGCATCTTCGGTCAGGCGTTGTTCCAGTTCGGCCAACTTCGGGTCGGCGTTGGATTCATCCAGCGATTGGAAGAACACCTCCTTCGAGGCGATATAAGAGGAGCCGCGATCGCCACCGATCGCCACGCCCAGGATGCCCGGCGCACATCCCTGACCTTGGGCTTTGTGCACGGCATCGAGCACAACTTTGCGCACCCCGGCCAGGTCACGGCCGGCGCCCAGGCGGTTATCCGGCAGCGAATACTGTGCACCGACGTTCTCGCAGCCACCGCCCTTGAGCATGAGCTCGATCACCAGCGGCTGATCCGCATCTACTTCTTCAAAGTGGATGTAGGGAAAATCCTCTCCGCCCAGATTGTTCCCGGTGTTTTTCTCGGTGAGCGAATTGACGGCGTTCGGCCGCATATAGGAACGGCGGGTCGCTTCGGCCAAGGCATTGCGAATCTGCTCTCGCAATTTGCGCGTGCTCCAGCCTTCCGGGTAGCGCACGTAGAAGATCGGCGTCCCGGTATCCTGACAGATCGGCGTGGAATTTTGGCGTGAGAGCTCCACGTTTTTGAGAATGACCTCCAGCGCGTTGCGCGCCGCTGAACCGGGCTCTTCCCGTTCCAGTGCTGCGCGCAAGCGCTTCTCCACATCTGCCGGCAAATCGGTAGATGTACGGCGGATCAGCTCAAGGATCTCATTGGTTAAATCACGCATGGGATACCTCCAAAAGGTGAGAAGGCGAGGGAGGCTAGCGTTGCAGCGTGAGCTGCATCACATAGCGATCCCGTGCGCCGAAACGATACTTGTATTCTTCGTTGCCGCGCATGAAGTCGAATTCGTTCCTTCCATGGGCACAGGCCCATTGCAGCACATGCGCCAGGCAAACCCAGCCCGGAGAGAGTTCTCGGAATTCCAGGCTCACCCCTGAATTATATCCCCATAAGCGATTTTGGTAATCGAAATTGAAGGCTGCTGCGGCGGCTTTCCCACCGATCTCGAGGAAAGAAAGGTGCAGCCAGCCCGCGACCCGGGCCGCCTGAGCAATTTGGAACAGCTGCGTTTCCATTGCCGCGGTCAGGAAGCGCGCCTTTTTCTCATCCTGACGCATGAGGTCGAAAAGGGTGCGCATGGCGGCTTCCAGGTCATCGCTGGGTTCGAGCAGCTTCCAGTGCACCGGTTGCTCATATTCCGCCGCCCGTCGCAGCTTGCGGCGAATTTCGTGACGTTGCTTTTTTTCAATGCCGGCCAAATAGGCCTCGAAGTCGCCGTTCAGCGGGAGGTAAGGCGTGGGCTGATAGATGGCTTCCTCCCACTTCCAGCCGCGATGTTGGGCCTCGCCCGGCAAAAAGGCACGCGTGGGGGAATCTTGTGGCAGGTTGTAAAAGGCCAACACTTGCCAATCATCCTGGCGTTCCAGAAAATCCAACAAGCCTTTCAGAAAAGGGGATAGGGCCGGCTCTGGGACGATGAAATCCAGATAATCGGCGATCTCGATACTACCGATCCAGAAAAGCGCCTGGTTCCCCTGATAAGAGGCCTGGAAGAGCGGCGCGATGCCGATCAAATCCGATCCTTCCCAAGCAGTGATCAACCGTAGTTCCGCCTGTGGCCATTCACCGCCTCCACGACCCTCCCACCAGGTCCGCTGAAACTCGTAACGCAGAAACGGTACCTTTGTCTGGCTTTTATCCACTAAAGCATTCCACTGTTGTGCATCCAGTTCTTCAAACGTACTTCGACGAAATTCCATCAGGACTCCTTTTGTGGCAGAATAACTACAGGCGATTTTACCAGAAGCACATGGTCGGATAGTCGGGTGATCGGATACTCGGTAGCCGGATTGGTTGGTTAGGGAGGGGGGCGGGTGGCGATCGCAGGCTGAATCGCTGGGTTACTGCCCACCGTTCCCGGTCCATCGTCCACCGTCCCCCCAACAAGCTTTTCCATCTTTCCATGGATCGGGTAGAATCAGCAGATGATGAACCGTCCACCGATTCAACTCCTTATCGCTACGAACAATCCCGGTAAACGCCGCGAGCTCCAAGCACTGCTGGCGGATTTGCCCCTTGAATTGATCCTGCCTTCTGAACTCGGGTTGGATTTACATCCATCTGAGGAGGGTCAAAGCTACGCCGCCAATGCGCGCCACAAAGCGGTGACTTTCGCCCGCGCCTCCGGCCTGCTCAGCCTGGCCGATGATTCCGGCCTGGAAGTGGACGCTTTGGGCGGGGCTCCGGGTCTATATTCGGCCCGCTATCATCCCCGTCCCGGTGCCGGCGATGCCGAGCGGCGCGCCCTGCTGCTAGAAAATCTGCGCTCGCACCCGCGTCCATGGGCGGCGCGCTTCCGCGCCGTGCTCGCATTGGCCGCGCCGAACGGCGAGACCCATTTGGCAGAGGGCATTTGCGAAGGGGAAATTATCCCCGAAGAACGCGGGGAAAACGGCTTCGGTTACGATCCGATCTTCTTGTTACGCGATCTGGGGCGCACGATGGCCGAGCTCAGCATGGAGGAGAAAAATCGGCTTAGTCACCGGGCACGGGCCATCCAAGCATTGCGTCCAACCTTACTACGCTACATCGAGGCACTATGAAAATCCTCACCGTTCTCACCTACTATCGCCCGCATACTTCTGGCCTCACCATTTATGCCGAACGTCTGGCGCGTGCCCTGGCGCAGCGCGGTCACGAGGTGACCGTGATGACCACCCAATACGAGCATACCTTGCCGTTGGAAGAGTGGCGCGATGGGGTGCGTATCGTGCGCGTGCCGGTCGCCGTGCGCATCAGCAAAGGGGTATTGGCCCCAACCTTTGGTCTGGTGGCCACGCGCCTGGTGCACGAAAACGACGTGGTACAGCTACACCTGCCACAATTCGATGCGCCGGGAGTTGCCCTGCGTGCCCGTCTCTTCGGCAAGCCATCCGTGCTTACCTATCATTGCGATCTGAAACTCCCACCGGGGCTCTTCAACCGCATCGTTAACCTGGTGGTAAAAGTGCAAAATAACCTGGCAGCCATCCTGGCCGATCAGATCGTCACCTACACCCGCGATTACGCCGAACATTCCTCTTACCTGCGACGCTACCGCCATAAGCTAACCACCATCCTGCCGCCGGTGGAGCTCCCCAAAGCCCCTCTCGATGCTATAGAAGCTTTTGCCCAGTGCTACCATACGCACCGGCGCCGGCCAGTGATCGGCATGGCCGCCCGCTTCGCCGCCGAGAAAGGCGTCGAGGTGCTCCTGGATGCTCTCCCGGCGGTGCTGGAAAAATATCCCCAAGCCCAGGTGCTCTTTGCCGGACAATACGAAAATGTGCTCGGAGAACAGGCCTACTACGAGCGCCTGATGCCGCGCGTTCGGCAGTATCAGGAAAGCGGCCATTGGGCTTTTTTAGGAGTGCTCACGCCGCAAGAGATGTCCGCTTTTTATCCGAACCTGGATGTGCTCGTCGTGCCCTCGCTGAATTCGACGGAGGCCTTTGGGCTAGTACAGATTGAAGCCATGATGCATAATGTACCTTGCATTGCCTCGGCATTGCCCGGTGTGCGCCAGCCGGTGCGCATGCACCAGATGGGCGAGATCATCCCCATCGGCGATAGTCGGGCGCTGGCACAGGCGCTGATTAAAGTGATCGAAGAGCGAGAGCGCTACCGCTGCGATACAAGCGAGATTGCCCGCACCTACGATCCGCAATCGGTGGCCGAAGCATATGAGATCCTCTTCACCGAGCTGCTGGCGAAAAAGCACCGCCAAAAGCATCTATCCCCTTGAGACGGAGGCTTCGATGTCCTCCTCTTGAATTTCCATTTCTGCCTTGCTCCTGCTCCTCGACTATCCTTTGCTCAGCCTGGTGGCATTGTTTCAGCTCCGCCGGCGCCGAGTAGGAGCCTCAATAGCCCTTTGGGCACTCGTGATCTTGGTGCCTTGCTTGGGGCCGCTAGCTTTTTGGCTTCTGGCATCGCGCTAAGAGGCAAAAACAGATAACGAAACGCATTAATAGTAAGGAGGTCCTATGAGCACACCTCGAGTAGTCCGTGCCCCGCGCGGCACACAGCTCACCTGCAAAAACTGGCTGATCGAGGCCGCCTATCGCATGATCCAAAACAACCTAGACCCGGAAGTGGCCGAGCGCCCTCAAGACCTGGTGGTCTATGGGGGGCGCGGCCAGGCGGCCCGCAATTGGGAATGCTTCGATGCAATCTTGGAATCCCTGCGTAACTTGGAAGAAGATGAGACTCTGCTGGTGCAATCCGGCAAGCCGGTGGCCGTTTTCCGCACCCACCCCGATGCGCCACGCGTGCTGATCGCCAATTCCAACCTCGTGCCCCATTGGGCTACCCAGGAGCACTTCGATAAGCTGGTGGCGCAAGGGCTGATGATGTTCGGCCAGATGACGGCCGGTTCCTGGATCTACATCGGCACGCAGGGCATCCTGCAAGGCACCTACGAGACCTTTGCCGGCGCCGCCCGTGCCCGCGGTTGGGATTCGCTCAAAGGCAAGTTCGTGCTCACCGCCGGCCTGGGCGGCATGGGCGGAGCCCAACCCCTGGCAATTACCATGAACGAAGGCGTTGGGCTGATCGTCGAAGTAGACCCGGCGCGCGCCAAGCGCCGCCTGGAGACAGGGTACGTGGACCTGGTGGTGGACAACCTGGAAGAGGCCATGACGCTGGTCGAAGAATATCGCGATCGGGGCGAACCGAAATCGATCGGCCTGATCGGCAACGCCGCCGAGATCTACCCGGAGTTGGCCATGCGCGGCGTGATCCCAGATGTCGTCACCGATCAGACCCCGGCACACGATGTCCTCATGTACGTCCCGGCCCATATGAGCCTAGCCGCAGCGGAAGAGCTGCGCCGCAGCAATCCGAAAGAATACGAAAAGCGGGCGATGGAATCCATGGCACGCCATGTCCAGGCAATGCTCGAGTTCAAGCGCCAAGGCGCCGAGGTCTTCGATTACGGCAACAACATTCGCCAGCGCGCCTACGATTGGGGCGTGAGTGAGGCCTTCGAGTTCCCCGGCTTCGTCCCGGCCTATATCCGCCCGTTGTTCTGTGAGGGCAAGGGACCCTTCCGCTGGGTGGCGCTTTCCGGCGATCCGCAAGATATCTATAAGACCGATGAAGCCGTGATGGAACTCTTCCCGGAGAATGCTCATCTCCATCGCTGGCTGAAGATGGCGCGTCAGAAGGTGCGCTTCCAGGGCCTACCGGCGCGCATTTGTTGGTTGGGCTACGGCGAACGCGCCAAAGCCGGCCTCAAGTTCAATGAAATGGTGGCCAAAGGTATCCTCAAAGCGCCGATCGTCATCGGGCGCGACCATCTGGACGCCGGCTCGGTAGCTAGCCCGAATCGCGAGACCGAGGGCATGAAGGATGGTTCGGATGCCGTTTCGGATTGGCCGATCCTGAACGCGCTGCTCAACGCCGTGGGTGGTGCAACGTGGGTCGCGTTCCATCACGGTGGCGGCGTGGGCATCGGCTTCAGTCAACATGCCGGGCAGGTGATCGTCGCCGATGGCACTCCCGAGGCAGCACGGCGACTGGAGCGGGTGCTAACAACCGATCCCGGCCTGGGCGTGGTGCGCCATGCCGATGCCGGTTACGAGATCGCCATTCAAACGGCAAAAAAACACGGCATCAAAATGCCTATGCTCAAGTGAGACAACATGCCCCGATTCACGCCACCTACCCCACTGACGCCCTATCGCCGGGCGTTGATCCTTGGTGCCTCCAGTGGAATCGGAGAAGCGCTGGCCCGTCGCCTGGCGCAGGATACCTATCGTTTGGCGCTGGTCGCCCGGCGCGCCGATCGCCTGCAGGCGATCTGCAGTGAATTAAATCAACCCGAACCGCGTGCCCTCTACTATGTCCACGATGTGACCCACTACGACGAAGTCCCTTCGCTTCTGGAGCGCATCCTTAGCGATCTCGGCGGTCTGGACGTGGTGTTCTATGTGGCCGGCGTAAACGAGCCACCGGGCGGGCTGGATCGCTATGACTTTGCCAAAGATCGACACATGATCGAGGTCAACTTGCTGGGCGCGATGGCCTGGTTAGATGCGATCGCGCCCCTCTTCCAGCAAGCCGGGCATGGGCATATCGTGGGCATTTCCTCGGTAGCCGGCGAACGCGGGCGCGTCGGGAATCCCGGCTACGGCGCCTCGAAAGCAGCGCTCACCTCCTACCTCGAATCGCTGCGCAACCGTCTGACTCGCCACGGGGTGCACGTGCTCACGGTCAAGCCCGGCTTCGTGCAAACGGATATGTTGCGGGCGGCGCAAAAGGTCCTTTTCCCGATCTCCGCCGAACAGGCTGCCGAGGAAATCGTGGGCGCGCTGGATCGGCGAAAACAGGAAATCTATACCCCCTGGTTCTGGCGCTACATCATGTTCGTCATCCGCAACCTGCCCTCTCCGATCTTTCGCCGCCTAACGATTTAGGAGATTCTATGCTCTCTCTCACCCGCCTGGAGAACTTTGGTCACTCATTGAGCGCCACGTGCTTCTTGGCACAACCCGAAAGCGTCGAACAAATTGCCGAGCTCTTCCGCCTGGCGCGACGGAAACGAACCACGATTGCCTTACGGGGGGGTGGTCGTAGCTACAATGATGCCGCACTGAACGGGGGCGGGATCGTGCTCGACCTTTCCCGCATGAACCGCATTCTGGAATGGGACCCGCAGCGCGGGGTGCTGCGCGCCGAGCCGGGGGTGACGCTTCAGCAGGTTTGGCAACAGGTGCTGCCCGATGGCTGGTGGCCGCCGGTGGTCTCCGGGACAATGTTCACCACCCTCGGTGGTTGCCTGGCAGCGAACATCCACGGGAAGAACAACTACCACGCCGGCACGATCGGTGAACATGTGCTCGAATTCCGCGCCCTCCTGCCCTCCGGCGCCGAAGTGACCTGCTCACCCGAACGCAACGCCGATCTTTTCTATGCCCTGATCGGCGGCCTGGGGCTTTTGGGGGTGTTCACCTCCATTACCTTGCAGATGAAGCGCGTCTATTCCGGACTGATGGAAGTCCACGCCTGGCCGGTGCACAACCTGGAAGAGCATCTTGCTTCGTTGCAGGCCAATGCCCCGGAATACGATTACATCGTCGGCTGGCTAGATGCCACGGCCGGCGGCCGCGGGTTGGGGCGCGGTCAAATCCACGCGGCACGCCATTTGCCCCTCGGCGCTGATGCCCAGGCCGAACGGACGCGGCAGTTGGAATATCAACAGCTCCCCTCCACCATCCTGGGCATTTTTCCCAAATCCCTGATGCCGTGGCTGATGCGCCCGTTCATGCAAAATTGGAGCGTGGCGCTGGTCAATAGCGGCAAGTACCTCTTGGGGCTGCGGCGTCAACGCTATCTTCAATCGCACGCCGCGTTTCACTTCCTGCTGGATTACATCCCGGCATGGGAGCGCGCCTACGGCCGCCACGGGCTGATCCAGTATCAATCATTCTTGCCCAAGGAGACGGCTGCCGATGTCTGGCGCGAGATATTACGGCTCTCGCAAAAACGCGGCTTTCCCTCCTACCTGGGTGTCACCAAACGTCATCGGCCAGATGCTTTTCTGCTCTCCCACGGCGTGGATGGCTTTTCACTGGCACTGGACTTCAAGGTCCCGCACCGGCGGCGTGACGAGCTGCACGGTCTGCTCCAGGTCTTCGATCGGCTGGTGGTGGAGGCTGGCGGTCGCTTCTACTTCGCCAAAAACAGCGAAACGAACGCCGAAACAACCCGTCAATTCCTGGGCGAGGAGACCGTTCGGCGCTTCCGTGCCCTAAAAAAACGTTGCGATCCCGATCACGTACTGGAATCCGATCTGTATCGCAGAATTTTCGGCGATCGAGATTGAGCCGGCGAACGCGGCAGCAACGCACGCAAGTATGCACCCAACGCATGCGGTCGCGTCGGACCGGATCGCGCCCTCGGAGCCGAACTCGGAGCTCAGCGGAATGGCTCAATGGTGAGTACACCTCCCAAACGGTTCAAGCGCAGCAGCCAGCGACTGCCGGGCGTGAACTGCATGAACTCCTCCAGATCTTTGGGAGTGTAACTCTTCTCTCCTTGAGGGGTGTTCAGATAGACCTGCAAGTGAACGCTCGACGTTCCTAGACGCTGCCTAGAAGCCAAAACAGGCTGAGCATAACGCGGCGAAAGATTGCTACCTTCCAGGGTATAAGTTTGGATGTCCTCCCACTCATCGCGGGTGTAGGAACAATATTGCTCATCATGACACTCTTTTACGACCTTGGCATATCCATTGCCTAAATCAACGGTCTTTTCCTCGCAAACCTGCCGCGTCTCACACGAAATGTTGTAGGCATCGGAAGGCGGATCGCCGAGTTCGTTGGTGTATCGCACCGGCTGGATCTGCTGCACTACAACGGTCGTCTGCCAGTGTACACCGGTGACGACGCCTTCAACCTCTTGCGCCGGAGAGAGAACGAAAGCCCACAAGGCCCCTATACAGAGTAGGAACAGCCCCAAAGCGGAAAAGAGCCAGAGAGTTATCCTGGGCTTTCGCCTTCCGACGGTAGCCGGTCCGGAGGGGACAACGGTTTTCTGGCCCAAGGGCGTGCCACATTGACGGCAAAAGCGTGCCTGACCGGCGTTTTCGTAACCACACGCCGGACAAACTTGTGTTGCCTGTGCGGTGGGCGAGAGTTCCTCTCCGGAGCGCCGCGCCTGACCTTCCCCCAGATCGGCACCACATTGGGTGCAATAGGAGGTGCCCGCCGGGTTACGTGTCCCACAATACGTGCAGTGAATATCCGCACCGCGACGGGCGGCCTGTATTTCGGCCTCGTCGGTCACCATTTCTGCCTCGGCCGGCAGCTCAAATTGCACCTCCGGCGGTTGTGGTGCACCGCATTGCCCGCAAGCGCGCTGCGGACCGGGATTCTGTGCCCCACAATTCGGGCAGGTCCAGATCAAGCGGACAAATTTCTCACCCATTTTGGCTTATGCTGTTGGCGAGAGGGGTTCTTCAGGGGATACAAATGCCTCGGCCTTCTTCCGCAATGTGGTGGAGCCAATAATGATGGGGACCATCACGCCCAGCACTCCCAGGCAGGCCATCGCTACGCTCAACATCATCGCCGAACGCAGATCGCTGCTGCCGAAAACATCTTCTGCCCCAGGTGTTGCTCCGGCAACCGCAAAAAAACTTCCAAAGCAAAGGCTCGCCAGCCCCGGGCAACCGCAGATCAGCGCAGTCACCGCAGTTAGAACGGTAGCAGTTTTTCGGTCCATGAGATTTCTCCTTATGCGTGGGATTTTGAATACGCGACCGCCGAAGGGGGCGCATCTTCAAATTTTGGCGGCAAGGGCAACATCAGAACCCATGCCATTGGCAAATGCGAGCCAGACGTTCTTCTATCGCCGGCTCTCGATAGGGCACCTCTTCAGCCGGAGGAGTCCAAGGTTGTTGGCGTAAGGCGGCGAAGGTAGCCAGCGATCCTTCGGCAACATTCTGGGCATCATAGCCGCCTTCCAGGACGAAGAGAATCCGACCTTCGCACCAAATCTCGGCCAGCGATACCAACCGCTGCGCTAAATGATAGTGGCCTTGAACAGTCAATCCAAGCGTGGTGATCGGATCGCGCCAATGGGCATCGAATCCGAGCGAGATGAGGAGCAACTGCGGCCGGAAAGCGGCTATTTGTGGCTCCAGACAGGCCTCAAAAGCCCGCAAGTAGGTCCGATCGCCGCTATAGGCCGGCAACGGCACATTGACAATGCGCTTTCGGGCATGGGGAGCGTCCTCGATCCAGCCCGTGCCCGGATAAATTCCCCATTGATGAGTAGAAAAATAGGCCACGCGAGGCTCCTCCCAAACAGCGGCTTGCGTGCCGTTACCATGATGAGCGTCGATATCTACGATCAGGAGGCGATCGAGGCCTTGCGCCAGCGCCTCCTGCGCGGCGATCGCCACGTTGTTCAACAAGCAAAAGCCCATGGCGCGCTTCGGCTCCGCGTGGTGCCCTGGCGGGCGGACAATGGCAAAACCGTTCTGCACCTCGCGTCGCAGCATGGCACGCAACAGGCTGAGGACTCCACCGGCCGCATTCAATGCCGCCTCTAGCGAAGCAGGAGTCACATAAGTGGGAGCAGAATCAATGATCTGCGGCCCACTGTGGCAAGCCGATTCTAACTCTCGCAACAGGGATGGATGATGGACGCGGAGCACCTCTTCTACACCGGCTGGCTGAACAGGCAATTCACCGACCTCCAACCCTGCAAGAAGCGGCTTGAGCCGCTCCAGGCGCGAGGGATGCTCCGGATGCCCGGTATATCGGTGATCGGGCGAAGGAACCCAGGTATAGGCCGTCTTCATACCTTCCCCCCAAAAAGAACCACCGCCGGCCGGCATGGGGGGGACATGCAGACCTCAGCGGTGGAGGGACACCTGGAATACCGATAAAAGGGAGGGCAGGTGTCTATCCATAGTATATCCGAACGGTCGGGAAAATTCGTTAAAAAGAGATAATAATTATCCGAAAACATAGAGGCTATTCCCGTTTCTTCCGCTCTCGAAACATTTGCAGCCACGTTTCCACGTCCTCTACCTCTCCCGGCTTCTCCCCGGCAGGTCTAGCATGGGTGCGCAAGCGTTGGGCAAAGGCTTCGGAGGTCAGGACTCGAGCGTGAAAGGATCGCGCCGTGGCCTGAACCTGATGATCGGAGCTGACCACAACCCAGTTCTTTGCTCCTTTGCCGAGCAATGCAAGATGATGCGCAATAGCCTGATCAGCGATCTGACCCTGACGTACAAAGTGGGCGTTCACTGCGCCATACCGTCGGGAACTCGGCTGACCAGGAGGGGCATTATCGAAATAAACTTCCACCATGGTCCGTTCCCGGCGGCAGAATTCCTGGAGCCGGGTGATCAGTTCCTGCTCATCATCCAGCGAGTCCAGGCGCAACCCGACTTTCGGGATCAGGTTATGACCGTCGATCAGGTACGGCATAGATTACGGTGCAGGTTCTACTCGCGGATTGATCCAGACGGCCCAGTCCTGAGCGGAGGAACCGTTTGCCTTCACCGCCAGAACAAATTGCACGATATGGCCGGCCAAGCTGCTCAGATCAATATCCACAGGGATCAACGTGCCATTGCAGTATTTCACCCATTCACCCAAAGGATGAAGTGTGTCAGCTTCTTTGTAATTGATCTGGAACTTAACGTTACCGGCTCCACAAGTTCCATCTGCTTTGGCCAGAAAGCCCAGGCGCGTCTTCAGTCGATCGCCGGCGCTCACCGTATAGGACGGATACAGCCCGGAGATAATGCCATCATCCACCCACATCGGGTGCGTTTCCAACACACGGGCCGGCGTGGAGCCATCTTCCACCTTGTAGTTCGGGCGATACATCACGAAGCCATTTGCATCCGTATCCGGACCACCGAAGGTGAGCACAACCCCCGCGCCGCTAGGCGGCGCACCGATCCATTGAGCCTCCGGCGCACGGGTATAGAGGTCGAAGCCTGGGCTGCTCGTTTGCACCTTGATTTCTACGAAGAAGGACTTTCCCTGGTAGCCGCCGGCGACCGGGATCAACACGCCTGAAGCATTGCGAATGCGCCAATAGCCGCGATATTCGCCCGGCGTGGAAGGCGCCACCATGTCAATCGAAACATCCACCTCCTGCCCCGGTGCAACGGTCGGTAAGGGGGTAGGCGAGGTGCCGTTCATTGCATTCCCGCTATCGAAAACTACCGAATAACCGGACCAGGTGCAGGTACCGATATTGCGCAACCGCCAGGTTTTAGTAAATGTTGCGCCGGGGGCGAACACGGTGCCGTCCGGGATAGTTATATCGCGCACAAACTGGGCTAAATCACATAGCGGGGTGTTTGTTGGAGTAGCAGGAAGCGGCGTCGGGGATGGGATAGGGGGCAGAGTAGGTAGAGTCGGCAGAGGCGGTAGCGTGGGAGTAGGCGGGAGCGACGTCGGACTACTTTGCGCCGCCAGTTCAGTCATGCGTGCTTCGACCGTTTGCGCCGCGGCGGTGAACGCCAGGTCCGGCGACACCGTGGGAGTTGCACGCGGCATATTACACGCTAGGCTGAAGAGCAAGATCAGGATCAATAGGCCGGGTAAGTGGAATTTTCTCATGCTTCTCCTCCAAATTAAACATGCAGCAAGTATCGCATTTTACTTGCCAAGGGCTTAGCAAGATCCAAGGCTGTTTCTGACGATAGAGCGCTACGTGTATTGTACTGCAACCTCGAGGAAATTCCATCCCCCAAAATTCCCACGTCGCTAGGCTTCGATTCGAGCGGGGCTTGCAACCGAAACATCCGCTCACAGAACCAAGTGGAGCAGTCATACTTTTTGTCGGCAACTGCTCAACCCGAGATTCGTCTTCCCTTGGAGACGAAATTCACGCCTCTCGAGAAGGATGAGGCCATTGCAAAAACCATGTCTGCTACACAGGCTTGATTCAATGGAACACGGATGACACGGGAAAAACATGAACGAGTCTGCGGCCAGAACTCTTTTTGACCACGAAGTTCACCAAGGGCACTAAGGTTTTGTTGTAAAACTCTTCGATTGGAGATATTGGGATCTCAAACTTTGAAATGCTATGGCGGCGTGTCCTTGTGTGGTGAAAGGAGTTCTTGCAGTAAACTCAAAATGAAAAGCCCACCGTGCACTCCAACAGACAAGTATCAGCGTTCGCCCACCTGATATAATCAAAGAAATAGACTTTGCGACTTTTGCCGGTTCGCTTGTTTACCGGAGGTGTTTATGAGCACTTTCACCGATTTGCGCCCTTCTCCGATCGCCGGGTTGTGGTACGAAGGTCACCCCTCCCGTTTAGCCGAGGCAGTTGACAGGTATCTGGATGAGGCGCGGCTTCCTGAGTTGGAGGGGGAGATCGTCGGCCTGATTGCGCCCCACGCCGGTCATCGTTATTCGGGTGCGGTGGCCGGCTATGCTTTCGCTGCCGTACGCGGGCGCCATTACCCGCTGGTAGCCGTGATCTCACCGATGCACCATCCCTATTTTCAGCCCCTGCTCACTTCTGCCCACCAGGCCTATGCCACCCCGTTGGGTCCTGTTCCAATCGATCAGGCGATATTGGCGGCACTAGACGAGGCCCTGAAGAAGCGCTTAGGGTATGGTCTGAGCCCGGTGCGAAACGATCCCGAACACTCTTTAGAGATCGAATTGCCTTTTTTGCAACGGGCTCTGACGGGTTCATTTTCCCTGCTGCCGGTTATGGTGCGCGCTTTGCAACCTGCCATCTCCAAAGCCCTCGGCGAGGCCCTGGCCGAGGTGCTCAGCGATCGCCCGGCGCTTTTGGTTGCCAGCACCGATCTCTCGCATTATTACGATCAGCGAACCGCACTGGCACTCGACCGGGCGATGCTCGAACAATTCGAGGCCTTCTCGCCGGAGGGTGCCTTTGAGGTCGAGTCCCAAGAAAAAGGCTATGCCTGCGGCCTCGGCGCGGTGACGGCCGTGCTCTGGGCAGCGCGCGCCCTCGGTGCCGATCGAGTACGCATTCTCCATCACGCCACTTCCGGCGATGTGACCGGGGATTATACCCAAGTCGTCGGATATGCCGCTGCGGCGATCTTGAAGAGCACAGCCCGATGATCCCCCGTCACCTGCGCATTTCCGGCTTCCTATCCTACCGTGACGCGGTAGAGTTAGACTTCACGACCTTTGAGCTGGCCTGCATTTCCGGCCACAATGGTGCCGGGAAATCGTCCTTGCTAGATGCTATCACCTGGGCGCTTTTTGGCGAGGCGCGCGGCCGGCAGGATGCGATCATCAACCTCCAGTCCCAGGTCGCCGAAGTCATTTTCACCTTCGACCTGGAAGGGAATACTTACCGCGTCTTGCGCTCCCTCCAACGCGGCAAATCGATGGTCCTGGAGTTCCAGGTCCAGGATGCCAGCAACCCCACCCCACGCTGGCGGCCGTTGACCGAACGCTCCGTGCGCGAAACCCAGGCGCGGCTGGAATCCATCCTGCGCATGGATTACGAAACCTTCATCAACACGTCTTTCTTCCTGCAGGGCAAAGCCGATCAGTTCGCCCAACAGACGCCGGCCAAGCGCAAAGAGGTGCTGGCCAGCGTGCTCGGTTTGGAGGTCTGGGAAAACTACCGGGAACGCGCGGCCACCCGGCGGCGCTCCCTGGAAGATCAGGTGGCGCAACTGGAAGGAGCACTGCGCGAGATCGAACAGGAATTGAGCGAAGAAGCAGCGCGCCGACAGGCTCTCCAAGCGGCCGAAGCCGAGCTCAAACGCTGGGCACAATTGCGCCAACAACAGGAGCAGCTCTGCCGGCGCCTGCGAGAAAATTACCGCTTGCTGGAAATACAACAGCGCCGTCTAGACGAGATGAAACAGGCCCTGGCACAGCTGGAAGCCGAGCTCAACACCCACAACGCCCGACGCCGAGAATACGAACAACGCCTGGTCGCGCTCCAAGATATCCTGGCTCGGGCCGATGAAATCCAAGCCCGTTACCGGCGCCGCCAGGAACTGCGCGCCGAACTCGATCGCATCGAATCTCTGCGCCTACAATTCGGCAAGCTGGAAGCCCAACGGCAAGCGCAGGCGCAGCAGGTCGAAACCGAACGCGTGCGGCTGGAGGCGGAGCTGCGGCACCTGCAAGAGCAGGAAGCACAGTTGAAGCAGGAAGAGGCACAGATCGCCCCTTTTGAAGCCGAATTACAAATCCTCAACGAGGCAATTGTCGATCTGGAAACCCAGCTCTCCCGCCTTCAGGAAGCGCAAACGCACAAACAGCAGCTGCTGGAAGAACAAGCTCAGCTGACCAGCGAAAACCGCGAGCTGAAGCGTCAAATGGACGAGCTCAAAGCGCGCATCGATCGGCTGCAGGAAGCCGATGCCCGCTGTCCGCTTTGCGGTCAGACGCTGACTGTGGAGCACCGTCAGCGCACCATGGATGAGATCATGGCCGAGGGCAAAGCGCTGGGACAACGCTACCGTCAGAACCTGGAACGGCTGCAGCGGATCGCGACGGAATTGAGCCTGCTCGCCGAAGGTCGCCCGGAAGAAACCCTGCGGCGCAAGCTTCAGGAACACACCGCGCGCCGCGCGGCAATGGAAGAGCGCCTAAGGGCCTTTGTCGATCGTCAAACGCAATGGCGACAGAACGGCCTGCCGCGGCGAGAGGAGATCGAACAGCTGCTGCAAACGGGAGAATTCGCTCTGGAGGCGCGCCGCGAATTGCTCTACCTTGAAGAAGCCATGCGCGCCCTGGGCTATGATCCGGACTATCACCAGGCCTGCTTGCAAGAATTCCAGGGCTTGCAAGCGGTGGAGGAAGACCATCGCCTTTTGGAGACGGCGCGCCTGGAAATAAAAACCCTGGAAGAGCGCATCGGGGAATTGATAGGCGCAGCGCGAGCGCTGGAAGAGAAAATGGAGCATCAACGCCGCGCCATCGCCGAGCTGGAAGAGGAACTCCGACCGCTGGAATCGCTCGCCGGTGACCTCAACCGGGCCGAAGAGGAGTTGCTCCGCTTTCAGGAAGAGGAAAATCGCGCTCTGGCCGAAGTAGGCGCCCGCCGTCAGCTGGTTGATGTGCTGGAAACCCAACGGCAACGGGCGCGCACCCTGCGCGAGGAGAAGGAAAAGCTCCAGGTCCAGATTGCCGACTACCGCACGCTTGAACGCGCCTTTGGCAAAGATGGCGTCCCGGCCCTGTTGATCGAGCAGGCTCTGCCCCAGATCGAGGCTCGCGCCAACGAAATCCTGGATCGCCTGAGCAACGGCCAGCTCTCCTTGCGCTTCGTCACCCAGACGGAATACAAAGATAAAAAGCGGGCCGATCGCCGCGAAACGCTGGAGATCCAGATCGGCGATTCAAACGGCATCCGCCCCTATGAAATGTATTCCGGCGGGGAGGCCTTCCGCGTCAACTTCGCTTTGCGGTTAGCGTTGGCACAGGTGCTGGCACAGCGCCGCGGCGCCCGCCTGCAAACCCTGATCATTGACGAAGGCTTCGGCTCACAGGATGGTCAAGGGCGGCAACGCCTGATCGAAGCGATCAACCTGGTGCGGCCGGAATTTGCCAAAATCCTGGTCATCACCCACATAGACGAACTGAAGGACGCCTTCCCGGTGCGCATTGAGGTCGAAAAAGGGGCGCGCGGCTCTACCTTGCGAGTGATCTAACCCATTGTTCGGCGGAAACACAGGCGCAAAGGCAAGATGAATCGCCTACCGATCCCACCCTGCTCATCCGCCTTGGACCGCTTCACCTTTCCGCCAAGCCTTTATTCGATGCTGATCTCCACTCGCTCGCCATCCTCCTCATCCACCACATCAATGATCTTGCCGCTCACATCATTGCGCAGCGCCTCCATGATCGCTTCCATATCCAGGCCGGCCACTTCCGGTGCAAAGTGCGCTCCGATCTTCAAACCGGCATCCACCAGGCTAAGCGGCAGTTGAATGCTGGCTTTTGGCTTGCCGCTTTTCGTATCGGTCACCCGAATGCGCAACCAGCGCGCCGTCCCGCCCAGCGTGCGTCGCCGCGTCTCTCCCTTTTCGCTGAGCGCCGCCAGCAGGCGCGCCCCCTCTTCGGCAGTGATCTTCCCATCCTCGATCATCTTTAGAATTCTCATGCGTTCTTCAGATGTCACCATAACGCCTCCACAAGTTTATGCTATCTCAACTTCTTCCACCGCTCGATCCAGGCGAAACTTGCGCAAGATCGGCAGGATCACGAGAAAGGATGCCAGGATTGAAATGGTAAAGGGGAACCGGGGATGAATTGTATCCCAAAGCCACCCGCCTAACCACGGCGCCGGCAACGCGATCAACCCCAAACCGGTTCCGAGCAACCCAAAAGCCGTGCCGCGCAAGTGTTGGGGCACCACCTTGCTGATCAGGCTCTGATAAGCCGGCGTCATCAGCCCAAGGCCGATCCCTGCCAGCACCCACCCGAACGGATAGGCCCAGAACGGCCATCCGACCGGCATACAGATCAGCACCCCCAACCCGGTCCCGACCAACCCCATCCCCAGCGCAATGCCCACCCGCTCGCCAAAGCG
Organism: Anaerolineales bacterium; assembly: GCA_034432895.1. Taxonomy (GTDB): domain Bacteria; phylum Chloroflexota; class Anaerolineae; order Anaerolineales; family Villigracilaceae; genus 630D-37. The sequence continues at coordinate 28,641 of DAOUBG010000018.1, forward strand.
ATCGGAAAACATCCCTGCCGGGAAGAGCGTCAGCATCATTGCCAGGCCAAAAAGGCTATTCAGCGCGCCGATCTGAGCCACATTCAACCGTGCAAATTGCTCCAGATAGACCGGCAACAGGTTCATCGAAAGCGCAAACGAGATATCCCGAATCCCATCCGTGATCAGGATCCAGCTCACCACCCCGCCGGCCAGGATCATGCCGATCAGTGTGCGCAGATTCAGCTTCAGGCTCTCCCAGGAAGGAGAATTGCTCCCTTCCCTCGCCGCGCTCACCCGACGTGCCATGGCCACCCGGATCACGGTCGCGATCAGGTACAAGGAAGCCGCCACCAGAAGCATAAAGCGAAAGCCGCGGCTCTTGGTCAGCCAACCGCCGAGCATCGGCCCGATCACGGCGACGATCGAAAAGATCGCCTGGCTCAGACCGAAAAGCCGCCCGCGTTCTTGCTCTTTCGCCTGCTCGGCGATAAAGGCATCGAAACTCGGCGCCACCAGCGCGCCAGTAAAGCCGCCCAATGCCGAAGAAAGCAACACCCACTCCCAGCGCGGCGCCAAGACCAGCGGCACATAGGCCAGCATACCGAAAAGCGAACCGATGGCAATCGCCCGCAATCGCCCCAACGAATCCGAAATCCAGCCACCTAGGATTTGGAGCGCCAACGGGATCACCTGCGAAAGGGTAAAGAACAGCCCCACCTCCGTCACCGAAGCGCCTAGCTCCTTCAGGTAAAGCGGCAAAAGCGGGCCATACATGTTCCCGCCCAGGTTAGCCAGGATCATCGCCAGCAAAAACCATATCAGCAGCGCGGGGATCATCGGTCACCTCTTAGCCAATAGAGATTTGGACATCCCCATCATCCACTTCCACTACCATAGGAGCATCTTTCAGCGCGCGCAGCGCATCCAACATTTCCACTTCCGCCCTGGGAAGCTCCTTCCCTCTCGGCAGCCAACGCTTCGCCAATCCCAAGCCGATCTTCAAAAGCCCCAGCGGCAAAGGAAACGCCAGGTGCGGCCCATCGGCGATCTCGATCGTCACCCAGAGAGCCGTGTGCATCCATAGACCCAAACCCGCCAGGCCGAGCGCCAGCAAGATCGCCCCGCCACCGCAGATCAACCCCCAGCCCTGAGCAGAGGTGCGATAGAGCCAGAAAAGACCGAGGATCAGGAAAAACGAGCCGAGTGCCGGCAGAAGCCACCCATTGCGCTTTGGCCAGGGTGCCGGCCGCAGCTCCGCCCTCGGCGGCTCGGTGAGGGACCCGGGTGTTGCTGCCCCGGCCGCAGCAGAAGCCTCGGCCGAGGCACCCTGAGCCAAAAGGTCCAGCAACCGCAGCGCCTCTTCCGCACTCAGTTGCCCTGCCTCCACCAGCTGCAAAACCTTTCTCTGTTCCGCGTTCATCCTTCTCCCAGTGCTTGGAGCAATTTTTCGGCCTCTTCGGCGGTGATCTTCTTCTCCTGGAGCATGCGCAGGATGGTCAGGCGCTCCGTATCCATCGGCGCAGAGGCCACCGAGTCCGGCCTGGGCGTTGCCTTTTCCGCTCCCCTTTTGCCGAAAGAAAAGGGAAGCGAGCGACGCAATACTTGGCGCGTCCGTGCGACGATATTCCGGGCGAAATCTGCCGGAGCGGCGCCCTCCACCGTGACATGGGGCACCTCCTCCAGCTCCACATCACCGGCCACACCTTCGATGCGCACCTTTCCGCGAATGTTTTGGAGGCGCGCCTCGCCGCTCAGTCCTTCAATGGTGAGCTGCGTGCCCCGCGGCAGCCACAAACGCAAATCCCCGACCACTCCTTCCAGGGTCAGCGTCCCTTCACCCGTCTCGATCGTCGGTTGGTCATCCGATTCGATCAGGATTTCCTCCTCTTCCCGGCCGATGATCTCCAGATCACCAACCATCCCTTCGAGGATGATCTTGGGTTCTGCACCCAGAGCAAAACGCTGTTGACGCATCTCAAGCCTCCTCACCGCTCAAAAGTTGAATCGCCTGCTCGGCAGAGATCCGCCCGGCCTCCAGGTCTTCCAGCACCTGGCGACGGCGCGCCTCATCCAGAGCCGGCGCTTCTTCCTTACCCGGCTCATAGCCCAGCGCGCGGATCAGCTCGTGCAGTCGATTGCGCAACGTGGGATACGAAAGCCCCAATTCGGCTTCCAGGCGGTTGAACTTCCCCTCGCAGCGGATAAAAGCGATCAGGAACTCCATCTGCTGGGGAGTCAAAGCCGCCAAGGCCGGGAACGGGCTCGGTGCGAAACGTCCGTCGATCGTCGTCTCGCACGATTCGCAGTGATAGCGTGCCACCATCAAAGGCGCACCACATACAGGACATTGGGAAAGAGAGCGATTCATGGACACCTCCATAATCTCAAAACCATTATAAACAAAATCAACATATTTGTCAATAGCATTGAATAAAATTGATTTCCATTTCAATATTCTTGATGGACGATAGATGGTAGACCGCAGACCGCAGCACCAGGCTTTGGCCTGTACCGCCGCAGATCGTTAACCATAGCACGTGGACCGTGGACACGAAACGAATACGCCACTCCTTCCGCTTCCCCCCGTTCTTCCGTTGCCGCGACCCAGAGTACAATATAATTATCTTCCCTTCATCCCCCCGGAAAGGAGGCTCCCATGTCCCGCCTACTGAACACTATCCTCCTGCTGACCCTCCTCCTCACCGCCTGCGCCGCGCCGACCGCGGCCCGTGGACCGGCGACCGTCACCCCCACCCCCGAACCAACATCAACCACAACTCCCACCCCCGAACCTACGCCAACTGCAACCCCCACCGAAGCGCCTTTGACCCTCACCACCCTCGGCATCCCCGTTGACCGGCAACCCCTCTTCCACGGCCTGCTCATGCACGTCCACCGCGAAATGATC
>DAOUBG010000019.1:0-83336 GCA_034432895.1 Anaerolineales bacterium
CGATCGCTGGCATTAAGACCATTGTGCCTATGGTTGTGACCCTACTTGTAGCGGTGGTACCTGTAAATCCCCTCCCCCCACCGACCCTCAAGCCTCTCCAATCACCAATGCCACCCCCACCCCCGGTGGCTATGAGTGCAGCACATCCACATACTGTGATCAAAAATATTGTTACCAAAACGGCGTTCACATCCCTGACTGCACCTCGGTCTGCATCAACGGCCACTGCTACACCACCAACACCACCCCCATCCCAGGCGTTGACGTCCCCTGCAACCAAAACGGCTGGGGCAACTGGGGTCCCTGCGTTTGCGATCAAGGCGCCTACGCCGGCTGCTCTCAAACCAACTACTGCGGCCAGGCAAAACACCATCCCGAAAGCGGCTCAAAACCCTCGGGACGGCATTGCCAGGCTACGAAGGAAAAGGGAACTAGCCCTATTCATGGGGCGTCCATCGTCGTCCAGCAAACGACAACAGCCGATCGCGCCGTCGGGCAAATTGCCGCCAAAATCGGCTATAGAACGGCGGATCAATCCGCCTTCGTGCAGCATTTCATATCAGGAACTGGAAACTAAATAAATTGGAACGGCCTTATGAAATGGTGTACTGGCGTTTTTATTGAGATTCCGCTCGGCCCGTCTTCATCCGACGAAAAGGTGAAAAAGGAGGAGCAGCCCGTATGACCTATCGCATCCTGATAGCCGATGACCATGCGGTTTTGCGTTCCGGTTTGCGCCTTTTACTCAGCAGCACCGGTGAGTTTGAAATAGTCGGCGAAGCCGCCAGCGGTTTAGAGACCCTAACCCTTGCCGAGCAACTTCAACCAGACCTGATCCTGCTCGATCTGAGCATGCCGGCGTTCGGCGGGCTGGATGCGCTCCCCACCTTGTGCAGAATTGCTCCCAATAGCCGCATTCTCATCCTGACCATGCACGACGATCCGCAGTATTTGCGCCGGGCGCTCAAACAAGGTGCAGACGGATACATCCTGAAGAAAGCCGTCGATTCCGATCTGCTTTCGGCCATTCGCGCCGTATTGCGAGGAGAGATGTATGTTCGCTCTTCGATGACGCGTGCCCTGCTTGAGGAAATGCTCCCGAAAGCGCAACTAGGCGAGGGCCAGAATATCTGGGCGAGCCTGAGCGAACGGGAGCAGGAAGTGCTGAAACGGGCAGCGCTTGGCTATACCAGCGCCGAGATCGCCGAACAGCTCAATCTCAGTCCGAGAACCGTGGAAACCTGCCGCGTCCGCGGCATGGAGAAACTCGGTTTGCGCACGCGCGCCGCGCTGGTGAAATCTGCCCCGCAGGAGGGGATCATTGACTTGGTTAAAGGGATCAGATCGGATTGGCGTATTTTGCTCCTTTTCCTGTTCCTATACGCCGCGCTGTGGGGGTGGATGCGAGAAACGCGACGAATTTTTCCCGAGAACCCTTCCAACGTGGTGCCGGAAATGTATATGGGCATTCCGCAGGAGAGCAACCCCTGGCTAGAGGTCTGGCAGCGCTGGGATGCACTCCACTATCAGGCGATCGCCGAACGCGGCTACCGCGCCTTTTCAACGGCGCTTTTTACGCCGCCGCTCTTTCCGCTCCTCATGCACCTGAGCGCACCGCTTTTTAACATGAACACGCTGGCGGCCGGCCTCTTCATTGCCGCCCTCGCCTCTTTCGGATGCCTGATTGCATTCTATCGGATGGCGCTTTTTGAATTCGGCGAGGAAAAAATAGCCTTTCAGAGCCTGCTCTTCCTGCTTTCTTTCCCCACGGCTTTTTTTCTCTTCGCACCGTATAATGAATCCCTTTTCCTGCTGGGGGCTATCCTGGCAATCTACTATGCCCGCCGGGAGCGTTGGTGGATCGCCGGATTGTGGGGAGCGCTGGCCGCGCTGGCGCGCCTCTCCGGCACCTTGCTCCTCGTCCCTCTATTCTATGCCGCCTGGCAAGCCCAGCGCTCCGGGCGAAGGGATGGCTGGTGGGCTCCGGCGCTGACCGCAGCCGGATCGTTCCTCTTTCCGCTCTATGTCCGACTTATTTTGGGAGAATCTCCCCTGGCGATTCTACAGGCCAATTACGCACGCGGCGGTTACCTGACCCTGCCGGGGCTGAACCTCCTACACGCGGCGCTACGGGCCTGGCAGGGAGTGCTGGTGGAGGAGAACCTGATCGAACTTTTCTTCGCCTTGCTTTTCCTGGCGCTGACCGTTCAGGTTTGGAGGCATTTGCCCCGCCTGTATGGCCTCTATAGCGTAACGCTGCTGCTCTTCTTCCTGGCACGTTTCGGTTCTCCCCAACCGCTGGTCGGCATAGCACGCTATGGGCTGGAAATCTTCCCGATCTTCCTGTATCTCGGCGCCCAGGCGCGTCGGCCTTGGATTCGGCGCCTGATCCTTTACCTTTCCTGGCCCGGCTTACTCTTCTTCTCCGCTCAATTCGCCATTTGGGGCTGGGTGGGGTAAGATTTTTAGTGTGGCAAACCTCGCTTATAATCGTGGCTATGTACCGTTTATTGATCCTTGCTTTGCTTTCTTTGCTTTTGATCCGACCGGTTCAGGCACAAGGGGAAGAAGAAACGCCCGGCGGAGCCGTGGCCTGTGACCCGAGCTCATATCCCCGTTACGTGGCGGAGTGCCTGCCCGCGGGTCCCGCCGTGCAGCTGGACCGTTGGGCTGCAGAGGGCATTCCGATGCCGCCGCGGCCCTTTGGCGGTTTTCCTCCCGATCCATCCCTGAGCGATCTGCCCTACCGCTACTTCCGCCTAAACCCGGAGCCGGTGCCCCTGTTCTCATCCATCCCTGCCAACCCCAACGATCCCGGTCAGCAGATCATGCCTGCCGGCTTTGTCTATATCACCTACGTTCAGCGCGTGGATACCGGCAAAGGCATCTATTATCTCACGCCAAGTGGTTGGTGGGTGCCGGGGCGTGGCTCACGCATTTCCGAATACTCGCGCTTCCAGGGGCTGGAGTTTAGCCGTCTGCCGGAAACTTCCTTCGGCTGGACTTTTGAGACCGTTCCCGTTCGTGCGGCTCCGGATCTCAATGCGCCGGTGGTGCGCATGGCTCCTACTTATACAGTTGTGCAGATTTACGATACCCAGATCGTCAATGGCTATGCTTGGAATCGGATTGGCATTGACGAATGGGTGGAGGCGCGCAAAGTCGCTCAAGTGATCCCGGCTGCGACTCCGCCGGAAGGGGTCACAAACGGACGTTGGATCGATGTCAACTTGGAGGAGCAAACGCTGGCAGTCTATGAAAACAACCGCCTGATCTTTGCTACCGTCATCGCCAGCGGGCTGGAACCCTTCTGGACGCGCCCCGGTCTCTTCCAGATTTACCAGAAAAAAGAGATCGAAAATATGCGCGGTTCCGATCCCTCGGATTTTTACTATCTCGAGAACGTTCCCTGGACGATGTATTACGACGGTGCACGTGCCTTGCACGGGGCTTATTGGCGCACGCGCTTCGGCTATCCCCAATCCCATGGTTGCGTGAACCTTTCGGTGGGCGATGCTCATTGGCTCTTCAACTGGGCCAAAGAGGGAGATTGGGTCTATGTTTACGATCCTTCCGGCAAAACTCCGACAGACCCTGCCCTTTACCCCTCTTGGGGTTATTGAGCGGCCTGTGCTGTGCTTGCATAAGCCGAGGGATTCGCATTTGCTCAGGGCCCGGTTCTATAGCCTAAGGTCCGCGAGCGGTTTTCGAGGCGCGATATTTTGGGTGGGAGGGAAATGATGAAGCGAATTGCCATGCTCACCGGCGGCGGAGATGCGCCCGGTCTGAATGCCGTGATCCGCGCCGTTACCAAAAGTGCCATCCAAGTCTATGGCTGGGAGGTGCTTGGGGTCCGCGATGGATTCGATGGCTTCCTGGCGGCAGATGGCGTTTTCCCGTTGCAGATAGAGGCCGTGCGCGGCATTCTGCCGCGGGGTGGCACAATTCTGGGCGCGGCCAACCGTGGCAATCCGTTTGCCCGTAAAGTGATTCGCGAGGGGAAGGAAGTGATCGAAGATGTCTCCGCGCAAATCACCCGGCGCATTCGAGATCTGAATCTAGACGGTCTGGTGGTGATCGGCGGAGATGGCACGTTGCACATCGCCTGGGAGCTTTCTCGGTTGGGGGTGCCGGTGGTCGGTGTGCCCAAGACGATCGATAACGATGTCGGCGGGACGGAGGTTACCTTTGGCTTCGATACGGCCGTCAACATTGCCATGGAGGCGATCGATCGCCTGCACACCACTGCCGAGGCCCATCATCGCGTCATGGTGCTGGAGCTGATGGGGCGCGATGCCGGCTTCATCGCCCTGCAGGCGGGGGTAGCTGGCGGTGCGGATGTGATCCTGATCCCGGAAATTCCCTTCCGCTATGAGCGCATCCTGGAAAAGATCGAACAGCGCATAGCTGCCGGTCGTCTTTTCAGTATAGTTGTCGTTTCCGAAGGGGCCTATCCTGTGGGCGGCGAAAGATCCTATCGGCAGGCCGGTGATTCGATCTACGCGCCGCGGCTGGGTGGCATCGGTTACAAAGTCGGCGAATTCCTGAGCGCTCAAGGGCTGGAAACGCGCGTTACGGTGCTGGGGCATCTTCAGCGCGGCGGTTCTCCGACGGCCTTCGATCGCTGGTTGGCTTCGCGCTTTGGGGCCGCGGCCGTGCGCTTGATCGCTGCAGAGCGTTTTGGTCACATGGTGGCGCTGAAAGGCGGCCAAGTCACGGCTGTGCCGTTGCAAGAAGCGCTGGCCGTTCCCCGACGCGTGGATGTTCACGGCGAAGGAGTGCGCACGGCGCGCGATCTGGGCATCTGCCTAGGCGATTAAAGCCGACTGCCACCCCAAAAGGTGGCAGTCCGTTGGCGCGCTGTGGCTTCCGCTATCGCTGAGCGAGGAGGGATGCCACAGCGCTTCGTTCAAAATACTTACTATCCATGTTGGACATCACCTCCTCTCCAAAAAGATAGCAACTCCACTTCATCCCCCTTTTTTGATTATCGTCGAGAAAAGGGAATCCGTCAAGGTTGCGACGTTATAAGTTTTAAGGTTTTTCAGGCATACTTGAACGTGTGGCAAAACAGGAGTTCGCTCGAAAAGTCCTTTCACCACGAAAGGACACGCCGTCAAAGTATTTCAAATTTTGGGATCCAAATATCTCCAAGAAGATCGCCTAATTTCACAGTAAAATGCTTAGTGCTCTTGGTGACCTTGGGGCTCAAAGACAGTCCTGGACGTAGACCCGTTCATTTTTCCATGTCACCTGTGTTTGTCCGTGTCCTATCGAATCGGGCCCGTGTGGCAGACATGGTTGTTGCAATGGAGCAACATGGCTTTTACAACGGACTCATGTTATGATCTTTTCGGCTATGCTTTCCGAAGTACCTCGACTTTTGAGCGAAACGTGTCATCTCGATCCCGAGTGGCCTGTTTTGGTCGGCGTTTCGGGGGGGCCGGATAGCCTTTGCCTATCCCATTTGCTGATCACACAAGGCTATCGCGTGATTGTGGCTCATTTCAATCATCGTTTGCGGCCTGACTCTGGGGAGGATGCGCGTTTTGTGGCTGAATTAGCGCAGGAATGGGGAGTGCCGTATGTTCAGGATGAAGCCGATGTGCGCTCCTTTGCCCGCGCCCAGCGGCTTTCTTTGGAAGATGCCGCCCGTCAATTGCGCTATCGCTTCCTGTTCGCTTCGGCCGAACGGTTTGCCGCCCAGGCAGTCGCTGTTGGGCACACGGCCGATGATCAAGTAGAGACGGTACTGCTGCACTTTCTCCGTGGCAGCGGTCTGAAAGGTCTTGGTGGGATGGAATACGTCAGCTATTTACATGCGTTTTCTCGCCAAATTCCTCTCATCCGGCCGCTTCTGAACACCTGGCGCGAAGAGATCGAAGCCTATTGTGTGCAACATGGCCTGTCGCCGCGCCGAGATAGCACGAATCGTTCCATCCGCTTTTTGCGCAATCGCATCCGACTGGAACTGTTGCCACTGCTGGAGACGTATCATCCGCGCTTACGGCAGCGCTTGCTGGAGATGAGCAGTCTCTTGCGAGAAGAGTGGAGCCTGATCGCAGAAAGTGTGGAGAAGGCTTGGAAGCAAATCCTTGTGGAGCGGGATAGCAGTTTTATTGCTTTAGATGAACAGGTGTTGCGCACTTATTCCATCCCAATGCGCCGACATGTGTTGCGGCGCGGGATTGAAGAACTGTTCGGCCGGCCGCGAGATCTTCCTTTTCGCACCCTACAAAGAGCGGCGTTGTGGGTGGAGGCGGCCTCCTCTCATTTATCCCTAGGCCGCGATCTGGTGCTAAGGCGCCAGGCAGGGCAGATTTATCTCCTTTCCCCCGAGGCTTCTTTGCCCTTTGCTTGGCCACAAATTCCGGCCGATCGGGAATTTCTTCCGGTGCCTTGGAACGGAACGGTGCGCTTGGGGGGCGGCTGGGAATTGAGCACCCAAATGCTCAGCTCGTTTGAACTTGCCTGGGAAAATGCACAGCAGAATACCAATCCTTACCAGGCCTGGATGGATATTTCCGGTCTCCCCGGGCCGTTGATCCTGCGTCCTCCGCGCAAAGGAGAACGTTTTGCCCCGTTAGGCATGCACGGGCATCGAGTCAAACTCTCGGATCTGTTTGTTAATTGTAAAATTCCTGCCGTGGTGCGGGCGCGCTGGCCGATCTTGAGCGCGGGTGATGAGATCCTCTGGGTGGTCGGATTGCGCCTGGCCGAGCGGATCCGCCTGCATCCGCAAAGCCGCGAAATTCTTTACATTTCTCTGTATCGGATTGAGAATCCAAGCAGATCGCTAGAAGAGGAGATTAGCGAATGAAATTCTTCAAACGCCAAAAAAAGACGAATCGATTTCTCGAATTACTTATTCAGCAAGCGGAATTTGCCGTTCAGGGAATGGAAATGTTGCGGAAGTACATGCGCAACCCTGATCCGGAGATTGCCGAACAGGTCTCCAGGCTCGAAAAGGAGGCCGATGAAGTGCGACGTATCCTGATTGATGAGCTCAACCGCACCTTCGTTACTCCTTTCGATCGCGAGGATATTTTTGCCCTTTCGCTCACCGTGGATGATGTGCTGGACTATGCAGCAACCACATTAGAGGAAATGGCCATTCTCGGCGTCAGGCCTAACCATTTCCTGGAACGTATGGTTTCGCTGCTCTACGATGCTGCGGTGGAGATCCATCGTGGCATTCAGCGGCTACAGGATCACCCCAATGTGGCCAACGATCACGCCGTACGCGCTAAAGCGTTGGAGAATCGCACCGAGACGGTCTATCGCGAGGCGTTGGCACATCTTTTTCAACAGCCACAAAGTTTGGATGAAGTTGTTGAAATGTTAAAGTTGCGTGAAATTTACCGTCATCTTTCCAATGCGGCCGATCGAGGCGATCAAGCCGCGAATGTGATCGGCGATATTGTCGTAAAGATGATGTAGACTGCAACCTTTTTTCCCCGTGCTCATCTAAAACACGGAATTCAACACTGAGTGGAGGTTCGCATGTCTGCACCAGAGAAAGTACAACCCCGTGTGATCATCTTTACGACACCTACCTGTACTTTTTGCAATGCTGCTAAAAAATACTTGCGAGAACGCGGCATTAAGTTCAAAGAGGTGGATGTGAGCCGTGATCCGGCTGCGGCGCGCGATATGGTGCGCCGATCGGGTCAGCAAGGGGTGCCTGTCCTGGATATTGGCGGCAAAATTGTGGTTGGTTTTGATCGTCCCAAGATTGATAAATATCTTGGTTTGAAATAACCCTGCAATTCCAAATTCTGAACAAAAGGAGTGTGCTATGAGCGAAGTCAAAATTCAACCTTTGGGTGCTCGTGTTCTGATTCGGCCTCTGGAACAGGAGGCGCGCACTGCTTCCGGATTGCTTTTGCCGGAAACGGCCAAAGAGAAACCCCAGATGGGGTTGGTGATTGCCGTGGGCGATGATGAAGAGATCAAGGTTAAGGTGAACGATAAGGTGCTCTTTGCCAAATATAGCGGCACCGAGTTCAAGCTGGATGGTCAAGAGTACCTGCTGATGGATGCGAACGATATTCTGGCACGTGTGCTCGAATAGCCTGCTTTGTGCGACTGTTTTAGTGAAAAAAGTCACGAATGTTTGATGACATTCGGCGTTGTTTCAAAAGAAGTTCCATGGTAAACTAACCAGCGAGACGGGACAAGACACCTCCAGGATGCTCCTCACTGTCTCCTCCTTTGGCGAATGCTTCCGCCGGCCCTCCTCCGGCGGAAGCACTTTTTAAGGCCTAGGATGGGTGGTAGGTATGCTGGCGAGAGAGAGTGATAAGACCGAGCTTTGCAGAGCCGGTGGAAAAGCGCAGTTCATCAGATAGATGAGCAGCTTACAATGCAGCCCGGTGACGGTTTGTCTTTCTGAATACGCTAAGCGCCCTTTGGAGCCGGCCTTTTGGTAACGGTGGTATAGATGCGCAAGTATTTTCGGTGCTCGGCGGGAGGCATGCATTCCTCCGGAAGCGTAAGCGTCCCGGTAGCATTATTATTTGGCGTTGGAATGCCGGCGATGACGTTTTACGTCGAGGGAACGTGGACTGGTGATTGCCCACAAGGATGGGAAAAGCCCTGCGACTTCACGAAAACTTGGCGGCAAACTCGATCGGAAAACCGACTGCAATGGCCCTCACATCCTGCTGCGTGGCTTGAGCACTGTTTGGCAATCTGTGGCTACCCTCTCACGGTTGGCTATCCAGCCTTTTCCACACCATCTCTTCGAAGATACCTGAGATGTGGGCAATCACCGGTGAAGAAAACCCTTGCAATGCTTTGCCAATTTCGCCTAGTTTGCAGTTTTTTGGATATTTCCTTACCCTCGTAAAGGACGGCACTGCAAACCTTCCAGCGGCTCACGTCCCGTGAGTACCACCACACTGCTCGCAGCGAGGGATTGAACAAAAGCACGCAGAATTTGATCGCGGTCACGATCAATGCCAATCAAAGGGTCGTCACATAAAGTGAACGGTTTGCACAGCACATAAGCGGCCAGCAACTGTGCCCGGCGCTGCTGTCCCTGGGAACATTGTCCTAAAGGGCGTTTGCAATAAGTGCTCATATCCAGGAGCGCTATCCCCTCTTCCAATCGCTGAGGCGCAGGTTTCTCGCCGTAAAATTCAGCAATCAAGGTCACATACTCTACAGGGTTCAGAAAATCCGGCACTCGAATGTTTTCCGGCAGATAAAAAATCTTCCGACGAAGGGCTTTAGAATGGTGCGGACTTTGACCATCGAAAGTTACCGTTCCGCTCAAAGGAGGCAATAGTCCTACCAGCGTTTTCAGCAGGGTGGATTTGCCAACGCCATTTGGACCGTAGAACAACATATGCTCCCCTGTCTGCATTTGCAGCGTCAGAGTACATAATACATAAAGGGGTTTGATAACCACACGCCAAAGCAGTGAGGTTCAATTCACTCATAACGCAAACTCCTGTGATACCAGGCATATAAATCTGCGGGCAACGAAAACCCGGCTAGAGCAAAAGGTAATGCCAACAAATAGTCCCGACTCCACAACCAGAATGCGGCGCCCCATAGCACCAGGTGCGGAGCCAAGGCGATGAGCAAACTGCGTTCGATAGAAATTGGTCCTTCAAAATCCAGCCCCAGCACCCCATTACGGTTAACCACCCGCATGATCGTCTGGGCGGGAACGAAAAGCACATGCAACAGCTCATGCAGGAACAGCGCCCCGGGAATCAATAACAGGTAGCCATGCGCAGGAATAACGGAAACCAGAGAAAGGCGAAGGGCAAGGTGAAAGCCAGCGGCAACCAGAGAATTTTCCATTCCCAAAAGGCAGCCCACAAGAGCTGCAGACGTACGCCCAGTCCTTGTTTAACTTCCATGCCACGCAAACTCCTCAAAGGTTTTTCGGACTCTCTGGAAGAGGCGTGGCAGCCATATATCCAGATCGTAGGCCAGCAACGTGCTGACCGCGAGGATCAAATCCCACCATACAGAGGCAGACACCAGGTGTACCCAGAGCAGGTATCCCACCAAGGCATAGCCGACCCAATCAGATGGTTCAGGGACGCTCAGGAACAAGACATTAAAGCAGGCTGCCGAAAAGACTAAATGCCAGATCATTGTGAAAGAGGTGTTCACAAAACCCAGGTGGGGCATCACCAAAGCCAGTGGAACATTGAACAACACTGCCAACGACAAAGCGCCCCAGCGGCGTGACCAAGGGGTTCCGGTCATCTGTCGAACGGCAACCAGTGCGACATCTGCTTCCCGTAATGAGAAAGTATTGAAAAAGGGTAGAAATATAAAGCCTATCCCACCAAGTAAGAAGAACAGCAACAAGAAGGGATGTCCAAAATCCGGTTCATACAGACCAAACACCCTGTTATCCATGCGAAAACGCATTGCTGTGTTGATAGAACGCTGGTAGAGATCAAATGCCACTAGAGCGGCTGCGAGGGGGACAAAATAGCGAAGCGGATAACGAAACCCCCGCCAATGCCAGGATGGAAGACGGCGTCCCAACCACAAACCACCGCTCACCAGATAAGGCAAGCCAAAAAGTAAGAACATTGACCAGCGATCGGGCGTACAGGTTGCCCACAAGGCCACTATCGGTAGCAGCAAAAACAGCCATCCCAGCGCTGATCCCATGATCAACAAACTGATTTCCAGCAATGCAACGGCGTGGAGACCCCATGATACAGAGACACTGTATATCGGCCGCAACCATGATAGCAATGGCAGAGCCAGGGCGATCCATAACATCAGCGCCAACCGTTCTCGTGCTGCTGGCAGTCCCAGCAGAAAGGGATGAATCTTCAGTAACTCGCGCGGCTCTACCAGCACAACCAGAAAATACGCGGCTACCAGGAAGAGAATCGTCACTCCGCCGCCGATTTCAGGCCCAGAAGCGATCTCCACACGCGGAGTTTTCATCCCAAACCAGAACGCAGACAGCACAAACGAAAGATAAAGTGGGCGGCGCTGTAATGCACGAGCGTAAGAATGCCACAACATCAAAGTCTTTCCCTCCGTACTACATGGTATCAACCCATCTTGGCGTAATGAGACTGGTCTCTGACCCGCCTCTCCCGCTTATCCTGCAATCAGGAGAATTTGTGATTTCAGAGTGGGCCAGGTTTGCTGAGCGCCGGTCAGGATTGAGGGCAGCCAGCCTGAGGGTTTGTAGCACTCGCAGTAGATCTTGAAGAAAGTGATACTAATCTGTAGTGTAGCCCCGCAAGACTTCACACCTCCTGCCGTGCAGACCACTTTGGCACAGACACCGCAGGCGCCTCCGTATAGTGCCAAAGCTGCCACACTGATTGCTACTATCACCAGGATCCACGCGGCAAAATAGTAACTGCGATTGCCGCTCCGACGTGCCAGGAAATCAGAACCCCATGCCAGGACAAATCCCAAGACAAGAGATGGCAAGACGATCCAGCCTCCACGCAGGGCAAATCCGCTGCCATCCGCCAGCGGCGTGATCCAGGCAAGTACATAGCCCTGCAGCGCCAGCCGGGCGCTCCCTAGAGCCACAACAATAGTGCTGACCAGCGAAAGCAAGAGCCAATAAACCAGAAAAGCCTTTCGAGACATGTGCAATTCCTCCTTTGGTGGTATGGTAAATTTTGTGCAGGCAGGGTGGATGTGAGGCGGATCAGAGACCGTTCACATTTTACCCCCCAAAAAAATCAAGTTTTTCGCGGCAGAGTAGCAATTCGAAGTCTCAACGTAACTGTAGTTTCGCCTTTTTAGCTTATACCATAACTCACAAGTTAAGGTTTTTTGGCCTTTATCAATGGCCTTTCACGTGCCTGTCCACAAAGGAGGCAGGTGCGAATTTGGCAATCCGCAGGAGCAAAAAATGGCGGCTTGGAAACCGCTGGCTTGGATTGCCAAATCCAAGCCACTGGCTGGCGGAGCGCTCGAAAGCATTTACCCGAACTACCATCGTAATGCCCTGCCCTCAAGAGGTGGGCAATCACCAGAGCCCAGAGCCGTGGACTATTGCATTTTTCTCTGCTTCCTGCTATAATATGAGCACTTTCGGGCGGATAGCTCAGTTGGTTAGAGCACTGCTTTGACATAGCAGAGGTCGTAGGTTCGAGTCCTATTCCGCCCACCTGACTGCCCCGCCATGGGGCAGTTTATAACTCCAGCACTGCAGATAACTTATTACCACGCGGGCGTCGCCAAGCGGAAAGGCATCAGCCTTCCAAGCTGACATTCGCGGGTTCGAATCCCGTCGCCCGCTCAAATTTGGGGGAGAACACATTCCAAGGGCCCATAGCTCAGCGGTGAGAGCAGGCGACTCATAATCGCTTGGTCGCAGGTTCGAATCCTGCTGGGCCCACCTCCGGGAGGGAATATGCCATCTTACCCGATTGAAGCCAGCGGCCATACTAGCGTCATTTTGCTCTTGAACATGCGGCGCTTCGTTCCTGAAGAGGCCCGAGGAGCTTTTGAAAGCCTACGCGGCACCGATATGCTTCAAGCGATTCAAAACTGGGCACAAGAGGATATAAACAGGACGTCTTTATTCCGTTGCCTCATTCGGAGAGGGGTGGCGAAACACTAGATGCAGATGTTAATGACCGCCGAAGAAATTGGCTTTGCCACCGGCGTTTTTCGTTCCATTGAGGAGAGCGTTTTTTCAGTCCGACCTATCATCCGGTTCATTGGCGACTGGCAATGGAAGTCATCCAGCGTTCCGTCGAAAGTTTCCCCCTGAGGATTCCGGCCTCTCAGGGGGAAATTCATCTCCGACCTTCTCCGATTACCCCCTCGATCTCACTTCACGATCTGTATGTGCTGCACTACCTCGTCGATCCCGCGGTGCATTGGTGGCAATACTTCAGAGAAGGTGCTGTCAATCCGTATTTTTTATCCGTAATAATCTCATAGGCCTCATATTGTCGGTAACGGTACTTCTCTTTCTTTCTGGCTCATCGTGAAAGCCATTTGTAGCCCTTCTTATCGTATTCACCAAGTTATTGATGAGCTTTTCAAGTGAAGATGGCCGCTTCGGCCGCAACTCACCGGAAACGGCACATCTTCCCTTCTACGGTCTACCGTCCATTCACGCTCGCGCTGCCTGTAGCAGGTGGGTCACCGCTGTGGAGGCCGGCCCGCCCAGAGATTGGATCAATCCGATGCGGGCGCCGGGTATTTGGTTGGGTCCCGCTTCGCCGCGCAGTTGTAACACGGCTTCTACCGCCTGGTAAACGCCGCCGGCTCCGCCGGGGAAGCCACGTGCCTTCATCCCGCCGAAGGTAGCGCAAGGAATGCGCCCCTGCAATCCGATGGCGCCCTCTGCGGCCAGCTTCCAGCCTTGTCCACGGATAGCAAAACCGATCGATTCCAGCTGAAGGGCGGCGTAGATGCTGAAGGCGTCGTGATACTCGAAGAAATCAATTTGATCCAGCGTGATCCCTGCCTGTTTGATGGCATAGCCGGCAGAAAGGTGGGCGGCCTCGAAGAAGAGCGGATCTTTGCGGTCGTGGAGTGCCAAGGTATCGGAAGCCACCGCCGAGCCGATGATGCGCACCCACGGTCGATCCCAGCCAGGAGGGAGCATTTCCCGATGGGTCAACACCACGGCGGCCGCTCCATCTGCCTGAGGGGCAACGTCGAATAGATTGAGCGGTTCGCTGACAATCTCAGCCTTGCGATAGGTCTCCAAGTTGATCGCCTTGCGGAACATGGCATAGGGATTGGTCACCGCATGGGTGTGGGCGGTGATCGCAAATCCGGCGAAGCCATCCGCAGGGACGTTGTGCTCGTGCATATAGCGCTTCATCAGCAAAGCGGCCTGGGCCGCGGGTGTTAGCCCCTGGGGAGATTCAAAATCGGCATCGGTGGTGGATGTGAGGGCCTCTTCCGCCGCCGGGCCGATGCGATCGGTCATTTTTTCCACGCCGACTACTAGGGCAATATCCACCAGCCCACTTTTGACGGCCAGAAAGGCGGCGCGCAAAGCCGCTCCGCCGGAGGCCCCTGCCGCTTCCACGTTGATAGCCTCGATGCCGCTCAGACCGGCAAAATCGGCGATCAAAGCGCCCAAATGCGCCTGACGTGAAAGGTTCGGCGCCAGCATGTTGCTCACGAACAGGGCCTGTGGCTTTAGCCCGCCGCTATCTCGGATCGCTTCCTGGATGGCGGCAAAGGCCAGGTCGCGCAGGCCGATCTCCCAGTGCTCACCGACTTCGGTCTGTCCTATACCAGCGATGATGACTTCACTCATGGCATCCCTATTTCATCTGCAGTTTGCCGCGGTAGCGGACGTAGGTGGCGTAATCGATTTCGGTGCGACGGGCGATGTAATCGCGCGTTTTCGGGGCACGATCGCGGCGTTCTGGCAAAGCTTCGGTGACGAGCAGATCGAAGGCATCTGAGCCGGCCCCGGACCCGAAGGAGACCACCAGGATGCGATCGCCTGGTTCGGCAATATCGAGCACAGCGGTGAGGCCGATCAAGGCTGCACCGGCATAAGTGTTGCCGATCGCCGGGACAAGCAGTCCGGGATCGATCTGTTCCATCGAAAAACCCAACTGGGCGGCGACGCGCTGAGGGAATTTGGTATTCGGCTGATGGAAGACGGCCCAGCGGTAATCTTTCGCTGTGGTGCCCATGGCCTGCATCAAGTGAGTAGCCGCTTCGGTGATGTGTTTGAAATAGGCCGGCTCCCCGGTGAAGCGCATCCCGTGTTCGGGATATTTAGCCTCCGGGCGGCGCCAGAAGTCGGGTGTATCGGTGACAAAAGAGTAGGAGGCCTGGATGATCGCTAAGGACTCCTCGGCAGGTCCTAGAATATAGGCTGCACCGCCGGCCCCGGCAGTGTATTCCAGGGCATCGCCGGGGCGACCTTGAGCCGTATCCATGCCGATGGCCATGGCGTAACGCCCCATGCCGGAACCGACCAAGCCCATCGCGGCTACCAGCGCTTCGGTGCCGGCTTTACAGGCGAATTCCCAATCTGCCGCTTGGGTGTTCGGCACGGCGCCGATCGCCTCGGCAACCAAGGTGGAGGTGGGCTTGACGGCATAGGGGTGCGATTCCGATCCGACCCAGACGGCGCGTAGCTCCGCCGGGTCAATGCCGGCGCGCTTGAGGGCATTGCGTGCCGCTTCGATCGACATCGTGACGACATCCTCATCCAATCCGGGCACGGCCTTTTCTTTGATCGGCAGCGCGCTCGCCTTGCCGCTCCAAACACGGGCGATCTCCTTAGCCGATATGCGGTAGCGCGGCACGTAGGCGCCATAGCCGACGATCCCGACCGGGCGGGAAGGTTTCAGGAGAGGGGAAGAAGTAGTTTGTGGTAGGGTCATACGAACAGTCCTCATACATAAGGGATCATTGAGACGTCAATTCGCGCAACAATTCTTCGGCGCGGTCGATGCGGATGGTCTTTTCGGCGACCATGCGAGCGGCGATCTTTTCGATCAGATCACCGCTGGCGCCGGCTGCAATGGCTACTTGACGGGCGTGCAGGGACATGTGGCCGCGTTGAATGCCTTCCGTGGCGAGTGCCCGTAAGGCGGCTAGGTTCTGTG
The DNA here is from genome assembly GCA_034432895.1 of Anaerolineales bacterium. Taxonomy (GTDB): domain Bacteria; phylum Chloroflexota; class Anaerolineae; order Anaerolineales; family Villigracilaceae; genus 630D-37. The sequence goes on from DAOUBG010000019.1 coordinate 15,558, forward strand.
CCAGGCCTACCGAGATGATGATCTCGGCCAGTTCTGCTGCCGTTTGGACGCCCATCAGGCGGATGGCGGCACGCGCTGCCGGGTGCACGCGGGTCGCACCGCCGACGATGCCGACTGCCATGGGCATTTCCAGGCTGCCGACCAGGTTCCCTTGTTCATCTTTGCCCCAGGTGCTCAGGCTGGTATAGCGTCCGGAGCGCGCTGCATAGGCATGGGCACCGGCTTCAATGGCGCGCCAATCGTTGCCGGTGGCGATCACGACGGCATCTACTCCGTTCATGATGCCTTTGTTGTGAGTGGCGGCGCGATAGGGATCGGCAGCGGCAAAGGCCCAAGCGGCGATGATGCCATCGCGCACTTCTTCGCCGCTGTAGTTTTCAAAGGCCAGGGCCTCGGCAGGGATGCTCACCCGTGCTCGCGCCAGGCGACGATCGGCCAGGTTGGAGAGGATGCGCAGGTGCACTTTTCCACCGCTGATCTGCTCTAGGCGCGGTGCCAAGCGCTCGCAGGCGGTATTGACGGCGTTCGCTCCCATCGCATCGCGCACATCGTAAATCAGGTGCATGACCAGGAAGGGGCCAATGGGAGACTCCTCGATCAGGCGCACTTGCAGATCGCGCGCTCCGCCTCCCAGGCGCTTGAGGATCGGGTCAGCTTCGTCGGCGGCAGCCAGGAGTTCGGCTTTGTGTTCGTAAATCTTCAGGCGCGCCGTGGCGGGATCGGCTAGGCCGAGGATTTGGATCTGGCCGATCATCTGTGGTTCATCGGCGGTGGCGAAAAAGCCGCCCCCGGCGCGGGCGAGCTTGGCCATAAAAGAGGCGCCGGCCACGACCGAGGGTTCTTCGATCGCCATGGGGATCAACACTTCGCGCCCGTTCACGATAAAATTGAGCGCGATGCCCAGCGGTAGGCTATGCAAACCGATGACGTTCTCGATCATGTGATCGGCGGCTTCGGCGCTGAGCCCGCCTTGGGACCAGGCGCCTAGCACCTCGTCCAGGCTGAGTGCGGCCGTGGCCTCGGCTACTTTTTGGCGACGTTCGCTCAGGGTCAAGTCATAGAATCGAGGGATGCGTGAGCTCATGTTCGTCCCTTCTGATAAGTGAATTCGAAAGGGGAGTATATCTCCCCAGACTTGCAAAAGCTATCAAATTACAAAATCTGGATATAATAGTCGAAAATGATGCTACTTACCCGAGAACAACTGCAAGACCGGCTTTTGGCCCTCTACCGCGCCAGCTTAGAGGTGATCAGTGAGCCTTCCCTGGAAACGGTGCTGGAGCGGATTGTGCGGGCGGCCTGCGAACTGGCTGAGGCACAATATGCGGCATTAGCGGTGCTCGATGAGAAGGGGGAGATCCGCTATTTCATTACTGTGGGCATGTCCCAGGAGGAGATCCAACGGGTAGGTTCACCGCCGAGAGGACGGGGACTGATCGGGGCTTTAATGCAAAGTGAGCGTCCGATCCGTGTAGCGGATGTGCGTCGGGATGCGCGTAGTAGCGGCTTTCCCCTGCACCATCCGGAGATGACCTCCTTTTTGGGAGTGCCAATCCGTCATCAAGGGGTTCTATTGGGGCAGATTTATCTGACAAACAAGAAAACGGCGCCGGAATTCAGCGAGGATGACGAACAGATTATCCAGATGCTGGCGGCCTATGCGGCGGTGGCGATCCAAAATGCCCGTCTGATTGAATCACTGAATCTCCGCGATGCCGAGCTGATCCGTCGTACCGAAGATTTGAGCCTTCTGAATAACATTGCTCCGATCTTGGCTTCCACCCTAGAGTTGAATGAGATTTTGAACAAGACGCTAGGAGTAGTGATGGAATACATGAATGTGGAGGCGGGGGAAATTTTTTTGCTGGAAGATGATGGCCAGACTTTGCGCCTGGTATTGCACCGTGGAGAGGCGGCGGATGCGTTTTGGACAAGGAACCGTTTTCACCGGGGCGAGGGGTTGATCGGGCTGGCGCTGGCCGAAAATCGTCCGATCATCAGCACTGATTTGCAACATGATGTGCGTTTTCTGCGAGAGGCTGTTGGGCAGGCCGGATTTTCACAATTGGCCTGTTTTCCCCTTGGACAGGGCGATAAGGCCGTGGGAGTGATGAGCATTGCTACCCGCCGCAAAGAACCTTTTGAAGAACGTAGCCTTTCGTTGCTTCAGGCGATTGCTCAATGGGCCGGCCTGGCGATTGAAAATGCCCGTTTGCATCAGGATGCGCGGCGTTTGGCGGTGTTGGAAGAGCGTCAGCGGATCGGCATGGACTTGCACGATGGGGTGATCCAATCCATCTTCGCGGTGGGGCTTTCGCTCGAGCATGTTGCCCAAATTTTGGAGGAAGACCCAGCCGAGGCGCGTCAGCGCATTCAGCGCGCCATCAGCGATCTGAACAAAACGATTCGCGATCTGCGCACATACATTCTCGATCTCCGCCCAAGGCAGTTGCTTGGGGAAGGACTGATGCAAGGGCTGCAGCGACTGGTGACCGAATATCGCACGAATACGCTCTCGGAAGCAGTGCTTCAGGGCCCCCCAGAAGTGGACCTTTCACCGCAAAAGAGCCTGGCACTCTTTCACATCTGTCAAGAGGCGCTGGCGAACGCGGCCAAACATGCGCGCGCTTCGATGGTGACGGTTTCCGTTTGGCAGACGGAGGAGCGGGTGGTGTTGGAAGTGCAGGATAACGGCCGCGGCTTCGATCCGAACCGGGCCGGCATGCTGCTCGGCCATGGCCTGACGAATATGCAAACGCGCGCCCGGATGGTGGGAGGGGAGGTGGAAATCACCTCGGCGCCCGGCGAGGGAACGACGGTGTTGGCCTGGGTGCCGCGGGGATGAGAAGGATGTAGGAGTAAAAGTGAGGCGGTTAGGAGGGGGATTTGCCTTGGTCGGTGGGAGAGTTCGGGTATAATCAAAGCCTTGTGACATCCTCATAAGGAGTACATCATGCGTCGTCAGAATTCCTGGCTTTCGATCATCTTCGTGTTGGTCGCGTTTTCTCTATATGTGGACCTGGGCACGAAGATCGCCATCCCTAACCCTTTCCAGCGCGGAACGATGCTCCTCTATCGTGAGGTGCCGATCCGTTTGGGCTTGGATCTGCGAGGGGGATTGCAGGCGGTCTTGCAGGCAGATGCGGATTGTGCCCAGGTGAATCCCTCCGATTTGCAGGTCACGCGTCAGATCTTGGAGCGGCGTGCCAACGCTTTGGGCGTGAGCGAGATCACCATGCAAACTGCGGGCAATTGCCGCATTGTGGCCGAATTTCCGGGGGTTGACAATCCCGATCAGATCGTGGCCGCGCTTCAGCAGACCGGGCGATTGGAATTTGTGGATATGGGCACGACGCCTGTGCCGGAAGGTACGTTGATCCAGACAGATTACGGTCGGGAGACGACTCCACAGGGTCAGTCGGGAGAGGGCACCCCTATGCCGACGCCAACCGTCGCAGCCACCCCTCCTTCGACCTCTGTGGAGACTACTCCGACGCCCGAGCCGAATAAGGCGGAGAAAGTCTATCATACAGTGCTTACTGGCGCGGCGCTTGAGCCTTCGCGCATTCTGGTGCGTCAGGATCAGGTAGGGAAGTTCGTCATTGAGTTTGCCCTCAAGCCGGATGCGAAAGATCTATTCGCCAAATACACTTCTACGCACATCGGTCAGGTGTTGGCCATCGTGTTGGATGGGCGCGTGATCTCAACGCCGGTGATTCAATCGGCGATCACCGATGGGGCCGGCGTGATCACCGGGAACTTCACCGAGGCAAGCGCCAACGCTTTGGCTATCCAGCTGCGTTACGGTGCGCTGCCTATCCCGGTCAAGATCGTCCAGACGCAAACGATCGGTCCAACTCTGGGTGAAGAATCGGTGCGCAAGAGCGTGCTGGCTGGAGTGATCGGCATTGTCACGGTGATCTTGTTCATGGCGCTCTACTATCGTCTACCGGGCATTCTGGCCGACTTAGCTCTCTTAGGATATGCGGTTATCTCATTAATGCTCTTCAAGACGATTCCGGTGGTGCTCACGCTACCGGGTATTGCCGGGTTTATCTTGAGCATCGGCATGGCCGTGGATGCCAACGTGCTGATCTTCGAACGCCTGAAAGAAGAGCTGCGCGCCGGGCGCGGGCTGCGCCAGGCGATCGATCTGGGGTGGAGCCGTGCTTGGCCTTCGATTCGCGACTCGAACATCTCTACTCTGATTACCTGTGCGATTCTCTTCACCTTTGGTAGCACATTTGGTGCCAGCATTGTTAAAGGCTTTTCTGTGACGCTGGCGCTGGGTGTGTTGGTCAGTCTGTTCACAGCGATTATTGTCACCCGCACGTTCCTGCACCTGGTGCTGGATAACATCAAACTTGCCGAGCATCCTCGCTGGTTCGGCTTGTAGGAGGGAACATGAATCTGATCAAGTATCGCTACTGGTATTTTCTGATTTCACTGCTAATCATCCTTCCGGGGCTGTTCTTTTTCATCCTGCATTGGGTGCAGAATCCCCAGGAAGGTCCGCTGAAGCTAGGCATTGACTTCACCGGTGGGGCACTTTTGGAGATCCGTTTTGAAGGTGCACGCCCTCCTATCTCGACCGTGCAGGAAGTCTATAATGCTCTTTCGTCGGAGCAGGAAGAGATCGCCTCGCCGTTGGTGCAGCCTTTGGGAGAAGATGCTTACGCCATCCGATCGAAGGCAATGAGCGGTGAAACGAAGGCGCGCATTGTGAGTGAGCTGGAGGCGCGCAGCGGAGCAAAGGTGACGGTGCTGAACTTCACTTCGGTCAGCCCGGCGATCGGTCAGGAAGTGACCCGTGCGGCGATCATCGCCGTGATCATGGCCGGGTTGGCAATCATGCTCTATATTTGGTATGCCTTCCGCCAGGTAGAACATGCCTTTCGCTATGGAACGGCAGCCATCCTCGCCCTGCTCCATGACGTGTTGGTGGTGCTGGGTGTTGAGGCCATCTTAGGCTATTTTGGGGGCTGGCAGGCAGATGCCCTGTTCCTCACCGCCATGTTGACCGTGATTGGCTTCTCGGTGCACGATAGCATCGTTGTTTTCGACCGCGTGCGCGAGAACTCCCGCATCTATCGGCGCATGGATTACGAGACGCTGGTCAATCATTCCATTTTGCAGACGCTGGATCGCTCGATCAACACCCAGCTGACGGTGATGTTCACCTTGTTGGCGCTGGTGCTCTTCGGTGGTGAAAGCATCCGTCACTTTGTGACCATTTTGCTGATCGGTATCTTTAGCGGCACCTACTCCTCAATTTTCAACGCCGCGCCGATCCTGGTGATTTGGGAAAAGCGCGAATGGCGGGAGTGGTTCCGTAAAGGACAGGCAACCTCGTAGTGCCGCCTTTGTGAAACAACAGCGGGACAGCCGAATGGGTTGTCCCGCTTTTTGCTTTGAGGGGGTGAGGACGTGCTATGGTGTAGGCGTAGGGGTTTCCGTGGGAGTGGGAGTAAAAGTTGGCGTGTCGCTGGGGGTCGGAGTGAACGTACTAGTAGGGGTGGGGGTGAAGGTTGGCGTTTGGGTAGGGGTGAAGGTCGGCGTTGGGGTAGGAGTTCCGGCGCGCAGGATGTGGGGATGTAGCCAGATGGCGCGATCCCCATTTGGTGAACCGTTGGCCAGCAGCATGAGCACAAATTTCACATCTTTGCCGTCCAGAGCACTTAGATCCAGCTCTAGGCGAGTGTATAAGCCCTCGTTTGCTTCGGCCCACGTGCCAAGCGTTTGCAGTGCGCCGTTCCCAATGCGATAGGCCAGGCGGAATTTGACGTTGCAGTTTGTGGCTTGGTAAGCACAAAAGATCAGAGCCCTGAAACGATCGCCACTGCGGATGCGAATGGGCGGGAATTCACCTTTGATAATGCCGTTCTGGATCGCTTGCGGAGCGACCAATAGCCCCGGTTCATCTTCCATTCGCCCGTTTTCCATGCGCGGCGTCGGAACAAAGAGCACATATCCGGCTGGGCTACCCTCTACGCCGGGGCAAGGGAGCGTGGCAGAGCCATTTGCCCAGGTAGCCGCGCACATGTTGGCGGTGAAGTCATATACCAAGTTAGAGGGTCCACTCACGCGGATCCATGCCCAGAAGGGTTGATTTGCCGCGCTTCCCAGGCCAAAGAGGGCGCCTTGCGCATTGCGTAACATGAAATAGGCGCGGTAATCACCATCCGTCGAGGGCGCCTGCATGCTCACGGCAATGTTGACCGTCTCACCCGGCGCGACGGTGTTGGGGAACGAGGTGGCTTGGGGGGCATTCAACCGATCCCCACCGATCCAGACCACATCGTAATCGGTTGTCCAGGTGCAGCGGCCGACGTTCTTGATCTTCCAGATTTTTGTGAAGGTTGCGCCACGGGATAAGATAGGGCCGTTCGGTGGGTCGGGAAAATTGACATCGGCGATGAATTGGGCGGCATTGCAAGGCACAGAGGGTGTGAAAGTAGGGGCCGGAGAGAGTACAAACGTTGGCAGGATAGGCGCTGTGGCCGTTGGGATGAGCGTGTTGGTGGGAGTGGGAGTGACAACGGGGGTAGGCGTCACAACCCATGGTGTGGCCGAGGCCGTGAGGGCCAGTGACGTGGACATGGCCTGGATGGTCTGAGCCGCCGCTGTAAAGGCCGGGATTAGGGTGGGGTTGCTGGCGAGTCCCAACTCGGTCAAATTGCAGGCCAGGAGCAAGGGCAATAGCAGGAGAAAAGCCAAAATCTTTCTCATAAGCACGTACCTCCGTCTGAATAGACGAGGTGCCTAGGAAAAAGTTCCACGGTGAGCCAAGGAGCGAGGCGCGGTCTAACGTCTTATGGTTTCTCTCAGATCTTTTGGCGCATATTCGGATCCGAGGCAGTCAATCGGTCAAGAGGGTAAAAAGGGCACCTCCTCTCTGCAACAAGCAAAGCGCGGCACAATTTCAGCACTATGCTAAGGCTTTTGCTCGGAGAATCTACTTGCTCCCAATTTTTCAGGCGCTTTGCCTGTCACCGAGGCGACTATTCTCCGCAGTTTCGTCGCACAATGGCATCCGTCATGCGCACCACGCGCACCATGTATTCGACATCGTGCACGCGCACGATATCCGCGCCGCGCACGATCCCAACGGCTACGGCCGCGGCGGTGCCTTCAATGCGCTGATCGGGCGGCAGGTTGAGCGTGTAGCCGATAAACGATTTGCGCGAAGGGCCGAGCAAGATCGGATAGCCCAGGGCGCGTAGCTCTCCCAGGCGATCGATCAGCTCCAGGTTTTGTGCCACCGATTTACCGAAGCCGATGCCCGGATCGATGAGGATGTGTTCATCCGGTATGCCGGCGGCATGGGCGAGGGTGATGCTTTCGAGCAGGTCGCGGCGAACGTCCTCGAGCAGGTTGGTGTATTCGGCGGCGCGATAGGCATTCCCCAGACGCTCGCGCATCTCTATGTTCGCAGGCTGGCTGCGGTTGTGCATCAGGATCACCGGAACGTGGTAACGGGCGATCACCATGGCTATATCGGGATCGGCGCGCAAGGCCCAAACATCGTTGACCAGGTCAGCACCGGCCTTCAACGCGGCTTCGGCTACCACTGCCTTGTAGGTGTCCACCGAAAGCACGGCATCGGGAAATTCCTGCCTCAACCGCTCGATGACCGGCAATATGCGCTCCATCTCTTCTTCTGCTGAGACCGGTTGAGAGCCGGGGCGAGTGGATTCGCCGCCGATATCTAGGATATCGGCCCCGGCTTCCAGGAAACGCCGCGCCTGTTCCAATGCGGTGCTCAGAGCATCCTTGCGCTGGAGCAGACCATCTCCGGAAAAGCTATCCGGAGTGAGGTTGAGAATGCCCATGACATAGGTGCGTTTTCCCCACTCGAAGCGTCGCGAGCGGAGCTGGAGGGGCTTGATCTGCGGAGCTTGCATGGGTTACGGGATCTGATCGAGTGGGCGACTCAGCCAGGCTTCGGCTTCGTTGATGTCGGTAAACAGTTTCACCGCGGCGCCGGCGGCTGGGAAAGCGAGCGCGGCGATCTGACGGATGGCCTCGGCCACCTGTGGACTGGCGACGACGACTGCCAGGCGAATGTTACGCGCGGCCGGATCGTTATTCACCTCAATGGCGGTGCGGATGGCTTTTTCGGGCACTTCTTTGACCGCTCGAAGATCGTATAGGTTACGAGTACGGCGATCTGATCCGAGCAGATGCTCCAAGGCAAAGGCGCGCCAGTGCTCGATCGTCGCATCGTCCAGGTGGGTGAAAACGATGTTCATACCGCCATCCGGGCGACGGGAGACGGTATAGCCGATGCTGGGGGCTGGTTGCCAATTGAGGGGTTTGATCTCGCTCATTATGACCTCCTTGAGATTTAGGGAAAATGGAGCGGTTCAAGAGGCTGATCGCTGCTCTCTAGTCCTAGGGTTGCCACTTTGCGAATGCCTGTGGTATCGCAGGCAGTCAGGAGATCGAGGGCATTCCGACCCAGGCGCGGGTGCTTCCAATCGGGAGCAATTTCGCACAGCGGCACCAGGACGAAGGCGCGTTCATGCAGGTGTGGATGGGGGAGGATCAGGCGAGGAGTCTCCAAAATGCGATCCTCGTAGGCCAGGATGTCTAGGTCAATCAGGCGTGGGCCGTAGCGAAAGCTCGGTTGGCGCCCGAGCTTTTGCTCGCAAGATTTCAAAAAGTCTAGCAGTGCTTGCGGCTCCAGCTTGGTTTCACCGCGCAGCACCAGGTTCAGGAAGGCCGGTTGTTCCGTGTATCCCCAGGGTGGCGTCTCGTAGATGGAAGAGAGTTGCAGAATGTGCACCTGTGGGGGGAGGCATTCCAGTGCCCGGCGCAGGTTGTCCAGGCGATCGCCCAAGTTGGTGCCCAAAGAGAGGAAGATTTCGGCCATCGCTAGAGTCGCTCGATGATCGTCGCCGTGGCCATGCCATGGCCAATGCACATGGTTTGCAGGCCGTAGCGGGCTTTGCGACGCTGCAATTCGTATACTAGTTTGGTCATCAGGATGGCGCCGGTCGCTCCCAGGGGGTGACCATGGGCGATGGCGCCACCGTTCGGGTTGACGCGCGCCATATCCGGCCTTAATTCTCGTGCCCAGGCCAGGACGACACTGGCGAAGGCCTCGTTGATCTCGATCACCTCAATATCCTCCAGCTTCAACCTGGCGCGTGCCAGCACCTTTTGCGTGGCCGGGATCGGGCCATCGAGCATCAGGGTTGGATCGGAGCCGACCACTACGCGCGCTACAATGCGCGCCAGCGGGGTCAAGTTATAGCGGCCGATGGCTTTGGGCGAGGCCAGCAACAATGCGGCGGCGCCATCGCTGATCTGGCTGGCGTTGCCGGCGGTGATCACGCCATCTTCCTTGAAGACTGGCTTGAGCGCGGCCATCTTCTGGCGATCGGGTGGGCGGCGCACGCCTTGATCGACGGTGAAGAATGTGCCATCGGGCAGGCGCAGAGGCAGGATTTGCGCCTCGAAGCGGCCTGCCTCGATGGCCTGGGCAGCGCGCAGGTGGGATTGATAGGCGTAATCATCCAGCTCTTCTCGCGAAAGCTGCCATTTTTCGGCCATCCTTTCGGCGCTCAGGCCCTGATGGATCAGCGGATAGCCGACATCCGGCCATTGGGGAGGGTAATCGGCGCCCAGCGGTTGGTGCGACATCATCTCCGTGCCACCGGCCAGCACCAGCTCCATATCTCCGGCCAGGATGGCCTGTGCAGCGAAATGGATCGCTTGCTGGCTGGAGCCGCACATGCGGTTCAGGGTCACGGCCGGCACCTGCACCGGGAACCCGGCTTTAAGTACGCCCAGGCGTGCCAGGTTGGCGCCCTGATCGCCGACCGGGGTCACCACGCCCCAAACGGCATCCTCCACCCGATCCGGCTCGATTCCGGCGCGGCGGACGGCCTCCTGCATCACCCAGGCGGTTAACTCAACCGGCTGAAAGGGGTGAAGTGCTCCACCGGCTTTGCCGATTCCGATCGCTGTGCGCACTGCAGAGACGATGAAAACATCTTCAGCCATAGAATTACCTTTTCTCGCCGAGGCTCTGTTGCAGGGTAGAAATCCCGTTGTGCACCTGTCGGAGCAGGCGGTTGAGCTCTTCTTCCAGGCGCTGCAGGCTTTGCAATGCGTAGGCATCGGCCTCGCGACGGATGTCTTCGGCTTCGAGTTGGGCCTGGGCCAGGATTTGTTCCGCCTGTTTCTGCGCTTCCTGGACGATGATCTCGCGTTGCACCATCTGTTCGGCGCGCTCACGCGCCAGTTGCACCGTGCGTTCGGCTTCCTCCTGGGCCTGTGCCAAGATGCGGTCGCGTTGGGCGAGGACCTGTTGCGCTTTTTTGACCTCTTCCGGGATGGTGACGCGCATCTGGTCAATAATATCCAGCATGCGATCTTCATCCACGATCACGCTGTGGGTCAATGGGATGGCGCGGCTTTCGTTGAACACTTCTTCCAGGCGGTCAATCAATTGTAGGATATCCATCAGGCCCTCCTTTGAGGAAAAAGTCAATCCCGTAGGGCGTTGGGCGGTAACGGTTCGTTCAGGGTCTCCACCTTGCGGCGAAGAGCGGCTTCGACGTGGGGTGGCACCATGCTCGAAACATCGCCGTGCAACATGGCGATCTCACGCACGGTGGTAGAGGAAAGGAAAGTGTGCTCCTCGGCAGTGATCAGAGCGACGATTTCGATATCCGGTGCCAGACGATGATTGGCCAAGGCCATGCGGAACTCGAACTCGAAATCCGAAAAGACGCGCAGGCCGCGCACGATCACCTGCGCACCGATAGCGCGGCAAAACTCTACCGTTAGGCCGCTATAGCCGGTGACGCGGATCTTCGGGTTGTGCGCCAGCGCCTGTTCAACCAGGGCGATGCGCTCCTGGGGAGAGAAGAACAGCGTTTTCAGCGGTTTATCGTAGACGGCAACCACCAGTTCATCGAAGAGACGGGCGGCCCGCTCGGCAATGTCAATATGGCCGTAGTGAATCGGATCAAATGTGCCGGGAAAGAGTGCACGGATCATGGGCACCTCAGCTGATGTCTGTTCTCAGATCACCCCAGAAGCGCTGCAGGGCTTCAACCAGCGGCGCATGTTCTGGGCGCTGTAGATAAGGATCTTGCTCGAAGATGCGTTGGGCAAACGATCGCGCCTTTTCGATCAACGGTAGGTCGGAGAGGCTAGCCATACGCAGGTTGGTCACGTAGCCGGACTGCCGTGTGCCCAGGAATTCTCCGGGGCCACGTTGCTGCAGGTCGCGCTCGGCGAGCACGAAGCCGTTGTTGGTCTCCACCATGGCCAGCAAGCGTTCGTTTTCTAGAGCGTCATCCCGTTCGGGAATCAGCAGGCAGAAGGATTGTTCCGACCCGCGCCCGACGCGGCCGCGCAGCTGATGGAGCTGGGCCAGGCCGAAGCGATTGGCGCCTTCGATGAGCATGACCGTCGCATTCGGCACGTCTACCCCGACCTCGACTACGGTGGTGGAAACTAGGATGTGATATTCGCCGTTGCGGAAGCGTTGCATGACCTGATCTTTCTCCTCGGCGCGCATCCGGCCATGCAGCAGGCCGAGGCGCAGATCTGGGAAGACTTCCGTGCGCAGGCGCTCATATTCGGCAGTGGCGGCCGGGGCATCGAGGGCTTCGCTTTCGTCGATCAGCGGGTAAATGATAAAGGCTTGGCGTCCGGCTTCGATCTGGGAGCGGATCAGGGCATAGGCACGTTCGCGTTCCCGCGGACGGAGCAGATAGGTTTGCACCGGCCGGCGGCCGACCGGCATTTCGTCCAACACGGAGAGATCGAGATCGCCATAGAGGGTGAGGGCCAGCGAGCGCGGGATAGGGGTGGCGCTCATCACCAACAAATGGGGAGTGGTGCCTTTGGCGCGCAGTTGCGCCCGTTGTTCGACGCCGAAGCGGTGTTGCTCATCAATGACGGCGAATTGGAGATCGGCAAAGCGCACGGCTTCTTCGATCAGGGCATGGGTGCCGAGGACGATTTTGATTTCGCCCGTTTCCAGCCCTTGGCGAATGCTTTCTTTTTCGCCGCTCGGCGTATCGCCGGTCAACAAACGGACCTGAGCCTCCCCCAGCCATCCCGGCGCGACGAGCAGGCGACAGAAGGTGTGGTAGTGCTGTTCGGCGAGGATGGAGGTGGGAGCCATGATCGCCGCTTGGGAGCCATGATGGGTGATGATGGCGGCGGCCAGGGCAGCAAGCACCGTTTTGCCGGAGCCGACATCGCCTTGGAGCAAGCGGTTCATCGGGTGGCCGGAGGCCAGGTCGCGGCGCATTTCCTCCAGCACCCGGCGCTGGGCAGCGGTCAAAGTAAAAGGTAGGGCGGCGAGGCGCTCTTCCAGCCAGGCATCTTCCACTTCAAAGCGTCGGGCGGTGACCTTTTGCCAATCCTGCTTTTGATGCAGCATCCCCATTTGCAGGTAGAAGATTTCGTCAAAGGCCAGGCGCTGGCGCGCGGCCCGCAGCATTTCCTGCGAATCGGGGAAGTGCACTTGCGAGATGGCCTGGCCGAGTTCGAGTAGCTCGGCTTCTCGGCGCACGTCGGGCGGTAACGGATCGGGCAGGCGGGGGCCCCAATAGGTCACCACCTGGTGCATGAGGTTGCGCAGCGTCTTTTGGGAGATGCCTTCGGTGAGCGGGTAAATGGGGACGATCCGCCCGGTGTGAAGTGCTTCGACTTCGATGGGTTCCCATTCCGGGTTGTTCATGACCAGGCGCCCCAAGTATTGTTCCACTTTGCCGGAGACGGAGATCGTCTCGCCCACTTTGAGGCGGTTGGCGAGCCAGGGTTGATTAAACCAGATCAAGCGCAGGGAGGCACTGGCATCGGCCAGGAGGGCCTCCACCAGGATCAAGCCCTGGCGCACATTGCGCAGTTCCACCGATTTCAGTATGCCGATGACAGTTACCTGCTCGCCATACCACAGGTTTTTGATCGGTTTAAGCTTGCTATAGTCTTCGTATCGGCGGGGGTAGTAATACAACATATCGCCCAAGGTGCGCAAGCCGAGACGGGCCAGGAGCTGGGCATTGCGCGGTCCAACTCCTTGTAGCACGGTGAGAGGGGCCTCCAAGGCTACGAGGGGTTGAGGTGTGGCCGTTGCCGCGGGAGCTGAAGGCGTTTCTTCCTTGGGCTTATTTGCTCCCGATTTTTGCGGGCGAGTGGTTTTCTTAGAGGTCGCCAGTTCTGGGTATTCGTTTTGGATGCGTTTCCACAGCCCTTGTAGCGCTTCGGCGCGCGAATTGGGGGTGAGGCGGGCGTAATCGCGTAGCCGACCGACCACGGCCTGGATGATCTCTTCTTTCACGCCTTCTTGGCGGGCTTCCGCTTCCCAAAAATCCAGAATGCGCACTAGGCCGCCGATGACCGCGCTATCGGTATATCCTTTTTCGTGTTCCAGGCGGAAGAATTGGCGCAGTTTTTCCAATGCAATGTGCATGTGAAATATTTTATCACATTGCCGATCGATGGCTTTGCACGTGTGTTCACGCAGTAAAATTTCACCGCAAGGATTCGATCTGAGTCCATTGTTAAGGCGTTAAAAACCCTAACTTCTCGGCCAAAACGTGAGAATTTCCAAAGTCCAAATTCGACTTCGTACTCTCTCGTGTTCTTTGGCTCTCACGCTCTCACTCTCCTCCCATTGGGTATAATTGTGTCGCATGGAATCACAGAATAGGGAAGAGGCTGCACGGAATTCTTTGACCATACGAGAAGGGTGGGTGGATGGGATACGCGTCACCGGGGCGTTCCTGGTGGTTTTAGCCCATATCGGTCAATGGGGCGAAGGACCAGAATGGGTCCATCCCTTGGCCTATAGCTTTTCGCGGATCGGTGTGCCGCTCTTCTTTATGCTCAGTGGTTTCCTGCTCTTGCCTAAAGAAGAGAATCTGGTGGTCTTCCTCCGCAAACGTGCCTGGAAAGTGTTTCTACCTCTGGTAGCTTGGTCGGTTATTTACGATGTGTATGTCAATCAGGCGCTGAGCAAGAGCGGTGTGACCCTGGAGGCCGTCGGACGATTATTTATCCGCCTGCTCCGTGGACCGCGTGCCGAGCACCTATGGTTCTTCTATACGCTGATCGGCCTCTATCTCTTCACGCCTATCTTGCGATTGTTTGTGGCCAGAGCACGTCAGAGTGACTTGCTTTACTACATTGGGCTGTGGTTTTTTACCGTGCCGCTCCTCTCTATTCTGACAGCGTTCACTCCCCTACGCTTTGGATTTGAGATCCCGATGGCCACAGGATATATTGGCTATTACTTGCTTGGTTTTTACCTTGGGAATCTCGCTCCCTCCCGTCAAAGTGTGCGCATCTTTGCCACCTTTTTTATTTTGGGCTTGCTCTTTACTTTCCTTGTATTCCTGCTTGACCTTCCACCCCAAAAAGATGAAACCGTCTTCCGCAGCTATCTGAGCCTAAACATCATCCTGATGGGGTTGGCGGCTTTTTTCCTGCTCAAAAACGCGTTCCAGCACTTACCCTCAACTTTGCAGCGCGGCCTTTTGCCCCTCAGCCAGGCCAGTTTGGGTATCTATCTGATCCATCCACTGGTGTTACAATGGTATGATGCATGGCTTCCCCGGCTAGGATTGACGAGGGGAATAGGCTCTTCCTTAGTCATGATCCCGCTTATAACGATTTGCACCTTCGTACTTTCTTTCTTGTTAACTCGTTTACTACAGAAGATCCCTTTGCTCAGAGCTATCGTACCCTAATTCTTCAGGAGTATCCGTGAAGTTTCAAACACTTTGCGTCTTAGGATTGGGCTATATCGGTCTGCCAACGGCAAGCACATTTGCGACCCATGGCCTAGATGTGATCGGGGTGGATATTAATGCGCATGTCATTGAAACATTGCGCAATGGCGGGATTCATCTTCATGAGCCCGGATTGCGCACCTTAGTCGAGGCGGCTTTCAAATCCGGACATTTGCGCGTTTCGCAGCAGCCGGCCGAAGCCGATGCGTTCATCATCGCCGTTCCTACTCCGTTTCTCGACGATCGCTACGGGGAATACGAGGGGCGTACCTACAAAATGGCCGATCTAAGTGCTGTCAAGGCGGCCAGCGAAGCGATCGTCCCCTATCTGCGCAAGGGGAATCTGGTGGTGCTGGAATCTACTTCACCGCCGGGCACGACGGAGAAAGTAGTAGCGCCGATCCTAGAGCGCTCCGGCCTGAAAGCGGGTGTGGATTTCTACCTGGCGTATTCACCGGAACGTGTGCTGCCGGGGCAGATCTTGCGCGAGTTGATCGAGAATGCCCGGGTTATCGGTGGCCTTACCCCGGAATCTGCCCGCGCCGGCCGAGACCTTTATGCCACGTTCGTTAAAGGGGAAATCATCCTCACCGATGCCACCACGGCCGAAATGGTGAAACTAATGGAAAACACCTACCGCGATGTGAACATTGCCATCGCCAACGAATTTGCCCGCCTGGCGGAGCGCCTGGGGGTGAACGTCTGGGAGGCGATCGCATTGGCTAATCGCCATCCGCGGGTGAAGATCCTCAGCCCGGGGCCGGGAGTGGGCGGTCACTGCATCAGCGTGGATCCGTGGTTTCTGGTAGAAGCGGCGCCCGACCTGGCCCGGCTGATCCGCACGGCGCGCGAGGTGAACGACGGGCAACCGCATTTCGTGCGCGAAAAAGTCCGCAAGGCCTTTGGTGGTTCCTTGAAAGATCGGCGCATTGCGGCGCTGGGGTTGGCCTATAAGCCGGATGTGGACGATCTGCGCGAAAGCCCGGCCATCGAGGCGATCCACCTGTTACAGCAGGAGGGCGCGCAGGTGAAGGCCTTTGAGCCGTTCAAGCCTGCAGCGCAGGTGAAAGGCGTGTTCACCGTCCCGACCCTGGAGCAGGCCCTGGCCGATGCGGAGTTAATCTTGGTGCTCGTGCGTCACACAATGTTTGTGCACTTCGATCCGCAGATGGTCGCCGCGCAAACGCCCGCCCGGTTGATCGTGGATACGGTGAATGCTTGGGATGCAGAACGCTGGCAATCGGCCGGATTCCGCCTGCTGCGGCTAGGAAATGGCAAGGAGCAAGGATGACCTTGCGTGTGCTCTCCGTCTTCGGCACCCGCCCGGAAGCGGTGAAAATGGCGCCGATCATCCGCCGCCTGGCCGCAGAAAGCGATAGCGAAAGTCGCGTTTGCGTGACGGCTCAGCACCGTCAGATGCTGGATCAGGTGCTTGAGCTTTTCAGGATTCGTCCGGATTACGATCTCAATCTGATGCGCGAAGATCAGAGCCTGGGAGAATTGGCCGCGGCCATTTTTACCCACCTGGAGCCGGTTCTGGAAGATTTTCGTCCCGATTGGGTGCTGGTGCAGGGAGATACAACCACGGTGGCGATCACGGCGCTGGTGGCCTATTACCATCGTATTCGGGTGGGACATGTGGAGGCCGGCCTGCGCACCTATGATAAGTGGCAACCCTTTCCAGAAGAGATCCACCGCCGCATTGCCGGCGTGATCGCCGATCTGCATTTTGCGCCGACCGAGTGGGCGCGCCAGAACCTATTGCGGGAAGGGATTCCTGAGGCGAATATCCTGGTCACGGGCAACCCGGTGATCGATGCGCTGCACTATGTGGCCTCCCAACCCATCCCGAAGGAAGCCGCCGATTTGCTGGAGCGGGCCAAAGGTCAGGCCAAGCGGCTGATCCTCGTCACCGCTCACCGGCGCGAAAACTTCGGGGAGCCTCTAAGGCAGATTTGCCGGGCGTTGCGCCGGTTGGCGCGCCGCGGTGATCTTTTCATCATTTACCCTGTCCACCTCAATCCTAACGTGCAGAGCGTTGTGCGGAGTGAGCTGGATGGAGTGGAGAACATCCTACTCTTGCCACCGCTGGATTACCTACCGTTGGTGCACCTCATGCGCCATGCGACCCTGATCCTGACCGATTCCGGCGGAATTCAGGAAGAAGCGCCGGTTTTCGGCGTGCCGGTGCTGGTGTTGCGCAATGTGACCGAGCGCCCGGAGGGAGTGGAGGCCGGGGTATTGAGGCTGGTGGGCACAGAGACGGATACCATCCTGCACACGGCGGAACACTTGTTGGACGATCCCGTGGCCTACGAGGCCATGGCGCGGGCGGTCAACCCGTTCGGGGATGGGCACGCCGCAGAGCGCATTGTGCAGGCGCTGAGGGAGAGGGGAAGAAGATGAGTAACGACCGATAGCAGGAAGCGCTTTTGTGTGGGGAGCTCCAGGCGTGACAACATGCCGGGGGAATTCTTACGGATGTTTCTGTGCAAGATTGTGCTGTTCGAATGACGATTTTGCGCTTATTGCCCATCGGGATTCGGCGCCTCTTGAGTGGGTGATGCTTGCCCGAGGGTAATACCGTTCGGCCGCAGGCAACTTGGATGCATTTAGGGGGCAATTATTGTTTTGCAATCAACTCCCCCTTGCAATTTAGCCCTCATAGGCGTATAATGTGGTAAATTGTGGCAAAAAGTGGTAAGAACGCCGGGCTTCTGGCGTTCTGCTGTTAAAGGCCAAGGTAGAACATATGTTCTTGGGACAGTATAAGCACACGATTGATGACAAGGGTCGCCTGATGATTCCGGCGCGCTTCCGCCAGATGGTGGGGGAAGGCGCCTATATCACGCAGGGCTTTGACCGCTGTCTGATGCTGATGACCGAGGCCTATTTCCATAAGGTCTATGAGCGCATCAGCGCCATGAGCTTGGCCGATCCGACCGCGCGCCTCCTGCGTCGTTTGATCCTGGCAAATGCCTATCCCGTGGAGGTGGATAAGGTCGGACGCATTCTCTTGCCTCAGCCCCTGCGTCAATTCCTGAACCTGGATGGAGAGGCCATTCTGGTTGGGCAGGGGGAGTACTTTGAGATTTGGGCGCCACAAGAGTGGGAAGAACAGATGTGCTTGTTGCAGGATACGGAAGCCAATCAGCAGCGCTTTGCTACGCTTGACCTTTCTTCGCGTTCTGAGATGCCTTAACCGTGAGACAACCTGCGGCTCTTTCTTCTCGTCCGCATATTCCTGTACTTTACCACGAAGTGTTACACTTCCTTGCGCCGAAAAGCGGCCGACGCTACGTGGATGGGACGGTCGGTGCCGGCGGCCATGCCTGGGGCATTCTCCAGGCTTCTGCGCCTTCCGGGTTGCTGCTCGGGTTCGATCGCGATCCGCAGGCGCTGGCGCTGGCGGCCGAGTATCTGGCTCCTTTCGGCGAGCGGGTGCGCCTGATCCATGCTTCGTTCGCTTCCCTGGTGACGGTGCTTCATCAGCAGGGATGGGAGCAGGTGGATGGCATTTTGCTCGATCTAGGCCTTTCCTCCATGCAGGTGGATACGCCGGAGCGCGGCTTTTCTTTTCAGCAGGATGCGTCGCTGGATATGCGTTTCGATCCCTCAGCTCCCGTCACCGCCGCCGATTTGATCAATACCCTGAGCGAGGACGAGTTGGCCGATCTCTTCTACCGCTACGGCGAGGAACCGGCCGCCCGACGTATTGCCCATGCCATCGTGCGTGCCCGCCCGCTCTACACCACAGCCGAGCTCGCTCATCTCGTCGAAGGTCTGATCCCCCGGCGAGGGCCGATCCATCCGGCGACGCGCGTTTTCCAGGCGTTGCGCATCGCCGTCAACCGTGAGCTGGAGGCGCTGGAACAAGTGTTGCCGCAGGCCGTGCAGGCCCTGGCTCCCGGCGGCCGTCTGGTGGTGATCGCCTTCCACTCGCTGGAAGATCGCATTGTTAAAGAGTTTTTCCGTCGCGAGAGCCGTGATTGCCTTTGTCCACCGCGGCAACCGCTTTGCACCTGTGGTCATCGGGCTACGTTGCACATCTTGACGCCCAAACCGGTGGTGCCCGGCGCGGAAGAAGTTGCCCGAAATTCCCGTGCCCGTAGTGCACGTTTGCGATGCGCCGAGAGACGATGAGAAATTCTTTGGTCCATCAGATTCATGCGTTTCAACAGGCTCCCTGGCGGGTGCAGCGTCAGTGGCTGGCCCTGCTGACGCTATCCGTCTTGCTGGGGCTTGCGCTGGCCTCGATTTCGCTCCAGGCCTCGGCGCGGGCGACCCTGCTGGGGCGTGAAATCCAGGATCTCCGAGGGGAGCTTGCGCGCCTGGAGCGCAGCAATGCCGATTTGCAGGTTCTCCTAGCCGCTCAAACGCGGGTCGAAGGGATGGAGGCGCGTGCGCGTGCACTCGGTTTCCGCCCACCCAAGCCGGAAGAGCGAGAATATATCGTGGTGCCGGGCTATCTTTCCTCTTCTGAGATGCCTGAAACTTCGGCTTTGTCGTTGCCGATCGCTTCTCTGCCTCCCGAATATACCCAATCCCTGTGGGACTGGCTGCAGGAGCGCTTTACTGCTTTAATGGGAGGGAGGCGGTGAGGCAGGAGTTCGGCGTCCGTCTCTGGCTGGTGATCGGCGGGTTCGGATTGTTTGCGCTGACCGTCCTGGCGCGCCTGTTTTATATTCAGAACAGCGCCGAAGCGGAGATCTTTCGTGCCCAGGCTAGCCTGAACGAGCATCAGATCGCCTATCTTTACCCGCCGCGCGGGGAGATCAGGGATCGCAATGGACATCTGCTGGCCGGGAATGAGATCACTTACGAGGTCGGCGTGGCGCTGAACGCGGTCAACGATCCGCAGACCTTAGCTTCGGCCTTGAGCGGCACGCTCAACCTGGATTATGGTGAGGTCTATGCTCATCTGCTTCATCCGGCGCCGAACGAGACCTACTGGATGGTAAAAGATTTTGTCTCCAAAGAACAGGCGCAGGCGCTTCGGGCGATGCAGGAGAATTTGGAGCAGAGTGGCAATCCATTGCCCAGTTTGCGCGGCTTGGTCTTTCGCGAGCATTTGGTGCGGAGCTACCCGGAGAAGAGCCTGGCCTCTAACGTTTTGGGCTTTGTGAACCGAGAGAACCGCGGTTATTTCGGCATCGAAGAGAAGTACAACGATCTGTTGGCCGGGCGACCGGTGGCGGTGAAAGTGCCTACCAATCCGCTCCAGGCCGTGGAATCACCGCACGTGGCACGGGGCACGGATCTGATCCTGAGCTTGGATCGCACCCTGCAGGCACAGATGGAAGCGCTGGCCGATCGGGCCTTAGAGGAATATGGCGCCAAGCGCGCCGTGATCGTGGTTATGCAGCCGCGGCAGGGCGATATTCTGGCTATGGCCAGCACGCCGCGCATGGACCTGAATCAATTCTGGAACTATCCCGCCATCTATCCCAAGGCCGCGGATTTCAACCCGGCGATTAGTTATGCCTATGAGCCAGGCTCGGTGATCAAGCCTTTCCCGATGGCGGCCGCGCTGGAAATCGGATTGATCACACCCGAGACCACTTACTTTGATACCGGTAACCTGCTGGTTGGTGGGCGCTATATCTATAACTGGAATGGCGCGGCCTGGGGAGAGCAGAATATGGTGGGCTGTCTGCAACATTCTCTGAACGTTTGTCTGGCCTGGGTTTCCACCCAGATGGGTGCCCCGCGCTTTTATGAGTTCATGGATCGGTTTGGTTTCGGCCGGCCGACCGGCATTGATCTGGCCGGCGAGGCGGCCGGACGGCTGAAACATCCCGGCGATGGGGATTGGTACCCGGTCGATTTGGGGACGAATGCCTTTGGTCAGGGCATTGCCGTGACCCCCATCCAGATGCTCATGGCGGCTTCGGCGTTGGCAAACGATGGGCAAATGGTGATCCCGCGCCTGGTAGTGGCGATGGAGCGTGATGGGCGGCGCTATGCTTTGCCACCGCAATTTGCCGGCCGCCCGATCTCACCGCAGACGGCGCGCACCGTCAGCTGGATGTTAGCAGTTTCCCTGGAGGGAGAAGATTCGGCGGCGCTGGTGCCCGGCTATCGTTTGGCCGGCAAAACCGGCACGGCGCAGATCCCAACCCCCTTTGGATACTCCTCCGAGCGGACGAATGCCTCCTTCATCGGCTGGGGGCCGCTGGACGATCCCCAGTTTATGATTTACGTTTGGTTAGAGGAGCCTTCCACTTCGATCTGGGCCAGTGAAACGGCGGCACCGCTTTTTGCCCAGGCAGCCGAACGCGTGATTTTGACGCTGAAAATTCCGCCGGATGCCGTACGAACGGCCAGGGAGCCTTGAGATGTTGACGCTTGCCGATGTTATCGAAGCTCTGACCCAAATCCGTCCTGAGGCGCCGCAGGTGATCACCGAGGCAGCGATTGATTCGCGCCAGGTGATCCCCGGCAGCATGTTCATTGCTTTGCCCGGCGAACGGCGAGATGGTCACGATTTTGTCGCCGAGGCTTTTCAGCGGGGGGCCTCTTTTGCGTTGATCCAACGCGAAACGGCGCAACCGTTTACTACCCTCGATCTGCGGCCGGGTTCGCTTTCTCCCCTGGATAAGGTCGCCGCGCTGCCGTTGCCGATTTGCCTGCGGGTGGAAAATACGCTCAGCGCGCTGCAGCAAATTGCACGCTTCTGGCGACGAAAGTTGCAATTGCGCGTGATCGGTATTACCGGAAGCGTGGGCAAATCGACGACCAAGGAGCTGATCGCCGAAGTACTTGGCCAGCGCTATCGTACGCTGAAGAATCCCGGCAACCTGAACAACGAGATCGGCTTGCCGCTTACCCTTTTGCAATTGGGACCCGGCCACGATCATGCTGTCTTGGAGATGGGCTTCTACGTGCCGGGTGAGATCGCTTTCCTATGCGATATTGCCCTGCCGCAGGTGGGCGTGATCACGAATATTGGCACAGTCCATGCGGAACGCGCCGGCTCTCAGGAAGCGATCTTCCGCGGCAAATCTGAATTGGTTCAAGCCTTGCCGCCGGCGCCGGAGGGCGTAGCCGTTTTGAATTTCGACGATCCCTGGGTGCGAAAGATGGAGGAAAAAACGCGCGCCCGTGTTTTCTTCTACGGGCTTTCTCCCGAAGCGCATCTCTGGGCAGATGGGATCGAAAGCCAAGGATTGGCAGGAATTCGTTTCCGCATGCATTACGGGCGCGATGTGCTCCATGTGCGGGTGCCGTTGATCGGCCAACATTCGGTGCATACGGCCTTGCGGGCGGCGGCGGTCGGGATCATCGAAGGCTTGACCTGGCAGGAGATCCTGGACGGTCTGCGCTTAGGGCACACACAGCTGCGCTTGACCGTGACGCGCTCGGCCGGCGGCGCGCTGATCATTGATGACACCTACAATGCTTCTCCGGAATCCGTGCTGGCTGCCCTTAACTTGTTGAGCGAGCTGGAAGGACGACGGATCGCCGTTTTGGGCGATATGCTGGAACTGGGACCTTATGAGCGTCAGGGGCATGAGCTGGTCGGCTCGCGCGCCGCGCAGGTGGTCGATCGCCTTTTGACCCTAGGCCCGCGTGCTCATATGATCGCCGCCGCGGCGCGTCGGGCCGGGATGAAGCGCTCCGCAGTGCTGGAATTTGACGAAATGCCGCCTTTGATCGAGTGGCTGCAAAAACATTTGACGGCCGGCGATGTGGTGCTGGTCAAAGGGTCCCATGGCCTGCGCATGGATCGTATCGTGGCGGCACTGGAGGCAGAGGCATGAAACAAACCGCCATCGCCTTGAGCCTGGCGACCCTTTCCTTTATCCTGACTGTGATCTGGGGCCCTCCCCTGTTACGGGTTTTGCGTCACTTCCGCATCGGAAAGCTGATCCGCGTCGAGGAGCCGGCGCATCACTTCGTCAAAATGGGCACTCCCACCATGGGAGGGGTGCTTTTCATCCTGCCGACGCTACTTTTGACCGGCCTGCTCAATGCCGTTTCGCTGATCGGCATTTTCCAAAATATTACCGGGCGCTCGGTGTTGTTGCCGATGCTGGTCATGGTCAGCTATGCTGTGCTGGGGGCGCTGGATGATTGGGAAGGTATCCGTGGGCCGCGGCGCGGACAAGGTATGCGGGCGCGCACCAAGTTCCTGTTTCAGGTTCTGCTATCCTTGTTCATCGCTTATGGCCTCTATCAGGTGCTGGATGTGCCCCAGCTTTTCCTGCCCGGAGTGAAGGGCAAGATCGAGCTGGGATGGTGGTACATCCCCATTGCCATGTTTATTATCGTGGGTACCTCGAATGCGGTGAACTTCACCGATGGCCTGGATGGCTTGGCCGGCCTGATCACGGCCACCGCTTTTGCCTCCTACGGCGCTATTGCCCTAATGCAGGGACAGCTTTACTTGGGTCGCTTCTGCTTTACGATGGTCGGCGCGCTCTTTGGTTTTCTGTGGTTCAACGTCCATCCGGCGCAGCTCATCATGGGCGATACCGGTTCGCTGGCGCTAGGTGCCACCTTGGGGACGGTGGCGCTGATGACCGGGCATTGGATCCTGTTACCGTTGATCGCCATCATCCCCTTGGCCGAGGCGCTGAGCGTGATCATCCAAGTTGGTTATTTCAAGATAACGCGCGGTCGTCGTTTCTTCAAAATGGCACCCATTCACCTGCACTTTGAGCTCCTGGGCTGGAGCGAAACGCAGGTAGTGCAGCGTTTTTGGCTGATCGGATTGTTGGGTGCGATGATCGGAATCGGGTTGGCGATGGTGTGATATGAGGTCCTGGGATGGGCAACGAGTGGTAGTTTTGGGCGCCGCGCGGCAGGGACAGGCCCTCGCACGCTATCTGACCCGTCACGGGGCGCGCGTCTGCCTGAGCGATCTCCGCACCGAAGCGGAGCTTCAGGCGGTGCGTCAGGCCCTGGCGGATCTGCCGCTGGAATGGGCGCTCGGTGGTCACCCGATCGAATTGCTCCAGGGCGCCGATCTGCTCTGCCTTTCCGGCGGTGTGCCGACCAACTTGCCGATCGTGCAGGAAGCCCTGCGGCGAGGCATTCCGCTTTCGAACGATACGCAGATTTTTATGGAAGTTGTGCCTTGTCGCACGGTTGGCATCACCGGCTCAGCCGGCAAGACGACCACCACCACCCTGCTCGGCGAGATGGCGCGCCGATCGGAGCGACATCGCCGCGTCTTCGTCGGCGGAAATATCGGCGATCCACTGTTGAACTATGTGGACGAGATGACGCCCGATGACCTGGCAATCTTGGAGATCTCCAGCTTCCAACTAGAACAGATGACGCTTTCGCCGAACGTGGCTGTCATCCTGAATATCACGCCGAACCATCTCGATCGTCACGGGACGATGGAGGCCTATATTGCCGCCAAAGCGCGCATTCTGGAATTCCAATCGCCGCAGGATACGGCCGTTTTAGGGCGCGCCGATGCCAATGCCTGGGCGCTCCGAGCGCGCGTGCGTGGACGCTTGGTCTCGTTCGGTTGGGATGCTTTGGAAGATGAGAACGAAGGCACCTACTATCACGAAGGCATCCTTTACCTTTACGAGCGGCGGGTAGATATTCCCCTTTTGCGCCGCGAGCAGCTTTTACTGCGCGGGGAGCATAACGTGCTGAATGTGCTGGCAGCCTTTGCCATCGGCCACGCAGCCGGCTTATCCCTGGATGCGATGCTGGAGGCGGCAGAAAACTTCCGCGGCGTGCCACATCGCCTTGAGCTGGTGCGTGAATGGCGCGGGGTGCGTTGGTATAACGATTCGATCGCTACCGCGCCGGAGCGCACGATGGCCGCCATTCGCTCGTTCGAGGAACCGCTGGTGCTGTTGCTCGGCGGGCGCGATAAGAACCTGCCGTGGGAGGACCTGGCGCGATTGGTGCGGCAACGGGTGGATCATGTTGTCTTGTTCGGCGAAGCGGCAGAGAAGATCGAACGCGCCCTCTATGCCGTGGAGGGCGAGCGCCCCTATACGATAGAGCGCTATCCTAACTTGTACGAGGCCGTGCAGGCCGCGGCGCGCGTGGCCGAAAGCGGAGATGTCGTCTTGCTTTCGCCGGGTGGCACCAGCTTCGATGAATTCCGCGATTTTGAAGAGCGTGGAGAGAGGTTCCGTCAATGGGTACAACAACTTTCGTAACGTCTTCTGAACGGTCTGCCCGTTCCGCAGGCCGTGGCTACGATTTGCCGCTGCTGGTGAGCCTCGCACTCTTGCTCCTCTTCGGGTTGGTGATGCTTTTTTCCGCCTCCTGGGATTATTCGAATCAGCTCTATGCTTCGCCCTGGTATATGTTTGTGCGCCAGGTACGGTGGCTGGTTGTGGGGTTAGTGCTGATGTTCGTGCTGAGCCGAGTGGACTACCATCGTTGGCAGCGCTGGAGTGTGGTGGCGATGGGGGGTACCCTGGTCCTGCTATTGCTGGTTTTGCTGATAGGGGAGCTACACCTCGGCGCGCGGCGTACATTGTTCAAAGGCTCGTATCAGCCTTCCGAGCTGGCGAAGCTGATTACCATTCTCTACTTGGCCGTGTGGCTCTATGCCAAGCGGCAATTCTTGCATGATGTTTCGTTTGGCCTCCTGCCGCTGAGCATGATCCTGGGTTTGGTGGGTGGTCTGATCTACCTCCAGCCGGATTTGAGCGCCACACTGACCATTCTCATTCTGGGCGGCTTGCTCTTCTTCTTGGCCGGTGGGCGCTGGTCGCAGATCGCCTTTCTGCTCGTGGCGGCGTTGGTCATCCTTTGGTTACTGGTCAAGGTTAACCCTACGGGTCAGGCGCGCGTGGCGGCTTACTTGGCCGGATTGCGCGATCCGCAACTATCTTCGTATCACATGCAGCGCGTCTTCGAGGCATTTGTGCGCGGTGGCTTTTTCGGGCGAGGTCTGGGCGAATCGGTGACCAAGCTCAACGGTCTGCCTGTGCCGCCCACCGATAGCATTTTTGCCGTGTTGGTGGAGGAAACCGGCTTTTTCGGCGCGCTGGCCCTATTCGGGCTTTATGGGTTGCTCTGTTGGCGGGGGGTGGTGTTGGCCCGTCGAGCGCCGGATATGCTCGGCACGCTGATGGCCGCCGGGATTACGCTGTGGATCATCCTGGAGATGCTCATCAATACCGGCGTGATGGTCGGACTTTTGCCTTTTGCCGGCAACACCTTGCCCTTTTTCAGCGCTGGCGGATCGAACCTGATCGCTTCTCTGGCCGGCATCGGCATTCTGTTGAATATTTCCCGTCAGGCCGGCGAGGCCGAGACGGAAGAATGGAGGTCTTACGGTGCGATTGTTGATCTGCGCTGGCGGAACCGGCGGCGGCGTCTACCCCGCACTCGCCGTGCTTGAGGCCCTGAAGGATCTGCTTCACCCTGCCGAACCACAGGTTTTGTGGGTCGGCGGTGAGGGGGGGATGGAAGCGGACCTGGTGGCGCGCCACGGTACCCCATACCGCACCGTTCCGGCGGCCGGAGTGCATGGGGTCGGCTGGAAACGTTTGCCCGGCAACCTGCTCCGGCTGGTGCGTGGGTATTTTGCCGCGCGGCGCATTATGAAAGAATTCCGGCCCCAGGTGCTGTTCTTCACCGGCGGCTATGTCGCTGTGCCGGTAGCGTTGGCAGCGGCCGGACATCCGATCCTGTTGACCGTGCCCGATATCGAACCGGGGCTGGCGCTCAAGGTGTTGGCGCGGCTGGCGACGCAGATCACCGTGCCGGTCGAGGCCTCGCGGCGGTATTTCCCCCGCAAGGCGCGTCTGCAGGTGACGGGGTATCCGGTGCGCAAGGAGTTGAGTCGCTGGGATCGGCAGAGCGCTCGGCAGCAGCTGGGTCTGGAGGCGGAAATGCCGGTGCTGCTCGTTTTCGGCGGCAGCAAGGGTGCGCGCTCGATCAACCAGGCGCTGCTGGCAAACCTGGAAGCCCTGCTCCAGGAAGCCCAGGTGGTGCACATCAGCGGCACGTTAGATTGGCCGCAAGTGGCAGAACGGCGACAGTCGCTGGCGGCACTCCTCCGCTCGCGCTATCATCCCTACCCGTACCTGTACGGGGAAATGGGGGCGGCGCTGGCGGCCGCGGACCTTGTGCTTTCGCGCGCCGGTGCTTCGGTCCTCGGCGAATTTCCGCTTTTTGGTCTGCCGGCTATCTTGGTGCCCTATCCACATGCCTGGCGCTATCAGAAAGTGAATGCCGATTACCTGACCCAACAGGGCGCGGCGATCCTGATCGAGGATGCCGATCTTCCCAAAGCATTGCTGCCGCAAACGCTTTCCCTGTTGCGCGATTCGACCCGCAGGCAGGAAATGGCGGCCAGGATGCGTGCGCTGGCCTGTCCGCAGGCCTCGGAGGCCATTGCCCGCCTTTTGCTTTCTATGCAGGAGAAAGCCCTATGATGAGCCTGGTATATGTCTTTTGGATGTATGTGATCGTTTTTGCCCTCATCGGCTGGCTGCGCGGCTGGGCGAAGGAGCTCCTGGTCTCATTTAGTGTCATCCTGGCGCTGACGTTCATTCACGTTACCTATCGCTACCTCCCGGTTCAGGCGCTGATCAACACGCCGACGATGAATTTCTGGTTCCGAACCCTGGTATTGGGCGTAGTGGTCTTCTTTGGCTATCAGACGGTGATTAGCGTGCCGCGCCTGGCCAGCAAAGCCTTGCGTGAGCGCTTCCAGGATTCGCTCTTTGGCATCGTTTTGGGCGCTTTGAACGGCTATCTGATCGCCGGCTCGGTGCTTTTCTTTCTGCATGATGCCGGCTATCCCTTCCCGCAAGTGGTCACTCCTCCGCCGGCCGCTTCGCCTTTGAGCGAGACGTTGATCAGGATGATGGATTACATGCCCCCGGCGCTGCTGGGTGAACCGGGTATCTATTTTGCCGTGCTCCTTTCGTTTATCTTTGTCCTGGTGGTGTATATCTAATGACTCACGTGCATTTCATCGGTATCGGTGGAACGGGGCTTTCGGCGATCGCCCGTGTGCTTCTCGAAAGTGGTTACACGGTGAGCGGTTCCGATCGCGTCCTTTCTCCCCTGGCAGAAGAGCTGCAGCGCCTGGGGGCGAAGGTGTATATCGGTCACCGTGCCGAGCAGGTGCAGGGGGCCGATTGGGTGGTGCGCTCCTCGGCCATTCCGGATGATAACGTGGAAGTCCAAGCGGCGCTGCAGGCCGGCATTCCGGTCTATAAACGGGCCGATTTCCTCGGACGTTGGATGGAAGACAAGATCGGGATTGCCGTAGCCGGCACCCATGGCAAGACTACTACTACGGCGATGATCGCCTGGATGCTCACCGCTTTGGGACAAGATCCAACCTTCATCGTCGGCGGTGTGATGCGCAATTTGGGCGTCAACGCGCGCGCCGGTCATGGTCAGACCTTTGTCATCGAAGCCGATGAATACGATCGGATGTTCCTTGGGCTGCGTCCGCGCATCGCGGTGGTGACCAACATCGAACACGATCATCCGGATTGTTATCCTACTTTTGTGGACATGGTACAGGCCTTTGAAGCCTTTGTCGGTTTGCTGCCGCAAAACGGCACTCTGATCGCCTGTGCTGAGAACCCCGGCGCTTCTTATATGATGACGGTGGCACAGCGCGCCAATCGCCGGGTGTTAGGTTATGCTGCTGAAGATCAGTTCACCATCCATACCATGTATTGGGTGGTGGCGAGGGAGATGCGGTTGAATGAGCACGGTGGCTACACCTTCCGAGCCGAAACGAATTTCGCCCATGGGCGCTCTGCTCGGATAGCGCTTCAAGTGCCGGGCCGGCACAACGTGCAAAATGCGTTGGCAGCCTGGAGTGTGGCCCTTGTATTGGGTTTGCCGTTCAAACAGGCTGCTGAGGCGTTAGAGGCCTTCCAAGGCACCGGGCGGCGCTTTGAGGTCCGTGGCGAGGTCAAGGGGATCACCCTGATCGATGATTATGCTCATCATCCGACCGAGATCGAGGCTACACTGGAAGCGGCGCGGACGCGTTACGGTCAACGGCGATTGTGGGCGCTCTGGCAGCCGCACACGTATTCGCGCACACAGGCTCTTTTGCCTTTCTTTGCCCGCGCGTTCTATCGTGCCGATGAGGTCATCGTGACCGAGATCTACCGTGCTCGCGAGGCCGTCCAACCTTTTTCGGCGCAGGAAGTGGTGCGGCAGATGCATCATCCCTCGGTCCATTTCCTGCCCACGCTGGAAGAGGTTACTGACTATTTGGAGCAACGTTTACAACCCGGCGATGTGCTACTTGTGCTTTCGGCCGGGGATGCCGACCGGGTGACGGAGGAACTGTTGCGCCGTTTGCGCACCGAGGAGCATACGTGATCGCCTTACCGTCTTCTCTCCTTGCTACGTTCGGTGAGCGCCTGCAGCAGAACGTATCCCTGGCGCCTTATACCAGCGCGCGCATTGGCGGCCCGGCCGATTTTTTGCTGGTGGTGAAATCGGCGGCGGAACTGGAAGCGGCGGTGGTGGCGGCCTGGGAAGCCGATCTGCCTTTTACGTTGCTCGGAGGCGGGTCGAACGTGCTAATCAGCGATAAGGGCATTCGTGGGCTGGTGATCCTAAACCGGGCGGGGCATGTACGTTTTATCGAAGAGGAGCAGCCGCGGGTCTGGGCTGAATCCGGCGCAGGCCTGAGCCAGGTAGCACAGCGCGCTGCGGCACGCGGTTACGGCGGTCTGGAATGGGCAGCGATGGTGCCCGGTACGGTGGGTGGCGCCGTCTATGGCAATGCCGGCGCTTTTGGCGGCGATATGGCCGGCTCGCTCCTCCTGGCCCACCTTATCACCCCTCAGGGGCGGCAGAGCTGGAACGCCCAGGAGATGGGATATGGCTACCGCACCAGCCGCTTGAAGCGCGGCGAGGTCCAGGCTGTGGTGCTGGCTGCCGAATTGCGCCTGGAGCTTTCAACGCCGGAGCAGGCGCGCCGGCAGATTGCAGCATTCAGCCAACGGCGCAAGGCTACCCAACCGCCCGGCGCCAGTATGGGCTCGATGTTCAAAAATCCCCCCGGCGATTATGCCGGACGGTTGATCGAGGCGGCCGGCCTCAAGGGGTTGCGCATCGGGAACGTGGAAGTCAGCCCGATCCATGCCAATTTCTTTATCAATCACGGCCAGGCCCGTGCCTCGGATGTGCGGGCCTTGATCGAAGAGGTCCAGACCAAGGTGCGCGAGGCTTTCGGCATCTCGCTAGAGCTGGAGATCGAATTTCTTGGAGAATGGTGAAAATGACGAAACTGCGCGTTTTAGTTCTGTTCGGCGGTCGTTCGGGGGAGCATGAGATCTCGTTGATCTCGGCACGTTCGGTGTTGAATGTGCTGGATCGGGCGCGCTACGAGGTGATCGAAGTAGGCATTACGCATGAGGGAGAGTGGCTGGGCGGAGAAGGCGCGTTGGAGGCTTTTGAGAAAGGGGAGCATTCTCGCCTGGAGCCGGTGACGCTCTTCCCTCAACCCGGGCGGCGCGGCCTGTTTGCCCTGCGCGGCGATCGCTGGGTGCGCATCAGCCAGGTGGATGTCGTTTTTCCGGTGCTCCATGGGACCTTTGGCGAAGATGGCACATTGCAGGGATTACTGGAAATGGCCGAGGTGGCCTATGTGGGTGCCGGAGTGGTCGGTTCGGCGGTGGGCATGGATAAGGGTGTCTTCAAGCATGTGATGCGGGCGCGCGGCATTCCGGTGGTGGATTGGATGGTGGTCACGCGCCGTGAGATCGAAACGCAGCTGGATGAAGTAGTGGCGCGCGCCGAGGCGCTCAGCGCTTACCCGATCTTTACCAAACCAGCCAACCTGGGTTCTTCGGTCGGGGTGACGCGTTGCAAGGACCGTGCCGATCTGGTGCGTGGATTGCGCGAGGCAGCGCGTTACGATCGGCGCGTGTTGATCGAACACGGTATTCCGCAGGCGCGCGAGATCGAGGTGAGTGTATTGGGCAACGATCAACCGCAAGCCTCGATTGCCGGTGAGATCATCCCCAGCCGTGAGTTTTATTCCTATGAGGCCAAGTACCTGGATGGCACTTCCGGCCTGCTCATTCCGGCGCCTCTGGAGACCGAGCAGATGGCACACGTACAGCAGTTGGCGCTGGAGGCCTATCGCGCCGTAGATTGTGCCGGCATGGCACGCGTGGATTTCCTGATGGATCGCCAAAGTTGCGAGATTTACCTGAACGAGATCAACACCATTCCCGGTTTCACCTCGATCAGCATGTATCCCAAGTTATGGGAGGCCAGCGGCCTGCCCTATGCCCAACTGGTGGATCGGCTGATCGAATTAGCATTGGAGCGCCAGGAAGATCGCCGGCGCACGGAACGCGTCTATCGGAGAGAAAGATGAACCCTCGCTCTTTGCCGCGCTCGGAACGTATTCGTCAACGTCGGCGCACCTCGCCGCAGGTGACGCGGCGCGCCGCATGGGGCGATTTTGTCCGCCTCGGCAGAGGAAGGTCACGCAGGTATGAAGTGACTGTAGGAAGTTTCGTGCGCGTGCCGGGTCGTCTGCCTGTGTTGCGCGGCGCCTCTTTCAATTCCGTCGCTCGTACGTTCTGGATGCTCCTTATGTTGGGAATTGTGCTCGGCGGACTATATGTTGTCTTCGGCACACCGTATTTCCGTGTGGATCGTCCACGGATCGAAGGCTTGCAATGGGTGAGCCCGCAGGAGGTGGAAGCGGCGCTCGAGGCGGACGGGCATGTGCTGTTTACCCTTTCGGCAAGTGAGCTGAAAAGCCGGTTATACCGCCGTTTTCCGGAGTTTGCCGAGGTGGAGGTGCGCTTGAGCTTGCCGAATCGGCTGGAGGTCCGTGTGCGTGAGCGCCAGCCGGTGATCTATTGGGAGCTGGATGGGCGCTATACCTGGGTGGATGCGGAAGGCATAGCCATCCGGCCGCGTGGGGAGGCGCCGAATCTGCTCCATGTGCGGGCGCTCACTCCGCCGCCACCGCAGCCTGCCTCCGATCCGCTGAGGCCGCCGGCTTACCTTTCAGTGGAAATGGTGGAAGCGTTGCGCCGTCTGGCGATCTTCTTGCCGCCGGGGACGACGTTCCTCTACGATGCGCGTTATGGCTTCGGCTGGGAAGATGCCCATGGCGGACGCGTTTTCTTCGGTCAAACGCCGGATGAGATGCCGGCCCGTGCGCAGGTCTATCTCTACCTGAGCCGTTTTTTGAACGAACGCGGCATTTATCCGGCCTTGATCGATTTGAGATATCCGGATGCGCCTTATTACCGTCTGGAGCCTGGCGATGGATGAGATTATCGTAGGCATTGACGTGGGAACTACGAAGATCTGCACCCTGGTCGGAAGGGTGGAGGAGGAGGGGCAGATCCGCATTCTGGGGCCGGGGATCGAGCCGGCCGCCGGGATGAAGAAGGGCGTGGTCGTGGACTTGGATGCGGCCTCGGCGGCGATCCGCCGCTCGGTGGAGAAAGCCCAGCAGACCTCCGGCCTGGAGATCGCCGCGGCGCTGGTGAGCCTGGCAGGTGGAAACGTCTCTTCGGTCAACAGCCGCGGGGCGGTGGCCGTGCCGCATGGGCGGATCGAGGCACAGGATATCGCGCGGGCGCTTGATCAGGTCCAGGCAATTGCCATCCCTCACGATCGGGAGATCGTGCATATCATCCAGCGCGATTTTACCGTTGATGGGCAGAGTGGCATTCGTTCTCCGTTGGGAATGCATGGCTATCGCTTGGAAGTGGAAGCGCACATCATCACTGCTTCGACGGCTACGCTGGAGAACTTGCGTCAATGTGTGCGGGCGGCCGGCGTGGAGACGGTGCAATTCGTGCTCAATCCGCTGGCTTCGGCGGAAGTGGTGTTGACCGATCAGGAGCGCCAGCTGGGTGTTGCCGTTTGCGATATCGGCGGCGGCACGACCGATTTGGCGATCTATGTGGACGGCAATGTCTGGCATACGATGGTGCTGGCGGTGGGTGGCAATCACATTACCCAGGATCTAGCCCACGGGCTGCGCCTGCCGTTTGAGCAGGCAGAAGAGATCAAGGTCCAAAAAGGGCATGCGTTGCGCCGTGCCGTGAGTGCGGAGGAGACTTTCACCATCCGCCCGTTTGGTGAAGATCAGGAGGTGGAGATCGGCCGTGAAGAGGTCGCTTATATCATCCAGGCGCGGGTGGAGGAGATGTTCCTGCTTATTTTGCAGGAGATCAAGCGCTCCGGGTTCGATGGTCTGCTCCCGGCCGGCCTGGTTTTGACCGGTGGCAGCAGTGCTCTGCCGGGGATGCGTCAACTGGCGGCAGAGGTGCTGGGGATGCCGGTGCGCGTGGCGAAACCGGAAAACCTGTTAGGTATGGTGGATCGCCTCGGTTCGCCGGCCTATTCGACCAGTGTGGGCCTGTTGCAGTGGGCTGTTTCGATGCGCAAGCAGGAGCTCTATAGCCCTTTGCGCAACTCGCCCCGATCTAGATTCAACCTTTGGGAATGGCTGAGGCGCTTATTGCCTTAGAAATCGTCCATGAGGAATTCTTTTCACAGGAGGAACAACATGTCGTCTACCCCATCTAATACCCCCGAATCGTTTGCCCGCATTAAGGTGATCGGTGTGGGCGGTGGTGGTCAGAACGCCGTCAATCGGATGATCTCCACTGGCATTCAGGGCGTTGAGTTCATCGCGGCCAACACCGATGCACAAGCCCTTGCACTTTCCAAAGCACCGCTCCGTATTCGCCTGGGCGAAAAATTGACCCGCGGCCTGGGCGCCGGCGGCGACCCGGAAGTGGGGCGCAAGGCCGCCGAAGAATCGGCTGATGAGCTCTATAATGCGCTCAAAGGCGCCGATATGGTCTTCATCACGGCCGGCATGGGCGGTGGAACCGGGACCGGCGCGGCACCGGTGGTGGCGCAGGTGGCGAAGGAATGCGGTGCGCTGACCATCGGCGTGGTGACGCGGCCTTTCTCGTTCGAGGGCTCGCGGCGAATGCAATCGGCCGAGAGCGGCATCAACCGCCTGAAGGAGCATGCTCATACGTTGATCGTCATCCCGAACGACCGCCTGCTGCAGCTCTCAGATAAACGCGTCAGCCTGGAGGATGCCTTCCGCATGGCGGATGATGTGCTCCATCAGGGCATTCAGGGCATTTCGGAGCTGATCACGGTCCCCGGTTTGATCAACCTGGATTTTGCCGATGTGCGCGCCATTATGTCCGAGGGTGGGGCGGCGCTCATGGCGGTTGGCCGCGGTTCCGGCGAGGACCGGGCGCGCATCGCCGCCGAACAAGCCATCTCCAGCAAGTTGCTGGATATTACCATTGATGGCGCCCGCGGGGTGCTCTTCAATATCACCGGTGGCCCGGACCTGACGCTCTTCGAGGTCAATCAGGCGGCGGCCATCATCCGCGAGACGACGCACCCGGATGTGAACATGATCTTCGGTGCGGTGATCGATCCGAACATGGGCGACGAGGTGCGCATTACGGTGATCGCCACCGGATTCGAGCGCACCGGTCTGCCGCGGCGAACAGTGGATCGACCGGCGGCTTCAAATGCCGCTCGTGAATCACGTCCTTTAGTGGATGTGGATGCGACCAGATCACGCCCCTCGCTCAGTGGCCTGCCACCGGCGGAGAGCGACGATCTGGATATCCCGACCTTCTTGCGCCATCGGCGGTAAAACGCGGCACCTGAAAACTGAGATAGGTGGATGGGAAACCATCCGCGATCGACATGTGACCCTCCTGGAGTGTGAGGCTTTAGTGCTCGTAGCAGGGATACGGCATATCGCCTTCCGGTGGTATGCCGTACTTTTCTCCGCGCACGACCCACGTCTACCATCTGTTAACCTATTTTTCCCACACTGTTAATCCTTTGGCGTATAATAGCATCTAGGTTTCTCGGAAAACTAACCACTCTGCATGAGGGAACGATGCACATTCTGGTCACGAACGATGATGGTGTTACTTCGCCGGGGTTGCTGGCATTGGTACAGGAAATGCGGCAATTGGGTGAGGTCTCGGTGCTGGCCCCGGATCGCAATTGGTCGGGTGGTGGGCACGTTAAGACGCTAGATCGGGCTTTGCGCGTGCGTGAGGTGCGCTTGGCGGATGGCACCCCGGCCTATGCCAGCGATGGCGCTCCATCGGATTGTGTAGCTCTGGCTACCTTGGGGTATATCAAGCAGAAAATTGATCTGGTTGTCTCTGGGATCAATTTCGGTGCCAATTTGGGGCATGATGTCACGTACTCTGGAACTGTGACTGCGGCGATGGAGGCGGTGATCGCCGGATTGCCGGCGGTGGCCGTTTCGTTGGAATTGCCGGAAGGGCATGTTGGCGAGCTAGACTTTGCGCCGGCCGCGCGCGCGGCGAGTTGGGTAGTGCAGCAGGTGATCGAAAACGGTTTGCCACCGGAAGTGTTCCTAAACGTGAATGTACCTTTTTTGCCACTGGATAAAATTCGCGGCTTCCGCATTACTCGCTTGGGGCTGCGCGTTTATCATAGCCGTTTGGATGAGCGCATCGATCCGCGCGGCCGGCCGTATTACTGGATCGGCGGTGACGCGCCGGGCGGTGTGCCCGAACGCGGCACGGATGTCGGCGCACTGGCCGAGGGATATATCTCGATCACCCCGCTGCATCTCGATCTTACTGCCTATCGTGCTCTGACGGAGTTGATGACCTGGAATTTGCCTAATATTCAAGATTTGTGAGGGAAGCATGTTGCGCAAAACTTTTGAACAGGAACTACAGCGTGTCAAAGAGGAGATTATTATCTTAGGAAGCATGGTGGAGGATGCTACGCTGAAATCGGTGGAAGCGCTCAAAAAGCGTGATTTGCAAACGGCACAGCAAATCCTGGAGACCGATCGGGAGATCAACGCTCGACGCTATGCGATCGAAGAAAGCGTCGTTGTGCTGATCGCCACCCAACAACCGATGGCGCACGATCTGCGCTTTTTGGCCTCGGTCCTTGAAATTGTCAGCGAGCTGGAGCGCATGGGCGATTACGCCAAAGGGATCGCCGTGATCAATCTGCGCATGGGCGATGAGCCCCTGCTCAAGCCGTTGATCGATATCCCTCGCATGGCGCAAAAAGGGGTAGATATGCTTCACCGAGCGCTGACCGCTTTTATCCAAGAAGATGTGGAAGCGGCACGCGCTATTCCGAAAGAAGACGATGAGGTGGATGCACTCTATAATCAGGTGTATCGCGAGCTGATGACGTTCGTGATCCAGGATCCGAAAAATATCGAACGCGCTAACTGGTTGCTCTGGGCCGCTCACAACTTGGAACGCTTCGCCGATCGGGTGACAAATATCTGTGAACGGACGGTTTTTCTGGCCACCGGTCAGTTCATCGAGTTCGATAGCACCTATGATGAGCTAGAGCGGAAATAAGGCGACTTGGGTGTCTGCGCTTTATCGCGTTCTTTTCCTTTGCACCGGGAATTCGGCGCGTTCACAACTGGCGGAGGCCCTACCAATGCGTTTTTAGGGGAACGCTGGCAGGCTTGGAGCGCCGGCACCTGCCCTACCGGTTATGTGCATCCGTTGGCGCTCCAGGTGTTGCGCGAGATTGGGATCGAACATCAGGGAACATCGAAGCCCATTGCCGATTTGTTTACCACGGAGTTCGATTTGGTCGTCACCGTTTGCTGCGGAGGAGTGCCCGGTTTGGCTGGGGCGCGGTCATCGGGTGCACCAGGGATCTCCGGACCCGGAAGCGATCGGGGAGGCGGAAGAAGAGCGCTTGCAGGCTTTCCGCCAAACACGCGATCGGATGTTGCAGGAATGCCGAAATTGCTCCGAGAATGGGCAACGGCGCCGGGACGTTTCCCGGAGAGTGCTAAAATCTGCCGGTCTCTTGCTAGCGAATCCCCCAAAACAGATAGAGCACTGTTATCAAGGTGGCAAAAGTTGTCAGCAATAGCCCGGCCCCGACTCGGGCAAAATCGCCGAAACGATAGTTGCCGGGGTTGACCATGATCAGGTTAGCGGGATGAGAGATCGGGGTCAGGAACGAGGACGAGCAGCCGATGGCGCCGGCCAGCGCGATGGCGCGCGGATCGTATCCGAAATGCAGCGCTGTTTGGAGCAGGATCGGCCCGGTGATGAAGGCAATTGTCTGACTGCCGAGGATTTGTGTCGGCAAGGCGCTGATCCAAAAGGCGAGGCTGCTCAGCATGAGTGGATCGGGGTGCGGGAAGATTTGTAACATTCCGTTCAGGATCGAAGTGGCCAGTCCACTTTGAACGATCGCCAGACTGACGGCGTACATGCCACCCAGGAAGAACAGAGTCGGCCATTCGATGGCCCGGTAGAATTCCTCGATGGAGAGCAAGCCAAGGAGAGGGGTGAGCAAGGCGGCTCCCAGGACCGCCAAATAGGCCGGTAGGCCGAGCAGGGAGGCAAAGATGGCAAGCAGAAAGAGCGCCAGGGTGGCCAACGCTTTCCTGCCGGGTCTTTGTGGTGGGGTCGGTTCGACTTCGAGCACAATCCATTCCGCATCCCGGCGAAGAGCGGCTATTTTTTCGGAAGGGCCGACGAGGAGGAGAACATCACCCAGCTCCAAAGGATAGTCGCCAACGTCGGTGCGGATGCTTCGGCCGCGACGGAGCAAAGCGACTGCGGTGAAGCCGTAACGACGGCGGAAGTTGATCTGCTTGAGGGTTTTTCCCAAGAGGGGAGTATGGGGAGAGGGGAGCACTTCGAGCAGGGTGACTTCCATCGAGCTCAAGGGGCGCGTTTCGCGCCCGATGAGGCAACCGCGTTCGCGTAGGCGCAACACCCGCTCCTCGCGACCGACTAGCAAAAGTATGTCACCTTGTTGTAGATGCTCTGTGGGTTCCGGGATCAAGATGGCGCGCCGACCGCGCCAGATGGCAATCACCGCCAACCCCAGTTCATCGCCTAGCCCGCTTTGGGTCATCGTTTTGCCGATCAGCGGTGATTGTCCGCCGATCTTGACTTCCCACAGGCGCTCTCCGAGGGCATAGAGCCGCTCCAGGTCGGCTTCGCTGCGACGCGCCAGGGCCTGTTCGAGCGCCGGGCGACGTTCGGGCAGGAGCTTCCTTCCTATCGTGAGCAGATAAATGATCCCGGTTAGCGCGATCCAACTGCCGCTGGAGAAAAAGGTGCCCATGGTTAGGGGGGGTTGAGGCGGTTGGGATGTGAGCAGTAGGTTACTAAAGACCATGTTAGCCGTGGTGAAGTAGGTCGCCATTCCCCCCAGGGCGTTGCCGAAGGCGATCGGGATGAGCAGTTTGCTAGGGTAGAGATTCTGTTTGCGTGCCGCCTGAATAGCTCCAGGGAGCAGGATGGCGCTGACAATGACGTTGTTCATGAAGATCGAGAGCAAGGCCGCCAGAGAAGTGAAGAGAAAGAGCAAACGCGCTTCGGATTGTGCTCCCAGGCTTGCCAGGCGTTCACCGATCCATTGGGTAAACCCATGATGGCTCAGAGCATGGGTGAGGACAAAAAGGCCGATCAAGGTGAAGATCAGCGGTTGGCCGAAACCGAGCAATGCTTGCCGGGCCTCTTGCGGCGCATTCTTCGGACCGAATAGCCCCAGGCCGAGGAATTGACCCAAGGCCAGCAAGAACATCAAGATGAGGGCGAGCAGCTCAGGAGGGAGGGTAGGTTGCTTGCGCATGATTCCTTAGAGAGAGCGGGATGGTGGATAGATTATAATTGATCATGAGTCTGCTGCAAAAACCATCTCTGCTACAGGGCCCAATTCAACAAGACACGGATGATACGGAAAATTATGAAAAGGTTTAAGTAAAAATGGATTTTTAGATAAAGCACCAAAATTTTGCGATTTTCTTAGAGCTATTTGGAGCCCAAAAATTGAAATGCTTTGAGGACGTGTCTGCTGTGGTGGAAGGACTTTTTGTAGTGAACTCATAATTGAACACAGCGACTCAACAGAAATGGGATTGCCCGGTTCTTAGGGTTCACAGACACAAGCGGTATTCCTTGCTTTGTTCCCGTGAGCGGGTCGATTTCGTCTTTCGCTATCTCGAGGAGCGGCATGAGCAAGAGGCTTTATCTCTTTCTGATGGCTTGGGTGTTTTTATCGTTCTACGGTGCGGTGTTGGCACAGGGGGAGAGGAGTATCCTGGTTTTGCAAGCCAAAGGTCCGATCATGCCGCCGATGCTGGATTATTTTCGGCGGGCGATTCGGGTTGCCGAACAAGAGGGGGCACAATTGGTGCTGATCGAGCTGGATACACCCGGAGGAAGCCTGGATGTTACCAGCAGTATTATCCAGGCCTTTCGTGCTTCCGAGGTGCCGGTGGTGATCTATATCAGCCCAAATGGAGCGATGGCCGGTAGTGCCGGCGCGCTGATCAGCATGGCGGCGCATCGCATTGCCATGGCGCCGGAGACCTCGATCGGCGCGGCAGCGCCGGTGGGAAGCAGCGGCGAGGATCTGGACAAGACGATGCAGCAAAAGGTGAAGGAGATCACCAAGGCCTCCATCCGTCCGCTGGTGGAAAAACGCGGCGAAAAGGCGCTTGCGCTGGCCGAATCCATGATCGAAGAGGCGCGAGCCGTTTCGGCGCGCCAAGCCCTGGAAGCCGGCCTGATCGATTTCATCGCTACGGATCGAGCCGATTTGCTGCGGCAGCTGGATGGGCAGGTGATCGAGATCGGCGGCGCACAACGCACCCTGCAAACTACCGGCGCTCCTCTGCGCCCGTTTGAAATGAGTCTGATCGAACGATTGCTTTTGACCCTTACCGATCCGAATGTCGTTTTTGTGCTCATCGGCATCGGTGTTCAGGCCATTCTGATCGAGCTTTCCAGCCCTGGCGGCTGGGTGAGCGGGTTCATCGGCGTGATGTGCTTGGGGCTGGCTACCTACGGGTTGGGCGTTTTGCCCGTCAACTGGCTGGGTTTGCTCTTTATCTTGATCGCTTTCGTGCTCTTTATCCTGGATATTAAAGCGCCCACGCACGGCGCGCTGACTGTGGCTGGGGTTGGCACGTTTATTGCCGGGGCGCTGATCCTGTTCAATTCGCCGGCTTCGCCGCAGTTCCTGCGCGTTTCTCCCTTGTTGGTAGTGACGATGGGCCTTTTTCTTGGGGGAGGGTTTGCCATTGTGCTCCATTTTGCTCTCCGCGCCCAGCAAGCCCCGGTGCAGGTGGGAATGACAGCGCTAACGGGACAACAAGGAATTGCCCGGGTCACGTTTAAAGGGGGGCATGGGCAAGTGCTGCTGAATGCCGAGCTATGGAGCGCCGAGTCAACGCCTGATTCTGCGCCGATCCGCAAAGGGGATCGGGTGGAAGTGGTGGCCGTTGAAGGTTTGCGCCTTAAGGTGCGAAAAGCAAATGATAGGGGAACACGTTGATCACCTGAGTAGGGCCGTATTGTGTAATAAACGGGCTTAAATTGCGTTGCGCAAAGTGAAAATGTCCGTGAAGGTGATAGCGTGGTTGGGTTAGGCGAAGTAGCCAATTAAAGGCCCGGAAACCCTCATGGGCCGTGCCGGGTTCATCGTGGATGCCGAAAGGGGGCGCGTGGGTGATCAAAATATCCGCCCAGCGATGGGAAAAGATGCGGTTGAGTAGAAGCCGTGGGAGCAATTGCCAGACGCGGACGAACATTTCCAATTGTGTGTACTGATTGACTCCATCGCGGTAGCGGATGCTTCCTCCTAAACCGACCAAGATCAACCCGTTGACTTGTCTTACCTTCCCATCCAGGTGCAAACAACCCTCAGCAAAGGTTCGCGGATCTGAGGGACGATAGGCAGGGTCATGATTCCCTGCTACGTAGGCTAGAGGGACGTTCAGCAGGGTGACCAGATACTCCAGGTAGGAATAGGGGAGATCGCCGCAACCTAGGATGAGCTCGATACCATGGAAGGGGGGCTTGCCGATCAACTGATAGACGCGCTCGTTTTCTTCATCACTGATCGCCAGGATTTTCACCTTCCGTTTTCCCCTTTTGCGCCAAAGGTAACCAGACGATAAAAGCCGTGCCTTCTCCCAGGCGGGATTCGACCTGGATATGTCCCTGATGGCGATCGACGATCCATTTAGCGATTGAAAGCCCCAGGCCAAAGCCACTGATCTGCCCGGAGCGGGTGCGTGACTTTTCGGCGCGGTAGAAGCGATCGAAAATGTGGGGTAGGTCTTCCGGTGGGATGCCGGGGCCGGTATCGCGCACGATCAGGCGCGCCTGCTGACCGACGCATTGCAAGCTCAGGGTCACTTTCCCGCCGCTCGGCGTGTACTGGATGGCGTTGCTGACCAAGTTGAGCAGCACTTGCTTCAGTCGGTCGCGATCGCCGCGGACCTGCACCTGTTCTATTTCGCTCAGTTCCATTTGGATCTTTTTGTTTTGTGCCAGCAGCCGAAGCTCTTGATAGACTTCCACCAAAAGGGTATCCAGCTCTACGTTCTCAAAATTCAATCGCAGGTAGCCCGATTCGGCCTGTGCCAGCAAAAGCAGACTATTGACCAGCCGCGTGAGACGATTGACCTCGGCATCAATGCTCTCGAAGGATTCTGGATCGATCTGCTTCATGCGCCGCATCAGATCCATATTTCCCTTGATCACCGTGAGTGGCGTGCGCAGCTCATGGCTCACATCGGCGAGGAAGCGCTGTTGGGTGGTGAAGAGCTGTTCCAGCCGTTCGAGGGTTTGATTAAAAGCTTGGATCAGGCGGCCGATTTCATCCTCGGTAGTGTGTTCTACGGGGATACGGCGGGAAAGATCGCTGGCACGGTTGATCTGGTTGGCGGTTTCCAGCATGGTCGAAAGCGGCGCCAGAGCACGTCCGATGGCTAGCCAGGAGGCCCAGGCGGCCACCGCGAACGAGAAGATCAGGAGATTGAGGATGTAAAAAATCAAATCGCGGCGGGTAGAATCCAGTACCTGCAGGCTCGTAGCGATCTGAATGGTGGCTATGCGGCGTGTGCCAGCCAGGACCGGGACGGTCAGCACACGGAAATGATCCCCGATTTTGTAAACTTCCCGCAACACCGGGAGAGAAGTGCGCAGGCTTTCGCCGTCCAGCGGCTGTTTTAAAAAAGGCAGGTCGGGGATGGCTTCGAGCAAGCGCTCATTCCGATCCCAGACCTGAATGTAGGTATTGGCAAAGCTCGCCCCCGGTAGCAGGTTCACACGAACCTCTCCAGATGGAGTAACGCTCAACACACGCAAGATCTGTTGGGAGGTAGCATTGAGCGAAGCGTCAACGTGCCTCAGGATGGTAACACCGATTAACCAGTAAACCAGTCCTCCGAAGAACAGCAAAAGGCCTGAGAGCAGGAGCGTGTAGAAAAGCGTCAGGCGAGCGCGCAGGCTCATAGGTTAGGAGGTAGGCTCGCGCATGACGTAGCCAACACCGCGGACGGTATGGATCAGGCGCGGTTCTCCGTTTTGTTCCAGTTTCTGGCGCAGATAGCGAATATAGACTTCGAGTACGTTGCTCTCACCGCTGAAATCGTAGCCCCAGATGCGATCGAAGATCATCTCGCGCGTCAAGACCTGGCGCGGATGGCGCATGAAGAGCTCGAGCAGTTGGTACTCTTTCTTGGTCAGATCCAACTTGCGATCGCCGCGACGCACTTCGCGCGTGGTCGTGTCAATGGTCACATCGGCGAAGCGCAACACCGGCTGGCGTTCCTGTTCGGTGCGGCGGAGGAGCGCGCGAATGCGGGCCAGCAGTTCTTCCAGGTTGAACGGTTTGACCAGGTAATCATCGGCGCCGGCATCCAGCCCTTCGACGCGATCCTGCACGGCATCCTTTGCCGTCAGGATCAGGATCGGTAGCTTACTCTTTTGCCGAATCCGTTGGCAGACTTCCAGCCCATCCATGCCGGGGAGCATCAGGTCGAGCACGATTAAATCGGGTTGCTTTTCCTGAAAGAGCTTGAGGCCGCTTTCGCCGTTTGTAGCCGTCTCTACTTGATACCCTTCCATAGAGAGCCCGCGTTGCAGCAGACGCAAAATGGCCGGATCATCTTCGATTACAAGGATTTTGATCATGTAGAACCTCCTCAAGTAGAATCATTAAAATCATACCACAAAGTGTACACTACGGGAAGATTAAAAAGCAAACTCAAACTGCAATCTTTGGAAGCGAGATGGTCGCCGGGGAATCGATCTGGATGGAGCACGTTGGATGTTGCGCTGCGCTGACCGGTCAATCGGATGTAGATTGATACGATGCGGCGAATTCGCACGGATCGGCTGCCCATGATCCACATTCTACGGCCCACCGCCTACGTTTGCCCACCGTTCACAGTCCATAGTACAATATCGTGGCGATGAGCGACGAGATTACCCCGATCCGCAAACAATACCTGGAAATCAAGCGCCGGTATCCCGGCACCTTGCTTTTCTTCCGCCTAGGAGATTTCTACGAGACCTTCGACGAGGATGCGGAGATCGTCGCGCGGGAGCTGGATATTGTGCTTACCTCACGCCCGATCGGCAAGGGGCAGCGGGCGCCGTTGGCAGGTATTCCCTACCATGCGGTAGAAAATTACCTGGCGCGCCTGATCGAGAGGGGCTATCACGTAGCGATCTGTGAGCAGGTGGGCGATCAACCGGTGAAGGGGTTGGTGCCACGGCGGGTGGTGCGCGTGATCACGCCGGGCACGGTGATCGAACAAAACCTTCTGCCCGTTGGGGCCAATAATTACCTGGCATGCGTGGTGCTTGAAGAAGGACGCGCGGCATTGGCCTATGCCGATATTACTACCGGTGAGTTCGCCGTCACCGAAATGGAAGCCGGCCCGGAATGGAGCACCTTGCGTGCCGAGTGGACGCGCTTGCAGCCGGCCGAGATAGTCTACCCGGATACCCTGCACCTGGAGTCGAACGGCCTGCCCGGTCATCTCACCCCTTGGCCGGCCTGGCGCTTTGAGAGCGGGCGCTGTCAGCAGGTCCTGCTGGATCATTTTCAGACCCTAACGTTGGAGGCGTTTGGGCTGCACGATCACAACCTGGCCACACGCGCGGCCGGAGCCTTGTTGCAATACGTGCGCGAGACAGAACCCTCGGCAGTTGAGCTCCTTAAGGGGCTGCGTTACTATCACTTGGGGGAATTCATGATCCTGGATGCCGCCACGCGGCGCAACCTGGAATTGACTGAAGCTTTACGCCCCGGCCGCCGCGGTGAGACACATGGCTCGCTGTTGGGCGTGCTCGATCGCACCGTGACGCCGATGGGCAAGCGCCTGCTACGGCGTTGGATCGGCCAGCCGCTGCTCAATGTGGAGGCTATTCGGGCCCGCCAAGATGGGGTGCAGCGCTTTTTCGAGAACGGTATGTTGCGCGCCGAGCTGCGCACCTCCCTCAAACCGATCGGCGATCTGGAGCGCCTAACCACGCGCCTGTTGGCCGGTCATGCCCAACCGCGCGACTTGGTGGCGATGC
The DNA here is from genome assembly GCA_034432895.1 of Anaerolineales bacterium. Taxonomy (GTDB): domain Bacteria; phylum Chloroflexota; class Anaerolineae; order Anaerolineales; family Villigracilaceae; genus 630D-37. The sequence continues at coordinate 59,647 of DAOUBG010000019.1, forward strand.
GCGAAACCTTGCGTCACTTGCCAAAGGTCCTGGATGTGCTCGGCGGCGGCTATCCGCGCCTGCATCCTTGCCGAGAAGAATTGGCGTTGCTCGACGCGGCGATCGCCGATGATCCTCCTGCGACTTTGCAAAATATCGGCGTTATCCGTCGCGGCTACTCGGCAGAGCTGGATGATGTGGTGCGCGCCTCACAGCACGCTCGCGATTGGATCGCCGGTCTGGAACAACGGGAGCGAGAGCGGACCGGGATCAAACCCTTGAAGGTAGGGTACAACAAGGTTTTCGGCTACTATATCGAAATCTCGCGTGCTGCGGCGACCCAGGCACCGCCGGAGTATATCCGCAAACAGACGTTGGTCAATGCCGAGCGCTTCATCACGCCGGAAATGAAAGAGTATGAAACGCTTGTGCTCAACGCCGAGGAGCGCATTCACGAGATCGAGGTCCGTCTTTTCCGTCAGGTGTGTGCCGAGCTGGCGAAATCGGCCTCCCGTCTGATGGAGACGGCGCAAACTCTGGCCGAGTTGGATGTCCTGGCAGCGCTAGCCGAAGTAGCCGCATGGAACGGTTACGTTCGCCCGGAAGTGCTCGAAGAGCCGATCCTGGAGATCCACCAAGGGCGGCACCCGGTGGTGGAACAGACGCTGGAAGGGGCACGCTTTGTTCCCAACGATCTGATCTTTGAGCCGGGGGAAGTGATCCGCATCATCACCGGACCGAACATGAGCGGAAAATCCACCTACCTGCGCCAGGCGGCTTTGATCGTGTTGATGGCGCAGATGGGTTCGTTTGTGCCGGCACAATCGGCACGCATCGGCATAGTTGACCGCATCTTTACCCGCATCGGCGCGCAAGATGAAATTCACGCCGGACAATCCACCTTTATGGTCGAGATGGTCGAAACGGCCCATATTCTGCACCATGCGACCGCGCGTAGCCTGCTCATTTTGGATGAGATCGGGCGCGGCACGAGCACCTATGACGGCTTGGCGATCGCTTGGGCAGTGGTGGAGTATCTCCATAATCATCCCAATCTGCGCGCCAAGACGCTTTTTGCCACGCATTACCATGAGCTGACGCAGCTCGCCGATCTCTTGCCGGGGGTGCGTAATTACAATGTGGCCGTCAGCGAGGCGGATGGCAAAGTGGTCTTTCTGCATCACATTGTGCCAGGTGGGGCGGATAAATCCTATGGGATTCACGTAGCTCAGCTGGCCGGCTTGCCTCAACCGGTGATCCAGCGCGCCAACCAGATTTTGGGTGAACTCGAACGGACCTCCGGCCGCGCCGTGCGCTTGGATTCTTTCCTGCCCCAGCAGCTTTCCCTCTTCCCGGAAACCAACCCGTTGCTCGAGGAGCTTAAGGCCCTGGACCTGAACTCCCTTTCTCCGATCGAAGCGCTGACCAAGCTTTACGAGTGGCAACGGAAATTTTTGGGCGAATCCCGCACCCGCTAAGCGCATATCTACGGTCCACGGTCAGCATTCCAAGATCTACCCCATCAAAACTGTGATAAAATCAATCTACGGTTTCTTGCGCTGGTCTTACCCTCCCTACCGGCCAGGTGTAAGAGGAGTGCAGAGCCGGTAGATTTTCTGCTGGAGGAAAGCATGAGCACAACCCAAGAACGCCGCGTCGTCGCGGATGGACAGGTGGTCAGCCTGGAATATACTCTGACCGTTGACGGAGAGGTGATCGACTCTTCCGAAGCGCATGGTCCGATCGAATTCATCCAGGGGATGGGGAATATCATTCCCGGTCTGGAAGAAGAGCTTTACGGCATGAGCGTTGGTGAAAGCAAATCGGTGATGGTATCACCGGAAGATGGCTATGGGGAAATTGACCCCGATGCCTTTCAAGATTTTCCGCGCGAGGCCTTTCCGCCTTCGATTCCCCTGGAACCGGGCGTGGCATTGCGCCTACAGGATGAAAGTGGGAATGTCCATATGGCGGTGATCGATTCTGTCACCGATGACACAGTGCGCCTGGACTTTAATCATCCACTGGCCGGAAAGGAATTACACTTCGATGTGAAAGTGGTCGGTTTGCGGGATGCGACCGAGGAAGAACTAATGCACGGTCACGTGCATGGTTCCGACGAACATCACTAGCCTGTTTCTGCCCGTTGGGATTCCTGACGGGCAGATCTTTTCAACTTCTAATAAATACCTGGCAATTCGGAGGGGAAGCTTTCGGTATGGACGAATTACAGGAGTTCTGGAATGCTATCCGCGGGGGAGAAAGCGAAAAAGTTTTGGCATTCCTGGAGAAAAAGCCCCGCCTGCTGGATCAGGTGAATGAGGAGGGGGTTTCTCCGATCGTTTTTGCTGCCTATCAGGGGCATATGGAATTGGCCGAGCGGCTGGCCGATCGCAAGGTGGTGTTGAACGTTTTTGAGGCTGCCGTGTGTGGTCGGGTGAGCACCTTGGTGCATTTACTTGCCCGCGATCCGGGATTGGTGGATGCTTACCAAGGGGATGGGTTTCAGCCTTTGGGGTTAGCGTGCTATTTTCGTCGTTTTGAGGTTGTCAAATATCTGTTACGTGCCGGAGCACCGGTTAATTCGCCGTCGCGTAATGCCCTTAAGGCAAGCCCATTGCATTCCGCAGTGGCGGCACGGGATGCAGAAATCGTGCGCCTGCTCCTGAGCCATGATGCCGATCCGAACGTTCGTGAAAATGGGGGTTATACTCCTACACATCTTGCAGCCCAAAATGGGGATGTGGAGATTCTACGGCTCCTGATTTTCTACGGTGCCGACATTGAGCTGAAGACGGATGAGGGCAAAACACCGCTCGATTTGGCGCAGGAGGCCTCGCATGCTGAGGCAGTGGAGCTCTTGAAATCCGGGATCACCAAGCGATTGCGACGCAATTTCAGCACTACCTGAAACGCGCCCTTCGGCGTTGAACAATCCAGCGTAACTTGCAAAACAGTGTGGGGGAATTTTTGTACCCTATCGAGAGATTTGACGGGCTTTGGTGATCGTGCAGGTAAATAAATGCCGACTCTATCGTGAAAACCATCTCTGCTACACAGGCCCGATTCAATAGGACACGGACAAACACGGATGACACGGAAAAATTATGAGAATTTGAGAGCAAAAACAGTTTTTTAAAAAATAAATAGATTGTGTTGCGAAATTTTGTTGTTTTCTTGAGGATATTTAGATCTAATATTTGAAATGCTTTCAGGGTGTGTCCTTTTGCAGTGAACTCGTAGCTTGAAGGTGAAGGATGGAGATATTGTTGCTGTGAGAGGTGGATTTATTGTCCTCAGGTTTAAAAAAACCAAAGGTTAAAATCCTTTTACCCGATAGAGCCTCCGTCGAAATAGATGTTCCGTCTTGGAAGAATTACTTCTCGAATTTGGGTGTATTCTCTTCGGACAAGGAATTGTTGTTCATAGAGGATGGAGATGGGGGAGTCTATATTGGACAGGGCAAATCGCGCGGTTATCGGTCTTTGCCCACGGTGATCTGATTCTTCATGGTAGGGCACTTTCGCCGGATGAACGTTATTTTGTCACTGTTGGTAATGATAGTTTTATCCGCGTTTGGGGAATCGTACCGGAAGGGGCGCCGGCACAACGATGCCGGTTGATTCCGCCTGGCCGGGCGTTAGAGCCCGGTTTTTTGTTTGGGCCGGCGAATTTATGTAGCATGCGCGTTTCAATAGGGTTTGGGGGCAAGGGGTCGTTCTTGAAATACGCAAGCATGTTTTTACTTGCGTTTTCGCCGCCCCTTTTTGTCTAGATTTACATTCGAAAATATTGACAAAATGGCCCGGATGTGTAACAATCGTGGCGTGACCGATTTGCAGAGAACGCCTCTTTATCGTTTGGGCTATGTCCTGGAAGAAACCGGCTTGCAGGCCGATACAATTCGCGTTTGGGAAAAACGCTATGGTTTTCCCATGCCGCAACGCACAGAAGGGAAACATCGCCTTTATTCGCGCCGTGATATCCGTGCCCTACAATGGATGAAGGCGCGCTTGGAAGAGGGGATGCGCATCTCGAAAGCAATACGCTTATGGAGGGAGATGGAGGCGCAAGGGATCGATCCGCTAGCTGGCGATCTTCCCAAGGGCGTTTCGGAGCTGGAAAAGATATGTAGTGAGTGGATTTTGGCCTGTCTCGATTTCGATGAATCTCGCGCTGAGGCTCTTTTGGATGCTGCGTTTAAGGCCTATCCAACCGAAGCGGTTTGTTTACAGGTGCTGCGGCATGGTGTGCATCAAATTGGTGAAATGTGGTATCGGGCTGAAGCAACCGTGCAACAGGAGCATTTTGCTTCTGAATTGGCCATGCGTCGTTTGCATCATCTCATGGTTATGACCCCTTCTTCTCGTAAGGAAGTGTTGCTGGTAGGTACGCCAAGCGGTGAACTGCATGGGTTATCGGCGTTGTTATTGGCAGTTTTGCTACGCCTACGTGGTTGGGATACGCGTCTGCTCGGTCCGAACGTCCCGGAGGAACGTCTGAAACATACGTTGGAAATTACCCGTCCAATAGCCGTGTTGTATTCGGTGCAACTTTTGGGAAATGTGCCTGCCTTACAATCTGCAGCACGCCTTCTGCAGGCAGAGGGAATTCCTTTGGGCTATGCTGGTTGGGTGTTCAATCGTTATCCTTCTATTCGTGAGCGCATTCCCGGCTTTTTTTTGGGTGAGACGTTCGAAGAGGCTTTAGATTCGGTGGAGGCTTTGAAGCGGGTCCAGGTCTTTGGCTGGGAGGTCCCGGAAGTGCCGCCACACTATCGGCAGGTGGTTGAGGCATTGACGTTATCTGCGGCGGAAACAATAAACCAGATGCGCTTGCGTTTATCCCATATTCCTGAAAAATTTTTAGAACAAGCGTTGAACTTTACTGTGGAGCAGTGGAAGGCGGCTTTGCAAATGGGTGATCTATCGCCCTTGCGGGGAGAAATGCAATGGGTGGCGTATCTGTTGGAGCAGCGTTCGCTACCTTCGGCTTGGTTGAATGACTACTGGAAGGCCTGGCGAGAGGTCGTTTTTGAGCATTTGGGCGAACTGGCAATTCCTATTCTTGAATCTTTCGATTTTTCGGGAGGATAACCTGATATGAATTCTGAAATTCGTTCCCAGTTTCGATTGTACATAGCACTTTGGGCGGCCGTGAGTGCCTTGACCGCAGTGATCTGGTTGACTGCGGCCGGGTTGCAGGTCCGATTTGATGTCGTCAACCAGAAATATTATGCCTTCTTTTATCCCTGGCAGACGCGAAACCCTTCGGTGATGGCTTATATTACCTCCTGGGTGGGCTATGCGCTACATCAGGTTGCAGCATGGGGCATCATTTGGGCAGCCCAGTGCGAGAAACCCAAATATCAGAACAATTTCCGTTGGTTCAATTGGGCAATGGCAGGCGTTAACTTGGCCGGCTTTGCTTTGCACTGGGTGCAGACCCAGCTCTGGTATGACGGCTTGGCGATTTCTGTTCCAGAAGTTACCTCCCAAGGTTCGGTTATTCTGATGTTGGTCTTCATCCTGATCCTAGAAGCGCCGCGGCGCGGTCTCCTTTGGGGTAGGAAAGTGAAATTTCACCAGGCCTTTTTGGATGTGGTGCGCCGCTACCATGGCTATCTCTTCTCTTGGGCGCTAATTTATACCTTCTGGTACCATCCGATGGAGAACACGTTTGGGCATTTGGCCGGGTTTTTCTACATGTTTGCCTTACTTTCGCAGTCGGTTTTGCTTTTCAATCGTGCTCATTTGAATAAATGGTGGAAGTTTTCCCTCGAAGCATTGGTGTTGGTCCACGGTACGCTGGTAGCCATTCGGCAGGGTAACGGGCTTTGGCCGATGTTCTTTTTCGGTTTTCTGGCGATGATCGTGCTTGTGCAAATGCATGGTCTTGGGTTGAGCCGTCTTCTCCGCTGGTTGATCGCAGCTGCTTTTGTGCTCGGTATGGCTCTGTATTACGGCTTGAGCGGTGAACTGACACGTTTGAACGAAGTCATCCGCATTCCGCTGATCGAATATTTGCTGGTTTTCTTCTTCTATGGGCTTTTCATGCTCGGTTATCAAGTCAATCGAGTAGTTCACCGTGCTCTTGCAGTAAAAGTGAGGGAATAGAAAATGGCTCACTCTTTCGATCTCTTTGATGGTCATCAGTACTTGAACATCGAAACCTTTCGCAAAGACGGAACAGGGGTCAGGACTCCGGTCTGGTTCGTGCGGGAGGGAAATGCGCTCTACGTTTGGACGCAATTCGATTCCGGCAAGGCCAAGCGTATTCGTAGAAACGGAAAGGTGCGTATTGCACCTTGTAACGCTCGTGGCGATCTGCTTGGTGAATGGGTAGATGCATATGCCGAAGCGGATGCTTCTCCCCAAGTTCTGGAACATGTGCAAGAACTGATGGGACGCAAATATGGCTTGGCCTATCGTGGCTTTCAATGGCTGGGGAGATGGCAAAAGGTCCGTTATACCGCTTTGCGCATTTCGATTTCCGGAGAGAAGCAATGAAGCGTGTTCTAAGATACGCACTCTATCTGCTGTTGTCGGTCGGAATCCTGGGCCTTTTGGGTTTCGTCATTTGGGCCGAAACTCCGCTTGGACCGATGCCCGAAGCGCTGCAAGCATTGCAGAGCGGGGATGGCGTGCGCGTGAAGGTAGATCGCTGGTTGGTCTTTGAACCACAGGGCAAAGTAGCGCAAACCGGATTCATCTTCTATCCGGGTGGTCGAGTGGATGCGCGCAGCTATGCTCCGCCGGCAAGGCAAATTGCCAAGGCCGGGTATCTGGTGGTTATTCCACGCATGCCGCTTAATCTGGCTATTTTGGGCGCCGAACGCGCGGCTGATGTGATAGCCGCCTATCCACAAATTCGGCACTGGGTGATAGGTGGACATTCTTTGGGAGGAGCGATGGCGGCCCGTTTCGCCTCCCTGCATTCCCAGCAAGTGGATGGAGTGATCCTTTGGGCTTCCTATCCGCCGGATTCCAATCCACTGACCGCGTCCGGGTTGCCCGTGCTTTCCATCTATGGCGCCGAAGATTTTGGCCGCGCAGCCATTGAAGGGCGTAAATCCCTGCTGCCACAGGACGCACAATGGTTGTTCTTGCCTTGCGCCAACCATGCTCAGATGGGCTGGTATGGGTCACAACCGGGAGATGGACAGGCGTGCATTTCTCGCCAAGAACAACAGACACAGGTTTTGACGGCTACGTTGGAATTTTTGCGACAGATTGAATCTCAAAGGAGATGAAAATGAATTTGAAAAATGTCGTTGTTGTCATTACCGGTTCGACACGCGGTTTCGGTTATGCGTTGGCCTATACCTTGTTGAGCCGTGGCGCTCGAGTCGTTATCTCCGGCCGGGAGCCGGCGACGGTCGAGCGCGTAGTGGCCGAATTATCCGTGTTAGGTCCGGTGAGCGGTCTGGCGTGTGATGTCAGCATAGCCGAACAGGTCTATGCTTTGGCCCAACATGCTCTCAAGCAATTCGGGCGCATAGATGTTTGGGTCAATAATGCCGGTATTACCTCACCGCCGGCCGGTGTGCTCGATCTTCCTCCCGAAGAAGCAGAACGCATTTTCCGCGTTAACTGCCTGGGAACCTTGCACGGTATGCAGACTGCACTCATGGTGATGAGAAGACAGCAAGGGGGCACGATTGTTAATCTGTATGGTCGTGGTAGTGATCTACGTTCGGCTACACCTTCAGGGCTTTACGGGGCAAGCAAGGCTTGGATCACGTCTTTTACCCGTACCATGGCTACTGAGTATAAGGATTTGCCGGTTCGCATCATTGGTTTCAACCCTGGCATGATGACTACCGATATGTTGACCAATGTCGAAGAAGTGGTGGGCGAAAGGATTGCTCGCACCATGCGCTTCTTTCCGATGGTGCTTGAAGCGTTGGCCGTTCCTCCGCAGGTGCCGGCTGAGGCATTGGTGCGGTTGCTAGAGCAAAATTCCAGGCGATTTACTGAGTTTCGCATGATGAGCGGCTTGAATTTGTTCAAGAGGTTGCTGAAGTTGCTCTGGATGCGAGTAAATCGCAAAGCTCGTCCGGCGGAGAGGGAATTTTCCGTCCGTCCGGCTTTTGAGCCGCCGCTCTCACTCGCTGATGAAAAAAGTTGACTCCACTGCAAAAACCATCTCTGCTACATGGGCCGATTCAATAGGACACGGACAAACAGATGGCGCGGAAAGTTATGAAAAGATTTATTAAAAAAAAACGGTTCTTTGCCGAGAAGAACATATTTTATTGAAAATTTTTGAAATATTCCTAGAGCCATTTGGATCTCAAAATTTGAGGAATACTTTGAGGGCGTGTCCTTTTGTAGTGAAAGAACTTTTTGCGGTGAACTCAATAAACATTTGGAGGAGTCCCTGTGATTCGCAATCAAGAAATTCCTGCCTAGCCCATTCTTGGGCAATCTTGTGGCTCAGTGGACTATGCCCTTGAATGTCTATATTGTGCATGAAGACCGCCGTGTGGTTGTTACCCAACGGCCGAAAGCCAGCAGCCTGAAAAAAGGCGAAGTGTTGATTCAAGGTGATTTGCCGATCATTGAATACCGTCGCAAGCGAGTGCTGTTGCAGGGAGAAACTCAAAAATTCTCATAGCGCTTCTGGGAAGACTTATATGAAAATGAACAAAGGAGATGACAGAATGGAAAAGGCCTTCTACTCATACCAATACCAATGGGAAAGCCGTCTTTTATCCAAAGCCATGAGCGCATTTCACTCGGCGGACGTTTTGCCGGTTCACGTTTTGAGAGAGGCCTATCGAGAGTGCGAAAAGATCACGCGCCTACACAGCCACACGTTCTATATGGCGACCTCCCTAATGCCGTTAGAGAAGCGTCGAGCTATTCGGGTGCTCTATGCCTTTTGCCGGCGCACAGATGACGTTGTAGATGGCAGCCAGAATCCGCAAGCCGATCTGGAGGGGTGGGTGCAGAATTTGAAGGATCCGCAGCGGTTGACTCATGACCCGGTGTTGCTGGCTTGGGATGATGTGCGTCGACGTTATAGGATTCCGGAGCAGTACGTAGAACATCTGCTGGAGGGAATTTCCCAGGATTTGACAAAAAATCGCTACGAATCGTTTGATGATTTAGCGAACTACTGTTATGGGGTAGCTTCTACGGTTGGGTTGATGTCTATGCAAATTATCGGATATAACAGCCTGGAGGCGGTGGGATATGCTATCAAGCTAGGAGTTGCCCTGCAGATTACCAATATCCTGCGTGATGTCGGCGAGGATTGGCGGCGTGGTCGATTGTATCTCCCCTTGAGAGAACTGGAGGAATTTGGATTAACAGAGGCAGACATAGAAAAGGGAGAGGTAGACGAGCGTTGGCGGGCATTTATGCGCTTTCAAATTGCTCGTGCCAGGCGACTCTATCAGGAAGCGCTCCCGGGTATTGGGTATTTGCATATCGATGGTCGCTTTGCTGTTGCTGCAGCAGCAGAGTTGTATTGTGCTATTCTGGATGATATTGAATTTCATAATTACGATGTTTTCAGCTGCCGTGCACACGTGCGCGATAAGATGCGACGTTTACCTGGCATATGGTGGCGAGCTTATTCCAATGCATATCGTCGCCAACTTCTTCGCCGCGGAAAATAACGTTTGAGGTAAAGAAGATGCAGAATCGAGTTGTTGTAATTGGAAGTGGCTTTGGTGGATTGGCCATCGCCGTGCGCTTGGCCTCCCGTGGCTATCAAGTGGATGTTTTTGAAAAACTGGATGCTCCGGGCGGCCGTGCCTATGCCATTCGGCAGGATGGGTTCGTTTTCGATGGGGGGCCGACCGTAATTACTGCGCCCTTCCTCTTCGATGAGCTCTTTGCGATCTCAGGCCGCAAGCGCGAAGAGTATGTGGACTTCATCCCGATCGAGCCGTTCTATCGAATTTTCGATCCGAAAGGGCGCTATTTTGAATATAACGCCGATTTGGAATACGTGGAACAGCAAATCGATCGCTGGAATCCGGCCGATAAAGAGGGCTATCGCCGATTTCTCGGAACGACGAAAGCAATTTTCCAAAAAGGATTTGTCGAGCTGGCCGATAAGCCGTTTCTCTATTTCACCGATATGTTGCGCGTAGCGCCGGATTTGATCCGTTTGCAGTCTTATCGCTCCGTGTATGGCTATGTATCCCAATTCATCCAAGATGAATTCCTGCGCCGGTGTTTTACCTTTCACCCGTTGCTGATCGGAGGCAATCCGTTTGTTGCTTCGTCCATTTACGCCATGATCCACTATCTGGAACGGGAATGGGGTGTTTGGTATGCCCGTGGTGGCACAGGAGCGTTGATGAACGCGCTGGTGCGTCTATTGGAGGAATTGGGCGGTCATATTCACTATAACGCAGAAGTCGATGAAATTTTGGTGCGTGATCGCCGTGCGGTAGCTGTGCGCTTGAAGGATGGGCGCGAGGTGCCGGCAGATCACGTGGTTTCGAATGCCGATGTGCCGTTCACTTACATGAAGATGATCCGACCGGAGCATCGCAGTTTCCGCAATTCGGATTTGCGCTATCGGCATTTGACCCAGTACAGTATGTCTCTGGTGGTCATTTACTTTGGAACAGATCGACAGTACCGTGAGACTCAGCTTGCCCATCACAACATTATTCTAGGAGAGCGCTATAAAGAGCTGATTTCAGAGATTTTTGCCGCTCGCACCTTGTCCTCGGATTTTTCACTTTATCTACACATGCCCACGATCACAGACCCCTCGCTGGCACCGCCTGGGCATGATGCCTTTTATGTTCTTTCTCCGGTGCCTCATCTTGGGGCGCCGATCGCCTGGGAAGAGCAAGCCGAAAAATACCGCGAGGCGATCCTTTCTTTCCTCGAAGAACACTATTTGCCCGATCTACGCAAACATATTGTGACGTTGCACATGATCGATCCACGCCATTTTGCCGGAAATCTCAATACGTATCTGGGCACAGGCTTTTCCATTCAACCCACGCTCTGGCAATCGGCCTGGTTCCGTCCACACAATCGCTCAGAGGATATTGAAAACCTCTACTTTGTGGGTGCAGGGACCCATCCGGGGGCCGGCCTGCCGGGTGTTGTCTCTTCCGCGAAGGTTGTGGACTTTCTAATCACTGGAGAACATGTATGAGTGGACAGAGCCCACCTTTAGCCTCTTCAATCAGCCCTCGCAGCGCGTTGATGGCTTTGAGCGCTTTGCGACATGGCTTTGGCAGAATTTTGCCTGTGCTGGAGCTGGTACATCGCGAAGTAGGGGATGTGTTTCAGATCCCCTTGGGAAGCTTTCGCCCTGTTGTCGTAGCCAGCCCGGTTGGTTTGCGTCAGGCACTGGTTGAAAAGCGTGATGCGTTTCTCTGGCGCCCGGAAGGAGATCCGGTGACGCGCTTGCTGCGCCGCGGTGTGCTGGTTACCGATGGGGAGTTCCACGATCGCTTACGGTCCATCATGACCTTGAGCAATTCTCGCAGACATTTTGCTCCCCGTTCTACCGAGCTTTGGCGTGAAGTGGATGCACTGACATCAGGGTGGGAAAGTGGCAAACGGTACGATATGTTTGTCGAAATGCGCAAAGTAGCGCTGGTGATCTTTGAGCGGGTGTATTTTGGTCACAATCTGTGGCCTCACCTGGCGCAGATTTGGAAACCGCTCATGAGCGCGCTGGATTATATCAACCCCGGCCTGTGGATTTTCTTCGGGCCTTCTGAGCCGCCGAAAGATGTGCGTGTACTCGACGCTCACTTTTACGATCTCATCAAGCGGCGTCGCCGCGAGCCCAATCCTCCGGATGATATGTTGACCCATTTGATCCAGGCGTTGGATGATGACGATCTTATCCACGATCAGATGATGACCATGTTGATCGCCGGCCACGATACCAGTACTGCACTGTTAGCTTGGTCGCTCTATCTGATGGGGCGTCATCCCGAATGGCTGGAGTGTGTCACAGACGAGGTACGAGGGGTGCTTGGAACAGTCCCACCCGATCCTGAAAATGTGGAGCAATTGAAAGCCCTCGATCAAGTGGTGAAAGAAAGTCTGCGTCTCTACCCTCCGATTCATGTGGGCAATCGCTTTGTGGCGCGTGATGTAGAGCTGGATGGATACCTGATCCCGACCGGTACGCGGGTGATGCTCAGCTACTATCTCGTACAACGACATCCTTCTTGGTGGGAAGATGCAACGGCGTTTCGCCCTGAACGCTGGACTGATGATTTTCATCCTAAGCCCTTTACTTACGTGCCGTTCGGAGGTGGACCGCGCAATTGTATTGGCGGCTCTTTTGCTCAGTTGGAAGTGCGTTTGGTGCTGGCGCGCTTGCTGCAAACCTTTGATTTCTCTCTCGCTGACCCCGAGGTAACTCCGAAGATGAGCGCTGCACTAGAGCCTTACCCCGGCGTGGAAATGGAGGTCTACCGAAGAGCATGACCTACTTTGGCTTTTTACTCCGTTTCTTGCTGATCCCCATTTTGCTCTTGTGCCTAGCTCTGGATTGGGATCGCCGTCGTGGCGTGCGCTTCCCCAAAGAATTATCCAACCTACCTCCACTTTCAGTGGTCTTGTTGCACGTTTTGATTGCCGTTCTTTATACGACTCTTTGGGATAACTATCTGGTAGCAACGCGGGTGTGGTGGTATGAGCCTACCCTGGTGACCGGAATTACGCTCGGTTGGGTGCCGATCGAAGAATATATCTTTTTCGTGTTGCAGACAATTCTGACCGGCCTTTGGGCCTTGTGGCTGATGCCTCGTCTTTCGAGAGCGCCGCAATGGGAACCGAGGGTCGGCGTTCGGAGGAGCATGGTAGTCCTTCTAGGGTTGCTTTGGCTGCCCACGCTTTGGCTGCTCTTTCAACAGGTGCTTCCGGCAACCTATCTTTCTTTGATCTTGGTTTGGGCCTTGCCGCCAATCGCGGTGCAGATGGCCTTTGGCGCCGATATTCTTTGGCGCTACCGTCGATTGGTAGCGATGATCATCCTTGTTCCGACGGTCTTTCTCTGGATCGCCGATACGCTGGCCATACGGATCGGCATCTGGACGATCGGTGCAGCGCAGAGCCTGGGTTTGCATTTGCCCGGCGGCCTGCCGCTTGAAGAGGCGGTCTTTTTTCTAATGACCAATGTGCTGATCGGTTTTGGCATCACGCTTGCCTTGGCAGAAGAGAGCCGCGATCGTCTGAAAGACATATTTTGTGCCTTGCGGAAAAGGAGCAATCTAAATGCTTGAAAAGTGGTTTTGGATCCTCTTTGCTTTCCTGCTGGGTAGCTTGCCTTTTTCGATTTGGCTGGGCAAGATTGCCGAATTGGATCCCCGCACGGTGGGAGATGGCAACCCCGGCGCCACGAATGCCTGGAAGGTGGGGGGCTGGCGGTTGGGAATTCCGGTAGCCCTGCTCGATTTTGCCAAAGGATTTCTGCCCGTAGCCCTTGCGCGGTGGGAATGGGGATGGTCAGGCTGGTCGCTGGTGACCGTGACCATGGCTCCCGTCTTGGGGCATCGTTTTTCACCGTTCCTGCGCGGGCGCGGAGGGAAGGCCATGATGACATTGCTGGCTGTTTGGACCGGAATAACGCTTTGGCAAGCGCCACTGGTGATAGGACCGATCTTGACCATTGGAACGCTCGGCCTGCGCTGGCGAGAAGGTTGGGTGTTGCTTCTAAGTGCCCTGGCTCTTTTGCCGGTTCTCATACTTGGACGCTGGGGCGCGGAAGCCCTGATTTTGTGGCTCTTCAGTGTGCTCGTGATCTGGAGCGGCTATCGTCACACGTTGATCTGGCCGCCATATCGGGAAGCGGAACCCCATGCCTGAGTGGTTGATGGCCTCCTTTTCCTTGGTCGGTGAGCAGATCGGGATGTTGATCTATCTGCTCGTAATTCTCGGCAACACGTTGCTCAACTGGCTGCTTTTGCCGCGTCTAAAAGATGCGGATCGCGCGGCGGAGTGACCACCGGTAGCCGTGCTCGTTCCAGCACGGGATGAGGCTCGCAACATTCGGCGTTGTATTGGTTCCCTTCTGGCGCAGGATTACCCGGATTTTCAAGTTTGGGCTCTGGATGATGCTTCGAGCGATGAAACGCTCTCCATTTTGCGCGATCTGGCGGCCCAAGATTCTCGCCTGCATGTTTTGGTTGGCGCGCCGCTGCCGGACGGATGGTTGGGCAAAAATTGGGCCTGTCAACAATTGGTCGAAAGCCTTCCGGAGCGCTTTTCGCTGTTGCTGTTTGTGGATGCCGATACCTGGTGTGAGCCGCATGTTCTCCGCACTGCGGTAGCGACGATGCAAACCAAGTCCATCGATCTGCTTTCCCTGTTGCCACAGCAGGTGACCGGCAGTTTGGTTGAAGATTTGGCCGTGCCAATCCTTCCCTGGGCACTTTTTAGTCATTTTCCGCTTTGGCTGATGCGGTCGCGCCTTCTGCCTTCGCTTTCGGTGGCCATCGGACAGTTCATGCTCTGGCGGCGCCAAGTGTATTGGGCTGTTGGTGGTCATAAGGCCGTACGGGCAGAAATCGTGGAAGATATGGCATTGGCCCGTCGTACGATGCAGGCCGATTTTCGGGTGCAACTTTTGCCTGGAGTAGGGTTCGTTTCCTGTCGCATGTATCACGCTTCTGTGGAGGTTGCAAACGGGTTCGGGAAGAATCTCTTTGCGGTCTTTGGTCAACAGGTGAGCGTATATCTCTTCGTGTGGTTGTGGTTGGGGATGGTTTTTCTGAGCCCCTGGGTGTTGTTGCCGGGGAGTCTGTTGGCTGGGTGGCCGGCTTCTCCCTGGCTGGCCGTGCTTAGCATCCTGCTTGCCCTTTTTATCTGGGGGATGGTAGCGCATATGACTGGATTGCGCCACCGCGCAGTGATCACGTATCCGCTTGTGCTCATGACCGGTCTTGTGCTGGCCTTTTATTCCATGTTCCAAATTCTGACCCGGCGCGCTCGCTGGAAAGGTCGACTTTTGAATTTCAATATATCGGAAAGGAGTTCGAGATGAAAAACCGCCCACTCTTTGCAATTTGGCTGATTGTTTTCATAGACCTTTTAGGTTTTAGCCTGATACTGCCTCTTTTGCCGTATTACGCAGATAAATACGGCGCCGGGGATACCGTTAGCGGGCTGCTTGTCGCTTCTTATGCAGCGATGCAGCTGATCGGTGCTCCGATTTTGGGAAGGCTTTCGGATCGCTATGGACGCCGTCCCTTGTTGTTCATCTCGGTGGCCGGCACTTCGTTCGGTTTCTTGCTGCTGGCGCTGGCCGATCCGATCGGCCATTTCTTGGCGCGCACTTTTGCTCCCCAATCCGCAAACGCTTTCGTGATCCTGGTGCTTTTCCTCAGCCGTATGCTCGATGGACTGACCGGCGGTAACCTGAGCGTGGCCCAGGCTTATATTACGGATGTGACCGATGAGAAAAACCGCGCTCGAGGTCTAGGGCTGATCGGCGCCGCTTTTGGGCTCGGCTTCATCATCGGGCCGGCAGCGGGTGGATTGCTTTCACAAGGAGGGTATTCCGTTCCGGCTTGGAGTGCGATGGGCTTGACACTGATCAATTTGGCAATGATTTATTTCTGGTTGCCGGAATCTCTTTCTCTCAAGCAGCGGGCTAATTGGCGAAGCACAAATCGCCCCCCGATCACGTTGCAGGCGCTTTTGGTAGCGCTGCGCCGGCCATATAGCGGTCCGTTGCTGATCGCCCGCTTGTTTTTCGGCTTGGCTTTTTCCATGTTCCAGACCATTTTCTCGCTATATGCTTTGCGCCGTTTCAATCTCTCAGCGCGTGATACCGGTTTCATCCTGACATATGTTGGCCTGCTCGCAGTCCTTGTGCAAGGATATATGGTTGGCAAGTTGGTTGAGCGCTATCGAGATGATTTGCTTATTACTGCAGGGGTAATGTTAATGGCATTTTCTTTGCTCGGTTGGGCTTGGGCACCTTCGGTGTTCTGGTTGTTGGTGTTGCTCGCTCCCATTGCGTTTGCAGGAGGCATGTTGAACACCATCCTGTCTTCTGCATTGACCAAAGCAGTTCGTCCGGAAGAGATCGGAGGGATTCTTGGGTTTTCCTCTGCATTGGATAGCTTCACTCGCATATTGGCGCCGATCCTTGGAGGTGCGCTAATTGCCCGCGCAGGAACTTATGCACCTGGTGTTTTCGGTGCCTTGGTGATGGGTGGGTTAAGCGTCTTTGTGTGGAAGAAAATCTATAATCATCCGATTGCTATTGGGCTGAGGAAGGAAAGTGAAGTGATATGAGGATCGTCATCTGGTGGCTACGCCGCGATCTGCGCCTGAGCGATAACCTTGCTTTGCATGCTGCTATCCAGAACGCGGATAGGGTGATCCCTTGCTTTATTCTCGATCAGTCCTTGCTGAATGGGGGGAAGATTGCACCGAAGCGCCGAGATTTTTTGTTAGGTGGCTTGTCGGCGTTAGATGCCGAGCTGCGTCGTCGGGGAACCTACCTGGTGATACGATATGGCGATCCTCTTGTAGAGCTTCAGCAGCTGTTGAACGAGACCGGCGCTCAGGCTATTTATGCAGAAGCCGATTTCTCTCCCTTTGCCCGTTCTCGTGATGCCAAGATTGCCGCTGTTCTTCCACTTAAGCTGGTTGGAGGCCCAACTTTCCGTCATCCGGAAGAGGTCCGAGAGGTCGATGGGACACCGTATACCATTTTCACGCCTTTCAAAAAGGCCTGGTTGGCCCAGCCTTTGCCCACTGCTGCCGATCTTTTGCCGGCTCCCGAACGAATCTTGACTCCACCAAACGTACAAACGTTGGCTTTGCCGCCCTTCAAGCCCCTCGCAGAATTCCCGCCTGGGGAGGCCGAAGCCCAACGCCGTCTAGAGCGTTTCCTCTCAGGACCGATTGCCCGGTATGCCGAACATCGAGATCGCTTGGATATCGACGGCACTTCGGGACTTTCGCCTTATCTGCGTTTCGGGATGCTTTCTGCTCGCCAAGCGGTTGTGGCGGCTTTGGAAGCCGGGCATGAGGGTGGGGGAAAGGGCGCAGAAACCTGGTTGAGTGAGCTAATTTGGCGTGAGTTCTATGTCAGCATTTTATATCACTTTCCCCATGTGCTCAAGCGTAGTTTTCGTCGGGAATACGAAGGCATTGCTTGGCTGAACAAGGCGGAGGACTTTGCTGCCTGGAAAGCAGGTCAAACAGGCTATCCGGTGGTAGACGCGGCCATGCGTCAGCTCTCGACCATTGGTTGGATGCACAACCGCGCTCGCATGATCGTCGCCTCGTTCTTGGTCAAAGATTTGCTCGTTGATTGGCGCTGGGGCGAGTGCTGGTTCATGCAACAGCTGGTAGATGGCGATCCCGCTGCCAACAACGGCGGCTGGCAATGGACGGCCGGAGTTGGGACCGATGCCGCACCTTACTTTCGCATCTTCAATCCGGTGGTGCAAAGCAAAAAATTCGACCCGCAAGGAAAGTTCATTCGGCGCTGGTTGCCAGATCTGCAAAACGTGCCCGATGAGTACATTCATCAACCATGGAAAATGCCAATCGATGTGCAACGCCGTGTAGGATGCCACCTTGGGCGTGATTATCCGTGGCCCATCGTCGATCACGATATGGCTCGCCAAAGGGTTTTGCAGGCTTTTGCCCGGGCACAGCATAGTCGTTAAGAGGCGATGTATGGTGTATTATCTAAAAAGGGTCCAAATGATCCCTGCAGATATAGACACGGTTTGGCGATTCTTTGCCGATCCTCGCAATCTGAACGAAGTGACGCCCCCAGACATGGATTTTGCTTTTGTCCATGGAGGCGATGAACCGATGTACGCCGGTCAAATTATCGAATATTGTGTGATGATCGTGCCTGGCTGGCGCGTGCGTTGGTTGACGCAGATCACGCACGTGGAAGAAAAGCATCGTTTCATTGATGAGCAGCGCCTTGGCCCCTATCGGCTTTGGGTTCACGAGCATTGCTTTGAAACGGCGGCCTCCGGTGTGCGCATGACCGACCATGTCACCTATGCTTTGCCTTTTGGATTTCTAGGGCGTCTGATCCATGCTTTGTTCGTCAAACGAAGGTTGAACCAGATTTTTGATTATCGGCAGCAGAAGATAGCAGAAATATTCTCGTGAAGGATGTTCTGATTGCGCGGCATATCAAGCTGAGCGACGTAATTTGGAGGATGTTTGTATGAGTCGTTCGAAGCGCCTTCTCCTGGCCGGTTTGTTGACTTTAGCGTTGATCCTGGTGGGGCCTCTGCTCGTTCCTATCCCACCGTTGGAGAACACTCTCCCGCCGCGTCAATTGGCCGATGGGGATAGCCGTTTTATCACCGTCGATGGGCTGGAGGTGCACTATAAGATGGCCGGCCAGGGAGAACCGGTTTTCGTACTACTGCATGGTTTTGGCGCCAGTGTGTTTACCTGGCACAGGGTAATGCCTGAATTGAGCCGCTACGGTACCGCAATCGCCTACGATCGCCCGGCTTTCGGCCTGACCGAACGCCCTTTGAGCTGGAAAGGGGTGAATCCGTATAGCCCGGATGCTCAGATTGAACTGCTATTTGGCCTAATGGATAGCCTAGGCATTAAGCGTGCCATTTTGGTTGGGAATTCAGCCGGTGGAACGGTGGCCCTCCGAGCAGCGCTAGCCCGGCCAGAGCGCGTTCGGGCGGTGGTTGCGGTGGATGCGGCCGTTTACTTGGAAGGAGGAGCTCCGGCCTGGATTCGGCCTTTGCTCCAGACGCCACAAATGCGCCATCTGGGTCCTTTGTTGGTGCGCCGAATTGCCACGGATGGCAATGAATTGATTCGGCAAGCTTGGCACGATCCCGATAAAATTGATGCGGAGACCTGGGAAGGGTATCGCAAACCGTTGCGTGCCGAAAATTGGGATCGTGCTTTGTGGGAATTCACGCTTTCCAGCCGCGAGAGTGATCTGGCCAAACGCCTGAGCGAAATTACCGTGCCCGTTTTGGTGATGAGCGGTGATGACGACCGTATCGTGCCGACCGAACAATCCGTGCGTTTATCCCAAGAGTTGCCCAACAGTCGCCTGGTGATTTTTGAAAACTGTGGTCATCTACCGCAGGAGGAATGTCCCCAAGATTTCCTGAAGGCATTGATCGATGGATTGCCGTTTTTGAGTGCTCATTGAGCGAAAGGAGGAAAAAATGCCTGCACATCCCCTGGAACGTTTCTACTACCTGATTCTGCCGCGCTTTTCGCCGCGTGCAGAAGAGATTCTGCAGCATATTGACACCAAAGACTTGCAAAATTTGAATTTTCGCTATGTTTTTACAGTCAGAGGGATGATCGAAATCAGCCATCTGATCGAAGATTTCGTCATCCAAAATCCGCAAGTGGCCGATCTTCATGTCTCTTTCCAATACTTTTCGCGCTTTGTTCCCCAGGTTGGTCGTTATAGGAAAATAGCCGAATCCGCTAAGGGCCTCTGGTTATATGGCGTAAGCGATACACCTTTGCCGGAATTACCTCGCACGACGGTGATCGATACCAGCAACACGCGACTGGTGGATTACTGGTTCGTGATTGCCTACGGGCCGGGTTTACATATGTGTCTTTTGGCAGAAGAGCTATATCCCTCGGAGCGTTTGCCCGGAGAAGAGCGGGTATACGAGGGATTCTATACCTTTGACCCGGTGATCGCATTTCAACTGATGAGTTTGATGCACCAGCTTTATCCGCAATTTGTGCCTGCTCCGATTCCGCCGGAACTGTTTGAGCCCTGATGAAGCTCGGCTCCACTGCAAAAAACACGTCTTGCCATATAGGCTTGATCAATAGGGCACAGACAAACGCGGAGATCACGGGTGAAACGGATCTACAACCAAAACGGCTTTTGACCACGATGCTGATAGAGAGCACTAAGATTTTGTTGTAAAATCCTGCTACTTCATATAGAGCCTCGAAAATTGAAAGACTTTGAGGGGGTGTGTCCTTCTGTGCCGAAAGGACTTTTTGCAGGGAACGCAGCTATTTTTACGATACAATCGGGATATGCTGCTACTTGTGGACTTCCTGATGCAGCCCAAATACACCTTCGTGAGGATGTCCAATGAAACGCTTTTCCTGGTTTGAGCTCTTATTGTTTTGTGTGGTGGTGTCGATCCACATTTACGCCGCCACTTCGGATGCTTATAACCTGCCGAATCGCTGGTTCGATAGAGATGATGCTTACTATTACTTCAAGGTAGCCCAAAATATTGCCGAGGGACGGGGTGTGACCTTTGATGGGATCAACCCTACAAACGGATTTCATCCCTTGTGGATGCTAATTTGCATTCCGATCTTTGCGCTGGCACATTTTGATCGGATCTTCCCTCTTCGAGTGTTATTGGTGGTGATGGGGGGGCTACACGCGGCCACCGGCGTGTTCATCTATCGTCTGCTCTTGCGCGCGGTATCAAAGCCAATAGCCATGGTGGCAGCCGCATTCTGGGTTTTTAACCCCTATATTCATGCCTCGCTGATTCAGCTTGGGTTGGAAAGCGGTATCACCGCCTTTTCCTTGGCGCTTCTCTTGCTCTTTTTGGAACGCTTTGAGCGCCGCAGAAAGCTATCTCCCCTTGCCTTGAAAGAACTCATCCTTTTAGGGATGTTGGCCGTTTTTGTCCTTTTTAGCCGACTGGATACTATCTTTCTTCTAATCTTGATCGGTTTGTGGGTGGTATTCCGCGAGATGCCGCTCCGAGTGCTTTTGCTTGCGGATTTATTGATACTGGTTGCGGCGCCGCCTTTAGGACTCATTGTGCGACTTGGCGTCCAAGAGTATTACAGCCATCGTGAGTTCGCTCTTGGGATGATCGTTCTAAATCTTCTTATCCACCCACCGCTGTACTATTTTTTGGGTCTTTATCGTTCTCCACGGGATGTGGAGCTGCAGGAATATGCGCTTCGCCTTCTTTTTGCTCTCGGGTTAGCTTCTCTTTTGGTCGGCATAGGAATGTTTGCGTTGTACGAAGGGGGTATGTTTACAGGATTTTCGCGGAGTGCCCTTCTTCTGAATGCAGGCTTTGTGCTGCTCTTTGTCGGGGTGTGGCGCGTTCTACTTTGGCTTTGGGTGCCTGCCCACTCTTTGCCCTCTTCGCAGGAACCGTCGCAAGCGCTGCTTATGCGCTGGCGCGAGTGGCTACGGGAGGGAATGGCTTTTTTCGCCACCCTGGCTATCCCTTTGATACTCTATATGTTGTGGAACAAACTTGCCTTCGGCACTTTTATGCCCGTTAGCGGCCAGATCAAGCGTTGGTGGGGAAGCTTGCCGGGGCGCGTCTATGGTGGGCCGGCGCGGTCCCTTCCTGCGTTCCTCGGCTTCGATGCTTGGGGAGATTTCAATGCTTGGGCGCCGCTGACATCCTTTTTGGGCACATGGAGCGAGGTCCTGGCACGCCGCCTGCGCATAGGGAATGAAGAAGTGTATTTAGCATGGATCGGCGCATTGCTTTTCGGCATTCTGATCACCTTCTTTTTGAGTCGTCGCCGGGCTGCGCAGGGGCTCGTTCGCCTGAGCCTTCCACCGCTAATTGCCGGTGGTTTCCTGCACGTTTTATCTTACAATGTGACCGGCTATGCTTCGGTCAAAGAATGGTATTGGGCTCCCCAAATGCTCACGCTTGTGCTGCTTTTTGCGCTTGTGGCGGAGATCGTTTTGCACCGAATTTGGGAAAGCATGTGGGGAAAGTGGGCTTTATCCATCTTGGCATTGCTGATTTGTGGGCTGATGGGATGGCGCTTTCTCCATCGGGTGATCGTAACTATGCCACATGCCGGAGTGGCTGCGAGTCCCCCTTACATGGATGTGGCTGCTTTTTTGGAAGCGAACACCGAAAATGGAGCGCTGATCGGTATGACCGGCGGCGGGAATGTGGGCTATTTCATCCGCGGTCGAACAATCGTCAATATGGACGGGCTGATCAATAGTGCAGCGTATTTTGAGGCTCTAAAGAATGGGCGAGCTGGAGAATATCTTGAAAAAATGGGGCTGGACTATGTGTTTGCCAATCCGGCGATTTTGGAAGATATCCCGTATAAAGGGCAATTCATCGGCCGTCTGGAACCGGTTGCGTCTTACAATCAAAAGATGCTTATGCGTTATCTTCCGATTTCCGGGGAATGATCGGTTGCCTGTCTTGAGCAAACCTGCTGCTGTTGTGCATCGCTTGCTCGCTGCCGGCTAGGACCCGAAGCAACGGAGCTGTGGAATGTGCAAAAGCCTTGGGGAAGCAGATGCTTCAGCGCAAGTAGATCGGGTTGCTGAAGATCCAGCCGCGTTTTCGTCCACGGTAGGTGCGGTAGGCTTCCAGGCGATAAATGCCCGGTTCGGTGACAATATGGGCGCAGGTGTATTGATTTTTCCAGGTGCGCAATGTTTCGCCGTTGCGGATCAGACGGATTTCGGCAACTGCCGGCAAACGCGCTTGGAGCGTCATGCCGCCGTTGAGTGCCATTTCTCCCCCCATGGTGATGGTTTGCTCTTTGCCTTGCGCCACAAAACGGAAACCGCGCGTGCTGCCGGCCAGATCGTAACCGATCCAACCGCGCCCCGTGGCCAGCGCCTCGTAAATCAGCCGCTTGTCCGTCACCAGGTCACCGCTGAGGGGCTGCGAAAGGAGCAAGTGCGTGTTGACGGTTGAGAAATGAAAGCGATACGGGAAAACGAACTTGCGGAAAGGGCCGATATGGTATTCCAACGCGTGGGCATCGGAACCGCCGATAGCGACGGCGCGTTTCCCGCTTAAGAGCAGTTCATCCCATTTTTGCAGTGTTTCGCTCAGAGGGCCGCGGGCGATGAGGTGGGGGAAAAAGGCATAGAAGGCGGCATGGAGTTTGCTCTTGATCAGGGTTTTAAATTCGCTGAAAGCATTCCAAAGTTCAAGGCCGGTGTAACCGTTCACTTCCCAATTGACCCAGGAAATATCGGTTTCGTTCACCGCCGGTGCGGGCGGATCGATCGGATGAGCGATGAACGAAAGCCCTCCCTCGCGCCGCACCTGCGTGATGAGTTGTTGCGGATCAGTGGCATAATCGCTCATGCTTTGAGAAAGCCCAAAGACCAACAGGTGGTTCTTCTGCGGCAGGCGGCAGCGATCGTGCACTTCTTCGCCCACCAAAAGCAACAGACGCCGTTGCCCACGCCGGTAATAGCCTTCCACTCCCTGAACGTATACGTTGTGATCGGTGACGATCACGACATCCAGGCCACAATCCAGGCCGGCCTCGGCAATCTCGCGATGCGTCCCGCTGCCATCCGAGTAGCGGGTGTGCATGTGTAGGTTGATCACGATTTCTCTTTCGTCCATTTTGGAGCCAGCGTTTCGGAAGTCGGTTTGATTTTAGATGCCGCTTCGAGCCTCTTTTATGGGAAAGCCCGCAGATAGAGGTGGAATATCACTACAAAGAACCGGAGCTATTTTAACAGAGATTCTGAGCTTGGAATGTTTTGCGTGGGGAGGAATTAAGGATTTGCCTGGGCAATGCCCGAGCGTTTTGGATATTATATCAAACGGGGTAGTTTTCCTGTTTTGCAGTTAGCCCTTCAAAAGGATGGTCACAAGCAGTTCCTTAGTGTTCGTAGGCGCCGAGATCTGGCGGGGTGTGACGCGGATGGCCCTCCAGGTCCAGAGTCGGGGCGTTTTCCGTTGTCCCTGAGCCGAGGGCCGGACTGCCGGCCTGCAGGTGGTAGTCGCCTGGCTCGCCCCAGGCCGGGCGGACGAAGCGCGGGTCGCC
>DAOUBG010000020.1:0-177346 GCA_034432895.1 Anaerolineales bacterium
TCTTGTCAATCTCGGCAATAAACGGTTAAGGTACTTTATAGAGAGGTTTGCTGAGTAAAGGATAAGGCCAAGTCCGATCGTGATTACCAGTCCCAAGCCTATTTGATGATCTTTTTTCGAGTCACCAAGCAGGATGCTAACGGCCTGGCCAATGCCAATCCCTGCTAGGAGATATGTTATCGTGAAAATAAAACGCTGCTCATCTTCCCCGAGAAGGAGTAACAATCCTGCAACAGTAAATAGTAAAGATAAATTCCGCTTAACAATTTGCCTTGTCAGTCCAACAACTGCAAAGAAACTCAATACTTTGTCATCCCAAACAAGCTGAAGGTTGAGCCATGCCTGTGAGATCAGCTGATGTATAATCTGGACAGAGTAAACTGGGACAAGATTCCCATGAGAACGAATCGCGCCACCAAATACCGAAAAGCTATAGCGGTAAAGCATAAGGGCAATCCATGGTGCAGCGGTTAGGAAGCCGATCAAGCCCACTTGAAGCAATTTTAACCAGGTTTTTGGAGACCAGAACCTAGAGAGGCTCCAAAAAAATATCCAAATTGCAGTAAAAAGAGCATAACTAAGGTGAGTCAGGATCGTGGCGCCAAATGCTATTCCGCTCAAAATCGTCCACCGCGCTTTCTCACCTTCTTCGCTCAGAATGAAAAACACAATGGCGCACAAGCTGAGGAAAAAAGCCGGAGCTCGTACAATTCCTGCTGCCCAGGCATGTGGAATGTGCAAAGGTATTGAAATCCCTGCTAGGAAGGTAGCTGCAAATCCGGCCACCTTGGAACGAGAAATTTCAAGGACCAGAAAGTAATAAGGGATGAGCGCCATCCACGTGAGGAATGGTGGAAGGAACCGAAGAAGAATAAAAGTCTTTCCAGTTATTGTTATTAGAAGAGCAAATGCATACAATCCCAAAGGAGGATAGGCAAAAGGAATACCCCCTGGCCCATAATATGGCACTTCCAAAGGCAAACGAAAACTAGCATTTGCGATTAATTCCGCCATCAGGCTGAACATGCCCGCGTACCCCATCGGGGCACTGTACCGCAGAGCGTTCCAGAAAAGAACAGGAAAACTCAAAACCAATGCACCCAAAAGTGGAAAGTGGGATTTCAGGAAAGCAAGGCCCTGGAGCTCCTTATTTATTAAGCGCATCTTTCCTCGCTTGGGGGATTAAAGCGTTTCAGAATGCATTCCGGTTAAGCACTCTTGATGATCTTCGTGGCGACGTCGCGCTCTAAGTACGTGTTATAGGCCTTATAGACGGTTGCCATGCCGCCTTCGCCGAGCCGCTCCAGGATGTCGCAGCCTCCGATGGTTTGACCGATCAGGTTGGACATACGAGACTCGTTTCAAGAAGACGGCGGACGATGGACTGTGACAGAAATAAAGATAACTGCAAGCAGTTGTCCTACAAGGAGGAGTATGCAAGGGTTTGATGCAAATTTTACCATGGGTGACTCCATTGCAAAAAAACCATGTCTTGCTACATAGACTTGATCCTAGGATACAGACAAACACGGATGTCACGGAAATATGAACGAGTCTACTACGAAAACCATTTTTCTTCACAAAAAACTAAATCATGGAGTGCATTATGAAAAATCGCGCGATCCTGCCACCAATATTTGGATCTCGAAAGTCGAAATCATTTGTGTACATCAAGTGCTTTTGCGGTGAAAGGACTTTCAGGAAATCATGAGTACGTATTTGCCCCTGCTGATGGAAAAGCGTGCAAAATAGAGACGCTATTCAGGGTTGTTCGTTTTCTTTGAGTCAAACCAGCAACTCCCTTTTCAACCGCAGCTCAATTCAAAGATTTGCTCTTCCTCTCAATCTCCAACTCCCATCTCTGAACTCCACTCTGAATAACGTGATGATCTACTATTAGAGTATACTTGAGCACGCGATCACGTGATCAAACCAATTCAATCACTGAACCCATTGCCTATGCTTCCGCTCGTCCTTCTCACTCACCCTCTCCCCGCTGAATGGCTAAGGCCCTTAGAAGGGCGCGTGCGTTTGATCGTCGGCCCGGAAAATGCCCTTGGGTTCCCCTCTGCCCTACTCGACTACCTCCCCGAGGCGGAGGGACTGTTCACCCTACTCACCGATCGGGTGGATGAAACATTGCTGAGCCGCGCCCCCCGTTTAAGGGTGGTCAGCAACATGGCAGTGGGAGTAGATAACATCGATCTGCGCGCTTGCCGAGCACGCGGCATTGCCGTGGGCAATACCCCCGGTGCCTTGACGGACGCCACTGCCGACCTGACGCTGGCGCTGATCCTTAGCGCCGCCCGTCGCCTGCATCAAGCCGCGGCCGATGCTCGTGATGGGAAGTGGAAAACCTGGTCGCCCACCGGCTGGCTAGGAATGGATTTGAAAGGCGCTACGCTTGGCATTCTCGGCATGGGCAAGATCGGACAGGCCGTAGCGCAACGTGCTCGCGCTTTCGGGATGGAACTCATCTACACATCCCCTCACACGCACCCCGAAATCGAAAGCGCTTGTGCGGCCCGCCGCGTCCCGTTCGATACCCTGCTCGAAGCGAGCGATATCCTCAGCCTACATTGTCCGCTCACCTCCGAAACGCGCGGCCTGATTGACGAGCGCGCCCTACAACGCATGAAACGCCAGGCCATCCTGATCAACGTCGCTCGCGGCCCGGTTGTGGTCACCGAAGCGCTTGTCCGTGCCCTGCGCGAAGGCTGGATCGGCGGTGCTGCCCTGGATGTCACCGATCCGGAACCGCTCCCGCCCGATCATCCGCTTTACCATTTGCCGAACTGCCTGATCGTGCCTCACATCGGCTCGGCCACCTGGGGCACCCGTCGGCGCATGGCCGAAATGGCCTGCGAAAACTTGCTTGCCGGCTTAGAAGGACGTCCTCTACCTTATGCTGTTCAGCTCTGAACGTGCTCAGGCCTGAAACTGAGCCAGAATCATTAGATTACCAAACGGCGCAAGGATCGGAACCACGCAGCCAGTGCTTAGGATCAGGCGTTGCCCGCCCATTTGGGCAGAGGCTTGGCGCGCCTCTTCCAGGACCTCCGGCGGAGTGCCGTAAACGAGCGTTTCGCGTCCGATGCCGCCGCAGAGCAAGCCTCTAAAGTGCCGCGCGGCCTCAGCCAGCGAGGGAGCCGTCTCCCGATCGTGCCAATTAAGGATCTGCACCGGGTAATCATAAAAGAGATCGGCGTAAACTTCCTGCCCGTGGAGATGGAGCATGTTACACCACAATGGCCGTGCCGCCTCCAGAATTTGCAGATCGAAGGGGCGGCCAAAGGTGTAATATTCTGCCTCGCTCAGTAGGGAAGCCTGAGCATGCTGGACGGCGTAAAACACGCCATCTATCCCTTCTTCCAGACAGGCTTCTACGAAACGCTGGGTGGTCCAAGCGATCGTTTCGAGTCCCCTAAGCACCGCTTCCGGAAAGCGCCGCAAATGCACCAGCAGTCGCTCCGCGCCGGCCAGGTTTTTCGCCTGCGCCAGAGGGCTGAAAATTGTTTGCAGGATCGGCACCTTCCCGCCTAATTCCTGACGCAATTGACGTAAAACCAACAGTTGCGCATGGAGATGGGGTGCTTCTCTTTCGCCGGGGTTCAAGCGCGGCAGACGCTCCCAATCGCCAGGTTCCCGGATAACGAAATGCACATACTCACGTGTCCCTTCCGGATCGCCTTGCCAGCGATCCTGTGCGCCCCAATCCTTCAGGCAAAACGAAGAGGCCGGCGTGACCTTGACCAGATCCCAGCCAAAGGTGCGCTGCCAGGCGAGCGTAGCGGTGGCCAATCGTTGCGGATCCTGATCGTCTACCGGGAAATGACGCCACAAGGCACGCAACGGCGGGTTGACCGATTCTCCTTGCAGAGCGCGTCTCAGACGTTCAACCGAATTCATAGTTCCTCCCAAGTCCAAGTTTATCAGGAAGATGAGCAAATGCAAGATTGAGTCGGCAGCAAAAGCCATCTCCACTGCAAAAACCACGTCTCGCCGCATGGGCGCAATTCAATGGCACACGGATAAATACGGAGCATGGCTTGGAATACGTCAATGCCGGCATACACGTTTTTTCTACCATACAACCACCTTTCTTGGGTAGTTCGGAGTGCCCAATCTAGCAGAATGCGGCCCTTTCGGACCGGTCAACTCTTCGGACCACCCCCATCGGGCACAGCGGTTCCTTGCTTTGTGACCGTCTTTCAGACGGCGCGATCGATCTGCTGTGCCTTCTGTGTTATATACTAGATGAATCGGTCTGAGGAGATTTGTCCGGCGACGTAATTCATCGTGATCGTTTTTCGCAGGACGATGAAAGATCGCGTTGCCTTGCCCGGATGGTGATGCTTGACACCCCATGAGCAGTGGAAAGCAAGAAGTGCTCTTCTTTCAACATGCTGCCTTGCTACGGTCATTCTTGGGAACATCCAAGCAACAGTTTTGGAGCTCAGAATCTGGAAATTTCGTTCTTGCAATGTTTTTTGGAGGGGATCGAAAGTATAATACATACAGAGTGTACTTTATTAACAAAATGTTTAATCAAACATAAACTGGAGGGCTTGTGTCTCGAAAATTCTTGCTCGTCCCGCTTTTCCTTCTAATTGCCTGTGCGCCGGCCACTTCGCCAAAGGGCGAGGATTTTCCTTCGATTGCGATCACAGCACCGCCCGGTCTTCCTACTTCAACTTCCACGCCCACGCCGTTACCCCCACAGCCCACCTTCACGGCGACTGCGCTTCCTGCCAGTCCAACGCCCACTCCATGGGTAGATCTTTCGCCCCAATCTCTGGGACCCAATCTCGATCAATTCCCACCGGGTTATAACCCTCTCACCGGGCTGCCGGTTGGCGATCCCGAGACGCTGAGCCTGCCGGCTTTGCTGATTTCGCTTTCCCACTTTCCTCCCAGCGTTCGTCCACAGACCGGGCTCTCTTTTGCCGCGCAGGTCTATGAGATCTACATCACCGAAGGGATGACGCGTTTCCTGGCCGTCTTCTATGGTGATTTTCCGCGCACTATCCCGAATCTCTCTTCGCAAGGCCGGGAGGAACCTTTCTCGGCCCAGGGCGAAATCATTCTGGGGAATCGCGTATGGTGGGATGAAAACGGCGATGGTGTGCAGCAACCGAGCGAGCCCGGCTTGGGAGGGATTGCGTTAGACTTGCTCGATACACAAGGGAACGTGCTGGCCAGTACGATTACCGATGCAAACGGCTACTATGCCTTCAGCGTGTCTCCCGGAGAATATTCCATTCAGATCCACGTTCCTGAAGGCTTACAAATCACCACACCGAACCGCGCTGCCGAAAACCTGGATAGCGATACCGACACAACCGGGAAAATAAGTGCAATTCGGGTGGATACTACAAATCTGGATCAGGATGCGGGACTCTTAATCCCGAATTCCAGTTCGCCTGTAAACCTGAACACAACAGGTATTTTGCAAAATTTTGAATCCCAAGCTACGGCGGGTATCAGCGGTGTACGCTCGGCCCGCGAGGCTTATGTGCCGATCATCACGGCCTTTTCCAATAGCTGCCTGATTGCCGCCAGCAAGGCAAAAGAAGTGAATGTGAATATTTGCCGCAATGTCTATACCAGTGGCAATGTGAACCAGGCCGGCATTTCGGTAGACGCCATGCGTGCCCTAGCGCAGGCCAATCGTGATCCCAATCGCCCGGTTGACTATTCCGGCAACCTTTTTACCCGTCAGGCACCACAGGGCGGTAAACCGGCCAGGCAGATCAACGTTTTCTATTCCTGGCTAAACCAGGCACAATGGAAATACGATGATGCCGCGCAAGCATACTGGCGCTATCACGATTACGGCGATCCGAAACGGGTTGGCCAATTCACCCCGGCACTCGATCGCCTGACCGGTCGCCCCGTTTTGTTTGAAAACATCGTCATCCTCTTCGTCGAGCATGTTCCCCGTACTTCGACGATCATCGACCTCAATATGGGACCAGGAACGGCAGGAAAAGCGATCGTCATTCGCAACGGCTTGCTCTATGAGGATCTGCGCTGGACAATGGTGAGCGAAGAATATGAGCGTCAGACCGGCCTCACCCGCCCATTGCGCCTGCGTTATCCGGATGGTACGCCCTTCCCCTTATCACCGGGACACACCTGGTTCCATGTAGTTACTTACGCTTCTGGGGTACAACCGCTCGGTGATGGGGTTTGGAAATTGATCTTCGCCGCCCCACCCGGCACACGCTGATCGCCCAAGTTAGGAGTCCGGCACAGGCTTACGCCCCTGCGCCGGATTCCATTTTTGCCGCGATCTTCGCCCATTCATCCTTCAGTGTCACCGTGCGGTTAAACACTGGGCGTTGCGGCGTGCTATCCGGATCCAAACAAAAATAGCCCAAGCGCTCGAACTGGAATTTTTCCCCAATCTGTGCCGAACCCAGAGATGGTTCTGCGTAGCACGGATAGAGCACTTCCAGCGAGGAGGGATTGATATACTGCGTGAAATCCTCGCCTTCTTCCAGATCATCCGGATTGGGTTTCAAGAACAAGCGATCGTAAAGGCGGACTTCCACCGGAACGGCATGGGCAGCAGAGACCCAATGAATCGTCGCTTTGACCTTGCGCGCGGCGCCTTCGCCACTGCGCGTTGAGGGATCATAGGTACAGTGGACCTCTACCACCTGTCCCTGCTCATCCTTGACAACATGGGTGCACTTGACGATATAAGCATATCGCAACCGCACTTCGTTGCCGGGATAGAGGCGATAATACTTCGGTGATGGCGTCTCGCGGAAATCATCTTGCTCTATATAAAGCACTTTGGAGAACGGCACCTGGCGCGCGCCGGCAGATGGGTCTTCCGGATTGTCAAGCGCTTCTACGTACTCCACCTGATCGTCTGGATAATTATCAATCACCAGCTTCAACGGGCGTAGCACGGCCAAGCGACGGAGGGCACGCTTGTTCAGATCCTCTCGCAGACAGGCTTCGAGCAATCCAATATCCACCACGCTGTTTGTCTTAGAAACGCCAATCCGGGCGATGAACTCGCGGATCGCCTCCGGCGTATAGCCGCGTCGACGCAAACCGCGCAACGTCGGCATTCTCGGATCATCCCAACCCCGCACATATCCTTCTTTGACCAGGCGCAGCAATTTCCGCTTGCTGAGGACAGTATACGAAAGGTTCAGGCGGGCAAATTCAATTTGGCGCGGGGCAAAGATGCCCAGCTCGCGGATAAACCACTCGTAGAGCGGCCGATGATCCTCATATTCCAGCGAGCATAGGGAATGGGTAATTCCCTCGATCGAATCACACTGGCCGTGGGCCCAGTCATACATCGGGTAAATACACCACTTTTTGCCGGTACGATGATGCGGCGGATCGTGAATAATGCGATACATGACCGGGTCACGCAGGTTGATGTTGCCACTGGCCATATCGATCTTGGCGCGCAGCACGCGCGAGCCATCGGGGAATTCTCCCTTGCGCATACGCTCGAACAGATCGAGATTCTCTTCCACGGAACGGTTACGGTAGGGAGATTCCTTCCCCGGTTCGGTCAACGTGCCTCGATTCCGGCTTAGTTCTTCCGGGCTCTGATCGTCTACATAGGCTTTGCCCTTTTTGATCAGCTCAACTGCCCACTCATAAAGTTGATCAAAATAATCCGAAGCATAATACTCCCGATCTCCCCAATCATATCCGAGCCAACGAATATCTTCTTTGATCGCTTCAACGTATTCGACATCTTCCTTGACCGGGTTGGTATCATCGAAGCGTAAATTGCACTCTCCACCGAATTCCTCGGCAATGCCAAAATCAATGCAGATCGCTTTCGCATGCCCGATGTGCAAATAGCCATTTGGTTCAGGTGGAAAACGGGTGCGCACATAAGTATAGCGACCACTCCGCAAATCTTCCAGGATGGCTTCCCGGATAAAATCCTTTGACTTGGTACTCTCTTCGCTCATATTTGCTCCATTTCCTGAAGTTCAGATGCCCTTATTATACATGTCTCTAGGGCACTACTCCCAATGTAGACGGCGAAACACCCAAGCTCCAAAGAGCATAGGCAACCAAAAGGTAATGCCGCGGTAAACCAGGGTCAAGAGTACCGCTTGACTCCAATCGACGCGCAAGGAGTTCAATCCCAATGCCATAGCCCCTTCCATAACTCCAACACCGGCAGGTGTGGGCGAAACGATCAGGAAAAGATAGCCAATGGAAAAGCCGCCGAATAACGTGCCTGCCGAAAAAGGAACATTAAAGGCCAAGAATGTAGTCATCAAAATCGCAATTAGGGTGAGCTTGGTAAGTAAAGTGAGTGCTAAAGGTGGGAAGAGCAAATCCCATCGCGCGGGGAGGGTCTTCAATCCTTCTCCAATTTCATCGGCAAAAGCCTGGGCCCGTTCCTCACTCAGGTAATCACGGTGAATAAAAGGGCGCAGAAGCGCATTAATTCGCCGCACCAACCATCGAAGCAATTCTCCCATTTGCTTGGAGGAGCGATAGCCAAGGTAAAGCATCATCCCCAATCCCAGCGCAATACCGAAGAGGATCAATGCCGCCGTGATCTCGCTCCATTGCAAGTTCTGGCGGCGGATCAGCACAATGAACCCCAAGGCCATGATCAGCATGAAAGCCGTGTAATCGAAGAGCAAGTAGAGTGTTGTGGCTAAGGTAATCTTAGCCGCCGGCTGATTGTTGCGGCGACCGTGAGCGATCCAAGTCGCTACCCAGCCGAGGCCGGCGCTCGGCGCAACGATGCTCACAAAATTTGCCGCCAGAGCTGCCAAGATCAGGCGCCAGGGGGAATCTTGCAGTTCCAACAAACGGTAAATACTCCAGAAGGCCAGGCCTTCCAAACAAATAAAGACACCCTCCAGCAAAATCCCCATCAGAATGAACCAGAGGTTGCCATGGCGCAGGGTGGAAACTAAAGTACGGATCTCGGAAAAGCTCAAGATCACCAGAGCCGCGGCCAAAAAAAGAAGCAAGATAACAAGCAATTTGCGCATTGAGATGGATTATACCCGTATTAAACACAAACCGGGTTGCCTCCCGGCAACCCGGCTCATCCTCACGTTGTGAAGGACCCTACTTAGAGGGGCACAACGTTAGCGGCTTGCAACCCTTTCGGCCCTTCTTCAATGGAAAATTCGACTTTCTGATTGGCCTCCAGCTTGCGGTAGCCTTCCATTTGGATGGCGCTGAAGTGAACGAATACATCCTCACCGCCATCGTCACGGCCGATGAAGCCGTAGCCCTTGGTAGCGTTGAACCACTTAACGGTTCCGGTGTAACGTTTGGACATCTTGCCTTTCTCCTGCGGAAAAAAAATTAACCCGGCCTGGAATTTACCGGGCACCTAGCATAAGATTATCACGGTTTAAGAAGAATGTCAAGGACACCCTATCTTGACACCTCTTCATCCGTCCGTATATAATACGACCGATGGGTCATATGACCGCCTGGTCACATATGCCGAAAGAAACCTTCTTCAACCTCCCCGAAGAAAAGCAAAACTTGATCTGCGAGGCGGCACTGGATGAATTCGCCGCCCATCCTTTCCGCCATGCCAGCGTCAACCGCATCGTGCGTCGCGCCGGCATTGCCAAGGGTAGTTTCTACCAGTACTTCGAGGACAAGGCCGATCTCTTCCGCTACTTGCTACAGAAAGCCGGCGAGGTCAAAATGCGCTACCTGGCACCGGTTCTGCAACATGCAGAGCAGCGCGATTTCTTCACCCTGCTTCACGACCTCTATCTAGGCGGCCTGCAAATGGCCATTGAGCACCGGCGCTATGCTGCCCTGGGCAAACGCTTGATGGAAGATCGTACCCTCTACGCCCAAATCTGGTCTGAAGGCGCGGCAACGGCTCAGGATTTCTTCCGCCCACTCATCGAAAAAGCCATCGCCAGAGGAGAAATTCGCTCCGACCTCGATCCTGCCCTCATC
Source organism: Anaerolineales bacterium (assembly GCA_034432895.1). Taxonomy (GTDB): domain Bacteria; phylum Chloroflexota; class Anaerolineae; order Anaerolineales; family Villigracilaceae; genus 630D-37. The sequence continues at coordinate 9,946 of DAOUBG010000020.1, forward strand.
TCCTGGCTGGTGACCACATTGAGCGGCCAGCTCAGTGAGTATTACCTGGAGCATGTCGCGCCGCAATACGATCAACGTATGATGGAAACTGTCGAGCAGTTGATCGCCTTTCTACGGCATGGGCTGCAACCTCGTTCCTGACCTCTTTTCAAGGAGTGTGCTATGAGCATCATTGAAACTCACCATCTGACCAAGTACTACGGCAAATCGCGCGGCATCATCGATGTCTCGATTCAGGTCGAAGAAGGCGAAATCTTCGGCTTCATCGGCCCGAACGGCGCGGGGAAGTCCACCACCATCCGCCTGCTGCTCTCGCTCATCTTTCCCACCAGCGGGAGCGCCACCATTTTCGGCAAAGACGTGGTGCGCTACGGCCCAGAGATCCGCCGCCATATCGGCTACCTGCCGTCCGAGGTCTTCTACTACGAAGGGATGCGGGTGATCGATCTGCTGCGCTACTCTGCCAGTTTCTATGACGGGAATCACACCCAGCGCATGCGCGAACTGGCCGAGTACATGGAACTGGAACTCGACCGCCGGATTGACGATCTCTCCTACGGCAACCGCAAGAAGGTGGGCATCGTGCAGGGTCTGCTCCACGCGCCCAAACTGATCTTCCTCGATGAGCCGACTGCCGGTCTCGATCCGCTCATGCAGCGCAAATTCTTCGACCTGGTGCGTCGCGAGAACCAGGAGCGCGGCGTGACCGTCTTCTTCTCCTCCCACATCCTGAGCGAAGTGCAACGCCTGTGCGACCGCGTCGCCATCATCCGCGAGGGGCGCATTGTGGAGATTTCGGATATTCAGACGCTGCAGAAGAACAACTACAAGCGCGTGCGCGTGGCCGCCGAGGACGTGACCCCGGAGCACTTCCAACTGCCGGGCGTGACCAACCTGGAACAGAGCAACGGTTCGCTGCGCTTCTTCTTCAAGGGCGATGTGAACACCCTCTTGCAGCGCATCGCCGCGCTGAAGGTCCAGGATGTGACCATCGAAGAGCCCACCCTGGAAGAAATCTTCATGCACTACTACGAGTGAGCGAGGGCTGCCATGCGCCGCAACATCTTCCTCCACGAATTCCGCGCCCGGCTCTCTTCCGTGCTGATCTGGGCCGCTTCCACCGCCGCGCTGATCCTGCTCTACATGGTCATGTATCCGCTCTTTGCCGATCAGGCGGAGGTGATGAACCGTGCCTTTCAACAGTTCCCGCCGGAATTCCGCGCCGCCTTCGGCCTCGGCGAGATGGATTTTTCCACGGTGATGGGCTTCTTCACCTTCGTTTACCTGTTCATCCAGCTCCTGCTGGCGATCCAGGCCTCGAACTATGGTTTTGGTATGCTCTCGGTGGAGGAGCGCGAACTGACCGCCGATTTCCTGATGAGCAAGCCGGTCTCGCGCTCGCAGATCTTCGTGAGCAAACTGATCGCTGCTCTCTGCGGGCTGGCACTGACCCAGGCCGTCGTCTGGGCAGCCTCCTTCGGCTTCATCGAGGCCTTCCGCGAGGGCCATCCCTACGACCCGGCGCTGCTGGCGCGCCTGCTATGGGGATTAGCCCCGTTCCAGCTCTTTTTCTTCTCTTTGGGCACGTTGATCTCGCTCCTCGTGCGCCGCATTCGCAACGTCACGCCTTACGGGCTGGGGCTGGGCTTCGGCATGTACCTGCTGGGCGCCTTCAGCGACCTGCTCGGCGAGGCCAAACTGGAATATCTGACCGCCTTCAAACACTTTAATCCCGAATACGCGGTGACCAACGGCCATTTCGATCCGACCCTGGTGGAGCTGAATCTGACCGTAACCGCCCTTGCGCTGATACTCGCCTACGTTCGCTATCTGCAGCGCGATATCCCGTCGGTCACCTAATCGGCTGGAAGGCAAAAGAGCGTTTTCCAAAAAAGGAGAGAAGCCATGAACATCTTCTGGCGTGAATTTCGAGCCCATCTCAAATCCCTGCTGATCTATAGCCTCATCATCTTCCTCTTCACCATCACTGGCTTCACCAAGTTCAAAACCTATGCCGAAAACCCGGAGATGCTCGCCATCCTGGAGCAGATACCGAAGGCCGTGCTCGAAGCGCTGAACATGACCGTCTTCAACCTGACCACGCTGAGCGGCTTTTACGGCATCATGCACATCTACTACGCCCTGATCCTGGGCATCGCTGCGGTGATGTGGGGCAGCGACGTGATCGCCAAAGAAGAGCGCGATAAGACTGTGGAGTTTTCGCTGGTGCTGCCTGTCACGCGCAACCGGGTGGTGACGGCCAAACTGTTCGCCGTGATCGTCCACTCCATCCTCCTGCTCGGCGTGACCGTGCTTTCCTTCTTCGTCAGCAGTCGCTCCTACACCCCTGACGAGGGGTTCTGGGATTTCTTCTACCTTTCGATCGCTGGCCTGTTCCTGCTCCAGATGATCTTCCTTGCCATCGGTATCTTCCTGGGCTGCGCCATGCAACAGTATCGCCGCACCGGCGCGGTGGCGATCGGCGTCCTGCTGGTGACGTACTTCCTCTCGGTGTTTTCCTCCCTGCACGAGAAGGTGGAGTTCCTCCAGTACTTTTCGCCCTTCAAGTACGTGGATGCCGGCATGATCTGGCGCAAAGGAAGAATCGAGCCGATCTACCTCTGGCTTTCGCTGCTCATCATGGCCGTCTGCATTGGGTTAGCCTACTGGCGCTACAACCGGCGCGATCTGTATATTTGAGCGTGGACCGTGGACGGTGGACAGTAGACCGTAGCACAGCACTTTAGCCTGTGTGTGCCGGCTACTTCTGTTTTGAGATCCAAATATCTCCAAGAAAATCGCGCAATTTTGCAATAAAACCTTAGTATTCTTTCGACCGTAGACCCGTTCATGTTTCCGTGTCATCTGCGTTCGTCCCTCTCCTATGGAATCCAGCCCGTGTGGCAGATATGGTTTTCGCAGGAGAATCAAAGTTGAATTTTTCTCCAGCCGATCACCTTATGCTATACTTTAATCATGCCGCTCGATCTTTTCCTCCTGGCCCTCTATCGCTCTCAAGGAGAAATTCAGGATTCCCTACCGGGCGCTGCTCTCTTTGAGCCGCCGCGCAAAGCAGCACGCGGGCGGGAGGAAGATCGCCTGCTCTGCTATCTGAGCATGTTGGGGCATCCCGTGCCGGAAGTCGAGCTCCAACGCCTGCTTCAAGAGGTGCGGGATACCTATTATGCCACAAGCGGTAGCCTCACCTCTGCCTTACGGGCCGCCGCGCTGCGCTTGAACCAGCAACTTCTGGAGCGTAATTTTGCCCTGCGGGCGCAAAAACGCTATAACCTCGGCCTGCTCGTGCTCTTGGCCATCCGCCAGGAACAAGCACTCTTCCTCCAGGGCGGCCCTACGCACCTTTTCCTTTGGGATCGAGGCGAGCTGCGCCACTTTCACGATCCCGATCTCTCCCAGGGGCTAGGATATGCCCAAACGCCGTCTTTGCGCTATGGGCAGATCTCCCTTCAACCGGGTCAACGGCTTCTCTTCTGTGGCAAACTGCCAGCCGCCTGGGAGAACCTTTCCCTCCCCTCTGGCTCTCTGGCCGCGCTCTATCGCCACCTGATCACCTTAGAACGACAGGAAATCCACGCATTATTAATGGGGATCGAAGCCGGGCGCGGCGCTGTAACGTGGCTACCGCTCCCGCCGCTCTCTGCCACCACGGCTGCTGCGGCGGCGGTTCAAGAGGGACCTATGACGGAGTCCCCCGCCCCAAGCGCTGCCTCTACCGAAGCATTGCCGCGCGCCCACTACATCGGCGCGAAAGACTCGATGACGCTCGAACCGCCCAAACCGCAGACCCAGGCGGAGGGGAAAGCCCCCCCGGCATCGGCGATGGCACCCGAAAGCACACCCGGCGAGGAGAGTGCCGCTCCGACCGCTTTACCTGAATCTACACCCGCCGAGGAGCTTCCTGCTTCGGCTTCTTCCTCTAAGTCCGCCCCGGTTGAGGCAATTCCTCCTCCGGCTGCTGCAACTGCCCCGCCGGCCCAAGCCCCCTCGGCCTACGCCTTGCCTCGGCCTGCACCGCAAGCTTCGGGCGCGGCGGCGTTGCCCGAGGTCCAGAACGAACCTGCCCGGCAGCCACCCTCCCCGGCTGACCTGTCTCAGAAACGCACCCGAGCTCAGGCCCGCCCTCGGCTTCCATCTCCCGAAACCTTAAAACCGTTTGCTCGTGAGCTCCTACTTCTCTTGGATGGCTACCGCAATATGCGCCGCAGGGTGCTCGAGGGGATGGGGCATTTCCTGCCGCGCCTCTTGCCTGCGGAAGATTCGCCTGCTCTGCCGCCCTCGACGCAATGGCTGCTCCTTCTGCTGGCGCTCGCCATCCCGTTGATGGTGGTCACGGCTGCTACGGTGACCTATTTCCGCTACGGGCGCAATGTGGAATACCAGACCTACCTGAGCCAAGCGCAACAGTTGCGCGCCCAGGCGCTGACCCTGCAGGATGCCACGGCGCAACGGGATACCTGGCAGGGAGTGCTCTTTTACCTGGAAAAAGCCGAGGCCTATCGCCGTAGCGAGGAGACGCGTGCCTTGCGCTTGGAGGCGGAACAGGCACTGGATCAATTGTTCGGCATTCTGCGCCTGAATTTCCAACCGGCGCTGAGCTCCCCTTTGCCCGCTCCGGTGACGCGCCTAGTCGCCGTGCAGGGAGATCTTTATTTGCTGGATGCTCAAAACGGGCATGTGCTGCGTGCCACAAACGTCAACGGCCGTCTGCAGATGGATGAGGCTTTTCAATGCGCTCCTGGCACCTACGGGGACTTGACGGTTGGCGCGTTGGTTGACCTTTTGCCGTTGCCGGATTTCAATTTTTACGGCGCCAGCGTGTTGGCGGCGGATGCTTCCGGCAATTTGCTCTATTGTGCCCCCGATTCGCCGCCTGTTGCCGTTGCCCTGCCGCGCCCGAACGCCAATTGGACGCGCTTAACGGCCTTTGCGTTGGATGGCGATATCCTCTACGTCCTGGATGCGGCCGCGCGGGCTATTTGGGAATATAGCGGCCATCAGGGCAGTTTCGAGCGCCCACCGCGCTTCATTTTCCAGCGCACCGTGCCGCCGATTGAAAACGGCATCGATCTGGTGGCACACCAGGATACGATCTACGTGCTCCATGCGACCGGAGCGCTGACCATCTGTACCAACAGCCGCTTGGAGAGTGTGCCCACCCGCTGTGCATCGCCGGCCGTGTTGCGCGATCCTTTCCCGGCGCATCAGGGTCTGAAAGAATTCCAGCAGGTGCATTTCACGCAGCTGACGATCGGTAGCCCACCGGGAACGCCTTTGCTCTTCCTGGATGACGAACACCAGGCGATCTATCGCTTTTCCTCGCGTTCGCTGGAGCTTCAGACTATTTGGAAAGCGACCCCGCGCACCCTGCCGGATTTGCATTGGACGGCTTTCGCCTTGAGTGCGGAGAACGTGCTCTACCTGGCGCTGGAAAATCGCATTTACTTTGCGCCTTTGCCCTAGCAAGGCAAAACAAGACCCTCCGTGTTTGCCTGTATCCTGTTGAATCGGGCCCATGTAGCAGAGATGTTTTTTGCAATGTGGGCCGTAGACCTGTCATCCGTGTTCGTCCGTGTCCTCTCGAATCGGGCCCATGTGGCAGACATAATTGTTGCGGCAGGTCAAAAATCGGTTTTGCAGGCAAAGAGGCGCTATCCTGCCCAACGTTGCACCTGCTCGATCGCCTCTAAGAATACCTCGACCATGCGCTCCAGATTGATCTCTTCCGAAACGATGCGAAAAGAAGCCGCTCCTTTCTCGCGTAAGCTTGCGCCCTCGGAAAGCGCCAGGCGCAAGGTATCTACCAGCGCGGCATAATCATCCGGGGGAATTTGCCAGCCGTTTTCCGAACGCACCAAATCGTCTTGAGTACCATCCCCACGTGCCACGAGCACCGGTAGACCGTAGCTCATCGCCTCCTGGATCGCCAGGCCGCCGGTGCCGGGCAAGACGAAGAGATCGGCCTGGGCAAAAAAGGGAACCAGCTCGGCGCCGTGTTTTTCGCCGATGAATTCCGTTTGCGGATAGTATTGGGCGGCCAGTTTCTCTAAACGGGCACGATCGGGACCATCGCCGACGAGGATCAACTGCGGCGGATTCGGCATTTCGGCGCAGGCGCGGATCAGCCAATCCACCCGTTTGCGCGGCTGCAGGCGACCGACAAAAAGCACCGTCCAGCGATCTTTGATCGCCGGTCGGGGCGGAGGCGGCACGGAGGGGCGGGGTGCCACGGCATTCGGCGCGACGAAGAGGCGCTCTCGCGGGATGCCACAGGCGGCATATTCTTCGCGGCCGCGGCGGCTGTAGGTGATCAGCCCGTCGAATTGCTGAAGGAAGCGCAGGCGCCTGGTTTGCCGCCACGTCGCCAAAGGTCCCGCTAGCGGCGGAGCACCCAACCCCCACCCCAGCACCGGGCGCCGACGGGCTTTCATCCAGCGCACGGCCAGGTCGGTGCTCAGATAACGCGGGTTGGCTTCCACGATCAGCACCTGAGGGTCCCAACTTTCCAGCCATTCCAAAATGTTGCGCTGGTAGCACAGGTAAAAAATTCCGCGGAAAAGGTGCAAGTTCTGCGCCGGGCAATAATGCCCATGGGTCAGTTCCCGCGCCGGATGAATGCCCTCCTGAGGGCGCGGTAGGCCGGCAAACAGGCTGAATTCACCTCCCAGGGCCTCCCCCAACCGCTCGAAAAACGGGCGACGATAGAGGGGATAGACGCGTTGCTGCAAACCGATGCGCATGGATCGGATTATAACCGGCTATCCCAAAGCGGTTCGGCGACGCCGCGCATTTTGTTTTCGTAGCGCGCCATGACGAAGAGCGCATCCGAAAGCCGGTTGAGATAGGGGATGACGAACGCGCCGATCGCTTCCTGCCGGCTGAGGGCCACAACCTCGCGTTCGGCGCGGCGACAGACCGTGCGAGCCAAATGGAGCCAGGCCGCGCCGGACGAACCACCGGGCAGGATGAAATTTTCTAACGGGCCGACCACGGCATTGAGCTCATCGATCAGGGCCTCTAGCCGGCGGACATGGCGCTCTTCGATTTGTGGCAAGGCATAGCGTTGTTTATCCTCTTCCAGGAAGGCCAGATCGCTGCCCAAGTGGAAGAGCTCATTCTGGATGGAAGGCAATACCTGTTGCAGGCGCTCGCAGAGCCCCTGAGTCAGCGCCAGGCCGAGCACCGAGTTCAGCTCGTCAACCGTGCCGTAGGCAGCCACGCGGAGTGAATCCTTTGGCACGCGCTGACCACCCCCTAAAGCGGTGGTGCCGCCATCCCCCTTACGGGTGTAAATTTTCGTCAGTCGAGGCATGGGAACCTCCCAATAAGGATTGAGCAGAAGAGCGAAGGCGCGCTCGAGGCAATTTCAGATCGGTGAAGACAAAACCATCGCGGGTGACCTGATGACCAATACGAATCGGGATCGATCGCCGGAACATGGGGCCGGCGAAGCAAAAGGTGTGGAACTCGCCGCGCTCTCCGCATGGGTCCACCTGCGGTGGCAGATCGCGTAGGAACTGCTCATCGAACGGCCGGGCGGCAAAAGATGGGGTAAGCTGTTGCGGATCAACCGTGATGACCACGGCGCGTAGTCCGGCGGCGATCATCTCATGCGCCAGGTGGTGTGTTTCCATCCCCCAGAGCGGGAAGAGAGGTTGAATGCCGCTTCCTTCTAGCAAGCGCTCGCGATAGGCGCGCACATCTTCGAGGAAAAGGTCGCCAAAAGCGAGGTGGGTGATACCCTCTGCCCTGGCCTGTTCGAGGACGGCGCGCATGCGTTGCTCGTAGGTTTCGTTGGAGCATGGGAACGGCAGGTCTATCCGCCGGATAGGCAGGCCGGCGGCCTCTGCCTGTGCCTGTACCAATTCGGCGCGCACCGCGTGCATGGCGACGCGATCGTTCGCCGCGTTGAAGGTGGTGAGCAGGCCACAAACCTCGAAATCCGTCATCTGCCGCAAGCGGTAAAGCGTCCACGCGCTATCTTTGCCGGAACTCCAGGAAAGGAGCACGCGCCCGCGGATCATCGGAGACACTCCAAAATCCGTTCATGTAGCCACCGGGCGGCCAGTATCATCGAAGGGCCATCGTGGATGATGTTATGCCCCGGCGAAATATCCGCCTGAATGACCGGGATGTGCCAGCCCCGCTCGCGGCACAGATCGGTGGCCTGAACGGGAAACTCCGGCTCGGAATAGACCAGGAAGATCTCCGGCCGGCGACGCTGTGCTTCGGCCAAATCGAGGCTCAAGTAGCCTTTGCGCACTGTGCCGAAAACGTTCTCGCCACCGGCTATCCGGATCAGATCGTCGATAAAAGTCAGCCCACCGGCCATGCGCACGTGCCGACCGAACCAGATTTCGGCATAGAGGCGCGGCCGGGAGTCGGGGGCGCGGGCCTCCAGCTCCAGGAAAGACCGTTGCCACTTTTGGATTAGGGTACGCGCCGCCGGCAGATCATCCATCAGAGCGCCGAGCAACAGGATGTTCTCAAATATGCCGTGCAGGCTGTTCGGCAGCGGGAAAACGTAGACCGGCAGGCCGGCGCGGTGTAGTTTGCGCGCCAACCCGCGCTGAACGCCGGTCGTGATGAGGATCAGATCGGGGTTGACGGCGCGCAGCTTCTCCTCGCTGACGCTCAGGTAATCCCCGACGATCGGCACGTGCAGATCGGGAGTGAAATTTGGGCACCAGGTGGAAACGCCGGCAATTGCCGCAGCGTAGCCCATATGGACCAAGGCCTCGGTCAGGCCAGAGGCCAGGGAAACCACACGCTGTGGCTTGTGCGGCACCTCAACGAAATCGCCCAAAGGATCGCAATACACCTTCATAGTCGTTTACAGTCCACGGTTCACCGTCTCTATACTACGGTCTACGGGTCCACCGTCCACGGTCCTTCACCCATAAACTCCACCACCCCGGCCAGAGAATCAAACTCGCGCGCTCCCTGCGCGGTGAGCACTCGCCAGCGTGGCCCCGGCAGCACCTGAACGGCCGGCAGTGAATAGGAAACACCGTTATACACCTGATAGCCCAGGCGTTCTAAAGCGCGCCAGGTCCAGGCCATTGCCACTCCTTCCCCTTCGTGGGTGAGGTGCACCGTGCCGAGGGTCGGCGTGTGCAGGCGGAAGGTGCCGATGGTGGCATCGAATTCAACGCCTTCGCGGCGAAAGGCGCGTTCCAGCGCCCCGTTGAGCGCCAGTTCCTCCGGTATGCCGACCTCTAACGTGCCTTCTGCGGAGAGCACCCATAGCCGATCGGCCAGGCGCAGCGCCAGATCGAGATCGTGGATCGAGAGAAGGACGGCGCAGCCAGTCTGACGTGCCAGACGGCGCAGCAGGCGCAGGGTTTCGATGCGGCGCGGCAGATCGAGGAAAGCGGTCGGCTCGTCTAGGAGCAGGACCTCGGGCTCCTGCGCCAGGGCCCGGGCAATCAGCACCCGTTGACGTTCGCCATCGCTCAGCTCATGGAAGGAGCGATCGGTCAGGGAAAGGCTATCGGTATACTCTAGGGCACGGCGAATGACAGCGTGATCGCGCGCCCGCAACAGCCCAAACCAGTTCGTATACGGATGACGTCCGAGCGAAACCAGCGTATAGACCGAAAGATGGCCGACTTCCAGGCGCGTGGTGAGCACAACAGCTAAGTGGCGCGCCAGCTCAGCAGCCGGCATGGTATGGATATCTTGTCGGTTTAGGAACACCTTACCGCCAAGCGCCGGCTGCATACCGGCCAGGGTGCGCAGCAGGGTGGATTTGCCCACCCCGTTCGGACCGAGCAGACAGACCATTTCGCCGGGACGAAGCTCAAGGTCCAGATTGGCGGCGAGCGGCTTGCGCGGGTAACCGATGGTCAGGGAGCGGGTGGTCAACATATCAGGAAGCGAAGGGCTGGCGCAAAATGATCCACAGGATGACCGGCACGCCGAAGAGCGACATGACAACGTTCAGCGGCAAGACCCGTTGACTGCCGGGCATTTGGGCGATGAGATCGGCGAACAAGGCAAAGGTGGAGCCCATCAGCATGACGGCGGGCATGAGTGCGCGATGATCGGCGGTGTGGAAGAGGGCACGCGTGACGTGTGGCACCGCCACGCCGACGAACCAGATCGGGCCGCAAAAGGCTGTGGAAGCTCCGGCCAGCAAGGAAGCGCTGAGGATGATCCAGAAGCGAGCACGGCGCACGTTCAGACCCAGGGAACGGGCGTATTCATCCCCCAGGAGCAGGGCATTCAGCGGTTTGACCATCGCCAGGGAGAGGAGGAGTCCTAGCCCGATCGCCGAGGCGAAAACGGGCATGTGGGTCCAGGTCACGCCGCCGAAGCTGCCGGCTGCCCACAGGCTCATGGCCTGCACGCGCTCCGGTTGGCTGAAATAGATCAGGAGGCTGACGACGGCATTCGCCAGGTAGCCGAACATCAGCCCGCTGATGAGCAGGATGAGGGTGTTTTGCACGCGCCGCGCGAGTAACAGGACGGCGGCCAATACCAAGCCTGCTCCCAGGCTGGCAGCCGCAGCCAGGGTGAAGCTGCCGAACAGGCTCAGGCCGGCGATGAAGGTCAGCCCGCCGTGCACGCCACTTCCTAGGATCACCAGCGCCACGCCCATGCTGGCTCCGGAACTCACGCCTAGGACGAAGGGATCGGCCAACGGGTTGCGGAAGAGGGTTTGCATTTGCAGGCCGGCCGCGGCAAGCGCCGCGCCGACGAGGAGCGCGGTCAGCGCTTTGGGTAGGCGGAATTGGAAGAGGATATTCGCCCAAGAGGCTTTCTGCGGCGTGCCGCCGAACAGGATATGCACCACTTGATCAAAGGGGATCGATACCGAGCCCAAAGCCAGGCCGGCGGCGAAGGCGCCAAGGAGCAGGATCAGGAGCAGAAGATAGGGCCAGAGACGCATCGGCAGAATGTGCCGGGGGCCTTCCCAGAACGGGAAGCGCCCCGGCCTGGGAGGTTATTTTACAGGACGGTAGTAAATGAAAGTGTGATCGGGCAAGAGGTCCGGGTGGAAGATTTTGATCAGATCGGCCAGGACGAGCTCCGGGTGCGCCACTGCCGTTTCGTAATAGTCGTTACCGCCCTGGGGCGTGACCTTGGCATCGTTATTCCAGACATTGCCCTTCTGAAAGGCGGCGAATTCGGCAAAGCGCGGATCGGCGGCTTTGAGATCTTTCAGCGTGGAGAAAAAGCCGATATTCAGCCAGAAATCGGCATCCTTTGCCCGTTCAAAGACGGCCTCGAAGGAGAGAGAAAGGCTACCGGTGGAGGGGTCATCGGCCCAGAGGTAGTTTGCACCGGCATCTTTGAAGAGGGTGGCTACGTAGCTCCGGCCGCCGGGCATGTACCAGGTGCCCTGATAGGGCGTATTGGCGAAGACGCTCGGTTTTTCGGGGAGATCGGCGGTCAAGCGGCTGAGTTCAGTGTATTTGCGCTGGGTTTCGGCGAAGAGCGCCTCGGCCGCAGCTTCCTTGTTGAAGAAAAGGGCAATGTATTTGCCCCATTCGGCGCGTCCGAGCGGTGACGTATCCATCCATTCGGCATTGATCGCCACCTTCAAGCCGGCTTTGAGCAGCACGGGATGGGCGTCATGGTCCGGTGCACCGGAGCCATAGGCCATGATCAGATCGGGCTGCAACTCGAGGGCTTTTTCGACGTTGATCCCCGCGCCGTAACCGAGGGTAGCCAGCTTGCCCTCCTCAGCCATTTTGAGCACTTTGGGATTGCTCACATAGGTAGTGTCATCCACGCCAACCAGGCGGTCGAGCACGCCCAGCTCATCCAGGAAGGGCAAGTAGGTGGTCGAAAGGGTGACGATGGTGCGCACCGGGACCTCGATGATCTCTTCGGGTTGGAAGCCTTGCGGCGCAGGAGTGCCGCATTGAACCAACGCATAGCGGATCGGTTCGGTGGCACCCGGCCAGGGGGTAGTGATCGTCACCACTTTGTAGTGCTTGTGATATTCCACGCTCAGGTTTTGGGCGTAGGTAATGGTGACTTTTTCGGGGAAGTAATCCACGGTGGGATCGTATTGGCCTTGCGGCACGCAGCCATCCGTCAGGTTATGCTGCGGGGTGAACGGCGTGGCCGTAGCGGTCGGCAACGGGGTGGCCGTGGCAGCGGGCACAGGCGTGGCCGTAGGGGGAAGCGGCGCGGCACGGCCACAGGCGGTCAAAAGCAATGCCAGGGCGAAGAGCAAAGTCAGTGTTTTGCGAAGCATAGACTCCTCCAATGTGTGGTGAATTGGCGAACGCAAAAACCCCTGTCGCAGAGACAGGGGGAGGAGAGCCAGTCCAGCAATGGCGTTCTCCACCTCCTTTCCGCGAGAGTGTGGGAACACGCATCAAGGCGGGCGACCTGGCTTGGTCAGTGCCTATGCCTGACCTTACAGTTGCGGGACAGCGCCGGACTCTCACCGGCTTCGCCTTTCAGCCCTCCCATCCGGGGGTTGGGGCACCTTGGTGCGAATCAGTTGTTGAAAGATTATACTACAATCTCGTTCGCCCCCCGGTGGGACTTTCAAGTTCCAATCGTTGGGCGGCGGGCCTAAACAAGCGGGTTTGATGAGGTTAGTCAGGCCTTCCCGGGCAAGGAGCACGGGAGGAAATTAATGAGCATATAATGGCGACAAATTTGAATTTATTTTTTCCGAAGAGGGTAAAAAGCCCATTGAAAATAGAGTATATTTTCCAAAGCTCTGTTGATATCCGCAGGTTGACAAGGGGGGGATTTTGTTATAAAAATAACATGCCCTTTCGTGAGCGCACACTTGCGGGAGGGCATATCTTATCTCCAGTGGAGGGAAAATGGAACGCCTCAAACTCGGCGAACATTACATTTGTGATTTCTCCCACTGTGACCGCGAGCTGCTCCTCGATAGTGAGCGCTGTCATGCGCTATTTTCACAGGCGGTGCGCGAAAGCGGTCTCACTGTTGTGGATGAAGGGCTGTACAAGTTCAGTCCGCATGGGTTTACATCGTTTTTACTTCTTGCCGAATCCCACGCCAGTTTACATGCTTGGCCGGAATACGGCTACTGTGCGATCGATCTCTTTACCTGTAACTTGAGTTTGGACATTATGCCGCTCATCGAGGAACTGCGACACCTGCTCGGGGCTGAGACGGTTGAAATCCGAAAGGTAGAGCGTGAGGCAAATGTCGATCAGATCGCCATGCCGGAGCCATATCTCACAGCAGGATGGGCGGCATGAACATCTGGTTCGCAGAAATCCTTTACGGCTTCCTGAGCACCAGCTTGCGCGTGAAGCGCGTCCTGGCCGAGGAACAAACGCCCTATCAGCGCATTGCTATCCTGGAGACCGAATTCTTCGGGCGTGTGTTGGTCTTAGATGACGTGATTCAGCTCACCGAGCGGGACAACATGGGGTATCACGAAATGATCACCCATATCCCCATGTTGGCCGTAGATTCACCGCGGCGCGTGCTGATCGTTGGTGGCGGAGATGGCGGGACGTTGCAACAGGTGCTGCGCTACCCATCGGTAGAGGAGGTGGTGGTATGCGAGCTGGATCGCCGCGTCGTCGAGCTCTCGCGCCAGTATTTCCCTTTCTTTGGCGATCCTTGGAGCGATCCGCGGGTGAAGCTGGTCATTCGCGATGCTTTTGAATACCTGCAGGAAAACCCCGGCCAGTTTGATGTGATCCTCTCCGATACCACCGATCCCATCGGCATGGCCGAGCGCCTCTTCTCGGATGAATTTTACCGGCTCATGGTTGCGGCACTCACGCCTTCCGGCGCAGCCGCCACCCAATGCGAGCAGATGTTCTTCGATACGGCGCTGATCAAGCGCATTTATGAGACGGCAAAGCAGCTGGTCAAGCATCCGGCTTACTATTATGCGCATGTCCCCACGTATCCGGGCGGCGTGCTCGGTTTCATGTACGTTTCCAATGTGCCATGGACAAACAGCTTGGGAAAGCCCTATCCGCCCGGCGAAAATCGCTACCTCAACCCGCAGATTCATCGCGCCGCTTTTGCCCTGCCGGAATTCTTCCGGCGCGCGTTGGAAGAAGAAACATCTTAGTAGCAATCTCTCCTGCTGTTGCCTTTCGCCCCTCCTGTGCTACAATATGCACAGGAGGTGTTTTATGTATTCCCGAATTCTTGTAGCAGTAGATGGTTCTGAACACAGCCTAAAAGCGGCACATGCCGCGGCCGAATTGGCACGCCAGCTCCATGCTACTGAGCTGCGCGTGGTCGTAGCGTTCGATCCGTTGCCTTCTTTTCTCGGCGAGCCGAACTTGCAAGCGGCGATCAACGCCCGATTGAACGAGGCCCAGCAGGTCATGGAAAAGGCATTGCAGGCAATTGGTCCCATGCCGGAAGGTGTTGTGCGCACCGAAATCCTGGAAGGGCCGGCCGCGGAAGCCATCCTCCAGGTGGCAGAAACCCATCAGAGCGACCTCATCGTCATGGGCTCGCGCGGTTTAGGGCACTTCGCCGGGCTTCTTTTGGGTAGCCAGAGCCAGAAAGTGGTGCAACATGCATCCTGCCCGGTGTTGATTGTACGCTGATCGCGGCCAGGATTCTTTCGTCATTACCATCTTACAGTTCACGAGGAAAATATGTTGCGTGTCGGATATATCGGCCTGGGACTAATGGGAAAGGCCATTGCTACGAATATTTTAAAAGCCGGCTTTCCACTTGTCGTACACAACCGCTCGCGCGCGGCTGTTGATGAGCTGGTAGCCCAGGGAGCCAAAGCCGCCTTCTCCCCTGCCGAGGTGGCGGCACAGGTGGATGTAGTGTTCACCAATTTGCCGGATTCACCCGATGTGGAACAGGTCGCCTTGGGCGAGAAGGGAATTATTGAAGGGGCACATCCGGGGTTGATCTTTGTGGATAATTCAACCATTAAACCGGCCACCGCCCGCCACATTGCGCGCGTGCTGGGAGAAAAAGGGGTGCTTTGCCTGGATGCGCCGGTTTCCGGCGGAGATATCGGCGCCCGCAACGCCACGCTGACGATCATGGTCGGCGGCCCTACCGAGGCCCTGGAAAAAGTGATGCCGATTTTTCGGGCAATGGGCAAAACCGTGACCCACGTCGGCGAAAGTGGAGCCGGGCAGGTGGCCAAAGCTGCCAACCAGATCATGGTAGCAGCTCAGATGGTGGCAATGGGAGAGTTGCTCCTCTTTGCGCAAAAAGCCGGCGTCGATCCGCGCAAAGTGGTCGAGGCAATCCGAGGCGGCGCAGCACAATGCTGGACGCTGGACGTCAAACCGTCGCGATTGTTCGCCGGCAATCGTCAGCCGGGGTTCAAAGCATACATGATGGAAAAGGACCTGGGAATTGTCCTAGAGACGGCGCGCGAATACGGCATTCCCCTGCCTTCAGCGGCATTGGATGCCCAACTCTTTCGCGCCATGTTAGAAATGGGATTGGGCGAGCTGGATAACTCTGCTGTGATCGCCGTGCTGGAGCAACTGGCCGGGGTGAGGTTGGCAGAAGATGAAGGTACAAATTAGGTCTCTCCTCTCCATGCCCACTTTGAAGGAATACGGCCTGTTGATCGCAGGGTCTATCTTGCAAGCTATCGGGTTGCGCCTTTTCTTCGTGCCGGCCAACCTGGCCAGTGGCGGAGTCAGTGGCATTTCTCAACTCATCCACCATTTTACCGGCTGGCCTATTGGCTTAATGATACTGATCGGCAATATCCCTTTGTTCCTGCTGGGCTGGCGCTTTTTGGGCGGGTGGCGCTTTGCCGTGCGCACGGGATTGGTGATCCTGATCTATTCGCTGAGCGCTGATTTTCTCCCGCTCTTGCCGTTTTTCCCAGCACAAGGCCTGACGGATGATATTGTGCTGAATTCGCTCTACGGAGCCGTCGTGACGGGGATCGGCTACGGCCTGATCTACCGCGCCCGTGCCACCAGCGGCGGCAGTGACATCCTGGCGCGCATTTTGCAACATCGCTTTAGCATCCCGATGACCCAAAGCTACCTGATGGTAGATTCTGCCGTGATTTTGGGCGCCGGCCTGGTCTTTGGATGGAAAGAAGCACTCTACGCCCTGATCGCCCTATATGTGAGTGGTCTGGTAGTAGATACGATCCTGGAAGGTGCCACCACAGCGCGTATGGCTTTCATCATCACTACGCGGGCACAAGAGATCTCTCACCGCATTTTGCGGGAAATGGAGCGGGGGGTCACCGTCTTATCCGGCATGGGTGCTTATACTGGCGAGAGGCGCGATGTACTGTATTGTGTGATTAGCCGTTCGGAGGTGGCCACTTTAAAAGCCATCGTGCGCGAGACCGATTCGCGAGCTTTCCTGGTGATCGGTCAGGCACACGAGGTGTTAGGGGAGGGATTTCACGCTCTGCAATGAAAAGCTTGAGCGAGGGCTTCGGCTAACCCCTACGGCTCAAGGAGTCAACCGCAAGATCGCTTCTGCGTTTTGCTGAATATCTGCCTCGTTCCACCACATGGGGTAGTATTGAATCTGCCGCCACAGATCGATCATATCCGCATAGTGCGGATGATAAGCATGACCGGATTGACCGGTGGTGTGAACGGTGAGCGAGTTGTTCAGGTCACTTAGGTCGACGATCATACGCATAGAAGGTAACCAGGCGACTTCATAGCCGGAAGCGGCATCCCAGCCGGTGTTGTTGATAATGGAGGAACCGCCAGCGGTGGGGAATGGACCTCGGTTGAAAAGCCCGTCGATCAGAGAAATGCCGGTTTTCCCCAAGCTACCATTCTGAAAGGTAACCGTGTGCAGGTCCCCCCAACGCCAGCCGGCAGGGTCCTTGCCTAGGCGCTTTTCGATCTCGGCCACGGATTTTTGGAAGGCACGCACGAAAATCTCATCCCGGTTTTCGATCTTATCCGGGGTGTTTTTGTCATCCCACCACGAGCTTTGGGGGTTTTGAACTAGATGGCGCATCACTTCAAACCACTGATCTCCACCTTCCGGCCAGTATGGTTTGGGGAGATCGTCCGCAAAGGTTTCGTGCAACAAATGGCTCCAGAAGACCTCGTAAAGCGCAGCGGCGGCGGAGTCCATATTCGTCTGGTAATCCCAGCCCTTGAGCACATCACGTACCTGCTCAAGATGTGCATTGCCCAAGGAAATTTGCATCAGGATCGGGACGACGATCTCCGCACCAGCATCGTAGGCATCGCCTTGCATCTTCTGAATATAGGCAAGATCGATCCTGCCCGGTGCCTGTTCGATCAGGTCGACGATCCGCTTGGCGCGATAGCCGTAATCCCAATCAGCCGTGATCAGATAGGGGTAATCCCACGGATTGACCTGGTTGTTTGCCGTGGCAATATAACCAGAGGCCGGATTGAAGGAATAGGGCAGTTCCTCAAACGGGATATATCCCTGCCACTCATACTCATCCGTCCAGCCGGGCACGGGATAACGGCCATCACCGTTTTTGCGGATGGGGACCAGGCCGGGCATTTGATACCCGATGTTGCCGTCCACGTCGGCATAGACCAGATTTTGCGCCGGCACGGCAAACAAGCGCGCCGCCTGCCGAAATTCATCCCAATTCTGTGCCCGGTTGAATCCCCAAACAGCCTCAAAAACCCGCAGCGGCTCAAGCGCTGTCCAACGCAACGCGATGACGTAATGGGATGGCAATTCGATCCCGGCGCGCTCGCGGAACGGTTTGGCCTCTTTATCCTTCGGATCGACCTTATCCTTGAGAGGCCCATAGGTATCCGAGATCACCGGCCCATGGCGCGTCAGGCGTACGGTGATTTCCACCGGTTCGCCACCGGCAACCTGAATCACCTCTTTACGCGTTTCAAAATTCACCCATTGACCGTTGACCTCGTATTGATCGGGATTCTCCGGATTGACTTTCTCAATATAGAGATCCATCACATCCGGCCCGACGTTGGTAAATCCCCAGGCAATACGCTCATTGTGACCGATGATAATGCCCGGAACGCCGGCGAACGAAAACCCGGCCACCTCAAGAGGGCAGGCATCAGTTTTCGGGCGACAATGCAGGCCGATTTGGTACCAGATCGAAGGCATTTGGGCGGCCAGGTGGGGATCGTTTGCCAGGATCGGCTTCCCGGTAACCGTGCGCGAACCGGCTACCACCCAGGAATTCGAGCCCAAGCTGCGGCTACCGCTTCCGAGCAATGTATCCACGGCGCCGAAACGCTCCGCTACCTGCTCGAACAATCCACCGGAAGGCAGGACCGGCATAGCATGGAGCAGGGCCCCTGGCCGGGAAACGCCTTCCCCAATTTTAGGTACAATGACCGGATGATCCTCCGGATAGGGCGGGAGGATTTCGTCGATCTGCTCAGCACTTAAGGTTTTGGCCAACACGGCACGCTGAATTTCGCTTCCCATGTTGCCGCGCAGATCCCAGGCCATCACCTTGGCCCAGGTTAGGGTGTGAACCGGTTGCCAGGGCTCAATCACGTAATCCCTGTTCAGCAGATTGAGCACCGCATATTCCAGGCTGAGGGCATCTCCGCTGTGAGTGGCTAGGTATGCGTTCACGCCATCCGTATAGGCTTGAAGGAGGGCCCGTGATTCCTCGCTGAGCATCCCGTATTCCTGCTCCGCCAGTTGCCGCCAGCCCAGGGTGCGCAGGAAGGCATCGGTCTCTACCTGGCTCTTGCCGAACATCTCCGAAAGCCGCCCCGAGCCGATATGCCGCCAAAAGTCCATTTGCCAGAAGCGATCTTGGGCATGGATATATCCCTGGGCGAAGAACAGATCGTGTAACGTGGAAGCATAGATGTGAGGGATACCCATGCGATCGCGGTAGACCTCTACCGGTTGCTCCAGACCCGGTACCTGGATTTGCCCTTCAACCTGCGGGAAGGAGCGCGGCGCTACCACCCGCGGCAGGTACACGCGGAAGTAATAGAAACCGCCCCCTGCCGAAAGGAGCACCACGATCACAATTGCGCTCAAGAGGATGAGCAAGGCGCGCTTGAACTTTGACATAGGACCTCCAGGAATTGAGAGTAAATTTTTGGCTGCTGTAATGTAACTGCCATTGAAACAGGACAAACAACCCTTGGCGGACCGCTAAGCCTACTCCAGAAAGAGAGATGACAAATGATGACGAGTGCTTTTCATGTTTGTCCGTTTCCTTTTGCCGATCAAACCGTTTGTCCCGAAAACCGCTTCTGCTTTCATCAATTTGGGCAAACGCAAGCGTTTGCGCTACACTATCACCTTCTCAACCGTGGGAACCAGTACCAGAGCACATCGGCAGCCGGTTTCCCGTGCACCGAAGCCGAAGGGTCTTGCAAAATAGCCGGTGGGTAATAACCACGGCTGACAAACCCATTAATCCAGGGGCGAGTATTCACGGCATTCAGAAAAGCCTCGTAAATATAGGCCTGCTGGGCCAGGTCCAAAGCAAAAGAGGGTCTGAGATTCGGCGGGCTGAAGGCCTCCCACGGCAAACAACGACCGGCCTCCCGCAGACACCCTGTGGCCGCGCCCCGAACCGAGGGATAGGCCAGAGCCAGGATCACCGGTTTCCCGACCTGCTGTGCAAAAGGTGCCAGCGTTTCTGCCACCCAGCGTTCAGCCGATTGGAGCAAGACTTCTTTTGAGGGAGATTCCTGCTCGCTCAGCGGAACTGAAACCAAGAGATAGATTCCGTCTACCGCATCCAGAAAAGCCGGGGTCGGCAGCTCTGCCGTGGCCGGCATAGCCCAGAGAATACGTCCCTGATAGCGTGAGCGCACGTCCTTGAGGATCATCCGCCAAAGCTCGTCAGCATTGGCCGGTGCCCCGGAGGGTGAACCATCCGCCAGGCGTCCCTCGCCGATGCTCGGTGCCGTCCACTCTCCTCCCAGGATCAACGCATCGGCGGCGCTGTGTTGTGCCAATTCGGCATAGTGGAGGGCGAAGGCGCGATAGGACTCAAACCAGATCTGCCACCACTCAGGCGTGCGCGGCGCCGTAGCCCAGTAATCCTCAGAGAATTGCTCCAGGCGCGGCGTAGGAAAGAGGGCGGCACGCAGCCCCAACGCCTGTGCCTGTTTGACCAGGGTAGACATTTCGGCGTTCAGAGGTGTATGACCAGGGGTATAGTACAAGTAGGGTTGAGTGGCGGGCACTTCCCAGCCAGGAGTGTAGATCACCCAATTGGCCTGAATCGCCTGAAGGTTGCGCAAGGCCAGCGCAGTATAACCAAGCCAGGTAAGGTCCACCTGCGGCTGGAATTCGATCCCGGTCATGAAATCTGCCCCGTGCGGCTGCACCTCGCTGGCGACCACCGTGGATTGAGGATTAGAAAGCCAGACCCAGCGCTGGACGGTATCTTGCAGGTCTTGTGGAGCCAGGGTTACAGTGGCAAAGCGCCCAGTGGCAGAACCTGCTGTCGCAGCATCATCGGCAATGCCACATTGCGCATTGCGGCAATAGCGATAGCGAAACTGACGCACTGCCTGGAAGGGACCGTAAAGGCGATAGATCCATTTTCCTTCGCTGATGCGCCACATGGGCAACGGTTCACTCCAACCGGCCGCGTTTAGCTGAAGGTCAATGGTATCTTCCAAAGGTGTATCAGGCGGCACGGTGACCTCGAAAAGAATGGCTCCACCGGTGCCGCTTTGCCAGCTCGCCACCCGATCCTCGAAAATGCCACCTCCCTCCGGGACGAAACGTTCTCGCAGGAAAAAGCCTTTTCCGTTCGGATTTTGCTCGGCGTTCCAAAAGCCATCCCCCAACGTGTACTTGTATTGCAAGTAGGCACCGGCCGGAAGCTGGATCGCCAGCGCATAGCGACCATCGGGGAGGGCGCGTAGCGTGGGCATTCGATCGGCCAGGACGCTCACTCCTCCTTGTTGTTCGCTGAATGTGTTGCCGAATTGCAATAAATTGCCCGCCAGCCGCAAGGGCGCACCGGCCTGAGTATCCGGCGGTACACTGACGACGAACGTAACGGTAACCAACGGACGCTTGGTCAGAGAAAGTTCAATCGGGGTCACCATCCCTTCCTGGATCACCGCACCTTGCTGAAAAGGTGGATAGCTCCCATCTAGAGCATAGAGGAGTAGATTGTGCGTCCCCACCGGAACGTTCGGCAGGAAAAAGCGCCCCAGAGCATCTGTCAATACCTGATAACCGGCGATCGAGACCAACAGGTCCGGCACCGGCTGCCCACTGCCTGCATCACGGATCGTGCCCTGGACCATGCCCATTTTCCCCTGAAACGGCTGATCCGGCCAGGCGGCCACGATATCTTTTACCACCATCTCGCTGCCGACATAGAGTCGGCGCGCCTGAACCGGCGTATTTTCGGCGCTCATTTCGGCCAGGGTTTGGCCGGCAAAGTTCCGCAGATACCGGTAACGCACCACGCTGCCGGCGGTCAACGGCAGGATCGCCTGGTAGGTTTGCGCGCCGATCGCCTGCATAGGATAATTGACCGTGCTCAGGGTGGGATGGGTCACTTCATCCTGAAGACTGAGGATGAGTGTTTCACCGTTTTGCAACGGGGATGGGAGAGTCACCTGGAAAGTGACCGAGGCTTTTGGGTAAGGAGTGGCTGTCGAATCCGTCGTTCCCGGAGCAAGGGTTGGGACTTGTGGAAAGGGAAAAGGGATCTCCAATAAGGAAAGTGTACACCCCAGGCTGCTAAATAAAGCCAAAAGCAGAAAGAGGACAAATCCCCGAAATTGACGCATTCTCTTCTCCTCGCTTCCTTCAATCTCGGCGCCCGCGCCGGGCAATGAAGCTCAAACCGATGCTGATCAGATATAGGAGGGACATCGGCAACATGACCAGGAACATATTCACAGGGTCAACGGTGGGGGTGATGGCGGCCGCGAGGATGGCAATGATCAAGATCGCCACACGCCAGCCCCGAAGCAAGGGTTTAGGCTCCACCCAACCGATCGCGCTCAGGATGTAAATCACAAAAGGAAACTCAAAAGAGATCCCAATCCAGAACATCAGGCCGGTGACGAAGGTGAAATAAGAATTCGGGCGCAACTCCGCCTGAATGCCCATGAAATTCAATAGGATGGGCAGCGCGGCCGGTAACATCAGGTAATAAGCGAAGGCCATGCCTGCAAGGAAAAAAAGGAAGACCAACGGAATGGCCAGCAGGCTAAATTTGCGCGTGGATGGCTTTAATCCGGGGGCCGCGAAGAGCCAGAACTCGAAGCTGACATAAGGGAGTGCCAAGGCGAAGCCGGCGATCAGCGCCACGCGCATGAAGACGCCGATCGATTCGGTCACCTCAATGGCCTTCAGCGCAGAAAGCCCGCCGACGGGACGCGCCAGGAACTCGATCAATCGCTGGGTGAACAAAAAGGACAGCGCAATCCCGAATCCAATAGCGATCACGGCCCGCAAAAGGTGGGAGCGAAACACCTCCAAATGCTCCATCAGTTCCTGACGGGCTGCATCTTCGGCCAGATTCTCAAAGATTTCTCCCAGGGAGCGTTCTTCAGGTTCCTGAGTGAGAAAAATCCGCGCCTTCTGGATAAGGCGCCAGGGCAACGTTAGCAATTGCCACAGCAGTCGAAAAGGGGTGAGAAGAAAACGAATGAACGTTCGAAGAAGCAGCATAAGGGAGGGTTATTCGTTTGAGGTTTTCTCTTCAGCCGTCGGAGATATTTCCCCACCCTTAGAAGAGGCTTGGGAAGTCTCGGGTGGTGAGGGAGGAGAAGAGGAGCGTAGATCGTCAAAGGAAACAGAGAGCCTAGGACGGAGCGTTTGTTCCCGTAATGCCGGGTCGTTTTCCCATATCTCTCGTTCGGCTTCGCGCATCAGACGGGTAGGGAGATTGGAGATTTCATTTCCAACGGTCCGCATCGAGCGCCATGTGTTCGATTTGACAAAGCGATTCATCCAGCGCCCCAGGTCACGGGCGAATTTCTGCATCTCCTTCGGCCCGAAGATAATGAGCATTAGCAGGAGAATAAAAAGGAGTTCAGATGGACCGATTCCGAACATTGCTTATTCCTCTGAAGAAAGGGCCGTTGATACCAGTGCCTGTTGCACTTCATTCAAGTGTTCCACCACAGAACCTAACACACCGTTCACAAACCGCGAGGAGCTCTCCGCGCCGTAATACTTGGCCAGCTCTACGGCTTCGTTGATCGCCACCTTGACCGGGGTCTTGTAGATGGCAAATTCCCAACAGGCCATACGCAAAATGTTGCGATCAATGGCGGCAATTTCATCCATCGGCCACTCAGGAGCGAACTGAGCCAGGACGCGATCCAGTTCCTTAGCAATCGGGACGATGCCAAAAACAATTTGTCGGGCAAATTCGGCCAAATCAGGGGGCAAAGGGGTTTCCTCCAGGCGATGTTGCAGAGCGTCCGCCGGGGAATGATGGCTTAGATCAACTTCGTAGAGCACCTGAAGGGCCAGGCTCCTTGCCCGCGTGCGATATTTCATTCCGAGGGATACTCCACGTTTTCAATATGGACGTGAACGGCTACCACATCCATGCCGACCATTTCCTGAATGGCACGTGCCACCTGCTGTTGGACGTTGCGGCTGACTTCGCGCAGGTTAACATTACCATCCAGAATGAGGTAGAGATTGACCTCTACCTGCTGATCTTCCACCCGAATTTGGACGCCATCTTCGGCGCCGCGCCGAAAGACGCGATTTACCCCTCCCGGCACCTCCGCCAGGCGGATCACGCCGGGGACATTGAGCACAGCCATGCGTGCAATCGCAGTGAGCACTTCAGGGGCAACGGTTGTAAAGACTTTGGAAGAATAACTCATAGCAACACTCCTTTTTACATCATTGCCATTCCACCATCTACACCCAGCACCTGACCGGTGATATAAGCAGCTTGATCGGAGGCCAGGAAGGCCACCGCGTAGGCCACCTCTTCAGGGCGCGCCATGCGTCCCAGCGGCACCAGCTTCAGCGCCGCTTCCAGGGCTTCGCGCGGCATGGTATTGAGGATTTCGGTATCCACAAAGCCCGGCGCAATGGCATTGACCGTGATGTTGCGTGAGGCGACTTCACGCGCCAATGCCTTGGTAAAACCGATCTGCCCGGCCTTGGAGGCGGAATAATTCGTTTGGCCGGGATTGCCCATCTGACCGGCCACCGAGGCAATGTTGATAATCCGTCCGTAACGTTTGCGGAGCATGTGACGCACCGCGGCCTTGGAACAATTGAACGTGCTCTTCAGATTGGTGCGGATCACCTCATCCCAGTCCTCTTCGCTCATGGTCACGATCAAGGTGTCACGCGTAATGCCGGCATTGTTGACCAGGATGTGCAGATCGCCAAAGGTCTCGATAGCGAAGCGGATCAGCGCCTGTGCCTGCTCAAAATCCGAAACATCGGCCTGGAAAGATGCCGCCTGACCGCCGCTGGCCTGGATCTGATTCACCACTTCTTCTGCCGCCTGAGGCGAGCGATTGTAATTGACCACTACGCGCGCACCGCGCGCTGCCAGTTCCAAGGCAATCGCCCGTCCGATGCCGCGCGAGGCTCCGGTCACAACGGCAACCTTCCCGTTCAAGCTGAGATCACTCACATTGCCTCCTTTGCCAGATCACAAGGTTAAGTGGATTATACCTGTGTTTCTCTCTGACGTGCGAAGCGCGCACTGAACGCCAAGATCAGAGCACCGGCAATGACGATGATCGCCGCCAGAGCAAAGACATCCTGCCAGAATTGGAGGGGGAAAAGGCGAATCAGCGTATCGGAATAGTGGAACAACCAGCTATCGCCTTCAAAAAACAGGAGATGGAAGTAAGTAAAGAAATCCCAGAAGGCCAGCGCGCCAAAAATGCCGATCAGCGCACTCAGCAGGAGGGTAAGCTGGCCGCCGCGCTGCAAGCCGCGCAGATAGGCCGGAAAAACACGAAAACGGATGGCGATCAGACCAAGGATCAGTAGCGTCGCCAAAGTCAGATCCCCAAGGCGCAGCGCTTTTAACGTGAGCTGCTGCACGTCCACCATATGTCGCAGTTCGCGCTCGTTGAAGAGCGGGGTATTATCCGACATTTTGAGATCCGCCAGGTAGCTCACAGGATGCGGGGCGCGGATGAATTCCAATGCATAACCTGCCCAGTGCAGGCGATCGGCCTGGGTAAAACCATAGGGATCGGGCGGAAACGACGATCGCCCGTATTCCAGGCGTAAAAAGGTAGGCGTGAGGAGTAAGCGCAGGGCCAGACTGAGCAAGAACAGCGGCACCAGCAAGGCAGTAAACCAAGAAAGAAGCGATTTCATTTCAGTCTCTCCACGTCTCCGCTCAGGATGAATTTTAACAGCATACTATCCACAACCCATTCCACCGAGGAACGATCATCGGTGTAGATTTGCCCAGGTTCATAGGCCGGCCGGCGCAAGTTCAGCGCCGTCACCTGCATGGCTTGCAGGAGCAATGCAGGGGTCTCAGGTTCGTTGGCCATTCGGATCAGATTGAGCAGGAAATCCTGAGGCTGGGTAGGTTGGGCAGTGGCGAAGAGCATCGTATTCAGCGTGCCGGGCACGTCCATAACATGCACGCTGGGAAAGACGCTATTCAGCGTGGTGGCGATATCGTTGACTAAACGCCGATCTCCCGGCAGCGCGGCCACGTTGATCGCCACCGCTCCGTGCTCGCTCAGGCGTTCTGCACATAGGGTAAAGAACTCGCGCGTCGTCAGATGAGCCGGGATATATGGCGGGCGATATGCATCAATGGCGATGAGATCGTAGCGTTCTGGGCTACGGAAGAGCCCCCAACGCGCATCCTGGACATACACATTCAGATTGGGCAGGTTCATCTCGAAATAGAGCTGCCCCACGCGCACGATCTGCGGATCGATCTCCCACCCATCGATCGGGATCGGCCCGTAGACGGCCGCCGCCTGACGAGCGACCGTGCCGGCAGCCAGCCCAAGAACGGCAATACGCTTCACATCTTGTGGCCGGCGCTGTGGATAAAAAAACGGAGCGACCAGGAATTGTTCCCATGTTCCGCCGTAGAACAAGCGATCGGGGGCGTAGATCGAATGCACCCCTTGGCCTTCGTTCAGGCGCAGCAGACGCTCTCCGTTGATTTCCTGGACGAGAATATAGTTATAGGCCGATTCTCCCTCGTAGATCTTCCCTACCACCGGGCGGGAAAGGGCAGGAGTAAATATCAAAAGCCAGGCAGTCAACAGGATCGGCAACGGCGTCATCCAATCCCGCCGATGGCGCCGCTCGAGCAACAAGCCGCCCAAGGCGGTGAGTTGTAAGAGCAGGCTAAAGACCAGGAAGGTGCGCAAGGTGCCTAGGAACGGGATGCTCACCAAAACGGGCAGAAAAGTGCCGAGGAAGGATCCAAAAGTGGAAATGGCATAGAGCAGTCCGGCGATCGTCCCACTATCCTCGGCGCGTTGAATGGCCAGGCGCAACGCAAATGGTGAGATCATGGCCAAAAGGATCAAAGGTAAGCTGAAGAGGATCAATGTGCTGAAGAAGGAAGCCAGCAAAATCCCCACTTTCAATTCGATAAAAGCCCTAGCCGCCCAAGAGATGATCGGGCGTGCCAGCCAGGCGGCCAATCCCAACGTAAACCCGCCGATCAGCAAAAGCCAATAGAGCACCCGAAATTGTGGTCGGCGATCGGCCAGGCGCCCACCGAGGAAGTAACCCATTGCCAGGTATAGCATCATCAAGCCGATCACGCTGGCCCATACCAGATTGCTGCTGCCAAAGTGATTACTCAATAAACGCGAAATGCTCATCTCCGCTCCCAGAATGCCCATGCCGGAGACGAACACAGTAAAGTAAAGGTAGGGGCGCATGAATGAGATTATATCACCCCGAAACCCCACCTTTCCCGCTGCAAAATTCAACGTGAAACGAGAAGTCGATCATCAAACGCACACCGAACTATACCCCTCTCGACCACCCGACCGCGCAACCACCCTCCTCTTTCCTTCTTGCCCAAGGTAGCGTAAAATAGCAATAGAATATTGTACAGAGAGATTCTTCTGACCACGGAGGTTGAGGTGATCAAAGAGATTTTGAAAGATGCCGAAGGGCGCATGAAGAATGCTATTCAGGTGTTGATTGATGACCTGGCCGGCATTCGGACCGGGCGTGCCTCACCGGCATTGGTGGAAAAACTGCCGGTGGAGTACTATGGAATCCCCACACCGCTGATGCAGCTGGCAACGATCACCGTCCCGGAACCACGTGCTTTGCTGATCAAACCCTTCGACCCCTCCACACTGAAAGCAATTGAAAAAGCGATTCTTTCATCCAACCTGGGATTGCCGCCGAATAACGACGGAAAAAGCATTCGCTTGAACCTGCCACCGCTCACCGAGGAACGGCGACGCGAGCTGGTGAAGCTGGTCCATGCCCGCTTGGAAGAAGCGCGCGTGGCTATTCGCAACATCCGCCGGGATGCTCATAACGACATCCGCGAGGCGGAAAAGGAAAAGCTCATCTCCGAAGATGAGCGAAAACGCGGCGAAGAGGAACTACAAAAATTGACCGATCGGTATATTGAGGAAGTGAATCATCTCGGAGAGAAAAAGGAAGCCGAGATAATGGAAGTTTAATATGTCTGAAACTCCTTTGAACATCCCGCCCGAACGTCTGCCGCGCCATGTGGCCATCATCATGGATGGGAACGGACGCTGGGCCCTGGCGCGCGGCCTGCCGCGATTGGCCGGTCACCGGGCCGGGACCGAAAACTTAAGGCGCATTATCCGCGCTGCCGTGGAATTCGGCATTCCATACCTCACCATTTACGCCTTCTCCACTGAAAACTGGGGGCGCCCTCCCGAAGAAGTGCAGGGACTGATGCGCATCCTGGAAGATGTGATCGACCGCGAGTTGGAAGAGCTACACCGCGAAGGCGTCCAGATCCGACACATCGGACGGCTAGAACGTCTCGACCCGCGACTGCAAAAGAAAGTGATCCAGGCGGTTGAAAAAACGCGCCACAACACCCGCCTGGTATTGAACGTTGCATTCAACTACGGAGGCCGCGACGAGATCGTCTGTGCCATTCAACGCATCATCCGCGATGGCATCCCGGCCGAGGAAGTGACCGCTGAGCTGGTCAGCCGTTACCTGTTCACCGCCGGCGTCCCCGATCCGGACCTGATCATCCGCACCTCCGGCGAGCTGCGGGTGAGCAACTTCTTGATCTGGCAAGCGGCTTACTCGGAGTGGTATGTCACTCCTACCTACTGGCCCGATTTCGATAAGGAGGAATTCCGTCGTGCACTCGAAGACTACGCCCAACGCGACCGCCGCTTCGGAGGCATCTCGGCCGCAGTCAGCAACCTCCACACTCGGTAAGCGCGTTCTCACGTCCCTTCTCCTTCTTTTGCTGGGGGTGCCGGCCATCCTATGGGGCGGCCTCCCGTTTTTTCTTCTAATCGCCTTTTTCTTGGTCACGGCAAGCTGGGAATACGCCCAGCTTTTCCGCCGATTGGGGTACCAACCTTCGCCGTGGATCCTCGCAAGCGCAGTGTTGCTTTTCCTCATCGTGCGCGCCTTTTTCCCCCTATGGTCGGAAGGACTTTTGACCTTTTACGCTCTCACCTTCCTCACCTATTACCTCCTGCGCTATGAACGGGGAGATAACCAAAGTGCTCTAGATTTCACCATCAGCGTGAGCGGAATCGTATATTTTGGAGGGCTCGGTTCATATCTCTATGCGCTGCGCAACCTGCCAAACGGGGGCTGGTGGTTGATGCTTGTATTTCCGATCGTTTGGTTAGCCGATAGCGGTGCATATAACATCGGCGCCCGCTATGGGAAGCATCGCCTTTCCCCGCGGCTGAGCCCGGGAAAGACCTGGGAGGGCTTTGCGGCCGGTTTATTCACCGCGGTGATCGCCGGTGCTTTTCTGGCCTGGGCCTATTCCGCATTCGGTCCTCTCCCGATCACGCCCTGGCAAGGCGCGGGATTGGGCTTTCTGCTCGGGGTGCTGACGCCCCTGGGCGATTTGGGGGAAAGCCTTTTTAAACGGCAGGCCGGTGCCAAAGATTCCGGCAATCTTTTTCCGGGCCATGGAGGGGCCTTTGATCGCATTGACTCCTGGCTCTGGGCAGGAGTGATTGGTTATTATTTCATCCAATTTCTTTTTTAGGAGGGGATATGAACGAAGTGCCCACGCGTAATCTCGCCTTGGAGCTGGTGCGCGTCACCGAAGCGGCGGCGCTGGCCGCCGGGCGCTACATGGGACGCGGCGATAAGGAGGCCGCCGATCGGGCCGCAGTCGAAGCGATGCGCCTGGTGCTGCAAACCGTTTCGATGGACGGGATCATCGTGATCGGCGAAGGGGAAAAGGATCAGGCGCCCATGCTCTATAACGGTGAACGCGTGGGGAATGGCCTGCCACCGGAAGTAGATGTGGCCGTTGACCCGATCGACGGCACGCGCCCGCTGGCAAACGGCAACCTGAACTCGATTTCCACCGTGGCCATTGCCCCGCGCGGCACCATGTTCAACCCCGGTCCTTTTGTCTACATGAATAAAATCGCCGTCGGGCCGGAAGCTAAGGGCAAAATCCACATCGAAGCCTCGATCACCGAAAACCTTAAGGCCATCGCGCGGGCGAAGAAAAAGGACGTGCAAGACCTGACGTGCGTGATCCTGGATCGCCCTCGTCATGCCGAAATGATCGCCGAGATCCGCCGCGCCGGGGCACGCATCCGCCTGATCCCAGATGGCGATGTGGCCGCCGCTCTGATGACCGCTTGGCCGGATTCCGGCGTGGATGTGCTCTTCGGCATCGGGGGCACGCCGGAAGGAGTGCTGGCGGCCTGTGCACTGCGCGCCATGGGGGGAGAAATTCAGGGCAAGCTCTATGCGCGCAACGAGGATGAATTGCGCCGCGGCCGCGAGATGGGCTACGATTTCGATAAGGTCCTGACCATGGACGATCTGGTCGCCTCGGAGGATGTCTTCTTCGCTGCCACCGGCATCACGGATGGCGAACTCTTGCGCGGGGTGCGTTACCTGGGCAATGGTGCAACGACCGATAGCCTGGTCGTGCGCGGCCGCACCGGCACCATTCGGCGCATTACCGCCATCCATCGCATGGATAAACTGCGCCAACTGAGTGCAGTGAAGTATTGATGGTGGACCTGGAGGATAAACGGCAGACCGTCTCGCGCTCTCACGCCCAGACTGCGGCGACCAGGGCAGGCAAGATTTCGCCGGCCTTTCCCCGAAAGGCAAAGTCAACGCGCGGCGTGAGGGGGGTCTCCTCTAGGTTGATCTCGATGATCACCGCGCCGTTCCGTTTGGCCGCATATGGCAGCGAGGCCGCCGGCTGCACAATGCCGGAAGTGCCGATCGAAAAGAAGATCTGTGCCCGGCGCGCCGCGGCGATCGCCGCTTCCAATGCTTGGCGCGGTAGCACCTCACCGAACCAGACCACGTCCGGCCGTAGCAGACCACCGCAATGCACACAGCGCGGCACCTCCAAGCCATCATCTTCCCAATCCAAAAAACGTTCTTCGCAAACCGAACAACGCACCCGCCGAATGTTGCCATGTAGCTCAAGCACATTTCGGCTGCCGGCCATCTGATGCAGACCGTCCACGTTTTGGGTGATCAGAGCAAAGTCCGGCACTTGTTGTTCCATCTTCACCAAAGCATAATGTGCCGGGTTAGGACGTACCCCTTTCAGCGCTTCGCGCCGATAGGCATACCAATCCCAGACCAGCTTCGGATCGCGAGCAAAAGCCTGTGGCGAGGCCAGCTCCTCCGGGCGATACTGTTGCCAAAGTCCATGCTGCGGATCGCGGAAGGTGCGCAAGCCGGATTCCTGCGAAATGCCTGCCCCGGTCAAAACGGCTACCCGCTGTGCTTGGCGCAAAAGGGCGATCAGCTTGGCTGAAAATTCCATCTTCACACCTCATGCAGTGAATGGTGGTAGAGATCCCAACGAAAAGAAAATCTTGCCGATAGCAAATCCGTTCCTCGCTCTCATCCGTCCCTGCAACCTACAGCACCATCCACAGTCTACCGTCTACCGTCCTATGGTAAACTTTAGCCCGGAATCTGTCAACAGGAGGCCGCTTATGGATAATCTATCCACAAATATCCATCCCTGGTTGCGCTCTATTCATCTGGCCTTTGTGCCTTCTGCACCGCTGAGTGCCTTGTTGGAGGAGAGCATCCCGCAGCTACTGGAGGCTTTTCGTCGTCAGGGGCATATTGTTCAGGAACAACCCGATGAAAAAACCGACCTCGTGCTCACCAACGCGCCCTTCGCCGAGCCGCTGAACTGGCGACAGGCGGTGCTCTTCACCGTCCGTCGGCGCTTTGGCCTCAAACATACGCCCACCGTGCTCACCCTCATCCATGCTCCTTCCGCGGCTTTTCGTCGCTGGATAGAACACTTTGAAAACGCCTTACGCAAATCCCCGCCCGACCCGGCCGATTTTACCTTCCCCGGCCTGGCCGAAGATGCCTGGAAGACCTTGCTGGAGCAAAGTCAGCGCGGCGGGCCGCTTCTGGCGTTGCAACGCATGCTCCAGGCGCAAGCGAAAAGCATTCGCATTCTGCTCCTGGTGGGCGATGAAAAACCACTGGAAGCCTACCATTTTGACCTAGTCGGTGGTTACCCGCGCAGCAATGGCGCCTCCCCGGAAGAATTCTATCGGGATATCGTCTTGCGTCAGGTGACGGCGCTCAGCACCCACGAAGTGACCCAACACCAGGTAGTAGAACCACCTATTCCGGCCCACATTTGGCACAGCCTCTCGACCCCACAAGCGATGATCTATGCCGCCCGTGAGCTAGGCAAACGCAATTTCTTCACTCCCACGGTGTATGTCAATCGTCTGGTTCACGTCCCGGCCATTTCCGAAGTCGTTGCCGAGCAATACAGTGAAGGCTGTTTCGCCACCTGGGAGCCGGCGCTGAACGCCCTGATCTCCACCGTCACCGGCAGTGCTCGACCGGTGGATAAGGATAGCATCACGGAAGACGAGCTGGCAGTGATCGTCGGCGTTCGTCCGGATGGTCAAGGTGCGTTGGTGCGCCATGTGGAGGGCAAACGGAACGATCCCCCCTCTTCCGAAGCCGTTGAGCTCATCCTGATGGATCGCGATCTGCCGCGCCTGCGCCGGGAAAACGGCGCCGAAGTGCCGGTGATCCGCTCCAAGCTGCACGGACATCGCGGCATACGCGCCTACGATCCACGCTTTGTCGAATTTGTACCTCTCGGTGAGCCGTACTATCACTATCCCGTCACCTGTGCCACCGAGGCCCAAGCCCATGGCATCCATCATGCTTTCTCGCGTTCCGAGGCCCTGCGCAACCCCGAAGATCCGCGCCAGGTCGTTTTCACCATCCTGCCCGGTCACGGCGTCGTGATGGCCGAAAAATGGCAGGCCGGCAAAGTCCCCTTCCAACTCTTCTGGGAGTACATGGATGCCGGTTATATCCAGGTCGACCCGCGCGTTCCCCAAGGACCCTTCCACTTCGATGAGCATGGTCGCCTGGTAGACGAATTCTCCCCGCGCTAAAATGCCGATCCGCCTTCTTCCCCCGGAAGTTGCCTCCCAGATCGCCGCCGGCGAAGTGATCGAGCGCCCGGCTTCGGTGGTCAAGGAGCTGCTCGAAAACGCCCTCGATGCCGGCGCGCGGCAGATTCGTGTCCGTCTCCTGCAGGCCGGCCGTCGGCTGATCGAAGTCGCCGATGATGGCTGTGGCATCCCGGCCGAAGAGCTCCCTCTTGCCGTGCAACGTCACGCCACCTCCAAGATCGCCCAGGCCTCCGATCTTTACAACATCCGCACCCTTGGCTTCCGTGGCGAGGCGCTGGCCTCCATCGCCGCCGTCTCTCATCTCACCATCACCTCTCGACCGTCGCAGGCCGCCCAGGGAGCGCGCATTCGCCTAGAAGGTGGGAAAATCCTAGGGATCGAAGCGGTGGGCGCACCGCCGGGCACCCTGGTGCGCGTCGAGCACCTTTTCTTCAACCTGCCGGCGCGCCGGAAATTCCTCAAAACCGACCTCACCGAGCGCCGTCTGATCGATGTGCTCCTCTCCCGCTATGCCCTGGCCTATCCGCAGGTGCGCTTCACCTTGCAGGAAGGGGATCAGATGTTGCTGCAAACCGCCGGCGATGGCGATCGCCGTGCCATCCTAGCCGCTCTCTATGGCACGGAAATTGCCCGTCCGCTGATCGAGATCGAA
Organism: Anaerolineales bacterium; assembly: GCA_034432895.1. GTDB lineage: Bacteria > Chloroflexota > Anaerolineae > Anaerolineales > Villigracilaceae > 630D-37. The sequence continues at coordinate 43,069 of DAOUBG010000020.1, forward strand.
GCAGAAGAAGGAGGCCTCCGTCTGAGCGGCTTCATTAGCCCGCCGAGCATCACGCGCTCCAACCGCCGCGAGATCACTTTCTTCGTCAACGGGCGCTGGATCCAGGATGTGCCATTGGTGACGGCTTTGCTCCAAGCCTATCACACCCTGCTGATGGTCGGGCGCTACCCACTCGCCGTGCTGTTCTTAGAAATATCGCCGCAAGAAGTGGACGTGAACGTGCACCCGGCCAAAGCTGAAGTGCGCTTCCGAGATGCCGATCGCCTCTTTAGCTTCGTGCAGCGGGCAGTTCGGCGCGGACTTTTGGCCGGGGCCACGCTGCCCGAGCTTTCGCCGAACGTCGAAGCGATCACCCCGCCCCCCGCCTCCCGAGCCTCCTTCCCGGCAGAATGGGAGATCGCCCATCGGGGAATTTCATCCTCCGCTCCCGGAACGGCAAGCGCGCCCTCCGCTCCTGCTCCTTCTCCGCTTCCTTCTGCCCACTTGCCCATCCTGCGCCTGATCGGCCAGGTGGCGCAAACCTATCTCATCGCCGAAGGCCCGGATGGCTTGTACTTGATCGATCAACACGCCGCCCATGAGCGCGTGCTGTTTGAAAAATTGCTCTCCCAAACGCGCCAAAAGAATACGGCCTCGCAGGCTCTCCTAACGCCCGTTGTCGTCACCCTACCGCCACATCAGGCCGGCTTGCTGGAAACGCAACTCTCCTACCTGAAACGCTTCGGCTTTGAAGTGGTGCCCTTTGGGCCCAACACCTACCAAGTGCGCGCCATCCCGAGCCTCTTCTCCGGCCGCGACCCGGCCCTGGCCCTACGTGCCTTGGTTGAAGATTTTGAAGAAGACGAAACGCCCTTGCAACAGGAGCAGGAGGCCCGCCTGGCAGCGCGCGTCTGCAAGCGGTTGGCGGTCAAAGCCGGCCAGACCCTTTCCCCTGCCGAGCAAAGCGCCCTATTGGAAGATTTGGAACGCTGCGAAAACCCGCGCACCTGCCCACATGGCCGCCCGACCATGATCCACCTTTCGGTTGACCTGCTCGAACGTCAATTCGGTCGCCGCGGGGCACGCTGAAAAACAGCAGTCAGCGGAACGCATCCCCGTCCACCGTTCCCCTGCTCGACCTATAGTCCCCGGGCTAGGACAATCTCAAGCCGAATCATCGGACAGGCACAGGCAAAGCACTGTGTACACCTACCGTCCACGTCCACGGTCCCAAAAGTGCCCATTCCTGGGCCAGTTCTACAAAGATCGTGATGGTTCATTTGTTGCACTATTTTGAGCATAAGCGCCAAGTGCACTATAATTTATATATGCGCGGCCTAATCATCTACAATCCGGCAGCAGGACGGTTTCCGGTTCGCCCCTTTATTCCGCCATTGGTGCGCCAACTGCAGCGCAAAAATTGGCAAATCACGGTCGCCGAAACACTGAATGGCCGCCATGCCACCCAAATCGCCCATCAAGCCGCCTTGGAGAAATACGATACAGTGTTCGCCATCGGCGGCGATGGCACAGTGGGATTGGTAGCCGCCGGACTCAAAGGCAGCCAGACCGCGCTGATGGTGCTCCCGGCTGGAACGAGCAACGTTTGGGCGCGCGAAATGGGGTTACGCCCTTTCACTTGGTTCTCCTGGTATGCCCTGCGGCAGAATCTGGAAATCCTGCTCCGTTCTCCCCATCGGGCCGTGGATCTCGGCCTTTGCAATGAATTGCCGTTTCTGCTTTGGGCCGGCCTCGGGCTGGACGCGCTGACCGTGCACAAACTCGAACCGCGCCGCCGCTTCTACAAGTACATCTCCGTCCCTCACTACGCCGCCACGGCGATCTGGAATGCCGGGGTTTGGCATGGACTTAATTTGCGGGTGTGGCATGAAGACCACGAGATCGAGGGGCATTATCTGCTGGCGGTGGCGACGAACATCCGCCGTTATATCGGTGGCTTGGCGACGCTTTCGCCACAAGCTTTCATGGACGATGGAATGATGGACCTTTGGCTTTTTGGAGGCAACAACTTGACCGACGCCTTCCGGCACTTCTTCGCCCTACTGGCCGGAAATCATCAGCATTCGGCCAATGTGCTCCGCATTCCTTTTCAGCGTATCACCGTGACCTCGGAAACCCCTTTCCCACTGCAGCTCGATGGAGAGCCGGCCTTAGGCGGACGAGAAATCACGCTGGAGGTGCTCCCACAGGCACTATGGGTTTATCTGCCGCCTCAAGGGCAGAGGCTGGTGCGTTCTTAGCGTTCCTTTCGCGCGCCGTTCCCCAGCGCGGCGCCCATCCGCATTACTTCTTCGGGCCATATCAATCCCTCTTCGGAAATCTCCTCGTCGCCGCGCGCTGATTCCCTCCGGCTTCTTCGTTGACCGTTTGATCTCCCACCCCGTCCATCACGTCAGGAGTTCGTATGAAACAATTCGTATCGGGCTTACGTTTCCGCATCCTCTTGCTTCTGTTGGTGGTCACATTGCCTCTGATAGGAATGTCGCTTTCCACCGCGTGGCACTCTTTTGATGCTCAGAAACGCTTGGCGGGAGAACTGCTGCGCACCCAATTGACCGCCATCTCTGTTCGTCAGGAAACCTTGCTGGATGAGACACAACGCCATCTGGCTTATCTGGCATCCCTGGAAACCGTTCAAACCTTTGGCGCCGGGTGCGATGCGGTGTTGCAACGTTACCTGAGCCTGCAACCGGCTTATCACAACATAGCAGTGGTAGATCTTCAGGGCAATGTCCGTTGTTCGGCACAGCCCATGACGGGCCCCACCAACGTTGCCGATACCTCCTGGTTTGCCCGTGCCCGCCATGCGGAAGGCCTGGTGGCCGGCGATTTTCAAATCGGGCGCCTCACCGGCAAACCCACCCTCATCCTAGCCTACCCGATCGTCGTGGGTGCCGAAAAGCGCGGTTTCGTCACCGTCAGCTTGAATCTGGACTGGCTACAAAACCTGGCACGGCGCTTATCTCTCTCCGAAGGGGATATATATATCGTCCTGGATACGGCAGGAACCGTATTGGCCAGATGGCCCGAGGCAGGCGAGTGGATCGGGCGCTCGATAGCAGAGGAACCCCTCGTGGCCCAGGTGCTTGGTCACCGCTCGCCTGAGCAATTGGAAGCACAAGGGTTCGATAGAGTCCGGCGGATCTACACCTTCGCTCCTTGGAATATCGGTTCGACAACGGTCGGTTACGTTATCCTGGGCTTTGAGCGAGAACGCATCTACGGAGCCGCCGAACGCCAATTTCGCTTCACCCTGCTCTTGAGCGCAGGGGTGCTCCTGCTCGGTCTCTTGCTGGCCTGGCTTCTCGGTCACTTTCTCTTTCTCAGGCACATAGAGGATCTCAGAGAGACCGTCCATCGCTTGGCAGAAGGCGACCTACAGGCCCGCACGCGCCTGCCCTATGGCATCAGCGAGCTGAGTGCCCTGGCACGTGACTTTGATAGCATGGCCGAACGCTTGGAAGAAACCCTCTTCATCTTGAACCTGCTCCTATCGAATACCCCTATCGTGCTCTTTGCCTTGGATCGGGAAGGGCGCTTTACCCTCTCGCAGGGGAAGGCACTGCAATCTCTCGGCTTGCAGCCGAATGAAGTAATCGGACGCTCGGCTTTGGAGATCTATGCTGCCTATCCGGAAATCGTCGAAAACTTGCAAAAGGCCCTGGCCGGTGAGGCGCGCGTCTACGTTGCCCGCCTGAACGGCCTTTCTTTTTTAACCTATTGCTTCCCCTCATCCAAAGGTGGCGTGATAGGCATTGCCATAGATATTAGCGAACTGGAGCATGCGCGTACCCAATTGGAACTGGAGGCCATTGCCCTCCAAGAGGCATGGGATGCCATTATCATTACCGACCGCCAGGGAACCATTCTCTGGGTCAACCGGGCTTTCACCGAGATGAGCGGCTATTCTGCCCAGGAAGCCCTTGGCCAGACCATGCGTCTGGTGAAATTCGGTTTGCATGATGCAGACTTCTACCGCCATCTTTGGGAAACGATCCTGAGCGGACAAGTTTGGGAAGCAGATGTGATCAACCGTCGGAAAGATGGGACGCTCTACGAAGTAAACCAGGTGATCACCCCGGTACGCATTGGTGGAAAAGAGATCACCCACTTTGTTACCATCCAGCGAGAGATCGGTGAGCGCCGTCGTGCTGAACGCTTGGCACAGGCCGAAGCCATGCTCACCGAAACGATCAGTGAAATGCCGCCACTTCCGTCCCTTCTCGATCACATCCTAGAAGCCGCCATGCACCTGACGCCGGCGGCTGAAAAGGGCTCGATCCTGCTCTTGGGAGCCGATAGGCGCTTGCACATTCGCGCCGTACACGGCTATCACGATCCGGCCGCTTTAACTTCCTCTTTTCCCCTCACTTCAGGTTATTCGGCCAAGGCTTTCCGTGAGCGTCGGCCGCTGCTCCTTGCAGATGTCCGGGCTGATGAAACCGTGCGCTATGAGGGGCCGATCCCCGAATTGGCCGAGATTCAAAGTGCCATCGTTGCTCCGCTAATTGCCAACGATCGGGTGCTCGGCACCATTTCTCTCGATAACATCAGCCGCAAAAATGCCTTCAGCGAAGCCGATCTACAGGTATTGGCTCGCTTTGCCGCTCGTGCCGCTTTGCTGATCGAAAACATGCGTATGATCGAGCAAACGCGTCGGCGTCTGCAACGCATTGAATCGCTACGTTACATCGATCGGACCATCGCAGGAACGTTTGATCAGAAAATCTTGAGCAAAACCATCATTCGTGAGGTAATCCAACAACTCGGCGTACACGCAGCCGGAATCTGGTTATATCATCCTGAGCTGCATGAATTGCACTTTTTCCACGGCGAAGGTTTCCAATCCCTGACCGTTTCGCAAGGGGCCATTCGCCTGGGGCGAGACCTTTTAGGCGAAGCTTTGCTAAAGCAACAAACTATCTCTATTCAAGAGGCCGATGCAGCCCAACAGGCCATCCTGCAGCGCCTGTTTCCGGGCGATACGTTCCAGGCTGCCTGCATTGTGCCGATGATCGCCCAGGTCGATAGGATCGGCGTGCTGGCCGTCTTCCATCGCTATCCTAAACCATTTCTGGCAGGAGATATGGAAGAGGAGGAGTGGGTTGCTTTCCTCGAAACCATGGCCGGGCAGGCCTCCATGACCATTCAAAGCGTACACCTCTTCCTGGAAACGCAACGCATGGCTACAGATGTAGTCCTCGCCTATGATGCTACCATTGAAGGTTGGTCGAGAGCATTGGAGTTTCGCGATTATGAGACCCATGGGCATACACAGCGCGTCATGTACTTAACCTTACGCCTGGCCGAGGAGTTGGGAGTGCCCAGCAAGCAATGGCCACATATCCGTCGTGGAGTATTGCTCCACGATATGGGCAAGCTTGCCATCCCGGATGATATTCTGCGAAAGCCCGGCCCTCTCACACCCCAGGAATGGGAGATCATGCGTCGCCATCCGCAAATTGCCTATGAAATGTTGCAAGATATTGACTTCCTCAAGCCGGCTCTGGAAATTCCCTATTATCATCATGAAAAGTGGGATGGGAGCGGCTACCCACGTGGCCTGAAAGGAGAACAAATTCCGCTGGAGGCGCGCATTTTCGCCGTGGTAGATGTCTGGGATGCACTGACGAACGATCGTCCCTACCGGAAAGCGATCACCCCACAAGAGGCCCTGGAATACATCCGCTCTCAAGCCGGCACACATTTCGATCCCAAAGTAGTGGAGGCTTTTGAAAAGGTGATCCAAGAGGAAACCGGCAGGAAAGGAAAAGCAGGTTGATCCCCCTGGTGCACCCCTTAACCGTTCTCTCGGCCACTCGCTACCACCGTCCACGTCCACGGTCTATGATCCACCCTCCGCCCCCAATTACGGTAAAATAAGGGTACTTCACCTCCTAATCTCTCCGGAAGGTGTTTGCCATGCCGACCTACGATTACGTTTGCCTGAACTGCCGCAAACGTTTTGAGATCTTTATCAGTTACGCCGAATACGGAAAACGTCCTGTGTCCTGTCCGCACTGTCAAAGTGCTAACGTTCGGCGGCGGATCGGCCGCGTGCGCCTGTTGCGTTCGGAAGAAAGTCGCCTCGAATCCTTGGAAGACCTGGCCGACCCACAAGCCCTGGAAGGGCTGGAAGAAGACCCGCGTGCCCTCGGGCGCATGATGCGCAAGATGGGCGAAGAGCTAGGCGAAGAGCTCCCGCCCGAATTCGATGAGGTCGTCGATCGGCTGGAGGCCGGTCAAAGCCCGGAAGAGATCGAAGCTGCGCTTCCTGAACTGGCCGGAACGGGTGAAGAGGAAGACCTTTCTAACGAGGAGTAACTTGTCATTTTCGGAGGCCTGATGCTCGAAAAATTAGATGCGATCGAAGAACATGCCTTGCAGGAGCTAGAAGCGATCCGGGATGAAGACGGATTGGAAAGCTGGCGCATTGCCCATTTGGGTCGCAATGCCCCGCTGATGCAGGTCTTTTCGGCGCTGAGCACCTTGCCTAAAGAGGAGCGCCCACGGGTGGGTCAACGTGCCAACCAGGTGAAGCTGCGCCTGGAAAGTGCGCTGGCCGAAAAGCAGCGCCAGATCAAACAAGCCGCGCTCGAACGTTCCCTGCAGGCCGAGCGCCTGGATGTGACCTTGCCGGGTCGCCGCCCTGCGATCGGCCGCCTGCACCCCTCTACCCAGCAGCTGCGCCGCGTGCTCAGCATTCTGGCCGAAATGGGCTTCCAGGTCTTCACCTCGCGGGAGGTCGAAACCGATGAATACAACTTCCAGCTGTTGAACATTCCTCCCCATCATCCGGCGCGCGAGATGCAGGATACCTTCTATGTGGATGCCGGCGCTCAGGATGGAACCTACAATTGGGTGCTGCGAACCCACACCTCCCCCGGCCAGATCCATGCCATGCGCTATTTCGCCACTCTCAATCCCCAGGACCCGCCGCCGATCCGCATTGCGTTGCCGGGAATGTGCTTCCGCTATGAGCAGATCACGGCGCGATCGGAGATCCAATTCCATCAGGTCGAGGGACTGGTGGTGGGATATAACGTCACTTTCAGCGACCTCAAAGGTACGCTGATCGATTTTTCGCGCCGTATGTTCGGCCCCCAGGCACGGGTGCGCTTCCGCCCTTCCTACTTCCCGTTTACCGAGCCTTCCGCGGAAGTGGACGTGGAGTGCTTCGTTTGCGGTGGCAAAGGCTGCAGCGTCTGTAAATATTCCGGCTGGTTGGAGATCCTCGGAGCCGGCATGGTCCATCCGGTCGTCCTGCAAAACGGCGGCTACGATCCGCAGCGCTATACCGGTTTCGCCTTCGGCATGGGGCCGGAGCGTCAGTTCATGCTCCGGCATCGCGTGGAGGATATCCGCCTCTTCTGGAGCAACGATCTACGCTTCCTGGAGCAATTCTGAGGCTTCCTTCTCGCCTCAGCGCGACCTGCCGAACATTTCACCGTTTTTGAGGAGAACATGAAAGTCCCTGTCTCGTGGCTGGAAGATTTCGTAGACCTAAACGGGATTACGATCGAAGAAATTGCCCGCGCCCTCACCTTTGCCGGGCTGGAAGTGGAGGAGATCCGCTATGTGGGCCGGCCGATGCCGCCCCAAGGCTCCGTGCACGAATTCAAGATCACCGGCTTGGGATGGGATCGGGAGAAGATCGTCGTCGCCGAGATTCGCGAGGTGATGCCCCATCCGAACGCCGATCGCCTGGTCTTATGCGATCTGTTCGATGGCGAGCACCGGCACACTGTCCTAACCGGCGCACCGAACCTGTTCCCGTATAAGAGCAACGGCCCGTTGCCCCAACCGCTCAAGGTGGCCTATGCCAAAGAGGGCGCGGTGCTCTATGATGGTCACGCCGAAGGGCAACAGTTGATGACCCTCAAGCGCACCCGTATTCGCGGCGTTGAATCCTACTCCATGGTTTGCTCGGAGAAGGAACTGGGCATTTCCGAGGATCACGAAGGGATCATCTTGCTCGATGCGGATGCCCCGACCGGCACACCGTTGGCCGATTATATGGGAGACGTGGTGTTGGAGGTGAGCATCCTGCCGAACATGGCGCGCACTTTGAGCATGCTGGGCATTGCCCGTGAGCTGGCCGCCGCGCTGAACCGGCCGCTGCGCCGCCCGGATTTGACCTTGCCCATGCCTCCTGCCGAAGGTCGGCTGGCCGATCTGGTGGAAATCGAGATCACCGATTCCGAGCTCAACCCGCGCTTCGTGCTCGGCCTGATCCGGGATGTGAACATTCGCCCTAGTCCCTATTGGGTGCAGCGGCGGCTGAAGTTGGCCGGTATGCGCCCGATCAATAACATCGTCGATGCCACCAACTACGCCATGCTTGAGCTGGGCGAACCGCTCCACGCTTTCGATTACGATGTGTTGCTTCGCCGCGCCAACGGCGGCAAAGTGCGCATCATCACCCGCGCCGCGCAACCCGGCGAACGCCTGGTAACCTTGGATGGGGTCAAGCGGACGTTGCAGCCGGTCAACGTTTTGGTGTGCGATGCCCAAGGTCCGCTCTCGATCGCGGGTGTGATGGGCGGCGCCGAATCCGAGGTCACGGAGCAGACGCGTAACGTGTTGCTCGAAGGGGCGGCGTGGAATTTCATCAATATTCGTCGCACAATGCTGATGCACAACCTGCCTTCCGAGGCGGCCTATCGCTTCTCGCGCGGCGTCCACCCGGCCCTGGCCGAGGATGGCGTGCGACGTGGCCTGCGCTGGATGGCAGCCTGGAGCGGCGGACAGGTGTTAGGGGATTTGGTGGATGCCTATCCTAACCCTCCGCGCCCGGCAACGATCGAGATCACACCACAGCAGGTGCGTCGGCTGCTTGGCTTCGCGCCGGAGCGGCAGGAGATACGCGCCTTGTTGGAGCGCCTGGAGTTCACCTGCGAAGAGGTCGGTGAGGACGGTTTGCGTGTCCAGGCGCCTCCCCATCGCTTAGATATTGGGGAAGGGGTGATCGGCATCGCCGATCTTTGTGAGGAGATCGCCCGGCTCTATGGTTACGATCGCATTCCGACCACCCGACTTTCGGATACCCTGCCGCCGCAGATCGGCAATCCGGATTACGAGTGGGAGGAAGCGTTGCGCGACCTACTAGCCAATTTGGGCCTGCAGGAGGTGATCACCTATCGCCTAACTTCGCCGGAGCGCGAAGCGCGCCTTTTGGGAACACAAGATGAAGCCCAATATATCCGTCTGATCAACCCGATCGCGCCGGAACGCCGGGTGCTGCGCCGAAACCTGCTTGTCTCGGTGCTGGAGGTCGCCGAACGGAATGCCCGTCAGCGATCCCATCTGGCGCTTTTCGAGATCGGCCCGGTCTTCCTGCCGCGCCTGGGCGACCTGCCGCTAGAGCATCCCTGGCTGGCGATCGTCATGAGCGGAGAGCGTATGCCGCTTTCTTGGGATGGCACCGAGCCGCAGGCGTTCGACTTCTTCGATTTGAAAGGGAGGCTGGAAGTGCTCCTGGAGCATTTAGGATGCGAAGAGGTCGTTTGGCGCCCAGAACGCGACGTGGTGTACCTGCATCCGGGACGGGCAGCGTGGCTCGAGGTCCAGGAAGAGCGCCTGGGCTACGCCGGGGAATTGCATCCCCTGGTGCGAGAGCGCTTCGATTGGCCATGGCAACATCCCCTGTTAGTGGCCGAATTGGACCTGCGCGTGCTGCGCCGGGTGAGCAAAGTGCGCCTCGCGCGTCCGTTGCCGGAATATCCGCCGGTGCGCGAGGATTTGGCCGTGATCGTGCCGGAGGATATGCCGGCGGCGGAAGTGGAACGGTTAATCCGCGAGGCTGGCGGGCGCCTGCTCACCGAGGTACAACTGTTCGATCTATACCGCGGCGAACAGCTGGGCGCCGGACGCAAATCGCTGGCCTATCACCTGACCTATCAGGCGCTCGATCGTACCCTGAAAGACGAGGAGATCGCCCCGATCCGCTTCCGTATCATCCGACGGTTGGAGGCACAGCCGGGTGTGCAGGTGCGGCGCATGGACTGAGAATTGGAGGAGAAAGATGAGCGAAAGGCTTGGAATGCTAGCCGTGATCCAGGAACAAGACCTGGAAGAAGCACTGCGTGCTTTGCGTCAGCAAGGGCTGCCCACGGCGTTCCTCAGTAGCAGTGGTGGCTTCTTGGGGCGGCGAAACGCCACCCTGCTGATCCACCTGCGGGCAGAACAGGTGGAAAAGGCCCTTCAGGCGCTCCAGGCTTCCTGCCGTGAGCGCGTGGAATATATGACTTTGCCCCTTGAGGGTTCGCCCTTCCCCGTCCCCACCTCGTTACCCGTCACCGTCGGCGGAGCGACCGTCTTCACCCTCCCCATCGAGTATTTTGAGGAGTTATAGTTATGAAGCTGATCGTGTTGATCGTACGAGATAACGATGCAGAGCCTACCATTGAGGGTCTGACGCAAGCCGGTCACCGCGTGACGCGCATTGCCTCGACCGGGGGTTTCCTGCGGAGTGGACAGGCCACCTTGCTAATAGGAGTAGATAACCAACAGGTCGAAGAGGCGCTTGCGCTTCTCCGCCGCCTGCTCCCACGCACCGATCCACAAACTGCGCGGGGGCTGGTCTTCGTCCTGCCGGTCGAACGTTTTGAGCAGATCGGATAATGGGCGGTGACGATGGACCATGGCATCAGGCTTTAGCCTGTGCCCTCATGGAGCGGCAAAGAACGTTATTCCAGCACGAGGTTGTCAATCAGGCGGGTTTTGCCGATAAAGACGGCCATCGAAAGTAAGGCTTTGCCGCGCACTTCCTCCAGTTCACGGAGCGTATCATAATCGGCACACGAGACATATTGCACCTGCGCCAACGGTTCGCTTTCCAGCACCTGGCGCATGATCGCCCGTAAGCGCTCGGCGTTCCGCTCACCTTGCCGATAGGCGGCCTCGGCCGTTCGCAGCGCACGGTAGAGCACGGTCGCCGCCTGGCGCTCGGTCGGAGAAAGGTACGTATTGCGGCTGGACATCGCCAGGCCATCCGCCTCGCGCACCGTTGGGCAAACGACGATCTCGATCGGATAGCTCAGATCGCGCGTCATCTGACGAATCACCGCGGCCTGTTGGGCATCCTTCTGCCCAAAATAGGCTCGTTGGGGGCGCACCGCGTTGAACAGTTTGCTCACCACCGTGGTCACGCCGCGGAAGTGACCGGGGCGCATGGCCCCCTCGAGCGGCTTGGTCAACTCTTCCACCGTGACCCAGGTCTGATAACCGGGGGGATACATCTCCTCAACCGTTGGCGTCCAGACCAGGTCTACCTCCAGCGGTGCCAACAGGCTCAGGTCCCGCTCCAGATCGCGGGGATAACGGTTCAAGTCCTCCTGCGGACCGAACTGGGTGGGATTGACGAAAATGCTCACCACGACACCGGCGCACTCTTGTTTGGCGCGTCGCACCAGCGAAAGGTGTCCTTCGTGCAAATAGCCCATGGTCGGCACAAAACCGATCGGCTCGGCCAGAGTTTGGCGGGCTTTCCAAAGCTCTTGAAGCGTTGTCACCACTTTCATAGGGGTCTCCTCGGATTGGTTATTGCCTTGGCTAGAGTATACTGCAAGATGTGCGGGTGGGCAGTGGATGGAGGGTGGGACGACCTGGGCCGTCACGACCAGGCCATCGCTGCCTACCGAAGGGCCATCGAACTGGACGCCCAATACACCACTCCCTGGATCGGGCTGGGGTTGGTGCATACCTTGCAAGGCAACCTGGAAGAAGCGCTCAAAGCCTTCCGCCAAGCGGTGGAACTGACGCCAAACAAGGGAAGTTACCGCGCTTCTTTGGCTGGTCTCCTGCGCCGCCTGGAGGGAGGAGGAAGCCCGACGTGAGATCGAAGTCGCCCGCCCATTGATGGAGAAGGAACCCGAATGCAACCGGGCCTGCTTTGCCGCCATCTGCGGCAAGACCGAAGAGGCCTTGCGCCTGCTGGCGATCGTCCTGGAGAAGCGCCAGGTCCCGCGAAGGCACGCCGCACCCCGGACCTGGAATCCCTGCACAGCGACCCGCGCTTTTGGGATATGGCCGGCTTGTAGGGCAAACGCAAGCGTTTGTCCAAAAGAACAGGCGGAAGCCCGTTCTATCATTCCCTCCCCATCCTATCCAACCACCCCTCCACCGTCCATCGTCCATCATCCACCGTCTCTTGCTACATTCGTCTATGCGTGATACACTATGTTTTGTGAGTGCCGTGCTGATCGTCTCTGCGGACCGCAATGCCGGTCAAAGTTTGGCAGAATGGGCGCGGAGAGCCGTGCCACAGGTCTTCTGCGCGAGCCATAAGGCCGAGGCGGTGGTGTTGGCACACGATGAGGGGTGTACACTGGCACTGCTCGATGATTCGCTCGGAGTCCAAGCGCTGCGCGAGATCGCCGAGGCCTTGCGATTGGTGATGCCGGAGATGGCCTTGGCCTTCCTCCAAGGAGAGGAAGCGTTGCCTCCCATGCCCTCACTGCGCCCGTATGCAATCTTACAAAAGCCGATCTCGCCGGAAAAATTGAGCGCCTTTCTGCAAGGCGAAATAGAACCGGTGCGCCCGGCTTCGCCGGTGCAACAAACAGGAGAAAAGGGAAAAAACTGGCTAGAAGATGCCAATCGCGCTGCCCGGCATCTGACACAGCTGACCCTTGAATCGGCAGCTCAGGCGGCGATGCTGCTGCAACAAGGGCGCGTTTGGGCCTATGCCGGCCAGTTGACGCAGGAGGCGATCACCGAGCTGGAGCGCCTGGTGGAGCACATTGCACGGCAAAAGGGTGGTGATATTCTGCGCTTCATCCACCTGAACAGCACCCGCGCCGAGCACCTGATCTATATCACCGAGATGGAGGAGGGCGTGCTGCTGGCGCTGGTCTTCGATGCCGAAACGCCCTTCAGCGTACTACGCGCCCAGGCCAATCGCCTGACCACCATGCTGCGCCAAGGGCCGGTCACGGTGACGCTTGCGCCGCCCGCGGCGCCGGAGCCGCCGGCACACTCCCAAGCACAGCCCCCATCACAACCCGAACCTTCGGTAGATGAAAGTCCCGAACCCTCGCTGCCGGCCCTGCCATCCATTGCCGATATTCTGGGAACGGTCCCGTCACCGGAGCCGGAAGGGAGAGCGGAGATTCCGCCCGCGCCGATAGAGGTTGAGGAGGAATTGCCCGCCGAGCCGGTAGTGCCACAACATCCCGTCAGCATAGAGAGCTCGCCGGCCATTCCATTGCGCAAGATCTCCCCACCGGCGGTGGAGGTGGAAGAGCTGGCCGAAACGCGGCGTCACGAGCCAGAGGAACTGGCCGAAACGCGCAAGAGCACCAAGAAGATGGCCGAGGAGCTCCTTCAGAAAGTGGATGCGCTGGGCGAAACACGGCCGCACACGCCAGAAGAAGCCCGCGCTCACGGGCTACCCGAACCGATCAGCCCGGCGCGCGCCGAGCTGACCTTTGCCTGCCTGCTCATCCCACGCTTTGCCTCCCATCATCTGACCGGCGATCTCGCCAGCCGCCTGGCCGAATGGGTGCCTTCGATTTGCATTGCCTATGGCTGGAGGTTAGAACACCTTTCGATCCGGCCGGAATACTTGCAATGGGTGGTCAGCGTCCCACCTTCCACCTCGCCGGGCATGCTCATGCGCCTGATGCGCATGCAAACTTCTGAGCGCATCTTTGCCGAATTCCCGCGCCTGAAGCAGGAAAACCCCTCCGGCGATTTTTGGGCGCCGGGCTATCTGATCATGGGAAGCAATCAGCCCCATCCTCCGCAGCTTGTCCGCAACTATATTCTAGAAACGCGGCGGCACCAGGGCATTTCTCATCCGCGTTTGTAATCCATGCCTCCCACGCTTTACCTTCTAGACGGTCATGCATTGGCTTATCGGGCCTATTTTGCCCTAACGGTGGGCACGCGCCAGCCGCTCCAGACCTCACGCGGCGAGCCGACGGCGGCCGTATACGGGTTTACCAGCATCCTCTTACGCATTCTAGAGCAGGAAAAGCCGGAATACCTAGCGATCGCCTTCGATGCCGGGCATACGTTCCGCGATGAGATCTTCCCGGAATACAAGGCGACGCGCGCCAAGATGCCAGATGAGATGCGTACGCAGATGGAGCGCATTCGCCAGGTGGTGGAAGCCTTCGGCATTCCGCGGTTGGAGATCGAGGGCTACGAGGCCGATGACATCCTGGGCAGCGCGGCCCGGCAGGCAGTGCAAGAAGGCTACGGGGTCAAGATCATCACCGGCGATCGCGATCTGCTCCAGCTGGTGGGGCCGCGGGTGGCAGTGGTGTTGCCCGGCAAAAGCCTGAGCGAATCGGTGACTTTCCTGAGCGCCGAAGAAGTCCTGGCCTTTATGGGCGTGCGCCCGGAACAGATCGTAGATTTCAAGGCGCTGGCCGGGGATAAATCGGATAACATCCCAGGCGTGCCCGGGATCGGGGAAAAGACGGCACAACAGCTGCTGCAGAAATACGGCTCGCTGGATGAAATTTATGGCCATCTGGAGGCAATCGAGCCACGTTGGCGTGCTAAGCTAGAAGCCGGCCGCCAAATGGCCTACTTGAGCCGTGATCTGGCACGCATTCGCACCGATCTCCCTTTATCGTTTGCGATCGAACAGGCGCGCAGCGGGCAAATGGATTTGGGACGGTTGGAGGTGCTCTTTGCCGAGCTCGAGTTTCGCTCGCTGCTGCGGCGTCTGAGCAGCTATGGAGCCCGAGGTCCCCGACAGGCGGCGAGCGAGGCGCAGCTGACCCTTTTCAGCACCCCGGCTCCGAGCCCAGAACCCCAGATCAGGCCGGCAGCCACGCTCCGTGTCGCCCTGATCGATACCCTGGAAAAACTGGAAAGCGTGCGGCAAACGCTGGAAAAGGCGGAGGTGATCGCTTTCGATACCGAAACGACTTCACAAGATGAGATGGAGGCCAAGCTGGTGGGGCTGGCGCTGGCGGTGCGCGAGGGGGAGGGATTTTACCTGCCGTTCGGTCACCAGGAGGGGCAAAACCTGCCTCTGACGGCTTTGGAGCTGCTGCGCCCGTATCTGACCGATGGACGCAAGGCGAAGGTCGGGCATCATCTGAAGTATGACTACATCGTGCTGGCGCGGCACGGGCTGCGGGTGACGCCCCTGACCTTTGATACGATGATCGCCGAGTGGCTGTGCAACCCGGATTCGCCAAACCGCGGCCTAAAGAACCTGGCACAGGCACGCTTGGGAGAGACCATGACGCCGATCGAGGCGCTGATCGGGAGCGGCAAGGGACAAAAGAGCATGGCCGAGGTGCCGCCCCAGGTGGCCGCCGAATATGCCGCCGCCGATGCCGAGATCACCTTGCGCCTGATGCCACTTTTACGAGAGGAGCTGCAGGAGCGGAATGCGTTGCGCCTGCTCGAAGAGGTGGAAATGCCGCTGGTGAGGGTGCTGGCCGAGATGGAGATGCGCGGGGTGCAGGTAGACGTCGCCTTTCTGCGCGAGTTCGGCCGGAGCCTGCAACAGCGAATGGCCGATCTGGAGGAAGAGGTCTATCGGTTGGTGGGGAAGCGCTTTAACCTGAATTCGCCCCAGCAGCTTTCGGAAGCGCTTTTCGATTATTTGGGGCTAGTGCCGCCGGATCGCGGCCGTCGGACGCAGAGTGGTCACTATTCGACTTCGGCGGATGTGCTGGAACAATTGCGCGGGCAACATGAGGCGATTGAACACATTTTGGAGCACCGCGAACTGGCTAAGCTCAAATCCACGTACGTGGATGGGCTGCTGGAAGCGGTGGACCGGAACGGACGCGTACATACCTCCTATAGTCAGACGGCCGTGGTCACCGGGCGGCTTTCTTCCTCGAACCCGAACCTGCAGAACATTCCCATCCGCACCGAAACCGGGCGGCAGCTGCGGCACGCCTTCATCGCCACACCGGGCTACGTGCTGATCTCCGCCGATTATTCGCAGATTGAGCTGCGCATTATGGCACACCTTTCCGCAGATGAGAACATGATCGCCGCCTTCCGCGCCGGGCAGGATATTCACCAGGCGACAGCCGCAGCCATTTACGGGGTGCCGCCGGAGGCAGTGACCAAAGAGATGCGCCGTCACGCCAAAGCGGTGAACTTCGGCCTGATCTACGGGATGACGCCTTACGGCCTAACGCGCAACACCGATTTAACCCTGGCCGAAGCCGAGGCCTTCGTCGAGGCCTATTTCCGGCGCTTTCCGCGGGTGCGCGCCTATTTGGACGAGATGCGCCGCCTGGTGCGGAGACAGGGGTACGTGGAAACCCTGCTAGGGCGCAGACGCTATTTTCCGATGCTGGTCGGTCAACCGCTGAACGCCAAACTGCGCGAAGAGCGCGAGGCGATCAACGCACCGATTCAAGGCACGGCGGCGGACATCATGAAGCTGGCGATGATCCGCATAGCGCGGCGATTGCAGGAGGCCGGTTTGCGCGGGCAAATGCTCCTCCAGGTGCACGACGAGGTGGTGCTGGAGTGTCCCCACGAAGAATTGCCGATCACGGCGCGCCTGGTGCGAGAGGAAATGGAAAACGCCTATTCCTTGCACGTGCCGCTGGTGGCCGAGGTACGCTGGGGGAAAAATTGGGGAGAGATGGAAAGTGTGGAGTAAAATAAGAGCATGCCCGGAAACGAAGACCTTTTCCAGAAAGCGCTGAATGAAGGACATTCCGCTGCCTGGGATCAGGACTGGGAGCGTGCGGTCCAAGCCTATCGGCGCGCGATAGAGGAGTTCCCCGATCGCCCCAAGGGCTGGACCAACTTGGGGTTAGCACTGGTGCAATTGCATCGGCACGAAGAGGCACTCCAGGCCTATCAGCGAGCGGCAACGCTTGCTCCCAACGATCCGCTGCCTTTTGAAAAGATCGCCGCCCTCTCCGAACGCATGGGGGACATCCAAGGTGCCATCCAGGCGGCGCTTAAGGCGGCTGAGCTCTATATCAACCAGCGAGAGGTTGAAAAGGCGCTCCAGAATTGGACACACGTGACAACGCTAGACCCGGAGCATGTGCTGGCACGTTCGCGCCTGGCGCTGGTCTACGAGCGGTTGAACCAGCCCCAAAAGGCGGTGAATGAATACCTGGCGTTGGCCAGCATTCTCCAGCGAAGCGGCTATCTGGATAAAGCCCAAGCCATGCTGGCGAAGGCGGAGCAATTGCTGCCGCAAAGCACCGAGGTGAAACAGGCTAAAGCATTGCTACAGAGCGGTCAGCTCCTGCCCAGGCCGCTCCGCCCGAAAGGGGGAACGGGACCGATCCGCATGGCCCAGGTGAAACAAGCCACCGAAGCAACCATGCCGATTGGGGTGGACCCGATCGGCGAAGCGCGCAAAAAGGCCCTGACGCGCCTGGCCGATTTGCTGTTCGAGATTTCGCAGGAGGCGGGAGAGATCGGTGAATCTCGGCGGGACCTGCGCGCGCTCTTGCGCGGCACCGGCCAGCTCTCCCAACAAGCGGATCAACGGCTGATCGTGCTCCATCTCGGTCAGGCGATCGATGCCCACACGCGCGGCGAGGACAATCAGGCCGCCGAAGAGCTGGAACACGTGCTGGAGGCCGGTTTTGACCACGCCGCCGTGCACTTTTTGCTCGGCTACCTGCGCTTCCAAACAGGGCGCTTGGAAAGCGCACAACGCCGTTTGCAATCGGCGGTCAAACATACCGAATTGGCTTTGGGCGCGCGACTGTTGCTCGGCAAAATCCACTTGCAAAGCGGCGATCTCCAGGAAGCGGCAGTGCAATTTCTGGAAGCTTTGCGGCTGGCCGATAGCATGGTCGTCCCAGAGGATCAACGGGAAGCACTGCGCCGCGCTTATGAGCCCCTGATCGAAGCCCATCGTCATGAGCAAAATGAGGCGGTGCTCCGCCAGGTGTGCGATAATGTCCAGCAGGTCCTTTTGCGCAGTGATTGGCGCACTCACCTGGCCAAAGTCCGCTCCGGGCTTCCCGCGGCAGAAGGCACACCAACTCCTGTGGCCGAGGTGCTCCTACAAGCCCAGAGCAGTGCCGTGCTGGACGGAATGAACCGCGTCCACCAGCTGGTGCGTCAGGGTCACCTGCAGGCGGCGATGGAGGAGGCTTTCTTTGCCCTCAACCTGGCGCCGACTTACATTCCACTCCATGACCTGATCGCCGAAATACTCGTTCAAAAGGGAAGCATTCCGGAAGCGATCGCCAAGCTTCAGGCGATCGCCCGCACCTATAGCATCCGCGGCGATAGCGAGCAGGCGACGCGTTACCTGGAACGCATCCTGCAAATCGATCCGATGAACCTGGAAGTGCGCATGCGCCTGGCCGAAGCTTTGGAAAGCGGCGGCCAGGTCGAGGCAGCCGTTCGCGCCTATGTGGAGTTGGCAGAGGTCTATAGCCGGCTGGCGGATCTGGAACAGGCGCGCAAGGTCTATACCCAGGCCCTGCGCCTGACGCAGCAACATCCCGCCGAAAGGGAATGGAGTTTGCGCATCCTGAAACGCATGGCCGATATTGACCTGCAACGGTTGGATTGGAAGCAAGCAGTGCGCGTCTTTGAACAGATCCGCACCCTGCAGCCGGATGACGAGGCGACGCGTCGTCAGCTGGTGGAATTGAACCTGCGGCTCGGTCAAGAAGCTCAGGCGCGGATCGAAATGGAAAGTTACCTGACCTACCTGGAAAGCACGCAAAACAGCGCGGCGGCTATCCTCTTCCTGGAAGAGCTGATCAAAGATCATCCCCAGGTACCCTGGCTACGCAAGGCGCTGGCCGAGCTCTATCGCCGACTGGGGCGCGTGGACGAAGCAATTGCCCAATACGATACCATCGGCGAGATGGAGTTAAATGCCGGCAATCCCATCGGGGCAATCGAGGCCATCCAGGCGATCCTGGCATTGAACCCGCCAAATGCCGAAGAATATCGCGCCGCGCTAGCGCAGCTGCAAGGAAGGAGTAGATGATCGAGCTCAACATTCCCGGCCGCGGCCAGGTGCGCTTGGAACATCTGGTGAGCGATGTGAACGGCACGCTGGCCATAGATGGTGAGCTGCCGGAAGGAGTGGTCAAACGCTTGAGCGCGCTGCGCGATCGCCTGACGCTTCACCTGGTAACGGCGGACACCCACGGACGTCAGGCGGTGATCGATCGGCAGCTGAACCTGACGGCGGTGCGCCTGCAACCGGGGGCGGAGGCCGAGCAAAAGGCGGAATACGTGCGTCGTTTAGGGGCGGAAAAGGTGATCGCCATCGGCCAGGGGGCAAACGATGCAGAGATGCTCAGAGAAGCGGCGATCGGCATCTGTGTCCTTTCCACCGAAGGGACGGCCGTCTCGGCACTCCTGGCCGCTGACCTTGTGGTGCGCGATATCTTTGAAGCCCTGGATTTGCTCGAAAAACCTTTGCGCCTGGTAGCCAGTTTGCGGAAATGAACGAAACGCTACCCCCTTCCGCATTGCCTCCTTCCCGCGCCCGGCGACGTCGGGCGCGTCGAATGCTTCTGCCTGCCGATCCGCAGGGGCGAGAAGCGGTGCTCCAGAGGCTCTCACGGCGCGCCTACCCGACGGTGGAGTTCTTTGTGCTTTCTTTTCTCAGTGGGGCGATCCTGACGGCCGGTTATCTGCTCGATTCGCCTCTGCTGTTGGTCTTCGGTGCCCTGAGCGCCCCGATCCTGCTTCCCTGGTTGGGTTTGCTCCTGGCCGGAGCACGCGGCGCATTGGGCTTCTGGGTGCAAATGGCGGCGGCTCTTTTCGTCTCCGCTGCTCTGACCTTCGTCAACGGCCTGATCGGCGGTTGGTTGCTGCGCGCCTTGCCGCCGCGCACACTCACGCAGGCCTATTTGCATGCCCGTTTGTGGCCGGTGGATTTTGTCATCCTAGCGCTGGGGGCGATCATCCTCGTCCTCTCGTTCCTCCGTTCGGAGGAGAAACCATACATCCCGAGCGCCTTGCTGGCCTATACGCTCTACTTGCCGATCGTGGCGGCCGCCATCGGTCTGGGCGGTGGGATCGAGGCGCTCTGGCCGCATGGGCTGTTCGTGGTGCTGGTGCGCCTGGCCTGGGCCTCACTTTTGGGAACGCTGATCTTTTACCTGTTGCGCATCCGCCCTGCCTCGCTGATGGGAGTGCTCTTTAGCGGAGGGTTGGTCTTTGGCTGGCTCTCCATCTTGGCCTGGGCCGGTGGAATGTGGCCGGTGGCCCGCTCTATCCAGGCACAGACTTCCCTTTCCATCCCATCCCCACAGGTTACCCCCTCCCCGACGCCGATCGTCGCGGTCACCCCGACCGTTCCCATCCGCGTGGTACCTTCTCCCTCATCCCCGCCGGCCCCAACTCTAATGCCCTCCGCCACCTCCATCCCGATCACCCCAACCGAGCCACTCCCTTCCGAAACCCCTACCATGACGGTTACGGTCATGCCCACGCCGATCTACGCCCAGGTGAATTCACCGCGCGGGGGCGGAGCTTTCTTGCGGGAGGCTCCCTCCTTCACCGCTCGAGTCCTGATCTCGTTAAGCAACGGCACGGTAGTGGAAGTCTTTCCACAAGAGGCAAAACTGGTTGGAAGCGAGACCTGGTTGCGGGTGGTCGCCATCGTTGGCGGTCGGCGCCTGGAGGGGTGGATGCTGAGCACGGTTATTCAGATGCCCACTCCATTGCCAACCTGGTGGCTCCTCCCTTCACCCACTTTGACCCTAACACCTTCTAAAACTCCCTGAACACAAGGATTAGCATATGCCTATCCATTTCGGTACCGACGGCTGGAGAGCCGTAATCTCCGATACGTTTACGTTTGACAATCTGCGCATTGTTTCCCAGGCGATCGCCGATGCGCTAGCTTCCGAACACTGGGAAAAGAGCCATAACGGCGAGGCGATCGATGTCCGTCGGGTGGTAGTCGGTTTTGATACCCGTTTCCTTTCGGATCGCTATGCCGCGGAAGTGGCCCGGGTGCTGGCAGCAAACGGCTATTCCGTGTTGCTGGCGCAATCCGATGCGCCCACGCCGGCCATTTCGTATGCCGTGCGTCATCACCGTGCCATTGCCGGGGTGGTGATCACCGCTTCGCACAATGCGCCGCGTTACAACGGCGTGAAGCTCAAAGCGGCCTTTGGCGGATCGGCACTGCCGGAGCAGTGCCGCCGGGTGGAGGTCTATATCAACGATAACGAGCAGCGCGCCCGAGGTCCGAACCTGATGGACTTTGAAAAGGCGCGGCAAATGGGGCTGATCCAGCGCTTCAACCCGCTGCCGGCCTATTTCGAGCACCTGCGCACCCTGATCCGCACCGATATCATCGCCGAACGACCGCGACGCTTCGTCGTAGATTCGATGTACGGTTCCGGGCGCGGCGTGATCAAGGCTTTCCTGCAAGGCAGCGGTTGCGAGATCACCGAAATCCGCTCCGAGATGAACCCCGGCTTTGGCGGCATCCATCCTGAACCGATCGCCCGCTACCTGGGCGCGCTGGCCTCGGCAGTCAGCTCCGGCATGGGGGATTTCGGCCTGGCCACCGATGGCGATGCCGATCGCATCGGAGCGATGGACGAGCGCGGGCAATTCGTGGACCCGCACAAGATCATCTCGCTGGCACTGAAATACCTGGTCGAAGTGCGCGGCCTGAACGGAGCGGTGGTGCGCACCGTCTCGACCACGCGCATGTTGGATCGGCTGGCAAAACGCTATGGACTTCCGCTCTACGAAACGCCGGTCGGGTTCAATCACATTGCCGATTACATGTTGCAACAGGATGTGCTGATCGGCGGTGAGGAATCCGGCGGCATATCCTTCAAAGGGCATATCCCGGAAGGCGATGGGCCGATCATGGGGCTGTTACTGGTGGAGATGCTGGCCTATTGGGACAAACCGTTGGGAAAGCTGGTGGAGGAATTGCTCGCCGAGGTGGGACCGGCCTTCTACGAGCGGGTGGACCTGCGCCTGGCACGCCCGGTAACCAAAGCCGAAATGACGCGCCGCCTGCGGGCACAGGCTCCGGCTACCTTGGATGGCGCCCGCGTGGTAGAAGTAAGCGAACTGGACGGGATCAAATACATCCTAGAAGACGATTCCTGGCTGCTGATCCGTCCTTCCGGCACGGAGCCGGTGCTGCGCGTCTATGCCGAAGGTCGAAGCATGGACCGGGTGCGCAAGCTGCTGGAATACGGTCAGCAGGTGGCCGACCAGGCTTGAAATTACCCTTCCAGCACGCTCTCGCCGTAGCTCAAGACGTAAAAGCTGCGGTTATTCGCTTCGGGTTCAAACAGGAAATCGGTTACCAAATAGCCAGCGGCGAAAGCGCTCTCGAACAATTCACGGGTGAAAAAGCGCCAGGCCCGCGCCAGCGGAAGGTCCTCGGCTTTGAGGGCATTGAAATCGGCAGGAATTTCCACCAGGAGCAAACGCTCCTGGAAGGAGGGCACCGAGGCAGGAGGCTGGAGGTGCCCTCTTTCATTCCTGGTCGGCTCGTAAAGGGGATGGAGGCCGGCTTGCAAGAAGTGCTCCAAACGCAAGCGCGGGCGCGCCGATCGGCTCAGCCGTCGCTCAACGCGCGGCGTGCGAATCCACCAATCCACTTGAAAGCGATCGGATGGCAGGCCGATGTTGAGGGCATCGCGCATTTCGCCGTATTCCGAACGGCGGTAGGTGCTGCAAACCGCGCCAAGCTTGGCAATATTCAGATATGCATTGCGGCTGAGCAGCGGATCATAGGTCCAGGTGATATGGGTCAACCCCTGGTGGCGGACCATTTGCCATTGGGCACGCTTAAGGGCAAATCCCAAACCGCTATCCCGATATGCAGGATGGACGCCTAACATATGGGAGCAATGCTTGGGAACTGGTCCATCGGGGAGCATATCCAGCCCCGGAAAGCCGAAGACGAAACCAATTAGCCTCGGCTTGTTCTCCTCTTCCACATACGCCCCGATCACCAATCCCCCGTTGTGGGCCGCGGTGATCAGCAAATGTGCCGGCACCACGTCGGTTTCGCTCCCCGGCCAGACCAGGCGCTGCAATTCTTCCACCTCGTGCATCTCCTCGGGCGTTTCTAAAACTCGAAGGCTCCACTTCATAGGTGCTCTCTGTAGAATAAACGTCTGCGTTTGTTTCTCTATTGTAGAACAAACCCTCATGTTTGTCCATCAGGACAAACGCTCGTTTGTCCTACGTTTGTGCATCGATCGGCGTGGTAAACTTATAAGCGCATCGAAAAAACAACGAGGTGCAAACTCTTTTCCCAAGGAGAAATATCCATGACCGATCCTACCTTCCCATCTCCAGAGGAGGGCGAAAAACCTCCCAGTCCGCATCCGAAGAAATGGCCCTGGCGCGTGGCCGTGCTGGCGAATATCAAGGATGAGAACCAGCCGCGCCCTCCGGGGGTCCCGCCGGACGCATATGCCGATTACGATCACATCGAGACCGTACAGGCCATTCAGGCAGCTATCGAAAGCGAAGGTCATGAGACGCGCTTCATCCTGGCCGATCGCGAGTTGCCCTTTGCCTTACGGGAATACAACCCCGATATCTGCTTCAACATTGCCGAAGGGCTGGGCGGAGATGCGCGCGAAGCGCAGGTGCCGGCCTTGCTCGAGCTGATGGGCATCCCCTACACCGGCTCGCGCGTCCTGACCAACGCGATCGCCCTGGACAAAACGCTCACCAAACGCATTTGGCGCGATCGAAAGTTGCCGGTTGCTCCCTTCCAGGAATTCGCCACCGGTGATGAACCGTTGCGGCCAGAGCTGAAGTTCCCGCTTTTCGTCAAACCGGCGCGCGAAGGCACAGGGATGGGCGTAGATGCGGCAGCAAAGGTCCATAACGAGGAAGAATTGCGTCGTCGCGTGCGCTATGTGATCCAGACCTATAAACAACCGGCACTGGTGGAAACCTTCCTTCCCGGCCGTGAGTTCACGGTGGGGCAGATCGGCCGCCCGGATGCAAAGCGCTATTCCCGCCATCCGGAATGGTACGATGCCGATGGCTTCCACCGCTTCCCGATCTTGGAACTAAACACGGCTACTTCCGCCACCCCCGGCATTTACAGTCATGCGGCTAAGGCGACGCCTCTCGGCCAGCCGGGAGCTCCCCAGTATATCTGCCCGGCGGAAGTAGACCCGGACCTGGCGCGTAAGCTCCACCATCTAGCGCTGCGCGCCCATCTGGTGATCGGCGCGCTGGATGTTTCGCGCGTGGATATCCGCCTGGATGCCGAAGGTCAGCCGCGGCTTTTGGAGATCAATCCCCTACCCGGCCTGACGCCCGGTTACAGCGATCTCTGTCTGATGGCCGCCGCCGAAGGCATTGAATATCGTGACCTGATCTTGGAAATTCTGCACCTCGGCGCGGCGCGCTGGGGGTTGCTCGAAGCCTAAAATCGCTGTAAGAGGTCCTTTCATGAATCGTCCTGCCCGTACCCGCTTTGCTCCTTCCCCCACCGGTCGGATGCACCTGGGAGGGGCGCGCACGGCACTCTATGACTACCTGCTGGCGCGTCAGACCGGTGGACAGTTTATCCTGCGCATCGAAGATACCGATACCCGTCGCACCGTCCCCGGCTCCGAACAGGAGCTGATCGAAGGCCTGCGTTGGTTGGGGCTGGAATACGACGAAGGTCCGGATATCGGCGGCCCCTATGGCCCCTATCGCCAATCCGAGCGACGGGAGATTTACCATCACCACGCTTGGGAACTGGTCGAAAAAGGTGCTGCCTATCCCTGTTTTTGCTCTCCGGAGCGCCTAGAACGCGTGCGCAAGGAACGCCAGGCCCAAAAGCTGAACACCGGTTACGATGGCTTCTGCCGCGCCCTCGATCCAGATGAAGCCCGTCGCCGAGCGCGCCAGGGTGAACCGCACGTCATCCGCTTCAAAGCGCCGCGCGAGGGGGAAACCACCGCTGTTGACCTGCTACGCGGGCCGATCACCACACCGAACTACATGATTGACGATTACGTCCTGCTCAAATCGGATGGCCTGCCGACCTACCACCTGGCTGCCATGGTGGACGATCATCTGATGGGCATCACCCACGTCATCCGCGGCTCGGAATGGCTCTCCACTTTTCCCCTGCACGTGCTGATCGTGCGCGCCTTCGGCTGGGAAGAGCCGATCTGGGTGCACCTTTCGGTGTTCCTGAAGCCCTCCGGCAAGGGCAAAATGAGCAAGCGCGATGCTTCGATCGCCATGGATAGCGGTTATTCCATCTATATCGGCGATCTGAAACAGCTGGGCTACGTGCCGGAAGGTGTATTGAACTGGATCGCCCTGATGGGCTGGGGCGTGGAAGGGGATGATGTGATGAGCCTGGAGGATATGATCGCCCGCTTTGACCTCAAGCATCTCAACCCGGCCCCGGCGGCGATCAATTTTAGCAAACTCGATCACTTCAGCGGTGTGCACATCCGCCGCCTCTCCGAAACCGAACTGGCACGGCGCCTGCGACCCTATCTCCCGGCTGCCGATGAAACGCAGCTTCTGCGCATTGTCCCGCTGATCCGCGAGCGGCTGGTGACGCTGGACGAAGCGCCACAATGGGTGGATTTCCTCTTCCAGGAGATAGTCCAACCGAATCCCGCCGAACTGATCGGCAAAAACATGAGCGCAGAGCAATCGAAGCAGGTCCTGCGCCGCGCCCTGGAAATCCTGGAAGCCTTCCCCGTGTTGGAAGCCGAGAGCATAGAACCTCCGCTGCGTGGTCTGGTAGAAGAGCTGGGGCTGAGCGCCGGGCAGGTCTTTGGCGTGTTGCGGGTGGCAGTGACCGGGAAAACGGTCAGCCCGCCATTGCTGGAGAGCATAGAAGTATTGGGTCGGGAGAAAACCCTCCAACGCCTGCGACACGCCTTACAACTTCTCGAAGCCCATTCCCCTGTGGAGGCGGCATGAAATTCCTGATCGCCGGCCTGGGATCGATCGGGCGACGCCACCTGCGCAATTTGCTGGCTCTGGGAGAGCGCGAGATCGTGCTCCTGCGCTCCGGCCGTTCTACTTTGCCCGCGGAGGAGCTGGCCGACTTCCCCGTCGAGACCGAAATCGAGAGCGCTTTGCAGCGACATCGCCCTCAAGCGGTGATCGTCGCCACGCCCACGGCGCTCCATTTGCCGATCGCCCGGCCGGCGGTCGAGGCCGGTTGTCATCTCTTGTTGGAAAAGCCGGTCTCCCACGATCTGGAAGGCCTGGATGCGCTATGGGAAGCGGCGCAACGTTCCGGCAGCCGCATCCTGGTCGGCTTCCAGTTCCGTTTCCATCCCACGATCCAGCAAGCACGCGCTCTGCTGCAACAGGGAGCATTAGGACAGATTTTCACCTTTCATCTGCATTGGGGGGAATATCTGCCGCAATGGCATCCGTGGGAAGATTACCGTCAGAGTTATGCGGCGCGGCGCGATCTGGGTGGCGGCGTGATCCGCACCCTCACTCACCCATTGGACTATTTGCGTTTCCTGCTAGGCGAAGTTGAAACCCTTTGGGCCTTTCGAGCGCACCTTTCCTCCCTCGAGTTGGAGGTCGAAGATGTGGCCGAGATCGGCCTGCGCCTGAAAAACGGCGCATTCGGCGGTGTCCATTTGAATTACGTCCAGCGCCCGCCGAGCCATCGCTGGGAGATCGTGGGGAGTCAGGGCACTTTGCGGTGGGATAACGCCGATGGGAGATTGACCTTCTACCGGGTTTCAATGCCTTTTGGCGAATGGTCCGAATCTCCGCCGCCCCCAGAGGTGGAAACCTTCACGCCGCCACCGGATTTCGAGCGCAATCACCTCTTCCTGGCCGAAATGCGGCATTTTTTGGATGTGGTCCGCGGGGAAGCAGAGCCGATCTGCACCCTGGAAGACGGCATCCGGGCACTAGAACTGGCGTTGGCAGCTCATCGCTCGGCGGAACAGAGAGAGATGATCCACTTTTCGAGTCGGCCAAGAACCTGATATGTTTCCCTCGTTCGATCTTCCCTTCCCGGGACGTACCTTTCTCAAAGGTCCGGCCGGCAGCGGCAAAACGACCCTCGCCATTGAGCATCTGAAAGCGCTCTTACGCCAGGGGGTAGCGGCGGAAAGCATCCTCGTCCTGGCACCACAGCGCACCCTTCAGGAACCCTATCGGCAGGCACTGCTAGAAGCGGAAATCGGACCGATCGGCGAGGCCCAGCTGGCGACCATCGGCGGTCTGGCACGACGCGCTTGTGATCTCTTCTGGCCGCTGGCCGCAGAGAAGGCCGGTTTCGCCTACCCGGAGCGCCCCCCGGTTTTCCTCACGCTAGAAACAGCACAATATTTCATGGCCTATGTGGTGCGGCCTCTGCTGGAACAAGGCTTCTTTGCTTCTCTCACCATCGATCGCAATCGCCTCTATAGCCAGATCCTGGATAACCTGAACAAATCCGCCGCCGTGGGCTTCCCGTATACCGAGATCGGCAAGCGCCTGGATGCCGCCTGGCTAGGTGATCCGGCCCAGCGCCGCGTCTATGCCGATGCTCAGGAATGCGCTACGCGCTTCCGTCAGTTCTGCCTGGAACATAATTTGCTCGATTTTTCGCTGCAACTGGAGGTCTTCTGGCATCACCTCTGGCCACACCCAAGCGTGCGCACCTGGTTTGCACGCTATAGACATCTGATTTACGAGAACATCGAAGAAGATATTCCCCTGGCGCATGATTGGGTGCGCGAGCAATTGCCCCAGTTCGAGTCGGCACTCCTGATCTACGACGAGGGCGGCGGCTATCGCAAGTTCCTGGGGGCAGATGCGCTCAGCGCCCAGAGCCTGGCCGCGCATTGCGATCGCTTCATCTCCCTTTCCCATTCCTGGGTCACTTCGCCGGCCATCGAGACCCTGCGTCAGGGATTGCAGGCCGCATTGCATGCAGAGCCGATCCCGCCCCTACCCCATTTGCGCGAGCACCTTGCCCAAGCGCTGGTCATCCCGGATTTCCGCTTCTACCCCCAAATGCTGGATTGGGTAGCCGAGCAGACGGCGCACCTGGTTCACGAAGAAGGCCTTCCTCCCTCGCAGATTGCCATCCTGGCGCCATATCTTTCGGACGCGTTGCGCTTCGCCCTGCTGCAGCGCCTGGCAGAGCGTAAAGTGCCGGTGCGTTCCCATCGCCCTTCCCGCTCGTTGAACGAGGAACCAGCCACCCATGCCTTGATCGTGCTGGCCATGCTAGCACATCCCCAATGGTCGCAAGCCCCCTCAAAATTCGATCTCGCCCGGACCTGGATGCTGGCGCTGAACACGGATTGGCCGCGTGCATATTTGCTGGTGAAGATCCTCTATAAGCCGAACGATCTGGCGCTCATGCCGTTTGAGAACATTCCAAAGGAGCAAACGCAAGAACGCCTGACATCTAGGTTGGGTGAGCAATATACGATCCTGCGGGATTGGTTGCTAAGCTACCGGGAGCGCCCGGAACCGCTTCCCCTGGATCATTTTTGGCGGCTGCTCTTCGGTGAGGTGCTCTCCCAGCCCAATTTCGGCTTTCACTTCGATCTGGATGCGGTGCGCGTGGCGGCTACGTTGGTGGAATCGGCCTTTAAGTTCCGTCAGGCACTCTGGCCTGTCCTGAGCGATGCCGGGGAACAGTCCCCCGTGGACCGCTTGAACCGCGAATACATTGCCATGTTGCGCGAGGGGGTGATCGCCGCGCAATACTTGGAAGCCTGGCGAATAGAAGATCAGGAAGCCGTACTGATCGCCCCGGCTCATACGTTCCTGATGATGAATCGCCCCGTGGAAGTACAATTTTGGCTGGATGTTGGCTCGGCCGGCTGGTATGAACGCCTCTATCAGCCGCTCACCCATCCTTATGTGCTTTCCCGTCATTGGCCGAAGGGCAAGCCATGGAGCGATGCGGACGAAGTCCAGGCGGCCCAGGAAAGCCTGGGGCGTTTGATAGATGGATTGCTCCGTCGCTGCCGCGGGCGCATTTACCTGGGCATTAGCGATCTAGGAGAAAGCGGTTTTGAGCAGCGCGGGCGTTTGCTCCTGGCCCTGCAGCGCGTGCTCCAAGGATGAACCATGGAAGAGAGCGAAGAGACCATCCGCTTGCGCGAACAAATGGTGATCACCCAGATCGCCCGGCGCGGCATTGAGGATGAACGACTGCTTGAGGCCTTTCGGCGCGTGCCGCGGCATTTGTTCGTACCGCCGGAATACCGCGAATGGGCCTATAGCGATAGTCCCCTGCCGATCGGTCATAGTCAGACGATCTCTCAGCCCTACATTGTGGCGCTAATGCTCTCTCTCTTACACCTGCGTGGCGATGAACGGGTGCTGGAGATCGGCACCGGCTCCGGCTATCAGGCGGCGCTGCTAGGCTATCTGGCACGGGAAGTGCATACCATCGAGTACATTCCTGAGCTGGCCCAAGAAGCCACAGCGCGTCTGAAAGAATTAGGATTTGAAAATGTCCATTGCCATGTTGGCGATGGTAGCTTGGGTTGGCCACCGGCCGCGCCCTATCACGGCATTCTGGTCGCCGCGGCGGCGCCCCAAGTGCCGGCACCTTTGCTCGAACAGCTGGCCGATGATTCCCGCCTGGTGATCCCGATCGGCAGCCAGGGTTATCAGGAATTGCAGGTCTGGCATCGGCGTGGCCCACGCTTCGAGTCGCAGGTAGTGACCGGGGTCGCTTTTGTGCCGCTGCGCGGCGCCTACGGTTGGAAGGGCGAGGACTTTTGGCGATGAGCCTCCCCCATTCGATCTATCTCCATATCCCGTTTTGCCGTCATCGTTGCGCTTACTGCGATTTCAATACATATGCCGGTCAAGAGGCGCTCATCCCGGCCTACGTGGAGGCGATGATCGCCGAGATCGAGAGCCTGCGCTCTCCCCATTTGCTGGTCCATACGGTTTTCTTCGGCGGTGGCACTCCTTCGCTTCTTTCGGCAAAGGACGTGGGGCGCATTCTTGAGGCACTGGCACAGGCCTTCAACCTATCATCTGAGGCCGAGATCACCCTAGAGGCCAATCCCGGCACGGTCTCACCACAATTTTTGCGTGATTTACGCGCCGCCGGAGTCAACCGCCTTTCTTTTGGGATGCAATCGGCCAACCCCTCTGAGCTACGGTTATTGGAACGAGAACACTCGTTCCTCGACGTCATCCATGCCGTGACCTGGGCGCGTCGCGCCGGCTTCTTCAACCTGAACTTGGACCTGATCTACGGCCTACCGCAGCAATCCTTGGACCTTTGGCAACGCAGCCTGGAAGGAGCGCTGCGCCTGCGCCCGGAGCACCTTTCGCTCTATGCCCTAACCATCGAACACGGCACTCCCTTTGGACATTGGGTGGGGCGGGGTCTGATGCCGGCGCCGGACGACGATCGCGCCGCAGAAATGTTGGAATGGGCCTGTGAACGCCTGGATCGCGCCGGCTATGCCCAGTATGAGATCTCCAATTGGGCGCTCGATCTGCCGCCTTCCCCTGACCTTGAAGCGCCGCGCTATGCCTCTCGACACAACCTGCAATATTGGCGCGCCTGGCCCTACCTTGGTCTGGGTGCCGGTGCCCATGGCTATGCCGCCGGGTATCGCTATTCCAACGTCCTGCGCATTCACACCTACATCGAGCGTTTACGGACAGGTCAAAAGCGCGAATTTCCCTTCTCGCCGGCAGTAGTACAGGTGCACCGCCAAATGCCGGAAGATGAAATGGCCGAATTCATGATGCTCAACCTGCGTCTAACGCGCCAGGGAGTGAATTTGGAGGAATTCCGTCAGCGCTTTGGGCGAGAAGCAGAAGAACTCTACGGAGAGAAAATCCGAAAGCTGCAGCAGGCCGGCCTTTTGGAAAGCTTGGAAACAAAAAAGCGCCTGCGCTTGACGGCGCGCGGGCGCCTTTTGGGGAATCGGGTCTTTCGCGAATTTGTGTGACCGTAGCACAGGATTTGTCCTGTCCTACAGAACCGCCACGGCTATGGCTCTGCCACAGCGTAAACGCGCTCGAATTCCTTGAGAAATTCCGCGGCGATCAGCGGGTTGTGAATCACCACCAAATTCTCATCGTTCTGCTCTTCAGCGCTGGCCGAGAAGTTATAAGAGCCAAGGATGACTATCGAGCGATCAAGGATTATCACCTTGTGGTGCATTTGACCCGGGTTGCCATCCAACCGCACATCAATCTTGGCCTGGCGAAAGGGATCGAACTCGGTGCCGCGATTGGAAGCCACCTGATCCTTCTCCATCACGCCATGCACTTCCACGCCGGCCTTATGGCGCTCGATGATAGCCTCCCCCAGATCGTTGGCCGTGAAAGAGTAGGCCAGGAAGTAGATGCTCTCCTTCGCCGAGCGCAAAAGCGGCAGGATAGCAGCCGCCACCCGGTCATCTGGTGAAAAATAGATCTCCAGCTGCGTTCCATCCGGCATGGTCACCTTAGGGAAAGGCGTGGCCGGCACAACATCGCGACCAAATTTGTCTTCGAGAAACATCTCTTCAAATTCTTTGGTGTAATCGGCGGCCACTTCTTTGGAGCGAATGCGGATCCAATTGTTGTTATCCGCATAGGCACCGGAGTCGGTCAAATTCATCGAACCGGTCCAAACCTCCTGCCCATCGATGACCACGAATTTATTGTGCATCAGTCCTTGGCGGCGATCGCCGATTATCGGAATGTCGGCCTCGCGCAAGAATTGCGGATCGGCGCGGTCCATGTTTTCGCTTTCCATCACCATGCGCACGCGCACACCGCGACGCTGAGCACGTAGCAACGCATCACGCACGCTATCCAGACTCAAACTGTACAAAGCGGCATCCACGCTTACGCGCGCTTGATCAATGGCTTGAACAAGTGGCACATCCGGCCCCCCTTGTTTCTCTTTTGAAAGCGGATTAAGCGGATCGGTAAAATAGAGCTCAAACCAGCCATCGCGCACTCCATAGCCGACCCGCAATGGGATCGGCGTAAGCCCCTGCGTTGTGGAGACTTCAGATGGGGTAATCACCGCCGAGGGCGTTGGGGTCGCTATCCCGAATCGCTCTCCAATCCATGGCAGAGCATAGAGAAGGAAAATCAAAATCAGCAACGTAGCCAACGTCGTGCCGGCATTTTTGCGGGAAATCGTCCTTCTGGGCATGGTAGCTCCTTTGAAAAATATCTTGTGTAATTATACCTGTTGGTAAGCACTTCATCATGGAGTTCAAAACTAACTATGCCGCAAACCATCTCTGCTAATCGGCCCGATTCAATAGGACACGGACGAACACGGAAAAATGAAAAGGTTTACAGTAAAAAAGTTTTTAATTACAAAGCGCTAAAATTTTGCGATTTTCTGGTTTGGATCTCAAAATTTGAGATGCTTTGAGGGCGTGTCCTGCTGTGATGAAAGGACTTTTTGCAGCGAACTCAAAACCGGCAAAACCAGATCAACCACTGCGAACTAGGCACGGATACCGCTTGAGTTGCCCCTTGAAGATCTCGGACAAATCTTGTAAAATTTTACTAGCATATTTCCTCTGCCCCTTTTCTTTTCTTGGGAGGTCGTGATGGACGTGATCAAAGTTTCTGCAAACTCCCGTACCTCTGCGGTCGCCGGGGCAATTGCAGGTGTGGTTCGTGAACATAAACGAGCCGAAGTGCAGGCCATCGGAGCCGGTGCCGTCAATCAAGCAGTCAAAGCGCTCGTTCTGGCGATCGGCTATCTCAAAAACGATGGCATTCATGTCGTCTGCATCCCGGAATTCGTGGACGTGGAAATTGACGGTAAGGTCAGAACGGCGATTAAGTTAGTCGTCGAACCACGCTGATTTAGACTAAGCGGTTCGCGGCCTAACCATCATTCCTATCCCCAAAAGGCTCGTTCTTTGCCGAAATATTCGGCGAGTGTCTGTGCTCTTCTAAGGAGCCCTCTGGATGTCGCGTCTTTTTGCGCGCCTAATATTGCTAGGTGCCACTCTGTTCAGCCTATGGGCTTGGAGAGGCATTGCCGCGCGCCACGTCTTTTCTGCCCCGATGGCACAAGAAAGCAAGCCAAAAATCGTGATCAGCGAATTCCGTTCTCGCGGCCCAGGCAGAGCATATGACGAATTCATCGAACTATACAATGCAGATGGGGGACCAATTGATCTAAGCGGTTGGAATCTCAAAAAATCTTCGGGATGTGGCGCTTCGGTAGTCACGCTGGCGACTTTTCCCGCCGGAACGATTCTACAACCAGGGCAACATTATCTCATCGCTTCCCAGAGCTTTACCCAGACCACTGCCGATCTCACCTACCCAACCTCCCAAGCCCTGGCCGATAGCGGCGGTATTGCCATCGTCAATCCACTAGGCACCCCAATCGATCAGGTGGGCATGTGTAGTACCACCTTCTTTCTCGAAGGTTCTCCACTTCCTCCTGTCTCATCCAACACCGACTGGAGCTATGAACGCCTACCGCGCGGCGCACAGGGAAACTGCACCGATACCGATAACAATTTCGGCGATTTTGGCGGTAGTATCATCTCTCCATCCAATCCTCAAAACGCTGCGGCCCCTTTTGTCTATTGCGCAGGCTTGCAAACGTTTACACCTACTCCGACCATCACCGATACCCCTACGCCTACGGATACCTCCACACCGAGCCATACTCCTATCCCCAGTGACACCCCTACTCCCACCAATTCCCCAACAGCCACCAACACCTTCACCCAAACGCCCCTCCAGACTCCCACTCACACGCCCTCTCCCACCCGTACCTCTACTCCCACCCGCACCTTCACTCCCACCATCACCCCCACTCCCTCGCTACTGATCATCATCAACGAGGTCGCCTGGGCAGGAACTTCTGCTAACAGCAACGATGAATGGATTGAGCTCTATAACCCCGGCAGCAGCACAATATGCCTAGGGGGATGGCGGTTGCAGGCGGAAGATGAAACTCCGTATATCACTTTTACCTCCGGCGATTGCATCCCTGCCAACGGCTATTACCTGCTCGAACGTAGCACAGATAACACGATTAGCAACATCCCTGCCGATAAAATCTATCACGGCAGCCTAGATAACGCCGGCGAGCGTCTCTGGCTCTTCGATGCGGGTGGAAATCTAGTGGATAGTGCCAATTACGATGGTGGAGCATGGCCGGCCGGCAGCACCAGCGGTTACCGTAGCATGGAGCGCATTCGCAAACCATCCCAAACCCTCCCCATGCGCGATAGCGATGCCGCCTGGATGACCTTCGCCATGCCCAATCCCAATATCGGCAAAGACCGCAACGGGAATTGGGTAAACGGCTCACCCAAATACCCCAACTGGGCCTATACGGTTACCCCCACTGCCACCAAGAGCCCCACCCCTACCCACACCATCACTCCCACTCGCACTCCCACTCAACCACCCACTCCGATTCCCCTCATCGTGCTGAGCGAATTCTTGCCGCACCCGGCACAAGATTGGAACGGAGATGGAATTGTAAATGTCTATGATGAATATATCGAGATCCTCAACGCCAGTCCCAACGTAGTAGATTTGCGTGGCTGGAGACTGGACGATGAAGCTAATAGCGGTGCTAACCCATATGTCTTCGCGTCATCGCTCAAATTAAATCCTGGACAGCGCTTGGTCCTTTTCCGTTCCCAGACCAACCTACCCCTTCCGGATTCCGGCGGCCGCATCCGCCTGCTTACGCCCCAAGGCCTGGTTGTTGACGATTATACTTATCAAGGCATCGCCCAGCCGAATCAGGCCTGGTGTCGCACCTACGAAGGCCGGGCTCCCTGGTCGGAGCATTGCTATCCCACGCCGGGCCTCGCCAACATGACCGCATCTTTTCCCATACCTATCCCTACCCCGATCCCCTCTACCGCTTCACTCTGCTCCTTGAGCGATCTGCTCCCCCCTCCCATCCTAGAGGGAGAATGCCAATCGATCGGGAGCAACATCTGGAATCCTCTGCTTTGGGAAGAACGCTTTGAAAAAGCGATCCCCGCGCCATTGTACAAAGAAGGCTTCACAGTCTACTGAAAAGGGCAACATATGACCGGTACGCTGATCAACGTTTTCACCGTCCTTCTCGGCGGCAGCCTGGGCCTATTCCTGGGTGGTAGGTTGTCGGAGCGACTCAAATCCACCGTCATCGCAGGGTTAGGGCTCTTCACTACCGCATTAGGCCTGCAGATGTTTCTCAAAAGCGCAAACGCCCTCATCGTGTTGGGCGGTTTGCTCATCGGTAGCTTGCTCGGTGAATGGTGGCATATTGAAGAGGGTCTGCGAAATTTGGGCACCTTCCTGGAAGCACGCTTCGCCCGCGGCAGCTCCAGCCAATTCGTGCGCGGCTTCCTCACCACTTCCCTCCTGTTCTGCATCGGCCCGATGACCATCCTTGGCGCCATCCAGGATGGCTTGACCGGCGACTACCGTCTGCTGGCCGTGAAAGCTGTGATGGATGGCTTTGCCGCTTTAGCCTTTGCGTCCTCCCTGGGGTTGGGCGTGCTTTTCTCGGCACTAACCGTGCTGATCTACCAAGGGGCTATCAGCCTGCTCGCCGCTCAATTGAACGCTCTTCTCACCCCGGCCATGATGAACGAAATGACCGCCACTGGCGGCGTGATCCTGCTCGGGCTGGCGATCAGCAGCCTCCTAGAGATCAAACCGATCCGCACGGGCAACTTCCTGCCCGCCCTTGTCATTAGTCCCCTGATTGTATGGATCGTAGGATTTTGGAAATAGGAAAAGGCCGGCGCGCCGACTGTGGTCGAAAACTTCAAACCACCAGGCTGCCGGCCTGAGCCGATCCTCACGGCACGTCATGCCTTGACCACGGGGTTTTGCAACTTCCCCAAGCCCTCAATCTCCACCTCGACAACATCGCCCGGCTGGAGAGGTCCCACACCGGCCGGCGTGCCCGTAAAAATCAGATCGCCGGGTTCCAGAGTCATCACCGAGGAGATGAAAGCGATCAAGGTAGGCACCGAGAAGACCATCTCGCGCGTTGAACCCATCTGCCGCAGCTGACCGTTGACACGACAGGTGATCACCGCATCCGAAGCATCGAACCCCGTATCCACCCAAGGTCCAAACGGGCAAAAGGTATCGAATCCCTTTGCTCGTGTCCATTGCCCATCGCTGCGTTGCAGATCGCGCGCCGTCACATCATTACCCACCGTATAGCCCAAGATATAATTTTGCGCCTCCTCGGCCAAAATGTTTCGCCCGCGCCGGCCGATCACCACGACCAATTCCGCCTCGTGCTCCACCTGTTGCGATTGAGGTGGTAAGACAATCGACTCACCGGGATTCAAAATAGCCGAAGGTGGTTTGAGGAAAATCAGGGGAATCTTTGGCACTTCTGCCCCATGCTCTTTGGCATGTTCCACGTAGTTTCGTCCCACACAGATGATCTTGCTCGGCCTCATCGGCGCCAAAAGGCGCACTTCTTCCAAAGGCAAATTGGCCTCTAGACGGCGATAGTCACCAAAAATATCGCCATCGATTTCCCCTACCTTACCCTCAAACACCCAGCCATAGCGGGGCATCTCATTACCTTTTTGGTAGCGAACGATGCGCATCTCAAACCTCCAAAAAGATTTTCTTCCCTCGCCTCCGGCCTATGGAAAATCTCAGCACAACATAGGCCTGGGTAAGAGCAATCCAGAAATATATCTCTTGGGAAGAGTTCCCCGTCGAACACGCGAGAACACTTGCCGGCAAGGGATTTCGACCTGATTTTACCCCTTTTCCATCAAATTTCGAACCCGTTTTCGAGCAAATACAGCACATCTTCCACTGCCGCGCTCAAAACTTCGTGCATGATCTCGTCCGAAACCTGATAAGGCCCTCCGAAGGCACCATCATCATAGGTCGTCCGCGCGGAACGGGCATTGAGCAGAAAAGATGGCACCTGCGGAGGAGTTTTGACCAGGTCCGGCAGGGGATCGCCATTCGAAGTCCGGGTAAACGGAAAAGCCTCCAGCCAATTCGCATGAGCGGGACGCAAATTGTGCTTTTCGGCAATGGCCTCAATGCGTTTGGAAAGCCACCAGTCATACCAAATAATGCGTAAATCCCGAAGTTCGTTCAGCAATTCCTGCAAATGGACTCGCACCGCCGAATTGCCTCCATGTCCGTTGAGGATCAACATTCGCCGAAATCCATGCCGATAGAGTGAACGCACAATATCTTCCAAAACCGCTAAGAACGTCTGCAAACGTAGGCTAATCGTTCCCGGATAATCCAGAAAATACGGAGTAATACCAAAGTTCAACGGCGGAGCCACCAGGATACCGACGCGGCGCGCCACCAGATCGGCCAACACCTGAGGAATTTTCACATCTGTGAGCAAGCTCAAATACCCATGTTGTTCACAGGACCCCAATACCAGGACCACCCGATCGTCCAATTGCAAATAGTTTTCCACGTCCATCCAAGACAAATCCTCAAAACGCATCGTTACCTCCGGCAAAGAATGGAATAGCCTTCACCTTTCCTCCTCATCTCCTTGGGGATTACCTTTTCGACGTATCGAACAACTATAAAACACTCAACCCCGCGACAATTTTCACGCAAATTTTACCATTTCCTCGTGTCATTGATTCTCGCTGCGGCTATGCTCAAGGATCTTCTAAAAGATAAAAGTGACGCGGCGATCCCAAAAACAGTTCTCTAACCCACCACTTAAAAATCCCTTTTCATTCGGCCAAGCCTTCAACATCTCTTGTTCACCATCCATCCACCGTTTTCTCGCACCGTCTACCTTCTACAGTCCACCGTCCACGGTCCACGCCTACGGTCATATAAACAACTTGCAAGTGATATAATTTTATCATCCCTACTTTGAGCAGCCTATGGGATACGCCGATCTCCACATTCACAGCAACTACAGCCTTGATGGCCTTCACAGTATCTCCCAAATTCTACGCCACGCGGCACAGGTAGAACACCTGAGTGTGATCGCCGTGACCGATCACGACGTACTGCGTGGTTCGCTAGAATGTGTCGAGCGTGCACCGCGTTTCGGTCTGCAAGCCATTTCAGGCATGGAAGTGACCACAGCCGATGGTCACCTGCTAGCCTACTTCATCCAGAAACCCATTCCACCCAATCGGCCATTACTGGAAACGTTGGGGAGGATCGGTGAACAGGGTGGGCTGGCGATCCTACCGCACCCCATGCGCTTCTGGTCACCGCATCGTTGGGTCGCGGTACGGGAAGCCTTACACCATCCCGAAGGTCGTACCGTGCTGGTGGGGATTGAAGTGCTAGACTCGTGGGGAGAGAATCGTCACGGATTGCGTCTGGCCGCCCGATATGGCTTGGCCTGTATGGGCAATAGTGATGCCCATATTCTGGATGCTATCGGACGCATTTGCAGCCGCTTCCCCGGCAAGGATGCCGAAGCCTTGCGCCAGGCCCTGCTCGATACCCGCACCCAGGCACGGGTTTTTGAGCCACTCCCTATCCACGAGGTTGCTTTGCGTTACCAACGCGAGAAACGACGCATCAAAGAGGATCCGCCCACTCAACCGATGTTCGGCTTTTAGGCCTATGCAACTTTCCGAACATTTGCAAAATCTATTGACTGCTCTTCCCACCCGCCCCGGCTGCTACTTGATGAAGAACGCGGCCGGTGAGATCATTTACGTGGGGAAAGCAGTCAACCTGCGCAACCGCGTGCGCTCCTATTTTCACGCCGAAAGCGGCCAAACGCCGAAGACACGGCGTATGGTGCGCGAAATAGCCGATATCGAGTGGATCGTGGTCGAAAGCGAACTTGAGGCGCTGCTGCTAGAGATGAACCTGATCAAAAAGCATCGCCCCAAATACAACGTGCGCCTCAAGGATGACAAACGCTACCCGTATATCAAAGTGCACTGGGCCGATCCGTTCCCCAAAGTCACCGTAACGCGGCAAATGATCAACGACGGCTCGCGCTATTTCGGACCTTATGCTTCGGCCTGGGCTGTACATCAAACCCTGGACGTGCTGCGGCGCATTTTCCCCTATCTGACCTGCGATCGCCCGATCACAGGTCACGATCCCCGGCCTTGCCTTTATTATGACATCAAACTTTGTGCCGGCCCATGCATCGGTGCCATTGATCAGGCCGGTTACCGCCAGATGATCGCCGATCTGATGAACTTCCTCAACGGACGCGGCGAGCAAATCCTGGAACGTCTGCAAAAAGAGATGGAACAAGCCGCGGAAGAACTGCGCTTTGAAAAAGCCGCTCGCTTGCGGGATCAAATTCAGGCCATTCACGCTGTGATCGAAAAACAGAAGATCGCCTTCGGTCAGGAGATGGCCGATTCGGATATCCTAGCCATAGCGCGCAGCGATGGCGAAGCCTGTGTCCAGGTCTTCTACATTCGTGGTGGAAAGCTCATCGGACGGGAATATTTCGTGCTCGAAAACACCGCCGAAAGCGAAGATGCCGAGATCGTGGCTCAGTTTCTTAAGCAATTCTATTCCGAAGCGGCCAACATCCCTAAGCAGGTAATGCTGCCACAGGAGATTGAAGAAGCACAGATCATTTCTCAGTGGTTACGTTCGCGGCGAGGGGGCGAAAAGGTCGAAATCGTGGTACCGCGCCAAGGTCAAGCTCAAGAGCTTCTACAGTTGGCACTGGAAAATGCCCGTGAGACGCTGAGCGTATTGCGCGCCCGCTGGCAAGCGGATACGCATCGCCAGGAAGAAGCGCTGGCCGAGCTACAGCAAACCCTTTCCCTGCCGCGTCCGCCGAATCGCATTGAAGGCTACGATATCTCGAATACGCAGGGAATGGCGATCGTCGGTGCGATGGTAGTTTTTGAGCAAGGGGTACCGAACAAAGCGCTCTATCGGCGATTCAATATCGAAAGTGTGAGCGGTTTGCCGGATGATTTCGCCTCGATCGAGGAAATGCTCATCCGGCGCTTCCGCCGCTGGCAAGCGACACAAGAGGCGGCCTCCCAACCCGGTGCAAAAGTAGATCGTGCCTTTGCCGTCCTACCCGATTTGATCGTGATCGACGGCGGAAAGGGGCAACTGGGGCGGGCAGTGCAAGTCTTACAATCGTTTGGGCTTTATGGACAAATCCCCTTGATTGCCCTGGCCAAACAGCAAGAGGAGATCTTTTTCCCGGAGCGGAGTGAGAGCCTGCTTTTGCCACGCACATCACCGGCGCTCTATCTTTTGCAGCGCATCCGTGACGAAGCGCACCGCTTCGGCCTGAAAGCCCATCGTCAACGGCGCACAAAACTCAGCCTGAGATCGCAGCTGGAAAGCATCCCCGGCATCGGCCCGGTGCGCCGTAAAGCGCTCTTGCGCCATTTCGGCTCCATCGAGGCCATTCGCTGTGCTTCGGTGGAGGAACTGGCCGCCGTGCCGGGCATGACGCGCACTGCGGCCGAGCAAGTCAAAGCGCATTTGGAATAGGCGGTGGACCGTGGACGATAGACCGTGGAGCGTACCTCCTTGCTGTAGCCCAGTCCCCCCGCCCTCCTGCATTCTGACCCGCCGATCGTAAACTGTAGAGGGTGAATCGTTGGCAAACCTCCTGCTCCGATCACCCAACGATTTGGCCATCCTTTCCCGATAGGATGTCTTGATGTCGCTTCCTTTCAATCCTTCGCACAGTTTGCGCCGCCTTGCCTGGCCCTTTTGGGTGTTCCTC
Source organism: Anaerolineales bacterium (assembly GCA_034432895.1). GTDB lineage: Bacteria > Chloroflexota > Anaerolineae > Anaerolineales > Villigracilaceae > 630D-37. The sequence goes on from DAOUBG010000020.1 coordinate 83,573, forward strand.
CTTGGGCTTACCTTCTGGTTTCTGGGGGAAATGATCCTTTCAATCCACTGGCGAATTGCCCATGATCAGGCACCGCTATTTTATGAAGCCTATCTGATGCGCTCACAAGGATACCTACCCTACCGCGATTTCTTCGATTTCCAGATGCCCGGTACCTATCTGTGCTATTATCTTCTGGGATGGGTGAGCGGTTTTAGCGATCTCCGCATTCGTATATTGGACTTGGGGTTCCTCTTGATATTGCTGGGGATCACCTTTTTTATCCTGAGACCCTTTGGGTTGCGAAGCGCGTGGTTGGCCTCTGTTCTTTTTGGGCTGAACTACCTACAGGGAGGCCCCTCGATGGCTCTGCAACGCGAATATCTCATGTTGCTCCCTGTAGCGATAGCAATATGGATGTTTGGAGAAGAAAATATCCCTCTCCCCTGGCGGGCCTTCCTGGCAGGAGCAGGTTTTGGTCTGGCAGCAACGATCAAACCCCATGTGGCTATCGGTTTACCGGCCATCCTGCTAGGGGAATTATTCCTGGTCGGTTTCTCCACCTGGTATCGTATTCTATTACCGGTAGCGGCAGGCTTTTCCCTCCCGATCCTAATTATGGCAGGGTGGCTAGGTCTAAGCGGCACATGGTCATCCTTTTGGGAGATCACGCGTTATTACTGGCCGCTTTATGCTCAAATCAACGGAGAGATGAGAGTGATCCACGGGCAAGAACGCTGGTTGTTCATCCTGCAACAATTGCCACGCCTAGGCGGGAATGGCATCTGGCTTCTTCCTGCTTTTCTTGGGATGGTGCTTTCCTGGAAGAGATCGCAATTTTCGTCCAGCCTCTCTCAGCGGCTGGTACCGTTAATCGTGCTGTTACCAGCCTATGCCATCTATCCGGCTTTTTCCGGTCAATTTTTCGATTATCACTGGCTGCCATTTATATATGTAGCGGTGTTGTTGGCCGCGCTAGCGATTGAGGGAGGGTCATCCTATCAGCAATACCTAGGATTGTTTGTGCTTTGCCTGGCCGTGGCGATCCATTTGCGTCCACCTGCAGTCGTGCTTCGTCAGCTAGAGGGAAAGTCTATTGCCCCTTTGGGCGGCCGCGTTGACCGTTTGGCCGGCTTTCTGGAGGCTCGCTTGAAACCTGGCGATACCGTTCAGCCTCTTGATTGGACCGGCGGTGCCTTGCACGCTATGTTAATCGCGCGAGCGCGTCTAGCCACTCCGTTCGTGTTCGATTTTTACTTTTATCATCACGTTTCCAATCCATACATTCAATCGTTGCGCCGCCGCTTTTTAGATTTTCTACAGAGCCATCCGCCTCGCTTCATCATTGAAATTACAGCTGAAGATAAGCCCTGGGTTTCGGGAACCGACACCGGTCGGGAATTCCCCGAATTGCGCGCGTTTCTTCACGCTCACTATCGGATTCTCCAGCAAAAGGAAGATTATGTGATCTATGAGCTTCGCTGAGCGGGCTACCTATCGAATTTTCATTTCTTCTGCGCTTTTGTGGCGTCTGGCATGGGCTTACCTGCTATTGCCCGCCGTGTTCTTCGCTTTGGGGTGGTTACGTCCGACGATAGGGTTGAGCCTTACACTGCTCCTCTTGGGAAGCATGGTTGCTTTATGGCGCGATGCTCCCAAGAGCGGCCTGGAAACAAACCTTGGGGATGCGGTAGCAGGTATCCTGCTATTGGGGCTATGGGTGCTACTGAGCGGCATTGGCGGATATGCCTTTCAGAATTGGGATCATCACTGGCGCAATGCTATCTTCCACGATCTGATCCACTACTCCTGGCCAGTCAATTACAATCCTGCAAAAAGCGGCGCACAAATGCTTGTCTATTACATCGGGTATTGGCTGCCGGCTGCATGGGTGGGCAAATTGGTTGGCTGGAAAGCGGCAAACGCCGCTCTTTTCTTCTGGACATGGCTTGGCGTATTCCTGATTGGAACCCTTCTCAGTTTGCGATGGCGCCGCCCCTTATGGAAAATTGCTCTCTATGTCATCTTCTTCAGCGGCATGGATGCTCTGGGTGTTCTTTTGATTTCCAAAGAAGCGTATCCCTCTCTCTGGCCCCCGATCCAGCATCTAGAGATCTGGGCCGGCGATTTGCAATATTCTTCCTTCACCACGGCCCTCTTTTGGGTTTTCAATCAAGCGGTCCCAGCCTGGCTCTGCCTAACCCTTCTGTTGACACATGCCGAGACCACGCACCTCTTTTTGCTATGGGCTTTGACTCTATTCTTTGCTCCCTTTCCGGCCATCGGCCTGCTCCCTTTTCTCCCGCTTGAAATTTGGGAACAAGTTCGGCGTGACGGGCGCTTTTTGCCGCGCCGCCTGTTCTCCTTCACAACCCTTCCTAACCTAAGCGGGATAGGTCTCGCTTTCGTTGCCCTGCTCTACTTCTCGGCAAACACGGCCGCCCAGAACCGTGTCGTTCAGGTAATTCCTCCACTGATCCTGCTCCCTTTTTTCTTCCTGGAAGGCGGAGCAATGTGGATGATCCTAGGATGGTCACACCGTCACGATCCTCGTTGGTACCTGATGGGCCTTTTGCTCCTCATATTCCCCTTTTTTCAGGTAGGTAATGGACGTGATTTTGTGATGCGCGCCTCGATTCCTGCTCTGTTCTACTTGATGCTCTGGACAGGTGATGCGCTTGCTTCGATATCCTTGCCGCGATTCCTCCGTATTAGCTTGATCGTGCTTCTCCTCGTTGGTGCCCTCACTCCACTTTATGAGATCAATCGCTCGCTCTATCGTACTCTCTCCTTCTATTTTTCATCTCCACAGCAGACCAGAATAGAATCCACACCGGTTGACAAACTGGTGCTCGATGTTCCCCCGGAGGCGGATCACCCCGGCACTCTAACCGCCGATCGCCTCCGATCCCTAGCCAATGTGCGCGGCAAGCTGGCCAATAACTTCATTGCTGACGCTCGAAACTCTTTCTTCTACCGTTTCCTGGCACGGCATTGACCGAAGAATCGCCCTCTTCGTCTCAAAGAGCGAGGTGCTACGTTCAACGCACTATTTTTCAGCAACACGAGAACAGGGGCAAACCGGTCAACGCTCAGCGCGCCGAAACCTTGTCAGAATCGGCGGGCATGGCTATAATGGAAACACCTTCGAGGACGGGGCATGGCGCAGCCCGGCTAGCGCGCTTGCATGGGGTGCAAGAGGTCCTGGGTTCAAATCCCAGTGCCCCGACAAGAGTCGCCGCCTCAGTGGCGGCTTTTTTATCTTTTGACCCATGGAGGTTCTATGCAAGAAGAAATCACGTACGAGGAGAATTTGATCGAGGTAGTGGAAGAAACCCGCGCTAGCCTTTCCTCTGTCATCAGCTTAGTGACAGGTATCCTTTCCCTGGCCCCTTATTTCTTCATGGTGGCAGTGATCTTGGGCGTTATGCGCAGTTGGTCCTACCCTCGTTCCTTCCTCTCATCCGAGCCCTTCCTGTACTACCTGCTCTTCAGCGGCATGCTCTTCGGCCTGATCGGGGTGATCTACGGCATCCTGGCAGCGCGCGAGGTGTTTGTGGGCGAGGCCGGTGATAAGAGCGTGGTGCTCCTGGCGATCGGAGTGGCCTTGAGCTTGCTGGGCGCGATTGCCAACATCCAATTCGCCTTGGGACTCTACATCAAGATCATGACCGGTTAATCTAATCCGGTCCCTTTGCAGCCCTTGCGGACGCCACAGACCGATGGAAAACCCATCCGGCTCTGTGGCGTTTTTTTATCACTTCACCGCCCACGGTCCACACCCCAGGCACGCGGTATAATCTGTTTGCCTTTTGATTCCATCCAGGAGCAGCACGATGAGCGTCATTTTCCCTTCTGCTGAATGGTTAAAAGCCTTGGAAGAAAAATTGAACAGCGACGAACGTTATGCTCAGATCGCCCGCAATTGGGAAGGTGATCTGCTTTTCATTATCCAGCCACAGGGCAAATTAACTGAAGAGGTGCGCATGTACCTCGATCTCTGGCATGGCAAATGCCGTGGCACGGAGATGATGCCTCCTCCCGATCGCCAGGCTGCTTTCGTCCTGAGCGCGCCCTATGAGCATTTCGTTAGCATTCTGCAAGGACGCCTTGACCCGATGACGGCGATGATGACCAGCAAGCTGAAGGTGCGCGGCAGTATGGCCTATATGATGCGTCATGTGCCCACAGTGCTTGATTTTGTCCGCTGTTGCCGCGAGATCACCCAGGAGATCCTCTGATGCTCCCCATCCTAAAAATCCACCTTAGCGAAGGGCGCGTCGAGCGTTTGGAGGTGCCCCCTGCCTGGCGCAACGATTTTCTGGGCGGCGCTTCCTTGGCGGCTCGTTTGCTCTATCCCGTCCTCACCGCCGATCTCGATCCGTTTGCGCCACAGGCCCCGTTGCTCTTCCTCACCGGCCCGCTCACCGGCACCGCCGGTCCGGCCGTGGGACGTTTCGTCGTCTGTGGCAAAGGCGTGGCCACAGGTCTGTGGGCCGAATCGAACTGCGGCGGCTTTTGGGGGCCGGAACTGCGTTTTGCCGGCTACGATGGCCTGTGGATCGAAGGGCGTTCCGACCGCCCGGTATACCTCATGATCCAAGATGATCGCATCGAGATCCGCCCGGCCGACCACCTTTGGGGACTGGATACCTATGAGACTCAAGAGCAGATCAAGGCAGAACTCGGCCAGAGTGGATGGCATGTAGCCGTGATCGGTCCGGCCGGTGAACGCGGGGTGCGCTTTGCCGGCATCTATTGCGATCATGGACGCGCCGCCGGACGCACCGGCCTGGGCGCCGTGATGGGCGCAAAGAACCTCAAGGCCATTGCCGTGCGCGGCACGCGCAAGAGTTTACCCCTGGCCGATCCGGAACGCTATGCCACGCTACGTTCGCAGGCCAATCGCTGGTTGCGTCAGGATAACGAAGCGCAGGTGCTCCATGCGCTGGGCACGGCCGGCGCCGCCAACTATGCCGAATATCTGGGAGCGATGCCGGCACGCTACTACCATCAGGGCGCATTTTCCGAAGTAGATGCCATCTCCGGCGCCACGATGAGCGAAACCATCCTGAGCGGACAAAGCGCCTGCCATGCCTGCGTCATCGCCTGCGGCCGCGTCGTACGCCTGGGGGACGGGCAAAAGCGCAAAGGTCCAGAATACGAAACGATCGTCTCCTTTGGCCCAAACCTGCTGAATGCCGATTTGGAGTCCATCGTCTACTTGGGCGAGCTCTGCGATCGTTACGGAATGGATACGATCAGTTTGGGCAACACGATTGGGCTGGCGTTTCACCTTTTCGAGCAAGGGGTGCTCACCGCCCAGGATACCGGTGGGCTAGAATTGCGCTGGGGAGATGTGACCGCCATCCGTCAGCTCATCCGCATGACTGCCTATCGCGAAGGCTTCGGCGATGAGATCGCCGAAGGATCGCAACGATTGGCAGAAAAGTTGGGTGTGCCAGAAGAGGCTGTGCAGGTCAATGGGCTGGAGGTGGCGTATCACGATCCGCGAGGCGTCTCGGGCATGGCGCTGGTCTATGCCACCAGTCCGCGCGGCGCCTGTCACAATCAATCGGATTATTTCTTCGTAGATTGGGGGCACATCCAGCCGGCGCTTGGGATCGAGTATTTCTCCCGTCATGCCGGCGCGGAAAAAGCGGCAAACGTCGCCCGTCACCAGGATTGGCGGACGGTCTTCAACGCCCTGGTGATGTGCCTTTTCGCAAATATCGAGCCGCAATTGCAAGTCGATCTGATCAACGCCGCCTGCGGCCTGGATTGGTCGCTAGAGGAGATGATGCATGCCGGAGAACGCGCCTGGAACCTGAAGCGCCTGATTAACCTTCGCCTGGGTCTGCGCCGCGAGCAGGAAAAACTTCCCAAAGCCTTGCTCGAGGCCTATGCGGAAGGCGGCGCGGCCGGTTACGTTATTCCTTTCGACGAGATGCTCCAGGCCTACTATCAGGCGCGCGGCTGGGATTTACAAAGCGGCGTGCCCTTGCCCGGAACGCTTCAACGATTGAGGTTAGATCACCTAGAGGGAGTATGAGGAGCGAAAAACTGCCGTTCATTCCCAAACTCGTTTCGGTAGAACAGATGCGACAGATCGAGGCCGAGGCCAACGCCCGCGGCCTGACCTACGATCAAATGATGCAGAATGCCGGCGAAGCAGTCGCCAATCTGGTGCAGCGGCTGGCACAAGAATATCGCCAAAAAGCAGGGTGGCCTCCTTCTCCAACCGCCCTGGGGTTGGTCGGGAGCGGCAATAACGGTGGGGATACGCTGGTGGCGCTCACCCGCCTGGCCCAGGAAGGTTGGGAGACAGTAGCCTATCTGGTCAAAGAACGCAAAAAAGGCAAAGGAACCGACCCACTGGTAACACACCTATTGGAAAGCGGCGGCAGGATCTTCCTCATGGAACAAGATCCGCACTTCCAACACCTTGGCGAAGCCGTGCAGCAGGCCGATGTCATCCTGGATGGATTGCTCGGCACCGGCATTACCTTGCCCTTACGCACCGAAATTTCCCTCCTCCTGGAGGCCGTCCAATCCTTTGTGCGGCTCTCGCCTTGCCTGATCGTGGCCGTGGATTGCCCCAGCGGAGTAGATTGTGATAGCGGCGAAGTCAGCCCTTCCACCCTATATGCCGATTACACGTTGACGTTGGGCGCGGTCAAACAGGGGTTGCTCAAATTGCCAGCCTTCGCCCACCTAGGTCGGCTGGAAGTGGCAGATATCGGCTTTTCAGAAGACCTGCCCACCCTGGCCGCGATCCGCGACGAAGTGGCCAATCTCGCCTTTGCGCTTCATCACCTGCCCAAGCGCCCGGCGGAAGCGCACAAAGGGACCTTTGGCACGGCGCTGATCGTCGCCGGCTCCTTGAATTACACCGGCGCGGCGCTGCTGGCCGGGCAAGGTGCCTATGCGGTGGGCACCGGTCTGGTGACCTTGGCCGTGCCCTCGCCGCTCCATGCGGTCCTGGCCGGTCATCTTCCGGAGGCCACCTGGTTACTTCTACCGCATGAGCTAGGCGTGATTGACGCCTCGGCCGCGGAAGTAGTTTTGGAGAACCTAGGTCGAGCTACCGCCATGCTCCTCGGCCCCGGCTTTGGGTTGGAAGAGACGACGCGCGACTTTATCGAGAACCTTTTAACGGCTCCAACCCCCATCCGCAAGCCCACACCGCGCATTGGCTTCCTGGCTGCGGGGGAATCCGTTGCACCCCAACCGTCACCCGCAGCGATCCAATTGCCGCCCTTGATCGTAGATGCCGATGGGCTAAAGTTGCTGGCCCGCCTGCCCAATTGGTGGCAACGTTTGCCGGGGCCGGCCGTGCTCACGCCGCATCCGGGTGAAATGTCCATCCTCTGCGGCCTGCCGGTGGCGGAAATTCAGGCCAATCGGCTAGAAACGGCCCGGCGCTTCGCCGCCGAATGGGGACACGTGATCGTGCTAAAAGGCGCGTTCACCGTGATTGCCGCGCCCGACGGACGGACGACCACCATCCCGATCGCCACTTCGGCCCTGGCCCATGGCGGTAGCGGCGATCTCCTTGCCGGCATGATCACGGGTCTGCGCGCCCAGGGGCTGGAAGCCTATGAGGCTGCCCGTCTGGGGGCTTGGCTGCACGCTCAGGCCGGAGTGGAGGCCGCCCGAAGCCTTTCGCCCGCCAGCGTCCTAGCCGGGGATGTGCTCCACGCGCTGCGCACCCTGCTCCGCGCGCTGGAAGATCGGCGTCAGGCCGAGCGACAACTTTGAAAACCATGCTCTCTGCAGGAGAAAAACGATGTCTCTAAGCTACCTGGCACGTTCGATTGTCGAATCTCCCACCGTCAGCTTGAACGAAGAGGCGCGCCTGCTGCGAGAACGCGGCGAGCCGGTAATCCATTTAGGCATTGGGGAACCGAAAAACAAAACCCCCATTCAGGCCATCCTGGCCGGAGCGGCCAAATTGACCTCCGGCGAGGTGAAGTATACGCCGGTTGAGGGTACGACCTCGCTGCGCAAGGCCATCATTCGCTATACCGAGGAAAACTACGACCGGCTGGTGGCACCGGAAAACGTGATCGTCACCATTGGGGCCAAGAACGCCATCTGGATGGCGCTTTTCACCTTGCTCAACCCAGGCGATGAAGTGATCATCCTCGCTCCCTATTGGGTGAGTTACCCGGAGATGGTGCGCATGTGCCAAGGCGTGCCGGTGATCGTCACGCCGGAAGATGGCACGTTCATCCCGCGCTTCGAGGACATCGAACGCGCCGTGACCTCTTCCACCAAAGCGATCATCGTCAACAGCCCGAACAATCCTTCCGGGGCGATCTACCCTCCCGAACTGATCGCCCAGTTGGTGGATTTCTGCGAACGTCGCGGCATTTACTACATTTCGGATGACATCTATCACAAGCTGGTCTTCGATGGAAAACGCGCCGCGCCGGTCTATTCATTCACGCAGAAGGACGTGGATTCCAGCCACATCATCGTTATCAACGGCGTAGCCAAGCTCTATGGCATGACCGGCTTCCGCATTGGCTGGGCGGTGGCGCCGCGCTCGATCATCGAGATCATGCGTCGCGTCCAATCGCAGACGGTCACCACCCCGGCGGCCGTGCTGCAGGCCGCGGCCGAAGGCGCGCTGAATGGAATGCAGAGCACCGTCGAAGCCCTACGCCTGAGCGTGCAAAACAATCGGGATGTGCTGATGCAAGAACTGAAGGCTTTTCAAGGGGTGCGCTGCATTCGCCCGGAGGGCACCTTCTACGCACTCCCCGATTTCCGTGCCTATACCCAGGATTCGGTACAACTGGCGCGTTTCCTGCTCCAAAAAGCCTTGGTAGTGACCGTGCCCGGCCGCGAATTCGGCATGGAAGGCCATCTGCGCATTAGCTATGCCGGCACGGTCAAGGATGTCACCGAAGGCATTGCCCGTATCCGCTGGGCATTGGACCCCACATCTCCGAACGAAATCTACATCGGCGACCGCCGAATGGTGAGGGATTGGCTATGAACAATCTACTGAATATCAAGACCCCGGCTCAAGGCATTGCTACGGCCTTGAAGAGCGACTACGGATTGGAAAACCACGGCTTCAGCAACCTGAATCAGGTGTACTGGAACTTGCCGCCGGAAGCACTTTACGAGGAGATCGTCTTCCGCGGCGAGGGGCAGATTGTCCACTCCGGCCCGGTCGTGGTACATACAGGAAAGCACACAGCACGTTCGGCAAACGATAAATTCATCGTGCGCGAAGCAGAAAGCGAAGCCCACATCTGGTGGGGACAATATAATCGCCCGTTCGCTGCGGATAAATTTGAAGAGGTCTACAACCGTCTGTTGGGCTATTTCCAGGGGCGGGATGTCTTCGTGCAGGACGTCTATGCCGGCGCCGATCCGAACTATCGCCTGCGGGTGCGCATCATCACCGAAACGGCCTGGCACAGCCTCTTTGCGCGCAACATGTTCCTGCTCCCTGCGACGCGGGAAGAATACCAACGTTTTGTGCCGGAATTTACGATCGTCGCCGCGCCTGGTTTTAAAGGCGTGCCATCCATTGATACCACGCGTTCCGAGACCTTCGTCCTGCTGAACTTCGCCGAACATCTCGGCCTGATCGGTAATACGGCCTATGCCGGGGAGATCAAAAAATCGGTCTTCACCATCTTGAACTATCTGTTACCGCTGGATGGCGTGCTCCCCATGCACTGTTCGGCAAACATCTCTCCGCAGGATGAAAACGACGTAGCCTTGTTCTTCGGCCTTTCCGGTACAGGGAAGACCACCCTTTCGGCCGATCCATCCCGCCGGCTGATCGGAGATGACGAACATGGCTGGAGCGATGAGGGCGTTTTCAACTTTGAAAACGGCTGCTACGCCAAAGTGATCAACCTTTCGCCGACCGCCGAACCGCAGATCTATGCTACTACGCGCCGTTTCGGCACGATCTTGGAAAACGTAGTCTACGACCCGGTCACCCGGCACATTGACCTGGATTCGGATGAAATCACGGAAAACACGCGGGCCTCTTACCCGTTGGAGTTCATCGAAAACGCCTTGCTGGAAAAACGCGCCGGACATCCGCGCAATATTGTCTTTTTGACCTGCGATGCCAGCGGCGTGATGCCGCCTATTGCCCGCCTGAGCACCGAACAAGCCCTCTACCAGTTCATCTCCGGCTACACCTCGAAAATCGCCGGCACCGAAGTTGGGCTGGGCCGAGAGCCGGAGATCACCTTTTCGGCCTGTTTCGGTGCACCGTTCATGGTCCACCATCCTTATAAGTACGCTGAACTGCTGCGCCAGAAGATCGAACGCTACGGTGCACGCTGCTGGCTGGTCAACACCGGCTGGGTGGGAGGGCCATATGGCATCGGCAAACGCATCAGTATCCGTTACACGCGCGCCATGCTAGCCGCCGCCTTACGCGGCGACCTGGAAAACGTCCCCTATAAGAGCGATCCGATCTTTGGCTTCCAGGTGCCCACTCAATGTCCCGGCGTTCCCGATGAAGTGCTCGATCCTTCCAGCTCCTGGCCGAACAAAGAGGAATACTGGAAGAAATATCGCCAGCTGGCAGCACGCTTCATCGAGAACTTCCGCAAATTTGAGGCTGTGTGTCCACCGGAGGTGATCGCCGCGGGTCCCAAACTGTAAGCGCATCGTCAGAAGCAGGCACCGCCGGCTCGGAGCGGAATGTACCGTTCCCCCGGCGGTGCCGTTTTTTGAGCAAAAGCGAAGCACGGTGCGCGCTTAATTTCGGCGGGAATCCTTTGCCGATCGTCGGTTTTGCTCACAATCGCACCGTCACGCGATATTCTCCTACCTGCAAGCCGCGATGATTGAGAACCTTCCCACCGTGAACGAAAGGGGCAAACTTTGAAATCTGGGTCTCGGTTAACACGCCGAGCTGACGCAAAATTTCCAGAGTGACGGCCGTACGCGCCCGCGAAACGGTGCGTCCATTGCTCAGACGGACGGGGAGATCGCCATCGGCGATCTTCAGTGCCAGGCCAAGGCCCGGTTGATCGGGCCCTAACGTTCCGGGTAGGATACCGGCGATCTGGAATCCTTCGGCACCGCCTTTGGCGAGCACATGCCCGGATGCGATCCGCATCAATTCCGTATCGAATCCGCCTTCTCCATCCACCATTTCCGGATGACCGATCATGGCCCGAACGATCGCTTGGGCAGCTTTCGCCCGCTGTGCGGGGAGCCGGCGCGGATCGCAAAGGCGGGCAACGCCCAACGCGGCATGATACAACGGCAAAGCAAAGGTAGGAGCCGAACAGCCATCTATTGCCACTCCAATGCGCTCCTTAGGATAGTCACACATCTCGGCCAGGGTTTGCAGAATTTCCTGCTGCAACGGGTGGTGCACATCCAGGTAATCATGGGTAGACCAGCCATGCAGGCGCGTATGGGCCAACATGCCCGTATGTTTTCCGGAACAATTGTTGTAATTCGGCGTTGGCTCGCCTCCGCTCAAGATCAGGGCGCGCATGGACTGCGCATCCGAAGGCCAGTGAGCACCGCATTGGAGCTCGGCCTCGGATATGCCGATCTTCGCCTGCAACGCGCCCACGGTTTCCAGGTGAATGGCCGCGCCATCGTGGGAGGCGCAGATCAACGCCAGCTCAGCCTCGGTGATGCCAAAGGTCTGCACACCGCCGTGTTCGACAAACGGCAGCGCCTGGAATGGCTTGGCCGAAGAACGTAAATAGGTAATAAACGAGGCATCTCCTGCCGCGGCAATCGTTCGCCCCTCTGCATCCACGATCGCAAAAGCACCCTGGTGGACGGATTCGCAACGATCACCGCGCCATACTTCTAACAAAGGGACAAAAGGTTGGTTCATTGTTCTTCCTCGAGGGGGATCACAGCGGGTTGACGACGAGTGTGATAGTACTTTAGGCCATAACGCAGGCGGAAGAAATACTTTTTCTCCGAGGGAAAGTGGAATTGCTCCAGTAATTCTTGAGCCATTTGCTCAAATATCGCATCTGCAGCGTCCGCAGGGACTTTCTGCAGGCTTTGCTGAACCGTTTCCAGGAAGACGATCTGGGCCCGGATCACCTGGAAAGGAACCAGCCCGCCTCTACCACAAACGATCAGGTAATCGGCATATTGCGGTTGCAAGAGCTCATGGAGAAGCTCAATCCATTGAGGAATATCGGCGCCCGCCAGGAACGGCGGCTGATCTTTACACACCGCATCGCCGATGAAAAGCACACGCTCTCGCTCCCAGCGCACCCATACGGCGCCACTATTCGGCCCCGGTCGGGATTCGATCACTAAAGGATGTTCGCTCCAATGGAGCATCAGGTTTTCGGAAAAGGAGATCTCCGGCGGTGTCCAGCGGGTGGTACTCCAACCGCTATGGCTTTCCCATTCGGCGCCTGTCTCCTCGCCGGTCACACGACTGGTGGAAGGGCGAGAGCGGAGCATATGTGCCGCTTTTTCGTGTGCCAGAATTGGGCATTCCATCAGGCGCGCGTTCAAAGCCCGATCGGGGTGAGCATCCAAGAGCACCAACACCCGCTCGGTGCCGGTGTTCAATCCTATCAAGGAAGCCCGCCAAGCACGCACATGATCGGGTAAGAGGGGTACGTCAATATGGACCAGGCCATGCGGTAGGACAAAAGCGCCTACCGTCACTCCAGGATAAGCAGTCTCAATATAGACATCCGGTGCAATGTTTTCCATAAGAATTATGAGCAGCGTAGAAATTTTGGTGTTTGAAAGCCTCAAGCAGATTCAAGATGTCTTGGCAAGGTGAAGAAAAAGGTGGCGCCGTGACCCGGCTCACTCTCTACACCGATCTTACCACCATGTGCCTGCACCGCCAGGCGGCAAAATGCCAATCCAATGCCCAATCCGCGCACACCTTCTTTACGAGCAAGTCGGGTAAATTTTTCAAAAATGCGTTCCTGATCGGCCGGTGCAATGCCCGGCCCGTTATCCTTGACCCAAAAACGCACCTGCTGTGGTGTACCTTCTAGCAATTGGGCACCCAAAAGAATCTGGCTTTGGGTTGGAGAAAACTTGGAGGCATTTTCCAACAGGTTGATCAAAACCCGTGCAATCATATCAGCATCCGCTAGTACCCATGCCGAGGCGACCTCGTCCTGTTTTTGTAGCTCGAGGGTTTGGGCACGCGAATCCAAGGTCATGCGAATTTCATTTGCCGCCCTATGGAGCAGATCTCCCACCCGCACCGGCTGGCGCTCTCCCAAAGGGACACCGGCTTCCAAACGGTGAATATCCAGCAAAGAATTCACCATGCGCTGCAGGCGCGCTACAGCGTGAGAAGCGATCTCCAGGAGCGAAGTAGCCACATTATCATCAGTGGGGATCGCACCCTTCAAAAGTTCCAAGCTGGAGATCAAATTTCCCAGCGGAGAGCGTAGATCGTGATAGATCATTGCGGCCAGATCGTCCCGCAAAGCATCCAGCTCTTTGCGTTCATGGATATCATGGAATATCCACTGGATGATCTCACGTTGTTCCAAGATGCGGCGCCGAGCATACACCTCTACCGGCATTTGCCCCCCATCCTTGGTCTTCGCCACAGATTCAAAGCGCAGCGTGTCCTCCTCGTCCAATGTATCCAGCGATTGAAGCATGACCCCTTCAGGGACATGATAGAGCTGGTGAACGGAACAAGAGAGCAACTCCTGTGAAGCGTAACCGAAGAGCTGCATCGCCTGGCGATTCGCTTCCAGAATATGCCCCTGCAAATCGGTCAGCAGGATGGCATCGATATTCTCATCAAACAGCTCTCGATAGCGACGTTGTGTCATCTGAATGCACTCGGCAAAAAGAGCGTTTTGGATGGCAATTCCTGCCAGACTGCCGATGCCGGTCATCACCAAAAGCGCATCCGAGTCAAACGTGCCCCCCGAGGGGTTCAGCGCCATCAATACCCCGATCGCGCCTTCCCGGCCGTGGATCGGCACGATCGCGGCAGAAGAGATACTCCGATCATCGAAGAGACCCGCGACGGAAAGGCGCTCTTTGCTTCTGCCGCCAGGCAAGATCACCCCTTTTCCCTGCCGCATAACCCAACCGATAACACTCTCTTCAACCGCCAAACGACGATCGAGGAGCACTCCGGCGCGCAGACCATCGGCCGCGCGAAACACCAGCGCGTTGCTCGTTTCATCCACCAGACCGAGCGCCACCGTTTCCACCTGCAGCGCCTGCATCGTCTGTTGCAGAATGCGACGGAAGACATCTTTTAAGTCCAGGGAAGCGTTAATCGCAATGGCACATTCGACCAACGCGCTCATCACCCGTGCCTGCCGCTGACTTTCGGTATAGAGGCGCGCGTTCAACACGGCAATGCCCGCCTGATCGGCAATGGCCTGCATCAGTTGGAGATGCTGTTCTGTAAAGGTGTTCGGGGTCGGGTGCACCAGCGTCAAAACGCCGACGAGCTTCTCGCGCGCTAGTAACGGCACGCAGATAGCCGATTTGGCCCCCGTGCCGGCGCTGGAATCATCCGGGCGGCGCAGCCAACGTTCATCGCGACTGGTATCCGGCACCAGCGCCGCTTTGCGATGGCGGATCACCCAGCCGGCCAGCCCACGTTCTACCGTCTCCCGCAAACGGGGTGTCGTGTGCTCGTGATACTGTTTTCCATAAACTAGCGTCGCTTCTACTGGTTTGCCGCTATCATCGAGCACGACAATGCTCCCCCGTTCTCCGCCCACGTGCTGCAATGCGGCATAGAGCACCCGCTGCAACACGGTGCGCAGATCCAGTGCCGCGGCCAGTTCACGGCTGATCTGATAGAGTAACTCTAGAGGGGCAATGGGCGAGGCCGGTACATCCATACTCATACATATTTTACCCCACTACCCGTATTGAGGAGCAGAACCCGTTCTTGCGGTGCAATCCATCCCACGCGTTGCAGATGCTGAAGTGCCGCCAGTGTTGCCGCGCCCTCCGGGGCAGCAAAAATGCCCTCCTGAGCTGCCAACATGCGCTGCGCCTGGAGGATTTCCTCATCGCTAACGGCTACTGCCGTGCCACCGCTTTGGCGGATCACGCGCAAGATCAGGCGATGAGCAAATGGAAGCGGCACACGCAACCCCGAGGCAATCGTCTCGGCATTCGGCCAAACCTGCGCCTCATCTGCTCCGCACTCGAAGGCGCGGACGATCGGAGCACAGCCTTGCGCCTGGACACTCACCATGCGGGGACGCTTTTTGCCGATCCACCCCAAAGCCTCCAGCTCTTCCAAGGCTTTCCAAATGCCCACCAGCCCCGTCCCACCGCCGGTCGGGTAGAGGATCACGTCCGGCACATCCCAACCGAAGAACTCGGCAATCTCAAACCCCATCGTCTTTTTGCCTTCCAAGCGATAAGGCTCCTTGAAGGTCGAAACATCGAACCAGCGGAAATGCCGGGCTTCCTGAGCGGCCAGTCGTCCGGCATCGGAGATCAACCCCTGCACCAAGCGCAGATCGGCCGCATAAAGGTGCACCTCGTGTTGATTGGCTTGCGGCGCATCGGCAGGCATAAAAACATGAGCTTCCATTCCGGCACGCGCCGCATAAGCGGCCAAGGCTCCGCCGGCATTGCCGGCTGTGGGAATAACCAGAGCACGCGCTTTTAGCTCGCGCGCCCGTGAAACAGCCATTGCCAACCCGCGTGCTTTGAAAGTTCCGGTGGGATTCAGGGATTCATCCTTGAGAAACAGGTGCTCTATCCCCAGGCTCGCCGCCAGCCTTTTGAGTTCCAGGATCGGCGTATCCCCCTCTCCTAGGGTCACGCGATTCGCTTCCTGCTGCACCGGCAGGAGCTCGGCCCAGCGCCAGAGGCCACGCGGCCGATCGGCTATCACTTGTGGCTTTAGCGTTCGTGCTACTTTCTCCAGATCGTAGCGCGCCAGGAGCGGCGCCTGACAGGAAGAGCAAAAGGTCTGCAGGCGATGTGCATCGAAGCGTTTCCCACACTGCGAGCATTCGAGGTGGGTCAATGCGCCAGTGGTTCGACCCATAAGTCGATCAATTCTGAACAGGACGTAACATTTCGGCCAATTTTGCTGCCGCCTCCGGACTGGTGATGGCCAAAATCTCATCACCGACCTCGAAGGTGGTTGTTCCGCGCGGCAGGCATACTTTGCCATGACGAATGATGGCAGCGATCACGCATTCCTCCGGTAGCCCTAGGTCCTTAAGCGGAATGCCGATCGCCTTTGCGCCGGGTGGGACTTTCTCCTCCACCAGGGAATAACGGCCGCGGCGCAGCTTGAGTAGCGTCATCATATCTCCCAGTGACATTTCTTCTTGAATCAGATGCGCCAGAATATCCGCCTGGCTAAGCGCCACATCCACATGGAACTTTTCGTTGAAGAGCCAGGCGTTGTGAGGGTTGTTAACACGGGCAATGATGCGCGGTACGTGGAACACCACCCGTCCCAAATAGCACACCACCAGATTGGTGGCATCATTGCTCGTACAGGCTACCAACACATTCGCCTGCCCCACTCCGGCATTTTCCAGATGCTGGGGATTACACGGATCTCCATGATAGATCGTCTCGGTGGGCAATTCGTGATGCAAGCGGTTGAGCAATTCGCTCCGCTCTTCGATGACCCGCACACTGTGACCTTCGCGCTGCAACAAATAGGCCAGGCGTGAACCCGTCCTACCCCCTCCGGCAATACAAACGAACATGCTATGCCTCCTTTTCCAAGCGCTTTAGAAGCGCCGAAATCCCTTCAAAGGTCGCACTGACATGGAGCACATCCCCCTCATCCAAAATGCTTTCTGCGAGGGGCAAAGTGGAGCGCCCGGCCCGGGTAAGGACCACCGGCAGACAATCCACCCCCTGGAAAAGTTCTTGTAGTTTTTTGCCTTTCCAGGCCGGGGGAATAATGACCTGGTACACTTCCACTTCACCGTTTCCGGCCGAAAAAATCACCTGCCCGCTGGAGGTAGAGAGGAGCTCTTCCAAGCGTTGTGCGCCCCAGGCTGTAGAGCTGACGATCTGCAGGTTGAACGCTTCCAGCATCGGGCGCAAGCTCGGATCGTAATTACGGGCTACTACGAGCGGCACATTGTAGAACGCCCGTGCCACATGTGCTACCACTGCATTCAGGGCATCAAAATTGGTCACTGCGGCCAGGCCATCGGCCTCCTCCACCCCAGCATGCAGCAGCGTACCTTCTTTCAAAACATCTTCCGTTATAATACGGCCGCGAAAGTCACTTGGCAAACGAGCAAAAGATTCCCGATTAGCATCAATGATCGTAACGTAATGGTTACTTTTGAACAGCCGATAGGCCAATGCTGCGCCAACTCGGCCACAGCCAACAACAATGTATTTATTCATGGCTTCTACTTCTCCATGTGCATCAGATTAAACCTTGAAAACCACTTCCGTGCCTCTAGGCACCTTACACCTGATAAGGCACATCTATGATGACAACATCTGGATAAGAGAGCAACTGATCCCGCAACAAATCGGCTGTGCGCATGTGCAAGAATTCATGCCAGCGCTTTGATGGCACAAATTGGGGTACCACAATGGTGATCACCTCGTGAGGCTGACGATGCGCAATCACTTCTTGCAAATACTCCAGCAATGGCTCGATGAACAAGCGATAAGGAGAATCCAGCACCACCAATCGCGTGCCATCTCCCCAACGTTCCCATTTACGGCGCACCTTTTCCGTCTCTTCCGGTTCGATGGAAACATGCACAGCGGTAATATCATCCGAAAGGTGTTGTGCATAGCGCAAAGCGGCTAGTGTACCGCGATGGACACCGCTCAACGGAAGAATAACCCGGTGTCGGACAGCCGTTGGCGGCGCTTCGCCGAATTCATCCAGCGAAAGTTTAGCCGCCAGTTCGCGGTAATGGCGATGAACGGCAAGGAAGAGCGCAACCAGGAGGGGCAGGATCAAAAGCACCAACCAAGCCCCCTCGGTGAACTTGGTAATGGCGAAAATAAAAACGACGATAACGGTACAAACGGCTCCAAAGCCGTTGATCACCATCTTAATGTGCCAGAGAGGATCGTAATGAAGCACTGAATTGCCTTCTCGCTTCTCTTCGCCTGGGCGCAGGTGGCCGCTTTTCCACCAGCGATGGGCCATGCCGGCTTGCGAAAGCGTGAACGACAAGAAAACGCCGATTGCATAGAGAGGGATCAGGCGGGTCACGCTCGCACGAAAAGCGATAATCAATGCCGAAGCCAACACCGCCAGCAAAATGATGCCATTGGAATAGACCAGGCGGCTTCCGCGATAGGTGAGCTGACGTGGCAAGAAACCATCGCGGGCAACAATGGCGCTTAAGCGGGGAAAATCGGCAAAGGACGTGTTGGCTGCCAGAATCAAGATCAGCATCGTTGCTGCGATCAGCGCCAGATAGAGCATTCCCTGCCCGCCAAACACCGTCCGCCCCAATTGCGAAATCACCGTTTCGGTTTCTGAAGGCACCGCATGGATGTGCATAGCCAGGAACGAAACGCCCAGGAAGAGCGTGCCTAAGATCCCCGCCATCCAAATCAGGGTAATCCCGGCATTGCGGCTACGCGGTTCCTTGAAGGCAGTGATCCCATTTGAAATGGCTTCGACCCCGGTCAACGCGGCGGTGCCACTAGAAAATGCGTGCAGGATCAAAAACGGCGTAATGGTTTGGACCCCATCCAATTCAAGCAGCGGCGGATTCACCACCACCCCCAACGAACCTCGAAGATACAAAAACAACCCGGTTAAAATCGCCAGGTACATCATGCTGATAAAAAAGTACGTGGGAACAGCAAAAACAGCACCCGATTCTTTGACCCCACGCAAATTGACCAGCATGATCATTCCCACAAATCCCACCGCGAGCAGCACTCGATATGGGAAAAGCAAAGGAAAAGCGGAAGTCAATTGTGCTACGCCGGAGGATATCGAAACCGCCACAGTCAGTACATAATCGGTGAGCAACGCCGCAGCTGCCACCAATGCCGGAAATTGTCCAAGATTATCATACGCAACAGTATAGGAGCCGCCGCCATTTGGGTAAGCGTGGATTGTTTGTTCGTATGAGAGCGCTACAATCACCAATAGGGCAACAATCGCCAACGAAATTGGGAACACATAGCCGAAAGCTGCCGTGCCCGCCGCCGCCAGGATGACCATGATCTCCTGCGTGGCATAAGCGGTCGAGGAAAGTGCGTCGGAGGAGAATATGGCCAGACCAATCGCCTTGCCGATGGTCTGATGGGGAGCATCCGCCGTCGAAAGCGGACGGCCGATCAGCCAAGACATAAATGTGGGCCGCGGCTTATGCTTGGTGGTGCGATAGATAATCGAAGAAGGAGTGTCATGACCAGACAGGCTCATATGTCCTCTGCTAAAGACTTAAGTATACTCTACTCTTTTGGGTTTTGCTTCAAAGGTACTTGCAAATAGAACGTGCTACCTTTGCCGAGCTCGCTTTCCACCCACACTTTTCCCCCATGTTGCTCGGCAATCGAACGTACAATGGCCAACCCGAGACCACTCCCGTGCTGTGTGCGCGCTTCGCGCTGGCGCGCCCGATAGAACTTTTCAAACAAGCGCGGCAGATCGCTCGGTGCGATTCCAATACCGGTATCTTCTACCTCGAAGATCACCGTTTCGCCTTGCGGATAGAGGCGAACGGTCACCCGCCCCCCTTCCGGGGTATATTTCAAAGCGTTTTCGACCAGGTTGTAAACAGCCTGATGTAAAAGTGCCTGGTCGGCTTCAAGGAAGGGAGGCAATGCCGCATCCACTTCGAGTGAAAGAGCAATTTGTTTCTGCGTTGCTTGCAATTGGAGGGTATTGAGCACATGCTCAACGGTATCACGCACCGGGATCGTTTCCACCTGTAGACCGACGCCGAGTTCAATCCGCCCGAGGTCGAGCAAATTGTTGACCAAACGGGACATGTTTTCGACCCCGGTGATGATCTTACGTACATAGCCCTGCTGTTGTTCATTCAACTCACCGACCATTTCGAGCATCGTAGCATAGCCACGCATCAGGGTCAACGGTGAGCGCAGATCGTGGCTCACCGTGGCCACAAACTCGGATTTCAAGGCATCCAATTGCTTAAAGTGAGTTACATCCCGCAGAATGCACACCCGCCCAACGGGATGCCCCTCGGCCACCACCGGTGAAGCAATCGCCAGATAGGTACGTTCATCGTGGAACGTCAATTCCGCCGATCGCGTCTCCGCAGATGGGGTAGCCAGAAGATCCAGGAGCACCGGCTGGTGGATCACTTCGTGGATTGGAGGGCGAACCCCATTGGCAGTCGGCAAATTCAACACCTGACGGGCCGTCGGATTCGCCAGGAAAAGACGATTCTGTGGATCGGTGACCAGGATCGGGTCCGGAGAGGAATTGAGAATTGCCTCCAGCTGTCGCCGACCGGCTTCGACCGTCAGGAAGAGGTGCGCATTGGCTGCCGCCAGCGCCGCCTGACCGCCCAAGGTGGTAATAAAGCGCACATCGGCCTCGGTGAAATTGCGCGGTCCCTCATAAGCTGCCCACATGACACCATAAAAGCGCTGTTCATGACGCAATGCCACCGCCAGCAATGCCGCCGGCAGATTTTCGGCCGACACATCCTGGAAAGGATGCCCGCGCATTAGGTTTGGAAGAACGATTCGCTCCTGCATTTGGGCTAGAAGGAGGATCTTCTCATCCAGCTCGGCATAACGCTCGGCATTTTCGCCCAACGCAAAACGCGTGGGCAATTCAACCGGTGTCTCCGGTAAAACGGTGGGCGAAAGCACCACGCACACCACACTGGCTCCCCCTTCCAAAACCGCCTCTAGCACGGGACGGAGCGCATCTTGCATTTCCAGGCTAGAGGCTACTCCCTGACTTACCTTGAGCAGGCGGTTCAGTTCATCCAGGCGAGCGCGCAGGCTGAGGCGCATTTGCTCAAAGGAACGCCCCAGCTGGCCGATCTCATCGTAGCCACTCACAGCGAGGGGATGATCCAGCTGACCCTGGGCAATACGATTGGCCTCGCGTGCCAGGTTCTTCAGCGAAGCACTCATCACTCGCAATCCCACCCGTAACACCCCAAGGGCCAGAATAGTCAAGAAGAAGAGGGTCAAGCCCAAAGGAGCAGCGATGTTCAGTGCCAGTTGCTGCGCCTGCTGTGCCGGCACGGTCAGGATCACACTCCAGGAACGTCCCGGAACGGGCTGAATGAAAACCAATTGACGGGTACCGTTTGGTGCCACCTGTTCAAAGAAACGCTCTTCAGCATTCGTTTGCGCATAAGGTGAAGGTTGCATGATCTGCGTTGGATCTGGATGATACAGGATACGATTTTGTTCATCCACCAGCATCCCTGTCCCTTGCAACGACTCCAAACGGCGCAAACCGTCCAGCACCGGCTGGACAAGCGGATTGTGCTCCAAGGAAGTACGGGCGATCAGCACCCTCTGACTCTTGCCCTGGGCATCCACAATACTGCCGATAAAACTGACCTGTGCCGTCCTCCCATTGGGGAGAGGCGGCAACGTGTAGCTCTGGAACATCACGCCGCCGGCTGCAAAAGAAAGCGCCGCCTGTTCTTCCGGATAGAGAGGAAACTGCTTCTGTAGGGCAAGGGGATAGGCGGCAAAAATCGTTTTCCCATCCAACGAGAGCACCGCTATCTGTTCGAAATAGGGAGTGGATTGCATAAACTGTGCCAGGCGCGCCGAAAGTGCCGGCCCTTCTGATTGCAATACAAGCGGCTCAGCGGTGATCTGAAAAACCAGATTCTGCCCGGTTTCTAGGAAAAACGGAATATTCTGAGCGACCGTACTGGCCGTACTGGAAAGGCGCTCGCGAAACATTTCGCGCGCCGAATTTCCGGCTACCGTCCATACCGCGCTCACCAGAGCAATGAACAAGGCCACCAGGAAGCTGCCGGTCCAGAGCAGGAAACGTATCTCCAAGCGAGATTCGGCCGGCGAAGGCTCCAACGGAGCCTCCCCCCAAAGCCGAGGAAAGGTCCAAAAGAGGATTTGGGTGATGAGGCCGGCCATGAACATCTCGCCACCAAACGCCAAGGCAACCGGTCCCAAACGACTCAGGATGTAATCCACGCGCGCCGGTAGCGAGCCGATCTCCAGAGATAACGTGCTCAGGATATAAAGCGAGAGGTGCAGAGGGATCAATAACAGAGCAGTAACGAGAGGTTGTCTGAACAGACGATAAGCCGGAGTGCGATAGCGCTGCCGAATACCGGCCGAGGCGATGATGCCCAAGATAGCAAATTCCATGGGAATAAACGGATTATGAGCATCGAAAGGTGTTCGTACCAAGCCGGCTACTCCGGCCACCAATCCTCCTCCCCATGGACCTAAAATCCCGGCCGCCACCAGCCAGGGAATTGCCGAAAGTGGCATGAGAATGGCCGCGCTTTCATCAAGAGGGACTTCCGGCAGAGGCAAGGCATTTGCGGCGTTCAGACCCAAGCCGAGAAACAGGTTTCCGAAGACCGCCATTCCCAACAAGACAAAGAAGAGCGCCCAGGCACGCCCATTCCATGCCGGCTGATACCTGCGAAAGACGCGCAACAACCACCCGGCTAGCCCTATCCAGAGCACGAAGAAAAGCCAACCGATGGGAGATGGCGAATTAACGTAGAATACTCCTTCGAGCAATGTGGGCAAGAAACGCATGGAATAACCGCTTTTTCATTATAATCGAAAAACCCATAACTGCTTTTGCTTTGCATAGAGGTGAAGCATGGATGGTGGACCGTAGACGGTGGACGGTGGAACATAGATGCTCCCAACGCAAGTAAGTACAATGACTTCGCGGCAAAAACCATCTCTGCGCCATGGGTCCAATTCAATAGGAGACGGACAAACACGGACGACACGGAAAAAACTATAAAAAGATCTACAGCAAAAACGGTTTTTTAGCATTAAATTTTTTTTCTGCAAAATTTTGCGATTTTCCTAGAGCTACTTGGATCCCAAAATTTGAAATAACTTCACTGCAAAAAGGTTTTCGATCACAAAGTACACCAAGTACACAAAGGATTTTGGGCGTTTCACCTAAAAATATTATGTAAATCAAGAAATTTTAACTGCATTTTATTAAAAAATTGCTTTGCGATCGTCGTGTCCTTGGTGGTAAACACACTTTTTGCAGGAGAGCCTTGAAATGCTTTGAGGACGTGTCTTGCTGCGGTGAAAGGACTTTTTGCAGTGACCTCAACAATAAAAAATCCTGGTAAAAATTTCAATTTGCAATCGGAACAACCGAGATCAATATTGCCCATGCTATAATCGTATCTATGCACGCAGGGATTACGCTTGGCAAGCGCTATCAGCTGCTCGAACAGATCGGACGCGGCGGAATGGCCTACGTCTTCCGCGCGCGGGATTTGCTGCTCGATCGCTATGTCGCAATCAAAATCCTGCGCGAGGATTATTCCCACGATCCGCTCTTCCAGGAACGTTTTCGTCAAGAGGCGCGGGCAGCCGCTAATCTCAGTCACCCGAACATCGTCACCGTGCACGATTTCGGGTTCGATGGTGGCAAGCTCTATATCGTCATGGAATACGTGCCCGGTACTGATCTGAAAACGCTGTTGCGCCAACGAGGGCGTTTTAGCGTGCAAGAGGCCGTTCCACTATTGGTACAAGCCTGCGCCGGGATCGGCTATGCCCATCGAGCCGGGTTGGTCCATTGTGATGTCAAACCGCATAACATGCTGGTCACACCAGATGGACGGCTAAAAGTCACCGATTTCGGTATTGCCCGCGCATTGGCCACCTTACACCCCGAAGAAGAAGATGTAGTATGGGGCTCACCACTCTATTTTTCACCGGAACAGGCAGCAGGGCAAGTGCCCACTCCGGCCTCGGATGTGTATTCGCTAGGGGTGGTGTTGTATGAATTGCTCGCCGGCACCCCGCCCTTCCGCGCCGATAACCCTCAAGAGTTGGCGCGTTTGCACCTCTATGCCGAACCAACCCCGATCCGCGAATATGTGCCGGATATCCCTGAACCGCTGGAAGCGATTATCCATAAGGTGCTCTCGAAGGAACCCTCGGCGCGCTATCGCACCGCCAATCAACTGGGGCGGGTGTTGGTGCGCTTCGCTATGGATACAGGGACGTCAACCGCCAAAATGAGCACATTTCCGGATACATCCCCCGCGAACGGAGCTCTCCCTACCCCATCTTTGCCCACCACTTCGTTTAGGCATGTTCTCCCTGCGATTGACTGGGGCACGATCGGGCTGGCATTGCTGGCGCTGATTGCCGTAGGTGGATTGATCCCATTCTGGATGTGGGTCTATTTCGTTTATCACCCAAAATGATCCTGGCACCTTCAATCCTTTCCGCCGATTTTCTGAACCTGGGCGAGGTTCTCCGTCAATGCGAACAGGCCGGCGCCGATTGGATTCACATCGACGTGATGGATGGTCACTTCGTCCCCAATCTGACCATGGGCATTCCATTGGTGGAAGCCTGTCGGCGAGGGACCGCTCTGCCTCTCGATGTGCACCTGATGGTCGAACGCCCAGAGACCTTCCTGGAATCTTTTGCCCGCGCCGGGGCATCGATCCTCACCGTTCACCTGGAAACCTGCACGCACATTCATCGCACCCTGCAGGCTATTCGCTCCCTAGGATGCAAAGCCGGAATAGCCATCAACCCCGGCACATCGCCTATCCTTCTGGGACCGATCCTACCTTTGGTGGACCTGGTGCTGGTAATGAGTGTGAACCCGGGCTTTTCCGGCCAGACCTTTATCCCCCAAAGTCCGGCCAAGGTGCGTCAGGTGCGCCAGATGTTGGATGCGATCGGTTCCCCCGCTTGGCTAGAGGTGGATGGCGGCATCAATGGACAAACTCTACCGCTAGTGGCTGCTCAGGGTGCCACAGCATTTGTTGCCGCCAGTGCTATTTTTCAATCTCCGTTGGGGATCCAGCCGGCCATCCACGAATTGCGCCGTCTTCTGGAGGCACAAAACACTCGCACAGATTGACTCTACGGTCTATGCCACCCACGGTCTACTGTCCACGGTCTACGGTCTCCCCCTATCCATCGTGGCAGTGACGGGAAAGCAACAAGATTGCAGCACTTACTTGAGAGGTATCCTTGTTCGAACTCTTATTTCTCGGCACATCTGCTTCTGCTCCCTCGGTAAAGCGAGGGCTTTCGGCACAAATTGTCAAGCATGATGAATATCGTTTCCTGGTGGATTGCGGGGAAGGCACACAGCGCCAAATTCTGCAATCTGGGGTAGGGTTTCGCCATCTGAGCCACGTGCTGATCACCCATGCCCATCTCGATCACATCTTAGGGTTGGGTGGCTTGCTTTCAACCTTTATGCGCTGGGAAACGATCGATGAATTGCATCTCTATGGCTCAAAGGGTGCACTGGATCGTGTGCGCACACTGGTCTATGACGTCGTGCTGCGCGGCAACCGCCCTCCGATGGCGCTTTACTGGCACGAAATCGGGCCTGGAGTGTTCTTCGAGGCTGAGGATTTCACCATCCGTGCATTTCCGGTCACCCATCGCGGGCCGGAATCGCTGGGGTATCTCTTTGAAACACGCCCACGGAGACCCTTCCTGGCCGAAAAAGCGGCCGCGCTGGGAGTGCCCTTTGGACCTGAACGACGTGAATTGGTGGCCGGGCGAGCGATCGCTTTAGCCGATGGCCGACGCATCGAACCAGATGACGTGCTCGGAGAATGGCAACGCGGTACGCGTTTGGTGCTGGTGGGCGATACCGGACAAACGGACGATCTGGTAGAAGTCTGTCGCGAGGCCGATGCGCTGGTGATCGAGGCCACCTATTTAGAGAGCGAGGCCGAAATGGCGCGCCAGTTTTCGCATATCACCGCTCGACAGGCAGCAGAGCTGGCGGCGCGGGCCGGAGTGCGTCAGTTAATCCTCACGCACATTTCGCGCCGCTACCGAGAAAAAGATGTGCTTGAAGAGGCCCAGGCCGTCTTCCCGAACACGGTGGTGGCGCGTGATTTCGATACGTTCCTTATCAAACGAAAGGACGAGTAAGTAGGAATGTCTCTTGGGATTTCCACGATCGGTGTTTTGACCTCTGGCGGAGACGCGCCGGGGATGAATGCGGCTATCCGTGCCGTGACGCGCACCGCGCTCTATCATAACGCGCAGGTGATCGGTGTGTTGAACGGCTTCGAGGGCCTGATCAACGGTGAATTCCGTCCCCTGGGGGCGCGCGATGTGGGCGGCATTCTGCCGCGAGGGGGGACCATCCTGCAAACACGCCGCAGCGAGCGCTTTTTTGATCCCCATCATCAGCGCGAAGCAATTCGCAAGATCAACGAAGCCGGAATTGACGCTCTGGTGATCATTGGGGGAGAAGGTTCGATGCACGGCGCCTATGTCCTTTCACAACAGGGAGTGCGCGTGGTGGGCATTCCGGCCAGCATTGATAACGATATCTGGGG
Organism: Anaerolineales bacterium; assembly: GCA_034432895.1. GTDB lineage: Bacteria > Chloroflexota > Anaerolineae > Anaerolineales > Villigracilaceae > 630D-37. The sequence continues at coordinate 109,984 of DAOUBG010000020.1, forward strand.
AACCAACATGGCCATCGGAGTAGATACGGCCTTGAATACCATCATGGATGCCGTGGATAAGCTGCGCGATACCGCTTCTTCCCACAATCGCGCCTTCCTGGTTGAGACCATGGGGCGCGGTTGTGGTTACCTGGCCGTGATGGCCGGTATCGTCTGCGGCGCGGAAATGGTGCTGATCCCGGAAGTGGAAACAAAGGTCGAAGAAGTGATCGCTGCTGTGGAGGATGCCTATCGGCGCGGCAAGGCACATGCCATCATCCTAATAGCCGAAGGCGCGGCGATCAAAATTCACAACCTGGCACGGGCCATTGACGAGGCCGATGTGGGATTCAAAACGCGCATCACCATCCTCGGACATATTCAGCGCGGCGGCTCTCCCACAGCCTACGACCGCTTGCTGGCCTCGCGCATGGGCGTCAAAGCAGTGGAGACCTTGTTCGCCGGTGAACATGGCGTGATGATCGGCTTAAAGGGGCGTCTAATGGAAACCGTACCACTTGCCCAGGTGATCGAGCATCAGCGAGCAATTAACATGGAATATTACCAGATGGCCCGCATTCTGGCGCGCTGAAGCAATTTGGGGCTAGGTAGCCTGAGCCGAAGCAGGATCGTTGTACCGGTCCAAGTAAGATTGCAGGATCACTGTCGCGGCCCATTCATCTAGGTGACCGCGACGTTTTTTCTGCCGAACCCCGGCGGCCAGGCGCGCCGCGCGGGCTTCCTGCGTGCTAAAGGCCTCATCCCACAAACGAACCGGGGTTTCCGTCTGTGCCTGCAGCGCTCGGGCAAAATTCAATGCTCGCCTTCCGGCCAAATTGGGTCGACCTTCGTCATCCAAGGAAATCCCCACGACGATCAATCCCACCTCATGATCACGTGCCAGAGCCAACACTTGGGCCACATCGGCATCACGCGAAGTATGGTGGATCACGGTCAATGGGCGGGCCAATGTGCCGCTTTCATCCGAAATCGCAATGCCCAAACGTTTTTCACCGTGGTCAACGGCCAAAATGCGCATAACGGCATTCAGGGAGCAAAGCGAACGGTCACTTGGATTGGAAGCACCGGCATCCAAGGCCAAAAAGGAGGCCAGAGTTCCACCTGCGGCGGTTCGGCAAAAGGAAAACCACGCAATTCCTGCAAAGCCCGGTCCACCGACCGACCACGCACGGCAGCAAAGACCTGCTCCGCATCAATCCGCGCCCGTAGGCGGCGCTGGACCTCCAGCGTGAAGCGCAAACGGAACACCCCTTGGCCGAGGCCTTCAACCGAGGCGGAAAGCAGGCGATAGCGTACACTTTTGGCATCCGGAATTTGATCGGCCGGGAGCAGGGCGTTCAGCCGGGCCTCAAGGATGGGCCGAAGGGCCTTTGCCGGCAACATCCACACCTGAAAACGCAAGCGTAGGCGCAGGGTTAGCTGCCTGGGATACGTCTCAAGCGGTGGCATGGTTTGATCTTCGAGCGTTTCGAGCACCTGGAGCGTCTCAGGAAAGAGCACATCCCCTTCATCCAGGCGGCTCTGGGCTTCCACCTGTGCCTGAGAGCGCAATCGTGCAAGCAGTTGCTCCCGCAATTGTTGCACTTCCTGCGGAGAAACGGCCAAACGTTCTTCCTCCGCCCCCCCACGCGTCGGCTGGGGATTGCTCACGGCCAGCGAAAAAGCCAAAGGTCCCTCCACGGCTCGGATGGCCTGGGCCGGCACATTGCCCACACTACCTGCCTCCAACGCTTCAATGGGCACATCTACGAACTGGCCGGCACTCGCCGGTAATCCGGCCGTGTTCAAGGTCACAAAGCGGATCGCTGGCTCGCCCGGTACGTAAACGATCGTCCCTGCCGGAATGCTCTGAGGAAGCGAAGTCAAATTCGTAAAACGCACTTCCCCCTGAGCCTTTGACGTGGGCACCACGATGTGCCGTCTGGCACTCAACCTCTCTTCGGCACCGAGTTCGAAAGCAATCGGGACCAAGGATAGATCGCTGCCCAAAGAAGCTGTGCGCGGTTGGGAAGAGGCAGTGAGGAGCAAAGTTTCGCGCTGGATGTGTGTCTGGGGAATGACAAGGAGGGTGGTGCGCGGCAAAAAGAGCGAAAGGAGGGCCAGGGTAGCCAAGACGGCGAGCAAAAACGCAAGAAAACGCTGCAAAGGATGCCGCGGCCATCCTGAAGGGCGCACCGGCCGCGGCACGCGACGCGGCCGGGGGAAGAGCGGCGCAGGATAAGAGGGCCATGTTCGACGTTGAGCCTGGCGCACCGAAGCGAACACAGGAATGCCCAACCGCGGCGCGATCAAACGCACGTCCTGTCGTCGGGTGACGATCCCTAGATGGGTCCCCAACCTACGAGCATAGTACTGTAAAAATTTCAGGTCGGAGATGGTCAGAGAAACCTTCCTGTGCTCCGGCCAAAGGAGCAAAACTCGCCGTGTTTTTACCCAGTTCAGGCGATCGCGCAGGGAGTAACGATCCTCATGTTCCTGGAGCTCGATCAGGAAGGTATTCATACCGGAAAACTAGTGGGCGCACTGTGCTTCCTGTGCCGCGCGCTGTGCCATTTGCCGGCGCAAAGCCTGAATATCCTGTGGAATAGTGAAAAGCGCACCGAGGTAGATCACGAAACACAACAACCAAGCGCTGACTCCAATCCACAGGATAGCAGTGCTCAGATCGTAGCGATCGGCGATCATCCCGGCCAATAGCGGCGCAAAAGCAGCACCGGTGTTCTCGATGAAATATTCCACGGCCTGTGCCGTTGAACGCACCTCGGGAAGGGTAATATCAAAGACGGTGGAAACCACATTGGGCGCCGAAAAAGGCATGAAGAAAGCGGTGAGCATCATCCAGGTGAAAAACAGAGCACGTTCGCCGATTGGAGTGTTCAGAGCCAGGAAAAGAAAGAACGCACCGGCGATCACCCCCAGGCTAGAAACCAGCACACGGCCGCGCGGCGTGCGCCGGAACATAAAATCGCCCAGCACCCCACCGACAAAGTAGCTGGCCGAAAGGACAAGAATGAGCGGCGCCATGGTGAAAAGAATGCTTCCCTCGTCATAACCACGTTCCTGAGCCAGGTAGGTAAAAAACCACACGCTGATCACATTCCAGGGAAAGACGCCAAAGAAACCCTGCAGGAAGATAAACCACATCGTACGCTTTTGCAGCACATCCTTGAGCGCCGCAAGAGAAAAGCGATATTGACCGATCTCCAGATCTTGTAACTCCGGTTCAGCCTGACCGCGCGGCATTTCACGCACAAAGAAGAAGATCAACAACGCCACGACAAGACCCAAGCTGCCGGTCAGATAGAAAGCTGAACGCCATCCACCCAGGGCCGGAGCGACCATCAGGGCCAAGATCATCCCCAGAAGGTAACCCATAGGTTGTGCCAACTGTAGCAAGCCGTAGACGCGACTGCGCATCTGCGGGCCGAAATAATCTGCCACTAGGCTATATAGGCCGGGATAGGAGGAATCATCAATGCCAGTGGAGGCACGAGCAATAAAGAAGAGAAGATAGCGACGGGCAAGGGCACTGAACCAGGTGGTCGATCCCCAAATGAACGAGGCCAGCGCCAATAACTTGGCACGCGACCACCGATCGTAGAGGTAACCCCACAAAGGATAAAGAAAAGTGCTCACCAGCAAGGCACTCGTCATCACCGCTCCCATTTGAGTCTTGTTGATGCCAAATTCATCCATCACCTGCGGCAAGAGTGGATTGATCAGCTGCTTATCAATCTGGTGTAGGAGCATGAAAGCAAAAAAGATAGCAATGACCAGCCAGCGATAGCGGGAAGGAAAGCTCATCGGGTACCTCCAGTTGTAACGCTCCCAAAGTGCCCGAATTGTTCTCACGCAAACGGCTCTTCAAAAGCGTTCAGTAAGGGATCAGGAAAACGACGTCTGATCTACGGGCAAGCACCGGGGAACAGGAAGGGGAAGAAGGTGCACCAACGATAGGTGGCATCCACCCACCACAGGAACGCGCCGCAGGCACAAATCACCAGCAACAGAGCAATTCCGCCGAGCAAAAGTGGCAACGGAAATTTACGACCGCCCGGAGCCGCCGAAGGTACTGCCGGAGAAGGCGCAGGAGATGGAGGCGGATACGGCGCCGGAGCTGCCGGCCGCGGCGAAGAAGCAACCGGTGGGGCCACAGGCGGAGGCGCTGCCGGCGCTTTAGCGCTCGCAGAAACGACCGTCGCCCCCGGATCAAAGGTCACAGCCTCAAATACCAACGTAATCGTCTCGCCCAGAGAAACAACATCCCCCGGCTTGAGCACGTAAGGAGCACTCAACCGCCGCCCGTTAACAAACGTGCCGTTGGTCGAGCCTAGGTCTTCCAGCACATAGCGACCTCCTTGCAGCATCAGGCGGGCATGACGGCGCGAAACTTCGGGATCGTTGATCACAATGGCATTCGAAGGATCGCGACCAATTATCAGCTGCTCCCCCTCCAACGGATACACCGTTCCAGGCACAGGCCCCGAGCGCATAATAAGCTGAAACTGTGGTGGCATCTCTCCTCCATTTTGTAATAGGATTTGAAAATAGTATATCTTCTCTCCGAATAAACTTCAATCGGTCAAAAGTACCGCTTCCGGCGAGGGCTTTTCCAGTTCCACCTTTTCCACCTCGAAGACCTCCTGAAAGGCCTGCACGACCCTTTTTTTGACTTCCTCCATGGACGGGACACTCGGCAACAATTCGGCCATGCTCACCGCCGCATAATCAGCTAGCCCACAGGCAACGATGCCCTGCCAATACTCCATATCCGGAGCAACGTTGAGAGCAAATCCGTGACGAGAAACGCCGTTCGCATCCACTTTGACCCCAATGGCAGCGATCTTGGCCGGCTTCTGCCGATCCTCCGGTCGGCAACGCGGGCATCGTGACCAGACATCCGCCTGCACCCAAACGCCGGTCAGACCGGGAATCTGCCCACCGACGATGCCGAAATGCGCCAACGCCTGAATGAGCACCTTCTCAAGTCGGCGCACATAACCAACATAATCGGCCTGTGGCAAGCGTTGATGGGCATCCACCGTCCCCAGTGGCAGCAAAGGGTATCCTACCAGCTGTCCAGGACCATGATAGGTCACATCCCCACCGCGATCCACCCAGAAGATTTCCACACCACGGCGGGCGCGTTCGGCCTCATCCCACAAGAGATGCTCGCTTCGACCGCGTCGACCAAATGTATAAACGTGAGGATGTTCCAACAGCAGCAGGGTGGGAGGTATTTGTCCGTGGGCAATCTGAGCGGCGAGCTGCTCCTGCAACTCCCAAGCACGGCGATACTCGATCAGCCCCAAGTCAATCACGCGCAGGAGAGGATAGGACATAAGAAAATTATACTCCTGAATGGATGTGCAGCCGGGACGGGAAAGCCATGGATCGTAGACCGTAGATGATAGACGATGGACTGTGGAGCACAGGTTGAACGAGTCATCACGTCATTGCGCGCTCGTCGCATCATGGCGGCTGATGGCCGTTTTTGAAGAAATCGATCTCGAGGAACCGGTTACCTCCAAACGAAAGCAGTCCCTCGAAAAGCAAGAGCAAGAGAACGAGCAGCTTCATCTCTTTGAACCGAAAGGAGTGTACGAAACTCCTAACCGCTGAGGCTCAATATGATCATAGAATCCGTCGCAAGAGAGATAGCAAACGCCTTTGAGAGACAATTTTTCTTTCGCCCTCTCCGTACACCGAACGAATCGAACGCCCAAAACGGCAGGGAAAAGAGGGACCGTATTTCTATAAGCCGAGCCTCACCCTGCTACAGACAATGGGTGGGACAAGTTCCGCTCCTTCCCCTGCACCTTATTTTCACCACTTAGATCGTTGCCTTCAGGCTCAAGTGATAGCGCTCACGGATATTTGGCAATAGATATTCCTCAAAAAAGCGATCGACATCGTATTGAGGTTGCCAACCCCAATCGGTGCGTGCTGCCGAATCATCCACCGCAGCGGGCCAGGAATCCACGATCCCTTGACGGCGCGGGTTCGGCGCATAGGTGATTTCTGCCCCGGGGAAAGCCCGCACAGCCCACCGACGGAAATCTTCGGCGGCAAGGCTGAAGCTCCCCACATTGTAGCTGCAACGCGAAAGGCGTTCGAGCGGAGCATCCATCAGCATCAGGATAGCTCGCACCGCATCCGGCATGGCCATGAAAGGTAAGCGGGTCTCCGCATCTACGAAACAGGCATAGGGCCTGCCCTGGGCGGCAGCATGGAGCATCTCCGGACCATAATCGCTCGTCCCCCCGCTGGGAACCGTGAAGGCACTGATCAGTCCGGGGAAGCGCAGCGCACGGAAATCCACCATGGCCGGCGGGTGCGCATCCAGCTGCTTCTGTCCATAGTAATGGGCAAAATATCGTCCGAGATGTTCCCCGCTCAGCTTATGGCAACCATAGAGCGTATGGGGCTCGGTCCATTCATCCTCCCGGATGGCGCCCGCTTGCTCCTTCACCTTCCGATCCGGCAACCCATAGACGGCGATCGAACTGGGAAAGAAGAACTTCACGGCCCGACCGCGGCGCTCAGATTTGCGCGCCGCCAGCAGCAGCAATTCAAACGTGCCATCTACGTTGATACGATGAGCTTCTTCCGGCAGGATTTCTGCCTTTGAGGATAAAAATGCCGCCAGGTGGAAAATGCCATCAAAGTCCCTCTCATAGAGTCGCTTGATCCGCAACAATAGATCTCCCTGGATATGTTCCTCCACCAGCGGCTTCAACTCTTCTGGCAAAGGCGCCAGGTCCAAGGTCACGATGCGAGCGTTTCCTCTCTTCCCCAGCTCCTGCACCAATGCCTGCCCGATCTCACCACATGCTCCGGTCACCAGCACAGTTTCTTTTGCCATTGCATTCTCCTTATGCTAGAATGAGTTCGCTTGTATTTTACAACGCTTTTCTGCAGATAGGATGCGGCCATGCAGCGGAAAATATTCTGGTTTCTTTCCATGACCTGGGCGCTCGGTGCCTGCCTGAACATTGCTCCGCCCTCTGAGCCGCCTGCCCTTTTGGCATCGCCCACAGCGAGTCAAACACCGACCCCGATCTGGTTTCCCCCAACCCCAACCTTTACCCCTCTACCGATACAGACGGCCACCCCCACTCCGGATTGGTTCAGGACGGTCAACGGCATATGGCTGACAGATAGTTTCACCGACCCACAAGCCTGGACCCTGCAAGCGGGCATTAGCCTGCAGAATGGCTTCTTGGTGCTGGCCGCGCAGCCGACTTTTAACCTGATCACCACGCGCAATGCCCCCACTTTCGATAATTTCTACCTGGAAGTAACCGCCGAGCTTAGTCTATGCCGGGACGAGGATCTCTATGGCGTGCTCTTCCGCTCCGAGGCAAAAGGCGCCTATCGGTACGGCCTGGATTGCAAGGGTCAGGTGCGCCTGGATCGTTTAAGCGGCGGGCTTCGCTATCCGCTATACCTCCCCACGCTAAGTGGGGATGCCCCCCCTGGCTCTCCCGGCATCGTGCGCCTGGGCATCTGGGCACAGGATCGCACCTTACGATTTTTCCTCAACGGCCGCTTTCAGTTCGAGGTCCAAGATGGGACGCTCAGCCGCGGCCTGATCGGCTTCTTCGCCCGACCGGCTGGCGATACTCCCCTTACAGTCCGTTTTGCGAATCTGGTTGTCTATTCCCTCCGCCCGTAAGAAAATTTAGAGGGATCGGCGCCGCAGATCGAAGATGACACTGGTATAATAAAAAGCACCTTTTTCCGAAAGGAGGTGAAACTATTGTCGATCTCCCATCCTGCTCATTTCCGTTCCATTGCCCGATCCACTTCTTCTTAGGAGGAGAGTATGAAGTCCAAAATCTTTTCCCTGTTTGGCGTTCTGGTGATCGCCAGCCTGATCCTGGCCGCCTGCGCCCCCAAGACCCCGGCTGCAACTCCGGCGCCGGCCACTCAAGCCCCGGCAACCCAGCCACCCGCCACCGCTGCACCCACCGAAGCACCCACTGCAGCACCTACCGAAGCCACTCCGCCTCCGCCCGTGCCGATCGCCACGTATGATGGCAAATCGCTCTCGGTCCCGAATTGCGACTATGGTGGCGAATTCAAGTCTATTGAGGCCACCGACCAATACACTGTGACCTTCACCCTCTGCCGCCCCGATCCGGCCTTCCTTTCCAAGATCGCCTTCTCCGTGTTCGGCATCCTGCCCAAAGAATGGATCGAGAAGACCGCCGGAGCGGACAAGCGCACCAGCGAAGGCCTGGAACACCCAATCGGTACCGGGCCCTACATGCTGAAAGAGTGGAAGCGCGGCGAAAGCATCACGTTCGTCAAGAACCCGGATTACTGGAATAAGGATGCCGTGATCGGCGCCGAAACGCTTATCTTCCGCTGGCAATCCGAATCGGCCGCCCGCCTGAACGAGCTGAAGGCCGGCACGGTGGACGGTATTGATAATGTCGGTCCGGCGGATTTCGAGGCAGTGCGCAACGATCCCAATCTGCAGCTGGTAGTGCGCCCGGCGCTGAACGTCTTCTACATCGGCATGGTCAACACCGTTCCGCCGTTCGATAACATCAAGGTGCGCCAGGCGTTGGCCATGGGCATCGATCGCAAGCGAATTGTAGACAACTTCTACCCCGCCGGTTCTGAGGTTGCTACCCACTTCACGCCCTGCGCCATCCCGAACGGCTGCGTTGGCGAACCGTGGTATGAATTCAACCCAGAAAAGGCGAAGCAACTGCTCGCCGAGGCCGGTTTCCCGAACGGCTTCCCTACCAAGATCTACTACCGCGATGTAGTGCGCGGTTACTTGCCTGAGCCCGGTCGCGTGGCCGAAGAGATTCAATCGCAGCTCAAGCAGAACCTGAACATTGACGCCGAAATCGTGGTCATGGAATCTGGCGCCTTCATTGAAGCCGCCAGCGCTGGCAAACTGGATGGCCTCTACCTACTCGGTTGGGGCGCAGATTACCCGCACATCACCAACTTCCTGGATTACCACTTTGGCAAAGATAGCAAGCAATTCGGCCAGATTCCGCCGGAAATCTACGAGCCGCTGATCAAGGGTGCACAGATCGCCGATCCAGAGCAGGCTAAGCCGATCTACGAACAGGCTAATAACGCCATCCGCGAGTTCGTGCCGATGATCCCGGTGGCGCATGGTGGTTCGGCGACCGCCTATCGCAAGGATGTGGTCAACCCGCAGGCCAGCCCGCTCTCCAATGAGATCTTCGCCTTCTCCAAGCCCGGCGATCGCAACGTCTTCGTCTGGATGCAGAACGCTGAGCCGATCAGCCTCTTCTGCGCCGATGAGAGCGATGGCGAATCGCTACGCGCCTGCGAGCAGGTGATCGAGTCCCTCTATTCCTATAAGGTCAACGGCACTGATGTGCAACCAGCCTTGGCCGAATCCTGTGAGCCGAATGCTGACCTGACCGTTTGGGTCTGCAAGCTGCGCCACGGTGTGAAATTCCACGACGGTAGCGAGCTGGATGCCGAGGACGTGGTGGCGACCTTCAATATGGGCCTGAACCCCGGTTCGCCGACCCATGTGGGTAACACCAATCTCTGGGACTACTACTCCTACCTCTGGGGCTTGATGCAGAAGTAGTCCTCTTTGAGAGTCAAACCAGTTGCAGGATGGTGGTTCGCCACCATCCTGCATCCTTTACCAGGAGTGAAGATGATCTGGCAATATGCCCTGCGTCGCTTAGTAGCTTCCATTCCGGTACTTTTCGGCATTCTGCTGGTCACGTTTGCGTTGGCGCGTCTTATCCCCGGCGATCCATGCCGTGCCATTCTGGGGGAGAAAGCCACCCAAGAGGTCTGCGATCGCTTTATCCGCGAACATGGCCTTGACCGGCCGATCCCGGTGCAATTTGGCATTTACATCAAAGAAGTGCTGCGCGGCGAATTCGGCTCGTCGATCCGCTATGGACTTCCGATCACGCGTTTGCTGATCGAGCGCCTGCCAACAACCATCGAACTGAGCCTGGCAGCGCTTCTGGTCAGCATTCTGGTAGGCATTCCCCTGGGAGTTATTTCTGCCGTTCGGCATAATTCTTGGATTGACGTTTTAACCATGCTCTGGGCAAATATCGGCGTCTCGATGCCGGTTTTCTGGCTTGGATTGATCCTGGCCTACATTTTCTCCCTGCTTCTGAAGGATACGCCTTTCTGGCTGCCGCCTTCCGGCCGCCTGAGTGCCGGCATGGTCAGCACGCCGTTTTACGAGGTTTGGGGATGGAGCCTCCCTGAAAGCAGTTTTCTCCTGACAGCCGCTAAATTCCTATCCAATCTGCACATCCTGAATGCTCTCCTGACCCGTAACTGGGCACTGTTAAAGGATGCCATACAGCATCTGATCCTGCCGGCGCTGGCATTGGGGACGATCCCGATGGCGCTCATCGCCCGCATGACCCGCTCTTCGATGCTGGAGGTGCTAGGCCAGGATTACGTGCGCACAGCACGGGCAAAAGGCTTGCCGCAGTCCATCGTCGTGCTCAAACACGCTTTCCGCAATTCTCTCCTACCCATCACCACGGTGATTGGGCTCTCTCTGGGAAGCCTGCTGGGCGGTGCCGTGCTGACCGAAACGATCTTCGGCTTTTCCGGCGTCGGACGCACGCTCTACGATGCGATCACCGCCCGCGATTACGGCATCGTCCAGGCCTTTACCGTGGTGATCGCCATCTTCTTTGTGATCATCAACCTGTTGGTGGATATTTCCTACGCCTATCTCGATCCTCGCATTCGATTGGACTGATCTCCGATGACGGCCACTTCCACTTCTCTAGACGTTGAAGGACTTTCCTTACGCTCCGTAAGCCTGTGGCATATCACTTGGCGCCGCCTTTTCCGCCGCCGTTCGGCGATCGTCGGGATGGTAATCCTGGGCATTTTGAGCCTGATCGCCCTGACGGCCCAATGGATCGCACCTTACGATCCCTATCAGGTGCTGATCGGCGTGGAGCCGGTGCAGCGCCGTGAGAAACCATGCATTCACTTGCTCGGTTGTCCAAAGGACAAGCCGCAGCACATCATGGGAATTGACGGCAACGTGCGCGATCAGTTCAGCCGCATTCTCTATGGAGCACGCCTGAGCCTGATGATCGGCTTTACCACGGTGACCTTTGCTATTGTCATTGGCACGGTATTGGGAGCGGTAGCCGGCTATTTCGGCGGTTGGCTGGATAATCTCATTATGCGCGTAATGGACGTTTTGCTGGCCTTTCCGGCGCTCTTGTTGGCAATTGCCATTGTCACCGTGCTTGGGCCGGGGCTGATCAATGCGCTGATCGCCATCGGCATTGTCTCCATCCCGGCCTATGCGCGCGTGGTGCGCGCCAGCGTGCTTTCGGTGCGTGAGATGGATTACGTTTCGGCCTCGCGAGCGCTGGGAGGAAACACTTTCCACATCCTTTTTCGTCGTATCCTGCCCAACGCGCTGACGCCGCTGATCGTGCAAGGAACGCTGGGGATCGCCTCGGCGATCCTGGATGCGGCCGCACTCTCCTTCCTGGGCCTGGGTGCGCAACCCCCAACACCAGAATGGGGCTCGATGCTGGGTGCGGAGCGCAACCAGATCTTCAGCGCTCCCCATCTGGTCTTCTTCCCCGGCCTGGCAATCATGTTGACGGTGCTGGGCTTCAACCTGCTCGGCGATGGCCTGCGCGATGCGCTCGACCCACGCTTGGCACATGTGAGTGGCTAACAAGTTCTCGGTCGCCGCTTCCGCCTCCTGCAACGGCTTGTCCATCGTTTGCGGCCACATCATACGCCCATTTTTCGCCTTGCCCGCCATGCGATCTTCGCCAGTCCGTCGTCTACCGTACACAGTCCACTTCTCTCAGCCGGCAGGTTTCGTGTTAGAATTGAAACAGGAGTGCCTATGAGTGAGATGGTTGAGGTCGTTGTTGATAGCGTACGCGCCAGCCTGATGTCCCCTCAACGGATTGTCGTGCTGCGCGAACTCGGCGCGGAGCGCTATCTGCCGATCTGGGTTGGCCCCTATGAGGCAGAGGCCATCACGATCGCCTTACAGGAACAGGAAGTGATTCGCCCCTTGACCCACGATCTGCTGAAAAACGTCTTCGGCATACTGAATGCACGCATTAAGCGCGTCGAGATCGTCTCCTTGCGCAACGATATCTTTTACGGGAACATTGTGGCCGAGGTCAACGGTCGGGAGATCAATATCGACTCCCGCCCTTCGGATGCCATTGCCCTGGCCTTGCGCGCCAAAGTGCCGATCCTAGTCGCGCTGACGGTGATGAACATGGCCAGCATCACCCCTGAAGAGGGAATGGAACAGCGCGCAACGCCCCGGCCCTCCTCTCCTTCGCTTGAACCTCCCCTCCAAAAAGAGGGTGAGGAAGATCGCCTTTCCATCTTTGAAGACTTCCTGGAAAAGCTGGATAAGGGGGGAGAGGACGAGGAGAAGCCCGATGAGGAGGACCCGAATGCGCCTCAAAAAAAGTGAACACTCCACCGGCCCTTCCTCAACCATCCGCTAATGACTCTCTGCCGTGCACATTAGCGGATGATTTTGTCGTTAGGCGGTGGACGATAGACCGTGGACCGTGGGCAGACCTCTCACCCGATCATCTGGCTAGGCGACGAAGCGATCACCCGACCATCCGACTACGCGACGAAGCAACTACTCGATTACCCCACTACGTGACTGAGCAACTATCCGACCAGGCATGACCTCCCCTTCCCTTGAAACCGGCGTTCCCAGCATTCCCCATAGCCGCGAAGCTGAAGAAGCGGTCATCGGGGCGATTCTGATCAACCCCGAGGCTTATTACGACGTAGCCTCTTTCCTCCAACCCGATGATTTCTACATCCATCGCAACCGTTGGATCTGGGAAGCCTTCACCCGCCTGCACGAACAACGGCAGCCGATCGATCTCCTGACGGTGGCCGAAGAGCTGGATCGCATGGGGCATTTGGAAGAGGTGGGCGGCACCGCCTACCTGACGGCGCTGCTGAATCAGGTGCCGACCTCGCTCCATGCCGAAGCCTATGGGCGCGTGGTAGAAGCCCATTCCATCCGCCGCAAGATGATCCAGGCCGCCAATCAGATCGCTTCTCTGGCTTACGATGAGGAGCAAGGGGTGGAACGCGCCCTGGACGAGGCCGAGAAAGCCCTCTTTTCGGTCAGCGAGCGCCGCCTGCGCCACGATGTGCGCCCGATCTCAGCAGTGCTCAGCGAGTACTACGATCGCATTGACGAGCTGGCGCGGCGACCGGAAGGCATTTACGGCGTGCCGACCGGCTTCATCGATCTCGATCGCCTGCTGGCCGGCCTGCAGCCCTCTGACCTGCTGATCGTTGCCGGCCGCCCCGGCCAGGGTAAGACCGGTTTTCTGCTTTCCATCGCGCGCAACGCTGCCCTGCTTCACAAAAAACATGTGGCCATTTTCTCGCTCGAAATGTCCAACGAACAGCTGGTGCAACGCTTGATCGCCCAAGAAACCGGGATTGACTCCCAGCGCCTGCGCACCGGACGCCTGACCGAAGACGAATGGCCGCTTTTTACCCATGCCATCGAGGTCTTCTCCGATACGCACATCTTCCTGGATGACACACCGGCGATCACGCCGCTCCAGTTGCGCACGAAGTGTCGCCGGTTGCACATGGAATATGGCCTCGACTTGATCATCTTAGACTATCTGCAGCTGATGGGCGGCGATATCCGCGCCGAAAACCGCGTGCAGGAAGTCTCCTACATTTCGCGCAATCTCAAAATCCTGGCGCGTGAGCTGAACGTGCCCGTGCTGGCGGCCGCCCAGCTTTCGCGCGCCGTTGAGCAGCGCGCCGATAAGCGCCCGGTGCTCTCCGATCTGCGCGAATCCGGCAGCTTGGAACAGGATGCAGATATCGTCATGTTCATTTACCGCCCCGATCAATACGAGAAGGATACAACGCGCAAGAACATTGCCGAGATCATCGTCGCCAAGCACCGCAATGGCCCGGTAGGAACCGTCGAGCTGGTCTTCCTGCCCTCGCTGGCAAAATTTGAAAATGCCGCGACTCGCATGGTGAACCTGAATGAGTGATCGTCCTTTTGAGGGTTTCTCTTCCCAGGAAACCTTTACTCCCCTGCCGGACACCTTCTTCCGCCAATTGCTGGCCCAGATGGACGATCTGGATGAGTTGAAGGTGACGCTCTATGCCCTTTGGCGCATTCAAAACATGCAGGGAGCGGCGCGCTTTCTGCGAGAGGAAGATTTTCAGTCCAGCGGGGCGGGAGATCCTCGCCACGGCCTAGAACGTGCCGTCTCACGCGGGACGTTGCTCCGGGTCGAGCATGAGGCGGGGCGCTTTTACTTTCTCAACTCGCCGCGTGGCCGTTTAGCGGCAGAAGCGCTTCGGAGCGGGCACTGGCATCCGTCCTCGCCCATTCCTCCTCCGCCCCCTCCGCTCAACCTCTTCCGCCTGTATGAGGACAATATCGGACCCCTCACTCCTATCCTGGCCGATGCGCTTCAGGATGCCGAACGGGCGTATTCTGCCGAGTGGGTGGCCGAAGCGATTGCCCTGGCCGCAAAACGCAACAAACGAAATTGGAGATATATCGAAAGCATTCTGAAACGTTGGGAGGTTGAAGGCCGTGCCCAAAAGCAAGATCGAGGAGAGCCTGGAACGGATCGCGGCGCGCACGTCCGCCGAAAGATTGACGAGTTCCTCCGTAAATAGAAGCGACCTGCCCGGAGACCCGAACTGCCCACACTGCCACGGCCTGGGCTATTGGCGCGCCGATGTGCCTCCGGGGCATCCACGCTTCGGGAAGCTGGAGCCCTGCGTCTGTCGCACGCGAGAGATCGCGCAGGAGGTACACCGGCGGCTGTTCGCCCTCAGCCGATTGAGCGAGCTGAGCCAAATGCGCTTTGAGAGCTTTCAGCCAAAAGGGCGCGGCGGGCTTTCCCCTCTCCAGGCGCAATCGCTGGAAATGGCGCTCAACCAGGCACAACAATTCGCCCATCGCCTGGATGGCTGGCTGCTGCTGATGGGCGGCTATGGCTGCGGCAAGACGCACCTGGCGGCGGCGATCGCCAATTTTGCCGTCGAGCACGGGGTGCCGACGCTTTTCCTCACCGTTCCCGATCTGCTCGATCAGCTGCGCTTTGCCTACGAGGCCGAAGAGACTACGTTTGAAGAGCGCTTCGAGGAAATCCGCAATGCCACGCTGTTGGTGCTGGATGACTTTGGCACCCAAAACGCCACTCCCTGGGCACAGGAGAAGCTCTTCCAGATCGTGAACTACCGCTATACCAACCGCCTGCCCACGGTGATCACCACCAACCTGAGCCTGGATGAGATCGAACCGCGCATCCGCTCCCGTTTGCAGGACCCGGAGCTGGTCACCAAAGTAATCATCCGCGCCCCCGATTATCGCCGCCCGACGAGCGATATGGGACACCCGGAACTTTCCTCCCTCGATCTCCATGCCAGTCAAACCTTTGAGACCTTCTCCATGCGGGAGGATGAGGAGCTCGATGCCGAGGCCAGGCGCAGCCTGAGGGAGGCACTCAAAGAAGCCGAAAAATTTGCCCATCAGCCGCGCGGCTGGTTGGTGTTGACCGGGGATTACGGCTGCGGCAAGACGCACCTGGCGGCGGCGATCGCCAATCAGCAGGCACGTTCGGGCGATCCGCCCCTCTTCATCATGGTGCCCGATCTGCTCGATCACCTGCGCGCCACCTTTAGCCCTTCCAGTCCAGTGACCTTCGATCGCCGCTTTGAGGAGATTCGCACCGCTCCGCTGCTCATCCTCGATGACCTGGGCACTCAATCCATGACCCCCTGGGTGCGCGAGAAGCTGGCACAGCTCTTCAATTACCGGTACGACGCCATGTTGCCCACCGTGATCACCATCGCCGCCGATGCGCTGGGGGAACTGGATATGCGCATCCGTAGCCGCCTGCTCGATGAGCGGCTGGTGAAGATCGTGGCGATCACCGCACCGCCCTACCACGCCCGCAAAACCACCCGGCGCAAAAAGAAAGCGGAAGAACGGTAGCTACGGCCCACCGTCCTGAAGTAAAATTCAACCATGCGAGCCGTTGATATTATCCTGAAAAAACGTGATGGGTTAGAACTGACGCGGGAGGAGATCGAGTTCTTCGTGCAAGGTTTCACCCGCGGCGAAATTCCGGATTACCAAGTGGCCGCTTGGGCCATGGCAGTCTTTCTGCGGGGGATGACCGAACGGGAAACCGCCGATCTGACCATGGCCATGGCGTTTTCCGGTCAGGTGCTCGATCTCAGCAACGTCGTGGAGATCGCCGTGGATAAACATTCCTCCGGCGGCGTGGGAGATAAGACCTCGCTGGTAGTGCTGCCCTGGGTAGCCGCTTGCGGGTTGCCGGTTGGGAAAATGTCCGGGCGTGGCCTCGGCTTCAGCGGCGGGACGCTGGATAAGATGGAGTCCATCCCCGGCTACCGCGTCGACCTGAGCACCCAGGAATTCATCGAGCAACTGCGCAGGGTCGGCGTTGTACTCACCGGTCAATCCCTCGATCTGGCCCCGGCGGATGGTAAGCTCTATGCTCTGCGCGATGTCACCGCCACCGTGGATTCGATCCCGCTGATCGCCTCCTCGATCATGAGCAAAAAGATCGCCGCCGGCGCTCAGGCAATCGTGCTGGACGTGAAATGCGGCAACGGTGCTTTCATGGAGACCCTTGAGCGTGCCCGCGCCCTGGCGCGCCTGATGGTCGCTATCGGCAAACAGGTCGGTCGGCGCACGGTGGCTGTGCTCTCGGATATGAATCAACCCCTCGGCCATGCCGTCGGCAACGCGCTGGAGGTGCGCGAGGCCATCCAGACCTTGCACGGCGAAGGCCCGAAGGATTTTTACGAACACTGCCATCACATCGCCGCCCATATGCTTGTCCTGGGGAGGAAGGCAAACAGCCTGGAAGAAGCACATCCCCTGCTCGATCAGGCCCTGCGTTCCGGCGCCGCCTGGGAAATGTTTCGCAGGTTGGTACAAGCACAGGGTGGAGATGTGCGCTATGTGGATGAACCTCAGCGCCTGCCGCGTGCTCGCTGGATCGAACAGGTTCCGGCACCGCGCAGCGGGTACCTATCCGCCATCCATGCCCGTACCATTGGGGAAACGGCGGTGCTCCTCGGCGCCGGCCGCGCCCGCAAAGGCGATCCGATCGATCACGCTGTGGGCTTTATCATCCCACACAAAGTGGGGGATTGGGTAGAAGCAGGGGAGCCGCTCTTTGAAATCCACGCCAATCGCCAGGAAGACCTGGAGCCGGCACGCCGCAGGGTACAGGAGGCTTTCTCCTGGAGCGAAACGCCGGTTTCCCCCCTGCCGCTTTTCTACGGAGTGGAAGACGAAAGCACCCTGGAGTAGGTATGCTGGCGCGCGTCTATTCCTGTGCTGTCATCGGCCTGGATGGGGTGATCATCGAAGTGGAGGTGGACTATACCGCCGGCATGGGTGGGATCGTGATCGTCGGCCTGCCGGATGCTGCCGTCCAAGAGAGCCGCGAGCGGGTGCAGACGGCCATCCGCAATGCCGGGCTGCCCTTCCCGCGGCGGCGCGTGGTCGTCAACCTGGCCCCGGCCTCAGTCCGTAAGGAAGGCGCGGCCTACGATTTACCGATCGCGTTAGGAGTGCTCATCCTCACCGGGATCATCCCGGCCTCTGCGATCGAAGAGACGCTGGTCGTGGGCGAACTTTCGCTGGACGGGTTGGTGCGCCACGTACGCGGCGTGCTCCCCATGGCAGCAGCGGCACGCGAACGGGGATTCCGGCGCATCCTCGTTCCCGAAGCCGATGCCGCCGAAGCGGCGCTGATCCCCGATCTGGAAGTTATCCCGGTTGCTTCGCTGGTGGCGCTCGTCCAACACCTGAACGACACCCACCCGATCGCCCCCTACCGGGCCTCAGCCCGGGAAGAAGAAATCCCCCTGCTCTATACACCGGTTGATTTTGCTGAAATCAAAGGACAGGAACACGCCAAACGTGCCCTGGAAGTGGCGGCCGCCGGCGGACACAATGTGCTCATGATCGGCAGCCCCGGCGCCGGCAAAACGCTGCTGGCACGAGCGCTGCCGGGCATCCTGCCCCCGATGACGATTGAAGAATCCTTGGAAGTGAGCCGCATCTATTCGGTAGCCGATCAACTGCCTCCTGGCATCCCGCTGATCCGTCAACGCCCGTTCCGCGCCCCGCACCACACGATCAGCCATGCCGGATTGGTAGGAGGCGGCAATATTCCCGGGCCGGGCGAAATCTCCCTGGCGCATCGCGGCGTGCTCTTCCTGGACGAGCTGCCGGAATTCGGCATGCGCGTGCTGGAAGTGTTGCGTCAACCGATGGAAGATAAAGTGGTCACCATCAGCCGCGCCCAGGGCTCCTTGACCTTCCACGCCAACTTTCAACTGGTGGCGGCGATGAACCCGTGTCCTTGTGGCTACTATGGTGACCCGTTCAAAGCCTGCACCTGCGCGCCGGCCGCAGTCACGAAGTACCAGAAGCGCATCTCCGGTCCCTTGCTGGATCGCATTGATATTCACATCGAAGTGCCGCGGGTGGATTACGAAAAACTCGCCACCGATCGGCTGGGCGAACCTTCTGCCGTGATCCGTGAACGTGTGCAGCGGGCCCGTGAAATTCAACAACGACGCTTTGCCCCGATCAACGATAGCAGAGACTCACCCCTCCTCTCCAACGCCGATATGGGACTGAGCGAAGTGCGCCAATTCTGCCGCTTGACCGAGCCAGGGGAACAACTTATGCGGTTGGCCATGGCCCAGATGAACCTTTCGGCACGCGCCTATCACCGCCTGCTCAAAGTAGCGCGCACCATCGCCGACCTGGACGGCAGCGAGCAAATCCAACCTCCCCACCTGGCAGAGGCCCTGCAATATCGCCCCAAGCCGGGATTGCTAAATGCCTAATCACCCCATTCACGCCCACAACCTTCTGATTCACCGCCCCCAGCCCACCATCCACGTCCCATGTTCCACGGTCCACCGTCCCCGCGCGTTGACACCGCTCCTCACTCCGAGTACAATCCTGAGAAATCCCAACCCAAGGAGGCGTTATGCTCAAAGAGTTCAAAGAATTCGCCTTGCGCGGCAACGTCGTTGATCTGGCCGTTGGCGTCATCATCGGCGGTGCATTTGGTAAGATTGTCAGCTCGCTGGTTGGTGATATCCTCATGCCGCTGATCGGCCTGTTGACCGGCGGCATCAACCTCAGCGGCCTGGAATTCACCATCGGCGAGGCTACCGTGCGCTATGGCGCATTTCTCCAGGCTGTTGTGGATTTCCTGATCGTCGCCTTTGCCATTTTCCTCTTTGTGCGTACCTTCAACCGCCTACGCGCCCAGCCTGAGCCGGCCCCCGCTCCTGCCGAACCGACCACCAAAGAGTGTCCCTACTGCTTTAGCACGATCCCCATCAAGGCCACACGCTGTCCCTACTGCACCTCCACACTTTAATGGAGTGGCTCACTTCTCTTAATCCGCAACAAGTTCAAGCCGTGACCGTCGGCGATGGCCCCATCCTGGTCATCGCCGGCCCCGGTTCCGGCAAAACGCGCGTCCTCACCCATCGCATTGCCTATCTCATCCACGCGCGCGGCGTGCGCCCTTGGGAGATCATGGCGGTGACCTTTACTAACAAAGCGGCGCGCGAAATGCAGGAGCGACTCCAAAGTTTGCTCGGCCCCTCTGCTCTCAACGGCATGTCGCTGGGCACGTTCCATGCCCTCTGCGCTCGCGTCTTGCGCCGCGAATCCACCCATCTGCCCCTGGATTCGAACTTCGTCATTTTCGATGCCGATGATCAGGAACGGGTGATCAAAAACGCCATCCGCGAGCTGAACCTGGATGAGAAAACCTACCGCCCGGCAGCCGTCCATGCCGCCATCTCACGCGCCAAAAACGAGCTACTCTTCCCCGATGATTACCCGCTCCAGAATTACCGCGATCAGGTCATCCAGCGCATATACCGCCGCTATCAGGAAATGCTCCGCCAATCCAATGCGGTGGATTTTGACGACCTCCTCCTGTGGATGGCCTATTTGCTCTCCGAATATCCCGAAGTCCGCGAAACATACGCCCGTCGCTTCCGCCATATCCTAGTAGATGAATTCCAGGATACCAACCTAGCCCAATATACCCTCCTGCGTCATCTCGCCTCGATCCATCGCAATCTCTTCGCCGTGGGCGATCCGGATCAATCCATTTACCGCTGGCGCGGCGCCGATTACCGGAATATCCGCCGCTTTGAGCAAGATTTTCCCGATGTACAGATCATCCTGCTGGAACAAAATTACCGCTCACGCCAGAACATCCTGGATGCGGCCTCCGCCGTCATCCGTCACTCGCAAACCCATCGCCCGCGGCGCCTCTATAGCGAACGCGGCCAGGGCGAAAAAATTTACTACTACGAGGCCCGCGACGATTACGAAGAGGCCTCCTTCGTCGCCGAAACGGTGGCCAACCTGCTCACCTCACGCCAATTCCCGCCGGGCGAAATCGCCATCATGTACCGCACGAATGCCCAATCGCGCCTGCTGGAAGAGGCCTTCTTGCAAATGCGCTTGCCCTATCGCTTGGTCGGCGCACAGCGCTTCTACGGCCGCCGCGAGATCAAAGACCTGATTGCCTTCCTGCGCCTGGTACACAACCCGGATGACATCGTCAGCCTCGACCGTGTGATCAACATCCCGCCGCGCGGCATCGGCGATCGCACCCTGCTCACGTTGCACACCGTCGCTCGGCAGGCCGGCGTCTCGCCGGGGCAAGTGTTGCTCGATCTCGCCCGTGGTTCGGCCTCCACCTACTGGCAGGCTTTCAGCGGCCGTTCAGTGGTGCTCCTGGCCGATTTCGGCGCCACCCTCGCCCGCTGGCGCGCCCTGGCCGCCACCACAACCCTGCCGGAGCTCTTCGAGCGCATCCTCATCGACCTCAACTACCGCGAATACATCCATGATGGCACCGAAGAGGGCATGGATCGCTGGGAAAACGTCCAGGAACTGCATCGCCTCACGCATGAATACGAAACGCGCACCCTGGAAGAATTCCTGGAAAACATTGCCCTCGTCTCCGATCAGGATACCATCACCAATAACGATGCTCCCACCCTGCTCACACTCCATGCCGCTAAAGGTCTGGAATTTGCCGTCGTCTTCTTGGTCGGCCTGGATGATGGCCTGCTCCCTCACAGCCGCTCCTTTAGCGATCCAGAAAGCATGGAAGAAGAGCGTCGTCTCTTCTATGTGGGCATCACCCGCGCCAAAGAACGCCTTTACCTGGTGCGTGCCCTCCAACGCGGCAGCCGCGACTATCGAGAAGAAACCATCCCCTCGCGTTTTCTGGAGGATATCCCACCCCATCTGCTGGATGGCCGCTCTCGTAGCGGACGCGTCATCCAAAACGCTTCTGCCCCCCCAAGCCCGGCGCAATCGTTTGGGACCTCGAGCGGATCGGCTGCGCCCCAGGCTCGTTTCGCCGCCGGAACGCGGGTGCAGCACCCTCTCTGGGGCGAAGGCCTCGTCCTCCAAAGCCGCATTCAAGAGGGCGAAGAAGTTGTGGATGTCGCCTTTGAGAGCGTCGGCTTCAAACGCCTGATCGCCTCCATTGCCGGACTCGTCCCCATTCCATAAAGGGAGTTTATCATGCTCAATATTTCGCCTGCCGAAACCATCCATCTCACCTGGAACGATCTGGAACCTCACTTCCAGGAACTGCAATCCCGTCCCCTAAGCGCCGCCACCATCGAAGGCTGGTTGCTGGATTGGTCGTACATTGCCCAGGTTGTGGACGAAATGGAAAACCGCCTCTACATCGCCACCACCGTCAACACCGCCGATGCCGAGGCCGAAGCCCGCCTAAACCGCTACCTGGAAACCATTTTCTCCCATCTCAAGACCGCGGAACAGCGCCTAAAAGAAAAACTATTGGCCAGCGGCCTGGAGCCCAAAGGCATGGAATTGCCCTTGCGCGCCATGCGCACCCATGCCACCCTCTTCCGCGAGGCCAATCTGCCCCTGCTGGCCGAGGAGCAAAAGCTCTCGGTGGAATACGATAAGATTATCGGCGCCCAAACGGTCGAATGGGAAGGCAAAGAGGTAACCCTCAGCCGCCTGAAGACCGTCCTCCAGGAGCCCGATCGTGCCCGCCGCGAAAAAGCCTGGCGCTTGATCGCCGAACGCCAGCTGGCCGATCGCGCCGCGATCAACGATCTCTGGACGCGCTTCATGTCCCTGCGCCTGAAGATCGCTGCCAACGCCGATCAACCGGACTACCGCGCCTACCAATGGCAGGGCAAACTACGCTTCGATTACACCCCTGAAGATTGCAAAACCTTCCATCGCGCCATCGAGGAGGTCATCGTCCCCCTCGCCACCCAGATCTACGAGCGTCATCGCCAAAAGCTCGGTCTGGATCGCCTGCGCCCCTGGGACCTGGTGGATGGCTGGTATAGCCGCCCGGTCGAAGATGGCACTCAGCCGCCCCTGCGCCCTTTCCACGATGTGGAAGAGCTCAAAGAGAAAACCCAGGCCATTTTCGATCGCCTGGACCCACAGCTCGGCGAGTATTTCCGCATTATGCGCCAGGAATCCATGCTCGACCTGGACAACCGCAAGAACAAAGCACCGGGTGGCTATTGCACCCACCTACCGCTAAGCCGTCGCCCGTTCATTTTTATGAACGCCGTTGGCATACACGATGATGTGCAAACCCTGCTCCACGAGAGCGGCCACGCCTTCCACGATTTTGAGCGCCAGGGATTGCCCTATTACCATCAGTGGGGCTCACCAATGGAATTCAGCGAGGTCGCTTCCATGGGCATGGAATTGCTCGCCTCCCCTTACCTGACCGAATTCTACGCGCCCCAGGACGCCCGCCGGGCCTTCCAGGAACACTTGGAGCGCTCGATCCTCTTCTGGCCGTTCATGGCCGTGGTGGATGCTTTTCAACATTGGGTCTATGAAAACCCCTTCCAGGGCGCCGATCCCGCTCAGTGTGATGCTAAGTGGGCTGAGCTCTGGCAGCGCTTCATCCCGGCGATCGATTGGAGCGGCCTGGAAGACGTGATGATGAGCGGCTGGCATCGCAAGTTGCATATCCACCAACTTCCCTTCTACTATGTGGAATACGGCCTGGCGCAGCTGGGCGCCTTCCAGGTGTGGGGTCAAGCGCTCAAAGATCAGGCAGAAGCGTTGCGCCGCTATCGCCAAGCGCTGGCGCTCGGCGGTACGGTGCCCCTGCCGCAGCTCTATGCCACGGCCGGCGCCCGTTTTGCCATGGATACTTTGACCTTGCGGCAAGTCGTAGAACTCGCACGTCCATTCTTGGAACTCTGAGGCCACGATGAACTGGAAATTGCTTTGGGATCTCTTTGTCGTCTTCACCCGCGTGGCACTGTTCTCCTGGGGCGGCGGTCCGGCTTCCCTGGCGCTGATGCAGCGGGAAACGACCTCCGCTCTGTGGGTCCCACCGGGACAATCCCATCCCATCCCCTGGGTGACGCCGGAAGAATTCGCCGATGCCGTGGCCGTAGGGAACGCCCTGCCAGGTCCCATTGCGCCTCAAGTTTCGGCGTTCATCGGCTATAAGTTGGCCGGCCTGCCTGGCGCCATCGCTGCGGTCACCGGCACCGTGCTACCCACCACCATGCTCATGTTGGTGATGGTACTCTTTTTCTTCGGCATCAAGGATAGTCCCACCGTGCAGGCCATGCTCAAGGTCGTGCGCCCGATTGTGGTCGGTTTTTTGCTTTGGACGGCCTACGATATGGCTCTGAGCGTTTTCGGCGCGCGCAAATTGGGCTGGCCGGCGGCTATCTCCCAGGATTGGGATAAGCTCCTGATCACCCTCTTCGCATTTGCCCTGCTCACCTACACTAAGATCAATCCTGCTTTCCTGATTATCGGTGGTGCGGTGTTCGGCTATCTCGTTTACAGGTAACCCATGAAAGTCTATCACCCTCCTAAAATCCCCTCTTCGGAGATCACCCCTTCTCATCTTTATTTCTCCCGCCGCGATGTGTTGAAGATGGCCGCCATCCTGGCCGGTGGGCTGGGATTGGCGGCCTGCGCGCCGTCGTTGGTGCAATCTCCCGCCCCCATGCTCCAGACTACGAAACAAACCGATGAGCGTGGCGATGCCCTCACCCCATATGAGCTGATCACGAATTACAACAACTACTACGAATTCAGCGAACAAAAAGAGGCCGTCGCCCGCCTGGCACAGAATTTTGAAACCCATCCCTGGACTGTGGAAGTGGGCGGCCTGTGCCGTTTTCCAAAAACCTACGCTATGGAAGACCTGTTCAAGCGCTTCCCCACTGAGGAGCGCATTTATCGCCTGCGCTGTGTGGAAGGCTGGAGCATGGTCATCCCCTGGAACGGCTTTCCGCTGGCCGCTTTGCTCAAAGAAGTGGAGCCGCTCGGTTCGGCGCGCTACGTGCGTTTCGTCTCGATCTACCGGCCGGAACAGATGCCCGGTCAGCGCTCCCGCTTCTACCCATGGCCGTATTACGAGGGGTTACGGCTGGATGAGGCCATGCACCCTTTAACGATACTGGCTACGGGTCTCTACGGCGCGCCGCTCCCGCCCCAAGATGGCGCTCCGATTCGGTTGGTAATCCCGTGGAAGTATGGGTTCAAATCGGCCAAGGCGATCGTCAAGATCGAGCTGGTTGAAGAGCAACCGAAAACTTTCTGGTCCACGATCGCGCCACACGAATACGGCTTCTACGCCAATGTCAACCCAGACGTGCCGCACCCGCGCTGGTCACAGGCGACAGAACGACGTATCGGCGAGATCGGGAAACGCCCGACTCTGCTCTTTAACGGTTACGCTGAAGAAGTGGCGGCGCTCTATGCCGGCATGGACCTGAGCAAGTACTACTGATGCCGCGCCGCTTTCCTCTTTCCTGGCTGATCCACGGCTATGCCTGGGGCGGTCTTCTGCTTTTGCTCCTGCAGGCGCTGAGCGGGCGGCTGGGCGCCAACCCGATCCAAAGCCTGGAACTCCGCACCGGGCGCGGTGCGATGCTTTTTTTGCTCCTTTCGCTGGCCTGCACTCCGCTGCATCGCCGGTTTGGCTGGCAGGAGGCTTTGCGTCAACGGCGGCGGCTCGG
Organism: Anaerolineales bacterium; assembly: GCA_034432895.1. Classification (GTDB taxonomy): domain Bacteria; phylum Chloroflexota; class Anaerolineae; order Anaerolineales; family Villigracilaceae; genus 630D-37. The sequence goes on from DAOUBG010000020.1 coordinate 135,103, forward strand.
TCTCTACGCGCTGCTCTACGCCACCTTGCACGCCCTGATCTTCGTGCACCTGGATTACGGTTTGGCCTGGAGCACGTTTGTCCGCACCGTGCTCGAAAAACGCTACCTGCTCTTTGGCATTGCCGCATTTCTGCTCCTGCTCCCCCTGGGCGCGACCTCGTTTGACCTCTGGAAACAGCGCTTGGGACATAACTGGAAACGGCTCCATCGCCTGGTCTACCTGGCCTTTCTGTTCGTGTTGATCCATGTTGCCCTTTCCCAAAAAGGGAATCCCTTGAGTTTGCAGGGACAAATCCTGCGTCCGTTGCTTTACGCCATCCTGGGGGGCATTCTCTTAACGGCGCGCCTGCGATTAAGAGCTGGAAAACGAAACCATTCCTGAGAGTCTCATGTCCAAACCATCTCCACGCCTCGTGCTTTTCGCTTTGCTGTTCTTCTTGCTTTCTTTGGGCCTCTATCTCAGCGGACACCGCGATCGGCTGGCCTGGGAATACGAGCGCCTGGTGACCTACGGACGCGGGCTGATCGTGCCAGTGAAACCATTTCCGACACCGCTGGCAACGGTCGAAGCCCTCCCTTCGCCCACGCCGCTCCCTCCGCCCACCACGCCGAACACACCAAACACTCCCGCGCCTCCGGCTACTCCTACTCCCACCCTCCCACCCTTACCATCCCAGGTCTTTCTGCCTGCTCCGGCCTGGGAAAAGCAGGATATGAACAACTGCGGACCGGCCACCCTGAGCATGGCACTGCGCATGTACGGATGGCAAGGGGATCAGTTCGATATTTCCAAGATTATCAAGCCGGAACGCGCCGATCGCAACGTCAACCCGGAAGAGATGGCCTATTACGTGAACAATTACGCCGGCTGGTTGCGGGCAGAGTTCCGCGTCAATGGAAATATTCAGCGGCTCAAGCGCTTGCTAGCGGCCGGGTTTCCGGTGATCATCGAAGAAGTTTTCATTTTCGAGGAGAGCTACTGGCCGAACGACGATCACTGGGCAGCACATTACCTACTCCTCACCGGTTACGACGATCCAAGCGGCACGTTCATCGGCCAGGATTCCTATCACGGCGCAGATCAGGTAATTAACTATGCCCAACTGGACGCCAACTGGCAACCGTTCAACCGTCTCTATTTCCTGATCTACCGCCCCGAGCAGGAAGAAACCCTGCGTTCCATATTGGGAGAGGACTGGGATATCGATACCAACCGTCAAGGCGCGCTGGAACAAAGCCGCAAAGAGACGGAAGAGTTTCCCCAGAACGCCTTTGCCTGGTTCAACTACGGCACGAACCTGGTCTATTTCGAGCGCTATGCCGAGGCCGCACGCGCCTACGATCGAGCACGCCAGATCGGGTTGCCGCAACGGATGACGCGCTACCAATTCGGGCCGTTCATCGCCTATTTTCACTCCGGGCGCATCCCCGACCTGCTGGCGCTGACCGAATATACCCTGCAGCGCACCCCTAACTCGGAAGAGGCCCTGCTCTGGCACGGTTGGGGACTATACCGCCAAGGTAACTTGAAGGGCGCCATCGCCGATTGGCGGCGCGCGCTCAAGGCCCGCCCAGGCTACCCAGATGCGATATACGCCCTGCAATTTGTCGGCGAAGCCCCATAAACGTACCGAAGATGCAAGTATAATGGGCTTACCCCAGCCCCCATAAAAGGAGTTCCCATGACCGATTACACCCGAATTGACGCCTATCTGGAATCTCATCTGGATGCCAGTCTGCAAGAGCTGGCACGACTGGTTGCTCAACCCTCCGTTGCCGCGCAGAATTGGGGACTAAAAGAATGCGCGGCGCTGGTCGCCGAAATGCTAGGACGACGTGGTTTCCAGGTGGAAATCCTACCCACGGAAGGCGCGCCGGTGGTGCTCGCCGAGCGCAAAGGGCGCAGCGAGAAGACCCTGCTCTTCTACAATCACTATGATGTGCAGCCGCCGGAACCGCTAGAACTTTGGGAAACGCCGCCTTTTGAGCCCAGCATTCGAGATGGCAAGATGTACGGACGTGGCGTGAGCGATGATAAAGGTCACCTGGTGGCGCGACTCTTCGCCCTGGACGCCTTGCTGGATGCCGAAGGAGAATTACCCTGTAATGTGAAGTTCATCATCGAAGGGGAAGAGGAAACCAGCAGCGTGCATTTGCACGATTTCATCCTGCGCCACAAGGATCGATTGAAGGCCGATGCCTGTGTTTGGGAGTTCGGTTATGTGGATCATCGCGATGTGCCGATGCAATACCTCGGCCTGCGCGGCATTTGCTACGTGGAGCTCTCCGTTGAAACGGCTAGCACCGATGTGCACTCCGGCCTGGGCGGTTCGATCTTCCCGAACGCCGCCTGGCGACTGGTGTGGGCGCTGAACAGCCTGAAAGGGGCAGATGAGCGCATTCGCATCCCCGGCTTCTACGAGGCGATGCGACCACCCTCGCCGCGCGATTGGGAGCTGATGGCCGCGCTGCCCGATGTGGCGGAAGAATACCGCCAGCGCTATGGAGTGCGCGAATTCATCAAGGGCCTAAAAGGCGGCACGGAACTGCATATTGAGGAGGTCTTCAGCCCCACTTGCACCATCTGCGGCCTGACCAGCGGCTACCAGGGAGCCGGTGCAAAAACCGTTTTGCCGGCCCGGGCCTCGGCCAAGGTGGACTTCCGCTTGGTGCCCGATCAGCATCCCCAGGACATCCTGGAAAAGCTGCGCGCCCACCTCGACCGGGAGGGCTTTTCGGATGTCCAAATCCACTTCCTCGGCGGAGAGCCACCGGCGCGCACCGATCCGGACGATCCGTTCGTCAACCTGGTAGTAGAAACAGCGCGCCTGGTTTACGGGGTGCCGATGCAAAAGGTGCCGATGACCGGCGGCTCCGGGCCAATCTATCCCTTCGTCCACGATCTTGGCTTGCCCGTCGCCACGGCCGGCCTGGGCTACCCGGATACGCGCGCCCACGCTCCGAACGAGAACATCCGCATTGACCTGTATCTAAAGCACGCTCGTCACATGGCGCGCGTCATCGGCGAGTTCGCTCATTCGAGCTGACGCGCCGCCTGCAACGTCAAGCGGGTGACGCCGATCAATTGTTCATACGGAATGGGAGGCGGACCTCCCCGCCGCAAGGCCTGGAGGAAAGCCTCCCATTCGGCATACCAACCCTTATCCTGCGCCGAACGAAAGACCCGCCGCCGTCCATCCTGCGTCCATTCCAGACGACGGAAATCGTCCAAGACAGCGATCGCTCCACCGCAAAAGACCTCCAACCGTTCCTTGGGATAAGAACGATCGCCATTCGCCAGATAATCCAGCACGGCCAAGGAGCCATCCTCAAAACGCAGGGTGAGGGTGAAGTTATCCCGGTGGTACTTGCCGCCATCCGGCAAAGCTCGAATGCTGACCAGCTTGGGCAACCCATCGGCCAGAAAAGCCAAAAAGTCCACAAAATGGCAAGCCTCGCCGATCAACCGGCCTCCGCCTTGGCGGGGATGATGCAACCAGTGATCACCGGGCAGATAGCCGGCATTGATGCGATAGTGGGCGAAAAGCGGTTCGCGTCGAGTGCTCAGGAGTTGCTTCAGTCGCCGGGCCAGAGGGGCAAAGCGCCGGTTGAAGCCGACGCTCAACAGGGTTTGTGCCTGTGATAACGCTTGCTCTATGGCCTCGAGCTGCGTTTCGTCGATCGCCAGCGGTTTTTCGAGAAAGACATGTTTGCCGTGTTCCAGTGCCTGCAGCGCTAGCGGAACATGGGTATCGTGGCGCGTCAGGATGGCGACCAGGTTGACCTGCGGATCCTCGATCACTTTGCGCGCTTCGGAAGTGGCATAGGCAAAGCCGAATTTGCGGGCGATCTGCGCGGCATGGACTCCACCGCTGGAAGCAACACCAAGGCGGGTGAGCTGCGGAAAACGCCGGAGCACAGGGAGGAGGGTATTCTGAGCGAAATTGCCGGCGCCGATCAGACCAAGACGGAATTCCTTGAGCGGTTCGGCCGCAACGGGGAATTCCACACGGCGCTCGGTGGGCAACTCGAGGGTGGGTGTGCCATAGGTGAGCAGGACGCCCAGGAAAGGTTCACCAAGCCGGCCGCGGATCAGATCATAGGCCTGGGGCGCCTGTTCGATGGGAAAACGGTGGGTGATCAGCGGTTGCACCCGCAACTTGCCTTCGGCCATCAGGTTCAAGACGGCCTCGAAGTTGCGTCCTTCCGTCCAGCGCACGTAGGCATAGGGATAATCTTGACCCTCTTCTTCATAGCGAGGATCGTAGCGGCCGGGTCCATAGGAGCGCGAGTTGACAAAAGTGAGCTCCTTTTCGTAATAGATCTTGCGGGGTAGAGTCTGCCCAACGGCTCCCACAGCCACCACGCGTCCACGCAGGCGGGCAATGGCGCCGGCCAACTCCACCGGGTCGTTGGAAGGTGTATCGGCGCAAAGGATGACGGCATCGAAGCCGCGCGCTTGGGTAAACGCTTCGGCCGCGGCTTCTGCTTCGGTACGCAGGACAGCCTGGAATCCCAGCGAAGATGCGAGGGCGACGCGCTCCGGAGCCAGATCAATGCCCAGGACGCGGCATCCGGCCGCGGCGGCGATCTGCAGCGTGAGCAGTCCCAGTAATCCCAATCCGATGACCACTACCGATTCGCCGATCTCGCTTTGGGCCAGGCGGAAGCCGTGCAAGGCGATCGCGCCCAACGTGGTAAAGGCAGCAGATTCAAAGTCAACGTTTGCGGGAATGGGGGTGAGCAGGTTGCGGGGAATGATGTTGTATTCGGCATGGACGGCGTAATTGCCTCCGGCACAGGCGACGCGTTGGCCAATATGGAAGCCTTCCATGCCCTCGCCAAGCGCAACGATCACGCCGGCGGAGGAATATCCTAGCGGCATGGGTTGATCCAGTCGCTCAAAGGCCGCCCGTAGGGTGGGAAGTGGGCCTTCGCGCTGCATTTTCCGGATCACTTGGCGCATCAGGTCGGGGCGGGCTCGCGCTTTGCCGAGCAGGGATTTTTGGGCAAATTCGACCAGGGTGCGTTCGGTGCCGGCCGAGATCAGGGAATTGACCACGCGCACCAGCGCCTGACCATGCCGCGGCGTGGGAATGGGCACTTCGGCTACAAAGGTTTCACCGCTTTTGAGATTTTGGAGCAGCTGTTTCATTTCCAAGCCTCAGCTCAAGGATGACGGTGTCTAGTATAATTCGAGGGTTGAATTTTGTCATGAGGAGTTTCCTATGCCAACTGCTCTTATCACCGGAATTACCGGACAGGATGGTTCGTATTTAGCCGAGTTCCTTTTACAAAAGGGATATCGCGTGGTGGGCATGGTTCGCCGCGCCAGCACGCATAATTATGAGCGCATTCAGCATCTGCTGGATCAGATCACGCTGGTGCAAGGGGATTTGCACGATCAGGGCTCGTTGCTAGGGATTTTGGAGGAATACGAACCGGATGAAGTGTACAACCTGGCGGCGCAATCGTTCGTGCCTACTTCCTGGAATCAGCCGGCACTGACGGCTGAGGTAACGGCCTTGGGGGTGACGCGCATGCTGGAGGCCATCCGCTACGTCAACCCGAAGATCCGCTTTTACCAGGCTTCTTCGAGTGAGATGTTCGGCAAGGTGCTGGAAGTGCCGCAACGCGAGACGACGCCGTTCTATCCGCGCAGTCCATATGGCGTGGCGAAGGTCTATGGGCACTGGATCACGGTGAATTATCGCGAATCCTTCGGTCTGTTCGCGGCTTCGGGCATTTTGTTCAATCACGAGAGCCCGCGGCGGGGGTTGGAATTCGTCACACGCAAGATTTCCGATGGCGTGGCACGTATTAAGCTAGGGTTGGCAAAGGAGCTTCGCCTGGGCAATTTGGAGGCCCGTCGCGATTGGGGCTTTGCTGGCGATTACGTGCAGGCGATGTGGCTTATGTTACAACAAGAACAGGCAGAGGATTTCGTCGTCGGCACAGGCGAGACACACTCAGTGCGCGAATTCTGTGAGCTGGCGTTTGAGCATGTGGGGCTGGACTATCGCGATTTCGTCGTGCAGGATGAGCGCTTCTACCGCCCGGCCGAAGTGGACCTGCTGGTGGCCGATCCTTCCAAAGCGCATGCGAAATTAGGCTGGGAGCCGAGTGTTTCGTTCCCGGAGCTCGTCACGATGATGGTGGATGCGGATTTGGAGAGGTTGAAACGATGAGCTGGCGACGCTGACTGTTCCATGAGGTCAATATGCATCTCTCCATCGTAATCCCCGTCTATAACGAACAGGAAAACCTGCCCTTGCTCTTCGATGCCCTCCAGCAGACACTGGATCAACTGCCCCATTCCTGGGAAGCGATTTTCGTGGACGATGGCAGCCAGGATGAGAGCCTGAATATCCTCCGCCAATTGGTCGAGCGTGACCCACAACACATGCGCGTGATCGCCTTCCGCCGCAATTTCGGGCAGACGGCCGCTATCGCTGCCGGTATCGATCACGCTACGGGCGATATCGTCATCCTGCTGGATGCCGATTTGCAAAACGATCCCGCCGATATTCCGTTGCTCCTGGCTAAATTGGAGGAAGGGTACGACGTGGTCAGCGGCTGGCGCAAAAATCGGCAGGATAACCCGCTCACCCGCACCATCCCATCCCGTCTGGCTAATGCGCTCATCTCCTGGGTGACCGGCGTCCATTTGCACGATTACGGTTGCACCCTCAAGGCCTATCGCCGCGAAGTCCTGAGCGGCTTTCGCCTATACGGCGAAATGCACCGCTTCATTCCGGTCTATGCCCATGCCGTAGGTGCGCGCATTACGGAGATCGTCGTCCGCCACCACCCACGGCGATTCGGCAAAGCCAAATACGGCTTGGAGCGCACCATCAAGGTCATCCTCGACCTGTTCACCGTGAAGTTCCTGCTCAGTTACTCCAATAAACCGATCTACTTGTTCGGCGGAACCGGCATCCTGCTCATGAGCTTAAGCGCGCTCATGCTTCTCTTCCTATTCATCCGCCGGGTCTTCTTCAGCGTCGCCGTGCTCGGTTCGCCTTTCTTCCAGATGAGTGCCATGTTCTTCATCTTGGGCTTTCAATCCGTACTCATGGGGCTGATCGCCGAATTGCTCGTGCGCACCTATCACGAAGCACAGGGCAAACCCACCTACACTATTCGCGAACGCATCAATTTCCCTAAATAACAATGCACATTCTGCTCCTCAACAGCGAATACCCTCCCATCGGCGGTGGTGCCGGCAACGCCAGCGCGCACCTTTCACAGGCCCTGACCACCATGGGGGCACGCGTAACCATCGTGACCGCCCATTCCGGCAAGCTGCCGCACCATGAAAAACAAAACGGACGAGAAATCTACCGCATCCCGGCGTTGCGCCGCCGACCGGATCGTTCCGGCCCCCTTGAGCAAATTGCTTTCATCATCAGCGCCTCGTTTTGGACCTTGAGCCGCGTGCCGCGCCTCAAGCCAGATGTCACTCTAGCGTTTTTCGGCGTCCCCAGCGGCGCCGTAGCCTGGGTGCTGAAAAAGATCTACGGCATTCCCTATATCGTTTCCCTACGCGGCGGGGATGTGCCCGGCTTCCGTCCCTACGATTTCAAAACCTACCATCGCCTGATCGGCCCCTTCCTACGCCGCATTTGGCACGAGGCCGGGGCAGTCGTAGCCAACAGTCAGGGATTGCATGAATTGGCACTACAATTCGAGCCGCGGATCGAAATCCCGATCATCCCCAACGGCGTACGCTGGCAAGATTATGCGATTGAAGCACGCGAATGGTCACCACCACGCCTGCTCTCGGTAGGACGGGTAGTCTATCAGAAAGGCCTCGATCTCGCCCTGCGCGCCCTGGCCGATTTGCAGGACCTGGAATGGGAATGGTATATCGCCGGCGATGGGCCCCATCGCGCCACACTGGAAGCGCTGGTTCAGGAACACCGTCTGCAAGGACGCGTGCACTTCCTGGGCTGGCTGGAACGCCCGGCGCTGATCGAATGGTATCGCCGCGCCAATCTCTTCCTGTTCCCTTCCCGACACGAAGGCATGCCGAATGCCGTGCTCGAGGCCATGGCTGCCAGCCTGCCGGTCATTGCCACGCGCATCGCCGGCAGTGAAGAGCTGGTGTTGGATGGAGTGACCGGACGCCTCGTCCCGCCCGAAGATGCTGCGACGCTTCGGGAAGCACTGCGCCCCCTCCTGGTCCAGGCCGACTTGCGCCGCCAGATGGGCAACGCCGCGCTGGAACGGGTACGGGCACATTATTCCTGGGAAAGTGCTGCGCAACGGTACTTTGATCTGCTTCAGCAGGTGCGTGGAGTATAATCCGAACGCGTGAAAACCTCTCTCCCCATAGCCATGCGCTCTCTCCACAGCACCCCCAGAGAGAAAATCGGAATGGGTTTAAACACGGACTTTCCTCGGACTGTAAAATGATCGCAGCGCTCTGCAAGCATTTCTCACCATCTGCTGCTCCCTGATCTATGTGCGGCATCTGCGGCATCTCCCCCGCCTCGCGGCAACGCCCTGACCTTGCGCTCTTGCAGCGCATGAACGCCGCCATTTACCATCGCGGCCCCGATGGCGAAGGTTTCTATACCGACGAAGGCGTAGGGCTGGCCATGCGGCGACTGGCGATCATTGACGTGCAGGGGGGCGATCAACCGATTGCAAACGAGGACAAATCGCTGTGGATCGTCTTCAACGGCGAAATCTACAATTTCCTGGAACTGCGCCCAGAACTTGAACGCCGCGGTCACCGCTTTCGTACCCATAGCGATACCGAGTGCATCCTGCACCTTTATGAAGATGAAGAGGAAGCCGCACTGCAGCACCTGCGCGGCATGTTTGCCATTGCCATTTGGGATCGGCGCAAAAACCGCCTCTTCCTGGCACGCGATCGACTGGGAAAAAAACCGCTTTATTACACCGTCCAGGATGGCACGCTCTATTTCGCCTCTGAACTATCGGCTCTCCGAATCGGCCTGCCTCGCCGCCCCGAAATCCATCTGGAAGCCATTGACCTCTATCTAAGCCTGCAATACATCCCCGATCCGCTCACCGCCTATCAAGGCATATACAAACTCCCACCGGCGCATTTCCTGATCTGGGAAAACGGTCAACTGCGCATCGAGCGCTATTGGGACCTGGCCTATCAGCCCAAATGGCAGGCAAGCGAGGCCGAGCTGGCCGAAGAACTGCGCCTCCGCCTCAAAGAGGCTGTGCGTCTGCGCCTGATCAGCGAAGTGCCCCTCGGTGCGCATCTGAGCGGCGGCATCGATTCCAGCATCATCGTTGCCCTGATGGCCGAGCTGAACAGCGAGCCGGTAAAGACTTTCTCGGTCGGCTTCGAGGAGGAATCTTTCTCCGAGCTGGCCTATGCCCGTGCCGTGGCCGAGCGCTATGCCACCGATCACCACGAATTCATCTTGCGTTATGGCGATCTACCAGCCACCCTGGAAACACTCCTCGCTCACTTCGGTGAACCCTTTGCAGATCCCTCGGCCCTACCACTTTACCACCTCTCGCGTCTCACCCGTCAATATGTGACCGTAGCATTGAACGGCGACGGTGGCGACGAGGCCTTTGCCGGCTATCATCGCTACTGGCTAGACGGTTGGGCCGATCGCTATCTCCAAACGCCTCGTTTCCTGACCCGTAGTCTTGTGCCGCGCCTCGTGCACCTCCTCCCCGATGCTTCCAACCGTCCGGCCGGCCAGAGCCTGATCAACGGATTGAAACGCTTAGAGCAACTCCCACAGGTGGATCCTCGTGCCAGTCTCTTACGCTGGAGCTCCTACTTCTCACCTTCTCAACGTGCCGCCTTATGGAAAGCCGAATGCTGGTCCCAATGGTCACCTCAAAACGCCGAGCGTTATTTCCTCGAACATTTTGAAGCCGCAAACGGCTCCCGATTGGACCGCACCCTCTATACCGATCTCCACACCTATCTACCGGGCGATCTGCTGGTCAAAGCCGATCGCATGACCATGGCCGCCTCGCTCGAGGGGCGCTCACCGTTTCTCGATCACAGACTGATGGAATGGGCTGCCCGTCTGCCGGATGAGATGAAAATTCGCGGACGCACCGGCAAGGTCCTCTTGCGCCGCGCTTTTGCCGATATGCTTCCACCGCGTTTACGTGGCCGGGGGAAACAGGGGTTCGGCATCCCATTGGCCGCATGGTTTCGTGGCCCACTTCGGGAATGGACAAGCGAATTGCTCCTCGATCCTCACTCACCGCTCGCCACATGGTTCAATCGGCCCGTGCTGAAGCAGCTTTTGGAGGAACACGTTCGTGCCCGCGCCGATCACGGCAAGCGCATCTATGCTCTGGTCATGTTGGCGCTCTGGGCACGTCGGATGCAGTAATTCTCATCTACCGCCTCGGCTCTCGTCACACATCGAAGAGATCAGAAGCCCGGAAGCGGCCGTTCACCGGCGGATGGGCGCGCATAAAATCCTCATGCCCCCCAATCAGGTATTCGAGCCAATCCAATAGGCTGCGCCGCGCCTCTCCGCCCTGGCTGGCGTGACAAGCACCCGCCTGATCTTTGATCCTCAGTACAGAGCGAATATGGATGCGTACATGGGTTGGAAATTCCACTTCGGCCAGAGAGACCAGATCGATATCTCCGTTCCTCCCCCAATGGCGAGGATCTTTGCCGAACAGCCGCATCCAAAAAACCATCCAACGTAAGAACCAGCGGGGAAAGACGTGATAATAAAGCGCTAGGGGTTGAAAAGGGGAACCGGCCTGCGGATAAAAATCGGGATCGGCGCAACGCTCACAAGCCAAAACCGTCGCCCGATGAATATGGATATGATCGGGATGACGATAGCCACCGATTGGGTCGAAAGTGACCACAACCTGTGGCCGAATGCGGCGCATGTAGGCAACAATGCGCGCCGCTACCTCGTCCAGCGGTACGCGAATCAGCGCCTGAGGATGATCGTTATCCGGGCTTCCCGGCATTCCAGAATCGCGATATCCCAGGAAATGGACTTCCTTCAAACCCAGGACTTGGGCCGCACACTCCAATTCTGCCTGGCGCAGATCGCCCACCGAAGCATAGCCCTTCAGATCGGCTACATCACCGGCCTCGCCGCGCGTTGCGCAGATGAGATAGACCTCCACGCCACGCCGCGCGTAGAGCGCCAACGTGCCACCCATCCCAAAGGACTCATCATCCGGATGGGCCAGAACAGCCAATAAACGTCTGGGAGACGATGGTTGCATAGTTCCTCCGACAAAACAGGAATGACTCCACTGCAAAAAAGAAAGATAGGTTCACAGGATTGAAAATACGGACTTCCCTCCAGAAAGGTCTGAGCGCCAAAAGCATACTTGGAGTCATTTTCGGCGAAAATTCTTTGTAATTCGCTGCAGAAATGTCCATAGGCTTAGAACGGCAACCCTTTTCGTATCTTCTCAGCAACAGGAAAGTGTAACAAATTACCAGATTGATCTTACAAACACCGCAGACTGATCCAAATTCGGCACAAGCGCTGAAACGCTCGCTCCTGCCAGAAACAGATAAATTCTACCAAAGATCATCGGCTTAGCGAGATTATTGACTTCAAAAAGATTGTGTTCTTTCTTGTCCACTCCACGAAGCCTGGTGATAAGATGTTTCCGACGCAGACTTCTTTCGGGAACAGAAAACCTAACTGCTTCACCTAACGACATTCCAAGAATTTAACCGAACAATTGGGCAATCACAAAATCGGGGATTTCTATCTCCTCGCCTCAGAGTTTGCTCCAACAAACCTTTCGGAATCCCCCACGCACAGATGGAAAAAGCGAACAGGCCTGGAGGACAAAGGAAGTACGGAAGGCTTACATCTGTCTCCAGCCTGTTCGTTGTGTTATCTCTCATCCCCAAGGGTTTATTGGGCGAACATCTCCTACTTTCCTTGAGCCTCGCGCTGATAGAGCACGTAGGAATAGACGATAAGGAAAATCGAGGTCAGGACGAGGGGACCAAGGACAAACCACAGGGCAAACATTTGCCCAAGGAAACCTCCAACGATCGTCAAGAGACCGCACACAGCGAAGAGCACGGCTCCCAAACGATGGGTTTCTTCCCAAACGCGCTCACTGCTCAAGGTCCAGGGAGTGCGGATACCGATGAACCAGTTACGCTTCGCCTGACGGAGCAGCTGCGCGATGAAAAGGAAGAGCAAGCCCATCGCCGGCAACAATGCCCGACTCATGGCGAAACGATACCCCAGGTTCCAGAGCAAAGTCAGCAGGTGCAGGTAGGACAGGAACAGGATGAAGAAGAAAATCAGCAAGTTGAAGGTCGAGCGGAATGCGGCAATATTGGCCTTGAGCGGATCGATCTGCGGGATGAGCAGGAACAGTCCCAGCATTCCCAGGGCAATAAGCGGTGTGAGCGCAACACCCCAGAAGCGGGAAATATACCCATCCACCTCATCCCTGGCATTCCAGTGTGAAGCCATCGGATCAGGAAGGCGCGACCAGAATGCCATCCCCAGAATCAGAACCCCAAGGATCAGCAAAAGGGAAAGTACGAGGGTCAATCGGGTAGACATAGCGACCTCCTTAGAAGAAAGTTTCACGTGAAACATCTCACTCCTGTTTCGCCGCCGTCTGAGCCAAAGCAGTCAAACCGCTCAGAGCGCCCAGGTTCATCGTGTCCACGGCGGAAGAAGGAACAATGATCAGGGCGCCTTTCTCTTTCAGCCCCTCAAAGAGCATATTCATCGCCCGCAGGTGAAGCGCCGTTGGGTTGTTCTCATAGGCCTTGGCTGCCTCGGCGAAAGAAGCGGCAATTTGCTTTTCCGATTCGCTCAGGATCACCCGTGCCTGGCGTTCGCGCTCCGCCTGCGCCTGACGGCTCATCGCATCTTCCAACTCCTGCGGGATGACAATATCGCGGATCTCCACCGATTGCACGGTGACGCCCCACGGAGCAGTGCGCTCATCGATCACTTTCTGTAATTCGGCATCCATCGCACTGCGCCCGATCAGAATATCGGCAAGCATCATGCGCCCGATGATATCGCGCAGCGCCGTTTGCGCCGCCCAATCTACCGCAACGCGGTAATTCTCAACCTCCAGCGCCGCCTTTTCCGCATCCCAGACTACCCAGAAAAGCACGGCATCTACATCCACCGGCACGGTATCCCTGGTGAGCGTCTTTTGCGCCGAGAAAGGCGTCACCATGACGCGCTGGTCGATCCAGGAAGGGATCGTATCCAGAATCGGCACAATCCAAAAAGGTCCCGGCCCGGCCAGCTTATGGAAACGACCCAAGCGCAAGACCACGGCCTTTTCCCACTGAGCGGCCACTTTTAAGGCAAAAAGCACATACAGCGCCAGCAGACTGCCCAAAGTTACCCAGGCCGCCAAAAACGACTCAGAAACGCGGTTCTCCAACAAAGCCGCAACGGCGATCACTATGGACAGGATCAAGATGAACAGCATCACAGCTATCGGTGGAATACGGACTTCGACATTGGTGCGCAGACGGGACTCGCGCGAAAAGAGAGAGCGTTTTTCCATGGGATCCTCCTTTCGAAGTATGAGTAACAGGTCGCGATCCAAAATTCAATTCGAGGTATTCGCTTCGCGCAGAGCCTGCTCCAGGGCTTGTATCAGCTCTGCATCCGATACACCCAGCGCACGCACCTGGGAGACAAAGCGTTCCACCAGCGAGCGCAGGGCTTCCTGCCGCGTCGGCGATTCTGCGGGCGGCGAGATCTCGCTGACGAATGTGCCACGCCCTTGTTGGGTCGAGATCAATCCGGCTTCATCCAAAATGCGATAGGCACGTGCCACGGTGTTGAAATTGATGCGCAATTCGGTCGCCAAGGCACGAACTGTCGGCAGCTGATCGCCCGGCCGCAATTCCTGCCGCGCGATCAGATCACGCACCTGCTCAACAATCTGCAAGTAGAGCGGCACATCGGAACGAAAATCCAGATGAATCGATCGAGCAAGAGCGAACGCAGCAGATTGTATCATTGTATCTTTGTATCATTGTATACCAAAATGCGGCGGTTGTCAAGCCCCAATAGAATATTATGGTTTTTCATTGTTGAGCTCACTGCAAAAAGTCCTTCACTTATTGTATAATCTACTCCGCTTTCTCAAGTTTATCCTTTCCCATCACCCCGGCATCCGAGGGAGATATGCCCACGCAAAAAACGTTCCTTCCGCTTCCGCCAGAGGAGATCATCCAAGATTATCGTCTGGCGTATCGTTCCCGCCAGACCTCGCTGATCGGACGACGCGAGGTGCTGAGCGGCAAAGCCAAGTTCGGCATCTTCGGCGATGGGAAAGAATTGGTCAATATCGCCATCGCCCGCGCCTTTCGCAAGGGAGATTGGCGCTCCGGCTACTATCGCGATCAGACCTGGATGTTCGCTCTGGGGGTGATGAGCCTGCATGAATTCTTCGCCCAGCTCTATGCCCATGCCGATTTGCAATACGAATCGAACACCGCCGGACGAATGATGAACAACCACTTCGCCTCGCGTATGTTTGAGGCTGATGGCCGCTGGAAACCACAAGTCGAAATGTATAATGTCGCCGCCGATCTCTCACCAACCGGCTCCCAAATGCCCCATGCCGTTGGTCTGGCGTATGCCTCGGTGCTCTATCGCCATATCGAAGGGCTGAAACAATATCCACAATTCTCCCGCAACGGCGAAGAAGTGGTCTGGGTCAGCATCGGCAACGCCTCCACTGCCGAAGGTCTCTTCTGGGAGTCGGTAAACGCCATCGGCGTGCTCAAAGCCCCGGCGGTGATCTCTATCTACGATGATGGCTACGGCATTTCCGTCCCCAACCAGTTCCAAATGGTTAAAGAGAACATCGCCGCCATCCTGAAAGGCTTTGAACGCGAACCCTGCCCACAGGAAGCTTGCCAACATGGCTATGATATCTACCAGGTGCGCGGTTGGGACTACCCGGCCCTTTATGAGGTATACCAAACGGCCGCCGAGATCGCCCGTCAGTATCACATTCCGGCCCTCGTGCACGTCACCGAGTTGACCCAGCCGCAGGGCCACTCCACGTCCGGCTCGCATGAACGGTATAAATCGCCGGAACGTTTGAAATGGGAAGAAGAATACGATTGCATTCACAAAATGCGCGAATGGATGATCGCCAGCAACATCGCCTCCGAAGCCGAGATCGTCGCCTGGGAAACCGAAGACCGCGCCTATGTCGAATCCGTGCGCAAGGAGGCCTGGGAAGCTTATCAGCGGCCGATCCTGGAAGAGCGCCAGCAGGTGCTGGATATGCTCGATGAAATCACCACCACATCCGCCAACGCTGCGGCGCTCAACGAGATCCGCACGCGCCTGGCCAACATTGCCTATCCCCTCCGTCGCGATGTCCACGCCGCCGCCCACGAGGCCCTCGGCCTGCTCCGCCACGATCATCATCCCTCCAAGCAAATCCTCATCCAATGGAAGCGAGAACAGGAAAAGGTCAACGAGCAGCGCTATGATTCCTTCCTGTATAGCGGTGAAGCCCTCCAAGTTCCCGAGGTCCCGCCGCGCTATCGGGAAGACTCCCCCTCGGTCTACGGCTTTGAAATCCTCAATGCCTGCTTCGATGCCGCCTTCGCCCGTGAACCCCGCCTGGTGGCTTTTGGCGAAGACGTTGGGCGGCTCGGAGATGTCAACCAAGGCTTTCGCGGCCTGCAGGAAAAATACGGCGAATATCGCATCAGCGACACCGGCATTCGCGAAGCAACCATCCTGGGACAGGCCATCGGCCTAGCCATGCGCGGCCTGAGGCCGATCTGCGAAATTCAATACCTGGACTACCTGCTCTACGCCCTGCAGATCATGAGCGACGATCTGGCCACCCTGCATTGGCGCACCGCCGGCGGGCAGAAAGCGCCGGTCATCGTACGCACGCGCGGCCATCGCCTCGAAGGCGTGTGGCACTCCGGCTCGCTCATGGCCGGTCTGATCCACCTAGTGCGTGGCATGTATGTCTGCGTCCCTCGCGATATGACCCGCGCCGCTGGCTTCTATAACACCCTGCTCCAGGCCGAAGAACCGGCCGTAGTCATCGAAGTCCTCAACGGCTACCGCGTGCGCGAGCGCCTGCCGGAAAACATCGGCGAGATCACCGTTCCCCTGGGCGTGCCGGAGGTCCTGCGACCGGGTCACGATGTCACCCTGGTCACCTATGGCGCCTGCTGCCGCATTGCGCTGGATGCCGCCGAAAAACTCCACCAAGTCGGCATCGAAGTCGAAGTGATCGACGTCCAAACCCTCCTGCCCTTTGATCGTCACGGACGCATTCTCGAATCCCTGCAGAAAACCAACCGCATCCTCTTCGTAGATGAAGATGTGCCCGGCGGCACCACCGCCTACATGCTCCAGGAAGTGATCGAAAAGCAAGGCGGGTACTACTGGCTAGACTCCCCGCCGCGCACCCTGCCTGGCAAAGAGCATCGCCCGGCCTACGGCTCGGATGGCGACTACTGGTCCAAGCCGAATGCCGAAAGCATCTTTGATGCCGTTTACGAAATGATGCACGAAGTCGCCCCACAAAAGTATCCCCTCTTCCGCTGATGCTCACTTTTCTCCTCTGGTACCTCCTGAGCACCCTGATCGGGTGGCTGACTTTTCCCTTGCTCTATCGCCTGCTTCCCTCCCTGCCCGGTCGCGGCTATGGTCTGGCACGCCCGGCCGGCCTGCTCCTTTGGGGCTATCTCTTCTGGATCGGTGCTTCGTTAGGCCTTTTACAAAACGATGTCGGCGGAGCGGTGCTGGCTCTGATCCTGCTGGCCGGGCTGAGTGCATGGGCACTTTTTTCAGGGAGAAAAGACGACGGGGCCCGATCCTGGCCGGAGCAGGCGCGCCGCTCCCTGGGCGAAATCCTGTCCTGGGCGCAAGTGCAGCGGCGCGTCCTTTGGACCTCCGAAGCTTTGTTCCTGTTTGCTTTTGCTTTTCTGGCCCTTTTGCGTGCCGCCAACCCCGATCTAGTCGGCACCGAAAAGCCCATGGAGCTAGCCTTCATCAACGCCATCCTGCGCGCTCCTTCTTTCCCGCCACCCGATCCTTGGCTCTCCGGCTATGCCATCTCCTATTACTACTTCGGCTACATCCTGACGGCATTGCTTGCCCGTCTGAGCGGCGTTTGGGGCAGCGTGGCCCACAACCTGATGACCGCGCTCACCTTTGCCCTGGCCGCCCAATCTTCCCACGCCATTTTGTTTGACTTGCTAAGCCTGCATTACAACGGGCAGAAAAAGTCCCTGCACCGATTGGCACTTCTGGCGCCGCTTTTCTTGCTTCTCCTCTCCAACTGGGAAGGCCTGCTAGAGGTCCTCCACCGTACCGGCCTCTTCTGGAGCGAGGCTCCTTCCGCCTTCAACTTCTGGCGCTGGCTCGATCTGCGCGATCTGAACCAGCCGCCAGCGCAACCCTTGGGCTGGCTACCCCAGCGCTACTGGTGGTGGTGGCGCGCCTCACGCGTCGTACAGGATTACACATTGCAAGGCGCACCGCAAGAGATCATTGACGAATTCCCTTTCTTCTCTTTCCTGCTCGGCGACCTGCATCCCCACGTGCTGAACATCCCCTATACCCTGCTGGGCATCGGCCTGGCCTTGGGGCTCTACCTGCAGAAAGAGGCGCAAGAACACTTCCCCTGGCTCTCGTGGCGCTTGTTCTTCCTGCTCAGTTTACTCCTGGGTGGGTTGGCCTTCCTTAACACCTGGGATGTGCTCATCATCGCTCTCCTGCTGAGTGCGGCGTTCGTCCTGCACCGCCTGCGCTTCCACTCCGGGATATGGCAGGCCCTGGAAGAGAGCCTGCTGCTCTTTGCGGCGCTCGTCTTGAGCGCGGTGTTGCTCTACTTGCCGTTCCTCGTTGGCTTCTCTTCTCAAGCGCGCGGCATCCTACCGAACCTGGTCAACCCGACGCGTGGCGCCCACTTGTGGGTCATGTTCGGGTCACTTTTCGTTCCGCTTTTCGCCTATCTCTGGAGTCAGAGGCCTTTCTGGCAAAAGGAACGCTCAACCTGGAAGATCGCCCTCGGTGGCAGTGTCTTGCTGTTTCTCCTCTTTTTCCTGCTTTCTTGGGGAATGGCGCTGTTGCTTGCCTATCTCGTTCCATCCGCCGCCGCAACGTTTCTCAGCCTCCAGGGAGTCCCTAGTTGGGGAGAGATTTTCCGCACCGCCCTGGAGCGCCGCCTGATCTACGGATTCGGTGACCTCAGCCTTTTTGCCCTGTTCTCGCTTGCTACGGCACACTTCTGGAAACACCTCCGCCCTCTCTCCGAGCAGCCATCCTCCCTCGCCGCCGGCTTCTTTGCCCTTTTGAGCGGCATCGGCGTGCTTTGGATCGCCCTTCCGGATTTCTTCTACTTGGGAGATCAATTCGGTTGGCGCATGAACACGGTCTTCAAGTTCTATTACCAAGCCTGGATTTTCCTGAGCCTGGCCGCCGCCTATGCCACCGTCCTGTTCCTCGGCGAGCAACATTCTCGCCGTGCGCTGCTTGCCCTGGTCATCCTGGCACTCCTGGCCGGCTTGATCTACCCTGTGCTCGGCTGGTGGGATCGAACCGGCGGCCTGACTTCGTTGCCCGCCCTCACCTTGGACGATTTCCGTCGCCTGGAGCGCTTGCGGCCGGCAGAAGCAGCGGCCATCCGCTACCTGCAACGTGCTCCCTTCGGCACCCTCGCCGAAGCGGTGGGCGGCAGTTACACGGATTACGGTCGCATCGCCACCTACACCGGCCTGCCCGCGGTGCTCAACTGGCCTGGTCACGAATCACAATGGCGCGGCAGCGCCGCCCCCCAGGGCACGCGCCAGGAAGACATCCGTCGCCTTTACGAAACCGATTCCTGGGAAGAAGCCCAGCGTATCCTGCAACAATACGGCATTCGCTATATCTATGTGGGGGATCTGGAGTATCTCACCTACCGCGTGCAGCTGGAAAAATTCGAGCGCCACCTGTTCCCTGTTTTCCGTCAGAATGGAGTCATAATTTACGCAGTGTATTGAGTGTACAGCAAACACAGCGTCTGCCCAAGAGCGACCCCTCGCACTCCACTCATTCGTGTTTCGCTATCCGACCTGTTTGCCGAGAGTCGCTCCAAGGCTCATTTATCTCTCCGCCGCCCAATTTATCACTCCATGCTGGGCCATCCACAGGATCAACGGAGAGAGCCGTCCCCAAAGGAAGCGCTGCAATGGAGGCCAGGGCAAACGATAGAGCACCTGAGCCAGTGCCCAACGGAACAAAAGCATCCTTCCCAGGCGGCTGGTGAACAACCGTCGGCGGTACTCCTCAAAGGAAAAGTCCCCCCGCTTGAAGGCATCCTTTATCGTCTCTGCTGCTATCCTCCCGTAACCCAACGCGACTCCGATTCCTTCCCCTAGCAACCCATCCACGCCGGCAGCATCGCCTACCAGCAAAACCCGCCGTCGCGAGAGCGGCTGCCAAGGTACAAAATAGCGAATGGGATGACTCTGTAATTCAAAATCCCGTTTTAGGGCTTCTCGCAACACCTGTCTCAAAGGTGGACGGGCAAATCCCGCCAGCAAATTGGTATCGTAGACTCCCCAGCAATGCATCGCGCGCCCCTCAACCTGGGTGGGAAAATCCCAAATGTAACCGGCAATACCCTGCGCCAAGCACGAAAGGTCGAACTCCGCCCACTCTGCTGCCGGATGTATTTCCAGATCACAAGGGACAAGCGTTTCCAGTGTACGCGCCGTCGCTATCGGCCGCAGAGGGAAGATGGCTCGCCGCGTCACACTGTTAGCCCCATCTGCACCGATCACCACTTTCGCTCGCCAGGTCTCTTCCCCTGCGATCACGGTCACCGCATCCTTCTCCGGGTGAACATCTTGAACCTGTACCCCCTCGTGAATTTGCAGCCCGCGCTGACGGGCCTTATCTGCCAACCAGGCATCAAACACATTTCGACGAACCACCCGCAATCCATGTCCGCCGGGGATCGAAAAAGTCAGCACAGCGTCTTCAAAGCGAAAACGCACCATCGGTATATCCACATGGGGCACTTCTTCCGTATTCAGTCCCAGCCGTTCCAAAATCCATTCTGCATCTCTCGTCAAGCCCCCGGCGCATAGCTTAGGGCGCGGATAATGCGCTTTTTCCAGAATTGCCACGCGAGCACAGAAACCCGGCTCCATCTGCGCCAGATGGAGCGCCGTCGAAAGTCCAGCCGGCCCGCCTCCAAGGATCAGGAGATCGTATTCAAACATCTCGGTCCCATTACCATCGTACGATCATCACCAGAGCAGACATTATAATGTACCAGAAAAATTTCTCGAGATAAGATGGCATCTTTTCTCGATCCTCGTTCCACCCCAAGCCCATTCATGCACAGCATAGGGATTACCGCGGGTGCTCCGTGTTCGTCCGTGTCTTATTTGCTCCACCCTGTGGCAAGGCATGGTTTTTCCAATCGAGCCGGGATCGAGACGACCATCTCAAGGCCATCAGACATGTTTGTCCATGTCCTATTCGATCCGCATGATTTTTGAATGGAATCAATGTGTAAACCGTAGCCGCAGTAGGGCCTGTGGAAAATGTGGAAAGCGCCTGCGCGCGTTTCTTGTGCGCCATCCCTGGCGATCTTGCCATTGGCCCTCCCCATATCTAGGGTTTCCTTTTCCACAGCGCCTCTTGTGGAGAAAAATCGCAAACCTCAGCCCATTTTTTGCATTTCTGCAGGCTCTCGTATATATGGGGGTGTTCTCGGTTATATTGCCAGGAATACGATTCCGTGACGAGAGTTATACACAGCCAATCCCCGTTTCTCCACAGTTTTTACCGACTTATCCACACTTTCGGGAATATGCCTGGACAACCGATGGCCGAAAAACGTTCCACAGGTCATAGCCGAGAGAACTCCCAACCTCACATAAGGTATAATCACCCTGCAGGTTACAACCCTTTTGGAGGTGACCATGTCCCTACCTACCCGCTATGCCTTCTTTGAGGGCAAAATTGTCCCCTTCGAAGAAGCCCGCATCAGCATTGCCACTCATGCTTTCAATTACGGCACTGCTGTCTTTGGAGGCTTGCGCGCCTACTGGAATGAAGAGCAGGGGAAGCTCTTCATTTTTCGTCCCTCTGATCACTATCGCCGATTGCTCAATTCGGCGCGCATGATGTGCATGGAGGTCCCGTATGACGAAGAGGCGCTGATCCAGATCACCGTCGATCTGATCCGTGCCGACGATTGGAAACAAGATATCTACATCCGCCCCCTGATCTATAAAGCCGATCTCGGCATTGGTGTGCGCCTGCACAACCTGCGCGACGCCCTGGCGATCTTCTGCGTACCCTTCGATCGATACATCCAGAACGACACCGGCGCCCATGTCACCTTTTCCTCGTGGCGCCGCATTGACGATAACGTCATCCCTGCCCGCGGCAAGGTCAGCGGCGCGTATGCCAACTCAGCCCTGATCAAGACCGACGCGGCCCGTTCCGGCTTCGATGAGGCCCTGGTGTTGGATCAGAACGGTCATGTCTCCGAAGGGAGTGCCATGAACATCTTCATGGTGCGCGATGGCGTTCTGATCACCCCACCGGTAACCGATAACATCCTGGAAGGCATCACCCGCCGCTCGATCATCGAACTCGCTCGCCAAGAGCTTGGCCTGACCGTCGTCGAACGCTCCATTGACCGCACCGAGGTCTTCATCTGCGATGAATTCTTCATGACCGGCACCGCTGCCCAAGTGGTAGCCGTCACCCGTGTCGATCATCGCCCCATCGGCAGCGGAGAAATGGGGCCGATCACCGCCCGCCTGAGGGCCTTGTTTGACGATATTGTTCACGGCCGCAATTCGAAGTACGCCCACTGGCTCGTAGCTGTCTAGCCATGACCGCTTACCGATCGGGGAGCCTTTGGCTCGCTCACCGCATTCGCCCCTCGCACCGTTCCCCTCTTCCCGCTTTTGCCCTGATCGGTGGGCTTTTTCTTGCCTTTTTGCTGGCCCTGTTCCTGGTGGCCATTGGCCTGGTCTGGACCTGGCTGACTCATGACCTCCCATCTGTTCAAAGCCTACCCGCTCTGCTCAATCCCCAGGATGGTCTCCTGCGTCACCCCACCCGCATCACCGATCGCCACGGCAACCTGCTCCAGGAGATCTCCCCCCTTCCCGGCCCCCGGCGCTATGTATCCCTTGACGAATTGCCGCCACTGCTCATTCAAGCGCTTCTCCTGAACCAGGATCCCACCTTCTGGCGGCATCCCGGCTTTCGCTTGCAAGGTCTCACCGATCCCAATGCCCATCCCACCCTCGCCCAAAGGCTGGTTGCCGATCTGCTACTCTACCAGGAACCTCCCACCCTGTCGCGGGCGCTGCGCGAGCGCCTGCTGGCCTGGCAGATCACCTCTCAATTTGGGCGGGAACGTATCCTGGAATGGTACCTCAACAGCGCCGATTTTGGCCAGAACCTGATCGGCATTGCGGCTGCCTCCGAATTTTATCTAGGTCAATCTCCCGAAAACCTTTCCCCGGCTGCCGCGTTGCTTCTGGCCGTTATTCCATCGAATCCGCAGATCAACCCTCACACCTTGCCACAAGAAACGCGCCGGCAGGCACTGGAACTGCTCCAACGCCTAATTCAGGATGGCGAACTTGCTCCGGAAGAAGCCCGCCCGATCGAAGAGGGACTCCGCCGTCTCTCCTTCACCCCCGTTCCTCCCTCACAAGAAACATCCGCCTTTCTTCGCCTGATCCCCGAACAAATTCAAGCCTCTCTATCGGTTGAACGTTTCAGAAAAGGGGGATTGACGCTTTATACCACCCTAGACGGCGAGCTGCAAAACCAAGCTCGCTGCCTGCTTCGGCTCTTCGCCATGCGGATCGCCGCGGGGCCTGAGCCGATCCTCTGTCCCCAAGCCGCGGCGTTGCCGACGCTTCCGCCCTCTGCCCACCTGCGCGCTCCTTCCCTGGCTCTCCTCATCCTGGACGTGCCGGAGGGTGAAATCCTGGCCGCCGTTGGGGAAACATTCCAGGGGAAAGAATCCTCTTTTTGGAGCCCCCATCCGCCGGGAACGGTCCTGGACCCGTTCATCTACCTGACGGCTTTCGCCCGTGGCTGGTCACCGGCTTCCCTAATATGGGATTTGCCCCCGGAGGGGGAAAGCCCGGAAGGCTATTTAGGGCCCATGCGCATGCGTCGAGCCTTGGCCAATCTGCTCCCTCGCCCCACCCAGCACTTGCGACGTGAATTAGGCGAAGCGGCCATCGAACACACCTTTTCCATCCTGGGCATTCAGGAAAGCCGCCTCACGCTCCCACAGCTCGCCACAGCCTATGCCACCCTGGCCCGTTCCGGCACCTATTTACCGCTGGGGGCTTTGCTGCGCCTCGAAGGTGCCGATCACGCCCTCTGGCCGATCAGAAATTCCCCACCCCAGAAAGCGATCGACCCACCTGTCGCCTATCTGGTGAATCACGTCCTCAGCGATCCGTTGGCGCGCCAGGATACCTGGGGATACCCTGGTGTGTGGGACCTCGGTCGGCCGGTAGCGGTGATCGCCGCCCGCACCCCCGAAGGCACCCAAGCCTGGTTGATTGCCTATACCCCCCAGCGATTGGTAGCGCTCTGGATGGGAAGTATGGATGGGGAACCGGTTTCCCCCGAATGGCTAGGAGGGCTGGGGCGCGCTTTGCTGGAGCAGGCCAGCCGATCCTTGCCTGCCCAGGATTGGACACCGCCTGACGGCATCAGCCTGGTAGAAGTTTGCGATCCCTCCGGCCTGCTCCCCTCACCGATCTGTCCGAAGCGTGTCATCGAAGTCTTCCTGAGCGGCGATGAGCCGCATGAGGTGGATTCCCTCTATCGCCGTTATTTCATCAATCGCGAAACCGGTCTTCTGGCCACCGTCTTCACCCCGCCGACGCTGATCGAAGAGCGCATCTATTTGCAAGTGCCGCCGCAGGCCCGTCGCTGGGCCGAATCTCAGGGTTGGCCGCAGCCGCCAACGGTCTATGACCCGATCCGCCTGCCTCCGCCCAACCCATTGGTGCGGATCAGTCAACCTCTTGCCTTCGATCGGGTGGCCGGCAAACTCATCGTCCGCGGCACCGCTGCCGGCGAAAATTTCCGCTCCTATCGTCTCCTGGTGGGACAAGGCTTGAATCCCCAAGAGTGGCAGCTCATCGCTTCTGCTGAAACGCCCCGCAACGAAGAACCCCTCGGCGAATGGGATACCGAGGGGCTGGAGGGCATCTATATTTTGCAGCTCCAGGTTGTGCGTCAGGATGGTAGCGTGGAAAGCGCTTTTTTGCCGGTGACAGTGGAATCTTCCCGCTGATCACCGCTCCAAAGCCGTTTTCCCTGTGCCACCCTTAGCGAAACATGTGCTAATCAACCCTTTGAGTTCCCTCTAGCACTTTTAGGATAAACGCCGCCGTGCGCTTGCCTGCGCTGCCATCGGTATACGTGATCTCCTGTTCAACGAATGCGCGCCGCTGTGCTGCATCCAGCTTCGGGTCCTGCAAGTAGGCGTTGATCGCCTGGCGCAGCGCATCTTCGTCCGGGGCAACGCGCCCGGCACCGGCCTGGCGGAAGCGCTTATGGGTCGGCCAGTTCCCGATTTTGCGCAGAGAGAGGGAATATTTACGCGCATCTCCCCAACCGTTCGGAGAATCGATCACTGCCGAGACGATCGGTGTGTCATGGACGGCCGCTTCGACGACCATGGTGGAGTAGACGGTGACGAAGACATCGGAATAGGCCAGCATCGAGGCTTTCTCATCCATATCTTCACCGCCGTAATATCCGAGCGACCCCCCGAGCGGCACAGGCTGGACTACATGCACGTGAGGGTATTGCGCCGCCAACGCAAAGACGCGTTTGCGCTCCTCGGCGAAGAGTTTTGGGCGATCCTGAAAATGGCTGGGGTGCAGGCGGATCAGCAATTGGGAGGGTTCGACCAGTGAATCGGAGGCCACCAGCCGTGCCAATGCCTCGATATTGGGGAAATTCGGCGCGAAATGCACAAAGCTGCTGGCATAGGAGATCAGCTTCCGTTTTGGATCGAGTCCGTGGCGGCGGAAGTACTCTTCTCGGGGCACTAACCATTCGCGGCGGATGTATCCATCGTAAGAGGGAATGCCGCCCACATGGACCCGCTCCGGTTGCCAATCCGAACCGAGCACCAGTTCCTGTTTCTGAATTTCCGACCAGCAGGTTGCCCAGTCCATCGGCGCGCCGGGGATGGTGTAGCTGCTGGGATTATCCCAACCGACGATGGCGGCCATGGTGGGGATACCACGCAGATGAGCCTCGCGCAACAGGTAGCGGTCCATGCGCCAGCCGGCGGTTGAAGCGATCACCAGCGCCGGGCGATATTTCTCGAAGAGGTCCGCGTACAGGTTTGGCACGAATCGCATTTGAGCCTGCACCAGTGCCTGGCGCGCCAGACGGCTGGAGCGCAAAAGCAGGATTGCCGGTGCTCCCGGCAGCCAGATGCCCAGGCGAAATTTCCAGGAATTCTCCTTCCACACTTCCCAGATGTGGCTATCCATTGCCTTGGTGTTGATGCGCCACGAGCCGCCCACGCGCCGGAGATAAGAAGAGAGCAGCCATTGTACTTTCGGCTGTACCTTTTGGGCATATTCGTTGGCCTGTTTCAACCGTAACCCCTCAAAAATCAGACCGGGACGGGCAAAACGTTGGGCAATTTTATCCTTTGTTTCGTCATCGGTGAAAAGAACGACCTCGATGCCGGCCTCGAGCAAAGCCGGCACGAGATCGCTTTGCAGAAAATAAATGATAGCCATGCCGTGATCGGCGGAGATGAAGATGCGTTGGGTCATTGGGATGGTGGTTTCCTCAAGACGAGATGATACCCGATGGCCGCAGGACTCCTGCTTGTTCGGGGAGAGTGTGTATAGCCGGCGCCGATAAGCAACTTTATCAGGGTCAGCAGGCCTTGGCTGAGCAACAGCAATCCGCGTGCCGGCCAGCGGATATAACGTGGAAATTTGGGAAGCTCCCAAAAACGCAAATTGCGGAGTCCTTCGCTGGCGAAAAAGATCGGGTCGTAATACCCTTCCAGCAACTCGATCTCAAATCCGTGCTGACGTGCCAGCTCTTCTAGCGCGTAGTGGGTGTAGCGATGAAAATCGAACGGCGCCTGATGCACCTTGATCATAAAGGGAACGGCGATCACCAGCATGCCGCCGGGTTTGAGGATGTAGTGTAACGCATCGAGCAATTCGTGGAAATGGTAAACGTGTTCCAATACGTTCATCAATATGAGCATGTCAAACGTCCCTTCTCGAAAGGGAACACATTTGCCCAGGTCGCATACCAGGTCGACTTCGGGGTAGGGGACGATATCCACGGCAAGATATTTCCTAGAGGCGAAAATTGCGGCAAAATCTCCATGCCCTGCGCCAATATCGAGAATAAGTGCCTGAGAGTCTTGTTTTGAAACCTGCTCCTGCAAAAATTTCCAGTTTGCCTGTCTCCAGGGTGTTCCCTGGTTGGGTCCGCGTTCGATGCGCTCGTAAATATGTGCTGCCTGGGGAGTGGGGGTGAAGATGGGTTTATCTCCCTGAATAGGAACGGTGTAGTGATCGCGTGTGCAATGCCAGAAATCAGCTTCTTTTACGGGGAAGGGTTGTTTACAAAGCGGACAGACGATGATAGAGGAGAGTAATGCTTTCATTTGCTGTAGTAGTAGAGGTGGAAGATGGCGTTATAGAGTGCCAGCAGCGGCTTTTTGATGAACGGTAATTGCCAAAACCGATTCAAGCGAATGGTGCGCTTTGGGATGGGACGCTTCCTACGTAGATCGTCCGGCAGCGTATTGCTCATGTTTTGTACGTAGCGCTCCGCGGTCATCAGCCTGAGGTAACCGGCAGCATCCATTTGCTCATCGAGTCGGCGTACCTGCCCCATGGGCCGGTCCATCTCGAAGGGCAGGAATTGCATTAACACCGATTTATAGGCGGTAAATTGCCAGTGGCTCGCACCGAGATAAGCAGGCAAGCCTTTATAAATCGTACGATAATCGCTTGTTTCCTGGTAAATCCTTTTCAGTTCATCGTCGGAATAGCCGAGTGTGGTCGAGAATTCATAGAACCATTCATAGGGTAGGAGATGGCCTTGCTCCAATTGAGCATTTTGCCGTGCCCAGGCAAGCGAGCTCTGGATGAATTTTTCGGGCGTTCGAAACGGTCGTGCTGTGACCATGCCGACGTTGGGGTAGGTCTCAAGCAATTCAACCGATTTCTTTAACCATCCGGGATAGAACAACACATCATTATCAGCATAGGCCAGGATCTCTCCAGGCGCACCGCCGAAAATGATGTTCCAGGCTCCCCCCTTGCCGAGGTTCTTCTC
Organism: Anaerolineales bacterium; assembly: GCA_034432895.1. Taxonomy (GTDB): domain Bacteria; phylum Chloroflexota; class Anaerolineae; order Anaerolineales; family Villigracilaceae; genus 630D-37. The sequence goes on from DAOUBG010000020.1 coordinate 162,438, forward strand.
CGAGAGGATCAGGTACTGAATGCGCCCGGCTTCTGTTTCCTGGAGGAGATAATCCCGCACCTCGGCACACGAGCCGTTATCGAAGACCAACAGATCGAAAGGCAGGCCGGGGTCACGCCGTGCGCTCTCCAGACAAACTTTGAGCACCTCCAGACTTTCGGCATAGTAGCCGCTAAGGAAAGGAATGTAGTTCAAGATCGCCACGGTAATCCGTTGTGGGCGGGCGACGTTTTTGACAAATTTAGCAGGGTTTTGACCTTTGCGCATATTCTGGAAATGGCAGGAGCGAGGCTATTATCGGAAGTGAAACAATCGGCGTAAGCGCTTGCCCCAGCGCTTGGGACGAGCAATGTTTTCGATGGTTTGCTCAGGCAGAAAGGAGAAAATGCGGCGCAGAAACAGTTCCACCTGGCGCCAAAAGCGTGCCCACGAAGGTTTGGGGCGCCGAAGATGGCCGGCCACCAAACGTTCATTAGAGTCCAAAATGGTATAACGGATGTTGGCTACCCCACCTGCCAGGCGAATGTTTTCTTCGGTTTCCGGCAAATTATAATGTGGCTGGCCGCCGGGCAGGTGACGGTAATCGTGATTTTGGTGCACGATCATCACCGAAGGGGTTAGGTCAATCACCGCCCAGCGCTCACGGCGCGCTTTGTAGATCATCCAGTTATCCCAGCCGGCGCGGCCGATGGTAAAAGTGGGTATATCCCGGTAGCATTCTCGCGGGAAGACGAAGAAATCGCTGCCGGCCGGGCGGTGCAGCTTGCCATGTTGCCGGACGTGTTCCCGCACTCGTTCCTCCCAACCGGGAGCGAAATCAAGCGAGGTGGTGATATCCACATCCCAGCGCTGACTCACCAGCACGAACCGCTCGCGGAGTTCGGTTACCCGGCGCACGGCCTGGAGAAAATCGGACATCAGCAGGATATCGGCATTGATCACACACAGGAACGGGCTCTGACTGTGTGCCCGCGCTTGGGCAAACATCGAAGAAAGACGCGGTGCGCCCGAGATACTGCGCTCCACATCCTTCAAGTGCAGAATTCCTAATTCGCGCGCCACCTCATCCAAACCTTCTTCTTCTCCTAGGACGATCACTTCCACCTCCGGAAGCAGGATCCAGGAGCGCAAGGCGTTGCGCTGGATGGTAGCAATGTGGGGATCGGTGAACGGTTTCGGTGCGGTAAAGAGGGTTAAGAACGGCATCTTCTCTCACTCTGTTGGTGATGGGATTATACCTTCCCCATCCGTGGGTCGCTATCGTAGAGGGTTTTATGGGAAACTCCCGCGTTGATCGCCTGCAGTTCTGGGTGATGCTCTACCAGGGCGAGCACCTCTTGCCAGGAGAAATCATCGCGGCCGACGAAGTGGGCGAAGACGCGGCGAACGAATTCCAGGTCTTCGGCCGTGTCTACCGTCCAGCGATAGTGACCGTAGTCCGCCGGGGCGTGGAGCAGGGCCAGGCGGAAGCCGCGCGGCGAAGCGCCGCTTTCCATTCTGGGAGCGATCGGCTGTAAGGTGCTTTCTTCGTAAAAATAGGGCATGACGTGCTCACGTTGATGCGGTTGGGAAGCTTCTTTCCAAGCGCGTTCCAGCGCAGTGAAAGTGCAGACTTCCACATCCAAGCCGATCGGGTAGGTGCGATGCCAAGGAGGGGGCAGGCGGTTGCAAACGAAATCATATCCGCCTGTTTGCAGCGCCGTGATGGCCTCGTCAATCAACGGCGGGTCGATCAGTGGACAATCGGCGGTGATGCGCACGATGATCGTCGCTGCTGCGGTGCGCGCCGCTTGATAGTAGCGATCGAGCACGTCGTAGAGGCTACCGCGGACATAGGGGATGCCTTGCCGGGCGCAGAATTCGGCCACCACATCATCGCTGGGGTGATTGCTGGTGGCGAAGAGCACGTGGTTCACAAGTTGCGCCCGGGAAACGCGCGCGTAGACGTGCTGCAGCATCGGGCGGCCGGCAATCTCGGCCAGGATTTTGCCCGGCAAGCGCGTGGAGGACATGCGCCCCTGGATGATGGCGACGACCTTTTCACTCAAGGGAGGCCTCCGAGGGTAAAGGTAGGGCTTCGATCAGGCCTTTGGCACGGAATTTTTCTACGTATTCGCGCACCATCCAGTAGTCCAGGCCGACCTCTTCGGCGATCTCGAAGACGCTATATTGCCCTTCAAAGTGGAACATGATCTTTTCCAATGCTCGGTTGAGCGCCCAATTTTCGCGCCAATCTACCCACAGGCCGTGGCCGCTGAGGAAGACCGGGCCGCGGAATTTGCGCCGGGGGATGTAATCGCTGGCATAGATGCGCACGATCGCTTCGGCGAGATCTGCTCCTTCCTGGAGCATGTCTTCGTGGATGATGCCGGGGTTGTCATCGTCGGTGTGATATTCTTCGTAGGGCCAGCGGTTGAGCGAGAGACACGGCACGTTGACGCCGGGCCCGTTGACAACGCGCTCATCGTTGGCCGGAGCGGCGGCGAATTCGCGTTCTTCGTGCTCCCCGTAGGAGGTGAAAACCCGTCGGGCAACCCGATCGAGCCGGTGCTCACCTTGACGGGTGTGGTGCCAGGCCAGGCGGTTGCGGTTGCCGGTCATTTCCAGGAAGAGGCCGCCTTTCAGGTTCGGGATCAGGTCCTCGTGATGGGCTAGGTAGGCGATGCTGCCGATCGTCTCCGGCCCGAACCAGAAGCGCACGCTCATCGAGCCGGGCGGCAAGGGGGTTTCGCTCAGGCGGTGCGCCAGTTCCACGGCGGTCACGACACCCGAGGCATCGTCGTTGGCCTGCATCGGGTGGCAGGTATGCGCCAGGATTAGGAACTCGCCGGCGCCGGGCGTCGGACCACCCTTCGGGTGCACCACAGCCGTGGCTACGGTCATCCCACGCTGCGGGTCGGTGATGAACTCGGAGCGGATGACGGCGCGATAGCGTCGGTGGCGGGGCAGCCGATCGAAGAGGTTTTTGCTCAGGCAGAAGCCCCAGTCCCGCTCGTAAAACTTAAAAATCCACGGCACGGCGTTCGGGCGCTTTTCGCTGTAATAGAGGTGCGGTTGTAGCTCTTCCCAAGAAAGCACCCGATCGACCGGCAGCGAATAGGAAACGATGTGGAGCGGGTTTTGCCGAAAATCCAGAATGTGCTGACCATCCTCGGTTGCCAAATAGGCTTCGTGGACAACGTAGCGTTCCGGCACGCGCCAGGTCCAGACCGGAGTGCCGGGGGCGTAGGTTTCGATGGTGTAGCCGGAATCGGATGGCATGGCTTCGCCGAGGATGCGCAGGGTGGCATCCATATCGTCGCTGACCAGGGTACGATGGAGCGGGTAGAAGCGCTCGAGGAGGGCTTTGAGGGATGGATAAGGACGCATGCCTGGGATTATACAGCATTTGAGTATAATCAAAGCATGAGACAGGGCATTCTAGGGCGTTACAGTCATTTGCTGGAGTTGCCGCCGCATACGCGTGCGGTGACTTTATTGGAGGGGGATACGCCGCTGATTCCGGCGCCGCGGCTGGCCGAGGTGCTCGGTGGCGGTTTTGATCTTTGGATTAAGTACGAGGGATTGAACCCAACCGGCTCGTTCAAAGACCGGGGCATGGCTGCGGCCATCGGCGAGGCCCTGGGCCGGGGCGCACGGGTAGCGATCTGCGCTTCGACGGGGAACACGGCTGCTTCGGCCGCGGCGTATGCTGCTCGTGCTGGCATGAAGGCGATCGTCTTGATCCCGGAAGGCAAAGTGGCGGCCGGTAAGCTGGCCGGGGCGTTGGCTTACGGGGCACAGGTGGTACAGGTGCTCGGCTCCTTTGACGATGCGCTGCGCTTGGTGGTGGAGATCACGCAACGCAGGCCGCTCGCGCTGGTGAATTCGATCAACCCGTATCGTCTGGAGGGGCAAAAGACGGCGGCGTTTGAGATTTGCGATGCACTCGGTGAGGCGCCGGATTGGCTCTGCCTGCCGGTGGGCAACGCGGGGAATATCACTGCCTATTGGATGGGGTTCAAGCAATACCATGCGCTGAAAGGGTGCGGATTGCCGCGTTTGCTGGGCGTTCAGGCGGCGGGAGCCGCGCCCCTGGTGGTGGGGCACCCGATCGAGCAGCCGGAGACGGTGGCTACGGCCATTCGCATTGGCCGGCCGGCGCGCGGGGAGCAGGCTTTGCAGGCGGCGGCTGAATCGGAAGGGCGCATGGTGGCTGTGAGGGATGAAGAGATCCTGGCGATGCAACGCTTACTGGCAGAACGCGAGGGAATTTGGGTAGAGCCGGCTTCGGCAGCCGGGCTGGCCGGGCTGGCGGCAGAACTACGTGCAGGGCGATTGAACTTGCGCGGCCGTCGTGTCGTGGCGGTGTGTACCGGGCATGGGCTGAAGGATCCGCAAATCATCACCCAAAGCATGCCGATGCCGCGGCAGATCCCACCCCGGCTGGAAGCGCTGGAAGAATTGCTGAGCTGAAATCGAATTCAGGAGGAGAGAGTGCTCACAAACCCTTACTTGGCGCTGGTGCTCACCTTTGCGATTGCGCTGGCTTTTTTGCGGCTGATGGATGCGATCGCTCAACGGGGATGGTTGAGCAGCCGCATGAGCCGCAAGTGGATTCACATCGGCACGGGGCCGATCTTTGTCCTATGCTGGCTGCTCTTTCCTGCCCTGCCCATCTCGCGTTACCTGGCGGCGCTGGTGCCGTTGTTGATCACGGCGCAATTTGCCCTGGTGGGGTTAGGACTTTGGCGCGATGAGGCCGCGGTGCAGGCCATCTCTCGCAGCGGGGATCGGCGGGAGATGCTGCGCGGGCCGCTTTTTTACGGCCTGGCGTTTGTGGCGCTGACGGTGTTGTTCTGGAAGGATTCGCCGATCGGGATCATTGCGCTGATGTTCCTCTGCGGTGGGGATGGGATCGCCGACCTGATCGGTCGCCGGTGGCGCTCGCCGCGCTGGCCCTGGAATTCGCAAAAGACGTTGGCCGGTTCACTGGGGGTGCTCCTGGGAGGGTTGGCGCTTACCTTTTTGATTTTAGCCGTGTACATACGGGAAGGTGTTTTCCCCGGCCCGATAGAGGCCTATGGATGGCCACTGCTGGTTTTGGGCGCAGTGGCGATGGCTGTGGAATCCCTCCCTCTGGCCGAGGTGGACAATCTGACCCTGCCGCTTATCTTGAGCGTGCTGGGATACTGGATGTTTTGAGGATCGACCGGTAGCGAATTAGGCGCGTATCTGTCTCCACACCCGTGGAGCGTTCAGTTCCTGTTCCAGCAGGTAGGTCCAGTAGCCGTGAAGCAGGGCTTCGACTTCGCGGCGCGCGGCCGGGGAGGGGGTGATAACCGCTACTTCTCCCCAAGAGGCGCGCTGGAAGTGACGTAGGTATTTCAGGGTGGTGAGTGAGAGGGGGGTGAGATTAGGGGTGTTTTGTCCGCATCGAGGGCAGATCACACCGCCGGCGGAGAAGGAGAAGAATTGATCTTGCGGGCGCAGAGGTTCACCGCAGGAAACGCACTCGAACAGGCGCGGGCGGAAGCCTAACCCGTCCAAAAGGCGGAGATCGAAGAAGCGCAACGCCGCCCAGGGGTCGGCGGAGGTGGCGATGCGTTCCAGGGTCTGCACCAGGAGGCGATAAAGCTCCGGCTGGGGTTGTCCATCTTCGGTCAGGAAGCGATCCATTAGTTCGATCGCATAGGCGGCCTGGCTCAATTTTTGCAGGTCCTCCCGCAGGGGCAGGTAGGCATCCAGGGTCTCTGCCTGGGTGATGAGGGGGAGCTCCCGACCTTCGGCGATCTGCAGGGAGAGGCGTGTGAACGGTTCAAGGTGGCCGGCCTTGCGCGAGGGGATCTTGCGCACTCCTTTGGCCACGGTGCGCAGTTTGCCTTTTTGAGGGGTGAACAACACCAGCAATCGGTCGGCTTCGCCAAGGTCCGAATGGCGCAGGACGACCGCTTCCAGGCGAAAGGAGTGAAAGGTGGGCATTAATCTACATAGGGCACGAATTCGGCGCGGGCGATTCCCTGATGGATGGCCGTTTCGGCGACGGCGCGCGCCACGGCGCGATGGACGTTTTTATCCAGGGCGTTGGGCACCAGTTCACCTTCGGGGGTGAGATCGGCCAGGGTCTTCGCCGCGGCGATGAGCATTTCGCGCGTGATGCGGCGGGCATAGGCATCCACGGCGCCGCGAAAGATGCCGGGGAAGCCTAGGACGTTATTGATCGCCTTGCCATCGGCGGCAAAGTGCGCTCCGGCGGCTAGAGCAACATCTGGGGCGATCTCCGGGTTCGGATTGGAGAGGGCAAAGATGATCTGACCGGGGCGCACCATTTCCGGCCGGATCAGGTTGGGGACTCCGGTCGTGGCGATGACCACGTCGCAGGTGCGCATGATCTCCTCCAAGTCGGCTCGGCGTCCGCCGATGCTTTCGAGCCTGCGTAGGGCGTCCTCGCTGAGATCGGCCCCGAGGATCGGATTGCCGTAGAGGTGGATGAGCATTTTGGCGATGGCATTGCCGGCGGCTCCCAAGCCGATCTGACCGATGCGCACCCGACTCAAGTCGGTCGCGGTGCGACGGGCGATCACCATCAGCGCGGCCGTGACCACGACTGCCGTGCCGTGCTGATCGTCGTGCATCACGGGGATATCCAGCAGAGCCTGAAGGCGATCTTCGATCTCGAAGCAGCGCGGTGCGGAAATATCTTCCAGCTGGATGGCTGAGAAGGTGGGGGCGATATTGGCGACGGTGTGCACGATCTCATCCGGGTCTTTGGTGTTGAGCAAGATGGGCATGCCGGAAAGCCCGACCAGGCTTTCCATGAGCATGGCCTTGCCTTCCATGACCGGCATGGCCGCCAGTGGACCGATATCTCCTAGGCCGAGCACAGCACTGCCATCGGTGACGATGGCGACAAAGTGGCTGATGCTGGTATACAGGCGCGCCAGATCGGGGTTATCGGCGATCTTCAGCGCCACTTCTGCCACGCCGGGGGTGTAGATGCGGCGCATGATGGTCACCGAGTCAACGGGATAGCGGCTGCGGATGGCGATTTTGCCTTTCTGGTGCAATTCCAGGACCTCGTCGCGGATTTCGAGGATGCGCGTGCCGGGATTGGCGCGCATGGCCTCGATGATCTTATCCATGTGGGCGGCATCCTCGGCATAAACCGTGATGTCGCGGATCACGCTGTGGGAGGTTTCGCTGAGCATTTCGATGCTGCCAGTATTTCCCCCGACTTCGGCGATAGCCGTCAGTAACCGTGCCAGCGTGCCGACTTTGTTTTCGTTTCGCACGCGCACGGTGCGCATGATCTTGCGTTCCCAGGCCATAGGGACCTCCGTATAAGAGTGAGACGTTTGACTTTGCCGCAAATTGAGTAACAGCTCTATTGTCCGAGGAGCGAGGCGAAATGCTCCGAAAGCTTTGTGCCTTGTTAACCGCCGATTTGGCTCATAGTGCGGTTGAGGGGGATCAACCCTTCTGCCAGGCCGTGTCCCCAGGGTTTATGCCAGATGCCATCCAAAATGAGCTGACGCAGCTCTTCAAGCGAGGCGCCGTTTCGCAAGGGCGTCAGCAAATCCACTTCGCGTTCGCGCAGCAGGCACAGGCGCAGGCGGCCATCGGCCGTCAGGCGGGCGCGGGTGCAGGAGACACAAAACGGTTGGGTGACCGAGGAGATGAAACCGATCTCTCCCTTGGCCCCCGCAATGCGGAAGACGCGTGCTTCCCCATCCAGCTCGCCACCGTTGGCGGCTTCTAGCGGCCCGAAAGCACGCTCAATTCGCTCCTGAATCTGGGCGGCGGTGACTACGTGAGAAATTTGTAATTCGGTTACGCCGGCAAAGGGCATCATCTCGATAAAACGCACCTGCCAAGGATGCTCCAGGGTGAGCCGCGCCAGCTCCACCACGTCCTCTTCGTTATAGCCTCGGACGACGACGGCGTTCAACTTGATCGGGGTCAAGCCGGCCTCTTCCGCCGCCAGAATGCCTTCCCACACATCTTCGACATCGCCCCAACGCGTCAGCCGCTTGAACTTTGCTGCTTGTAAGGTATCTAAGGAGATGTTGACGCGCTGCAGCCCGGCCTCGGCCAACGGACGGGCGAGCTTTTTGAGGAGCACGCCGTTCGTCGTCATGGTGACGGAGCGAATGCCGGGGGTGTGGGCGATCGCGTGCACGATATCGACGATGTTAGCGCGTACCGTCGGCTCACCGCCGGTCAGGCGGATTTTGTCAAAGCCCAGCTCGGCGAAAAGCCGCGTCAGGGTGAAGATTTCTTCATCCTGCATGAGCTCGGCGCGCGGGCGGAAGACCATATCTTCCGGCATGCAGTAAATGCAGCGCAGGTTGCAGTGATCGGTTAGGCTGATGCGCAGGTAATGAATCGTGCGACCAAAGCGATCGAGAGCCATCCTTCCCTCCAGAAAACGCTAAAAGAGCAAATCTTTCACGGTCTACCACTATCCTCATTCTACGGTCCACCGTCCACATTCCACCATCCCCATTATACATCACCACCTTTTATCTCTGTTATAATCGTAGATTAGTGAATCTTTTGACAAATGTTTACCGTAGGAGAGAGCGATGGCTTTTATGACCCTTGAGCAAATTGACGCCGCGGCCGAATTTTTGCGACCTCGTTTGAAGGTCCAACCGCGGGTGGGGCTGATCTTAGGCTCCGGGCTGAACCCGTTGGCCGAAGCGGTGGAAGACGCGGTCCGCATCCCTTATGGTGAAATTCCTCATTGGCCCCCTTCAACGGTGGAAGGACACGAGGGGCGGCTGGTCGTTGGGATGCTGGAGGGACAACCGCTCCTGGTGATGCAGGGACGAATTCACTTTTATGAAGGCTATAGTATGTCCCAGGTGACCTTTCCGATCCGCGTGATGCAGCGCCTGGGCATCGAGATCCTGATTGTCACCAATGCTGCTGGGGCTATCCATCCTGATTTCATCCCCGGCGATGTGATGCTGATCACCGATCATATTAACCTGATTGGCATGGGAGGGGCCAACCCCCTGGTGGGGCCGAATTTGGATACGTTTGGTCTACGCTTTCCGGATATGAGTCAGGCTTACGATCGCGCGCTTCAGGCCTTGGCGCGTCAGGTGGCCGCCGAGCAAGGCATTACCCTGCGCGAAGGGGTCTATGTTAGCCTGGCCGGCCCCTCGTTTGAGACCCCGGCGGAGTTACGTTTTCTGCGTCTGATCGGTGCCGATGCGGTGGGTATGTCCACCGTCCCTGAGGTGATTGTTGCCCGGCATGGTGGCACGCGTGTGCTTGGCTTTTCCGGCATCAGCAACAAGGCCAATCTGGATGGTTCGACAGTTACCAGCCATGTAGAGGTGATGGAAGCCGGGCGCGTGCTTACGCCGAAGATCGAACGCCTGGTACGCGGAGTGTTGCGAGCCTTGAAATGAGCGAGCTCTATATCACCCTAGCCAGGTACGAGGGATTGATCTACCTCTTCCTTGCTATTGGTGGTTTGTTCGCTTTCCGTAGCGCCTGGCAGGCCTGGCAGGAATGGAGATTGGCCGTTTTTTCCCTCGAGCGGGAATTGGCGCTGCGGCGGCTGAGCCGTCAAGCGGTCCTTTTGATGTTGATTTTGCTTTTTGCCTGCGGAGAATTTGCCCTGGCTACGTTTATCGTACCTTCGTTGCCGGCCGGTGAAGTCCTTCCTACTCCTACCCTCAACCTGCTGGCCTCCCCGGTCGCCTCGCCGATTCCTTCTTCCCAGGGTTGCACCACTTCGGTGGCGATTACCCAGCCGAAGAACGGTGCAGAGCTTAGCGGAACAGTAGAAATTCGTGGGACGGTGGACGTGCCCGAGTTTGCTTTTTATCAATATGAGTATGCACCTTCTGGAAGCGATATCTGGACCACTATCTACGCCGGGCGACAAAGCGGCAAGGATATCTCCCTGGGAACGTGGAATACTGCTCTGCTCCCCTCCGGAGATTACCGTTTGCGCTTGGTGGTCGTCGATGTGGCCGGGCGCCTTTATCCACCTTGTGTCATCCAAGTGCGCGTAAAGGGAAGCGGATGAATGCCCTGAACATCCGTCCGGCCATTGCCTCGGATATCCCCGTGCTGATCGGGCTGGATCATAGCGTACAGAGTGAGTACGTCTGGCAGCTCGAATTGCGGCATGAGCCCCCGCAGATCCATGCTACGTTGCGTCAGGTGCGTCTGCCGCGCCCTATCCGCATTGAATATCCACGCAACCTTGCAGCTTTGCCCGATGAATGGCACCTCAAATCGGCTTTTTGGGTGGTTGCGGAGGGGAATGCGCCGGTAGGATACATCACATTACAAGTCGATCTAGGTCTTGAACTAGTGCACGTTACCGATCTGATGATCGCGCCGCCGCTCCGTCGGCGCGGGTTGGCCGGCCGCCTCCTCAAGCTCGCGCAAGATTGGGCGCTGGAACGCCATCTTCCGCGCCTGATGTTGGAATTTCCGGCCAAAAATCATCCTGCCGTATGCTTGGCACAAAAACATCTTTTCGAATTCTGTGGGTATAATGAAGCTTACTATCCTTCGAGAGATGTGACCCTGTTTTTCTGCAAAGCAATCCGATAGCCAATGTTTACCGGAGAAGGATTTTCGCTTTTACTGGGGTTGGAGATTCTCAATCGTATCCTGACGGCCGGGGTAGCCATCACGGCTTTCTCGTTGTTTCTCTATGCCCTGACCTTCAACCTGCGCGATCGCGTGGCGCGTTCGTTTACCCTGATCCTGCTCTGCGTGGTGGTGATCTTTACCACCGAGGCCCTGCAGAACGAAACCATCCCCGCCACAGGCATTGACCTTTTGCTCCGCCTGCAATGGCCGGGGTTGATTTTCCTGCCGCCGGCCTATTTACACCTTTCGGATGCTTTGTTGGAAACGGTTGGCCGACCCTCGCGCGGCCGTCGGCGCTTGGCCGTTCGCCTCACCTATTTGCTCGCGCTCGGCTTCCTCGGGCTTTTGCTGAGCGGTCACCTGGTCGGTGCGGCTGTGCTCGATCGTTCGCCGGCGCCCTATTTACAGCGCACTCCTTGGACGCATCTCTTTACCCTCTATTACATCGGCATCATCACCTGGGCCTGGATCAACTTCGGACGCGCTTACCGACGGGTGCTGACCTCCAGTGGACGTCGGCGCATGTTCTACCTGATGGCCGGTGCGACGGCCCCGGCGCTGGGCTCCTTCCCTTATCTGATCTACAGTGTCCCCCTCATCGGTTCGCATTCGCTGTTGTTTTGGCTCGCCGCCGGCCTGAGTGACCTGGTGGTCGGCACGTTGATCGTGGTGATGGCCTATGCTGTGGCCTTCTTCGGCGTTTCCTGGCCAGATCGCGTCATCAAGGCGCGCCTCTTCAAGTGGCTGATGCGCGGTCCGATCACCGCATCCTTTGCCCTTGGTTTGATGACCGTTGTGCGTCGTCTGGGAAAACTGTTTTGGGGCACGCCGTATTCCGGCTTTGTGCCTTTCTCGGTCGTGCTCTCCATCTTGCTTCTGGAGCATCTCATCACCCTGCTGGCACCGCTCTGGGAGCGCTGGCTCTTTTTCGGCCGCGATCGTCAGGAGCTCACCCTCTTCCAGAGCTTGGAAGAACGATTCCTGACCGAGGGCGATCTGCGCCAGTTCCTGGAAGCGATTTTGGCCGCCGCTCGCGATTCCTTCCGTTCCCCCTCTGCCTTTATTGCCGCACTGGAAGGGCAAGAGATCGGCTTGCTCCTGTTCTCCGGTCGGGAAACCCTGCCGGAAGGGAGCCTCGATCAAATGTTGCGGGCCCTGGAAAGCACCAACGGCACCCGCCGTGGTTTCATTTGGGATGGTTTTTTGCTCCTTCCGCTTTATCCGGTGCGGTTGCAGCAACCGCTGCAAAAGGAGGCCCTTTTGGGCATTTTGGGGATCGCCTGGAATGAAACCTCTCCGCCGGAGGCAGAGCAGTGGGATGTCCTTGCTTTGCTCGCCGAACGGGCCTCCCTGGCCCTGGAAGATCGCCTGATCCAGCAACGCCTGTGGCGTGTCCTGCTTCAACTGCAGCCTCAGATGGACCTGGTGCAGCGACTACGCGCCGCCGCGCGCTATGAAAGTGCACAGAGCGTACTTTCTCCTACCCTGCCTCCAGAAGCCGATCTGACCCGGTGGGTCAAGGATGCTCTCGATCACTATTGGGGCGGGCCGAAGTTACAGAATAATCCCTTGCTCAAATTGCGCATTGTCCGGCAAGCACTGAACGAACACGAGGGCAATCCTACCAACGCTTTGCGTGTTCTCCTGCGCCGCGCCATTGAGACCACCCGTCCACCCGGCGAACGACGCTTTACCACCGAATGGTTGCTCTATAACATCCTGGAAATGAAATTTATCGAAGGGCGCAAAGTGCGCCAAATCGCCGAGCGCCTGGCCCTTTCCGAAGCCGATCTCTATCGCAAGCAGCGCGCCGCCATCGCCGCCGTCGCTCAGGCGATCCTCAAAATGGAAATGGAAGCCCTCTCCAGGGAGGACCTATGACCCCTTCTCTTCTGCCCTCGCGTTCTCTTGCTCTGCTGCTCTCCTGCTCTGCCGATGGTGGACCGTTGGCCGTAGGCCGTGGAACAACCACCCAACCACGCGACTATCCGACCACGCCACCGATCCACCACCCATCCCTCTCACCCTCTCACATCCTTGAAAATGGAGGTTTTTAGTGGTGACTCGAACCCAAGCACGTCCTCGCTCCCAGAATAACCATCCTTGGCTCGATGAAAAATGGTGGGAATCCGTCCTTGCCGAAGAAGAGCAATTCTTCCCTCCCAAGAAGAACCCGCCTCAGCCAAAAGTGGACCCGCGCCTGGAGCGCCTCCGCCGAATCTACCTGGATGACGAAATTTTGCACGTCACCGTCACAGCGGCCAATCGCGGGGGACTACTGGTAGAAGGGGAAGGCTTCTCGGGCTTCATCCCCTTCTCGCATCTGCTCGAGATCACGCCTCAAATGGAAGAGGAAGAGCGCCAAAAGCATCTAAAGGCCTACTTGGGGCGCGCCCTGAGCGTCAAGCTGATCGAATGCAATCCCGAAGAAGAGCGCCTGATCTTCTCCGAGCGCGCCGCCAAAGCCGGCCCCGGTCAACGCTTGCGCCTCTTCCAGAGCCTCCGTGTGGGGCAACGCGTCCGCGGCCGCGTCACCAACATCACCGATTTCGGCATCTTTGTCGACCTGGGCGGCATCGAAGGCCTGGTGCATATCTCCGAGCTTTCCTGGGGACGCGTCATCCACCCTTCGCACCACGCTCAATACGGTCAAGAGCTGGAACTCCTGGTGATGGATGTTTCCCCGGAACGTTGTCGCGTGGCGCTTAGTCTCAAGCGCCTTTTGCCCAACCCCTGGGAAGAATTCACCCCGGAAAAAGTACTCGATCGCTACTTCCCGGCCACCATCACCACCATCCTTTCCTATGGCGCCTTTGCCCGCCTGGAAAACGGCCTGGAAGGGCTCATCCATATCTCTCAAATGCCCCTTGCCGAAGGCCAAACCGTGCGCAACCTGCTCACTGAAGGACAGCAGGTGCAGGTACGCGTCATCCACGTCGAGCCGGAGCATCAGCGCATGGGACTGAGCCTCTTGCCGATCCCTGAAGAAACGCCGATCCGATCGTGACCTCGCGCTCTCCCTCTCCTCTCGGCTGGGAAGCCGTCCTGCTCCAATGGCTGCGTCGAATGGCCCGTTTCGGCGTCGATCTGGCCGCGCTTTTCCTCTTCACCCTGGCCTTGCTCTGCCTCTTTGCCGTTCGGGGTTGGAGTCAGGGCCTGTTCACCGTCTTTCTGGGAGAAATTTTACGGCGTTGGCTGGGCTGGGGCAGTTATTTGCTCATCCTGCAGTTTATCTTGGGCGGTCTCTACTTCCTGCGCCCACGCCGCACCTTTCCCTGGGGGCGTTTTCTCGGCATGGAGCTCACCCTTCTGCTCACCCTTCCCCTCCTCGCCTTCATCGGTGGTCTTTCCCTCTCCCGCGCCGAGCTCGGCTTGGATGGTGGACGCCTGGGGTGGGGGCTTGCTACCTTATTTAGCCTTTTCCTCCCCTCTTGGTTGGCCGGGATATTGATTTTTGTATTGTGGATCGGAAGCGCAGGTGCCGCCTTGGGCCTGGGTGCCCACCTGGAGCGTGCGCTGCGTCAATGGGCCGGCGTGCCGGACGAGAAACAGGACCAAGCCGCGGCTACGCTGCCCGTTCCCTCGGCTAAGGAGGCGCCGAAGCCTTCTTCTGTAGCGCGCCCTGCCCCAACTTTGCCGCCTGAATCTTACAAATCCTTTCGCCTGCCACCGAAAAAAGAGGAAGCGCCGAGTGAGCCGATCCCCCGTCGCACCGATCTGCCGCCCCTCGATCTCCTGCTGCCGGATACGAACTATCGCCCCGATGAGCGCACCATCAACCAGACCGCCGGCCTGATCGAAAAAACCCTGGCCGAATTCGGCATCCCGGCACGCGTCGTCGGCTTTCGGGTAGGGCCGACGATCACCCAATATGCCGTTCAACCCGGCTTCATTCGCAAAGGAAACGGAGAAGACGAACAGCAAATGAAAGTGCGCGTTGCCCAGATTGCCGCCTTGCAACGCGATCTGGCCTTGGCGCTGGCTGCGGAGCGTTTGCGCATCGAAGCCCCGGTCCCCGGCAAGCCATACGTCGGCATCGAGGTGCCAAATGGACGCAATAGTGTCGTCCGCCTGCGATCTATCTTGGAAAGCGAGGAATTCCGCAAACAGCACAGCCCGCTCACCCTGGCCTTGGGGCGCGATGTCTCCGGCCAACCTGTGCTGGCCGATCTGGCGCGCCTGCCGCACCTGCTGATCGCCGGCACCACCGGCTCCGGGAAATCGGTCTGTCTCACCGCCATTGCCACCTGCCTGGCGATGAACAACACCCCGCAGGAGCTGCGCCTGGTGATGATCGACTCGAA
>DAOUBG010000021.1:0-28003 GCA_034432895.1 Anaerolineales bacterium
CAGGACCTCCAGATCCACCTGCTCAGATGGGATATGGCGACGGAAGCCGGCATCGTTGACCACATAGCACGGCTCATTGCCCACATAAGCAACCTCCACCGGATTACCATCCTCATCCACCACCAGGCCGGCAAAAAGCGGTTGACGGGGCATCACTTCACTCCTTTTCCTGCTTTCCTTCGATCGCCGCCAACAAGATGGCCGCGGCCACCCCCAAGCGACGATCCAGGCGATGGGAAGGATCCATGCTAAAATCGAGATCTAACTCGTAACGGAAAAGATGGAAGCGTTGACGTAGATCGGCCAAGCGTTGCTCGCCCACGAACAGATCGTAATTTTGCGGCAGGAGGGCACCCAGCAAAAAGCGGCGCAATAGCGCCAAACCCAGCGAGTCCTCGGTCAAAAAGCCCATCGGTCGCTCCTGGGCATCCAGCAATTCCCAGCGATCGCGGAAGAGCGAAGAAAAGCCGCGCCGCCGCCAAGTGCCGATCCGCTCGCCGCTCTGACTATCAATCACATCGTACGCGGCGGCAAAATCCAGGATCTGGCGCGCCTTAATCATCAGGACTTCCTGGCTTTTGCTCTCATCCGTATAGAGACGGAAATCCTCGCGCAGACGGAACATCTTTTGCTCGCAGAAAAGCACCAGTTCACCTTGCGGATTGTAGAGGCGGAATTTACCGGTTAAGGCCAGGACTTGGCGTTTGAGCCAATAGCGCTCGTACTGGAAAGCGGGATGCATGCGACCTCCGAAGCATAGGAATGGTTACTTTGGCTCCGCTGCAAAAAACCACGTCTGCCCCATGGGCTCGATCCGATAGGACACGGATAAACACGGATGACACGGAAAAATGAACGGATCTACAGCCAAAACGGTTTTTGCCCACGACGCTCACAAAGAGCACTAAAGTTTTTTTGTAAAATTGTGCGATGATATTTTCTTGAAATGCTTTGAAGGCATGTCCTCTTGTGGCAAAAGGACTTTTTGCAGTGAACTCAATTGCTTTGAGTTTACCACAGATGATCCCCCTGCAAAAACCACATCCTACCCCATAGGCTCGATGGACGGAGATCACGGATAAATTTTCTGGCTACAAATCCAGAAACAGCCCTCACCCCATAGCCCGACCATCCGACGCACCTTATTTTGCGATACAATGGAAGAGCCTTTGGAAACAGACTTTTCCCATGGAGGATCGCATGGCGTATACCATTGCCGTGATCGGTTTAGACGTAATCGGCCTCTCGCTGGGCTTAGCGCTGGGCAAAAACGAAAAGATCCATCGCCTCGGGCACGACCGTCAACCGCAGCGGGCGCAGCAAGCGAAAAAGCAAGGCGCCGTGGATGAGATCGGGTATAACCTGCCACAGGTGGCACAAAAGGCACAGCTCATCCTGCTGACCGAGCCGCTGGGCCAGCTGGAAGAAACCTTCCAGGTCATCGGCCCAGCACTGGGCGCGGGAAGCGTAGTGATGGATTTTGCTCCGATCAAGCGGGCTCCGGCCGAATGGGCGGCGCGTTACCTGCCCACCACTTGCGCCTATCTCGGCTTGAAGCCGGCCTTCAACCCACAAGTGCTGGAGCCGGCCGAATGGCACGGGCGCGAGGACCTCTTCGCCAACGGGTTGATCGCCGTGGCGGCGCCCCAGGGCACCTCCGAAGCGACGCTGCAGCTGGCCGAAGACCTGATCCGCATCCTGGGTGCACGGCCGCTCTTCTCCGATGCCGAGGAAATCGACGGGGTGTTCAGCCGCGCCGGGTTGTTGCCGGCCCTGACCGCGGCTGCCCTGCTCCATGCCACCCTGGGACGCCCCGGCTGGCAGGAAGGACGCAAACTGGCCGGCAGGACCTACCGCGCTCTGCTGAACGCCTTGCTCGCCGATGAGATCGAAGACCTGCGACCGGCCAGCCTGCTCAATCGCCAAAGCCTGCAACGCGCGCTAGACGACCTGATCGCCTCTTTGCAGGAACTGCGCGCCTGCCTGGAAAGCGAGGACGACAAAAGGTTGGGAGAGTATTTGCACAATGCGCGCCAAGGCGGCCAAAAGTGGTGGGAAGAACGCCAAGTCGGGCTTTGGGAAGCGCCGAGCGCCGAATCCCTGGATCAGATTCCCTCTTTCGGCGAGCGCCTTTCGCAATCCCTGTTCGGCGGCCGAGCGCGCAAGTGAGGCGCCGGCAAACGCTTAGCAAGATCACTCTTCACAGGCAGCAAGCAGGGTATTCACCTGCTTCAAGAGGCTCGGTTCCCCTATTTTCTCGAAGGCAGCTTTTGCCTTCTGGGCATATTCCTTGGCCTTTGCCTTATGAGCCAGATTGAGCAAAGCAACGGCAAAATTGCCACAATCGGCGCCCTCGTCATATAAATCTCCCATTGTCCGCCGCATGGCAAGGACCCGTTCCAACTGTTCTTCCGCCGCAACGAGGTCACCGGAAAACAAGGAAAGCCGGTTCAAAGCGGCCAGCACGTTCGCTTCACCCAAGCGGTCTCCCACCGCGCGATACAACCCCAAGGCCTGCTCGTAGCGCTCCAGCGCCGCATCCATTTCCTTACGAAACTGCAGCACGTCGCCCATCGCCTGCAGCACGTTCGCTTTCCGCTGTGGTTCGGAGATCCCCAGCATCCAAGCTCTCTCCGCTGCCGCGCCCCATTCGGCGTACAGGTTCAAAACCACAAACCAGTTGCGGGCAGCGTCGATCAAGCGGGCCAAGCGGCCACCATCGCTCTGCCGGCCAGCCCAGGCCAAAGCACGGCGCAAATTTTCTATTTCGAGCGCCACTTCGGGTGCGGTGCTGGGATCCATGCTGTAATGTCGAAGGAATAAGTTTTCCAGCCATTCGGCCAGACGCTCGTTGACCGCTTCGACTTCCCCGGTGATGTAGCTTCAAGGCCGCATACTCATCCAGCAAATTGCAGGCGATAGCGCTCAAGATCACCCCTCACTGCTTGGATCAGCGATAGGTTGATAAAGCGGGAGAGAGTCTGCAACGCTTCAAACAGTTCCAGCCCCCATACATGCGCGGCAGCTTCGGGAGCAAAGCCGCTCGGGTGGAATATGGCCAAGGCGCGGAAACGGGCGCGGTCGGCCTCGTTCAGGTCGAAATAACTCAGGTCAAAGACGCGTTCCATATCCCAGCGGGCAGCACCCTCCATTTTCAATTCGGGGAAGCGTTCGCGCACGAGCTCGAAATAGCGAGCGATCGGACGGCTGAACTCCTGCAGCTGGCGGATGCGCCGGACGGCAATCTCCAGTGCCAATGGGTTGAAGGCACAGCGAGCGGCCAGATTCGCGGCAGCCTCGGCTTCAGCAGCTACGACTTCGGGCCCTAAAATGGCTTCCAAGAGGCGACGCGCCTGCTCCGGCGTCATCTGATGTAGCTCGAAGGTCTTCTGACTCCACCGATCTGTTGAATGCGCGTGGTGATCAAAGCCACAGAAGGTTTAGAGGGCAGCAAATCCGGCAACCCGTCCAGGGCCTTCTGGCGCACATCATCCAGGATGATCAGGTAACGGTGGCCTTGTAAGCGTGCTTGCAATTCGACCTTCTGTTGTTCATACGAAGCACTCGGCTCCACGCGAACCCCCAATCGGATGGGCATTTCGAGCACCACTTGTGGCGCGGTTCTCTCACCCACATCCACCCATACCACCCCCTCAAATTCGGCTTTCAGGTCCTCGGCAACACGCTTGGCCAGTTCGGTCTTGCCCAGGCCACCGGGAGCGTGCAGACCAAGGATGGCGCCGGCTCCGCTGCCTTTGCGCAGGAATTTACGCACCTCGTCTTCGACGCGGCCGCGATGGATGTAGGTTTCGCCCTGATAAGGTGGAATGGAACCGATGGTATCGCCGGGGGGTGGAGGTTTCGGCAAATAGACGGGGGGCCCCCTTCGTAGATATTAGTGATATTGACCACCCGGCTCCCCGGCCCGATGGCAGCCTGATCTGGCTTCTGCGAGTCGTCGGCTGCCTTTTGGACCTTCTCCTGTTTGTCCTTTAGCAAGGTCAGCCACCCGGCCCGGTTGGAGCCTAAGGCGGCCAGTGTGATTAGCCAATTGCGTATCGTTTCACCTAGCGAAGGTGGCTCTTTCAGAGTCAGTGTATCCACCCAGAACGTTACGGCGCCGAGCAAGAGCGCCAAGCCGAATAAGATGCAAAAGAAAGCCCAGGCTTTTCTCATAGCAGCTCCCAAACCGCCGAAATGATTATGGCGGATTTCCAAGGAAATCAGAAAGCCTGCTGCTCAATCTTCTATACCGCAGCGCTGTCACTTCTGTGGTCACAAGCAGCTGTATCCGCGCCAGTATGGGGGAAGTAAAGGAAACTCGCTTGTATTATCCGCGCTTCGGGGTCAAGCACTTTTGGTCATAGACCTCCTTCATCGTTTTCCGTGTCATCCGTGTTCGTCCGTGTCCCATTGAATGGAGCCCTTGGGGCAGGCATGGTTTTTGCAGTGGAGTTATGATAGCGGATTTTAAGAAAAGCAATTGCCGTCCACGGTCCACCGCCCCTCGTCCGCTTATCTTCTTCCAACACCCTGTTAACAAAAATCTGAAACCGTCTCCCTATACTCGATTTTGAGCAAACCCGCAAGTGGGTTGCATTCCCGACTTTATAGGAGTAGGCTATGAACCTCCATCAATTTACGCAGAAATCTCAGGAAGCAATCTTCCGTTCGCAACAAATTGCCCAGGATTACCATCACCAGGCGATTGAGCCGATCCACCTGCTCTTTGCCCTGTTGACCCAAGAAGAAGGTATTGTGCCGGCCATCGTCACCCGCATTGCCGGTTCGCCGCTGGCCCTGCGCGAAGAACTGCAGAAGGAGCTCGACCGTCGCCCAAAGATCCAGGGGGCCGGGCTAGAGGTAGGCCTTTCGCAGGCGGCGGCCGATGTGCTGACCGCTGCTGAGCGCTATGCCAAAGGCATGCAGGATGAATACGTCTCCACCGAGCACATCCTGCTAGCGCTCACCGATTCCATCGAAGGGAAACGCTTGGCCTCATATGGCATTACCAAAGATGCCATCCTGAAAGCGCTCAAGAGCGTGCGCGGCAGTCAGCGCGTCACCTCGCCGGAGCCGGAATCCACTTACCAGGCCCTGGAGAAATACGGGCGCGATCTCACCGACCTGGCGCGCAAAGGCAAGCTCGATCCGGTCATCGGACGGGATGAGGAGATCCGCCGCGTGATCGAAATCTTGACCCGCCGCACGAAGAACAACCCGGCCCTGGTCGGTGAACCCGGCGTGGGCAAGACGGCCATCGTCGAAGGGCTGGCGCAGCGCATCGTCAAGGGAGATGTGCCGGAAGGCCTGAAGCGCAAGCGGTTGATCCAGCTCGATATGGGCGCGCTGATCGCCGGGGCCAAATACCGCGGCGAATTCGAGGAGCGGCTGAAGGCCGTGCTCAAAGAAATCGCCGAATCCGAAGGGGAGATCATCCTCTTCGTGGATGAGATGCACACCGTCGTCGGGGCCGGCAAGGCCGAAGGCGCCATGGATGCCGGCAACATGCTCAAACCGATGCTGGCGCGCGGGGAACTGCACATGATCGGCGCTACCACGCTCGACGAATATCGCAAGTACATCGAAAAGGATCCGGCGCTGGAGCGCCGCTTCCAACCGGTCTACGTTGACGAACCAAGTGTAGAGGATACGATCAGCATCCTGCGCGGGTTAAAGGAGCGCTACGAGGTCCATCACGGGGTGCGCATCACCGATGCCGCTGTGATCGCTGCGGCCACCCTCAGCCATCGCTATATCTCCGATCGTCATCTGCCGGATAAGGCCATTGACCTGATTGACGAAGCCGCGGCGCGCCTGCGCACCCAGATTGACTCCAAGCCGCAAGCGCTGGACGACGTGGACCGCGCCATTATGCAGCTGGAGATCGAGCGCGAAGCGCTCAAGAAGGAAAGCGATCGCGCCTCTAAAGAGCGCCTGCAAAAGATCGAGCAAGAACTGGCCGATCTGCGCGAACAGGCCACCCAGTTGCGCGCCCGATGGGAGCACGAAAAGCGCCTGATCGCCGAGCTGCGTTCGCTCAAGGAGCAGATCGAGCAAACCCGCCTGGAGATCGAACGCGCCGAACGCGCCAGCGACCTGGAGAAGGCGGCCCGCCTGCGCTATGGCGAGCTGCCGGCCCTCGAAAAGCGCTTGCGCGAACAGGAAGCGCGACTCAAGGAAGCCCAAGCGCAGGGCGCACTGCTCAAAGAAGAGGTGGATGCCGAAGAGATCGCTGCCGTGGTCTCGCGCTGGACGGGGATTCCCGTGGCGCGCCTGATGGAAGGTGAAACGCAGAAGCTGCTCCATATGGAAGAGCGTCTGCATCAGCGCGTGGTCGGACAGGATGAAGCCATCCGCGTCGTCTCCAACGCCGTACGCCGTGCTCGTGCCGGCCTGCAGGACCCGAATCGTCCGATCGGCTCCTTCATCTTCCTCGGCCCCACGGGCGTGGGAAAGACCGAACTGGCGCGCGCCTTGGCCGAATTTCTCTTCGATGATGAACGTGCCATGGTGCGCATTGATATGAGCGAATACCAGGAGAAGCACACCGTCTCCCGCCTGATCGGCGCGCCACCGGGCTACGTGGGCTACGAGGAAGGTGGTCAGCTCACCGAAGCGGTGCGGCGCCGACCGTATAGCGTGGTGCTCTTCGATGAGATCGAGAAGGCGCATCCGGAAGTCTTCAACGTTCTGCTCCAGCTGCTCGATGACGGTCGCCTGACCGATGGGCAAGGTCGCACAGTGGACTTCCGCAACACCTTAGTGATCATGACCTCCAACCTGGGCAACACGCTCTGGGAGAACGGGCACCGCGTGAACCGGGATGAGATCACCCGCGTGCTCCAGGCACACTTCCGCCCAGAATTTCTCAACCGCATTGATGAGATCGTCATCTTCCACCCGCTCACGCGCGAGCACATCGCCGGGATCGTTGATATTCAGCTGCGGCGCGTGGCCCGGCTACTGGCGGAAAAGGGCTACCAGATCGAGGTCACCGAAGCGGCACGCGAGTACCTGGCCGAGGTGGGCTACGATCCGCAATTCGGCGCCCGTCCGCTCAAACGCGCTATCCAGCGCGAACTACAGGACCCCTTGGCACTCAAGATCCTGGCTGGCGAATTCAAAGAAGGCGATACCATCCGCGTCGATCGCGGCCCAGACGGCTTGACCTTCTCCGCCGTTGTGCCGGTGGTGGAAGGCGAAGTGGTCGCCTAAACAAAAACTCACCCTCGAGGGGAGAAATCCTTCGGGGGTGAGTTTTTTAAGAAGACGGGGACGGTGGACCGTGGATGGTGGACGGGAAGCAGAATTTACGGGCGACGCTCCATAGCACTGGCGCTAATCGGATGATAAGTAGGTTCGCTACGGGCAGCAACGCCACTGCCGATCGGTTTAGGAGCAGGGGTTATCGGGCGCGGCATCGGCTGAGCAGGGACAGAGGGACGCACCGCCGAACGAGACTGTTCCGAGGCACGCTGCTCCATTTCCTTTTGCGCCAGGGTGAAGAGGCGTTCCCCGGCCACGGCAAAGGTGCCGATGATCAACACCCGCACCAACCAGACCATGACGGCAACCAGGATGGGAACGACACGTTGCATGGTAGTCTGACCAATTAGCAAGGTGCTGCTGGAGGTATGATTCAAAACGGCCACGGAAACGCCCCACCAAGTGAGCGTGGCGTTGAATAGGGCGGCTAGCAACCAGGCTCCGAAGAGATACCAGACCTCCACCAGCTCATCGCGCCCTTGTTCGGGGGTAAAGATGCGGGCAATGCCGGCAAAGTCAATGCCGCAAAAGGCAATCGCCAGAATGGTGGACCAACGCAGGCCGGCAAAGCTCAGATCGCCCAAAATATCATGCAGGGCAAAGGCCGTGGTGGAGTAGTTAAAGATCTCAAAAGCGATCAGCGCCAACAACAGGATGCCGCCGAAGATCGCACCGCGCTGCAGGGCTGAAAATTCTAGGAACGGTAGGAAATCAATCTTCAGGGTGCGGTTCATGGGGACTCCTTTCGGTGAGGAGGAATTACGGATAAGAAGGCGTTCGGTGTTTATATTTTAGAACATATGTTCTATATTTGTCAAGAGGCCAAAATCAGATCGGGTATAATTTCAACCATGTCACGATTCCACCTTCCTGACGACTCTCCAATCCACACCACTCCCCCTCTCTATATCGAAGTGAAAGGGAATCATCGCGAAATCGGGCGGCAGATCGGCGAAGCCTGTCGCGAGAAAGTGGTACATAGCGTCGAAAACGCGCGTCGCTTATTGGCCAGCGCCTACGATCAGCTGGAATTGACCTGGGAAGGAGCGCAGATCCAGGCACGTAAATACCTACCGTTTGCCGAGGAGCGCTACCTACAATACGTTGAAGAGCTGCGCGGCATTGCCGAAGGGGCAAACGTGGCCTTCGACGATCTGAACGTGCTCAACGCCATGGAAGCGGTGACGATGGACGCCCTCCACCTCACCCGCTGTACCAGCATGGCGGTGAACGAGACGCGCACCGCAGATGGACACGTCCTGCTGGCCCATAATGAGGATTGGGTGCCGGAAGATGAGGACGATGTCTACGTCGTCCATGCCGAACCGGATGATGAGCCCCCCTTCCTGGCAATGAATTACGGCGGATTGTTGCCGAACGTCGGTTTTAATGCCTATGGTATGGCGCAGTTGATCGATTCGGTCTACCCTTCGGATTCACGCATCGGGTTGCCGCGCATTATCCTCTCCCGTGCTGTTTTGGCGGCACGCACGCCGGCGCAAGCGCTCCAGGCCTGCCTTGTGCCCCATCGTGCGGCCGGATATAACCATTTGCTGGCCCACGAGAGCGGGGAGATCTACTCGGTAGAGGTTTCGGCGCGGCGGTTTGACATTCTCTATGCGCACGATGGCTATATGGTACATACGAATCACTATCTTTCGCCGCGCATGCAGGAGGTGGAAAAGAACCCGGAAGAATTGCTCTCCTCGCGGGTGCGCTATTTCCGCGCCCGGCGCTTGCTAGAAAGCAACACCAGCCATACCATCAAGACGCTACAGCAGATCCAGAAAGACCACGTCAATTTCTCGAATTCGATCTGCAACCATGCGGTGGATATCAACGATCCGTTGGATCGCGAGAAGACGATTTGCGCCTTGGTGATTGACCTATCCGCGCGCCAGATGCACATTGCTTGGGGCAATCCCTGTCGCAATATGTACCATACTTTTCATTTGCGAGGTTGATTTTGAACAACCTGGATGATCTCTCCATTTACGCTACACTCGATCCCCGGGGGATGGGAGATGAGATCGACGCTCTGCCTTCTCAGCTGGAGACGGCTTGGCAACTAGGAATGACTTTTGAATTGCCCGTTTTGCGCCGGCCGTTGAAGAACGTGCTGATCGCCGGGATGGGCGGTTCGGCCATCGGGGGTGAGTTGGTGGCGGCTTACCTGATGTCGAAGAGCCACGTGCCGATCTTCGTCCACCGGGATTATGGGGTGCCAGCCTGGGTGGATGAGGCAACGCTGGTGGTGGCCTCTTCCCATTCGGGGAATACCGAAGAAACGTCGGATGCCTTCGATGCCGCTTTGCGGCAGGGTGCTCAGGTTGTGGTCCTGTGTACGGGCGGCGAATTGGCGCAAAAAGCCCAGGCGCAGGGGTTGCCGCTATGGCAGTTTAAGCATAAGGGGCAGCCACGCGCCGCCGTCGGTTTCTCTTTCGGCCTCTTGCTGGCGCTTTTGACCCGTTTGGAGATCGCACCGGACCCCACGGCAGAGCTGGAAGCGGCGCTGCGCACGATGCGAGAGCAACAGGAGGCATTGCGACGCGAGGTGCCGGTGGTGCAGAACGCGGCCAAGCGGCAAGCCGGACAACTGCTGGGACGTTGGGTGCATGTGCTGGCAGCGGGCTCGCTGGCCCCGGTGGCGCGGCGCTGGAAGACGCAGATCAACGAGCTGGCAAAGGCCGGGGCTTCGTTCGAGGTGCTGCCGGAGGCCGATCACAATACGCTGGCCGGGATTTGGCAGCCGCAAAATTTGCAACCTTTGGGCATTCATCTGTTCATTCAGGGGCGCGGTGAGCATCGGCGTAACCGTTTGCGCTTGGAGCTCACCCGCCAGGCATTTATGCTGGAGGGCTTGAACACCGATCTTTATCAGGCAAGGGGGGAGACGGTGCTGGAAAACATGTGGAGCGCGATCCATTTTGGGGACTATATGGCCTATTACCTGGCGATCGCCTACGGTGTGGACCCGACGCCGGTGGAGATGTTGGAGAATTTCAAGAGGAGTATGGAACAGCACCGATGAAGTGTTCTCTGGTGATCCGAGCCTATAACGAGGAGGCGCACATCGGGCGCTTGTTGGAGGGGGTGGGAAAACAAAGCCTGCGGGATGTGGAGGTGATCCTGGTAGATTCCGGTTCCACCGATCGCACGGTGGAGATTGCGCGTCAGTTTGGGGCGCGTGTGTTGCACATCCATCCGCAAGAGTTTACGTTTGGGCGCTCTTTGAACATTGGGGTGGCGGCGGCAAGCCACGAGCTGGTGGTGATCGCTTCGGCACATGTCTATCCGGTCTATCCGGATTGGCTGGAGCGGTTGCTGGAACCGTTCGCCGATCCGCGCGTGGCGCTGACCTACGGTAAGCAACGCGGGGCGCCTTCTTCTAAGTTTTCGGAGCACCAGATTTTCCATCGCTGGTATCCGGAGGTCAGTCAACGCTATCAGCCGCATCCGTTCTGCAACAATGCGAATGCGGCCATTCGGCGATCGCTTTGGGAGATTCATCCATATGATGAAACGCTGACCGGGTTGGAGGACCTGGCCTGGGCGAAATGGGCGCAGGAACAGGGCTACGCCATTTCATATGTGGCGGAGGCGGAGATCATCCATGTTCACAACGAGACGCCGCGCGCCGTCTATAACCGCTATCGGCGCGAGGCCATGGCTTTTAAGCGCATTTTCCCGGAATCCCGCTTCGGTTTTTACGACTTTTTGCGCCTGACGGTGTTTAATATTGCGAGCGATCTCTGGCATGCTTCCCGCCAAGGGATGTTGCAGGCGCACTTTAAATCCATTTTCTGGTTCCGACTGATGCAGTTTTGGGGTACGTACCGCGGTTACCGAGAATCCGGCCCTCTCACCCAGCAATTGCGCGAAACATTTTATTACCCCCGTGGTTTTGTAGCGGATTCTTCGATGACGCGGCGCGAGGTGGAGCCGATCCGATATTCCAAATAGTGCGCCTTTTGGCTGTGTCCTACCTCCGCAATCTAAAGACCGAAGCCCACGTTCCACCATCTACGGTCCACCGTCCTATAAGGAGGTCCCATGCAAACCCTTTTCTGGTCAGCGTTCGGTTACCTATTCGGTAGCATTCCCTTTGCCTTTCTCATCGGAAAGATCTTCGTGCGACGGGATATTCGCACAATTGCCGATGGCAACCCCGGAGCGACGAACGTGATCCGTGCCGGCGGGTGGAAGGTGGGAATGCTAGCCGTTTTGCTAGAGGTTTTCAAGGGTTTCCTGCCGGTCTATTTGGCACGCCAGAGTGGTTTGCATGAGTGGCAATTGGTGCCGGTGGCGCTTTCGCCGATTTTGGGACACGCAACACAACCGTTCCTGGGATTCCACGGCGGAAAGGCTCTGGGCGCGAGCGGCGGGGCCTGGCTGGCATTGATCGGATTATGGGTATTCCCGGTCTATGCCCTGCTCACCGTGCCGGTGCTCTTAATCCAGGAGGAACATGCCTGGGCAGCTTTTTCCGGCCTCTTTGCCCTGCTCTATTACACCGCTTTTGTGCTCGATTCTTCCTGGCTGACCGCTTTCGCCGCGCTGAACACGCTGCTCATCGGCTACACCCATCGGCGTGAGCTCCGTCATCGGCCGCGCTTACGCCCCTGGGTGGTCCATCTTCTGGCGGCGAGGAGAGCATGAGCCCTTTCACCGAACCAGCCCGTTTCATCGTTGTTTTCTTGATGATCAATTTGTGCATCGCGCTGTGGAACACCTGGGGAATTCCACGCCTAGAGCGATATAGTGCGCCTCGATGCCGGCCGTTCGTGTCCATCCTGGTGCCGGCGCGCAATGAGGAAGATGGGATTGAAGCCTGCGTGCTTTCCCTACTGAACCAGGATTATCCTTTCTTCGAGGTGCTGGTGCTGGACGATCACTCCACCGATCGCACGGCAGAGATTCTGCATCAGCTTCAGGAACGTTACCCTCAACTGCGCGTGCTACAAGGGGCGCCGCTGCCATTGGGATGGCTGGGCAAACATTGGGCCTGTCACCAGCTGGCGGCGCAGGCCAGGGGGGACCTTTTGCTCTTCACCGATGCCGATACAATTCATCAACCCGAAGCGTTGAGCCATGCGGTGGCGGCAATGGAGGCGTTGAACGTTGATCTGCTCAGCGTTCTGCCTCATCAGGAAGCGCAAACCTGGGGAGAACGCTTGATCATCCCATTTATCAGCTTCGGTATCTATGCTTTTTTGCCGGTCGCGCTGGCGCATCGCCTGCGATGGCCCTCACTGACGGTGACCATTGGGCAGTTCATGCTCTTTCGGCGAGAAGTCTACGAGGCGATCGGTGGCTATGCCGCGGTGCGCGCAGAGGTGATTGACGATGTGAGCCTAGGGCGGCGCGCAGTAGCTCAAGGCTATGAGGTGCGATTGCTGGATGGACGTCGCCAGGTGGCTTGCCGCATGTATTCCGGGTTTTGGGATGCGGTGGATGGATTCAGCAAGAACGTCTTTGCTTTCTTCGGTTATCATGCCCTGTTTTACCTGCTAGCCTGGTATTTGATCCTCAAATTGTTCATCTGGCCACCGCTGGTGTTGCTGAGCTATGCACTAGGAGAACCGATAGTAAATTTTCCTCTCCGCCAGGCGCTTTTGGCCACGCTCGAAGGAGGGATATTGTGGAGCATGGCCTACCGGCGCTTCCGCTTGCCGGTTTGGATGGCAATCCTCTATCCCTTGAACATGCTGATCTTCTTCCTCATCGCCCTGCGCTCATTCTTCTGGAGCCTGATGGGGCAAGCAGTGTGGAAGGATCGGACATTTGCCCCACCGTTGAGGTGGTAGAGAAGAGGGTGAACAGTAGACCGTTTGGATCTTTTTGCCACAGGTCCATTGCGCCGATCACGAAGGGACAAGTCAAATGCTCCAACAACGCCTCTCTGCTTTCTGGAATTCTTTATCCCACCGTGACCGCATAGGCTTGATCGTGCTCTTTGCGGTAGCCTTGCTGGCTCCTTTTTGGGGAGGGTGGGACTTTCGGGAATCGGTCAGAAAGGAAACGCTTTCCGGGACTTACGTCTATACCTACAACCCTTACCCTGCTTACTGGCTATTCTACCTGTATGCTATCTGGCCACCGACTCTTGGCTATATTTTGTGGAATCTGACCAATGCCGTGGCCTTTCTCTATGCCCTACGCCACTGGAAAACAGATCTCTTCCTTTTTTCGATTTCGCTGGCCGCCTTTTGGAATTTCTTCGGCGGGCAATATGAGGGTTTTTTCGCTGCCGGATTCGTCCTGGCTTTGCAGGGCAATTGGCTATGGGGTGGCTTGGGAGTTTTCCTGTTAACCCTCAAACCGCAGGTCGGCTGGCCATTGATCCTTTTCGCGCTTGCCCGACGAAGAGAAGCACGGTTGCTGATCCTGCCGGGCATCCTTTACGCACTCTCGTTCCTGGTCTATGGCTTCTGGATCCCAGAGTGGATTCAGCATATCCTGCACGGATACCGCTATGCGCTGATCGGAAGTACGAACATCAGTTGGTATCCTATCGGGTTAGTTTTTCTCGCTTTGCTGTTCTTTTATCGGGACGAGGTTAAAATTTGGCTATTGGCCAACAGCCTGGCCATGCCTTACTATCCGATCTACTCGCTGGCGACGTACTTCACCATGCGCCCGCTGCCAATTTGGTTTCATTTGAGCTTGTGGGCATTCTATGCACTCGCCTCCCTCTTCCCTTCGCTCCCATCCATTGGTTTTCTGATCCCGCTTGGATTGTTGGGCTACGAGGTGCTCCAACTTTCCCGAAAGGGCTATGGGAATGTTCCATCCGCCCGTTGACCTTCTCGAAGATCCGCATACACTCCAGAAGCGGCTGAAAGCCCCTCTGATGAAAAGGGAGTGGTTGGCAATGGTGATCGCCTTTTCGGCGATTGTTGGAATGGGGTTTCAACACAGATACAACGTATACCCTTTTCAGTATGATTTGGGCAATTACCTTCGCGGAGCGCGAGGCGATTTCACCCACTATTACTATGCATATTGGTTGTTGCCGCTCTTTCAGGCTCTTTCCCTGTTGCCCTTCTGGATAGCGTTTATCCTTTGGAACTTGCTGAACGGGATCGGCATCTGGATCGCCGGGAGGACATTCAAACAGGATGTTTTCTGGCTGCTGATCGGCTACCAGGCACTATACACTTTCTTCCAGGGGAATATCACCGGCTTTACCGCCGGCAGCCTGTCGCTGTTTTGGATCTTCCTGCATCGCAAGCGCTGGGCCCTGGCCGGAGTGTTCTTGACGCTGGCAATGACAAAATTCCAAACCGGGATTCCGCTTGGCTTGCTGCTGTGGTGGTTTGCGCCCTATCCCTGGAAGGAGAAACTCCGAGTCTTTATTCCTGTTCTGCTGATCGCCCTTGTTTCGCTGGCTATTTATGGCTTCTGGCCATTGCAAATTGTGGAATCTTTGCGCAACGCCCCTCCCGATGCGCAAGGGAATATCACCCTGTGGCGATGGAT
The DNA here is from genome assembly GCA_034432895.1 of Anaerolineales bacterium. GTDB lineage: Bacteria > Chloroflexota > Anaerolineae > Anaerolineales > Villigracilaceae > 630D-37. Next base: position 14,752 of record DAOUBG010000021.1, read on the forward strand.
CGGTCCCTGGGCACTGTTGCTTCCCCTGATGGCATGGTTTGTATTCAGCAAAATGCCCTCTCTCCGGATCGCGGCCTGGATTGCCTCTATCTTCCTGGCGCAGCCATACCTACAGCAGAACGATCTCCTGCTCCTATTCCTCTTTACCCCTGCGATCTTCCCCATCCTGGGAAACTTGGGCTATCTTCTGGTGCTTTTCGATTTCGGCTATCTGAGGTTCCTGGCCTTTTTGCCGCTCCTGTACTATCTGAGCCTTTTCTACGGCAGGCTCCGGACGGCAAAGCGGCCAGCTTGAGGCCGGAAGTGACGCGGTTTGGGGATTCTCCGACGCGTCCAAAGCACGCTGCAGCAGTAGAGGCTGCATGTGCTCAGATCCGAATCCGTGTTCGCCCGTCCGTTCGGGTTCATTACGTTACCGGCATCGTAGCAGCTTTTTGTTGACGATTCTGCTCCCAAGCGCTCAAAAGCCCCAATAAAAAATAGAGCTGCGCCCCGTTAGGCGATAATCCCGTCGGAACCAGCAGCCAGGAAAGCAAGGTGAAGCGCCAGCTGATATATTCAGCGGTGAGGATCCAATCGCTAGGCCAGAAGAAGGGGGAAAACATTGCCACCAGGTAATAGCGATCATCCCCGCGCAAGGTGAAAACGAGCAATACCAGGAAGAACAGAGCAATATAAAGGCCCTCATACCCGGTCAGGGCGGAGAAGCCGGCCAAGCTCGCCGCCCAATGGATGCGCACGCGCTGATCGACAGTGAAGACGGCGCGCAACCAAGCGGGTAGCCAGGCAGGATGCAAAAGGGTAGGAACGCCCCATACGATCAGAGTGGCTATAAAAAAACGCTCGATCTCTTTGCGCCGCCCGGAGCGCCACCAGGCCGAAAGCTGCAGCGGAATCACCAGCAAGGCTAACTGCGGTTTCAAGGTCAGCAAAGATAGCCCCCAGCCACCCAGCAAGCGCGCCGGCACCCATAAGAGCACATCCAGACTCCCCATCGACATGCCGAAGATGAACGGAAGGGAAAGTAATGCCCAATGGGCGCGCTTTTTCAGCAAGACTACCAGTAGGATGAAAGAGAGGCCGATCATCCCATATACCCAGACCTGAAACGGTAACCAGGTAGTCCAGGAAAGCAACCAGGCAACCTGGATGGGATTGAAAAACCCTTCCACCTGGTAGGGCGAAAGCCCATCCCGAACGTACCGCCCAGCCTGGTAGAAAATCATCCAATCGCGAAACAGGGTCATCGAGAGAATATCCATGGCTTTCCTTCATGGGCTGAGAACGGGCTAATGAAGAGTTGACTCTGCTTGTCCGTAACATCCGTGGACGATCCGTGTGCTATTCCACGCAGTTTTACGGTTAAGCCATGATCTTTGCAGGAGACCCGGCTTTGACTTTTGCACGAAGACAAGGCTTGCCGGCTAAGCATTTTTCTAACGTAGCAAGCGCGACCAAAACTTCCTCAAAAAGAAGCCTTCACCTCCGGCAATCCGTGCCCCAATTTTACCCAATCACAACGAGGCGCATCTGCCCCTGAGCAACCATGCGGACGCTCGTCCCAAAACAGGACACCCACCCAAGCAAAAAGTGTATAATGAAAATACACTGGAGGTGCTATGTTGTATTGTATTGTTCCGCCCTACATGCTCAGACAAATTGCCCTCAATGGGTCACCAACCCAGAAGGATTTCGCCATCAAGGCACTCTATTTGACGGCACAACTTTACGCCCAGCGGTTTGCCTTTGCCGAGGCTTTTCGCGGCCTGCTGATCTTGCCAACAGCCACCGGCAAATATCGCGCCGTCTATAGCGCCGATTCTAGCGAAAGCTTGCCCGGTCGACTGGTGCGCCAGGAAGGAGAACCGCCGGTTGAGGATGCCGCCATCAACGAAGCTTACGATGGTGCCGGCCTGACCTACGACCTGTTCTGGGAAGCATATGGGCGCAATTCGATTGACGGACGCGGTATGCACCTAAACTCGACCGTCCACTACGGCCATGGCTATGATAACGCTTTCTGGAACGGCCAGCAAATGGTATATGGTGATGGCGATGAAGATCTCCCGCCGGAAGAGCGCCTTTTCAACCGTTTCACCAGCGCTTTGGACGTAATCGGGCACGAGCTGACGCATGGTGTGACCCAACACGAGGCCAATTTAGCCTATTTCGGTCAATCCGGCGCGCTCAACGAATCCTTCTCCGATGTCTTCGGCTCTCTGGTCAAACAACGTGCCTTAAGGCAAACCGCCGAAGAAGCCGATTGGATCATCGGCGCGGGGCTATTCACCCAGAATGTCCAGGGCGTCGGCATTCGCAGCATGAAAGCGCCGGGCACGGCCTATGACGATCCCGTTCTGGGCAAAGACCCGCAGCCGGCTCACATGCGCGATTACGTAGAAACCGCCGAAGATAATGGCGGCGTGCACATCAATTCCGGCATCCCCAACCATGCCTTCTACGTCACCGCCCGCGAGATCGGCGGATATGCCTGGGAGAAAGCCGGCCGCATTTGGTATCAGGCTTTGACCAAGGGGCTCACCCCACTTTCTGACTTCAAGGCCGCGGCCGCCATCACCTATCGCCTCGCCGGCGAACTTTTCGGAAACGGCAGCTTGGAGCAACAAGCCGTGCGCAAGGGGTGGCAAGAAGTAGGTCTAACAGTGGATGCCGGGCAGGCCGGCGGTTGCCTGACGGCACTTTTGCGCCTCCTGAGCGGTGGATAGTTCTCTCTGTGGAGGGCCTATGAATGCGCCTTTAAAAATCAAATTTGAACGCAGCGGTGGCTTCACCGGCATCCCCCTGCGCTTGGCACTGGATGGGGAAGATCTACCTGCTGAAGAGCAAACGCGCCTGCTGGAAATGCTTCATCAGGCAGGCCTACTTGAGGGTCATCCCCTCAATACCGCTACCCGCACTGGCGCCGATCGTTTTGTCTATCGCATTACGGTAGAAAGCGAAGAGAAGAAACATACGGTCGAATTCTGCGAATCCGAAATGCCAACAGAGATACGCCCACTGGTCGAATACCTAAACTTGCTTGCCAAACGTGCCCGTCGCGCGCGGACATGAGCCCATCGTTCACCCCTGCCTACCTTCAACTTCCCCCCGGAGAACTGGAAAAACGCGCCGAAAAGGCATTGAACTATCTGCGTTCCTGCGTGCTATGCCCGCGGCGCTGTCGTGTCAATCGCCAGGAAGGAGCGCTGGGCGTATGTCGCACGGGGCGGTGGGCCAGGGTGAGCAGTTACGGGCCGCATCTAGGGGAAGAAGACGTGTTGCGCGGCTGGCGCGGCTCCGGGACGATCTTCTTCAGCCGATGCAACCTGCGTTGCCAGTTTTGTCAAAACCATGAGATCAGTCAACAGGATGCCGGTCACGAGGTGAGCGCCGCAGCGTTGGCCGAGATTATGCTCTGGCTGCAGGACTACGGCTGTCACAATATCAATCTCGTTTCACCTACTCATGTGGTGGCTCAAATCCTGGAAGCGCTGGTGATCGCAGTGCGCCGCGGCCTGCGTTTGCCACTGGTCTATAACACCGGGGGATATGATTCGCTGCTGGCACTGCGCTTGCTGGATGGGGTGATCGATATTTACATGCCGGATATGAAGTATGCCGATGAGCGCATCGCCTACACCTACTCGCTGGTGCGCAATTACCCGCGCGTCAACCGGGCGGCAGTCAAAGAAATGTACCGTCAGGTGGGCGATCTGCAAATCGGCGAAGATGAGCTGGCGCGGCGCGGCCTGCTGGTGCGGCATCTGGTTTTGCCGAACAACCTGGCCGGCACGCGCAAAATCGTCCGCTTCCTGGCTCGCCAGATTTCTCCACACACCTACGTCAACATCATGGCTCAGTATCATCCGGATTACCGCGCCGATCGGTATCCCCTGCTAAATCGTCGGATCACACCGCAAGAATATCAGGCGGCAGTGCAAATGGCCAAAGAGGCCGGCCTCTATCGCCTCGATCGGAGACAGCCGCTTTTCGGATTCATTTAGCCCCAAACCGCGGTTCTACTCTGCCCACCGGCTTTGCCATCTGCCTTTGCCATCCCGATATACGCATTCAAAGCGGACCCGTGGCGGGGCACCTCCGTCCTCCGGCAAAAACTCAACGTGAACAACGCCAAAGTTAATGCGGCCGATCGTAAAAAGATGTTCAAAGTCGGCCAGAGCCGAGGAAGAGGGCCTTCGCCAAGTCAAAATAGAGAGCCAATTGCTCTCCTGCTCAAAGGGCGTGGAACAAAATTCTCGAATCAGAATACGCTTGCCTCCCGGCCCATAGAGTTGGGCGCGCGTCGCATGGGCGGAATGCAAATCTCCGCTCAAGAAATACACCCCCTCAATGCCGTTTACGGCCAGGAAATGCAGCAGGCGATCGCGTTCCGCGCGGAAAGCCGACCAGCGATCCGGCACATCCAAAGAGAGATCGTAAAGAAACGCCGAAGAGGTGACGAGAAATTTGATCGGATATGCATCTTTCACTTCTAACAACCAGTTTTCCAGCGCTTGCCACTGTCCCTCATGGAGCATCTCTCGCTGCCTAGAGTTGAGCAAGCGCCCGGTGCGGGTATCCATGACGAAAAACGCCGCCGCGCCGTAGGTGAACGTATAGGCCAGGGAACCGCGATCCTCGCGAGCTAACAGAAAACGCGCTCCGGAGGTCCATTCCGGCGGCCGGATCGGTGACGGGGCATGCATCCCCTGGTGTTCCCAATAGGCCTTGAGCGCATCCCGAACGCGTTGACCCGATAATTTCCATGCCTCGATCGGGTAACCCTTAAGCCGACGCTCCAGACGAGTGTACAACGGGAGCTCGGCCTGGGTACGCGCCTCATCTACCCAGTGCCAATCGTTATCCACCTCGTGATCGTCCAAAATCATAAACACCGGCAGGCGTTGCGTAGCCATGCGCCAAGCAGGATGTGACCAGACATGGCGATAGACGGCGCGATAATCCTCCAGCGAGATCGCCACCCTGCCCAAGCCATTAGAACGGGGCTCATCGGCATAAATCTGATCCCCAATCAGAAGCAGAAAGCGCAACCGTTCAGACAAAGCACGCTCCGCCAGCACCCGAAAAGCCTCGCCGCTCGTCTCATCTTCAGGACGAAAGCAAGAGCCAAAGGCAAAGGCAAAAGAGCGCGGCATCCCCGGCAAGGGAAAGGTGGTAAAGGTGCCCATTTCGCTCTCCGGTGGGACATCCTGCAGGCTCAGGGCATAGCGATAGATCGTTTCCGGCTTCAGGCCTCGGATGGCAACCTCTCCGGCAAATCCATCGATTTCTTCCAGGTTCACCTGCCCAGCGGGATGGAGCGACTCTTGGCCTTCCGCCAGCCAGGCATAAAGGGTAGCCGGCCCATCGGCGCACGCCCATAGCTTCACCGAATCGTGCGAAAGGCCTCCTACCAGCGGACCGAGGATCAGTTCCGGCATGTTTCCTCCATGTGGCAGCTAGGATCCGGGTTGCCCGGCGGATGAGGCGCGGAGATCAAATGCTTCGGGTGGAATCGTCAGCGAGCGAAAATTTTCAAAAAGTAGATCGCGAAAGCCAAACCGCATTCGCCGGCGCAAATGCTCAAAGAGGGCATGATAGCTCAAGGGGATGGCGCGATCCAGCGAAAGGTCCAGCTTGGCTGCAAGCGCTCGGATAGCCTCTGCCTGACCTTCGATCTCTACGAAATTCCCATAAGGCAATTCGTCCAGCATGATCTCGACCTCGTCCAACAGATACACTGTGCGATATTTTTCATAGGTGAAGGAAACTTGGTATCCCAACGCTTCCAGAAAACGGCGGGCAGCATCGAAATCTGCGAGAGCGAATTCGATCTCTTCGCGGGTGTGGATGCCCCCTTCGATCGACCTACCTTGCTTGTAAGTCAGATGGACTTCCCGATCCTTGCGCAACCGCAGCACCCGTCCCTGACGGCGCAAATCCTCCTGGGGCGTATCGAAGCGTAGGTTGACCTCGTGGGTGCGCGGCTGCAGGCAGCGCGCTCCCAGCTCTTGCAAGCGCTGCTCTACCTCGGCGAGATCGGGGACATAGAATTTGGCTTCAACTTCCTGAGACACGAGAGGCATTCCGCTTACGCAACGTATGAGCCGTAAAGAGGGCCAGATCGCGGAAGATGGGTTCGGCGAGCGCTTCCCGCTGTTCCGGCAGCTGTGAAAGGTGGTCTTCCAAGCGCGCCGCCAGGGTCTCCAGCTCTTGCGGATGGGCATAGGGCGCAAGGTGCTGAAAGAGCAGGCGATGGGCTGCTTTGCGTTCTATCACTTCCAGGCCATCTAGGATTTGCCGATGTGGCGTGCCTTCCCAAATGGGCAAGATCATCGCCTCCCGAAGCCAGCGTTCGGCGCCGTATTCGGCCAAGGTGCCCACACCGCCATGCACCTCCATACACCACTTTGCCATTTGAACGGCAAATTCGGCTGTCCAGTATTTCGCCAAGTGAGCAACCAGGCGAAAAAGGTGATAGCGCTCGGAATAACGCGGCTTCTCTTGCCAGACCTGCTCAAGCAGAGTCACCGCTTCCCAGGCCAGGGCAAAGGCGGCTTCCAGTTCTTCGAGGCGTTGTTCCAACTGGTGGCGCAAGAGAGGATGTTCCACGATCGGCTTGCCGAAGGCGCGGCGCCGTTGAGCAAAGGTAATCGCGTCCGCCAACGCACGCTGTGCCAGCGCCACACTGCCGATGCTATTTGCCACGCGCGAAAGGTTCAAGCTTTCCAGGATCAGGTAGATTCCCCAATCCGGTTCTCCCAGGAGATAGGCCTCACTCTTGCGCAATTCCACTTCACCAGTGGGCACGGAGCGTGTGCCGATCTTGTCCTTCAAGCGGCGGATGGTGTAATTGAGCGATCCATCCGAGCGATAGCGCGGCAAGAGGAAAAGCCCCAGGCCACGAACGCCGGCGGGAGCACCGTGCAAATGCGCCGCGACCACGGCCAGCTCGGCACCGGCATTGCTGGCAAAATATTTATCCCCGTTCAAGTACCAGCGGCCATCGGCGTAGGTGGCCACCGTCTCCACCGCCGCACCCAGGTCGGACCCGCCGCCGATTTCCGTCATCCAGGTTGCCCCCTGCCAGACGCTCTCATCACGCGCCAGCAACTTTGGCAGGAAACGCTCTTTCAGGGCCTGAGAGCCATATTTGGCCAGTGGAACGACGGTGGAAAGTGAAACGGTATAAGGGCAATAGAGCCCGGTATCATAAAACGCGGTGAGATAGCCAAGCAGATAATGGGGCAAAAGGGATTGTTCCTCGAAAACGCGCCAGATAATCCCCGCCTGATAGCCTTTCCTCAGCATCTTCCAGTATTCCGGTGGAAAGAGGATCTCATCTACCCGTTGGCCGAAGCGATCGAACATGCGCAGCCAGGGGGTGCCGGCGCGATCCACAGCCGCTGAAACAGCTTTCCCCTCCTCTTCCCACCAGTTTCGATAGGCATCCAAATGCGCTTGCTCGGCCTGGCTTCCCAGCATTCGGCGCAAAAAGAGCAATGGATCCAGGGTTTCGATCATGGCAGCCTCCTTCGTCTGAGTATTTAGGGAAGCATAGCGCCGGCTTTGGCCATCACCCGGCACAACCTGTATGCAGAACAACACTCCCATTTTCTATTCAGGCATTGAAAACGAGCAGAAGAGAACGCGGCGCTCCACTTACGGGCATGATTATACACCTTGCATCGAACCATGTCTGCTAATGGACTCAATTCAATAGGAGACGGACAAACCCGGATAACACGGAAGACCAAAATTTCTTAACCACAACGCCCACCAAGAGCATAAGTATGCTTTGAGGGGTGTCCCTTTATGGTAAAAGGAATTTTTTGCAGTGAACCCAAAATTGGAACCACACCCCAAAATTATCTTGATATTTTGGTGTGTATGTGTTATAATAAGTACATCTGATTTTAACTCATCCCGTCTAAATGCCGCAGCAAGTAGGGGGGTTATAGTACAGCTCGGTTTTTCTAGTAATTTTGCCCATGGAATTCTATTCACTATTACCCATATCATTTTTGATCTCAGTTGTCTCCTATATTCTAATAGGTGGACTGCACTTATTGGAAAAACGTTATACGCGCTACACATCATATGAAGTGGGCGGTTCACCAGAACCAGGTGAATATCCAAGAACGTACCACATGGAAGAAAGAGGTCCTGTAGCAACCGTCGCTCTAATTGCAAAGTATGTTGTTATGATAGTAGCGTTCCCGTTTATAGCAATAACAGGTATATCCATAATTGCATCTATTCTCTTTTTGGGAATACGTCTAGGCAAGTACCTTTTGTGGTTTCTTGCCGCGGCAGTGGCGTTGTTTGTTTCAGTAAAAATATTTATTTTTACTAGAAATTTTTTTGATGATCTGCTAAATCCACCTTAGCGATTTAAAAAATGTGGCATCAACGTTCCAAAAGTGGTCACAAAGCGATGTTATACAAGCAAATCAACAAGCCCAACAAGCGCATCCACCTGATGGCTTCGCCTCGCTGCGCTCGGCTCGCCGCAGGTGAAGCGCAGGCCGTTGGGTGGCAGATTTTGCCAAATTACAACCATAGAAAGGAGAAAACCATGATTACCAAAATTTTACGAATGGTTTTGCTGGTAAGTTTGGTCTGTCTTCTTGCTTTAAGCATTAACCGGCCAGTGTTAGCAGGCACAAACGGTCAACAACTCAGAATTAACGTATGTTATGCCCAATCAATACGGATTATTGGAAGCAATCAAAATGGTCAAAGACAGGATATTTCCTACAATACTAACCCCGACAAATGTGTCACAATAGAAACAACGAAATGGTGGTGGAAGGGCACATTACGTATTACGGTTAACTATCCTGATACTACCTACCAATATGTGGGCACAATAGTTCCTATAAATCAAAAAGATTCAGATTGGTGGAACATTACTATAAAGCCCCTACCAGCCCCTATTTTGAGGGGATATGTGTGGATTAAAAATAACGTTAAGTATGGGAGCTTCGATAAAGATCCAAACAATGATTACTATAGTGCTGTTGACAAAAAGTATAGTAACCGCCCCCTAAACAGTACCTACTATCGTACCGATTGTTCAGGATTTGTAAGTTACGCCTGGAATTTGGAGAAGTCTCTTGACACGGTTGCCTTGGGTAAAATAGCTAAATCTATCTCATATATTGACTTACAACCTGGAGATATTATTAATAACAATCAAGCAGGTGCGTATGGTCACGTGATTCTTTTTGTTCGATGGATAGACAAAAGCAATCTTGAGTTTTGGGCATATGAAGAGAGTGGAGGACAAGGAACGGTTTTAAGTACAATGCGACTTGTGGTGGATAAGAACGGCAAAATCATTGAGCTTAAAAAGCAGTATGGTAGCACATTTTCTACTTATGGGAATGCACCTTGGTATGCGCAAAAAAACCATGAGGCATAAAAAAGCCGCCGAACATTGCGTCCTGGGAAACAGCGCTGTAGGTATGCCTGTTTCCCCCAGGAGAAATGATGGCCCGCCATCATGAGATGTTGAAGCGGATGCAAACCGTTGGGCAGCTGAGAACCGAGAAAGGATGCCAAGATGAAAAAGAACGTGTTTTTGAAAGCTGGTACCTTGTTGCTCTCTTTGTTGCTTTTGCCGGGATTGTCAGGGTGTGGGGCGATTTCAAGTCTGATGGCGACGCCGACGCCTACGGCGACGTCAACCCCTACCGCGACCTCAACACCGACGATGACGGCAACACCAACGTTTACGCCAACTCGTACGGCTACACCTACGTTTACCCCCTCACCGACGCCACTGCCAACTATGCCCGTTGGAGCAAACACTCCATTACCGCAGGTGAAAGAGATCACAGCAGAAAATGTACGAACATTAATCAATCTTGCATCTTGGGGGCAAGGATGGGTGTCAGAGTTAGAATGGTCAAAAGATGGTAAATTGTTAGCTGTTGGATCGGTTGCAGGTGTTACGGTCTACGAAACCAATTCTTTTAAGAAAATAGGCTACCAACATTCCGAATCGGGGATTGTTAATATAGCCTTCTCTCCAGACGGAAGATATCTCGCGTTTAGTTCTGGGTGGCCATCCACTTTTTTGACCATTTGGGATATTCAAAGCGGACAAGTCGAAAATATTCACCAGGAAGACTTAGTATATGATGTAATATTTTCCCAGATGGTCAATTTATTGTATATGGAGTCGGCAATAGTATAAAAGTGGCCGATGCGAAATCCAGAAAAACAATTACTACGCTGACCGGTCATGCTGCTCCTGTAACAAAATTGTCCTTTTCACCGGATGGAACGTACTTATCTTCGTTTGCAAGGGATGGGAATGCCTGCTATGGCAACGACGGTACAATTAGGATATGGAGGGTAGAAGACTGGAAAAATATCCGAACTCTCAAAAGAGGCGACAAGATTGGGCATTGTTTATATTGGGGCTTCTTTGCTAGCAATGGCTCATTGCTGGTATTTTCCGATACGTTGCGCTTTTGGGACGTCGAAAGAAATAGACTAGAACGAGTTGTCTTCGGAGCAGGTGGGAGCGATCTATCACCAAATGGGGAACTATTAGCAGGTGCAGCCGGAAGTAGCGTCATAATATGGGATATTAAAGGTGAGCGAGGAAAGTTGTTACATGAGCTTACAATTCCATACGATGGACCTTTTACACCACATTTTTTAAAGCATGCTGTTTTTTCTCCAGACGGAAAATATTTAGCATCCTCGGAATATTTTGAATGGCAAGCGACTTTCCCAAAGAAAATCGGGATTTGGGATGTTTCTAGTGGCGATTTACTTTTTACTATTGGCGGAGAAAGTTTCACTCATTTTTCGTTTGCGCCCAACAACTTAATTGCGTTTGGAACAGGAGAAAAGCAAATTCAGGTATGGGATTTAAGTAAGATGAAAGTTGTTCAAGTACTTAAAGGGTATCCTTACTTCATTGACGGTATTAATTTATCACCAGATGGTCAGTGGTTGATCTCTTCGGGTGGAGATAGGGTGGTTCGGATTCAAAATATGAGTTCCAGCCAAAAATCTATTCAAATAGAGGATCGCGACGGTCCAGCAGTTTTTTCACCAGATAGCAAATTCTTTACAACCGTGAACGAAAAACAAATTGAAATCCGTAGAATCGAGGACATAGAAGTCGTACTTGAAATAAAAGGCTTCAAAGGTGGTCAATTAATGTTTTCGCCCGATGGGAAATTCTTGGTAAATCTATCACCAAATGACATAAGTGTTTGGTCTACATCTGATGGGGCGCTGATTTATTCAATTCACAAACAGGCAAGACTTGCAGCTGTTTCATTTGCTAATAATAAGTTGATAGCAGCAGGTTGGGAGGGGGATTTAGTGAAATTATGGGATATAGAAACAGGAAGAGAAATACGAACTTTGGGCAAGCATGGTGAACGAATTCTGAACGCTGCTTTTTCGCCCGATGGAAGATTACTAGCTACAGGAACCGGTTCGCTCATGTATGTCGATAATACAGTTATTATTTGGGATGTTGAAACCGGGCAAATGCTTAAGAAATTTGCCAACAAAGAGGAAGTTTGGGCGCTTGCCTTTTCTCCTGATAGCCGCTTTCTGGCGGTTTTGACAAAAATGGGAACTGTAGACCTGTGGGGCGTCGATCCTCGATCGGAAAAAGTGATAGCCGCTGCGACTCAAGTTGCTTCACAGGGTCCTCGCCGCCGGTTTTATGGTCCGGTGAGTGGAGTAATAGATTCAAGGCGCTGGCAGGAAAGCACGAACTGGATAAGTACGGGTGTTAGTCGAAGAGATTATGTGATCGATGTAACTCTTACTATATCATCTACTGAGAATCAAGAATGGCCCTGGCCTTTCCATATCGCTTTTCGTCAGTTCGGGCAATATTATGGCTGCCGATTAGATTTCTCCATTACAGGAAAATGGAGCTTCGGGATTGATACTGCAAAAGGATGGAGGACAGTTGAGGAGGGGAAGATTCCCGGCTACGAACCTGCAAAACCATTCCATGTTAAGCTAATTGTCAAAGATAGATTCGCTTTATTCTATTTGGATGATACACTTGTCAGCATTTTCGATATTTCCGATGATCTCGAATCGGGAAATGTTGTATTGGCACTCCCTCTTGGTGTGGAATATCAGAACTTTACCGTTTCAGAAGTTCCCGACTCTGAGAAGTAAGAATTTCACAAGCGAAGTTCATTCTGCGCGGTCTTACTTGTGAATGCAGTGTGCATGCAAAAGTTGTCAGATAGCCAAGGACGAAGTAGCCCGTTTTTGGTAAAGGCTGTACCGCTGGCCGCTCAACCAAGCCGCTCGGGCTTTGGCGGTCTGGATGGCTCCTTCTACCAACCATCGTGCGCCGGGTAATTTTAGGCGCTGGGTGACAATTTGCTTACACCTACTTTCGATCCCACCATTGCCGCTCATCAGACCCAGGGTGCGAAAACGACCATAGCGCATCCGTTCGGCGTTAGTGGAGAAGGAGCCTGCATTGCGCGCTGCTTCCGCGCAATCTTCAGCAAGCGCCCGACATGCAAAAATGACTGCTTCAACCTCTCCTTCCCAGGGCACTTGTTTGTTGTCGCTAAGTCGGGTTTGGGCCTGCTGGGGGGCAGAGAAAGCAGCACGAGCAACGGTTTCCAAATGTTCTTCGGCATGATACCAATCTACCACCCGTACCCAGTTCCGACAGTATTGCCCCTCCCCAAGCCCATCAATCCACACCGCACCATCTCCGAGGATCACCGCTTTCCCGTCTAACCCCAAGCCACGCTGATACGCATACTCCCACATTGTCCGTCGAAACACGTCGACATCCCCATACTCCGCCCAATACCCTATCTCCCGCACCTCTACGTTCCCTTCCTTCCCAGGCCCAAATTCGTTCAAAGCAACTGCCCACTTTTACTTCATGCCAGCCTCCATCCACCCATACCATCACCCCATCCAGGCTAATCCCCAATTCCTTCTTCACCCCTTCGCGTGGCGCTGGCGTTGCTTTCCCCGCCATATCCTGCTCCCACAAGGCTTTTCCCTCCTCCCGCCGTTGTTCTACCAGCGCATTCCCGTACTTCCCACCAACCGATGAATCACACTCGGCGCAATCCATTGCCCGGCCGGTCGTTTCAAGGCTTCCGCCGCTTCGCGGTAGGAATACATCCCCTGCGCCGTCCATACAACTCCCGCTACCCTTGAACGCTCATCGCCCACCACACGAACAGGGCTCTTTCACCTCCACCGATGCTTCCTGTACTGC
>DAOUBG010000022.1:0-9118 GCA_034432895.1 Anaerolineales bacterium
GGCGCGTATCGTAGGCCTTGTAGACGGTCGCCATGCCGCCTTCGCCGAGCTGTTCGAGGATGTGGTAACGTCCGAGGGTTTGGTTGAGGAGGTTAGACATAGGTGGTTTCTCCTTTCAGGCGTGGTGGACAACTGCAGAGCAGTTGTCCTACAAGTAGTTGCCTTTCGCATCTTTATCGCCTGCGACACGGGCCGCGGCGGTAGGGATAAACGTCAACGATGTAGGCCCACATGTACCGTCCCTTGGATTCGGCCTCCAGCAGGCCCTGGAAGATCTCCGGCGGCACGTCTTCGTAACAATAGACCCGCCCGCTGGTAAAGACGACCTGGAGCAAGCGGCGCTCTTCATCGTAGCCGACCGAGTCCACCGGGATCATGGTGATGCCTTTGACTTGCGAGCCGGCATTGCGTTTTGATCGTCAATCATCACGCCACCGGCCTGTCCGATGGAGACGTTGTACTTGCCGCGTTGCACGGTATTCCGGTCTCTGGTGATGATCACACTTCTACTCATGCTCCCACCGGTGGCGACCGAGCGCTCCCCGCTGGCGATGACGGTCAGGCCGGCGGCCTCGGCCTGCTCCCACAGGTGGGTAATCTCTGCGGCCAGAGCGCGGTCTTCGGTCAGCAGTTTCTTCAGCTGCAGCCGCAGCGCGACTTGGGCGTCGGGATCATCAGGCGCACCGGCGACATCCCGGACGGCCTCCTGCATCGCCGGGCGAGCTTCCACCTCCGGGCGCAATTTCCCCCATATTGCCTTGGTCTGTTCCCAGGCGGCCTCGCCGGGCTTCTTCCCGGCCTCTTCGGCGGCTTGTTCGCCTGCTTTCAGCAGGTAGGGCAGGAAGGCGAGGAAGGCGGTCAGTTGCTGGAGGAGTTGAAGGCCCATGGGGTTTTCCTACTGGGAAGAAGGCTCCTCATTGTGGGCGATTTCTCTTTCGAGGGCGGCTAGCACTTCAAGGGAATCGTCGGGCTGGGTATCTGTTCTCAAGAGGCTGGAGCAAGCGTCACCGCCGAGCGCTCTCGCTTTGTTCAAAAGTGTTAGGGGAGGCCTCCTAGGACGATTTTTACTACCAAAAAAAACGAACAAATACGCTACAAAGATATATTTTTGTGGTATAATTATATCGTATCTCCAAAGAACATTCTGCCTCTCTCGTTCTGCACTTTCGTGTGCTACATTTCGTCCATCTTCTCTTTTCCCCAACCAAAAGGAGGTTTCTATGACTACTCTGCATATGGAAGTCGAAACAGCCCGCAGCACCCAAACTACCATGGTCAATACTTACCAACAATTGACCAGCCTTCTCCAAAGTATGACGAACGCGGTCAATGGGCTACAACCGGCCTGGATGGGCAACTCGGCAACGGAATTCTTTAGCATGTACGACCAGTGGCGCAGTAACATGAATACTGTGCTGGAAAACCTAAATCAGATGGCATCCAAGTTGCAGGCTGAGATCAACGAATGGGAGCAAATGGCCAGTAAGTTGGCATAGTTCATATCTCCCTAAAAAGCATCTTGTATTTGGTCTCTGCTTTTATATTTTACCTATCCCGGCACGTGAAATATCCGGGATAGGGGGATAGGCCTGACTCGGTATGGCTGAAAGCATTGCCCTCAGGGCTGTTACCCAGCCCAAAGGACCGGCTAGTGCACACCAAGTTGCGCGCCGTCGTTTTATACCCGCCCAGCGCGAGCCGCTCCACCTTCCCTCCGACAAGGTGGAATTGCCTTTACCACCGCCGCTCCCTCCTCCGCCTGCGTCTTTGAATCTTGCTAGTTCTATTCTACCCCCAGCCCTGATGCTGATTGGAACTCTGATCGGCGCCTGGATCAACACCACTAGCCTGTACGCCATGATCCCGATGTTCATGATGAGCCTGGGATTCCCGGTAGCAAACATTCTCAGTGTCAATGCCCAAAAGAAAAACTACCAGAAATCCCTGGATCAGCGAGAACAGGTTTACCGTCAACGGCTGGCTGAGGCGCGCAGGTATCTCGGCGACCTGGTTTCCCGGCAGCGGGCTGCTTTGGAGGAAGCCTATCCGACTTTATCGGAATTGCAGCGGATCGCCCTAGGACGGCGTAACTTACTGTGGGCACGTCGTCCGGCAGATGATGATTTTCTCTCCCTGCGGATTGGCACCAGCGATGGAAAGCCCTCTTTTTCCGTCGAGGTCCCTCGTTACTCTGAGCCCGATGACAGGCTTTCACTCTTGCTCATGGATGTTTTTCGAGAGTTTCAGAACATCCCCCGTTTACCCGCACTTCTCTCTCTCAGAAAAGTCGGCAGCGTGGTCATCACGGGGCGTTCAGTCACCAGCGTTTATAATTTGACTCGCCGGCTGGTGCTCGATATTCTCGTCCACCATTCGCCCCAGGATGTTCACCTGGCCGTACTAGGGGATACGCGGGACGCCATAAATCAGTGGGAATGGTTGAAATGGCTGCCTCATACGGATTCGCTAGGGAGTGAAAAACGGCTTCGTCCTTTGGCTTTTGATTTATATCAGATTGATAAGTTCATTGAATTCCTCGTGACAGAGTTTCGCACCCGGCAGGAGCGAGCAAGCAATACCACAGGCGGAAAGCGATCTTCACAAGCTGCCTACGTTGTGCTGATAGACGATTCCGGTCAGGCACGCCAGCACGGGGATATTCCGCTACTGGCTGAATGGGGGCATGAGGCCGAAATTTACTTGATTTTCGTTGGCGGACGCGATTGGCCACGCGAGTGCCGCTCACGCTTGGAGGTGCTGGACGACCGGCAATTCAAATTGACCGAAACTTGGACCAAGAGCGGAGAAATTGTGACCGGTGAGTACGAAAGTGCCTCGCTGGCTGATTGCGAACGGATCGGGCGAATTCTGGCGGGGTTAGACGTAGCCAGCGGCGGGTCACGCGTGCCGCTGCCCGAAAGTGTCCGCCTCTCACATGTCCTGGGCGCGAAAGCCCTGTCGGTGGAAGCGGTCAAACAGGCCTGGTCCGCTGAGTTCTCGCCCCAATCCCTGCTCCATTTTCCGATCGGTATCTGCGCCCAGCGCGATCGGTTGGAAGTGGCCTACATTAACCTGCTCCCCGGCGAGTTCGGAGGTAACGACGCTTACCATACCATTCTGATTGGGACAACCGGCAGCGGGAAAAGCGAGTTCATGAAGTCGCTGGTGCTGGGGGCCGCAGCGGCTTATCCGCCCAATTTGCTAAATTTCTTCTTCCTCGATTTCAAGGGCGGAGCAGCCTTCAGCATTTTTGAGGAACTGCCGCATGTCAGCGGCATTGTTACCAACCTACGTCCCGAATTGGTAGAGCGCGGCCTGGATTCGATCAAAAACGAGATCGAACGTCGCCAGGCCGAATTTGCCAGGGCACGCGTGCAGCGCATCTGGGATTACAACAAACAACATCCCGATGCGCCCATGCCACACCTGGTGCTTTTCCTGGATGAATTTGCTCGCGGCCTGGCCGATTTCCCCCGTCTGCGCGAAGTGCTGGACGTTCTGGTGCGGCAGGGACGTTCCCTGGGCATGTATCTCATCCTGGCCAATCAGGATGTCAACTCAGAAGTAGACCGCCTGCTCAACAACGTTGGCTGGCGTATTGCGCTCAAAGTGGCCAAAAGCGAAGAACTGGCGATCATTGACCGCCGCCTGCCCAACGCGATTCGCGCCGGACATGGATACCTACGCTCCTTGAACGGCGATATTCTCGAATTTCAAGCCGGGTATGGTGGCTTTTTGATTCAGAACGTTGCCGCCGAGACAGAAGGTTTTGTCATTTATAAGGTAGAAGCCGACGGCAGTTATAAGCCCTTCTTTAAACAAATCAGTGAGCAAGTTCCAACGATGCACTCACCAGGAAAGGCCAATGTGAGGGAAGAAGAAGCCATCCTGGCAACGCTCAGGCAGGCCGCAAGCGAGTTGCACATCAAACCTGCCTCGCGCATCTACCTTGACCCTCTGCCCGAGTCCATCCCACTGGAAAACGTCCTGGAAGAGGCTAGCGTTATACCCGCTTTCGCCAACAGTAAATGGCGCAAAGACAGAGAACGGCGGCGCATCGTGGCTTATTGGGGCAAAAAGGACATTCCCCAGGCCTGCTTGCAAGAAATTTTGGAGGTGGACTTCAGCGACAAAGATGGTCATCTCTGGATAGTTGGCGCGCAGGGCAGCGGCAAAGACTTGGCGCTGCGATCGCTCCTGATGTCGCTGGCCCTGACCTATACGCCTGAACAACTCCAGTTCTATCTGCTTGAATTGGGCGCGGGAGAATTGAATGGAATGGAAACTCTGCCGCATACCGGCGCGCTCATTCGCCCATTGAATCAGGAGAAGGAAAGACTCGTCCGTCTGCTCAATTTCCTAGATGCGGAAATGGATCGCCGCATGACCCACAACGCCCGTTCCCAAGAGGCTCCTGCATCTGCAGCCGCGCTGCTGGTGGTGATCAACAACTTTGCCGAATTGCGCGCCAATTTTCCGGATGAGTCCGACCGCCTGCAGCGCTTCGTCCGCGATGGCAAGCCGGTCGGCATTCACCTGGTTTTCGTGACCACTCGCGGCCCAGAATTGCTGCGCTCGATTTCCAACAACATTGCCCGCCGGCTGGTGCTGCAACTGGGCAACCGCGAGGAATACTTGGATATCCTTGGACGGCAAATGCGGTCGCTCAATGATATTCCCGCCCGCGGCTACTGGATGGACGGCGATCCATGTGAATGCCAGGTGGCCCAGCCGCCGTTGAAGTTGAACGACCTGATGCGCAAAATGCGCGAGGCCTGGAAAGGCCCTCTTCCTCAGCCGATCGAGATCCTTCCGGATTGCATTCCACTTTCGCTCTTGCTGGATGCGGCGCTGAAAATCCGCCGGCCAGAGCAGACCTTGCTGCCAGTCGGCCGCTCGTACGAGACTCTCGAGCTGGTCGCTCCTGTACTGTCAGATTCCAGCCCCTTCTGGCTGATTCTCGGTCCCAAGGAAAGCGGCAAGAGCAACTTTCTGGCCTGCGCCGCACAAAGCGTTCTCGAGCAAAAGGCAGAAGACTGGCAGGTGAAGGCCTGGGTCTTCCGCCGCAGCCCCTTGACCGCGCTGGGCCAAAAGGATGGCCGGCTTCAGGTCTTGACAGCCGCAGACGATATTCTCAAGGACTGTCAGGCTATGACCGAATCTTTGAAAGCCGGCCAACCGCTTGCAGAGAGCAAAAGACTCCTCTTGCTGATAGATGACCTCGGATTTGCTTTCCAGCCAGGCAAGGAAACACTGCTGAATGCCCTGAATGCCTTTGGGCAAAGCCTGGAAGGAGTCTCTGACTTGTTCATTCTGGCCAGCGGTTTGCTGGAGGAACTACGCCTCCAGTTGGCTTCTCCTCTCCTGAAACTCTTACGGCAGGGGCGCACAGGGCTTGTCCTCTCGAAGGACACCAGCGAACTCGATTGGCTGGGCGCACAGATCTCGCTCGAATACCGGCGACTGGACTTGCCGCTCGGCCGCGGCTTTTTCGTGAGCAAGGGCCGGCCGGTCCTTGTACAAACCCCCTTTGCCGGTGAAGATAGAAAGTAGGGCCGTTGGAATGAGCACAATCCACATGGACACAGAAATCGTCTATGAACAAGGTAGGAAGATGGTTTCTTCAACTTCCGATATGTTGAACATGATCGACCGGCTGAGATATGCTGTGCAAGATCTGCAGCACGCATGGAGCAGCCCCACTGCAACCGCTCGTATTCGAGAAATGGAGAGGCTTATCGATGTGCTCTTTTCACAAGCCCAGAGGTTAGAAGAGTTAGGCCTCAGAGTCATGCGAGAAGTAGACGAATGGGTCAACGTTGATCGAACCAAGCCAGCCTATTGGAGTGCCCTTCGAGGGTCTTTTCAAGTATCCTTTGAAGATACTCAGAGGTTATTCGCCAGCGCTCTCCTTGCCTTTACCTTGAGATGGACGGTGAAACGCCCAAACAGCATTGTTTTCACTGGACCGAATTGGCTGCGTAAAGCGATAGGAATCAAAGAGATGACTCGGGTTATAACGCCGGCCATGCTGACCAAAGTTATGGCAGCTGCTGGGTTAATCGATTCGGTTTATGAGGCGGTTGAAACGAGTATAGATGAGTTTCTAGAGTACCGGCAAGAGGATATCTCTAGAGCAATATCGGCGGCTAGTGTAGACTTTGGCTTTAAGTTTGCTCTCACATATGTCGGTAAAGTGGGCATCTCTCTAGCTCTAGGATCTTTGGTTAGTGCGGTCGGTCTGCCCGTGGTCGCGTCCGGTGCTATGGTGCTTGTCGGATATGGATTGCTTACTGTTGCATATTCGAAATTCATCGAAGCACCTGTTTGGCAGATGTGGAAAGAGTCCACCCTGCGTATTCAGACTATTGAGGCTTGCAAGCGCAGCATTGACCGCCTGGTCAACTTTGTAAACCACCAGAAGGATCAGGCAGTTCAAAGGGTTCGCAAGGCATTCTCGAACTTTATCAACGCTATTATCCCTTCGGCTCCAGTTTCTTCCTTGCCTTGAGGCGACGCCTATGAGAGGTAAATCCATGGAATTCGCTTTATCCACTGAGGAGATGGCAGTTGCCTTCTCCTTAGTCAACCGCCCCGATCTCGGCAAAGCGGTTATAACCGAGATCTTCGGTGAGCTATCGGCCAGCGCGCTTGAGCAGCGCTTGATCGCCGCCAGTCATTCCTTGCTGGCAGGTGGTTATGCCAAGATTGGTGAACATGGTATTGCCTGTATCGCTGATG
Source organism: Anaerolineales bacterium (assembly GCA_034432895.1). Lineage (GTDB taxonomy): Bacteria > Chloroflexota > Anaerolineae > Anaerolineales > Villigracilaceae > 630D-37. The sequence continues at coordinate 6,742 of DAOUBG010000022.1, forward strand.
AACTCCAATCTGCCCTAACTCCGCTGCTCCTTTTCACAGGCATGATCCAAATGGCTCTCAATGCTGGCGAGCCGCAGCTCATTAACATTCACCTGGGAAGAAACGGGGCGTTTACCGCCCATTGGGTCGAACAAGGCGTGATCCATCGCCTTGCAACTGGAAAACAGCAAAATCTGATAGATTGGGTTGCCAAAAAAGTGGCTTTTCCTGTTAAAGTACCCGCTGACTTTGCACTGCACTTCCATGCAAGGAATGTAACCGTCTCTATGGAAACCTTTGCTACCTTGCCAGAGATGAAAACCAGCGACGGTTTGGAACGATTAAAAGAATTTGGTCTTTCGGCGCCTCTGGCCAAATTGTTCCTGGACGATGCTCACCGGCCAAAATGCCGTGGCTCAATCACTTATGTTCCAGTGTCCTCCGACCTGAAAGAATTGGATCAGCTTGAACAGCCGGTAGCAGGCTTGTTTTTCCTGAAGGGAAAGTTTACCTGGATCCTTGCTTTCCCGAAGAGCCTTGAGAACCAGGAAGCCCACCTGTTACCTGGCACTGACTCGATTCTGCGCGAAAAAGTCCGTGAGTTGCAAGAAAGAAAAGAGAACGCATTTTTATCGTGATCGTTTATGTCCTGCCTCCATCTCGATCCTGACTCTCTCCGCCTGACGGCACGCGCCCTGGTGCAAGACTATTCTCACCTGGCCGAGGCGCTCTTCACGCTGCGCGTCCAGTACTATCGTCTCGAGATGGCATGGCAGGGAGGCGAGGCACAGGAATTCCTGAATGAATTTCAACAAATGCTCCATCGCCTGGAAATCCGCCTGGATGAGTTGCTGACCCTGGCACTCACCCTGACTCGCCAGGCCGATCTTTGGGAAGAATCGGATCAACGCTGGGCGGGGATTTTCCGCCCTGAAACTCTCCCTTGTCTGGGGCTGTAGCCACATGTCACACGTCGCCATCACGCTTGAGTACGGTCATCAATCCATTGACCTGGCCCTGCCGATGCAGGTCCCCAGCCGCCTGCTTGTGGAGGGCCTCGTGCAGGCCCTCAAACTCCCCAAAAGCCGGGGCCACGAGTACGTGTTGAGCATCAAGTCCGAAGTGGGGCTACAGCGCATTTCCCCTAATGCCAGCTTGGGCGATATGCTCATCGTTCACGGGATGCGCCTGACGTTGCTGGAAGAAGATCGAAAAGAAGCGCTCGTCCTCGAGACCGGGGCGAGGTTGCGTGCTGCAGACGGCCTCTTCTTCCCGCTAAAATCGAAAATCACCGTCGTGGGGCGCAACGACCCGAAAAGCGGCATCTTTGTGGATGTTGACCTGACGGCCCTGGCGCCCGACCCAAGGGTTATTTCGCGCAAGCACGCCCAGATCGAGCAGGAGGGCGACCGCTTCTACATCGTTGACTTGGGCAGCACCAACGGCACTCGCTTGAACGGTCAGCGGCTGCCGCCGCACGAGAAAAAGCCGCTCTGGGAAGGCGACGTGATCGAGTTCGGAAAGAAAGGGGTCACTCTGATCCTGCAGGTCAAAGGACAATCGGGAGATTAAAGTCCTGACTAAAGTACATAACTGGCAAATAATATGGAGTGGGGCTAAGATGGGTCGGGGATGGGATCAACGGCGGCATCGTAGGCACTTCAGAATGCAGCGGTTCGGTGGGCTGTAATTGTTGCGCCATCGCCGTTACACAAACCGGTTCCCCGATTTGGATTTGCGGTCTCAAAATGAATATGCCCACGCTGGCAAAAACTAGGCAACCTATACGACCAAAATGCCGACCACCCACTCCCAGATGTGTCGTGGTCGCCTGGCTTGCGACGCAGGTGGCGTGACCGGCGTTGCCCTTTCTTCTTTCGTCTCTTCTTGAACTATCGTGGCTGCCTCATCGGTGGTGACGCCCTCCCGCAGCACGGTGGCCTGGGTATCTTCGGGGGACGGGGGACGGTGGACCGTAAACCGTGGTTTGCAGCAGGCGCTCCATGGCGGCGGCCATCTCCGCCAGGCTGGAGTAGCGATCCTGCGGGTTCTTCGCCAGCGCCTTGAGCAGCACCTTCTCCACGCCTTCCGGCATATCCGGAGCAAATTGCGCCGGGCGCGGCAGGGGCTCATTCGCCTGCTTGAGCAGGATGGCCGCCGGCGTATCCGCCGTATACGGCTTGCGGCCGGTGACCATCTCGTAGAGCACCACGCCCAGGGCATACTGGTCGGAGGCCGGCGAGGGCTGGCCGGTCCACTGCTCTGGGGCCATGTACTCCGGCGTGCCCACGCCCATCCCCGTGCCGGTCAGCGTGGTCTCATCGGTTTCCAAGATTTTGGCCACGCCGAAGTCCGCCAGCATCGGCTCGCCGGATTCGGTGATCAGGATATTGGAAGG
>DAOUBG010000023.1:0-33799 GCA_034432895.1 Anaerolineales bacterium
ATCTCATTCAAAAATCAAGCCCCTGAATCAAAAAATGGCCAAAAAACTCCTGGAACAACTTCGTGAAATTCTGCGCATGAAACACTACTCTTACCGCACCGCAGAAGCTTACATGGACTGGGTGCGGCGTTTTATCCTCTTCCACAACAAACGCCATCCTGCCGAGATGGGCGCTCCCGAAATCCGTGCCTTCCTCGCCCACCTGGCTCAGGAAAGAAATATCCCGCGCCCGCCCAAAATCGGGCCCTAAGCGCATCACATCGAGCAGTCCTTCAGAAAGAGATCCACTCCTCCTGCTCTCCACGGCCCAATCCCCCGATGGTATCACTCCTCATCAACGAGCAAACAAACCGGTGGAAAAAACACCTTGAGATTCGAGCTGAGCAAGTACACAGGCGTTATAATTCAAAACATGGACGCTCCCTCGATCACCGCCGCTTTCCGCTCCTTCTTTCACACCTCCCCGACTTTCCTCGTCCGAGCACCGGGACGGGTGAACCTGATCGGCGAGCACACGGATTACAACGAGGGCTTCGTGCTCCCGATGGCACTGGAGCTTTCTACCTGGATCGCCTTGCATCCCCGGGCCGATGCAAAAGTTTTCTTGCACTCGCTCGATTTCCACGAGACGATCGAATTTTCCCTTTCCGATCTGAAGAAGAAAAGCGGATGGGGAGAATATGTCAAAGGGGTAGCCTGGGCTTTGCAAGGAGCTGGATACGCCCTGCAAGGTTGGGAAGGGGTAGTGGCCGGTGAAGTGCCGATCGGAGCCGGACTTTCGTCTTCCGCCGCGCTGGAAGTGGCCGCCGCCCGCGCCTTTGCCGCCGTCTCTCGATGGGAATGGGATGGCAAAAAGATGGCACTCCTGTGTCAAAAAGCTGAAAACGAATGGGTCGGCGTGCAATGCGGCATCATGGACCAAATGGCCAGCACACTGGTACAGCGCGACCATGCGCTCTTTTTGGATTGTCACACCCTGGAAACGCGCCAAGTGCCTTTCCCGCAAGGGGTCACGGTGGTGGTCATGGATACGAACACACGGCGCGAACTGGTCGGCTCGGCCTACAACGAGCGCCGAGAAGAATGCAGGCGCGCCGCGCGCCTGTTGGGCGTCCCCTCCCTGCGTCACCTTTCCACCGAAGCATTTGAACGCCAAGCCGCCGCACGAAATCTCGATGAAGTGCTCTACCGCCGGGCCCGCCATGTGATCACGGAAAACGAACGGGTACGGCAAGCCGTTCAGGCGATGGAAGCGAACGATGTGCTCACCCTGGGCGCCCTGCTCCGGGAAAGCCATCGCAGCCTGGATCGGGACTTTGAGGTCACCAACGCAGCCCTGAACCTCATCGTCACCGCAGCATGGGAACACCCGGCCTGCTACGGCGCGCGCATGACCGGCGCCGGCTTCGGCGGCTGTGCCCTAGCGCTGGTAAAAGAAGACGCGGTGCAGGACTTTATGCACTTCGTCCGAGAAACCTATCGTCGCCGCGGGGATCGGGAAGCTTCCCTCTACCCATCGCATCCGGCACCGGGGGTGGAGTGTTTTCTGTAAATGATTACGCTCAAAGAGTGACAAACGAAACTGGTAAACCCTCCGTCTCAATGCCATAATGCACACAGGGATCGTTCCCTGGTTTAACTTTTTGCTTTTCCATAGGAGGCCTGTATGGCACGTATCACCCGCGAAGATGCACTGGAATATCACCGCCTAAAAGGCAAACCCGGCAAGTTGGCCATCATCCCCACCAAACCGATGGATACCCAACGCGATCTCAGCCTGGCCTATTCGCCGGGAGTCGCCGAGCCGGTGCTTGAGATCGAAAAAGACCCGGAACTGGCCTACGAATACACGGCCAAAGGCAATCTGGTAGCCGTCATTTCAAATGGCACGGCCATCCTCGGCCTGGGAGATCGCGGCGCGCTGGCCAGCAAACCGGTGATGGAAGGCAAAGCCGTGCTCTTCAAGAAATTTGCCGATGTCGATGTCTTCGATATCGAAGTCAACACCCACGATCCGGATGAGCTGATCCGCGTGGTAGCGGCCATTGCTCCCACCTTCGGCGGCATTAACCTGGAAGATATCAAAGCCCCGGAGTGCTTCTATATTGAAGAAAAGCTCAAGGAGATGCTCGATATCCCCGTCTTCCACGATGATCAGCATGGCACAGCGATCATCTCCGCCGCTGCCCTGGCCAATGCCCTGGAACTGGTCGGAAAACGGCATGATGAGATCCGCATCGTCATTTCCGGCGCCGGTGCTTCGGCCATTTCCTGCGCCGAATTGGCCATTCGCTGGGGGGTGCGGCGAGAGAACATCATGCTCGTAGATAGCAAAGGAGTCGTCTACAAAGGGCGCAAGGAGGGGATGAATCCCTATAAGGAGCGCTTCGCCGTGGAAACCGATGCCCGCACCCTGGCCGATGCCGTGCGCGGCGCCGATGTGTTCTACGGCCTTTCGGTCGCCAACGTGCTCACCCCGGAAATGGTCAAAACGATGGCCGAACGACCGATCATCTTTGCCATGGCCAATCCGGATCCGGAGATCCGCCCCGAGCTGGCGCGCGAAGCTCGGCCGGATGTGATCATCGCCACCGGGCGCTCGGATTACCCGAACCAGGTCAACAACGTGCTGGGCTTCCCCTTCATCTTCCGCGGCGCCCTGGATGTGCGCGCCCGCGCCATCAACGAAGAGATGAAGATGGCCGCTTCCCGCGCCCTGGCCGCGCTGGCCAAAGAAGATGTGCCCGATTCGGTGCTGCGTGCCTACGGATTAGAGAGCCTGAAATTCGGCCCGGACTACATCATCCCCAAGCCGCTCGATCCGCGCGTCTTACTCTGGGAGGCCCCGGCGGTGGCCCAAGCGGCGATGGAAAGCGGCGTTGCCCGCAAGAAGATCGATATTGACGAATACCGTGAGCAGCTGGCCTATCGTCTGGGCAAAGGCGAGCAGGTGCGTCACTTTATCATGAACAAGGCCAAAGCCGCCGGCGGCAAGAAACGCATCGCCTTTGCCGAAGGCGAAGAAAGCAAAGTGCTCCGCGCCGCGGCCATCATCCAAGAAGAAGGCATCGGCATCCCCGTGCTCATCGGCCGCAAAGCGGTGATCGAAGAACGCATCCAGACGCTTGGGCTGGATTGTTCTCCGCAGATCGTCGATCCTGCCACCTTCCCGCGGCTGGAGGCCTATGCCCAGGCCTATTATGAACTGCGTCAGCGCAAGGGCATGACCTTGCAAATGGCGCGCAAACGCATCCGCGAAGCGAACGTCTTCGGCGCCATGATGGTCAAAATGGGCGATGCAGACGCCTTCATCAGCGGCCTGACTTACGAATATCCGGAAGTGATCCGCCCAGCCTTACAGATCCACCACACGAAACCGGATGCGACGCGTGCCGCCGGCGTTTACCTGATGATCGTGGATGACCGCGTCTACTTTTTCACCGATGCCACAGTGAACATCGATCCCACCAGCGAGGACCTGGCCGAGATCGCCTGCCTGGTGGCCGATTTCGCCCGCCAACTGGAAGTGGAACCGCGCATCGCCTTCCTCTCCTTCTCGAACTTCGGCTCCACGCCGCACCCACTTTCCGAAAAAGTGCGCCGTGCCGTGGAACTGGTCAAAGCGCGCCGCCCGGACCTGATCGTGGACGGTGAAATGCAGGCTGATACGGCCGTTGTGCCCTCCATCATCGAAGAGCGCTATCCCTTCAGCGCGGTCAAAGATGCCAATGTGCTGGTCTTCCCCTCGCTGGAATCGGCAAACATCGCCTATAAGTTGCTGGCGCGTTTGGGCAAGGCCAAAGCCATTGGCCCGATCCTGCTGGGCATCGGCGCTCCGGTGCACGTCATGCAAACCGGTGACGATGTGAACGATATCGTCCAGATTGCTGCCGTAGCCGTTATGGATGCACTCAGCCGCAAATAGTAGCCACCAGGGCTTTCGATTCCCACTGCTTATTCCGACAGGGATGGGAAACCCCATCCCTGTTTTCTTTACCAGCCACAATCGCCACAGGTATTGACCCCGGCCGACCGCCCGACGTACTTGTACATAGTCACGTTGGTGAACGGTTCACCCAGAATGCCATCATGGATCGCCCAGGAGCGCAAGCGAATGCTATTCACCGCTTGTGGATGACGGAACGGAGAGCCATCCAGCAGCGGAATGAGATCGCCGCCGGGAGAGAAACCGGCCTGGATGCGCTCCATTAGCTTGCGCCCTTGCTGATAGGCAAAGCCATAGCGCTCGAAGATGACGGCATTGTGATAAAAGAGTGGCTCGACGAAATACAGTTCCTGCCCCAGGCTCTGCACAAAACGCTCAAAGCTCTGGATGGCCTGACCGAGCAAGCGCAGGCCGCGGCGCACCTGACCCGGCGCCAAGCCGGCTTCCAGGGCAGCCCTTTCGGCCTCCAGGTTGCGGCGCAGAATGCCGAAACGAGTAGGGGTGCCATCTGGCAGGCGATCGACATCGAAGCGGGGCGAATCCGGATCGTTGAGGATATAGAGCAGGACGTGGATTTGCCCGTTAAGCGTATCAGTCAAATGGGCAAAGAGCAGCGGGTCCGGAAAGCGCGGCTCGTGATAGAGCGCCATTTCCACATCGCTACTGCCCGGCGCAAAGCGAAAACGCAGGAACTGCTGAATGCGTTGCGAATCGCGCGCCGGTAGGTGAAACCGTTCGATCAGGGCCTCGGGAATCGCACAGCAATAAATGCGCCGCTTCTCTTCCTCCGGCAAAAGGTTAATGCTCCCAATGGTAAAAGGCATATCCGCCTCCTGCGATCAGCGAATGCGGAATTCGCGCTCCTCTTCGCGCTGACGGTCGCGCTCGGCGATCGCCTGGCGCTTATCGTGGGCGCGCTTGCCGCGGGCCAAAGCGATCTCCACTTTCAACCGGCCGTTTTTCAGATAGGCGCGCGTCGGGATGACAGTCATCCCCTTTTGGCGCACCTTGCCCCACAACTCCAGGATTTCCTTCTTGTGCAGCAAGAGTCGGCGCGGGCGGCGCGGATCATGATTGAAGCGGCTGGCCGGATCGTAGGGGGCAATATAAGCATCGATCAGCCAGGCCCCATCCGGTTCCACGCGCACAAAAGCCTCGCTTAGGCTCATCTGCCCGGCGCGTGCCGCCTTGATTTCGCTACCCTGCAAAGCGATCCCGGCCTCGTAACGTTCGAGGATGAAATACTCAAAATTCGCCTTGCGGTTGGTGGCAACGGTCTTCTCGCTCATCCCGGACCTCCTCGCCAGTGCCAAAAAGCGCCTATCGTCAGCAAGATCTGCCCCAAATGGTAGAGGATCATATTCCATAACCGCCCATCACGCACAGGAGCGACGAAGCGATTCCACGCCAACAAAAGGTCGGAAAAGTAGAAGAGGACGGCGCCAAAGGCGAGGGTCAGAGCTGCAGAAATGCTCCAATCGCGGCGGAAGAGGGTCATCAGCGCCGAAAGAAGCATCAGGCTCAACACGAGGCCGTAGATATAGACCGGCAGGATCAGATCGGGCCTTTGACGCGCCGCCAAGCTTTGGGCAATGCGACGCAGCAACCGTGCCGCGCTCAGGGCCAGCACGATGGCGATCGGCAAACTCAAGGCCGGCGAAACCTCCCCCAACGGGGAATTGATAGCTACAATGTAGCAAAGGTGCGCCAGTAGAAAGGCAAACAGCCCCGCCAGGAAGCCGCGCTCGAACAGCAAGGCCACATCTCCGAGCAAAGAGAAGAACAGGCCGGCGAAAAACCAGGCACTACCTGCCTGCAGCCCAGTGCGCATGGCAAACCAGAGAAGCAAAAAGAGCAGGGTGAGCGGTTTGGCAATGCGCTCCAAGCGCACTTCGCCTTTTGCCACGGCCACCCAATCGGCAAGCGCGGTGCTCAAAGCAAGACCCAGCCAGAGATCGCTCATTTTTCTCGCTCCTTCAGCTTATAACCAAGCCGACGCAAGGCATCGGGATTGTTGCGCCAGTTGCGCAGTGTCTTGACGTGCAGGTCGAGGAAGACTTTGCGCCCGCTCATCGCCTCGATTTCGCGGCGCGCATCGGTGCCGATGCGTTTGAGCATACTTCCGCCCTGGCCGATGACAATGCCTTTCTGGGATTCGCGCTCGACGAAGATCGTGGCACGGATATAGGCGCCCTCTTCGCCGCGCTCGGTATATTCGTCAATGCGCACGGCGAGCGCATGGGGCACTTCATCGCGCAAGTGGATCAGGGCAGCCTCGCGGATCAGCTCGGCGGCGATCTCGCGTTCGTAGAGATCGGTCACCTGATCTTCGGGATAGAGCGCTTCCTGCGTAGGAAGCACCTGGATCAGGGTCTGAATGAGCGTTTCACGCCCATCGCCACGGGTGGCGGAGAGAAAGATCGAGGTCCGATGAGGGATCGAAGCACGATACGGCGCGGCGTAGTTTTCCCAGTCCCCTTCGGGCAGGCGATCGCATTTGTTCAGGCCGAGGATCACCCGGTCTTCAGCGCCGATTTCCTGAATGCGTTGCACGATCAATTGCTCTTCTTCTCCGGGTGGCGTGGAAAGATCCACTAGGAAGAGGATCCCATCCACATCTTCCAGGATTTCGGTCGCTTCCTGGTTGAGGAATTCACCCAGTTTGTGCCGCGGCAAGTGAATGCCGGGCGTATCAACGAAGACGATCTGTGCTTCGGGAAGCGTTAAGATCCCTAGCTGACGCCGACGCGTTGTCTGGGGGCGCGGCGAAACGGGGGCGATTTTCTGCCCCAACAGAGAATTGATCAGGGTAGATTTGCCCACATTCGGGCGACCGACTACAGCGACAAACCCGGAATGATATCCGTTGCTCATAGGCTAGATGATACCAGAGGATGACACATTATGGTAAAATTTCAGCCGGAGGGATGGCCGAGTGGCTGAAGGCGCCTGTCTTGAAAACAGGTTGGGGTAACACCCACGTGGGTTCGAATCCCACTCCCTCCGCTATTGTAAGATTATCCAATCGAGGGTAAAATAACAGCGCTACGGGGAGGTGCCAGAGTGGTCGAATGGGGCCGCCTGCTAAGCGGTTGCCGGGGCTTAAAACCTCGGCCGCAGGTTCGAATCCTGTCCTCCCCGCCACCAAAATCCCCAACCATGCGGTTGGGGATGATTTTTGGATAAACGTCAGAACAAACGCTGGCGTTTGTTCTACAGCGTGCGGATATAGCGGAATTGCTTATAGCCTGGCGGATCGGCGTTCAGCTGCGGGTCCACCACCACGTGGAGGACGGCCGGTTTGCCGGATTTCACGGCGCGTTCCAGGGCCGGAGCAAAATCATCCATGCTCTCTACCTTTTCGCCATAGCATCCCATCCCCTGGGCGATGAGATCGTAGCGCGTTTCGGCGGAGATTTCCACGCCTTGCTGTTGCGCCGCGGGTATGCCGGCAAATTGATGAGCACTGCGTTCCATGCCCCAGCCGCTATCCACCGCCACGATGACGATGATCGGTGCGCCTTCGCGCAATGCCGTCTCCATTTCCATGATGTTAAAGCCGGCCGCGCCATCGCCGGTGATGCAATAGACCAAGCGCTGCGGGTTGGCCAATTTGGCCCCAATGGCAAACGGAATGCCCGTGCCGAGGTATCCCATCTTGACCGAATAGAGAAAGCTATGTGACTCATAGATCGGGTTATAGGCCACTCCCCACAGGGTGGTATTCCCGCCATCCAAAACGGTCACCGCATCACGGGGGAAAAACGTGCGCGCGGCAAAGACCATCTGTCCCGGATTGAGCCCCTGGGCGGCGGGTGCCAAGAGATATTGCATCCCCTGCGCAACCGTCTGTTGGGTGAGCGCGCGGTAACGGTCCAGATCGGGCATCGTCGAGCGGGGAGCGGTACGCGCCTTGACGCTCTCGAGCAGCTCACCGAGCGCTTGTTTGGCATCGGCCACGATCCCCAAATCAACCGGTCGGTTCAGGCCGATGGAAAAGGGATCGCTATCGATCTGAATCGTCTTCTGACGTGCGGGATCGCCCCAGGCCGGCGGCATGCCCCAACCATCATATTCCCCTAAACGAGCGCCGACAACCAGGATGACATCCGCTTCATTGCGGGCTAAAGCCAGGGTCTGCATATCGAGCAGGGAAAAATAATGCGGATGATCTTCCGGCACCACCCCACGTGCCCCCAGGCTGGCGCTCATTCCGGCCGCCAAGTAATTGCCCAGAGCCAAGAATTCGGCGGCAGCATCGGCCCATAATACCCCCTTGCCGGCATGAAGAAAAGGTTTTTTGGCGCTCGCCAGCCACTCGGCAGCTTGCTCGATGAGGCGACGATCGCCACTGCCCATGTGCAGCAGGCGATACCGTTGCGGTGGATAGATGGGCGCTTTTTCTTCCTCGATGGTTGCGGCCAGCAGCTCATCGGGAATGGCCAGGAAGGCCGGGCCAGGACGGCCGGTCCAGATAGCCCGGAATGCGGCGCGCACCATCTCCGGCAGGCGCTCGGCTTGGCGCACCATGGCGCTGAATTTGGTAATCGGCCGCGCCATTTCCACCAGGTTGGTCGCCTGCCAGGCTCCCCCGCGATCGGGATCGGTGGTCAGGCGACGGCGCGTGGCGGCAATCGCCAGGATAGGATGTCCCTCGGCATGGGCACTACTCAAGCCGGCCAGCATGTTCGCTCCGCCCGGGCCGGGGCTGCCAATCACCACACCGACCTTGCGGGCCAGGCGGCTATAGCCTTCAGCGATATGCACTGCCCCCTCTTCGTGGCGGCAGTTAATGTGCCGAATGCCATAGCGCGAGGCCTGACTGGTAAAGGGGATGTGCGCTCCATCGATGATTCCGAACATCATCTCCACGCCTTCTGCCTGTAGGCAGCGCGCCAGCAGTTCTCCTACGGTAATTTCAGCCATCGTTCTCCTCCGTCATTGGATCAGGTTTTGCTCACGCAACCAACGTTCGGTGCGCCGCATGCCCTCTTCCAGGTCAACCTGTGGTTCCCAGCCCAGGAGACGGCGGGCTTTGGCATTCGAGACCGTGGTCTTTTTAGAAAGCATCTCCATTGCGCCGCGCCCCAGCTCCGTCGGCTCGCCTAAAAGGCGAAAGAGCAGGCGGCCGGCCTCCGCCAAGACAATCGCCGTGCCGGTGTTCAAGACAGGGGGACCTTTTTTGCCCAACATGCGGTAGTAGTGTCCGAAGAACTCTTTGCAGGGGATGGCTTGTTCCCCGCCGAGCAGGAAAATTTGTCCGCTTGCCGATTCCGCTTCTGCCGCCAGCACCACGCCGTTCACCAAATCGTCAATGTAAACGGCGCGGAAAAGCCCTTGCCCATAGGCCGGCAGGAAGAACAGGCCCTTTTGGATCATTTGAACCGGCACGATCGTCCACGGGCGTGAGCCGGGACCGTAAATATCGGCCGGGCGCAGGATGGTGCAGGGAATCTCACCGGCGGCATGCGCTGCCAAGACGGCGTGCTCGGCTGCAATTTTGCTATCCACATACGGATTGCCGGTAGGCATGACCGGGGCGGTTTCATCTGCCCGATCCTCGGCGATGAAACGCATCGCCGCCAAAGACGAGATATATACAAAGCGAAGCGCGCCGGCCTTTCGCGCCGCTTCCAGCACCCGCCGCGTGCCGAGCACGTTAACGCGCCAGGCCTCCGCTTTGGCGACGTTATTCGTAACCAGCGCTGCGGTGTGGATCACCAGGTCACAGCCTGCAAGGGCCTCCTCCCACTCTTCAGGGCGGCTCACATCCCCCGGCACAATTCCAAGCCTCGGTTCGGCGCGGATATCCAGGCCTACCACCTCGGCCCCCAGGGCAAGGTAGCGATCACGCAACGCCCGACCCAAAAAGCCTAGGGCGCCGGTGATGAACACTTTACGGTATTGCGTTTTTGAGCTCATTCTGGGAAAATCCCTCGTTCACGTCGAATTTGCTCCAAGCGCTTCAGCCCTCGGCGCTTCAGCGGCTCATAAAGCCAGAACATCAGCGAGGGGAAGGCATGGTTAAGCTTGGGCAACCAACCGCGCCAACGAGGCAGGACGATCTCCAGGGGGCGCTTTCGCATGGCTTGCCAGAAGGCACGCTCCAGGTCATGGACCGTGAGCACCACCCCGGTATACGTCAGCGCGACTTCTTCGCCGCCGTATTTCAGATGACGTTCCATAATCGGCGTATCCACCACATCGGGCAGGATGACCGTAACCGCCACCCCGTGCCGACGCCACTCGATCGCCGCGGCGAGCGAGGCATTGCGCAACCCGCCTTTGGCCGCAGAATAGATCGAATTGCCGGGAATTGGCGAAAGTCCCGCCAACGAAGCGACGTTCACAATGTGCCCCCATCCCTGCCGAACCATGACTTCCCCGACCAAGCGCATGCCCAGCAAAGCCCCTTTCAGGTTCACATCCAGGATCCATTCCAGGTTTTCCAGGGATTGATCGAGCAAGAACGCCGGGCGGCCGCCGCCGGCAATGTTGAAGAGATAATCAATGCGCCCGAAGCGCCGGCGGGCTTCTTCGATCGCCGCTTGCCAGTGATCGGGTCGGCGCACGTCGAGAGGAAAGAGAGCCAGACAATCGCTTTCGGCAAACGACGCTCTCAACCCCTGCTCATCTACATCTCCTAGTAGAAGGCAATATTCCCCCCGCGCCTGAAGGACGCCGGCCCAGTGACGGCCGATCCCACTGGCCGCGCCGGTGATCATCACCACCAAGCCGGGTCCCGTTTTCTCAGAAAGCATAGCCGGTCTGTCTCTCAAGCGACGGACCTGTCACAATTCGACGGCAGGCATTCTTTTTCCATTCATCAATGCCGCTTGGCGTGCTTTTTCCTCGTTCACCAGGGCCATCAGCGCCCAGCCGACCAATAGGAAAACGGCAATGGAGAGCATCGCCAATCGGTGACCAGCCTGCTCGGCCAGCAAGGCATTCTGCCCTTGGCGCTGATACCACAGCGTGGCTTCGGCCGCCAACCAGCCAAAGATCGCCGGGCCGATGAACGAGGAAGTGCGCCCGGTGAGGGCAAAAAAGCCGAAGAACTCGGCGCTTTTGCCGGGAGGGCTAAAGGTCGCCACCATGGCGCGGCTGACCGACTGAATGCCGGCCATGGCCACACCGACAAACGCTCCGATGATGAAGAAATGCACCTGAGTCTTTGCGAAGTATAAAACGGCAATGCAGGCAACCATCAGCAGGATGGAGAAGGTCAAGGCGCGCTTCCCACCCAGACGATCCTGCAGGTTCCCGAAGAATAAGGCACCTAGCACATTGGTCGCCTGGACGATGATGAAGAAGAGGATCAACCCGGTCTGCTGCAAGCCGAATAGGACCGACCCCAAAATAGCGGCAAAATCCAGTGCGATGATCACCCCTTCGTTGTAAATCAGGAAGGCCAGCATAAACTTCAAGAATTCTTTGAACCCGCTCGCCGTCTGGATAGTCTCCCGCAGCTGATGGAAGGCAATGCTGAGATAGGTTTCGCCGGGTGGCAAAGGCTGTGACTGGGCACGTTCCTTGAGCCAGAGAAAAACCGGCAGTGCCGCCAGGGCAAAGAAAACGGCCGTCGCTACCAAGGTGCCGCGCACCACGAGCAAATTGTTTTTGCTGATCAGAATCGGTGGCAGGATCAAGAGCAGGATCACAATGCCCCCGGCCGAACCCACAGCCCATCCCATGCCGGCGATCCTTCCCATTTCTTCCGGCGAGGCGATCTCCGGCAGCAACGCATCGTAGAAGACCTGGGCCGCACGGTAGCCGATCTCCGCCAGCAAAAAGAAGAGCACCGCCATCAGCACGGTACCCTTCTGGGTGAAAAACAGCAGGCCGGTGAAAATCACCGAAAGCGCGGTGAAGAAGAACAGAAAGCGTTTTTTAGATCCGGAATAATCCGCAATCGCCCCCATAATCGGCGCCGAAATGGCCACCAGGATCATGGCGATCGAGATCGTCAGCCCCCAAAGCCGCGATCCTTCAGCTCCTCCCACCACCTGGTTTTTGAAATAGGCCGAATAGACCGCCAGCAAAACCACCGAAGCATAGGCCGAATTGCCGAAGTCGTACAGATACCACGCCACCCGTTCCCGACGGGTAGATAGTGGTTGCGGTGTTGCACGCTCCATCGCTTTCTCCTCCTTGGAAAGATATATGGCGAATGCCTTGAATTATACCATTCCTCTCGATACCACTGTCCGTAGCACTTTTCAAAACCCCAGGGAAAGCATCTTGAGTTTACCGAATCATCGCTGCGCTCACATAACTGGGGTGTTTACCCCATCCAGGAGGTCACCGACATGGGGGAAACCTCCCATCAAGAACATGGGGAAAGAGCATTTCATGAGCAGGAAAAAATGGGGAGAATTCCGAATTTACTTTCCCATATGGCAACCTCTATATTGAAACCGGAAGATGTTTCCGGAAAGGAGGCTGCCATGTTGGTCAAAGTGTTCACCATCTTGCTGATCGCCCGCCTGGTATTGCCGGCGTTGCTCCTGCTGTTGGTGGGAGAATGGGCACGCCGTCATCATGCCTCTCAGCGCCTGGCTTGGTGAGGTGGTTTATGGAAGCGCTGATGGAGTTCCTAGCTGTTTTGGCCGGCCTTCTGATTCGGCTGGTGATTCCGCTGGGTTTGACGTGGCTGATCGCCATCCTCCTGCATCACCTGGATCGGAAGTGGAGGGAACAGGCCATGAAACAGCTTCCGCTCCAGGTCGAAGAACGCCCTGCTTGCTGGGAAGCCCGTCAATGCCCTCCGGAAGTCCGTGCCGATTGTCCGGCCTATGGATCCGCTGTGCCTTGCTGGCAATTGCGCCGACGGGCCAACGGTTACCTGATGCCAGAATGCCTGAGCTGTGAGGTCTTTCTGAAAGCCCCGATCCCACGTTATGCGTTCCTCAATGTTTCCGGAGGCAAACATGCGTAAGAGCACCCGTCTTCTGATCTCTATCGTGAGTGCACTCCTCTTCGCCGGCGTGACTCTGGGTATTGCCACAGGCCAAGGAGAGAGTGGTACGGCATCGGCGACTGGAACGTTGAATTGCGCCACCTGTCATACCGAATTCAATATGAAGTGGGTGAACAGTGCCCACGGCACCGCCGGCAGCGATCCGCGTTTTCAAGAAGAATGGGCCGCCCAAGGGAAACCCGGTGCCTGCCTGGTCTGCCACACGACCGGGTTCGATCCCGGCAGCGGTACCTGGGAAAGCAAGAACGTGAGCTGCACGGCCTGTCACAGTCCGGTGCCGGCCGATCACCCGCGTTCGCCGATCCCCGTCAATCGCTCACCCGATCTGTGTGGGCGCTGTCACAGTGATACGCGCTTCGGCTGGCAAAATTGGAGGTTGAGCGCTCACTATCAGCGCGGGATGAGCTGCGTGACCTGTCACGACCCCCATAGCACTTCGCTGAAAGCCGTGCAAGATGGAGAAAAGGCCGATGCTTCTCAGCTCTGCATCACCTGTCACAAAGAAGTGAGCATGGATTTCCCCTATAGCCTGCATCATCAGGCCGGGCTTTCCTGCGTGGATTGCCACCTGAAGCATCTGGAATCTGCCGATCGCGCGCCGCACACCATTCCGGATCACTCTTTCAACGCCAGTCTGGAAACCTGCACAACTTGCCATGCGGAGCAAATGCACGGCCCCGGAAATAACGCTGCCGGCAATGCGGCGGTACGTCCTACCCCGTTGCCGATTACGCCCCAATCCGCTTCGCTCTCAGCGGAACCGCAGCCGGTTAGTCCGACAGGATATGCATTGCTGGCAGGGTTGATCGGCCTGGCCGCCGGAATGATCCTATCTCCGTGGCTGGAGAAGCTATACCATCGCCTGACCCACCCTCACTAGGAGGTCGCCATGCGTGGGAAATCCAACTCCAATCGCATCGGACGACGGGATGTATTGAAACTCATGGCGGTCGGTGGAGCGACCGTGGTCACCCTGCGTTACCTGCAGCCGGCTCGTGCCACCGCTCCGAGGCCGCAAGGAAAGCACCAATGGGCTATGGTGATAGACCTCTCAAAATGCACCGGATGTGGCTACTGCACGCTCGCTTGTCGAGCCCACAACGATGTGCCGCCCAACATTTCCTGGAACGAAGTGAGCCTGATAGGCGCGCTAGACGATCACCTGATCTACCTCCCCCGTCCGTGCATGCAGTGTGCCAATGCACCCTGCGTGGAGGTATGCCCGGTAGGCGCTTCTTATTATCGCGCCGACGGCATCGTGATGATGGACTACGATCGCTGCATCGGTTGCCGCTATTGCATAATCGCTTGTCCTTACGGCGCACGCGCCTTTAACTGGGAATCTTTCCGCGGCCCAAACCCGGCGGTGCCCACCTGGGGTCAGCCGGAAGTCAAACGTCGGCCACGCGGGGTGGTGGAGAAGTGTTCTTTCTGCTATCAGCGTCTCGATCGCGGCCTGGCACTAGGCCTGACACCCGGCCTAGACGCTGAGGCCACGCCGGCCTGTGTGGTCGCCTGTCCCACAAAAGCGCGACTCTTCGGTGACTTGAACGATCCGGATTCGCCTGTGAACAAAGCGCTGCGCGAATACCCGACCTATCGCTTGCGCGAGGACTTGGGCACCCAGCCACGGGTCTATTACATCCCGCCACAACTTGAGAAGATGGAGGGAGGATCATGAAACGCTTTCTCCGCCTTGTTCCCCTCGATCCCTGGAAAATCTGGCTGACCGCGCTCGGCCTGACGATGGTACTCGGCCTGGCAGGTGGGGTGTTGGTCTTCTGGAAAGGGCTGATCATCACCAACCTGAGCGATTGGGTGCCGTGGGGCTTATGGATCACCCTCGACCTTTCCTCAATCGCTCTGGCGGCCGGGGCTTTCAGTTTGTGCGCCGGGGTTCACCTGTTTGGTCTGAAGCGCTATCAACCACTGGCGCGCACAGCGTTGTTCATCGGTCTGATCGGCTATACTATGGCGCTTTTGGCACTGCTATTGGATATCGGTCGCTCGCAGAATTTCTGGCACCCCTTGGTATACTGGAACCCGCATTCTACGCTCTGGGAAGTGACCATGTGCGTCTGTCTCTACCTGCTGGTGTTGATCCTGGAAAACATGCCCGCTTTCGCTTCCTGGAGCTTCCTCCGAGAGCACTTTCCCCGACTGAGCAACCGGATGAAGGAGGCACATCATCTTGCTCCTTTTCTGGCGGTAGTGGGATTGCTACTCTCCAGCTTGCACCAATCCTCGTTGGGCGCGGTGTACGGTGTGCTGAAGGCGCGACCCATCTGGTTCAAGCCGGAGCTTTCGGTGCTCTTCATGCTTTCGGCGATCATCGGCGGCATTTCGCTGACGGTGCTGGCTTCAATGATCGCCGCCCGGCTGAGCAAGCAGGCCAAGATCAACGATGTGCTTCTGGAGCGCACGGCTCACTTCGTTGGCTATCTGCTGATCGCCTATTTCTACTTCCGCGCCTGGGATCTGCTGGCCACGACCTACACGTACGCGCCCGGCCGCAGTGAAGGGCTGCAACTCCTGACCAAAGGCACGCTTTCTTTCAACTTTTGGATCGGTGAAATGATCCTGGGGATCCTCGTGCCGATGGTCATTTTGCTCTACCAACCGGCTCGGCAAAACCCCTTTTGGCGCATGGTGGCGCTCTTTCTGATCGCCGCCGGAGTAGTTGCCTATCGCTGGGATACGAACTTAGTGGGTCTGCTGGTGGTCATTTCCTACTTGCCCGGCCCGATCCAGATTGCCTATACCACCTACCGCCCTGCCCCGATCGAATGGATCACCACCCTGGGCATCCTTGCCTACGGATTGCTGACCTTCTCGCTGGGCGTCAAATACCTGCGCGTGGTAGATCATCGCTGGGTAACCGAGGAAGCGAAAAACGTCCACATCGAGGCAGAAGAGGTGGCGCTCTCTCGGTAAGCAGGAAACCTTGCTCGATCTTCCGCTCGCTCATGCTTTGTGGGATAGGTGGAAATATCTATCCCACAATTGCTTTTAACAAAGAGGGCGACATCTCTCCTGGTAATGGTTAAGGTATAATCCCCTCTGCTCATCCCAAACACAGGAGAAAACATGTACATTGCCATCGAGGGAGTGATCGGCGTCGGAAAGACCACCTTGGCACGATTGCTACAACCGCTTTTTGGGGCCGAGCTATTGCTGGAAGTCTTTGAAGAAAATCCCTTTCTCTCTGCCTTCTATACCGATCGGGCACGGTATGCCTTTCAAACGCAAATTTTCTTTCTTTTGAGCCGCTATCACCAACAACGGCAGGCCGTGCCGCAAATCCTGGCAGCAGGGAAAAACTTGATCTCGGACTATACCTTTGCCAAAGACGCCCTGTTCGCCCGCATTAACCTGAACGGCGACGAGCTGGAAATGTACTATCGCGTCCACGAAGCGTTGGCAGAAAAGATCCCCCGCCCGGACCTGATCGTCTACCTGCGCGCCAGCACAGACGTGCTGATGCAGCGCATTGCCTTACGCGATCGTCCTTACGAACGTAATATGGAGCGTGAGTACATCGATCTCCTGAACCGCGCCTACGAGGAATTCTTTGCCCATCCGTATGACGATACCCCCGTTTTGACCATTGACACCAATCCCCTCAACTTTGTGCTCTACCCAGAACATTTGCAGCACATCGAACAACGCATTCGACAAACGCTGAATTTGCTTCCCTATCAGCCTTCTCTGCCCCTTTCATGAGGTGAAACATGCGTGTGACGCGAGAATCCCTACTCCGGCTGGCACGCGAAATTGCCCAGGAACGCGCCTATCGTCAAGCAGATATCCTCGCCATCTACCTGATCGGCTCGCTGCGCAACGCAGAACCTTTCCTGGAACAAAATACCGACATCGATCTGGTAATGGTCCATGAGGCACGGCCACCCTTATGGCGCGAGATCATCGCCTTGCCGGCCGGCATTCACCTGGACATCCTGCACCGGGCACGTAACGACTACCCCGCCTCGCGTCAACTACGCCTTCATCCCACCTTGGGGCATGAGATGTACGATGCCCTTCTTCTTTACGAACGGCAACCGTTTTTTGAATTCCTGCAAGCCGGCGTGCGCGCCGGAGGGGAGTTTGGCGCGCCGGGAAGCGTTTGTCAGCGCGCCTTCTCGTTGCTCGCCGAAAGCCGAAAAGGGTGGCTGGAACTCTCCCGGGCTTCTACCTGGAACGCCAAGGAAATGAATGCCTGGCTGGATACACTGGCTCAGACCGCCAATGCGCTGATGGAGCTCAACGGCCCGCCCTTGACCGATCGCCGTTTCTTGCATGATTTCGCCCAACGCTTGACAGAATTGCAGTTACCGGAGCTGTTTCCGCCTTTCTTGGAGCTGCTCGGAGAATCCGACCGCTTTCCAAAAGAGGTGCATGAATGGCTGCCGCACTGGGAAACCGACTTTCAGGCCGCAGCGCAAAGCGCCGGCCGGATGAGCGAAATTCATACGGCGCGCCTGCCATATTATCTACAAGGCATCCGTCACTATCTGGAAGGCGAAAGACCGGGATTTGCCCTCTGGCCACTATTGCGCACTTGGACTTGGTCGGCGATGGCCCTGCCGCAAGAACAGCGCCTTCGCTGGGAAGAATTCCTGCGCCACATGGGATGGGAAAAAGATGCGCACTCCTCCCGCCTGGAGGCACTGGATCACTATTTGGATCGGGTAGAAGAAGTGCTGGAATCCTACGCAAAACGGCATGGGGTCGATCTGGATACCTTGCCACGCTTTCTTTGAAATGACATCCAAACGCACTCTGACCCTGCTCTTTTTCCTGCTGGTGGTCGCCATGCTCGGTTTCGGGATCGTGATCCCGCTTCTGCCGTTTCTCGTCGAAACATTTGGCGGAGGCGGCATGAGCATGGGACTATTGATGACCATCTTCTCCCTGATGCAATTCCTCTTCTCCTCGTTTTGGGGCGCGCTTTCCGATCGCTACGGAAGGAAACCGATCCTGATCCTGGGCGCCACCGGAAATGCCATTACCATGTTCGGCTTTGGGTTTGCTTCTTCGCTGGGATGGTTGTATCTTTTCCGTGCCCTGGGAGGGCTGTTCTCCTCCGCCGTCCTACCGGTCTCCATGGCCTTTATCGCCGATACCACGGACGAGCAAGATCGCGGTGCCGGCATGGGATTGAGCGGTGCAGCGTTCGGCACCGGCATGATCATCGGCCCCGGCTTGGGAGGGCTGCTGGGAGGCCATTCCATCCAGGCGCCTTTTTTCCTGGCAGGTGCTCTTTCCTTGCTAAGCGGATTGCTGATCTGGCTCCTACTGCCGGAATCGCTCCCGCCCGAGCGACGCCGTCCCACTCCGGTGCGCGGTCCGCAATTCCGGGTCATGTTCCAGGCACTTTTTTCCCCCATTGGCTTTCTACTCATCTTGGCCTTTTTGCACAATTTCGCCCTGACCAATTTCGAGGGCATTTTTGCCTACTATACGGAGCAACGCTATCATTACACGCCTCAAACGGTGGGCATGATCATGATGACCGTTGGCCTAAGTTCAGCCTTTGTGCAGGGAATGCTCACCGGACCGGCCACCCGCCGCTGGGGAGATGTGCGCGTGATAAAGGGTTCGTTGTTTGCCAGCATCTTCGGTTTTTCGCTCATGTTGCTGGCGCGCACACTTCCCGAAGTGATCCTAACTTCCAGCCTTTTCATCTTCACCAATGCCATGCTACGCCCCGGCGTGGCGACGCTCATTTCGCGCCGCGCTCGTGAGGGGCAGGGCATGGCTATGGGGTTGAACAACGCCTATATGAGCTTGGGGCGCATCTTCGGCCCGCTTTGGGCCGGTAGCATGCTCGAATTGAACCTTAACTACCCCTTCCTGAGCGGCGCGGCGGTCATGTTGCTGGCATTCCTGGCCAGTCAGAAATGGCTTAGAGAGTGAACGGCTCCGCTTCAAAGATGTAATGGTAAAGCAGAACCCCGGCTGCTACGGCTAGATTGAGAGAGCTGGCCCGGCCGCGCATCGGCAAAGCGACTTCGGCATCACAGGCGGCGCGCTGTTCCGCACTCAGCCCCTTTTGCTCGTTGCCCAACACCAACACCCAGGGCTGCTGCGGCCGCAATTGACGGTAATCTTGCCGAGCATGCGCCGAAGTGCCCACCAGGAAGAGCCCGTGCCGGCGTGCCCAGGAAAGGAATTCTGCGAACGAGGCCGACACCCAAGGCACCCAGAATAACGCTCCCATGCTGGCCCGCACCACACCCGGATGGTAAGGGTCCACGCCGCCTTCGAGCAAAAACAGCACATCCCCCCCTACTGCATCCAGCGTGCGCAACACGGTGCCCAGATTCCCCGAATCCTGCGGCGAAACCAGCGCCACCCCAAAGCGCAATGCCCGCGGATCCAGATCGGCCAAAGTGCGCGACCGTTGACGTACGACCGCCAGCAAGCCTTGCGGGTTCTCTTTCTCACTCACGCTTTCCAGGACCTGAGAGGCCACAGCGCGCACAAGTCCGCCTCGCGCTTCAACTGTTTGAAGTATTTGCTTTCCAAAAGCACTTTCCAGCCGTTGCGGATCGTAGAGCAAATGGGTGATCTCCCAGCCGGCCTCCAGCGCGGCACCGATCGGCAGAATGCCCTCTACCACGAAAAGGCCGCTTTTTTGGCGCTCTTTCCGCTGCTGCAGGGCGCGCACCTGTTTGATCAGGGAATTTTGGGAACTGGTGATCAGCATACGCTGATTTTACCCCGTAGTCGCGGTCGAGTGGTTGGATAGTCGCGTGGTCGGGTGGTCAAATGGTCAGGTGGTTGAAGGGTCGAGAAATCGATCCACAGTTCACAGTCCACGGTCCACCGTCTATCATCTACACTCCCCCTCGGCCGCTTCGGAAAGCAACATAAAAGGAATCTGTAGTATATTTAGACCCTGTTCAAAATCGCCTTGCGGAGAAAGGATTGTCTCATGAAAAAGATCACTGTCATTGGTGTCGGATATGTTGGATTGGTCACAGCCGCCTGTTTTGCCGATCTGGGCAATAAAGTGGTAGCACTGGATGTGAACGAGGCACGCATCGAGGGGCTGAAGCGCGGCGTGATGCCGATCTACGAACCCGGATTGGAAGAGCTGGTGCGGCGCAACGTCAACGCCGGGCGACTTTCCTTCACCACTTCGTATGCCGAAGCCCTTCAGGAAACCGAATTCGCCTTCATCGCCGTGGGCACCCCCTCCGGCGTGAACGGGGAGGCCGATCTGCAATACGTCGCTGCGGCGGCGCGTTCCATTGCCGAAAATATGATCGCCCCATTGATCATCATCAACAAATCCACCGTGCCGATCGGGACCGGGGACTGGGTGGCCGATATTGTGCGTCGCCACCAGAAACAGCCGATCCCCTTCTCCGTGGTCTCCTGCCCTGAGTTCCTGCGCGAGGGCACGGCGATCAGCGACTTCATGAATCCCTATCGCGTCGTCGTCGGCTCCCTGGATCGCGAGGCCGCCGAAAAAGTTGCCCAGCTCCACCTGCCGCTGCGCGCCCCCATCGTGATCACCGATCTGCGCACGGCGGAGATGATCAAATATGCCTCGAACGCTTTCCTGGCAACCAAGATCTCCTTCATCAACGAGATCGCCGATATCTGCGAGGCCTACGGAGCAGATGTCAAAGAGGTAGCCGCCGGCATGGGCTATGATAAGCGCATTGGCCCCTATTTCCTGGATGCCGGCCTGGGGTGGGGCGGCTCCTGCTTCCCGAAGGATGTAAAGGCTCTGGCCTATATGGCGCAGGAAAAGGGTTTGAAGCCGCGCATCCTGGAATCGGCGATGGAGGTGAACTACCGCCGCCGCAAGGACGTCGTGCGTCACCTGCAGGGGATGATCGGCGATCTGAACGGCAAAGTCATCGGCCTATTGGGATTGGCCTTCAAACCGAACACCGACGATATGCGCGAGGCCCCCTCGATTGACATCGCCGAAGCGCTGGTAGCCTGCGGTGCCGAGGTCCGCGCTTACGATCCGGTGGCGATGGAGGTCGCACGCCCCCTGCTGCCGGCCGTCAAAATGTATCCGGACCCCTATCAAATGGCCGCCGGCTGCGATGCGTTGGTCGTAGTCACCGATTGGAACGAATTCAAGCAACTCGATCTGGAGCGTCTGCGGAGCGCCATGCGCCAAGCGGTGATCCTCGATGGACGTAATATCTACCAGCCGCAGATCATGCGCGAACTGGGATTCACCTATCGGGGCATCGGGCGCGGGGTCAACACCCATGAAGGAGCCTAACTTGGACCGTTTGCCGGTTTGCGATTACGAAGGCTCGGATTACCAGGAAAGGTTTTGGGAGCAGGGCGGTCGGGAATACGAGGATCAGGTAGAGGCAATTGCCCTGAGCCGCTTGCTCCCGCCGCAGGGAGGCGAGCGTCTGTTGGAACTCGGCGCCGGCGCCGGACGAAATACCCCGCGTTACGTGGGCTATCGCCAGATCATCTTGCTGGATTATTCCCTCACCCAACTCCAGAAAGCGCGTCAACGCCTAGGGGATAGCGAACGCTTCGTTTACGTCGCCGCCGATGTCTATCGCCTACCTTTTCGGTACCAAGCTTTCGATGCTGCTACCATGATCCGCACCTTGCACCATCTCATAGAACCTGCCCGCGCCCTGGAACAGGTAGCGAATGTCCTGGCGCCGGGTGCGATCTTCATCCTGGAATTTGCCAATAAGCGCAACCTGAAAGCCATCCTGCGCTATTGGCTGCGCCGGCAAAGTTGGAACCCGTTCAACCTTGAAACGGTCGAGTTCGCCCCGCTGAATTTCGATTTTCACCCCCGCGCCGTGCAAGAATGGCTGGACAAGAGCGGTTTTGCCGTAGAACGTCGACTGACGGTTTCCCATTTTCGTCTGGAATGGCTCAAGCGCCACGTGCCTTTGACCTGGTTGGTGAAAGCAGATGCCCTGCTCCAATCGAGCGGTGAATGGTGGCAACTTACCCCTAGCGTCTTCCTGCGCGCCCGCCGGCAGGGAGCGACGGGACCCGCACCTGCGCCCACGGTCCACACACCAACCGATCTCTTCCGCTGCCTGAGCTGCGGGCAAGAGGGACTCCAGGCCTCTGATCGGCAGACGCTACTTTGCCCAAACTGTGGCAAAGAGTGGCCAATCCGAGATGGAATCTACGATTTTCGCCAACGAGAGGATGGGTAAAAGCCCATCCTCTCCGTTTATGCTATCCTGGTGAACGTCGACGCGCTACGGTTTGACCGCGCGGGTAGCAATGTAATTGGGATGATAGGCCGCCAGAGGGGAATCCTTCATAATGTCCTCATAGAGGCCGATTATGTGAAAACCGGCATCACACTGTCCACCGAGCAAATCGGTCAGGCTGTGACCGAATTCCAACGGCAACCCTTTTTCCAGATGCTCCTGGAGCTCTTCCGGGCTAAGATGGGTCAGATCGGAATAGGGGATGGAGTGACGCACCTCCAACCGGCCCTCGTCAGCCGCATAGAGATCGAAAATGTAATGCACCGGGTTCATCATGCCGGCCAGGAGAAAACCACCGTGGCGCAAGATGCGATAACACTCGCGCCAAACAGGGCGCACCTCCGGGCAGAAAACGTTTGAGACGGGATGAAAGATCAAATCAAAAGATTCATCTGCGAAGGCCGAGAGATCGCGCATATCCCCTTCCACCAGGCGCAGGGAAAGCCCTTCGCGTTCGGCCACCAAGCGATCTTGCTCCAGCTGACGGGGTGAATTATCGAAAACGGTGACGTGCGCCCCGGCTGCCGCCAGGATCGGCCCCTGCTGACCGCCGCCGGATGCCAAGCAGAGCACCTCCAGTCCCTCCAACAGTGGAAACCAGCTCCGCGGAACGGGAATGTTCTCAGTCAAAAGCACCTGCCACTCCCCGCGCCGCGCCGCGGCGATTACCTCTGGAGAAACAGGCTTTGTCCAGGGATTATCGGGGTTATCCACTTGGCGATCCCAGGCCTGACGGTTCCAGGAACGGACATCCATCGTTCACCCTTTCAACTTTTTGCACATGCGATCCAATCCACTGACACCGGCCCTTCGTTGCAAATGCGGAATCGGGATACGCTCGACGATCTCATAGCTGTCCTTGAGGTAGAGCTGTTGCGCAACGCGATTTTCGATCGGGACGGTCAAGGCACAGGCGCACAGTCCCTTTTGGAAGGCCTGCTTCTCGGCGTGTTGTGGCAGCAAAGTGGCCAGGCCTCGGCGGCGAAAAGCCGGCGCAACGGCCAGGTTCTGGATGAAAAATTCGTCCTTTTCGGCCTCGGTAATCCCCCACAAAGGGATGGACTTGCGGATAAGATGCCAGAACCACTTAGACCGAGTGACGAAAGGGGCATCTTCAGGAACTGCCGGGCACGTACGCACGACCATCAAGGCGTCGGCGTGCTCACAGGCACGGCCAGACCGCTCCAGGTGAAGACGCGCGGTTCGCTGGCGGCGCCGGCCGGGGCCCAGAGCGGTTCACCTTGGGCATCGGTGCCGATGCGTCGTACCGGGAGCACCCACCAGCGGAAAACGTGCGGGATCAAGTCGGTGGGGCGGAAGGAAGTCGGCACAATGTAACGCGTTTCGGTAACATAATCCACAATCCGCCGCCCCTGATCGGCTGTGACATCTTCGATGGTGATCTGATAGGCCTCGTTTTCGCGCAGCACGCCAAGAGAAGCCCATTGTAAGATCACAACGTCATGGGCTAAGGTGAACGCCGCGCCATCGAGCGGCAGGAGCAGATTAGGAGCCGGATAAGGCGGCGGAACGGTCGGCGTCGGAGAGGGCCCGGGCGTAGCCGCCCGTTTACAGAGCGGAATGCGCAACGTCTGACCCATGAAGACGTTATCCGTGGAGAGGCCATTCCACTCTTTGATCGCTTCAATGGGCACCGCGTAGTTCAAAGCAATTTTGGATAGGGTATCGTTCTGTTGGACGGTATAGGTCACCTGTTCACAGGCCTGACGGGTAGCCTCCTCCGGCAGAGGAGTAGCCGTGGGTGGGGGCGGAGCCGTTGGGGTCGGGTAGGGAATTTTGAGTTTCTGCCCGGCAAAGAGCGGGCAAGTAGAAGGCAAATTGTTTAAGATGATAATGCTTTGGGGAGAAACGTTGAAAGCAGCGGCAATGCCAATACAGGTATCGTTGGGCGCAACGGTGTAGTCAAACGGTGGGAGCGGTGTGATGGTAGGAGTAGGAGTTGCCGTCGGCGCCTCGGTAGGTGTGGGAGTAACGGTGGGCGTGTTGGTTGCCGTGGGAAACGGAGTGGGTTCAACTACCCGACCGGTCGAACGCAGCCCAAAGAAAACGCCGGCCGCGCCGAGGAGCAACAGTAACACAAAAAGCCCAAGTGCCACCGGCAGGCTAAGCGTAATACTCGGCATTTGCGCCGGACGCAACGATGGTTTTTCGGCTTTTGGTAAGGGAGAATCCGCCGCCGGAGCATCCAGTTGGGTACCGCAAACGGCACAACGCGTCGCACTTTCACTGAGACGAGTGCCACAAGTGGGGCAAATTTTGGTCTTGGCAGTTTCAGGACTCATGGGAAGACATTATACCATCTCCTACCGCCTCTCTTCGGCCGGCTCGGAGTCTTGAATGTAGATCCGTTTATATTTTTCCGTGTCATCTGTGTCCTATTGAATCGAGCCTATGGCAGAGATGGTTTTTGCATTGTGGTCTTATGCTACACCGAAGGGCGATCGTTAGCACCTCGATCATGGCGACCCATTCCATACTCGCACCAAGAGCGGATCGGGCATCGTTCACACTGCGGACGCCGCGCCTGGCACACTTCGCGCCCCAGGCGGATCAGGTTGAGATGAGCGGCATAGTAGGTTTCCGGCGGAAAAAGCGCCTCCAGGAAGGAATGTGCTTCCTCTATGCTCATCTTCGGGGGGCGCAAGCCGATCCTTCCGGTGAGACGATAGATATGCGTATCCACCGGAAAAGCTGGCCATCCCAAAGAGAAAAGGAGCACAATCGCCGCCGTCTTCGGTCCCACCCCTTTGAATTGCATCAGCCAGCGCCTGGCCTCTTCGAGGGGCATCTCTGCCAAAAAGTCCAGGTCGAGCGTGCCACGCTGTTGCGTGATGGCGCGCAAGACTTGCTGCAAGCGCGGCGCCTTCTGGTTGGCCAGTCCGGCCGGGCGGATCGCCTCCATCACTTCTTCGACAGGCGCATCCCGCACGGCCTCCCAGTTCGGAAAACGGGCGCGTAACGCCTCAAAGGCGCGATCCCGATTGCGATCGTTGGTATTTTGCGAAAGAATGGTCGAGATCAGCTCATCCAATGGCGGCAAAGGGCGGCGCCACTTTGGCTCACCATAGACTTCCAACAACCGCCGATGGATAGCAAGCGCCCGAGTGCGCCGATCTGCTTCGCTCATCGGAAAATCCATTCCAACCAAAGCACGCCAAGCCCCAGGCTCAAAAGTGTAATCGGCACGCCGGCACGGAGATACTCCATAAACCGAATCTGCACCCCGCGCTGACGCGCCGTCTCGGCCACGATCAGGTTCGCCACCGATCCCAGCAACGTGAGATTGCCGGCAAACGTAGTGGCCAGCGAAAGCGTCAACCAGGCCTGAGTAGGATTGGGAAACTGCGGAATCAACGGACGGAAGAGAAGCACTGCCGGCACGTTGGAGATCAAATTGCTGAGCACCAGCGAAACCGCGGCCAGCGGAGCCACGCCTCGCTCGGCGATCGGGCGGGCAAAGCGGAAAAGATCATCCCCAAACCCCCCGGTCTCAATAGCCTTTGTGACGATAAACAACGAGGCGAAAAACACGAGCAACGAACCATCCACCTCTGCGAACACGCGCCGCGGCTTGAGCCGTCGCGTGATCAACAGCAGCGAAGCGGCGATCAGCGCTGCCAACGGGATCGGCACGCCGAGGAAAAAGGCGATCACCATCAGGGCGCTCGCCACCAGCCCCTTGTTCAGTAGCGGTCGGTACACGCGCACGCTCAAATGCGGCACTTCCAACGTACAAACCCGGAATTCTTCACGATAAAGCAAGATCAGGAGCGCCCAGATCACCCCCAGCCCGGCAAACGCCACCGGCGCCAGTGCAGCCGTAAAGCGCACGAATGGAAGCCCCGAAGCGATGCCGATGATCATGTTCTGCGGATTCCCCACAATAGTGGCCGCCGAACCGATATTCGCCGCGCTCACCAGGCCGATCAGGTAAGGGATGGGGTTGCGTCGCAAAACCGTAGTGATCTCGATCACCAGCGGCGTGAACATCAACACGATCGTATCATTGAGGAAAAACGCTGAAAGCACCCCGGAAGTAAACAGCAGCAGCGCCAGTAGACGGCGCGGGGAGCGCGCCCAACGCACCACCCAGGCCGTCACCCATTGGAAAAACCCCGCCAGGCGCAAATTGACGTTCAGGATCATCATGGCAAACAAGAGCAGGATGGTATTCATATCAATCGCCTGGTAGGCCTGCTCCAGCGGAATAGCGCCGGAGGCCATCAGCGCCGTTGCCCCCACCAGCGCAATAGTGGCACGGTTCATGCGCAGCCAGGGATAGCGTCCCACCGCCACCCCGATCAGGGTAAGGATGATGACGATCAGCCAAAATGCGCTCATCGGTTTCCCGTCCGAATGTGGTGCACCCTCCACGGTCCAAAAGCGACCGGCTCCACCCCAAGCACGCACAAATCCCCCAAATCGGCCTCGGTGGTCACGTATTTTTGCGCCCAAGGTCCCAAAAGGCGCGCCAGCCACAACCCCACCAACGCCAGCCCCACCGCCAAAGGCAGGCGCCAGAACAAGCGTCGCGGCGTATGCGCCACATTCCGCAACGCTAACCAGGCCAACCAAGGCCCAAGGAAAAGGCTCAGGCTGAGATTGGTGCCGCACCCCGGATGGATCGCCAAATGAGCTTCGCCGCGCCGTAGACGGGTTTCTGCCTCGGCCAGCGCCACACGCAGGACCTCGAGCGGCACATCCCCAAAGATCAAAATGCCGCCGGGATAGGAATACCCGGCCAGCGGACGGGTCGGCACATCGCGCGCCAGAATGTGCAAGGTGGCATGTTCTAAGGCGTGATTTCGACGGGTTTGCAGGAGGGCAGACATGTGCCGAATTATACACCTCTCCTCACGTGGTAAAATCAGCTGCATGAACTACGCCGAAACCATTGCTACCCAACTACAGGTCCGTCCCCAGCAGGTGGAGGCGGTCATTCGCCTACTCGATGAAGGAAACACCATCCCCTTCATCGCCCGTTATCGCAAGGAGATGACCGGCTCCCTAGATGAAGAGCAGATCCGTATCATCGCCGAAGAAGTCGCCCGGTTGCGCCTACTGGACGAACGGCGCGCCACCGTGCTCAAAAGCATCGAGGCGCAAGGGAAATTGACCGAAGAGTTGCGCGCCGCCATCTTGGCCGCCCCCACCATGACCGCGCTGGAAGATCTCTACGCGCCCTACCGTCCCAAGCGCCGCACTCGCGCTACCATCGCCCGCCAAAAAGGTCTGGAACCGTTGGCGGAGAGGATCCTCCAACAAAGCAAAGATCGGCGTTCATCTCTGGAGATCGCCGCCGATTTCCTCAACGATCAAGTCGCCACCCCACAGGAAGCCCTAGAAGGCGCCCGCGACATCGTGGCCGAAGTGATCAGCGATAATGCCAAGATCCGCGGCGAAGTGCGCAACAAAGCCCTGCGCTTTGCCACTCTCTACGCTCAAAAAGCGGAAAACGCCAAGGATGAGCGCCAGGTCTACCGCGATTATTACGAGTTCTCAGCGCGCCTCGACCGTTTACAGCCACACCAAATCCTGGCAATCAACCGGGGAGAGCGCGAAGGCGTGCTGAACGTCTGGATCGAAATCCCAGAACGCGACTGGCGTAAAGCCATCGAAGCCGAATATCCTGTCGACCTGCTCTCTCCGTTCGCCGATGATCTGATCCGGGCCGCCGAGGATGGCGCCAAACGTCTGCTCCTGCCGGCAATCGAACGCGATCTGCGCCGCATGTTGACCGAAAGAGCCGAAGACCACGCTATCCAGGTCTTCGCCACCAACCTGCGTGCCCTGCTTGGTCAGCCACCCTTGGCCGGTCACATCGTCCTGGGCATCGATCCTGGTTACCGCACCGGCTGCAAAGTTGCCGTTGTAGATGCGACCGGCAAATTGCTCGATACGGCTACCATTTACCCGCATGAGCCGCAAAATGAATGGCAGGAATCGCTGCAAACCTTGCAAACGCTGATCCAACGGCATCATGTGAGCCTGATCGTAATCGGCAACGGCACGGCTTCGCGCGAGACCGAGAAGCTGGTGGCCGAACTGACGCGTCACACCCCCCAAACAAAGTATCTGATCGTCAACGAGGCCGGGGCCTCGGTCTATTCTGCTTCGCCCTTGGCACGGCAGGAACTTCCACAGCTAGATGTCTCCATGCGCGGCGCTGTTTCCATTGCTCGTCGGGCACAGGATCCACTTGCCGAATTGGTGAAGATCGATCCGAAATCCATCGGCGTGGGCCTCTATCAGCATGATGTAGATCAAACAGCACTTTCTCACACCCTTGAAGGGGTAGTTGAAAGCGTGGTCAACGCCGTCGGCGTAGACGTGAACACGGCCAGCCCGGCCCTGTTGACCTACGTCGCCGGCATCGGGCCGAAACTAGCAGAAGCGATCGTCGCCTACCGACAAGAACACGGTCCCTTCCGCACACGTCAGGAATTGCGCAATGTGCCTGGGTTCGGCCCAAAAGCCTTTGAACAGGCGACCGGCTTCCTGCGCATTCGCGGGGGCGATGAACCGCTGGATGCTTCTGCCATCCATCCGGAAAGTTACGCCATTGCCCGCGCCGTGCTGGAACGGGCTCAGATTTCCTTCGATACTCCCCTAGAAGAACGCAAAGCGGCCCTCGACCGGCTACTGACGCAAACGCCGCTCCCGCGCCTGGCTCAAGAACTGAACTGCGGCGAACCAACGTTACGGGACATTTTCGATCAAATCCTGCGCCCCGGCCGCGATCCACGGCAAGATACCCCGCCGCCCACCCTGCGCTCCGACGTAGTCAGAATGGAGGACCTACAGGTCGGAATGCGCCTAAAAGGCACGGTGCGCAACGTGGTTGACTTCGGCGCCTTCGTGGATATCGGCGTCAAACAGGATGGTCTGCTTCACATCTCGCACATTCCGAAGGGCACACGCCTGGCAGTAGGAGAGATCATCGAAGTAGAAATCCTGGGCGTGGAGCCTGAACGTGGGCGTATTCGCCTGGGATGGGTCCACTGATATTTTTCCGGAGTTGTCATGTCCGCGCCCGTAAATGCCGAAAAACAACGTGCTGCTCTGAGTTCGCTTTTAGCCGCTATTGGCCTGACCACCTTCAAGCTGATCGTTGGTGTGCTCACCCGCTCCTTGGGCATTCTGGCCGAGGCCGCTCACTCAGCGCTTGACCTGGCGGCAGCCGGCATGACCCTGTTTGCCGTCCGCGCTGCTGATCATCCGCCGGACCGTGAACACCCCTTCGGACACGGTAAGATCGAAAACCTTTCGGCTCTCTTTGAGACCCTGCTTCTGCTCCTCACCGCGCTCTGGATTATTTATGAGGCCATCCAGCGCCTTTTCTTCAAGCACGTCGAAGTAGAACCCTCGATCTGGGCATTTGTGGTGATGATCATCTCCATCCTCGTGGATGTTTCCCGCTCCCGCCTGCTCCAGCGCACCGCAGAAAAATACAACAGCCAGGCGCTGGAGGCCGATGCCCTTCATTTTCGCACAGATATTTGGTCCTCGAGCGTGGTCATCCTCGGTCTGATCGGGGTCACCCTGGCAGAAAAGTTTCCGAGCCTCGCCTGGTTGGCGATGGCAGATGCCCTTGCGGCCATCGCCGTGGCCTTGATCGTAATCTGCGTCAGCGGGGAATTGGGCTGGCGCACCATTCGCGCTCTGATCGATACTGCCCCCGATGGCATCACCGAACAGATCATCCTTGCCGTCGAATCCCTAGAGGGAATTGAAGATTGTCACGCCGTGCGCATTCGTCCCTCCGGCGCCCATTGGTTCGTAGACCTGCACATTACCATGAATGGAGAAACAAATTTACGGGATGCTCATCTCATGACCGAGATCGTTGAACGTCGTGTTCAAGCCATTCTGCCAGGATCTGATGTCACCGTCCACGTCGAACCACCGGAGATGAAAGGGACGTGAGGCGGAGGAGAAGAAGCCAATTACTATTCCATAGAAAATCGGCACAGGCGCCCGCATTCAATGCCTATGCGAAATCCAAAGATCGCCGCGAGACCGCAAAACGGCGAGCGACGGGATAACCGAGATTGACGCTTGGCGCATCCTGTGATACAATTTATCCTGTAATCGGGCGCGTAGCTCAATCGGCAGAGCAGTGGCCTTTTAAGCCAAGGGTTGGGAGTTCGAGTCTCCCCGCGCTCACTCTGAGGGGAAACCAAGGAACGCCTCTATGCCACCACTCCCACCCTCGCCCGCTGGAAGCCGATCGCTGCAAGATTATGAACTTTTAGATTGCAGTAATGGCCGGAAACTGGCGCGCTTCGGCAAATTCCTCTTCGTCCGCCCCGAAGCACAGGCCTTTTGGAAGCCTTCCCTTCGCGAAAAGGAATGGCCGCGCGTCCATGCGCGCTTTTGAACCAGCGGCGGAAGAGAGCGGGGGTCGCTGCACCTTTTATCAGAAGATTCCGGAGCATTGGGAACTTTGACTCCACTGCGAAAACCATCTTTGCTATATGGGCTCGATCCAATAGGACACAGACAGAGACGGATGACACGGAAAAACTATGAAAAGGTTTACGGTCAAAACGGTTTTTGACCATAAAGCACCAAAATTTTGCGTTTTTTCCTGGAGCGATTTGGATCTAAAAATTTGAAATGCTTTGAGAGCGCGTTTCATTCTGTGTGAAAGGGCTTTTTGCAGTGAACTCAGAGTTGAATCCAGATCCATTTTTCGCCAGAGTCCAGTCTCCTATTCAAAGCAACTAACCTGCCTTTAGATTTCGCTCTGCATTTTCTTTCGCCCCCTCGCAGAGCTCCCCAGATCCAGCTTTCTTTCTGCCAGTCGGCGCACCTCGCTTTCGCTGTGGGTGGTGAAGATGGTGGTGGTGCCAGAGGCAAGCAGAATGGTCTTTAGGTCCTCTTGTAGCCGCTGACGGGTAGGACGATCGAGTGCGCTGAAGGGCTCATCGAGAAGCAGCAGCTCCGGTTCCAGGACGAAGGCGCGCGCCAACGCTACGCGTCGCGCTTCGCCACCGGAAAGTTCACCGGCATGACGTTGGGCAAGATGGACGATCTTCAGCCGCTCTAGCCATTCCTCCACGCGCCGCTGCACCTCCTGCTTTGGTAGATGGCGAAAGCGCAACCCCAAGGCTACATTTTCAAACACCGAACGGCTAAGGAGTAAATTCTCCTGCATCACCAGCGCCAGGCGACGACGGTAGTCCAGGCTTCCATAACCATCTTCTCTTCCCTCCAGGCAGATCGAACCCTGCTCCGGGCGGAGCAGGCCGGCCAGGGTCAGCAACAGGGTAGTTTTCCCGGCGCCGTTTGGCCCAACTACGGCCAGAATTTCGCCCTTTTCTATTGTCAGGTGATCAAGTGTCAGGACCAGCCTGCCGCCGCGGCGCACGCGCAGTCCCTTCACTTCTAGGAAACTACCCATACCTTCTTCTCCCCTGCTGTAGACGCGTGAGCGCGTAATTAACGAGAAAGGTGATCCCCAACAACAGTGCGCCCAAGATGAGGGCATTACCGAACTGGCCACGGCTAGTTTCCAGCACGATAGCAGTAGTCAGCACACGCGTCTGGTAGCGGATATTGCCGCCCACCATCATCGAGGCGCCTACTTCTGAGATCACTGAGCCAAAGCCAGCCATGAGCGCCGCCAGCAAAGGCAGGCGCGCCTCGTGCCAAAGCGCAAGCACCATCTGCATCGGCGAGGCACCCAGCCCCAGGAGTTGCAGCCGCAGCCGCGGGTCCAATGCCTGAAGCGCCGCTGCCGTCAGTCCGCTGACGACCGGGGCAGCGATGATCACCTGGGCGATGACCATCGCCGCCGGGGTGTAGATCAGGTTCAGGTTCCCCAATGGCCCCGATCGCCAGAGCAGCATTGCTATTACCAATCCCACCAACACCGGTGGCAGCCCCATGCCGGTATTCACCGCACTCAGCAGCAGGGCGCGACCGCGGAAATCTCCTAGCGCCAGCAGTGTACCCAGCGGCAACCCGATGAGCAGACTGATCAGGGTCGCCAGGCCGGCTACTTTCAAGGAAAGGAGAGTGATCTGAGCAATCTCCGTGACAGTCATTCTTTCGCCGCTTCAGGGTGTACCCGGATCTGGTTTGCCGGCATCGGGGAAGAAAAGCGATTGGCCGAATTGATCCACACCGAATTTGGCGATCAGCTCTTGCGTTTTGGGATCGGTGAGAAAGCGTAGAAAGGCCAG
This sequence comes from Anaerolineales bacterium, assembly GCA_034432895.1. Classification (GTDB taxonomy): domain Bacteria; phylum Chloroflexota; class Anaerolineae; order Anaerolineales; family Villigracilaceae; genus 630D-37. Next base: position 32,371 of record DAOUBG010000023.1, read on the forward strand.
CGCACCTTGGTAGTTGACCTTTGGCCACTTCTCCGGGTTGACGGTGATCACATGGTAGACGTTCAACAACGGTTGATCGCCTTCCACCAGGATCGTCAGGTTGAGGTTTTTCCGCAGGTTGAGAAAAGTGGCGCGATCGGTCAAGGTGTAGGCCTGTTTCTCGTTTGCCAGGATCAGTGTCGATCCCATCCCCTGCCCGCTTTCCAGGTATTGTGCTGCCGGCAAAGTCTTCGGATCGATCCCGGCTGCCTTCCAAAGCGCCAGTTCCTTGACGTGGGTGCCTGATTGATCGCCGCGGGAGATGAAGCGCGCTCCACTGGCAGCGATCGCACGCAACGCTTCCGTGACTTTGAGCCCCTTCACCTTTGCCGGGTCATCCGGAGGTCCAACGAGCACAAAGTCGTTGTGCATCACCAGGGCACGATCCTTCCCCCAACCGGCCTGCATGAAGGCCTCTTCCGCCTGGGGAGAATGGACCAGTAAGACATCGGCATTGCCTTCCTCGCCCATTTTCATCGCTGCGCCGCTGCCTACGGCGACGACCTGCACTTTGTATCCGCTCTGTTGTTCAAAGAGTGGGATCAACACGTCTAGAAGGCCAGAATCCTGGGTGGAGGTAGTTGTTGCCAAGATCAGCGAAGGGTTGGACGGACGGGAGGCACAGGCGGCCAGAAAGAGAACGATGAGCAGGAATAACAAGAGTTTTTTCATAGGCACTCCGCTTTGGTAGGTAGAGGATAAATCCTGCACCACTATGTTTCGCAGGATGGATCCTGAGCTACTAAGATGTGAGGAATTGCTGCCGCTCGCCGCTATGCTGGCTCTCATAGCCCGGCAGGTCGGCCAATTGTTGCCGGAAATGAGCACCCTGTACATAGTCGAGCAGAGGGCGCAAATCACGTTCGTATTCGTCAAGGAAGACAAGATCGTAACGCTCCTGGAAAAGGGGCCGGAACGCCAGCCCGAAACGGCGCGCTGCGGCTTCCAATCCCAGCGCCACATCGGCCTGACCCTGAGCCACATGCTGCGCCGCCTCAAGATGGGTGCCGACCTGATCGGCATATCCCATAACAGCTTCTGGTGGAATCCCCAGCTCCCGCAATCGACGATCCAGCCACAAGCGCGTCCCAGAACCGGGATTACGGTTGACAAAGCGTACGTCGGCGCGGGCCAGATCGGCCAGATCATGGATGCCTTTGGGATTGCCGGATGCCAAGATTAGCCCTTGCATGCGATGCGCCAGCGTCACCACCGTGACCGGGCGATCGGGGAAGAGACGCTCCAGGAACGGCAGGTTGTATTCGCCGCTCTTATCCAGCAGGTGAGCACCGCTGAGCTGCGCAAGTCCCTGCCGCAAGGTGACCAGGCCATCCAGCGAGCCCAGCGGCAGGTTATAGAGCACCAGGTGCTTTTCCAGCGCTTCGGCGAT
>DAOUBG010000024.1:0-30768 GCA_034432895.1 Anaerolineales bacterium
GGCACCTCGATGTCGGCTCATCGCATCCTGGGGCTGGACAAGGTCCCAAGGGTCGGGCTGTTCGCCCGTTAAAGCGGTACGCGAGCTGGGTTCAGACCGTCGTGAGACAGGTCGGTCTCTATCCGCTGTGGGCGTAAGGGACTTGAGGAGAGCTGCTCCTAGTACGAGAGGACCGGAGTGGACAGACCTCTGGTGTGCCAGTTGTCGCGCCAGCGGCACCGCTGGGTAGCCATGTCTGGCAGAGATAACCGCTGAAAGCATCTAAGTGGGAAACTCGCCCCAAGATTAGGTCCCTGTATTCCCGTGAAGGGAGTAAGACCGCAGGTAGACTACCTGCTCGATAGGCGGCAGGTGTAAGCGCAGTAATGCGTTGAGCCAAGCCGTACTAATGGTCGAGGGCTTCCTTGCGTGGTACGGAGAACTTGGTACTCTTCCCCCTACATCGGTTACTATTCAGTGATGGTCTTGTGAAATAGTCCCTTGGTGATTGGAGCGACGGGGGTACACCCGGTCACATCCCGAACCCGGAAGTTAAGCCCGTCAGCGCCGATGGTACTTGGGGGGCGACCCCCTGGGAGAGTAGGTCATCGCCAAGGGGCTTTTCTTTTTTCAGTATTTGCAGTATAATCTCAGGCTGAGATAGCTTTTCCCTGCCTTTGAGAGGAGGCTGTGCCGCAGTGGTTGTCCTCACTACATACTTTCTCTCCAAGACAACCTCGGCTGAGGCTATCTCAGACGAGGTTTTTCTATCCTGTTCCGAAAGGAGGTGAGTCCATTGGCGATTGTCGTGTTGCGTCCGGGTGAATCCCAGGAACAGTTGCTCAAGCGTTTCCGTAAAAAGGTCGTGCGCAGCGGCGTTTTGAGCATCGTGCGGCGCAAGCGTTGGTTCGTCTCCAAAAGCGAGCAGCGTCGCATGGAAGAGAAAAAGGCCCTCCGCCGTTTGAGGCGGCGGCAGATGAAAGAAATAGAGTAACTGCCGCCCAAGCGGCGTCTCAGGAGGCACCCATGGCAAAGGAAGAAGAAAAAATTCGCGTCGAGGGGACGGTCGTCGAAGCCCTGCCTTCGGCCCAGTTCCGTGTTCGCCTAGATAATGGGCACGAAATCCTGGCCTACCTTTCCGGCAAAATGCGCAAACATTACATTCGTATTTTGTTGGGCGATCGGGTGCAGGTCGAAATGTCACCCTACGATTTGACCCGTGGACGGATTGTCTTTCGTCAGCGCAGGGAATCTCCTATCCTGGTCGAAGAAGAATAGTGCCACGTGCCTTTGGACTCATCTTGTGGAAGATCATCCTCCGAAATTTATTCGGAGGATTTTCTATTGCTCAACCTGGACCCTGAGGCTATAATCAAGTCATGTCGCTACGCATTGTCGGTATTCGTTTTAGCAGAAGCGGAAAAATTTATCATTTTGATTGCTCGCTCTTGCCGGATATCACCGTTGGCGAGTATGTGGTGGTGAATACCTCGCGCGGTCAGCATATCGGAGAAGTGGTAAAAGTGTTTGATGAGCCTCCGCCACCACCGGAAGAAGGGTGGAAGACGGTAGAACGGCGTGCAACTGCAGCTGATATGACGCTATGGGAATATTGGAAAACCCGTCAGGATGAGGCTCTCGCTCGTTGCAGTGAAAGGGCAAAAGAATTAGGGCTGAAGCATATCAAATTTATCGCCGCCGAATTCAACTACGATGGCTCGCGCTTGGCCTTTGTCTTTTCGGTGGAAGGTGAGCAAAAGATGGATTTGAAGACCCTGCGTCAGGATATGCAGGCCCTTTACCCATCGGCGGTGATCGAGATGCGCCTGGTGGGACCGCGGGATGTGGCCAAGATCCTCGGCGGGATGGGCGCCTGTGGGATCGAAACCCGCTGTTGTACCCGCTTCCTGACCGAATTTAGCCCGGTTTCTATCAAGATGGCAAAAGAGCAGGGTATCTCGCTCACACCGGAGGAGATTACCGGAATGTGTGGTCGCTTGCGCTGCTGCCTGCTGTATGAGTACCAGCAATATGTTGAAGCCCGTCAGCAACTTCCCAAGCGCAACAAGCGGGTGATTACGCCGCGCGGTGAAGGAAAAGTCGTAGACGTCTATCCCTTTACGGAAATGGTGGTGGTGCAGCTCGACGATGAACAGAAGACTAAGGTCACCTTTCACCGCTTAGAATTACAACCCTGGGATGAGATGGAAGCCTTGCGCCGGAAGGCCGAAACCCCTTGTCATCAGGCGAATGGATGTACTTGTGGTAAAGGTGAACAATGACCCCCGAGCTTCCCGATTCCTGGCCCACTTTACAGGAAATTCTGGTGATCCTGGCGCACCCGGACGATCCGGAGTTCTTCTGCGGCGCGACTTTGGCACGGTGGGCACGCGCCGGCCATCGCATTCGTTATTGTTTACTCACCTGTGGAGACAAAGGGCGCAATGAACATAACCGACATATCCCCGCGGAAGAGCTTTGTGCTTTGCGCCACGAGGAGCAACGAGCCGCAGCGCGGGTGATCGGAGCGCTTGAGGTCCATTTTCTGGACCTCGAGGACGGTTATCTGATTCCGGATCTGCATTTGCGCCGTACCATTGTCCGCCTGATTCGGCGTTTTCGCCCCGATATCCTCGTGACCTGCGATCCCTCCAATCTCTATCCCAGCACTACCTACGGTCTCAATCATCCCGATCATCGCGCGGCCGGCCAGGCTGTGCTGGATGCAGTCTTTCCGGCGGCCGGAAATGCGCTTTATTTTCCGGAACTTTTGGAAGAAGGACTGGAACCGCATACGCCGCGAGAAGTCTGGATCTCTTTGCCAGCCCATCCGAATGTGGTGCTCGATGTAACCGATACCTGGCCGATCAAGATACAGGCCCTCCTGGAGCACAAATCGCAGATCGGCGATCCGCAAGCGTTTATTGAACGGATGAAGAAGCGTCGCACTGAAGATAGCACAGAAGAAGCACCGCGCTATGAAGAAAAGTTCCGCCGTTTGCTTTTCGGGTGACGGGCTATGCGCATCGGAATGATGGCGGACGCTTATAAGCCACATGTCAGCGGCATCACGAACTACATTGAGATCAACAAACGTTACCTGGAAGCGGCCGGACATGAGGTTTACGTTTTCACCTTTGGCGATCTCGACTACGTGGATGACGAGCCTCGGGTGATCCGTTCGCCAGGGGTCCCTTTAGCGGATACGGGCTACTATCTTTCACTGCGCTATACGACTAAGGCACGTCGCCTGCTCCAGACGATGGATGTTGTCCACGTTCATCATCCTTTTCTCAGCGGTCGGTTGGCTTTACGCTATTGCCGTCCGCTGCGCATCCCAATCGTTTTTACCAACCATACCCGTTATGACCTTTATGCTCAGACCTACATCCCGTTTTTGCCGGAGGGGATGAGCGAATCGCTTTTGCGCGCCTACTTGCCGCCCTTTTGCGAGGCAGTGGATAAGGTTATTTCGCCTTCCCCCGGTGTGGCCCAGGTATTGCGTGATTTGGGCGTGACGGTTCCGATTGAGATTGTGCCCAACGGGGTGGAATTGAAGCGTTTCCGGGAGGCTCAACCTCTTCCTCGCTCGGAATTCGGTTTTGACGAGCAGGATGTGCTTTTGATCTATGCCGGGCGGATTGCGCCGGAAAAGAACCTACCGTTTCTTCTGCGGGCTTTTGCCGGGGTGGCTCAGGCGCTGCCGAACGTGTACCTGTTGCTCATCGGCGGTGGACAGAAGCAATGGGAGGGTGAGATTGTGCAATTAATCGGCGAGTTGCGGATCGGCAATCGAGTGCGCTGGACGGGGATTGTGCCCTATGAGCACCTGCCTGCATACCTGGCGATGGGAGATGTCTTTGTCACGGCTTCGGTGACCGAGGTTCATCCCCTTTCGGTGATCGAGGCGATGGGTGCCGGTTTGCCCGTGGTAGGCATTCGCTCACCGGGAGTCGGGGATACGGTGATCCACGAGGAGACGGGGTTTCTCTCCTCTAACGAGCTCGCCGCTTTCACCGCTTACCTGACACGCATATGTCTGGAGGGGGAGCGCCGGCGGGAAATGGGGCTTCGGGCGCGATGGGAAGCCGAGAAGTACGACATTCAACGTACTTCCCAAATTCTGCTATCCCATTATGAGCAGCTGGTAACTGCCTCTCGGCCGCGGCAGGCCGATTGGCGGGTGCGCTTAAGGGCTTTGTTTGAGCGAGTGCGCCGATGAGTCGCCGACAAGCGATCGGAAAATGGGGAGAGGAGATTGCGCGGCGATACCTTTCCGGCCGGGGGTATTCAATTCTTGGGCAAAATGTACGTACCCCTTATGGCGAAATTGACCTCATCGTTCAGCGCGAGGGAGATCCGCCGTTGGTTGTGTTTGTCGAGGTGAAAACACGCACATCCACTGCTTTCGGCTGGCCGGAGGAAGCGGTGACGCCGCGCAAAGAGGCCCACCTGCTGGCCGCGGCGACCCATTATGCCGCTGAACATGCCATTGATGACTGGCAGATCGATGTGATTGCCGTGATCGGCCGGCCGGGGCGGTATCGTTTGCAACATTTTGAGCAGGCCCTGAGGAAATGAAAAAGGGGCAACCTGTAGAGGGTGCCCCTTTCGTTTTTCTCCTCGTGCCGATCAGCGCTTGACCTCGATCTTGGTGGCGGTGAAGGAGCCATCGGCCTCAGAATAACCTTTGACTCCTACATAGGCTCCTATCCGCACGGTGCCCTTCTTCTGTTCGATCCGGGTATTTGCTGTGACGTGCACGACGCGCCCACTCACCGTCCAATCACCGATTAGAGTGCCATTCGGCAAGGATTCGATATAACCATAGAATTCGGTGGTGCTACGACCTTTCTTTACCTCGATCTTGGTGGCGGTGAAGGAGCCATCGGCCTCAGAATAACCTTTGACTTCTACATAGGCACCGACCTGGACCATCCCTTTCTTTTGTTGGATGATGGTAGATGGCGTAACGTTGACGATCCGTCCGGCTACCGTCCATTGACCGATCAAGGTGCCGTCCGGCAGGGATTCCACCATCCCGTAGAACTTTTCGGCCTTGACCTCGATCTTAGTGGCATTGATCGATCCATCCGCTTGCAGGTAACCTTTTACCTCTACCATGCGGCCGATCGCAGCCGGGACTTCCTGCTTGATATACGTGGTGCTGAAGACGTGGACCGTATACCCGCTCACCACCCAATCACCGATCAAGGAACCCGCAGGAAGACCTTCGATCGTGCCATATAGCTTGAACTGACCTGAGTTGTTGGATGCAAGGGCGGGCTGTGGCAGGAAAGTCGCCAGCATCAAGAGGCTCAACACCAGGAAAGAGAAAATACGCTTGAACATAGGCAACTCCTTTCATTGAAATTTTGCAATTATAAGATAGCAAAATGCGGGGAAAAATGGTCAATATCCTGTGATAGTTTGTTTAAGGGCTTGTAATCTCTTGTGGTGTTTCATTGCGGGAAAGTGATTATGTACCAAAATGGCTCAACCTTTTTCGATCCCTTGTGGAAATTTTCCTTTACCCCAACAGGATCGTCATGCAAGTTTTCAACGCAAATTCCTGAGAAGGTTGACAACCGAAAACCGCTTCTACTGAAAATGTTGGGAATCCCCTAACAAGGGATCGGAGAACGTTGACATTCCTTCCCGTTCGGAGTATCCTCATCGCCGATGTCGCGCCAACCTTCATTGTTCGCGCCTCTGATCTGGTCGGTCAGTGAGCTGACCCGTTACCTGCGGATATTGCTGGAGGGCGATCCTGCCTTGCGGGATGTTTGGGTGCGTGGCGAGATTTCTAACCTTTCACGCCCGGTCTCCGGGCATGTTTACTTTACCATCAAGGATCAAGGGGCTTCCCTCCGCTGTGTGATGTGGCGCAGTGAGGCGGCGCGCTTGCGTCTCCCGTTGCAGGATGGATTGGCGGTCGAAGCGCATGGGACGATCAGCATCTACGAGCCGGCAGGACAATATCAGCTCTATGTGGATGCCATTCAGCCTCAGGGGGAGGGAGCGCTTTACCAGGAATTTCTCCGTTTGAAGCAACGTTTGGCAGCGGAAGGTTTGTTCGATGAGGCGCGCAAGCGTCCGTTGCCGCTTTTGCCGCGGCGGATCGGGGTGGTGACTTCTCCCAGCGGTGCGGCGTTGCGCGATATTCTGAACACGTTGCGACGGCGCTTGCCTTTGGTAGAGGTCGTTTTGGCACCCTCCTCGGTTCAAGGCGATGAGGCCGTGCCGGAATTGGTGGCGGCACTGGAGGCACTGAACCGCTATCTGAAGCCGGATGTGATCTTGCTGGCACGTGGCGGTGGTTCGATGGAGGACCTTCGGGCTTTTAACGATGAACGCGTGGTGCGCGCGGTGGCAGCCTCTGAGGCGCCGGTGATCAGCGGGGTGGGACACCAGACGGATTTCACGTTGGTGGATTTTGCCGCCGATGTGCGTGCACCTACTCCCACCGCGGCGGCCGAGCTGGCAACGCCGCTGACGCTGGAAGATTTACTGGCAAATATCGGGAGGTTGGAAGAGCGATTAGCCTTGGCGATGGAAGGCTTGCTGGAACGTAGGAAGCGGGATTTGCAGGAATTGGAGGCCGGCTTGCGTTTCGCCTCCCCGATCCATCGTTTGCAGCGGGAGCAGCAACGCTTGGACGAGCGAACCCGGCGCCTGATGGCGGCAGTAGCTCAAGGTCTGGAACGCGAGGCGCTGCAGCTGAAGGGGCTGGAGCGGCGTCTGCAGGCACTGAGCCCATTGGCAGTGTTGAGCCGGGGGTACGCGATCCTTTCCGATCTCCAAACCGGAGAGCCGATTGTGCATGTGCGGCAGGTCGTTCCGGGGATGCATTTTATGGTGCGGCTTGCCGATGGCCGTTTTGAGGCCTGGGCCGGAGAGAAAAAGGAGGGATTTTTCGATGAAGGAAATTCACGAACTGACTTACGAAGAGGCCTTTGAAGAGCTAGAGCAGATCGTCCGGCGCTTGGAAGAAGAAGCCCATTCGCTGGAGACGGCGCTGCAGCTTTACGAACGGGGGCAGGCGTTGGCTGCGCACTGTCGCCGCTTGTTGGAGCAGGCAGAATTGAAGGTGCAACAGATTGCGAATGGCGCATTGCGTCCTTTTGAGGAGGTGGGGGGAGGAGAAAATGTTTGAGAGTTTGCTTGGGAATAAAATTCTGGTGACCAGTCTGGTGGCTTGGGTTCTGGCGCAGGGGCTCAAGTTGCCGGTTATGTCGTTTATCGAGCGTCGCTGGAACTGGTCGGTGGTGCTGAGCGCCGGAGGGATGCCCAGCTCCCATGCGGCGCTGATCGTGGCCTGTACGGTGGCTATTGGGCTATGGGAAGGATTTGGTTCGCCCCTTTTTGCGTTGGGGGTGGCTATTGCGATGATTGTGCTCTACGATGCAGCCGGCGTGCGCCGTCAGGCCGGCATCCATGCTGAACGGATCAATTTCCTTTTCGATGAGCTATTGAAGGGCCATCCATTGAGCGAGGACGATCTGCGGGAAGTGCTGGGGCATACTCCCTTGGAGGTGCTGGTGGGCACGTTGCTGGGGATCGGCGTGGCTGTGCTGTTGTGGTGGCTCTGGCGCTAAGGTTTCTTTTCTGCCGGTAGGACCACGTAAAAGGTCGTGCCCTTGCCAAGCGTAGATTCTACCCAGATCCTTCCCTGGTGGTTATCTACGATGCTTTTGACGATGGCCAGACCTAGTCCGGAGCCCAGCACTTCATCGGGAATGTTGCTGGCGCGGTAAAACTTCTCGAAGATGCGAGATTGCTCTTCTGGAGGGATGCCGGGGCCGGTATCGCTGATCTTGAAGATCAGCTGGGAATCTTGGCGCTGCAGGCTGATTTCGATGCTCCCACCAGGGGGAGTATATTTGATGGCATTGCCGATCAGATTGTCCAGCATCTGGCGTAGCCGCAAGGGGTTGCCGCGAACGGTCGGCAGATCGGGAGCGATATCCATGTGGAGCTGCAGGTTTTTTTGCTCGATCAGGCTGTGTAACATATCGATCGAATAGGAGAGGATGGCTTCCAGGTGCACGCTTTCGCGGCGTGTATCGAAGCCGGCTTCCAGCCTTCCCAGGTCCAACAGATCGTTGACCAGGGCGGTGATGTTTTCAACGCTGGTTTTGATGCGATCCAGGAAGACGCGCTGCTGATCGGTAAGCGGGCCGACGCGTTCGATCAGTTCAGTATAGCCCAGCACCGCAGTGAGTGGGGAGCGCAGATCGTGCGAAATGGTATGGACGAAGTCGTTTTTCATGCGGTCGATCTCTTTCAGGTATGTAATATCCTGCAACGTGATAGCCTGACCGATCTGCGGGATCGGGGTGATCTGGGCATGGTAGACGCGCCCATCTTGGAAGTGGATTTCATGATAAGAGAGACGGGATTCCCCAGAACGCAGGATCAGATCCTGGAGATCGGGGTGAGGAATGGCATCCAGTACGGGTTTTCCTTTGAGGGTTTCCTGTGTCAGTCCGAAGATGCGTTGTGCCGCCGGGTTGAGCAGGAGGATTTTGCCCTCCGAATCCACCAGGATCACACCATTTTCAATGCCGGCAAAGATGGTTTCGTAGCGTCGGCGTTCGGCCTCGGAGAGTTCGATCTTCTTTTCCAGGGAGGCGGTAGTCTTTTTGACCTCATGCCGCAGCCAGTCGCCGATGCGGCGGGCGCGTAACAGGCTGCGTTCGATGGCTTGTCGCAGGTCTTCGATGCGCAGAGGGGGATGGAGATGGGCGGTTAATCCCAGCTCCAGAGCGCGACGATACGAGGATATCTTTTCCGTATCTTCGTAGAGTACAATGGGTAAGGTGGGAAAACGCTCCAATAAGTTCTCGGCAAAGAGTAGGCCGTCCTTTTCAAATCCGATATGGAGCAGTACCAGCGCAGGAATACAAGATTGAAAGATTTTTTCTGCCGTGCCGCGTTCTTCGGCCAAGGCGACTTCATAGCCGAGTGAATGCAGGGCGCGCTCCAGGAGTAGGCGCTCAGAAGAAGCAGGGAAAGCAAGAAGAATTAACGGCGCACTCATGAGGTTGACTTCTTTTCAGAAATGGAATCGGGGGCCGGGATGGTTTGTTCGATGACGGGTTGCAATTTGCGCAGTGAGGCTTCCGCCAGGCGTAGGGCGCGTTTTTGCTCTTCGGTCAAGGGGCCGGCTTGCTCTTTTAGCACCAGTTCCAGTGGATAGATGGCCGTTTGGACGGCTTCGCTCACCGCTTTGCGCAGCGATTGGCGCAGCTCGTTTTGACGGCGCTCTCCTTGGCGGGCGAGCTCGGCGGCCTGCTCGACGGCGCGGAAAAGCCGGGCATTGACCAGCGAAATCGAAGCATAATCGGCAATGGCCTCCAGCAGGCTTTGTTCTTGCTGGCTGAAGGGTCTTTCGGCATTCCGCACGACCAGCAAAACGCCGATGATTTCTTTTTGCACTTTGATCGGCACAACCGCCGCGGCCTTGCCCAGCTGCGCGATTTTAAAGCGCGCCAGGGGAGCACCATGAATGGTCAGGGTTTCGCCGGAAGCGATCACTAGGGTGCTCAGGCCGTCGTCTAGGGGCTGATTGAGCTTCTTTGCCCAGGCGGCGGGTAGATTTTTATGGGCTACGAGCAGGTAGGATTTGGTCTTTTCATCCTGGAGAAGAAGCCAGGCGATATTGGCCTCACTGACCTGCAGTGCCCCTTCTAGAATGCGTTGAAAAAGTAGGCGCTGATCGGTGATCGAGAGAACCGCTTTGCCCAGAACAAGCAAGGTGCTCAGATCGCGCACCCGGCGCTGGAGTTCCTCATTCAGTCTGCGTAGCTGGGCATCCAGACGCTCGCGTTCACGGCGTTCCCGAACCCGTCGCAGCGCCCGTTCCACGGCGGAAACAACCTCGGCTTCGCGCGCCGGCCAGAGCAGGTAATCATGCGCGCCTAGGCGAAACGCTTGAATGACTTCCGGCTCATGCCCTTTGGGGGCCAGGACGATGATCGGAATATCGAGATTTTGGGATTGTAGGGCTACCAGGAGATCTTTACCGCTTAAATCGGGGAGGGAAAGTGCGGTCAGAATCACATCGGGCGGCGATTGTAAAATATGCCGAATGGCTGCGCCTGCTTCACCGATGACGGTTACCTGATAGCCTAACGGTTGGAGTGTTTGGCGTGCAATGCTATCGCTAATATCCAGGTCGTTCTCGATGAGCAAAATCCTTTCCCCGGCCATGTGAAGACTCCAATGTGAGATGGCATGATTTTAACCCATTTTGGGTTTCGTGAATGCATTTGCCCGGGCTTATGTTGTGCCCAATTGGTAATTGCGCTTAGGTGGTCGTGTGCCCTTTGGGAAAGCCATTGTTCGCGTTCAGCGATTTCCCGACCTGAGATGTAGGCATTTTGCAAAAATCAAGCGTTTGCCCTATGGAGCGTAACGCTTGAGGAAAGCTTGGCGTCCAATCCAAAAGCTCACCCGCCGCAATTTCCACATCGGATGGCGATAGGCGCTTTCGGGGTTGTACGTCCAGATCAACCACCAGGTGTAAAAGTTTTCCCAGAATTCGCCGAAGCGCCCTATGGGGGAGGAATATGGGAAGACGGAAAAGCCGAGATGGAGGAGCAATTTTTCCGCGGCCGGGTGTTGCGGGGTAAGATGGGCGGTTGAGCCTCCTAGGGCGAGAATATCCGAAAAGTCGCCAGTTTGCTGCAAGTACTGAGCCAGTGCATGGAATGAGTCCCGAAGCCGGCGATGGAAATTCGTTGCCCAGGCGAGGGCGTGGCCTTCTGAAGGTACTGACAAGCGCTCGTTCCACAAGTGGAGCAGGAGCACCGATGCCCCGCGGGGAACCACACCCTCGTGGAGGTGAATATCGTAGGGTGCGTTCCCTCTTTGAACGCGCAGGATGATCCCTTCGGCATCCGAAAAGGGATAGACCTGTAGCCTTCGGCTTAGCCAGGTATCGAAAGAGCGGATCAGGGTCCGAAGAGGATCAGCGGCGTTCAATGAGCCAAATTCCCAAGATGATCAACAAAGTGCCTACCCATTGTGCCGGACGGATCGGCTCTCGAAAATACCAGCCGGCGGCTAAGACTTGCACCCCTATGACCGCCAGGCCGGTGGTGAGCGGAAAAGCAACGCTCAAAGGCAGGTAGCGCAGGAGGGCGGTCAGGGTCAGAACGGTGATAAAGCCAGAAAGATTGCCGATCACCTGCCAGAAGAGAAAAGCGCGCCAGTCCCTGGTCTGCGCCGAGAGCTTGAACCCCGCATTTGCCAGGACGTTGAAAACAAGATTCAGGAAAAGGAAACCGATCACAACCACGGACTCCTGACCTAGGCGGGGCAGAAAGGCGGTGCGCAAGCGGGTCAACATACTCCTCCCACTACTTACCGAGGGCGACGCAACAGGAATACCCCAATGAAGAAAAACGTGGCGACCAGGACAATAGCAGCTCCAGAGGCAATACCGAGATAGTAGGAAAGATAAAGCCCGATCACCCCAGAAAGGATGGCAAAGAAGGTGGCCAGGCCCATCATCGTTGGGAGACGGCGGGTGAGCAGATAAGCCGTCGTCGCCGGCGTGATCAACATCGCGACCATCAGCGCGACCCCGACTGTTTGTAAGGCCACTGCCACGGTCACCGCCACCAGGATCAGGAAAAGGTTTTCCAGCGCGCGCACCGGCAATCGCAGGGTAGTGGCCAGTACCAGGTCGAAGGAGATAACCAAGAATTCCTTATAAAAGAGAAAAACGAGCAGGAGCACGCCACTGCTGAAGAGCGCCATGCGCCAGAGCGCAGGAGTGGAGACGCTCAGCACATCTCCAAAGAGAAAGTGAGATAGATCCACCGCATAGGAGCGCACGGTGGAGATCAAGGCAATGCCCAGAGCGAACATTCCGGCAAAAACGATGCCGATCGCCGTATCTTCGCGCAATCTTGCCGTCCGAGAAAGGGCGCCGATCCCTAACGATGCTACGATGGAAGTGCCCAAGGCCCACCAGAAGAGTTCTCCTCGCGTTCCATCGCCGAGCAGGTATCCCAGCGCCACGCCGGGCAGAATGGTGTGTGCCAGCGCATCCCCGAAGAAGGCCATACCGCGCAGGACCACGTAGCTGCCGATCACCGCGCATACTGCTCCCACGATTAAAGTGGCGAGCAAGGCACGTACCATGAACGGATAGGTGAAAGGGGTGAGAAAAAATTCAGTCAAGCTCACGGAACGCAGCCTCCTCGCAACAAGTATCTCCTACGGCGATCAGATTGCCCTCATCTTCCAGGATCTGCAATTTATTCCCATATGCCCGCTTCAACCGTTTCGGGTTCAGGACCTCCTTTGCATCTCCAAAGCCGATCAATCGACGGTTCAAGAGCATGATCCGATCGAAGAAGCGCGCCGCCTGATCGAGATCGTGCGTAGCGATCATCACCGTCACCCGCCGGGAGCGGAGCACATCCAGCAAAGCAAGGATGCTTTCCTGAGATGGGAGATCCAACCCGTTGAGGGGTTCATCCATTAGGAGTAATTCGGCCTCCTGCGCCAGAGCACGGGCGATGAACATCCGTTGTTGCTGACCGCCGGAAAGTGCCTCAATCGGCTGGCGCGCCAGATCGAGCAGACCGACCGTCTCCAGCGCCTGATGTACCTGTTCCCAATCCTCTTTCCGCGGCTGACGGAAAAAACCGATCTGGGCAATTCGCCCCATCATTACCACATCTTCTACTGTCACCGGAAAACGCCATTCCACCTGGCTGCGCTGCGGTACATAGCCAATGCAGATATGACCGGCAGGCTGCGAACCGTAAATGCGCACCTCCCCTTTCGTCGGGCGGATCACCCCAACGATAACCTTGAACAGCGTGCTCTTTCCGGCGCCGTTTGGTCCAACCACCGCCACGCGCTCCCCTGCATGCAGATGGAAGGTGACATCTTCCAGCGCCAGGTGATCGCCGTAGCGCACGCTCAAATGGTGCACGTCCAGGATCGGTTGATCGGTCTGATGGGAGTGATGAGACATAGAATCACCGGAGAGCTTTAACGATTTCGCTTACATTATAGCGCATATATTTCAGATAGGTATCTACCTCGCTCCCTTCTGGACCCAGATCGTGATACAGGGTAACCAGACGCACACCAGTATCGCGGCTGACCTGTTCGGCCAGAGCTTGATTACCGATCTCTTCAATGAAGATCGCCTTGACACTGTAGGCGCGAATGGCATCTTCCAGCGCCGCCAGCTCCTGAGCAGAAGGGGAAGCCTCTGTGCTGAAAGAAGGGATCACCGCGCCGATTTGCTCAAAACCATACCTTTGGGCAAAGTAGCTGAAAACGCGATGATCGGTCACCAGCTTGCGATTTTCGGGCGGGATTTGGGCCACTTGATCCCGGATCCAGGCATCCAATTCACGGAGCTGCGCCTTATAAACCTCGGCATTTTTGCGATATTCGGCCTCGTGGGCCGGATCGGCCTGACTCAAAGCCTGAGCAATGGTGTCAACCCACATTAGGACATTATTTGGATCGAACCAGGTATGGGGATCAACTGTGAGCTGCCCATTGGCGGAAGTGCCCTCGTGTGACTTCTCCTCCATCTTCAGCAGCGGCACGTCTTTTGAGACCTCGATCAACCGTGCTGTTGCCCCGGCATTTTCTAGCAGAGGTTGCAAGAACGCTTCCAAGCCGGCCCCGTTGGCGAAGACGATCTGGGCCTTGGAGAGCATCGCGCTATCTTGAGGTCGGGGCGTATACTCATGGGCATCGCTTCCCGGTGGGAGGAGTGCTTCCACTTGCACCCATTCACCGCCGATTTGCCGCACCACATCGGCCACGATCTGAGTTGTCGCCACCACGTATAGACGTTTGTTCGTTGCGACACGAGGAGCGCAACCGAGCAGGCTAAGGAGTACTAAAAACAACAAGATGAACCGTCGAATCATAGGACCTCCTTTTTGAAACTGAAAATCGTTTTCGCTTTTGGGCCATAAAAACTCATCTTGTACGCTTCGCCGATTTTACAGATTTTGGGCAGAACACTTGGGACACAGGCCGGAGATCTGCAGCCAATGGGCGCGGATCTGGTAGCCATATTGCTGTCCCAATTGTGTGAATAGTGCCTCTAGATCGTCTCCTTGGAAATATTCGGCACGTCCGCAGTGCTCGCAGATCAGTAGGTGCTGATGACCTTCGGCGCGCGGCAGATAGGCATTACATCCATCTTCTTGGTGGACGCGCTGAACCAGATGCAGCTCGCTGAGCACCTCTAACGTGCGGTAGACACTCACCAGACCCAACGCCGGATACCGTCGCCGCGCCGTTTCATAGACTTCCAGTGGCGTGAGCGCCCGCGAACTCCCAACCATAGTCTCTACCACCGCCCGGCGCGCTTCGGTCAGGCGGTAGCCATGGATCTGTAACTGTTCAAGCCAGGAATACGCGTTTGAGGACATACTGAAAATCGTTTTCAATTGTAATCGTGATAAAAGCAGATGTCAATGAAAACATCGAAGTCTCGCTGTAGAGAAAAAAGAGCTTGCCATAGCGCGAGATTTATCTTGTGAACCCGCTCGAATCCACACAACTCTATAACCATGGAGCACGGATCGTGCCCGGATCGAAGGAGGAACTTGGGCCTTTTACTGAAAGTTTCTTATGCAGACGAATCTTCCGGCGTAAAAGCGTTTGCTCTACAAGAGCATCATCTGAGATGATGCGTGTTCAGGCAGATCGCGGCGCAGTTGTTCTTCAAAGGTTTCTGGGGTGAGCAGCGGGAGCTCTTCGATCAGGCGCAGGTGGCGGAATTTCAGGATATTCCAGGTGTTCAGCGCGGTAGCCAGACGCGGGTCGCGTTCGGATTTGTAGATAAGCAGCCCGACGCGTCCACCGGGAATTACCAGCAGGCGGCGCGGCGCTTGCGGTGCGGAGGCCAGCCAACCGGTTTGTGCCGAGGCCTGCAGACGGATCCATACCCGAATTTGCTCCCCTTCTAGCCAGAGAAGCGTAGCCTCGTCTACCCAACGTGGCAAGTAGCCAAGCCGAGCGGCCAGGGATTCGAGGCGCTTTTTCATTTCGCGAAGGGTTGCGCGCCGGGCGGAGGCAATATCTTCGGGGCGCAAGCGCCATAGGCCGTTTTCCCGTTCGGCATAGGAGGCAAGCACGGCATGGATCAGCCCCCGCGAGGGCGTTTGCAGGCCGGAGAAGCGAGGATAGAGCATATCCTCCACTTCCAAAAAACTCACCAAAGGCTGTTTCTGTAGCCATCCTACCAGATAGCGTTCCAGTCGATCGGCAAGGGAGTCCGTTTCCTGGGGGATGTGTCCCCACAGCCCGCTTTCGAGCGATTCATGGGTGCTCCAGTGGTGCGCGGTGAGCCGGAGCGCTTCCTGAATGTGAGAATGGATGACTTTCAGGGTGCTTTCCGTCTCTGCCGAGGAGGGGATTCCCAGGGCGTTTTCTTTTTCCAGCGAACAGAGAGCGGCGGCGTGGAGGTGAAAATACGTTGCCGGTTCGCCACGAGCGCGCAGGAAATCGGCGATGGCCCGGCGGATGTGCTCGGGATCGGGGGGACGGATGGGGCGCGGCGCAGCCCGTTTCCAGGTGATCTGGATCGGGTCGTGAGGGGTGCGCAGTGCCAGTTCCTGCAATTGGAAAGTGGCTGATTGGGCGGCGCAGAGGGCAGCAGTCAGCGCCGGGGGTTCCGCTTCGCCGAGCAGGGCAAAAAAAGGAGCGCCAGGCGGAAGCAGGCGGAAGACCTGGTTGAAGGCGGCGCGCAGCGCTTCGGTGTTCCAGGCCCAATCGTAGCGCCGGCGCTGTAGGACGATCTTGAAGGGTTCAACGGCTTCTGCACCCCAAATCCAGCCGACCCAAAGGGCCGAAAGGGTCCAAAAAGCTTGATTGGGTCGGGGGAGCGCCGCGATAGCGGCTTGGAAGGGTGGCATCTCGCTCCCTTTGCCGACGAAATCGCGCACGCGGCCGCGGAAAAGACAAATGCCTCCTGTTTCGGGAGGGAGCTGAGGCCATTCCGTGCAGGGGAGGGGGGCGGCAGGCACAATCCATTGCGAGATGGCATTTTCCAGGGCTTGCCACAGGTTGTGTTCGCGGAATTGGGAGGGGGTCACCAGTTGACGCGGCCGCGGCCGTTCGGCCGGGTAGGCCCACAGATCGTTGCCCAGATCGCAGGCCGAGATGATCAAGGCAATCAGAGCCTGCCGACGGCGCGGGGAGAGGCTCAGGCTGGAGAGGCGGTTGGTGAGAGCGCTCAGGATGTAGAGCGGGCGCGGCAGGTAATGTTCCAGCGCTTCTTCTACGGTAGCGCGATAGGGATCGTGGAGCGGCGCGACCCGTTCGAGGGCACGAGCGCGGTGTAGGGTATCGCTCGCTTGCAGAGTTTGGAGGCGTTCGAGCTCGGCGGCCTGCGGGGGCTGTTCGCCGCGTTGACCGCAGTGGGGACAGGCATAGAGGGTGGCACAGGGCAGGGATTCCCCTTTGCGCCAGAGATAACCTTCGGCGAAGATGGATCGCCGGCAGGCTGGGCAGGTGGTTTGATAGAGATTCTGGATATGGAGCTCCAGGCGTTCTTCCCCTTTGCGGGCGGCGGCTAGCTCGGCCAACGCGGCGGTGAATTCACTTTCGGTGGGCGGTTCGGCCAGCAACCGATGGCAAAAGAAGAGCAGGGGATTGTTGACCGTGATCAGGATGCGATAGCCAGCACGGGCGGCCTCGAGGGAAAGACGCGGGGCAGTGCCAAATGGATCGAGCAGCCACGCTCCCGGTGGAACGTTTTCTCGCAGCCAACGCGTCACCACGCCTTCTTCTAGCGGTGGCAGGAAGCGGGCCAAAGGGCCGGGTTCGGCAGGGAGGGTGCCGGGAAGATAGGACATGTTCAGGGACGGGCTTCTACAATCAATTCTACATCCGCGATCGGGACGAAGCTACCCAGCGAAAAGGTGAAAGGCAGGAAGTGAGCCGGGAGCAACGCTCCGAGCTCTTGGCGGTAGAAGCCGGAAACGCGCCTTTCGGCATCGTAGGCGGTGGCGGCAAGCCAAATGCGGCCGGCAGGTTCCGTGCCCGGCGGCAGGTACACTTCGCCGCTTATTTGGGCCTGAAGGCCGGAGGGGGCGATGACGGTTTGCAGGCGGTGTAGTGTGGCCGGCAGGTAACGCCGATCCTCGGGGGGCAGGCGGAGCGCGCTGCTGACCCGCGCAGTCACGCTTGAGGTTCGCTCAGGAGGCACTTCAAAGGTGGTGAAGGCTGGCAGGGTGCTGTGGGGAGGGAGAATATCGAGAGGCAGGAAGAGCAATTGGCTTTGGGGGGAGGCATTGCGAGGGATGATCTCGACCTGCAGGGCGATATTTTCCAACCAATCGCCGCCGGGGTTGTGTACGGCGAAGAAACAGGTTTGGGTCCTATCCGGTTGGGGATAGCAAACAGGTTGTGCCAGTTCCAGTGGTGCAGGGGTGGGGGTGGTGAGATCGGCTTGCGGTTGGGACGCCGGAATTTGGATCACTTGGCCGGGTTGGAGGATGGAGGTCAGGCCGGGGTTTTGGCGGAGCAGATCGTCTATGCTGAGATTGAAGCGCCGCGCCAAGCCTTCGAGCGTATCGCCGGAGCGGATGGTGTAAGGGAAAGGGGTAGGGGATGGGATGGGAAGGGTGGGAGGCGGTAGGGTGGGCCAGGGGCCGGGAGAGGGAGAAAGCGTCGGCGTGCGCGTGTGATAGGGGACCGGCGACGGAAGCTCCGGGGTCGAAACCGATCCGCATCCGACGAGCAGAAGGGGCAGGAAGAGGCCCAGGAGCAGGATCGGCCAAAGGGGAGGTGTCAGGCATCGGGCGGGGTCGGATTTTCTCATAATAAAAGTTTGAACATCTAGCCGTTATCGGGTGCCACGATTGCGGTCTATTGTTTTCTTTGCAGCAGGTTTTTGAGCACGACGAGCAAAGCGCCTTCTTCTTCGGGTAGCACGGTGCGCGGGTCGAGGAGGATGGTATCTTCTTCCAGCCGGGCGATGACCGGCGGGTTGGCCTGACGCAAGGCGGCCAGGAGGCGGGTGGGGTGCGGAAGTTTGAGCGCCAGGACGAAGGTGGGCAAGGTTTCTTCCGGCAGGCTACCCCCTCCGATCGTTGAGTAGGAGGGGCGCACTTCTCCCATCCCCAGTTCTTCTGCCCAGCGTTGGGCTGTGTTGCGGATTTGCTGCGGTGTGAGAGCGATCATGCGCCAGATGGGGATTTCGCGCTCGGCTTCTCCTTGAAGGTAGTGTAGGAGGGTCGCCATGAGTCCGGCCAGGCGGGTTTTATCGGCACGCAGGGCGCGTGCCAGGGGATGCTTTTTCATTTTATCGATCAGATCGGCGCGCCCGACCAGGATGCCGGCCTGCGGCCCGCCGAGGAGCTTATCGCCGGAAAAGCAGGCGAGATCGGCGCCGGCGGCGAGCACTTCTTGGACCGTGGGCTCGTGCTCCAGTCCGTAACGTTCGGTTTCCAGGAAGCAACCGGAGCCGAGATCGGCCATCAGGGGGACGTGGTAGCGATGGGCTAGATCGGCCAGCTCGGCCAGGGAGGGCTCTTCTGTGAAGCCGATGATTTTGAAGTTGGAGCGATGGGCGTGAAGGACCAGTGCGACGCCCTCTTGCAGCGCCGGTTCGTAGTCTTGCAGGCGAACCCGGTTGGTGGTTCCGACCTCGATCAGGCGGGCACGGGATTGTTGCATCACATCGGGCAGGCGGAATCCGCCGCCGATCTCGATCAATTGGGAGCGGGCGATCACCACCCCTCGGCGCGCGGCGAGTGCGCTCAAGGCCAATAACACGGCCGCGGCGTTGTTATTGACCACCAGCGCCGCTTCAGCGCTGCTCAGGCGTTGCAAGAGCGCTTCGGCATGTACCAGGCGCGAACCGCGTTGGCCTTTTTCTAGGTCATATTCCAGGTTGGAATAACCCTGGCTCACCCGATCCATGGCCAGCCGTGCGGCCCGTGAGAGTGGTGCCCTTCCCAAGTTGGTGTGCAGGATCACGCCGGTGGCATTGATGACGGGGATGAGGGTGGGCCGAGTCCAAGTGCTCAGGCGCGTTTCGCATCCGTGTAATATATCTTCCCGTTCGATAGAAACTCGTTCTCCCCTTTCCAGCCTGCTTCGCCGGTCTTCGAGTTCGGTGCGCAGCGCTTCGAGCGTCAGCAAGCGTCCGTATTTGGCGATCCATTCGCTCACCGGTGCGCTTTGGAGTAAGCTTTGCACCGAGGGCAATCCTCGCAAGGCTTCCCGACGTTCCTCTTCACTCAGTAAGTGGGGGGTAGGGTTCATCGTTCATCGTTGAGGTGGGGGCATTTTCGGTGGCGGGTGGTTCTGTTGCCGGGGGTGGGGTTACCCGGCGTGCCTGTTCGCGCCAGCGCAAGAGCCATTCAACTGCTAGGAGCAAGGTTGCGATCTCCAAGGCCAGTGGTAAGTTGACCATGCGACCTAGCTGCAGCCAAGCCAGGAGCGCGCCATAGAGACCTACCCACAGTGCCTGCCGACCCAGGATCGAAAGGTCCATGCCTGCCGAGGGGAATAGCCGGTGGATCAGGTACAACAACGGTAAGGCGCTTCCGCTCCAGGCCAGCACCCAGCAGAAGAAAAAGAGCCAGCGCCAACCGGCGGTGGGAGGCGTATAGAGCACGATCAGGCTTACTCCTCCCCAGCCGACCAGAATTAGCAGGAGAGTGGGGAGAAGCAAGGGACGAAAGGGAAGAGGAGGAGTTTCGCTCACGGGAGGGTTGTGATTCTCAAATGTGGATCGGCGAGCCTTCGGCGGCGTGGGCGGCTTCCATCAACACTTCGCTCAAGGTCGGATGAGCGTGGACGTTGCGGGCGATTTCGGCCGGGGTTAGCTCCATCATGCGCGCCAGCGTGAGCTCGGGGAGCAACTCGGTGACTTCAGGGCCGATCAGATGTGCGCCGAGGATTTCGCCGTATTTCTCATCCACTACCAGTTTGATCCAACCGTTGTACTCTCCAAGCCCCAGCGCTTTGCCGTTGGCCTGGAAGGGGAAACGACCGATTTTGACCGCGTAGCCGCGTGCGCGTGCTTGGGCTTCCGTTAGGCCGAAGGAGGCGATCTGCGGCTGGCAGTAGGTAGCGCGCGGCATCATCTCGTATTCTAGCGTTATCGTTTCCCGGCCGGCAATGTGTTCTGCGGCCACGATGCCCATAGCCGAGCCGACATGTGCTAGCATCAGTTTCCCGGTCACATCGCCAATGGCATAAATATGTGGCACGCTGGTTTGCATTTTCTCGTTGATTTCGATAAATCCGCGCTCGTCGACTTTCACGCCGACTTTTTCCAATCCCAGGCCCTCGGAGTTGGGGCGGAAGCCGATCGCGATCAGTGCCTGGGCGGCTTCGATGGTCATTTCCTTGCCATCTGCCGAGAGGCGCAGGCGCGCTCCGTTTTCGGTGCTTTCGACGCTTTCGACTTTGTGGCCTACCAGGCAGCGAATGCCGCGTTTCTCGAAGGCTTTCTTGAGCTCGGCGCTCACTTCTTCATCTTCCAGCGGAACAAGGCGCGGGAGCATTTCGATGATGGTGACTTCGCTGCCGTAGGCGTTCCAGATGGTGGCAAACTCGACGCCGATGGCGCCGGAGCCGATGATCACTGCAGAGGTGGGTAAATGTTCCTGCAGGATGGCTTCTTTGTAGGTAAGGACGTGTTTACCGTCCACTTCCCAGCCCTTTGGCACGATCGGGCGCGCGCCGGTGGCGAGGATGATAAATTTAGCCTGGAGCTCGGTAACTTTTCCCTCTGCATTCCGAATGCTCACCGTGTGTGCGTTCTGTAGCTCTGCCTGCCCCATAAAGACGGCGATGTTGTTCTTGCGCATCAGGAAGCCGACACCGCGCGTCAAACGATCGGCGACCTGGCGCGAGCGCTTGACGGCAACGCTATAATCCAGGTGCAAATTTTCGAAGGAGAAGCCAAATTCCTTCCCGCGTTCCCGCAGGGTGTGGGCGATTTCGGCGTTTTTGAGCAAGGCCTTTGAAGGGATACAACCGACGTTCAAGCATACGCCTCCCAGCCATTGTTTATCTATGATGGCCGTCTTTTTGCCCAATTGAGCGGCGCGAATGGCAGCCACGTAACCGGCCGGCCCGGCGCCGATGACGACGACATCAAAAGTCTCTGACATGATAGACTCCTGAAACGAAAATTTCCTTGCCGATGGTTATTTTACCATCATGGGCGGGCGATGCCTGCAAAGGAGCGGGTGGGGCTTTTGATTGTTTGTACTGATGGGCAGGATTTACGTGAATTTTATGAGGAAAACGCTTGCGTTTCCATGCTTTATTGCCGGAATGGTGTTGGAGCAAACTCGGGGTAACCTAGGGAATGGAAACTGTCCGTGTCTATCTTTGAGACAGGATAACATTACAAAATTCTCCAACTTTCAGGAAATTCGATACTACTTTGCTTTTATGGCTGAAGGTTATCATATGTACAATGTTGCGTTTGTTCACTGCTTTACCCCTTTTTGAGGGCCTGGAAGAAACCCAGCTGCGCCTGTTAGAACCGCTCTTTGAGCCTTATCGCTGTGCGAAGGGTACGGTGATCTTTGAGCAAGGCGATCGGGCCGAGTTTCTTTATCTCTTGTTAGAAGGTGAGGTGGCGATTCGTTACAAGCCCTATGATGGGGATGCGCTCACCATTACTCAGGTGCGGTCGGGTGGGGTGTTTGGCTGGTCGGCGGTGGTAGGAAGTGCCACCTATACGTCCGGTGCCATTGCCCTGAGCGATTGCCATGCGCTTCGGGTGCGCGGTGCCGATCTGGTGAGGCTTTCCCACCGCTATCCACAGTTGGGAGAAGTTGTGCTCTCGCGCCTGGCTCAGATGGTGGCTTCACGCTGGCAAAATGCCCAGGCACAAGTTCGCTCTATCTTGCGCAATGGTTTGTACACTTCTTCAACGGCGAAGGAGAAGAAAATGGCTACGAATTCTTTCTCCAAGGAAGAACATCTAAAGGGCCTGATCGAGAACCTGAGCGCTTATATCGAACATTATCACGGGGGCAGTGTGGAATTTGTCTCCTTCGACGGCGAGGTGCTTAAAGTGCGTTTGGGAGGCGCTTGCCTGGGATGTCCTCTCTCACCGGCAACGTTACATGGTTGGGTGGAAGGGACGATTCACCAGTTCTTCCCGGATGTAAAGGTGGAACAAGTTTAGTTTAGAACGACTGCAGTGAATGGAACAACGAATGTAGGTAAAAAGAGGGCATTTCGTATGCCGTCTTGAGACGGATAGAGGTCCTCGGGACTAGAATGTAACACAAGTGAGCAATTCTGCATGTAATCCAGTATTGTGTCCGTCTACCAAAACCTTTTGAGATGGAGCAAGAGATCGTTTAGATTGGAATTTCCTTGACCTCAAGACTAAGCTCTTATTGTGGCATGGTCTTTCGTGGAATCTTGCTTACGGAACTGTAATTGCTTCGAAATAAATGCTCGGTTAGAATTTGCTTGCATGTGTCAACCGTTGAAGCGACTCATACATGCTGCGTACCTTCCGTCGCGCCGGATTTACTCTCTCGATCAGCGAGAGCAAGCTTCCCTTTTGCTGAAGTTGCTCTGGTTTGCAATTTTCGTGACCCCCTTCATTTTGCTTCTACACTTTTTTGTTGCCGGGAGTACCCTCCCTATAATTTCATACAGCGCTGATGTGACACTTGCTGTTGCCTTTTGGATAGTTCTTTACCTCCTGGCGCGTACCCGTTACTATCGGATTGCGCTTTATTCTACTATCATGTTTTCTGCTGGGATCATAATAGTAAATGGGTATTTTACAGGAAATCATTGGAGCCTGTTGTACTTTATCCCCATTCTGGCGCTGAGTGCCTTTCTCTTTTCGCCATCTGAAATGCTTATATTGGGAGTCGGTTGTCTGGTCTGGGTGATCTTACTGCTGCGGACCGGCGATACGCCTCCTTTCTTTTCCATCCTAGCCATTGTCCTTTTTGTTACGTGGGCAACGGCTTTGATCATCGCCCAACATGTGCGGAGCTTTCGTGAGGCATATTATCAGGAGCTCGCAACTTATGATCGCTATTTTCGCATGCTTCTACAGGGAACTTATGGGCTGGTGATCTTGCACGCAGGAAAGATCGAATCTGCCGATCACCATTTTGCGAGCCTGGTGAAGGTGCCGGCAAGGAAGTTGATAGGAAGGGATATCCAGGAGTTTCTGGGCTGCGATTTTGGGAATACGAGCCAAGAGAAGATCGAACAGGAGGGTAGGGAGAGCATCGGAACACTGCTCCGAAGAAGCGATGGGCATGTGCTACATGTTGAAGTGTTGAGAACCTCGTTGTTTCAGGATGGACGCGGATGGTTGGCGGTTCGGGATATTACAGCCTCTAAAGAGAGAGAAGCCGAATTGCGCCGTCAGGCACTCTATGATGATCTCACCGACCTGCCGAATCGCCGTTATCTATTGCAGACATTACCACTCTATTATCAGCGTTCCCATCCGTTGGTCCGAGCGGCGCTCCTGTTTATTGACCTGGATGGGTTCAAGAAGGTGAACGATACATTTGGGCACGCTGCAGGGGATGGTTTACTCAAGATGGTTGCCGAACGTCTGCGCAAAGCAGTGCGAGCAGAAGATTTTGTAGCACGGTACGGCGGAGATGAGTTTGTGGTGATTTACAATATTCCTGCCGGGGAAACTGTTAGCTTAATCGAACGCATTCGTTCTCGATTACATGGTCCTTACGTTATCGAAGGGCAAGAATTCCATCTTACCGCCAGCATTGGGGTAGTACGGGATATATCGGATTTCCCAAACGTGGAAGAACTGCTCCGCTATGCTGATGCAATGATGTATCAAGCGAAAAATGCCGGCAAGGCCCAGGTGGTATATGCCTCGCCGGCACGGGATGTTCGCCGCGTTGATTTGGACGGGGAATGAATAGATTCTCAGGCCGTTTCCAGGTAGCGTTCGATCTCCCAATCGGTGACTTTCATACGGTATTCTTCGACTTCGGCCCACTTGGCGCGCAGGAAGGCCTCATAGGTCACCGGCCCTAAGGCGTCCTTCAAGGTTTGATCTTGCTCCAGCTCGCGTAGCGCCTCGGCCAATGAGCCCGGCAGTTCGCGCACTCCCATCTGTATCCGCTCCTCTTTGCTCAGGTGATAGAGGTTGATGTTGTTCAGGGGCGCCGGCGGCATTAGCTGGCGATCGATGCCATCCAGGGCGGCGGCCAGCATGACGGTAAATGCCAGGTAGGGATTCGATGATGGATCGGGGAAGCGGAGCTCGGCGCGCATGGATTTATGGCGTCCTTCGGTATAGCGTGGGATGCGGATCAGCGCCGAGCGGTTGATTTGCGCCCAACCGATGTAGACCGGCGCTTCATACCCCGGCACGAGGCGCTTATAGGAGTTCACCGTCGGCGCGACTACAGCCGCCATGGCCCGCGCATGATGCAGCTGACCGGCGATGAAATGATAGGCCAGCCGCGAAAGCTTATATTCGTCATTGGGATCGAAGAACAGGTTTTCACCGTTGCGATCGAAAATGGATTGGTGACAATGCATTCCGGAGCCGTTGATGCCGAAGATCGGCTTGGGCATAAAGGAGGCCACTAATCCGTGTTGGGCGGCGATCGCTTTGACCGTGTACTTTAGCGTCAGCACATTATCGGCCGTGCGCAGGGCATCGGCGAAGCGGAAATCGATTTCGTGCTGTCCCAGGGCCACCTCGTGGTGTCCCATCTCGACTTCCAGGCCCATCTGGTTGAGGGCTTCCATTAGCTCGGTGCGCACGCGCACGGCTTCGTCATCGGCGGAGAAGTCAAAGTAGCCACCGATATCGTGGGGCACGGGGTGCACGCTCTCACCGTTGCGTCGGAAGAGGAAGAATTCGGGCTCCGGACCTACGTTGTAGGTCCAGCCGCGTTCTTCCAGTTTCGCCAGAAGGCGCTTGAGCGTGCCGCGCGGATCGCCCTCGAAGGGCTTCCCGTCCGGTGTGTAGATGTCGCAAAAGATGCGTGCTCGGCGGCGCTCTATAGGCGTCCAGGGCAGGACGGCATAGGTTTCGGGATCCAACACCAGGCGCATATCGCTTTCCTGGATACGGGCAAATCCCTCTACCGAAGAGCCATCGAACCAGACACCATCTTCTAGTGCCACCTCCAGACGGGATATCGGCATATCTACCGATTTCACGGCTCCGGTTACATCGGTGAACTGGAGCGAGATGAATTTGACGTTATCTTCTTTGACGCGAGCAAGCAAATCTTTTGAGTTCATAGGGTCCTCCGAAGGGTGAGATTTAACAAAAAACAGCACGCTCGGGCGTGCTGTTAAAAACAAAACGCCCTTCCAAAGCAAAGATCAGGCAAGTTATGCCTGAATCACTGCGTCCGCCTTGTCCCACCCGTTACCGGATGGTTTTCGACGGGCAACAGCGTTTTTTTGAACTCCTTGGGGAGCAGAGTTCTCAAACCTGTTGCGGTACGCTTCTTTCGGAAGGGAGAAAAGAGCCCGTGATCAGGCTCTGGAGGCATCCGCTGATCGATCCGATTTTCCGGCGCTTGGCCGTTAGCACCCGACTCGCGTCGGGGAACCTCCACCTCGTAGCCCTGCCTGGCAGGGCCCAGCCGCTATTTCTCCGTTGTTCAGTTGTAAGGTACCACGTTTCTATTCTACCATACTTTTTGGATTTTGCAAGCCTCGGCTCGATGTTTGGGTTTTTCATCGGTTTCGGCAAGCGATGGGCGGCTGTTAACTTCCGGCCTCCGATTTCAGGGGATTGCTATTCCTGCTCAACCCAGGATCGGCTTTCTGATGGGATGTTGGACGCCTCTATTACCATGAGATTATGATATAATCGTCTCCGTGACTGGTCCTGTGTGGCGGCTATGGCTGCCTGCATGGAGACTTGCTTTCACAAAATCCATTCTGCGCTAAGGAGAAAGCAGCGTCATGCCTTTACCAAAAGATCAAAAGAACAAGTTGATCCAAGATTATCAACGCCATCCGGGGGATACGGGATCTCCCGAAGTGCAGATCGCTTTGCTCACCGGACGCATTCAGCAGCTCACCGAGCATCTCAAAGTGCACAAACACGATGAGGCCTCACGTCGTGGGTTGCTGAAGCTCGTCGGGCAGCGTCGGCGCTTGCTGAACTACTTGCGTCAGCATGACTATCCGCGCTACGTTGCTTTGACCGAACAGCTCAACTTGCGCCGGAAGTAAGTAGCGGTATTTGCCCGGAGCAGATGGGAAGGGAGTGTTCCTTGATCCCCTCTGCTCCCTTTCCGAATCTGCATCCCGCTGTGGTTAGGAATTGAAAATTGTGGACAACGTCGGTTGCCCCCATTCTTCAGTCCCTGACCAGGCGGGTATCCAAAACGGCAATCCCATCCCCGGATGGGAAATGCCTCATTTCAGGAGTTTGTATGAAACCAGAAGCAAAACGATATAGTACGACTGTTGGGAGTCGCACGATTATCTTTGAAACCGGCAAACTGGCCGGACAAGC
This sequence comes from Anaerolineales bacterium, assembly GCA_034432895.1. Classification (GTDB taxonomy): domain Bacteria; phylum Chloroflexota; class Anaerolineae; order Anaerolineales; family Villigracilaceae; genus 630D-37. Next base: position 26,465 of record DAOUBG010000024.1, read on the forward strand.
GAACGGTGCGGTGACCGTCCAGAGCGGCGATACGATGATCTTCGCTGCCGCGACCATGAGCAAAACTGCACGTGCGGATATTGATTTCTTCCCGCTTAGCGTGGAGTATGAGGAACGCATGTACGCCAGCGGTCGCATTCCTGGCTCCTTCTTCCGCCGCGAAGGGAAACCATCCACCGAAGCGATCCTCACCGCGCGCCTAGCGGATCGTCCGATCCGTCCACTCTTCCCGAAAGGGATGCACAATGAGGTGCAGATCATCATGTACTCCCTTTCGGTGGATAACGAAAATCCGATCGACATCCTGGCCATCAATGCCGCTTCGGCTGCGCTGATGATCTCCGATATTCCTTGGAACGGGCCGGTTGGAGCCGTGCGCATCGGCCGGGTGGATGGGCAATTTGTTGTCAACCCGACCTTCCAGGAACTAGAGCGTTCCGATCTCGATTTGCGCCTTGCCGGCACGCGTGAGGCTATTCTCATGGTCGAATGCGGTGCGAAAGAGGTGCCTGAAGATGTCATGGTAGAAGCGCTGGAATTCGGCCACCGTGCCTTGCAACCGCTCATTGACCTTCAGGAGCAGATGCGTGCGGAGATCGGTAAGCCGAAGGCCGAACCGATCCTGATCCTGCCGGACCCGGCGTTGTTGGAAGCCGTCTTTGAGCGCGTGCGCGAGCCGATGAATGCCTTGCTCGAGAAACCACTCTCAAAGGAAGAGTTTAACAACGGCATGGACGCGCTCCTGGCACAGGTCACCGCCGAGCTGACGGCCGGCGAAAATCCGCCTTCGCCCCAGGATATCCAGCTGGCCTTCACCGAGGCCGAAAAGCGCCTGGTGCGTGCCCGCATTCTGGAAGGAAAGCGGCCGGATGGCCGCGGCCCGAAGGATATTCGCCCGATCTGGTGCGAGGTGGATATTTCACCCCGCGCCCATGGGTCCGGCCTCTTCACTCGCGGCGAAACCCAGGTGCTCACCTTGGCCACACTCGGCACGCTGAGCGAGGCCCAGGAAGTGGATGCGCTCATCCCGCAAGAGACCAAGCGCTACATGCACCACTATAACTTCCCGCCGTTCTCCACCGGCGAGGTCAAGCCGCTGCGCGGTCAATCGCGACGCGAGATCGGTCACGGAGCGCTGGCGGAACGGGCTCTGGAGCCGGTCATTCCGCCGGAAAGCGAGTTCCCCTACACCCTGCGCTTGGTTTCGGAAGTGCTATCCTCCAATGGCTCGACCTCGATGGCCTCTGTGTGCGGTTCCACCTTGGCGCTGATGGATACCGGCGTGCCGATCAAAGCGCCGGTGGCAGGCGTGGCGATGGGCCTGGTCAAAGAAGGAGATCGCTATGTCATCCTGACCGACATTCAGGGCGCAGAGGATCACCTGGGCGATATGGACTTCAAAGTGGCCGGCACGGCTAAGGGCATCACTGCCTTACAGATGGATATTAAGATCGGCGGCCTGACCAAAGAGATCATGGCCGAGGCGCTAGAACAGGCGCGCCAAGCGCGATTGGCGATCCTAGAAAAGATGCTGGAAGTGATCCCCGAACCGCGCCCCGAACTCAAACCGCACGCGCCGCGCATTACCACCGTGCTCATCCCGATGGATAAGATCGGTGTGCTCATCGGCCCCGGCGGCAAAACCGTGCGCGCCATTCAACAGGAGACCGATACCACCATTGATATTCGCGAGGATGGCACGGTCTATATCTTGGCGACCAATGCCGAAAATGCCCGCGCGGCACGCGATCGCATCAAATGGCTTACGGCGGAGCCGGAGGTCGGCGAAATTTACACCGGGCGCGTGGTGCGCACCACCGATTTTGGCGCCTTTGTCGAAATTTTGCCCGGCACCGATGGGATGGTGCACATTTCACAACTGGATAGCACCCGCGTCAACCGCGTCGAAGATGTGGTCAAAGTGGGGGATGAGATCACCGTCATGGTCACCGATATTGACCCGGATGGCAAGATCCGTCTCTCGCGGCAGGCTGTGCTGGAAGGCTGGACGCCAGAAGAGGCACGCAATCGCGATCGTCGCGGGCCTTCCCCGCAGAAATTGCCTTCCTCCTCTCGCTCCTCCGGCAAGCCCGGTAAAGGCGGCCAGGAAAAGAAAAGGCACTAAACCAGCAGGCTTTGGTGAGAAGAGAGGCTTCCGGGGATGCTCGGAAGCCCTTTATTTTGGAGATCTATGCACCACTTACGCTCTCTACTCCGTCGTTTTCCCTCTCAATACTGGCTGATGACCAACGGTGTCTTTCTCAGCACGCTGGGAGGAAGTATGATCGGCCCTTTCATGCTGATCTACGCCGGTGAGCGACTTGGTTTGCCCTTGCGCACCGTCGCTAGCCTGGTGACCATCAACGCGGCTACGAGCCTGCTCTCATCTTTCATTGCTGGTACCTTAGCCGATCGTTTTGGCCGTAAGGGGATCATGAACGTGAGCCTGACGGTCAACGCGCTGGCCTATTTGGCTTTGATGCGCGTCGAAAGTTACCTTGCTTTTGCCGCTATCATGTTGGTCATCGGGTTTTTCAATCCACTCTATCAGGTCGGTGCCGATGCAATGCTGGCCGATCTCATCCCTTCTGAAGATCGCGCCGATGCCTATGCCATCACCCGCGTGGTGAATAATGCAGCTTTCGCCATCGGCCCGGCCATCGGCGGTTTCATGGCCACCCGATCGTATAACCTGGCTTTCATGGGGACGTTCAGTGGGCTGATGCTATATAGCCTGTTGCTCTTTTTCTTCGCTCGGGAAACGCTCCATCGAGGGAGCGAGAGTAGAAATCCGGCTTCTGAAGGCGGCTATCGCCTGGTGTTCAGGGATAGACCTTATCTCACCTTTGTCGGCCTGCTTTCATTGGGGTTAATTGCTCCCTCCTTGTTGTGGATCCTGCTCTCCGTGTATCTGAAGACGAATTTCGGCATTCCCGAAAGCCTCTACGGCTGGATTCCAACGACCAATGCGCTAATGTGCGTTTTTCTCCAGTATGCGGTGACACGGCGCACGCGGCGTCTGCCGGACCTGAAGGCGATCGCCTTGGGTATGCTGGTATATGCCTTGGGGGTAGGGAGCGTGGCTTGGATGCGCTCCTTTTGGGGGTTCTGGCTGAGTATGGTGATAATGACCTTTGGCGAGCTGATCCTGGTTCCGACGGCGAGCAAATATGCCGCCGATCGTGCACCGCACGAGCTGCGCGGGCGCTATATGAGCCTCTATTGGCTTACCATGGGCGTGGCACGAGCCCTGGCGCCGCTGATCGGTGGCTTTCTAAACGATTTCTTCGCCCCTCAAGCGATCTGGTATGGGGGTTTAACCATCGGCCTGTTGAGCACGGCCGGCCTCTATACGCTCTTTCGCTTTGAGCAGGCTAAGAAGAAAGCCCTGCCGGAGACCGCTTAGCGGATCCAAGCTTCCAGGCGCGCTTTGACCGCCGGCCATTCGCTATCGAGGATGCTGAAATAGACCGAATGGCGGATCGTGCCATCGGCAAGGATCATGTGATTGCGCAGCATCCCCTCGCGCACGGCTCCGATGCGCTCTAGTGCCCGGAGTGATCGCTCGTTGCGCGAATCGGCTTTGAACTGCACCCGAATACATCCCAACACTTCAAAGGCGTGGCGCAGGAGCAGGTATTTGCATTCCGTGTTGACCACAGTGCGTTGATATGCCACGTCATACCATGTGCCACCGATCTCCAAGCCACGATGCTCCGGGCGGATCTCCAGGTAGCGCGTGGCGCCGATGGCGCGCCCGTTTTCTTTGGAGATCACGGCAAAGGGCAGGTCCGTGCCGCGTGCCTGGCGCTGAAGCATATCCTCCACCCAGGCATGCATCTTTTCTTCGGTATCAGGATAGCCGTAGAGCATGTAGCGCCAAATGCTCTCATCGTGCCCGGCGATCGTCAGATCGGGGACATGGCGAAAGTTCAGGGGTTCAAGCCGCACAAATTTCCCTTCAAGAACAATGGGTTCAACGCGCATAAGCACCTTGTCGGAATTGGGTTCGGGAGATAGGAAGTTTTTTGTGCTGGATTATACTCCCGAGCATTCTCGTCCACGGTAACCCATAATCTATGAAATGAATACTTCCTCAGGCCTCGATTTGGTTTGGCGACTAAGACCTTTTACAGTAGAGTCCAAGCTTTTACCTGAGATTGGTTGGAGTTGGGGGGATTGACACAAAAGCGCACCTGGCCGCAGTAGTTGGTTTGAGAGCAGCCGGCGTAGGCGCCTTGATCGCAAACGCAGGGACGCCAGTTGCCCCAGCCGTTTTGGTTGCAGGGGACGTCAACGCCTGG
>DAOUBG010000025.1:0-64937 GCA_034432895.1 Anaerolineales bacterium
TGAGTCTATCATCGCGTCCAATTGGCGTTGATTCTCTTCCCAGCGTTTCTGCTGTTCTTGCCAACGCCGTTCCTGCTCCTCACGCAACGCACGCAGCTCGCTACTACCCCTCCAACCAACCGATCACCCTGCTTGTCTGAAAAACGAAATTGCGATAGAATCACGAGAGCCGGGGAGGAGGGCCCCGGCTCTCTACTGAAAGGAGGAGAAGAGATTGTTTGCGCTTTCAATATAGCACAATCTCTTTTCTCTTGCTTGACGCAAACCCTACGTTTCCCCTACGATTTCCCTACAATTTCGGAGCTTCCATGCCTTTTGCTATCGAAACCGAACACCTCGGGCGAGTTTACAAAATCCGCAACAATCGCAAAGAGCCGGTACGTCAGCTGGTGGCGCTGCAGGATGTGACGCTCCAGGTGCGGGAAGGCGAGCTATTCGGCCTGCTTGGCCCGAACGGTGCGGGCAAGACGACGCTGATCAAAATCCTCACCACCCTGCTGGCCCCTAGCAGCGGTTGGGCACGCGTGGCCGGCTATGACGTCGTTCGCGAAGCCCATCGCATTCGCCCGCTGATCAACATGGTCTCCGGGGGCGAATCCTCCGGCTATGGTCTGCTCACGGTGCGCGAGAATTTGTGGATGTTCGCCCAATTCTACGGCATTCCCTCGCGCGAGGCCGATCGGCGCATTCGCGCCTTGCTGGAACGGGTGGGCATGGCCGATCGGATGAACACCAAATCATCCGATCTCTCCACCGGCCTGCGCCAGAAGATGAACATCGTGCGTGGCTTTGTCACCGATCCGCGCGTGCTTTTCCTGGATGAACCCACGCTTGGGCTAGATGTGGGCGCGGCGCGCGAGGTCCGTTTTCTGATCCGGGAATGGCTGGAACAGGATCGGCGGCGCACCCTACTTCTTACCACGCATTACATGGTCGAGGCCGAAGAATTGTGCGATCGGGTGGCGATCATCAACAAAGGGCGTGTATTGGCTTGCGATACGCCGGCCGCCCTCAAACGTGCTCTGCAGCGCGATGCCCGTTTTGAGATCGAAACCAGTCCGTTGAACGGCCTGAGCGCGTCGCGGCTGGAGGCTTTGCCCGAAGTGCGCAACGTTACCATTCATCCCACCGAGCACGGCGCATGGCTGAACCTGACCCTGAGCACCGAAGCGGCCCTGGCCGGGGTGATCGGGATGCTCACCGAAAAGCAGATCAAAATTCTGCACTTGAGCAAGCGTGAGCCAACGCTGGAGGATGTTTTCGTCGAGCTCGTTGGGCGTAGCATGGAGGAAGTGGAGCGCGAAGAGGTGACCAATGTCTGAACCTCAAAATCCCTTGGCGCCTTCGACTGTGCCGAAAGTGGACGGCTGGCGGCTTTTCCTGCAGAGTGTTTTTGCCCGTGCCTATCCGCGCCTGATCGGTCAGCAGCGCGAAAAATCTTGGCTCTTTTTCGATGTGCTCCTGCCCATGCTTTCGGTAGCCGCCTATGTGCTGGTCTATCGCGCCATGCAGGCCCCGGAGGATTATATCGGCTTTGTCGTCGTCGGTGGAGCGATGCTGGCTTTCTGGATGAACGTGCTCTGGAGCATGTCTATGCAGCTCTATTGGGAAAAAGAGCAGGGGAATCTGGCGCTTTACATCATGGCACCGAATTCGATGATGTCCATTCTGTTGGGGATGGCCTTCGGCGGCCTGACCGCTACCACCCTACGTGCTCTGGCGATCTTGATCTTGGGCAGCCTGATTTTCAACGTGCAATTCGTGGTGATCAGCTTTTGGCAGCTCTTTGCCGTTTTCCTTTTGACGATGGCTGCCCTTTACGGAATGGGGATGATGTTTGCCTCGGTTTTCCTGCTCTTGGGGCGCGAGGCTTGGGCGGCCCTGGATGTGATCCAGGAACCGGTCTACTTGGTTTCGGGCTTCTTTTTCCCCGTGCGGGCGTTGCCCTTCTGGGTGGCAGCCGGGGCCTCCCTCATTCCGTTGACGCTTGGCCTGGATGCCATGCGTCAGCTCACCTTCAAAAGCGGCCCTAGTTTGGGGTTCCTTTCCGTCTCGCTGGAAATTGCTATCCTGGCCGTCTTGGCCGTTGTGTTCCTGATCCTCGCGAGGGTTTTTCTGGATTACACCGAGCGCCTGGCGATCCGCGAAGGCCGCCTGACAGAAGCGCGGCGATAGCGCACCGATCAGGAGAAAAACTGTGTTATAATCCCGCCGCCTGTGAAAACAGGCTATTCTGCCCGGGCGAGCAGATCGCCCTATCTCACACGCTCGCAGACTCGACGGGGCGTGCCGCATAGCTATGTGGTCACCGCCGGGGATGAAGCGAGCGGAGGACAAAACGCAAGGAGGTTCCTTTCTATGCCAGCCATTGTATCCATGAAGCTGCTTCTGGAAAGTGGTGTCCACTTCGGCCATCGAACGAACAAGTGGGACCCGCGCATGAAGCCGTACATCTTCACCGAGCGCAACGACATTCACATCATTGACCTACAGCAAACGGTAAAATTGCTCACCCAGGCCTATAATGTGGTGCGCGATACCGTTGCTAAAGGTGGTATCGTGCTCTTCGTCGGCACCAAGCGCCAGGCTAAGGAAATCGTGCGCGAAGAGGCCATTCGCTGCGGCATGCCTTATGTCACCGAGCGTTGGCTCGGCGGCACGCTCACGAACTGGACCACCATCTATCAGCGTATTCAGGAGCTGAAGCACCTGGAGCGCATGGTGGAAAGTGGCGAAATTAACCGCCTGACGAAGAAAGAGGGCTTGCTTATCCAGCGCGAGATCAAACGGTTGCAACTTCACCTCGAAGGCATCCGTGAGCTGGAACGCCTGCCGGATATGCTCTTCGTCGTGGATGTGTGTGAAGAGGAAACCGCCGTTCACGAAGCCAATATCCTCAACATCCCGGTCGTGGCGTTGGTGGATACCAATTGCAATCCGCAGAACGTAGACTACATCATCCCGGCCAATGATGATGCGGTGCGCTCCATTCGTTTATTGAGCGCCAAGATCGCCGATGCTGTGCTGGAAGGCAAAGCGATGCGTAAGGAAGAAGAGGCCGCCGCAGAGGCTGAAGCTGCCAGAGCCGAGGCCAAACCTAAGGCCGAGCGTGCCCGCATCACCATTGCCACCATGCTGGATGAAGAAGTGCTCGAAGATGAGGACCTGCTCGGTGAGGCCACTCTTGCAAAACTTGGCCCCAAAGCTGAAGCCGATGATACCGAAGAAGAATTTGAGGAAAAGGAAGAATAGTCTATGGAAATCACTACGGAAATGATCAAAGAACTGCGCGCCGCAACCGGCGCTGGTGTACTTGATTGCCGCAAAGCGCTTACGGAAGCCAATGGGGACTTTCAAAAAGCGGTAGATTACCTGCGTGAAAAAGGGCTGGCTACAGCGGCCAAGCGCGCCGATCGTCAGGCCTCAGAGGGCGTGATCGAGCTTTATTCGCACGGCGGAGGCCGCGTCGGTGTGATGGTCGAAGTCAATTGCGAGACCGACTTCGTCGCCCGTTCAGAGGCTTTTCGCAATTTGGCGCACGAAATTGCCCTGCAGATCGCCGCAGCAGCACCGCGATATATCAAAGAAGAAGATATTCCGGCGGAAGTTTTGGAAAAAGAGGCCGAAATTGCCCGCAAGCGCGCCATCGAAGAGGGCAAGCCAGAAGCGGTTGCCGAACGGATTGTCCAGGGACGCCTAGAAAAGTTCAAGGACGAAGTGGTGCTGATACGTCAGCCCTATATCCGTGATGAGAATATTACCGTCCGGCAATTGCTGCTGCAAAACATCGCCGCCATTGGTGAAAATATCGTCATCCGTCGCTTCCAACGTTGGGAGCTAGGAGAAACGACCGGCGAATGATCCTAAAGAGGCCAACCGCAGGGTTGGCCTTTTCTTTGAATTTTGAACGCTGATGCCTCGAGCCGATCTTCGTCCGGCAATGATGGCCGGAGTGCAAAATCGGCGTAATCTTTGCAGTTTTGGTTCTTGGTCGAAAGGTTCAAGCAATCGAAAAGGAGTGCATATGGCTTTGAAATATCGCCGAGTGCTTCTCAAGCTCAGTGGGGAGGCTCTGGCCGGTGAAGGAGGCTTTGGTATCGATCCATCCGAAGTCGAGGCCATTGCCCGGCGCATCAAAGAAGTATACGACCTGGGCGTTCAGGTGGCCGTGGTAATCGGCGCCGGCAACCTTTGGCGCGGTAAACAAGGGTTGGACCGCGGTATGGACCGCGCAACGGCCGATTACATGGGCATGCTGGGCACGGTGATGAACGCATTGGCACTTATGGATGCGCTGGAACGGATGGGAATCTATACCCGCGTTCAATCGGCGATCGAAATGCGCGCCGTGGCCGAACCGTATATCCGCCGACGCGCCATTCGGCACCTGGAAAAGGGGCGAGTGGTGATCTTCAGCGCCGGCACCGGCAACCCCTATTTCTCCACCGATACCGCTGCTGCCCTACGCGCCATGGAAATCGATGCCGATGTGCTGATCAAAGCCACCAAAGTGGACGGGGTGTATGATTCCGACCCCAAAAAGAACCCTCAGGCGCGGAAATTTGACTATTTGAGCTACATCGAAGTGTTGAACAGGCGGCTGGAAGTGATGGATAGCACGGCCATCTCCTTGTGCATGGAAAATCATCTCCCCATCTTGGTGCTCAACCTGTGGGATGAACACGCGCTCCTGGCTGCTCTGCAGGGCGAAAAAGTGGGAACATTGGTCAACGATTGAAGATCAGGTTTGCTTCTCATCCAGGAGCAGGATCACCGGTTCCGGCGGCGGCGGTGCCCCGGGTCTCTCGAAGCGATAGATCAAACGGCCGAAATGGATCCGGTCACCCGGCTGAAGGAGTCTCCCCTCTGGCGGCACCGGCTCATAGTTCACCCATGTTCCGGCTACCGAACCCAGATCGAAGAGGCGAAAGCCTTCTTCGGTGCGGCGTAGCCGGGCGTGAACGGCAGAGACGCTTGAATCGTGCAGGATTACGTTCACCTGTCGCGGATCGCTGCCGAAGATCAGGTCCTTGGCGCGTAGAGGTAGTGCTGTGCCCACAGGCTGATTTCGCGCTGAAAGTCGCAAGAGATATGCTTCTACGTTGAGCGTCTGAAGCGGCTCTTCCTGGATTGTTTCGGGCACCGAGGTTCTGGAGGAATTCGTTGGCGAGGGCCGAGGCGAGGCCTCCACCGGCTGAGTCAACGGATCGAGTGCCCGGCTTTGAGCCAGGCGACGGGCAGCGCGTGCCGATTGCAAGCGCGCGCCCACGAAGACCCAGATCGTCAGGAGGAAGGCCAGCAGGGCAAAGCCGATCGTCAATTGCAGGTTGTAGCGCATCAGGAAGGCGCGCCAACCACGCGGGGGCAGGATGACGGTCACGGTAACCGGCAGCGCCTGGGTTTGGCCGATCAACCCTGAAGAGTCCACTGCTTCGACCACTAAATAGTGCTGCGCGCTCAAACGATAGGGGCGTAAATCCCAACGGAATTCCATGGATGGCGGCTGGTCGTTCTCGCTCCGGTTTTCGGCTACCATCTGACCATCCACGTACAGGCGTATGGCCTGAACGAGGCGTGGGTGACCATCCGGAAAGCTAACACTGGCTTGCAACACTTGCTCTTCGGGCACCAGCGCCTCTTCGTTCCAGGGGTCCTGCGGCGAAGGTTGACGGACAACCTGCCAGGAAGGCACAAACAGCATGGGTTGGGGCGGTTGTAGATCGATAGTGAAAGATTGTTCATTGGAAAGGATAGTCGTAGCCCCGCGCTGAACCTGCAGACGTACCGCGTGGGCACCACTTCGGTTGACCTGGGAGCGATAGGTGAGCACATAGACGTGATGCAAAGGCTCAAAGTAGAGTTCCGCATCGGGTAACGTCTCTTTTCCGGAGAAGAGAAAGCTCTTGCCACCCGTTTCAAAGGCCAGCACCTGGAAGGCCTGGGTGCTGGAGTGGGTGAAATATGCCTCCGCGTCCACCACCCAGACGTACACCCGCACCCCCTCCTGATGAGCCCGCTCGACGAAAGGCTTCAAGGTCAACTCTATCCCAGGTTGATCCATGTGAGGGGTGATAAACAAGATCGCCCGTTTCCCGCCTGGGATGGATGGATGTTGTGCCAGCGTTTCAAAGGCCAGGTTCAGGGTTTGCAAATTCGGCGTGGTGCGCAGAAAATTCGGACGGAACGCGCTCAGCGCATTGGCCCACTCCTGATAGGTGGCCTGACCAATGATAATGCCTCCGATCGAAACTAGACTCAGGCGATCTTCCGAGGCGATTGGCCGGCTCTGTGCCCAGCTCTGCAAAGCACCGGCCACCTTTTCAAAGCGCGGCACACCTTGGGCATCGCGCATCCCCAACGCCGGGCCGGGATTGACGGCCACTACCAACTGAAGAGGCCGCTCCTGCTCTTCCAGGCTCTCCACCGGCCGCGCCTGGCCGTTTTCCAGGATGGCCAGCTCCCCTTTCTGCAACCCGGAAACGAACTGCCCATCACTATCAAATACATCCACCAGGCTCGAAATGAGCGGAAACGCGTTGCTTTCCAGGGGATAGAGAAAGGCAACAGGGGGAGCCGTAGATTGCGCCCGAACCGGGAGCAAGGGAAAGAACGCTACTGCCAGGAGCAGAAGCACCCAGAAGCGAAATCGAGCGGCGGACTCAGATCGCATGAGCAAGTCTTACAAGGCCGAAAGAGCAGATTCGGCGGCTTGAACCTGTGGGCCTGAGCGCAAGCGCAAATAAGCCAGCGTCAGCGCGCTATCGGTGAAGTTCAGACCGCCGAAGAACAGCAACCCGATGATGAATATTACGAGTTCGAGTGCCAACGGAACCGGCACCAGCGCCAAGGGAATTGCCGCCGAGAGCGTGACGAAGATGCGAATGACGAACAAGATGATGGTGAGCAAGAACCAGTGACCGAAGTTACGGATATATACCTGCCATCCCCTGCGCAGCGCGTCCCAAATCCCCAGCGATTCCAGCACGAGCGCAATGCGGGTTGCGTGGATCAATGGCCCCAAGAGGAACAAGAAAGGGAGTATGCAGATGCAGATGAGCGCTAACATTCCCAACACGGCTAATCCGATCGCCGTATTCTGATCGGGAATCAAAATGGCCGCCGCAGCGATGGAAATCCCTATAGGAATGGCGATGCTCAGCATTACAAAGATCCCTAGCAAGAAGTGCAGTCCCAGCAATCGCCAGAAGAGCGGCCAGCTATTGGCAAAAATCTCATCCCATTTTGGAGTGCGGCCTTCTTCGGCCAGGGAAACGGTCCGGATAATACCGATGATCCCGATCAGGGAAAGGATTAAGATCGCCAGGAGGATGCTTAAGACGAAAATCCCTAACGCCAGCCAGACGATTGGATCAGAAGCCCAACGGTTCAGCATGGTCATGGTCTGCTGTTGGGCAGCGTCGTTTTCCGAGAAGCTCGCGTTAAAAGTCTGACAGCCGTTCAGGATGCCGAACAGCCAGAGGATCTTATAGCGCCAGAGATAGCGCCAGGCTCGAGTAAAGAGTTCGCCGTAGTCCATGTCAGTACTCCTTACTCCCATTCTATTGTAGCTGGTGGTTTGCTGGTAATATCATACACCACGCGGTTGACGCCTTGCACCTCGTTGACGATGCGATTCGCCACTCGGGCCAGTAGGTCATAGGGCAAGCGTGCCCAATCGGCGGTCATGAAATCTTCGGTAGTCACAGCGCGCAGGGCAATGACTTCCTGATAGGTGCGCTGATCGCCCATCACGCCCACGGAACGCACCGGCAGGAGCACGGCAAAGGCCTGTGCGAGCGGCGCGCCCTTGCCCAGCAGACCGGCCGCGGTCAACTCTTCCAGAAAGATCGCATCGGCGTGACGTAAGCGTTCCACGCGCTCGGCGGTGATCTCGCCCAAGCAGCGCACGGTCAGGCCGGGACCCGGAAAGGGTTGCCGCCAAACGAGCTCTGCCGGTAACCCAAGCGCTTCGCCAACGGCGCGCACCTCGTCTTTGAACAGGTAGCGAAGCGGTTCCACCAGCTCAAAATGCATGTCTGGTGGCAACCCACCAACGTTATGATGCGTCTTAATGCGCTCCGCCTTTTGCCGATCGGGTGCCGAAGATTCCACCACATCCGGATAGATCGTGCCTTGGACGAGAAAACGCAGGCTGCCCAACGCTTTGGCCTGCGCCTCGAAAATGCGGATGAATTTCTCACCGACGATCTTGCGCTTCTGTTCCGGATCGGTGACACCGCGCAGCGCCTCCAGGAACTCGCGCCGCGCATTCACGGCGATCACCTCCATCCCCATCTGGCGATGCAACGTTCCCATCACCTGTTCTGCTTCGCCATGCCGCAATAGCCCGGTATCCACGAAAATCCCCACCAGCTGATCGCCCACAGCACGGTGGACCAGGGTGGCCGCGACCGAAGAGTCCACCCCGCCGCTCACTGCCGCCAGCACGCGCTCGTTACCCACCTGTTGACGTACGCGGCGGATACTTTCTTCGATGATCGAAGCCGGAGTCCATTCTGGGCGTGCGCCGCAGATCTCGATCGCGAAACGGGCCAACAGTTCATGGCCGGACGGGGTGTGACGAACTTCCGGATGGAATTGCACCCCGAAGTAGCGCCGTTCCAGGTCACCCATTGCCGCGATCGGGCTGTTTGCCGAACGCGCCAGCACCTGAAACCCCGCAGGCAGCTGCGTAATGCGATCTCCATGCGACATCCAGACGGGGAAACGTCCTTCCGGCAAAAGCAGATTGGGGGAAACGGTTTCGACCTCTGCCGGCCCGTATTCGCGGGCGGCTGAAGCGTCCACCTTTCCTCCTAATGCGTGCGCCAGTGCCTGCATTCCGTAACAAATGCCGAGGATCGGCAGGCCAGAATCCAGCACATAGCGTGGGATGAAGGGAGCGTTTGGCTCGTAGACCGAGCGCGGCCCGCCCGAAAGGATAAATCCCTTCGGATTCAAAGCCAACACCTGCTCGGCCGGCGCATCCCAAGGGAAAAGTTCACAATAGACCTGTGCCTCGCGCACCCGCCGGGCGATCAACTGGGCATATTGAGAGCCAAAATCCAGGATGGCAATGGCATCCATATCATTCCCCGGCAAAGAGGATCCGATCTCCTTCCATGGCAGTGATCGTCACGAGCGATTCGATGGGCACGCCAAGGGGTTCCAATGTCGCACGTCCGCCCTCGAACGTTTTCTCGATCAACGCGCCGATTCCCACTACCTTTGCTCCGGCTGCCTGTGCCAGCCGCACCAGGCCGAGAATGGTGGCACCGGTAGCCAGGAAGTCATCAATGATCAAGATTCGTTCCCCGTTTGCCAGATATTCCGGCGAGACGATCAACTCCACCATGCGCCCTTTGGTATGGGAGGGAGCCAGGGTCAGAAAGACCTGATCGGGCATGGTGATAGGGCGCGTCTTGCGGGCATATACCACCGGCAACCCCAAATGAAAAGCCGTGGTCAGGGCCGGGGCGATGCCGGAAATTTCTGCCGTCAGCACTTTGGTCGCGCCGACATGGGCAAAGCGCCGTGCCAATTCCCGCCCACAGGCATCCATTAGTTGAGGATCCACTTGATGATTGATGAAGCCATCCACTTTGAGAATCCCATTTCCCAGATGACGCCCCTCTTTGCGAATGCGCTCGCGCAACAATTCCATCAGACACCTCCAATGAGAGTTGACAATTTCATTGTACCGTTTGGTGGAAGAGATGTCAAATCGGTTGGTCGGATAAGTCAATTGGTCGAGTGGTTGGGTGGTCAAGTAGTTATTGCCGTTTATCCTGTCATCACCTGTGCGAACGCTTGGATGGCGCGATCTACTGCTGCATCATCAATCCAGTAATGCGTGACCAAACGGAAGCGTCGTTCCCCAATTGCACCGACCAAGACACCCTTCTCCCGTAATCGTAGAGCGATTTGCTGAGCGTTCCAGGGGACCTCTTCTCCTAGGTTCAGAAAGACCATGTTCGTCGCCGGCGTCTCTGCTTCCAGAACCAGGCCGGGGATGGTCCTCAACCCTTCGGCCAGACGCCGCGCCCGTAGGTGATCCTCCTGCAGGCGATCGATCATTTTTTCCAAGGCTACCAACCCGGCCGCGGCCAAAACACCGACCTGCCGCATACCACCGCCGAGCATTTTTCGTACCCGCCGCGCCTGGCGAATAAACTCTTCGCCGCCACACAGGATCGAACCGACCGGAGCGCAAAGTCCTTTGCTCAGGCAAAAAGTGACCGAATCTACCGCCTGTGCCAGCTCACGCGCTACCTGGCGCACTTCGCCCCCCGTCTTCTCCACGATAGCGGTAGCTGCATTGAACAGTCGCGCCCCATCCAGGTGCACTTTGAGCCCGTATTCCTGCGCCAATCGGCCAATTTGACGGGTATATTCCACATCCTGGAAAGTTCCACCACAGCGATTGTGGGTATTTTCCAGGCAAATCAGACGAGTGCGCGGTTGATGGACGTCATCTGGACGAATGGCTCGGCGGATATCTTCCGGTTCTAACCCACCATCTGCTCGGTTGGGCAATTGATGTGAATGTACACCCCCCAACGCCGAGAGGCCCCCGGCTTCAAAAAGGAAAGTATGTGATTGATCGCCAAGCAAGACCTCATCCCCCCGCTGACAATGCGTCAGCACGGCGATCAGATTGCCCATCGTGCCGGAAGGGACGAATAGCGCGGCTTCTTTTCCCAACATTGCCGCCGCCATTTCCTGCAACCGGTTGACGGTTGGGTCTTCCCCATATACGTCATCCCCGACCTCGGCCGCAGCCATAGCGCGCCGCATTTCCTCGGTGGGTTGGGTCACGGTATCGGAACGCAGGTCTACAACCATGGAAGTCACCTCGCAGGCAGAATGTGCGTGTGATCATAACATGAGCTGAGGGATTGTGTAAAATCCTACTTGGGGTGCTATGGCTTCTGAATCCTCTTAGGATAAAGGATAAGGCTCCCACGAATTGAATCGAGCCTGTGCGGCGGACACGGTTTTGGCAGTGGAATCTAATTGAAAAGCCCTGGTGAGCGAACACGGTCACGCGAAACCTGAAGTCACTTGTGGTATATTAATCGCCATGCCCGTACATTTCCTTACTCGCATACCCAATGGATTTGATTTGCCCCGCCGGATTGAACGGTTGGGAGAGCTGGCCTACAACCTGTGGTGGACTTGGAACCCGGAGGCCGAGCACCTTTTTCGGGATCTCGATAATGAGCTGTGGGAACGTGTCGGTCACAATCCGCTCCGATTGTTGCGGTTGGCCGAACGGGCCACGCTGAACGCTGCTGCGTTGCGCCCTGCTTACCTGGCCCGTTATGAGAGCGTCTTCAAAGCTTTCGAGGCTTATCTGCATCCCTCTCAAACCTGGGCCGAGCGCCAAGGGCTTCAAGATCATTTGATCGCATATTTTTCGATGGAATACGGCTTGCACGAGATGTTGCCGATCTATTCCGGCGGTCTCGGCGTGCTGGCCGGGGATCACATTAAAGAGGCCTCCGATCTTGGGTTGAATCTGGTCGCGGTAGGCTTCTTGTATTCGGAAGGCTATTTCACTCAACGCATCAGCGAAGATGGCTGGCAAGAAGCGATCAACCAGCCGCTAGATGTGACCTTCCTGCCGCTGCTGCCGGTTTTGGAGGAAGACGGTCAGCCGCGCAAGGTGTGCGTCGAATTCCCCGATCGCCAGGTGTGGCTAAGATTGTGGGAGGTCCGGGTTGGACGCGTGCC
The DNA here is from genome assembly GCA_034432895.1 of Anaerolineales bacterium. GTDB lineage: Bacteria > Chloroflexota > Anaerolineae > Anaerolineales > Villigracilaceae > 630D-37. Next base: position 11,737 of record DAOUBG010000025.1, read on the forward strand.
GCTCTACTTACTGGATGCTAACCTGGAGATCAATCGCCCGGAAGATCGCATCCTGACCGCTCGATTGTATTGGTCAGACCTGGAACGGCGGGTGATGCAGGAAGTGCTCTTGGGGATCGGTGGAGTTCGTGCCCTGCGCATGCTGGGCCACGAACCATCCACCTGGCATATGAACGAGGGACATGCCGCCTTCCTGACGTTGGAATGCATTCGCGAGAAAGTCGCCGAAGGGCTCTCGTTTGAAGAAGCGGCAGCGCAGGTGCGTGCGGCGAACGTTTTCACTACCCACACCCCCGTCCCAGCCGGAAACGATGAGTTTCCGCTCTGGCTGATCGAAAAGTACCTGGCACACTTCTGGCCTGCTTTAGGCTTAAGTCGTGAGCAATTCATGGACCTTGCGCGTCATCAGCAACCCTGGGGCGAATCCTTTAGTATGGGGATTCTGGCGCTGCGTTTTTCGGAAAGGCGGAATGCCGTTTCCGAACTACACGGACGCGTGGCGCGGCGCATGTGGCATTTCCTTTGGCCGGAACTTCGGGAAGAAGATGTGCCGATCACTTATGTGACCAATGGCGTGCACGTCGCCACTTGGATGGGACGGCGATTGCGCCTTCTCCTGGATGAAGTGCTAGGGGAAAACTGGATGGAATCCCTAGACGATCCGGCCCTATGGGAGAGGCTGGATGCGTTGCCTTCCCAGCCCCTTTGGGAAGTGCGCCTGCACCTGAAACGTCGCCTGGTCTTCTACCTGCGAGAGCGCGTGCGGGAGCGCTGGCGGGCCGGCGGCTTCCACCCGGTTCAGGTGATCGCCTCGGGCGTTCTGCTCAACCCCTATGCCCTGACCATCGGATTTGCCCGTCGCTTTGCTACCTACAAGCGCGCCAACCTGCTTTTCCAAGATGTCGAGCGGTTGCTACATTTGATCAACCGTCCCAACATGCCGGTACAGATCATCTTTGCCGGCAAGGCCCATCCGGCCGATGAACCCGGCAAGCAACTCATTCAGCAAATTTATCGCCAGGTCAAACGTGCCGAAACGGCGGGGCGGCTGGTGTTTTTGGAGGATTACGATATCAATCTGGCGCGTTACCTGGTGCAGGGTGTAGATCTTTGGTTGAATACGCCGCGCCGTCCGATGGAAGCCAGCGGCACTTCCGGCATGAAAGCGGCGCTCAACGGCGTGCTCAATTGTTCGGTGCTCGATGGTTGGTGGCGCGAGGCTTATAACGGACGCAATGGCTGGGCGATCGGTGACGATCGTGACTACGATTCCCCAGAAGCCCAGGATGCCGCCGACGCGCAAAGTCTCTATGCCCTCTTAGAGAATGAGATCATCCCTCTCTATTACGAGCGCGATGGGCGCGATATTCCGCAGGAGTGGCTCGAACGGGTGAAGGAATCCATGCGCTCGATCATCCCGACTTTCAACACACGCCGTATGCTCAAAGAATACCTGAGCCATCTGTATTTGCCGGCAGAAGCACAAAGCCAATCCTGAGATAGACCTGCTCTCGACATACACAAAAAAAAAGAGACACGGGAAGATTCCTGTGTCTCTTTGCTTTTGGGTGTGTATGGCGGTTTTATTTATCGAACACGAATTCACCGTTCTTATAGAACAGTTCTCCATCTACCAGGATTTCGGAATCGGTGCGCATATCGCAGATCATATCCCAATGGATGGCAGATTTATTGCGTGAGCCGGTTTCGGGATAGCCGGCTCCAAGCGCCATATGGAAGGAACCGCCGATTTTTTCATCGAAGAGGATCTGACCGGTAAAGCGGTTGATCTCGAAATTCGTACCGATGGCGAATTCGCCCAGGTAGCGTGCTCCGCTATCCGTTTCTAGCATGCGGAGCAGGAAATCCTGATTCTTTTCGGCGCGCGCCTGGGTGACACGACCGTTGGAGAAGGTGAGCTCCGCTCCCTCAACGGCTACGCCGTTGTAAATCGCCGGGTAGGTAAAGCGCACCCAACCGTTGACGGAATCCTCTACCGGGCCGGTGTAGATCTCGCCATCGGGCATGTTGTACACGCCGACGGAATTCATAAAGCGCCGTCCGCGGATGGAAAGCGTAAGGTCCACATTCGGACCGCGCAGTACCACCTGGCTTTTGCCCATTAGCCAGTCAATGGCCTTCTGCTGGCGGGCTTGTAGGCTGCGCCAATAGGCGATCGGGTCTTCATCATCTGCATGGCAGGCGCGGAAAACGAAATCGGTATATTCGCTCAGGCTCATGCCGGCATCCTGGGCGTAGGCTTCGGTCGGGAAGAGCGTAGTTACCCATTTGAAAGATCCTTCTGCCCCCCGCCGCATTTGGACCTCAGTGATGACCCCTAGCGCTTTTTGCCGCCGTTGCAGACGCAAGGGATCGATGCCGTTCAATCCGCGCGTATTGGTAGATGAGTGGATGCGAATTCGCCCCTCGAATTGCTCATAGGCGAGCAACCGAAAGGTTGGGACGAAATCGAGCTGTTCATCGTTGCCATAACGATGAAGCAAATACTCTTGCTCTGGGAAGGAAAGCTCCACATGGGGATGCCCCCCTTTTTCGAGGATTTGCTGATAGAGTTCCCGAATCAGGGGAATGGCTGCGGTGGTGCCCTCGATCAGGATGCGATCCCCCGATTTAACCCTTGCCGAATGCTCGACCAGAACTTTTGCCAGGCGTTGCACGCGAATATCGCTCATAGCATATGCTCCAAAGGGAAGGTTGTTCTTATTATATCACCCCAAAGATTCTCATGGGGTAGGAGTAGATGCAGGCACCGGCAGGACCTCGATCACGAGGTAGAGCGCATCGCCGAAAGGCTCTCCCTGAGCATTGAAGGCATGCCACTCGGTGCGGTATTCACCGGGTTCCTGCGGCGCGGTGAAGAGAATGCGCAAGATCGCCTGCGCACCCGGCATGGCCGGGTAAAGCGGTTGCTGTTCGTCGGTGCCCCAGGCAGATCCGGCGGTTAATCGCAGGGTATATCCTTCTCCCCATGGACAGGTACCGTTGTTCTCCACGCGCCATTGTTTATCAATCACCTGGCCGGCAATCACCTGGACTTTTTCACCGGGGAATGTTATGTCTTCTAGATAGCGCAGGTTATCCTGGCAGGGCGTAGGAGAAGGGATAGGGGTAAGCGTGCGGGTTGGAATCGCACGCGTAGGAGGCAGGGTGGGAGTTGGGGAAGGGGTTGGTCTGGGGGGCTGGAGCGGAGCATGAAAGAGGGTGGGCGTGGGTGAGCCCGGCAAGGGGGCGCAGCCCACCATTACGACCACCCAGAAGAGCAATAAGCGGCGGAGGTGCTGGGGCACGTTTTACAGTTCTTCTAAGCCTTCGTCATCGGCGCTGGCAAGGGGCACCGTGATCTCCCCGCCCAATGCCTTTTCACGGATGATGGCTTCGATGGCTGCCATCAGATCCGGGTTCTGGCGCAGGTATTCTTTGGCGTTTTCTCGACCTTGTCCGAGGCGAATATCCCCATAAGAGAAGAAGGCGCCGCGTTTTTCGATAATGCCGAGCTGGGTAGCCAAATCGAGCACATCGCCGGCTTTGGAGATGCCTTCGTTGTACATAATGTCGAATTCGGCCGTCTTGAACGGCGGCGCCACTTTGTTTTTGACCACGCGCACGCGAGTGCGATTCCCGATAATTTCGGCACCCAATTTGATCGCCTGCACGCGGCGCACATCCAAACGCACCGAAGCATAGAACTTCAGCGCCTGACCACCGGTGGTTGTTTCGGGGTTGCCGAACATGACCCCGATCTTCTGGCGCAGCTGGTTGGTGAAGATCACCGCTGTCTTCGTCTGGTTGATGGCGCCGGAGAGCTTGCGCAGCGCTTGCGACATGAGCCGCGCTTGAATACCCATGGTAGGATCGCCCATATCGCCTTCGATCTCGGCACGCGGCACCAGCGCGGCGACCGAGTCAATGACCACGACATCCACTGCCCCGGAGCGCACCAACGTTTCGGCGATCTCCAGAGCCTGTTCACCGGTATCCGGCTGGGAGATGAGCAAATTCTCAATATCTACTCCGCAGCGGGCGGCATAGGATGGGTCAAGGGCATGTTCCATATCAATATAGGCGGCCACCCCTCCCATGCGTTGGGCCTCAGCAACAATATGCTGACAAAGCGTCGTCTTTCCGGAAGATTCAGGTCCAAAGATCTCGGTAATCCGTCCACGAGGGATGCCGCCGACTCCTAAAGCGATATCGAGAGAAAGTGAGCCGGTGGGGATCACTTCGGTGTGCATGCTATGGGCCTCGCCCAGGCGCATGATCGCTCCATCACCGTAACGTTTGGTGATATCGCTCAGCGCTTTTTCCAAGACAGCGCGCCGCGCTTCGTCTATGGAGGGGCGGTTTGGTTGTGAGAAAAGATCAGAAGAAGAGGATTTGCGGGGCATGCGAAACTCCTAGGTTCTAACATCTCTTGCGATTTAGAGTATAGCACAAATGTTCAAAAAGTCAAGCATCCCAAAAATTTTTAAGGAGTGTTCGTCGGCGAAGGGGTGCGCGTGGGCGTAGCGCTGGGACGGGAGGTCGGGCTTGGGGTAGGGGTGCGAAGGGTGTTGAGGTGCTCTTGGGCGGTGCGGCGCATTTCCTCGTCAATCACGTCCTTGTAATTGTTCAGCAAAAGGTTCCAATCGCGAATGGCCGTGCGGAGATCGCCGAGCTTCTCTAAAGAAAGGGCTCGCCAGTAGATTGCTTGGGCTTTTTGCGCGTCGTCTTTTGCAGAGCCGTAAGCGCGCTCCGATTCCTGATAGGCATTCCCGTATTTTCCCTGGGCGAAAAAGGCACGTGCCAGGCCGAGATGCGCCAGATACGAATCGGGGGAGTAAAGCAAGGCACGATTTAGGTCGTCGATGGCCGCTTCGGTTTTTTCCAGTTCCAGCCGTGCCAGTCCGCGGTAGAGATAGGCTTCAACCTGGTTCGAAGCACGTTCCAGAAGGAGCGAAAGCGTTTGCTCGCTTTTCTGATATTCCCCGGCCTGATATTGCACTTGGCCCAGCAGCAGCTGAGCGGAGAGATCGTTCGGCTGATAAGTCAGATAACGTTCTAGGTTAGACATCGCTTGCGCGTACTCCCCCCGGTCGGCGTAAATTTCGCCGAGCAAGGCATAAGCGGGGAGCAGGGTCAGATCGCGACGATTGGCTTCCTCCGCAAAGGTCAATGCCTGTTCCTTTTCGCCTTGCTGCCAGTAGATCTGTGCCCGGAGCAAAGAAACCAGTGGGGAACCGGGCAGGGTTTCCTCGGCGCGTTCCAGATCTTTGAGCGCCAGTGCGTATTTCTTTGTTGTCAGGTAGTAACGGGCGCGCTCCAGATAGGCTTCGCCAAAGTTTGGATCGTATTCCAGGGCTTTGTTGAGCAGGGATTCGATCTCGATCTGCGGATCGATGGCCGGCACAACGCGCGCTTCGCCCAAGTAGGCCGGCGCGAAACGGGGTTCGATCTCCAACGCACGCTGATAGGCCTGATAGGCCTCCGTGTACCGACCCTGGAAGCGATAGGCCTCGCCAATGTAGTAATAGGGATCGGCAGCTTGCGGCTCCAGCTGGGCTATTTGCCGCATGGCAACGATAAAGGCCTCCCAATCTTGGCGGGCGTAGGCATTGCTCGCTGAACGCTGCAGATCGGCGGATTGAGGCTGGCGCGGCGTATTCACATAGAGGGGAGTAGGGGTGTAGGTGGCATCCAATAGGGTCCAGAGCGGGGGCGGACCGGCGAGGGTAGGCGTGGCCGGGATCGCCGTGGCGTTGATGAAGGTAGGGGTTAGGGTATAGGTGGGAGAAGGGCCGGGAGTATGCGTGGGGAACGTGATCGTTCGCTGTGGACGAGAGAGGAAAAAGCCACCGATCGAAAGCCCGATCAGCAACAGGACTAATGCTACCCAACCTACCAAGCGTCGCACAGGGCGAGCGGCAGCAGCTTTTTCCTGTTCTTCTTCCTCAGGAACGGCCAATAGCCGCTTTTCCCAGGCGCGCGGGCGATTCACCGGAAATGGCGAAGTCTCTTCTTCGGCAACCTGAATGCCCAGGAGCATGAGACCGCGCCGTGCGGCGGCATTTTGTGGATCGAGCTGATAGGCCTTCTCCAGGCAGTAGCGACGCTCTTTCTCGCTCTCCACCGCCGCGCTCAACCAGACCCAGTAGAGGGCATTCTCCTGATCGGCACGGATCAGGCGGGTAAGGATCTCCCGTGCCTTCTCCTTCTTTCCCATTTGCAAGGCGTCAATGGCCTGTTGAAGAAGCGTTTCCTCGCTCATAAGATTAGTTTAACACAACCATGAAGGGAGTACAAGCAAAAACGCAATCGCTCTCCACCGATTGGCTCACAAGGATCAGCCGTCTACCCGATTCAGAAGTCCTTTAGGTCAGAACAAAGAGTTCACTGCAAAAGTCTTTCACCCCAGAAGGAAATGCCCTCAAAGCATTTCAATTTTTGAGATCCAAATAGCTCTGGGAAAATCGCAAATTTTGCAGTAAAATTTTAGTGCTTTATGGCAAAAAACCTTTTAACGTAAACTGTAATTTTTCCGCGTTATCCGTGTTTGTCCGTCTCCTATTCAATCGGGCGCATGCAGCAGAGATGGTTTTTGCGGTAGTCGCAAATTGCTTGGATTGTTCTGTGAATCCAAATCATTGCCTCTAACTTTCACTGCTCATCCCAGCACGCGATAGATCGCTTGCTTCAGACGCTCCTCATCTGGCACCGTTGCCCGTTCCAGGTTGCGGGCATAGGGGATCGGGATATCCAGCGCGGCCACTCGTTGCACCGGCGCTTGCAGCCATTGAGGCGCCAGCTCGGCCACGCGTGCCGCGATTTCGGCGCCGAACCCGTGATGGAGCGCGCCCTCTTCGATCGTCACCAGCCGTCCTGTCTTCTGTACCGAGCGTAGAATGGTAGTCACATCCAGCGGCACCAGCGTGCGCGGATCGATCACTTCTACTTCGATCCCTTCCTGGGCCAACCCCTCCGCCACCGAAAGCGCCAGGGAAACCATGCTTCCGATCGCCACCACCGTCACATCCTCCCCAGCGCGTTTTACATCTGCCACGCCAATAGGGATCAGATATTCTTCCTGCGGAATCTTCCCGGTTTGCAGATAGAGCAATTTGTTTTCAAAGAAGAGCACGGGGTTGTTGGAACGGATGGCGGCCTTGAGCAACCCTTTTGCCTCCAGCGGCGTGGACGGGGCGATCACGATCAAGCCGGGAATCCCGGTCAAAAGCGCCTCCAGGCTCTGACTGTGTTGTGCTGCCATGCCCAAGCCGGCGCCTCCAGGGGTGCGCACCACCAACGGCAGCGCATATTGCCCGCCGGACATATAGCGCAGTTTTGCCGCCTGATTGACCAGCGGGTCCATGCAGGTCGTTAAAAAATCCGAAAAAAGGATTTCGGCCACCGGGCGCATTCCACACATAGCCGCCCCCACCGCCGCGCCTACAATGGCATACTCGCTGATCGGCGTATCCAGCACCCGGCCGGTAAACTCCTCGGCCAACCCCGTGGTGACGGCGAAGTAACCGCCCTGGCTCACATCCTCACCCAGCAGGAAGACGCGTCCATCGCGGCTCATCTCCTCGGCCAGGGCTTCCCAAAGCGCCTGCGAAAAACTCACTTCGCGGGTTGCCGGCGGCAGAGGCTGGGGCCGGTAGAGAGCAACCGGCTCCGGCGCGAAGACGTCCTCCGTCAGGGTTTCGATCCCCGGCAGGGGAGAATCTTCGGCAAAGCGCACCGCCTCGGCGATCTGCGCTTCTACTTCCCGCACCAGTGTTTGCCACTCCTCCTCTGTGATGACTCCCTCGGCGAGCAAGCGTTCTTTCCAGCGTGCCACCGGGTCCCGTTTTCGCCAATGCTCGATTTCCTCTTGCGTGCGATAGTTGGCCGTTTCGCCCTCCATGTGACCGTGCCAGCGGTAGGTGAGGCACTCGATCAACCTCGGTCCTCTGCCTGCCCGGGCCTCTTCCACTGCCTCTTTCACCGCCTGATACACAGCCCAAACGTCGTTCCCATCCACGCTCACGCCGGGCATGCCATAAGCCGCGGCCCGATCGGCCAGCCTGGCGACGCGCGTATGCTTGGCCAGTGGCGTAAATTCCGCATACTGATTGTTTTCTACGATGAAAATCACCGGCAGTTGGAACACCGAAGCAAAACTGGCCGCCTCGTGGAACATCCCCTGGTTCATCGCCCCATCGCCCAGGAACGCCAGGCTTACCTTTCGCTCTCCCTGTAACTTCGTCGCCAGTGCCGCCCCGCTGGCGATCAACGCCGAAGCGCCCACGATCCCGTTCGCACCCAACGCGCCGACGCGGGCATCGGTCACGTGCATCGAACCGCCCTTTCCCTTGCACAGTCCGCTCGCCTTCCCGTAAATTTCGGCCATCATCCCGCGCAGATCGGCTCCTTTGGCCAGCATATGCCCATGACCGCGATGGGTGGTCGCCATCGTATCCTGAGCCGAAAGCGCAAAGCACGCGCCCACGGCCGTCGCTTCCTGCCCGATCGAAAGATGGATCGCCTCGGTGGGCAACTTCCCCTCGGCAAAGGCGCGACCCAAATGCTCTTCAAAAGCGCGGATCAACAGCATCCGCCGCAGCATCTCGCGCTTCAAATCCTTCTCCTCCGAAGGCAGTGGAAGCGGAGAACCCACAGGGGGCGTGATCGGCGCTTCAGAATCCGATAGAGGAATAAAATGCCGCTTGAGAGGATCGATCTCCACCGGTGCTTTTTCTCCCGCTCGGAGTTGTTTCAACCACCTGAGCCAAGCGGCCCGTTTCCTGGACCTTGGACGGGGCGCGGCCGTAGAGACCAGGTTCTCCCTTCCGCTTTCAATCAGGACTTGCCGGTAGACCGCAAAAGCCGGCTGGATGGCCGGCAGGAGCTTCAGCGCCTTCGGCACCGAACCTTTGGCGATCACCTGTCGGCTCGCAATAGCACGTGGCACGTTCAGCTTCCCCAGCCAAAACAAATGTGCCACATCTGCATCCTGGATCATCTCCACATCCGGCTGCAGATCGCAGGGGCCGAACGTGTAGGTGATCGGTGCTCGGCGCAAATCGATCGTCGCTTCGCCTTCTGGGTTGCGCCAGCGAAAGCGCACCACCAGATTGCCCTCCAAAAGGCGTTCTGCCAATGGCGCATCCTGCTTCAGGCGCTCAAAGAGCGCTCCCATCACGGCATATAGATCTTCGGTGGAACGGAAAACGCCCATTGTCTCCCCTCCTAAAACAATCGGTTACTTGCGGCGCGCGGCCAAAAATGCCTCCATCGCCGCGTAGCCATCATAGCGATAGCGGAAATCGGTCAAGCGGGTCACCTTGCTCCCATCTGCCGTCCAGGCATAGCGGATGTAATCCAACATGCGTGGCGGAACCTCGGTCAGGAAGCGTAAACGCAACTTCCACCCCATCGTAGCCATGGGATAGATCAGCGCTGGCGGTAAGGCCAGCACTCGCGCCCCCATCCTGTGGATCACTTCCTGCAATGGCACCGGATTGGGCGCATTGATGTTATAAGCCCCGGAAGGAGCCTGTAGCAGCAAGCGTTCCGTGGCTTGTGCCGTATCGTCCTCGTGAACCAGGGGCACCGGCGGATTCGCGCCGCGGATCGTGAAGACCAGTGACCGCGAGAAATAGCGCGACATGAAATTATCCATATGCGGCCCGGTGACCACCGTAGCGCGCGTGATGATCAGGCGCGCCTTTGGATGTTCTTGCGCATATTGCCAGGCTATCTCCTCTTGCACCAGCTTATCCTCAACATAGGGAAAGCCCGGACGAGCACGCCGCGGTGCATCCTCCGTGATCAGTGGTGGGTTATCCGGCAATGCTCCATAGACCGTCGCGCTGCTAGAGAGCAAAAGCGCTTCACATCCGGCTGCATGGCAGGCCTCCAAAAAATGTCGCGAGCCGCCGATGTTCACCCGTCGCTCCCTTTGGCGATCGTAAATCGGGTCCACGATGAAAGCCAGATGCGCCGCCATGCGCACTTGGTGGCGGGTAAACAGTTCCGTCATCGGCTCGCTGACATCGTGGCGAACGAAGAGCACCTTCTCATGTTCAAACGGTAGCGGGCGGATATCCAGTGCCAGGACCCGATCAATATTCGCTTCTTGCGCCAGCAATTGCACCAACCGTTGCCCGATATAACCGGAAGCACCGGTGACGGCTACGGTGTACATCGAAGAGCCTCCTTTTAGCGTAATTTTGCCCGTGCCAAGTAAAGCGCCGCCAGCGATTTCGCATCCGGGATTTTCCCTGTTTCGGCGGCGCGCAAAGCCTCGTTCAGCGGCAAGCGCACAAGGTCCAAAAATTCATCCGCATCGGCTTCCAGCGGTGCGGCATAGAGTTGACGGGCGATGAAGACGGTCATTTTCTCGGTGGAATAGCCGGGCGCCAGGTAGAATTCTCCCACCTTCTCTAAAACTTGGGCGGCGTAGCCGGTTTCTTCGCGCAGCTCACGGGCGGCACACGTTTCGGGGGCTTCCCCTTCATCCAAAGAGCCGGCCGGCAACTCCAGCAGATCCCCTCCGACCGCATGACGATACTGACGCACGAAAAGGAGATTCCCCTCCTCATCGAGGGGAATCAAGATCACCGAACCATGGTGCTCCACGATATCGAAGCGCGTCTCGCGCCCATCTGGGGTGAGGAGCACATCCCGGCGAATGCTAAAAGCGCGTCCCCGGAAAAGGACCTCGCTCTTTAGCAAACGGAAGTTTTTTGCGCTCATTTCACGGAATATTGAGAACCTGACCCAGGGTGAGCTTCGCCGAGAGGGAGAGGTTGTTTGCCGCAGCGATCGCTTCGGGGAAGACATCGCCGAACTCACAGGCCACGGCGTAGATCGTCATATCTGCCTTCGCCACGGTGTATGTGGTCGGGTGAGGCTTGAGTGCCCGTTCGCCCGGGAAAGGATTACCACTTTGCGGAATGCGGAGTTGCAACCCCGGTTGGTAGATCATGCCGCTGCTGAGCCCATTGAGCTGCAGGAGCTCATCCGGGTTCACGTTAAACCGTCGCGCGATGCAATACGGGAATTCACCCACCTGCAGGGTGTAGGTGGTGGGGATGCTGCCCGGCGTAAAGGCCACCGGCGGGATGGTCGGCAGAGCCTCCGTCGGAGTTGTCTCGGTTTCGGTCGGCGGCGTGATGATGATGAAAGGCGGCGTTGGGGTTTCTAGTCCGCTTTCTGTGGGCATGGAAAGCTCAACCGGCGTCGGAGTTTCGATCGTCGGCAAAGGTGTCTCGGTCGGTATTTCCATGCCCATGGCCATGGCCGTCGCCGTGGCGGCGATCATCGCCATCGGATCGTTCGGTAGGGGGGTCGAAAATTCCGGAGGGAGCAGGGTAGGGGTGGCCTGCGGAGCCGTCGAAAAATTGCGTTGGCACGCTGCCAGCAGAAATGCCAGGCCAAAAACCAAGCTCAGGATCGCAAGGGGGCGTTTATTAGACATATCTTTTCTTTCTCCTTCTTTGATAGCGTTCAGGATTGTGGAGAGTATACCATTATCGGTCGTTTCAGGAAACCTATTAATTCTCGGTTGTATTCTTCTGCGCGATTCAGATAAGGAAAGTGGCCGGCGCCTTGGAAGGTATACACCTCGGCGTACGGATAAGTGCTCTTGAGCTCTTCCCGCAGCGTAGCGTTGATCAGCGGATCGTTATCCGATTCAAAGATCAACACAGAAGTCGTCAGTTCCTTAACCGCAAATTTTTGCATCACACAGCGATAGCGCGCCAGGACATGCGCTTTGTGCACGCGCCCGTAGTTCATTTCCATCAGATAGGCTCGGGTGAAAGCATCTTGGCCTGAGCTGGGGTAGATACTACGCTCCACACTCTGGCGCATAAAACGCAACACCACCCAATCCGGCAAGAAGGGCAAGAGCATGCCGAGGGTGCGGTTTTCCTGTGCCAGGATGTCGTTGGGCGGAAAGGTGTTCCCCAGGACCACGCGCAGGACGCGTTCGGGATGGCGTGCCGCCAAAAATTGGGCGAAGTAACCGCCGAGTGAAGTGCCCACGATATTGGCACGGCGCACTCCCTCGCGATCCAAGATTTCCAAAACGCCGGTCTCCATCTTTTCCAGGCTATTCGCCGGTGGATAGGTGACGGCAATGACGCGATACGTATCCTCGAGGGCTTTGATTTGCTGCCACCAGATATCGGCCGCGCCACTCATCCCATGTAGGAAGAGCACCACCTCCCCATCCCGCTTGCCACTGACCAGGTATTCCCAGGTTTGGCCGTCTTCCGTCACCAGCTTGCGCATCGGATGGCGAGCGCGAAATTCCTGGAAAGCCTTGACCTTTTCCGCATCCACGCCTGCATAGAGGGTTTCAAAAGAGGGGGCACGCGTTGGCCAGAGGTAGAGGATGAGAAGGAGGAGAAAGGGCATCAGGACCCAAGTTCGCTTGCGCATATTTTCCTCCAGGATAGTAGGTCTCTGTAAAAAACGATATCTCGCCCGCATAGAATGTGATCCGGGGCGAGGCGGATACTGCGGACGAACACGGAAAGCGGGATTCCAGAGTTCACAGAAAACGGCTCTTAATTAGGCTCTTTGCAAAAGAGTTCAGAACAGCGAATCGTAGTCCACCTTTGGAAAAACGGTCAGCTTTCCACCAATCGTCGCATCGAGCACGCGGCGACCGGCTTGCTCATAGGCGCGACGCGCCATGCGATAGGCGATCTCCGAAGTCTCCAGATCGGGCAGCTGCCAGCGAAAGCCTTTGCCGAAATAGCGCGGATCAAAGTGGTTCGGATCATCTCCTTCCGAGACGACGGTCTTATTCGCCTCGCCGCGGGTGACGAAGTTGTGATCCACCCCGATCAGGATCACCCTCTCAAAGCCCATGTGGAAGGCTAGCTGTAGCGCCACATAGGTCACCGTGGCGCCTTCCCAAAGGCGGAAACGCGCATCCCGGGCAAAGGTCGGCTTCTCATAGGTGGTATAGAGAAAGGTGGGCAAGTCCTCGCGGCGATTGATCCTCCCCTCGAAATAGCGGTGCGAGCGCCAGGAAAGGAACTTTGGGATCGACAACGCGGCGATCTCCTCGCGGCATTGCTCGATCACCAGATCGTTGATCGAAACCAGATACGTCGTTGAAAAGCCCAGTTCGGGGAAAAGCAAATAGATCCGGTTCAGACCGAAGGTGAATTCATTGCGCAGCAGTGAGAGGTCCATCCGGCGCAGGCTCGGCCCGTTCCCGATGATAAACGCCCGTTGGCCGCGGTGCACATCTTTGAGCGCCGTCAATCGCCGCAGGCTTTCCCATCGCCAGGGATGAAAATAGGCGCCCGGCAGGTTCGGTAGCAGGCGTGCTGAAAGGTAGACCTGTCGGAACAAAGTCCATAGCGGATCTGGAATGGAGGTCTTCAGCGTAGCGCGCAAACTCATGGTGCGGATTATACTACCTTATCCAATCCAGGCAACAAACCTCCTCTGCTTGCGGCAGGAGCAGTGCGGCTCCGCTCCAATCGGTGAGGCCGACGTGGCGTTTGCCCCCCTGCTCAAAAACTAGCGCCAGTGTTCCCCGTGGTGAGAGGCGAAAATCCAGCAAACGCGTTTCCTGCCAAGAGGTGAGCGGCCAGAGCCGGCCGCTTTGCACCTCTACGGCCCAAAGTTCCGTATAAGGCGGGTCGCCTCCCCCGTCCCGTCTGGCAAAAGCGATCCATTTGCCATCTGCCGACCAAAGCGGCATAAGCCCCTGCCCGGCATCGGCCTCAGCCAGGCGCCGCGGCGTCCCATTCGATCCTTCCAGCAGGATCAGCTCCCCCGAAGGGAACGGCACCGTGCTATCCGGGAAGCGAATGGCGGCGATGCGCTTTCCATCCGGCGACCAGCGCGCGCCTGAAAGAATATCCAGCGGCTCCCTTCGCAAAAGCGTTGCCCGCCCACCTTGCCACACATAGAGCGCGCTGCCCCATCCCACCCCTTGCGTCAGGACAAAGAGCAGGCGACCATCCTGGCTTTCATCCACATGATAGGTGAACGGGGAAAGCGGCAGGGTGCGCACCTTCCCTTCCCATCCCCAGCGCACCAGGTGTGGATCGCCGAGAGAATTCACCCGCAAATAGACTGCCTGCCCATCCGTGCTCCAACCCAGCAAATGAGCATCCTGCGCCCACGAAGCCGTCGTATCATGAGGGACCTTGCGCTGCGCATCCCACCGAAGCACCTGCGGCCCCGAAGCACAGACGATCTCCAGCGCTAGGCGTTGTCCTTGCGGCGCGGCCAGCAAGCGCTTCCCCGCGCAACCAGGCGGCAGGGGCAGATCGAAAGATTCGCGCTGCTGTGAGCCCTGGAAAAGGACCAGACGTGCCGGGTTTTCCTGGAAAAGGATCCATTGCTCCGGCTCGGGCTGGAGGGATGCCGTGGGAGGCGCGCAGCCCCACAGGAAGCCCAACAGGGCCCAGAGAGCGCGCCACCCGATCCTCATGCTTCCAACCGTTGCAGGAATTCGTAAATTTCGCGCCGCTTCCAGCCGCTGACTTTGCTCAGTTGCCGTGCCAGTTCGGTCGCCGATCCTCCGCGCGCGCGACCGGCGCGCAAGGCCTGTTCCATCTCGGCCTCACTCCAGCGTGGGGTTGTCTCTTCTTTTTTGCTTCCTTCCAGCACCAGCGTAAATTCGCCGCGCGGCGGCTCAAGGTCCAGATGACGGAGTGCCGTGCTTACGCTGCCGCGCCAGATCTCTTCGTGCACCTTCGTTAGTTCGCGCGCCAGGGCCAGTTGGCGATCTCCCAATATCTCCAAAACATCTTGGAGCATTTCCACCAGACGGTGCGGCGCTTCGAGGAAGATCAGCGTATAAGGCAGATAGCGTATGCTTTCGAGATGGGCACGGCGCTCGTTCGGTTTTCGCGGCAGGTAGCCCAGGTAGAGGAACGCATCCGTAGGCAAACCCGAAGCGATCAGCGCCAGGATCGGCGCGGTCGGCCCCGGCACGGGAACAACCGTATGGCCGGCCGCAATGGCGGCGCGCACCAGCTCATAGCCCGGATCGTTCAGCGCCGGCGTGCCGGCATCCGAAACCAGCGCCACATCACCTTCCTGCAGCGCCTGGAGCAGGCGCGCTTCGCGCTCTCGCAGGTTATGGGCATGGTAGCTGACCAGCGTCTTGGGGTGAATACCCTTTGCCAACAGGAGCTGACGGGTGCGCCGGGTATCCTCGGCGGCGATCAGCGGCACCTCTTGCAGAATCCGTTGTGCGCGCGGCGAAAGATCCTCCAGGTTGCCGATCGGCGTGGCGACGAGGTAGAGCTTGCCCATGCTTACTCCAGCGGGCCGATCTCGCGCTCCACGGCCTCGAGAATTTCGCCCGATTTCACCAGCTCTTTCATGGTTTGATGGTCGCGATAGAGAGGTCGATCCTCGTCCAAGTGTGGCACGTGTTTGCGGATGACCTGATGTGCCACCCGAACGCCGCGCCCATTTTGGAAAGAGCGGAAATCCAAAGCCTGAGCCGCGGCCATGAATTCAATGCCCAGCACGCCATAGGCGTTATCCAGAATGCGTTCGTTCTTCAGCGCTGTGTTCATGCCCATGGAGACGAAATCTTCCTGATCGGCGGCAGCCGGGATGGATTGAATGCTGGCCGGCATGGAGAGAATGCGCTGTTCGACGATCAGGTGATCGGCAGTATATTGGCTGAGCATCATGCCGGAGAAGAAGCCGGGGTTGGGGGTGAGAAAATCGGGCAGGCCCTGGGAAAGCGCCGGGTTGGTCAGGCGGTTGAGGCGTCGCTCGGAGAGCACGCATACCATGGTGATGGCCGCACCGACCATATCCATTGGCAAGGCGACCGGAGTGCCCTGGAAGTTGGCCCCGGTAAGGGTCAGGTTCTCTTCGGGGATCCAGATGGGATTATCGCCCACGCCGTTCAGCTCGATCTCCACCTGTTGACGCGCCCAGCGCAGGGCATCGCGTGCCGCGCCGATTACCTGGGGCGTGGAACGCATGGAATAGGCATCCTGCACCTTTGTCTTCACCTTGCCGGTGGTCAGATCGGAGCCTTCGATGCATCGCATGATGTTGCGTGCCGAAGCGATGGCGCCGGGGAAGCCGCGCAGGCGGTGCAAGCGCTCGTCATACGGCTTGAGGTTGGCCAGCAGTGCCTCCAGCGACATGGCGGCGGCGATCTCGGCCTGCTTGAGCCAGCGCTCCATATCGTAAAGCTGCAACGCGCTGAGCGCCGTCAAAACGTTCGAGCCGTTAATCGTCGCCAGTCCATCGCGCGCTTCCAGGCCGGGAATGGGAATGCCGGCCCGTTCCATGGCCACCCGCCCCGGCAGGCGTTCACCCTGATAGAAGGCTTCTCCTTCGCCCAGCAGCAGCAGCGCAATTTGCGACATCGGCGCCAGGTCACCGCTTGCGCCCACCGAACCCTTCTGGCAGACTACCGGCGTCACACCTTTGTTCAGCATTTCGACCAGCGTCAGGGTGATCTCCGGCCGGCAAGCCGAGTTGCCGTGGGCATGGACGTTAATGCGGCTGACCATCGCCGCCCGCACCTGCTCGATGGGCAACGGATCGCCGATCCCGGCGGCATGGTTATAGATCAGATAGCGTTGGAAATCCTTGACTTGCTCATCGCTGAGCACGCGTTCGGAAAACTCGCCGATGCCGGTGTTCGTGCCGTACATGATCTCCTTTGCTGCCAGCTTCCGCTCCAGCAAAGCGCGGCACACGCGGATGCGCTCCAGCGCTTGCGGATGCAATTCTACCCGCTCGCCAAAACGAGCAACGGATACCAGCTTTTCGATTGTCAAGGAAGAACCGTCCAGGATTACGGTCATTGAGAGACTCCTGAAAGAGAGGATGTGGTTCTATTTTACTGTGAGAGGGGGAGTTGGTGGAAAGGATGGATGATTGGGCCCTGGGCTACAAGCTTATATGGGCGGTTGTGTTGTTCCCCAATGATTCGATGATTTTCCCTGCCTGTTTTACTCGATGAGAAGGTAGCAACTCCCGGGGCGTTTTACGGTTCGTATTCTACCCGGAAGGGTTCTACTCCCCCGCTTCCGAAAGCAAGCGCTGCATTTGTAAGGCGTTCTCCACCGCGGCACCGGCGGCAGTGTTGTTGAAGATGATCCACACTTCCAGAGCGACGCTCTGCGAACGTACTCTTTCTGCCAGGGTGTGCAGGAATTCGAGGGGATAAGTCGAAACATATCTGCGCGGTGCGCCGTGCAAGCGGTAATAGACGATCTCTTGCCAGGCGGCCGGTTCTTCGCCTTGTGGTCGGGGGGCAGGGTGTGCGGCTACGCGCCCGATGCGCAAAGAATACAGGAGCGATTCTGCCTCCGCTGTGAACCAGGATGGGTGGCGCGGCTCGCAGACGATAGGGCCCTCATAGAGCCGCCGCACGCGCTCAAAAAAGGACCTTACGCTTTCTACCTCGAAAATCAGCGAAGGCGGCAATTGAACCAGCCAAACGCCCAGCTTTGGACCCAGCGCCAACACTGCCTCCTGAAAGCGAAGCAAGGTTTCAAGATCGCGCAAGGCCGAAATGTGGGTGATCGCCCGTGGTAATTTGACGGCAAAACGGAATCCCGGTGGCGTGATCGCAGCCCAATGCGCGTACGTTTCCGGGCGGTGTAGGCGATAAAAGGACGAATTGATCTCTACAGCGTTCAGGCGGTGCGCATACCGTGTTAACACCGAACCTTCGGCGGGGAATTCCTGTTCCGTAGTTCTGGAAAAGCTCCAACCGGCCGTGCCGATGTAATACTTTATTCCGCTTCCTGCTTTTGCGGGAAAAGGCTTCCCATTTTCACTTCCCATATCGTGTTCTGAGTGGTAAAAGGCGCCGGGAAGGCCGAAAGATCGGTGGCGCTGAGAATGGCCTGATCGTACAGGCTCAGGCGCTGTAACAGGTCCTGGCGACGCGAAAGGTCCAGCTCGGCGAGCACTTCATCCAGGAGCAAAAGCGGCCATTCACCGTTGCGGGCGCGCATCCACTCCATTTCGGCCAGTTTGAGGGAAAGCAAGGCCGTGCGCACCTGACCGCGCGAGCCGTAATCTCCTAGGTCAATGCCGTTGGCCAGGAAGCGCACCTCATCGCGGTGGGGGCCGATCAACGTCATGCCGCGCGTGATCTCTTCCGAACGGATGCGCTGCAGGCGCTCGATGAATCCCTGGCGGATTTCGTCTATGGTCAAGTGGGAGCGATCGAGGGAGGTCTGGATCGGGAGCACCATCTGAGCCGCGGGCATGGGCAAAGGCTCGTAGGCCGGTCGGTAGATCAGGCGCAACACTTCGGCCTGATGCGTCAGTTCCAAATGGATGCGGGAGGCCAGTCGCTCCATCTCTTGAAGGGCCTGGATACGCCAGTACATGAGAGGAGCAGCGCGCGCTGCCAGTTCTCGATCCCAAATTTCCAGTTCCGATGGATTTCCATTACGAGCTTGCAAGGCCTTGAGGAGCGCATTGCGCTGTTCCAGCAAACGAGCGTATTCGCTTAACGTGGTGGCATATTGAGGAATGGCCTGTGCCAGGGCCAGGTTCAGGAAGCGACGTCGTTCTTCCGGCCCTCCTTCGATGATCTGAGTCATGTGGGGTGCAAAGAGGACGGCGTTAAAATGGCCTACGACCTGGCCGAGAGGCTTTTTGACCCCATCCAGAAGCACTTCTTTACGCAGCCGCGACCCATTGCTCCCGCCGTTTTCCAGGATCAGGCGCAATTCCAAGCGATGTTTCCCATCGCGCCGTTGATATTCCCCGATCAGGCGGCCGACGGCCGGCGATTTACGTGCCTCTAAAAAGTGGATCAGCTGCCGTTCGACGTGCGTCTGGAAGGATGAAAAGGTGGCCAATAGGTAAACGGCTTCCAGAAAATTGGTCTTTCCCTGGGCATTGGCGCCGATCAGCAAAAGAACCCGCCGGGGCAGGTCAATGTCCAGGCGGGTGAAATTGCGAAAATTCGTCAGGGAAAGATGGGTAAGATACATGTGTTAGGCGTTAGCCTCCACAAGTTCGGCCTCTTGCGGTTTCCAAACGCGTGTGGCTCGATCGGTGAAGAGGATGCCGTTCAGGTGATCGATCTCGTGCTGGAAAATGCGCGCCGTCCAGCCCTTCAGCTTCCAGCGCACCGGCTGACCGTGGCGATTCAGACCGCGGACGACGATCGAAAGGTGCCGTTCCACTTCGCCCACCACGCCGGGGATGGAAAGACATCCTTCCACGCCGTTTTCCATTTCCTGCGAGAGGCGCACGATTTCCGGGTTGACGAGCACATATAACCGCGGCGGAGCATCCTCGATTTCTTCGTTTTCGGGATACTCGACGACAATTACGCGCAATGAAACGCCCACTTGCGGCGCAGCCAGACCGACCCCCGGCGCGGCGCGCATGGTATCGATCATGTCATCAATCAGAACCTGTAAAGATTTATCGAATGCAGTCACCGGGCGCGCTTTTCGGCGCAATATTACATTGGGAACAGTTACAATCGGACGAACGCTCATAAGAGCTATTTTACTCCTTTTTCTGAGAAGTGCCCCGTTCCAGTTCTCTTAACTCATCGGCACTCTGATGATAGACGGCCAGCCAGTTGGCCATGCGTTCGCGTTCGGCGGCCGCTTCTGCCTCTTTCTTTTTGGTCATGCGTACCATACGCCGACGATCAATATCTGCCTGCACGCCTGCCGGATCGAGGACCTCCTCGAAAACCATTTTCGTACCGCCTACGGTAATATATACGGTACCGAAATTGAACAGGTTGGCCAATATCCCTTCGCGGCGATATTCGGTGCTCAGAATGTTTTCCAGCGGCGCGTTGACGCGTGATTCTTTACCAAGAGGAGTGCGATCGATGTCAATGATCTGATCGTCTGTTACCTGAAAGACGTCATTCATCCAATCTAGGTAGCGCCAGAAGATCACGCCAAGCGGGGCCAGCATGGCAAAGAAGAGCAGTAGGGCGACCATGTCAACTTTAAAGGCAGGTTTCAAGGCAAATAGGCTTAGATTCGGGTCCAGCCAGAGCTTCCAAAGACGGTAGATCCACGTGGCGAAGAGAAATAGAAAGGTGAGGAGCGGGTAGAAAATATTACGCAAATACGCTACCCAATGTTTGCGGTAGAGGATCGTAGAGCCGGCTTCGATGCGTAGGGTGAAATGGCGGGAAAACAATGCTTTGAAGATAGATGGACGGCTTGATTCGGGCGGAGCAAGCGGAGCTTCTTCCGGTTCAGTGACGGTGCGGGTTGGCGGTGCCGGCAGCCCCAGACGCGCCCGAATGGCGGCTTTCATTTTCTCCTTTTCCTCACCGAGCACAGCCTCTTTGCTCCGTTGCCACAGTTCTTCGATCATGCGCGCAGCATGACTCGGATGATTCACATAGTGGAACGGGATCTGTCCAACAAATGTGCGGATGATCACGTTTCCATAGTCGAACACCCGTCCCCAGTAATCGGATTCAACTCCTACGGAAAGGATGGTTGTGATCGGTGCTTCCTGCAGGCTCTCGTGAATGCCGATGACTTTTTCCATCCAGATGGCGCGCTGATTGGTCACGATGTAATAGTCATTGCCCCAGTCAATGTAAAGCCAGATCATCCAAGCCACCAGAAGCACCAGAATAACACTTCCCGCGGCCAGTGGCACCATCGAAATGCGCCCCTGGGGCGAAAGCAGGGGTAGGAAGGATAACCCGAAGAGCCCTAAAGGAATTAGCAAGAGCAAGAGCGGAGGGATCAAATTCTGATAGAGAGCAAAAGGATGTTTGCGTGCCAGGAAATAGACCACCTCATTTCGACGCAGCCACTTGAACCGCAGGTGATATGCCAGACGGCGGGATTCGATCGCCACTTCAAAGTTCGGCCGTAGGTTGGGGTGCCGCTTGAGTAGGTTTTTCAACACTTCTCCGCCGTGATCCAGCACAAGCAAGGTGACATCGGTCAATGCTTTTGCCGAGGCGGAACGCGCATGCCCGGAATATGCCCCCTCTTCGCCGAAATAATCTCCCTTTTCCAGTATGGCCAGGGTCAGCAATTCGTTCCCGGCCTGACGTTGCAGTGCGACTTTGCCTTGAAAGATGAAGTAAAGGGCACGATCGCGACTTCCTTGGGCGAAAATTACCTCCTCCGCGGTACAGGTACGCTCTTCCATTTGAGCGGCCAGCTCTTGCAGCTCGTTATCTTTCAGGCCGTGAAAGAGGTGGGATTTTTTGAGAAATGCCAAGCGTTGCGGAAGGCCAATCACGACTTATATTGTAGCATGTTTATGAATTTCAGGTGAGGATCGATCCTGATAATCGGTACAAGCCAAGAGCATCTGATGAGGCTAATTGCCGCTCGGTGGCATAAGAATCTTACCCCCTGATTATGCCACTCTAACGACCGGCCCACACAGACGCACAAGTACTAGATTGCGCGACCAACAGACTAACCAACTACGCGAGCAATCACAGGAAGGCGCTCCGGGATTTCGATCTGCCCTAACATTGACCACGGCCCGGTCCAGGTGATCGTTACCGGCAAAATGCGCCCGCGTAGATCTTCTTCGCTTTCGACGAACACCAGCTTGTTGGTGGGCGTGCGCCCTTTCCAACGATCCTTGACTTTTTCCTCAAAGAGCACTTCTACTTTCTGCCCCAGATAGCGCGCGTTGATCTCGGCAGAGATGCGTTCCTGTAGCACCTCTAACATGCGGAAGCGGCGTATCTTTTCCTCTTCCGGCACATCGTCCACCATGCGGCGTTGGGCAACGGTGCCAGGCCGCGGCGAATACCGTGCCAGATGGGCTACGTCCAGCTTGAGGTCCTCTAAGAGACGATAGGTTTGCATGAATTGCTCTTCCGTTTCACCGGGAAAGCCCACAATGATGTCGGTAGCGATCGAGACGCCGGGGATGATCTGGCGGATCTTCTCGATGAGACGGCGATAATCGGCTTGAGTATAGCCACGCTTCATGCGTGCCAACACCTCGTCATCGCCGGCTTGGACGGGGACCTCGATGTGGGGCATGACCTTCGGCAGTTCTGCTACGGTGCGCATGAGCGTTTCGCTGAAGTAGTTCGGGTGCGAGGTCAGGAAACGAATGCGCTCCAGGCCTTCGATCTCATGGACAATGCGCAGCAAACCGGCCAGATCGGGGCCATCCGACACATCCTTGCCGTAACGATCGACGATCTGACCGAGCAGAGTCACTTCCTTCACACCTTGTTCGACCAGGGAGCGGATCTCGGCGACGATCTCGCCGACGCGCCGGCTGCGCTCTACGCCACGGCGATAGGGGATGATGCAAAAGGTGCAGGCATGGGAACAGCCATAAACCACCGGAACATGTGCCGAGACCAGCCGACCGCGTTCGTAGGCCGGTAGGATCAGCTCTTCGTCCATCATCGCGTGGCGTTGTGCCGTTTCTTGTTCTTCTAGCTGGCGCGCTTCGCCCTGGGTTAGGAAGGAGATCAGGGGGCCGGGATCGGAGGGAGGAGAGAAAACGTCCACGAAGGGAAAACGTTGGCGTAAGCGTTCGTTCCCGCGCACTCCAACCAGGCATCCCATCACATTAATCACCACTTCTGGGCGGCGCTCTTTGATCGGGCGCAACGAGGAAAGCCGGCCGTAAGCTTTATCTTCTGCCGATTGCCGCACCACGCAGGTATTCAAAATGATGACATCCGCTTCTTCCGCCTGCGGTGTGAAAGCATAGCCGAGACGTTCGAGCGCCGAAGCCACGCGCTGCGAATCGGCCACATTCATTTGACAACCTTCGGTCCAGATATGGTACTTCATCGGGAGAAAATTATACCAGAATTGTCAGGAAAGCAGTTCCTCTCTGGCGATTGTCCACAAGCATAGGAAAGCCCTTCGACCTTACGAAAACTAGGCGACAAACTCATCTGAAAACCGACACCGTGACGGCCCTTCATCCTGCTGGGCAGATCGAGCGCTGTTTGGCAATGTGGCTACCTGTCATGGTTAGCCCTCCAGCCTTTTCCACGCCTTTTTTGAAAATACTTGAAATGGCGACAATCGTTCTTTTGCATTCCGATTGATTTTTAGTGTATAATTGAATAAATAATTAAACGCCTTTTTCTTTCGGCCAAAGGAGGCCACCATGAAAAAAATGCGCTTTCGCGTTTCGCTCTTGCTGGGTCTGATTGGGATTTTCAGCCTGGCGTGCATCATTACCATCCCAGCTCAAGCGCCGGCGAATACTCAAGCTCCCCCTTCTCCACTGCCGCCTGTGGAAACGCAGGCATCTTCACCGCAAGATACTCCTACCTCGATCCCAACCTCTACCCCGGAGCCGGGTCCCGTCGCTACGGAGATGCCGGCATTCTTTACCGAGGAGTTCGATCAGGTCACTGACTTCTGGTCGTACTTTATCATTGATGGCTTCCAGGAGAAAAATCAGCTGGTGGAGAACCCTCAGGATGAACCGAAGGTTTCTGTCCACATAGAGGAGGGTTTCCTGAAATTCAAGATTGACAAAAATTACCAGTACGTCTATGCCACCTACGATCCCTATACCTACACCGATGTGCGGGTGGACGTGCGTGCGGAGAATCGCGGTGTGAACAACAATAATGTGAGCCTCATTTGCCGGCACACCGAAGAGGGGTGGTATGAGTTTAACATCGCCAACAACGGCCTGTACTGGATTTTGTATGCTCAGATGAAACCTTCCAAACAAGTCTCTTACAGCCTGATTGCCAATGGAGGCTCCAACAAGATCCGCATGGGCAAAGATGTGAACGAATACACGGCGATCTGCAAAGGTCGAACGCTGCAGTTATTCATCAATGGATACGAGACAAAAACGCTAACCGAAAATCGCTTTGCACTGCGTGAAGGGAAAGTGGGAGTCTCGGTTTCCTCGTTCAACGTCTTGCCGGTTCAGGTAGAGGTCGATTGGATCCGAATCGGTCAACCCTGAATCGAAAGTTTTCCTCCGACGGTGATCCAAATGGGCCACCGATTTTGGCATGAGAGCGTTTCTCGGTACCTACAGCGACTATTATGCCAACACTCACAGGCTGCAGCGAAAAATGCTTTTTCCGCAGAATAGCGCAGAAGGTATGAATCCGCTTGCCTGTCTGTTTCGCTCGATCGCTGAACAGAAGAGGAACATTCAGGGAAATGATTTGGAGCACGGGAGAGGAAACAGGAACATAGCGTCCCTGTGTTCCTCTCCCGCCCCGTTTCGTTTACGCTTCACCGTCCACGGTCCGCGGTCTATCTAGCCGCTTCAAGGCTCCTGAATTTCGGCGGCGCGTAGGGTGTTTTTCATCAACATGGCAATGGTCATGGGACCCACACCGCCGGGCACCGGGGTGATCCAGCCGGCTACTTCTTTGGCCTCTTCAAAGTTAACATCGCCTACCAGACGGTAGCCCTTAGGGGCTGTAGGATCGGGTTTGCTGTTGATGCCGACATCGATCACGGCAGCGCCGGGCTTGATCCAATCCCCGCGCACGAATTCAGCTTTGCCGATGGCGGCGATCAGGATGTCTGCCTGCCGTACGACCGAGGGCAGGTCGCGTGTTCGGGAATGACATACGGTGACCGTGGCATTTTTGCCGATCAACAGTAGGGCAGCCGGCATGCCGACAATGTTCGAGCGACCCAGCACAACAGCGTTGGCCCCTTCGATTTGTACCCCCACCTGCTCCAGCAGGTAAATACAGCCGTAGGGTGTGCAGGGGATGAAAAGTGGCTCGCGGCCTTTTTGTGCCAGGCGCCCAATGTTGACCGGGTGGAATCCATCCACATCCTTTTCAATGCTGATCGCCTGGAGCACGCGTTCTTCGTTCAAGTGGGATGGGAGCGGCAATTGCACCAGGATACCATGCACGCGCGGATCGGCATTCAATTCGCGCACCAGCCCTTCTACCTGTTCCTGCGTGGCATCGGCCGGCAGGTGATGGCTGAAGGAAACCATCCCCAGTTCCTCGCAGGCTTTTTGCTTGGAACGAACATAGGTGGCCGAATCCACCCGATCGCCGACCAATACGGTGGCCAGCCCAGGGCGAGATTTGCCGGCGGCCACGCGCTTTGCAACCGCTTCGGCGACTTCCTGCCGCACCTTTTGAGCGATGGCTTTTCCATCAATAACCTGAGCGCTCATGGGTTTCTCCTTGGGGAAAACTCGAGAGATGGGCAATCTGTTTCGCTTTTGTGAATACTGACACAAGTATAGCGCAAGGATGGAATTTCGGAAAGGGGATTGACTTGGCTCATTTAACGCAGTAAAATGTTTTTGCAAAAAAATGCAAAAGGTCCCGCCCTGCGCCAAATTGCGCTTTGAGGCGTCCTGTGGATAGCGTCACGGCGGCAAACCTGGACCCTTGGAGGAGTCCTGTCCAATGAGCTGTAGTCTTTCTTATGCTTCTATGCTCAGGCAACGCGGTCATCGTGTTACGGCGCAGCGATTGCTCATCTTGCATGTGCTCAAAAGTCAACCTGGGCATCATACGGCGAAGGAGATCTGCGATTTGGCTCGTCCCTTGCTTCCCACGCTCACCGAATCAACCGTCTATCGCACGTTGGAGTTCCTTTTACGCCAAGGGTGGGTTTCTCCTTCTCTGGATGCGGAGGGGAATCTCACGTATGAGCTGAACGTGCGCCCGCATCACCATTTGATTTGCCGGCGTTGTGGAAAGGATGTGGAAATCGGTGATGAAATGTTGCAGGGGCTCTATCAGCAGATCGAGTCTCTTAGTGGTTTCCGTTTGGAGGTTTCGCATCTCACTTTTTTGGGCCTTTGTGCCGAATGCGCCGCAAAGAACGGTTTTCCCTAAAGGAGGTTCTGATGTATATTCCTCAGCCCATGCATATTCCGGATGGTTTTCTCTCCCTGCCGGTGCTGATCGTGCTCTGGCTGATCGCGCTGGGCGTTGTGGGATACGCGTTGAGGCGTTTGAACCGCGAGCTCGGTGAGCGCCAGGTGCCACTGATGGGG
Source organism: Anaerolineales bacterium (assembly GCA_034432895.1). Classification (GTDB taxonomy): domain Bacteria; phylum Chloroflexota; class Anaerolineae; order Anaerolineales; family Villigracilaceae; genus 630D-37. The sequence goes on from DAOUBG010000025.1 coordinate 37,657, forward strand.
GTCCTGGCAGCAGCGATCTTTGCGGCTCAGATGCTCAACTTCAGTGTTACAGGGGGCACTTCGGGTCATCTGATGGGGGCGGCTTTGGCGACCATTCTGCTCGGTCCCTGGCCGGCGGTGGTGGTCATGACCACGGTGGTCACTATTCAGGCTTTGGTTTTCCAGGATGGTGGCTTGCTGGCACTTGGGGCCAACCTGTTCAATATGGCCGTGTTGGCTGTTGGAGTGGCATATTTCACTTATACATCCCTGCGGCGCTTATTGCCCGGCGGAAAAGGCATGACGATCGCCGGCTTTGTCTCGGCTTGGCTTTCGATCGTCATTGCTGCGCTGGCGACGGGGTTGGAATTGGCGCTTTCGGGAACTTCGCCGGCCAATCTTGCTATTCCGGCCATGGGCGCGATCCATGCTTTGATCGGCATTGGGGAGGGCCTGATCACGATCGGCGCGTTGGCCCTCCTCCGCCTCGTGCGCCCGGATATGTTACAGATGGAGTCCGGAGCGCCGATCGAAAAGAAGGTCTGGATCGGTGGGTTGGGACTGGCAGTGCTTCTAAGCATTCTATCTCCTCTGGCTTCTGCTCATCCGGATGGGTTGGAATGGGTGGCAGCACAATATGGATTTTTGCACAATGCCCTTCCTCCGATCTACACCCTGATTCCGGACTACCTGATGCCAGGCGTTAATGACGAGAGGTTGGCGACCATTCTGGCTGGTATTCTTGGGGTAGTCATCGTGTTTATCGTAACCTTCGGAGTTTCCCGAGCGCGGAAAGGCTGAAAAAAAAAAGGCCTGGAGAAATTCCAGGCCTCTTTACACTTTATCCTGCTCCCCAGATGTATCCATCGCGAATTTCGATTTCTAGCGGGATCAGGCAGATAACTTCTTCATCAGCGATATGCTGGTAATCGATCGGCCCCTCTACTTCGGGCGGGGAAATCTGATCGCCGCTGAGGCTCCAGGTACTGTGATGCCATTGGCAGCGCAAGGTGCCGCTGGCTTCATCGAAGATCAGCGGGCCACCTCGGTGCGGGCATAGGTTTTGGAAGGCGCGAATGCGTTTTCCATCATTGATCAAGAGAGCCGGGCTGCCGTAGACCTCAAAAGGGATCACTTTGCCGGGGGGAAGGTTTTCCAGACGGGTGATAATTTGCATAGCCTCCTCTCACAAAGGAAGCATACAGGATACAAGCGGAGCGACCTGCTCGGCATATTCTTCGGCAGTTGGGCGGGGTTTGAGGCGCGACCAATGTTGCGCGAGTCCATAAATAGCCCAGGCCGTGGCGATGGCGATCCTTTCGCTTTCGGATTTTTCTTTTTCCCTCAGCCACCATTCTAGCAAGATGCGAACCTGTTCTCTCACCTTCGATTCAACCAGGGAATCAAAGTGGGTATCTCGCATCTTGCAATAACGATTGGAACCGGCGACGAATTCGCAAACGGTGAGGATCAAAGCACGTAAGTTCTGCGGTGAATAGTGACAGGCGCTCAGAGTGCGTTTTTCCAGCTCCTGGCGAAATGTCTGCTCGGTGCTAAATTGGAGCAGGGCGTATTTATCCGGGAAATGGGCATAAAACGTGGCGCGGTTGATCTCGGCGCGCTCGGCAATATCCTGAATGGTGATCTCTGCGAATCCCTTTTCATTTAGCAATTCTTCAAAGGCGCGTAGGATCAGGTTGCGTGTGCGTTTGACGCGGGGGTCTGTTTTTTCCTGGGTGGGTGGAGAAGAATTCAACATTTTCGCCTTCTATGTTGGTTTTCCAACATCTTCGTTTGATTGACGGTTGACAAAAAGACAACTCGTGTTTATTATACAACTCGAATCGTGTAAAACACAAATGTACTATACCATACACATGGAGGATTGTCAATATGGAATGGGCCTTTCTTGTTGGTCGAATCATTGTAGGTGTTTTCTGGCTCTTCAACGCCTTTAACCATTTCGCGCAGGGAAAGATAATGATCCCATATGCGAAATCCAAAGGCGTGCCGCTGGCCGAGATCGCCGTTCCGGGGACGGGATTGCTGCTGCTCATCGGCGGCCTGAGCTTCCTGACCGGCCTCTACCCGACCATCGGCATCGCCGCGCTGGTGCTGTTCCTGGTGCCCACGACGTTCATCATGCACAACTTTTGGGCTGTCCAAGACCCGCAGATGAAGATGGCGGAAATGGTGAACTTCAATAAGAACCTTGCGCTCTTAGGGTTCTTGCTGATGAGCCTGCTGCTTCCGCAGCCATGGCCGTTCAGCTTCTAAGAGAGCGTAAACTTTCGACTGTTTTCTCCGAATGACCGTGGTGGGCAGAAGTCGCAGATCTGCCCACAAAATCTTTCCGTCCGAGCCTCCCCGGTGATTACCTCAATGATGAGGTTTGAAATCGAGAGATCTCAAGCCTTGTGGGATCGGCGCTTTGGGATCCCGAATCTTTCCGGAGATTGCATGGGCTTATTATGATAAAGTGTATAATATACCGCAGAATAGCGTTTGAGCCTTGAGCAGCGCCAACGCAAACATCTTTTCCAGGAGGTTCTGATGTCTGCTAAAACTGCCCCTGCCCGTTATTCTCCTCTTTGGGTTACCTTGCATTGGTTGACTGCGCTGTTGATCTTTTTTCTGTTGTACCTGGGTTTTTCCAGCGCCTTTTCGCCGGCAATGGTGAAACCCGTCTTTTTGCGCTGGCATATGCCCCTGGGCACAACCGTCCTGCTTCTGACGCTGATTCGCCTTTTCGTGCGCGCCCGCACCCCCCGTCCGGAACCCGCCCGCAGCGGCTCTGCTTTCCTGGATAAGGCTGCGGAGGGGATTCATCACCTGCTCTATCTTCTGCTATTCGTCGTTCCAATTACCGGGCTTCTCCTTTCGTTCCGCTACAATTTGCTGCCGGCGGTCTTTGAGGATTCGCCGTTCCCGACCTCGTTGCGGCCTTTCCTGCATGGTTTGCTCAATTTCTTGTTCATCTTCGTGATCCTGATCCATATCCTGGCTGCGCTTTATCACCAATTTGTGCGCAAGGATAATCTGCTCGGGCGCATGTGGTACGGAAAATGAGCGTTCAACCTCACGCTATTGTGCCTCATCGAATTGATCCGGCAACTCGTCCAGCATACGTCCACTTAAAGGTGGCAAATCTGGAACTTCAATTGGAGTTCTACCAGAAGATCATCGGGTTGCGGCTACACTGGCGCGAGGGAAGAAGCGCCGGTTTGGGAGTATCGGCTTTCGGCGATCGATGGCACGATCTGGTGCGTCTGACGGAAATCGATCATGGCCGTCGCTATCGAGGCGTGACCGGCATCTATCATTTTGCACTGTTGCTCCCCGATCGGCGCGAGCTGGCACGAGCGATCGCCCGGCTTTTTGCCGCCCGCTGGCCGAATTACCCTACCGATCACGTGATGACCAAAACAACCTATCTCGACGATCCGGAGGGTAATACTATTGAGCTCTATTGCGAATCCCCGGAAGATGGTGTGTTCGCCATGGATGCTGCCGGAAATTTTTATGCTCGCTGGGCCGATGGGCGTTTGAGCAACGGGCGCGAACCCCTTGACCTGCAGGCGCTTTTTGCCCATTTGGGAGAGGAAAGTCCTGCTATAAGCAATTTTCTTTCGCCCCATACGCGCATGGGACATTTTCACCTGTACGTGAGCGATCTGGGGGAAACGCGCCGTTTTTACCATGAGCAACTCGGCTTCGATGATATGGGTGTTGCGTGGCGCTTTGGCATGGGGATGGTTTCGGCCGGGGGCTATCATCATCATATCGGTTACAACATTTGGCAAGGAGAAGATGCCCCACCGCCACCGGAGGATGCGCTTGGCCTGCACCATATCGCTTTTGATTTTCCCGATCGCGCTGCCTTTGAGGCCTTCCAATCGCACTTGGAGAGGCTCGATTTGTCGTATAACCGGGTGGAAGAAGGGATACTGCTCAGCGATCCTTCGCAGAATCAGGTGCTCTTTCGAGAACCACCTCTTTGAATCGAGACATCCCCTGGAAAAAGCCGCGTTCCGATCACCAATCGGCGCGGCTTTTTTGATCCATTCAGCACCCAACACGTTCCCAATTCCGATCCGAGAAAGGCAAACGCCACTATTCAACCACCTGACCAAGCGACCAACCGACCAGCCGCCTAACCAACCAGGCGATTAACCGACCACCCAATGAACGAGGAAATTCTTCCACATGATGATACAATTACCTGTATGACGCTGGTGAGCATTATCACCCCCTCTTACAATCAGGCCGCCTATCTAGAGCAGACCCTACGCTCGGTGCTCGAACAAGATTATGCTCCGATCGAATATCTGGTCGTAGATGGGGGCTCGACTGATGGCTCGGTCGAAATTTTGCAGCGCTATGCGCCGCGCCTGAGTTGGTGGGTCTCTGAAAAGGATCGAGGTCAGGTGGAAGCCATTAACAAAGGGTTGGCGCGAGCGCGAGGTGAGATCGTCGCCTGGCTGAATTCCGATGATCTCTATCTACCCGGCGCGGTGAGAGCCGCCGTTCAGGCGTTCCGGGAACACCCTCAGGCCGTATTTGTCTACGGGGATGTGCTCTCAATTGATGAACAGGGTCGGGTGTTTAATCACCAACGATTCCGCCCTCTCACCCTCCGGGATTTGCTTTGTTTCTATATTATCGGTCAACCGGCCGTCTTTATGCAACGCAGGGCCCTAGAACAGGTCGGTTTGCTCGATCTTTCTTATCATTATCTACTCGATCATCACCTATGGATCCGCCTGGCGCAGATCGGCGAAATCGTCTATGTGCCTCAAACCTGGGCTGCGGCGCGCTACCATCCCCAGGCCAAGAACCGGCGTCAGGCGCTTGCTTTTGGCGAAGAGGCCTTTCGCATTTTGCGTTGGGCGGAAGAACAACCGTCCCTTCAGCCTGTGCTCCGCCCGATCCGCCGACGGGCGCGCGCCGGTGCCTTTTTCCTGCAGGCGCGCTATTTGCGTGATGGAGGTCAACCCTGGGCCGCTTTGCGTTCCTGGGCACATGCCGTGATCCTCTACCCCCCCTCACTGCCCAGATACCTATCTCTCACCGTTTCCCTCTGGCTTTCGACGTTGGGCCTCGAGCGTCTGCGGCGTTGGTTCCTTCTCTGGCGTGAAAGGAGGTTACAGCATGAACGAAATACGGGAATACCGGCAAGAACTTCTTGAAACCTTGCTTGAAACCGCACGCGCCTTTACCCAGGCTTGCCGTCAAGGTGATGTTTTTGCTCCCATCGAAAACGGCTGGAACGCGCATCAGATTGCCGCACATGTGCGCGATGTCCAGCGTCACGTCTACGGGATGCGCATTCGTCGCACAGCCGTAGAAGAAGATCCCCTCTTCAGCAACTTCGATGCCGATGCCTGGATGGCCGGACATTATCGTGCTGATGAACCGCTGGAGAGCATCCTGGCCGAGATCGAGAGCGAGGTCGAAGATCTGGTCGCTTGGCTACGCACCTTGCCGGAAACAGCTTGGAGCCGCATTTCTCGGCATGAAGTCCAAGGTCGCAACCTGACCTTGCAACATTGGGTCGAGCGTGCCCTAGCACATCTGAAAGAGCACTTGGAAACCCTTAGGAGGCGAACATGAGATTCCGATTCCTAACCCTTATCCTTGTCCTTTTGCTACTGTGGCCCCATCCGGCTCAGGCGGCGGCGAATATCATCGAAAACCGCGCCGAAATTGATTTTCCCAACACACTCACCTTCAAGCTCAAGCTGGAGCACACCACTTCGATCACTTCGCTGATCCTGGAATACGGCGATATCCAGCAAACTTGTGGCGAGGTGATCGCGCGCGCCTTCCCGGAGTTCAATCCCTCCAAGAACCTTTCGGTCTCTTGGTCGTGGGATATGCGCCAAAGCGGCTCAATCCCTCCCGGCGCCCAAATCTGGTGGCAATGGCGCTATAAGGATGCCCAGGGCAACGAATTCACCACTGAGCGCCAGACCGTCACCTGGCTGGATAACATCCATCCCTGGAAGAACCTCACGCAAGGATTGCTCACCCTGCACTGGTATAGTGGAGAGGAGGCCTTTGCCCGAGACTTGCTAGCTGCCGGTCAGGAAGGTCTGAAACGCCTGGAAGCCGCCGGCCTCAAGGCCGATACGCCCATTGATATCTATGTTTACGGTTCGTACAATGATCTTCGCGATGCTGTGCTTTACGAACCCTCCTGGATCGGCGGGCAGGCCTTCCCGGAATATAGCATTGTCATCATCGGCATCTCTCCGAGCAACCTGGATTGGGGTCGCACGGCCATCATTCACGAACTCACCCACGTCGTGGCCGGCCACTTCACCTTCTCTTGCCTGAGCGACCTGCCCACCTGGCTGGTGGAGGGCCTGGCGATGTATTCGGAAGGCGAACTAGATTCGGCCTCTCAAAATCAGCTTCAGAATGCCATCCGCAATAACACCCTCCTCACCCTGCGATCGTTGAGCAGTGCCTTTTCCGAAGAGGCCGATCGCGCCAACCTTTCCTACAGCCAGTCCTATAGTGTCGTCAAGTTCCTGGTGGATACCTATGGCCAGGAAAAGATGAATCAGCTGCTCATCACCCTGCGCAATGGAGAAAATATTGACAGTGCCTTACTTCAGGCCTATGGCTTCGATGTGGATGGGCTCGAAGAGGCCTGGCGCAAGGCCATCGGTGCCGCTCCGGCCTCTCCACAAGCCAAACCGACCGCCCAAGCAACGCCCACTCCGGTTCCTACCATCCGTCCCATCTCCGGCGCCCCGGTGGCCGTAGATACTCCCACCCCTGTCCCTACTTCGGTCCCCGCTAAACCTGCCATTCCTACCGAAGGACCTACTCAGTCACCGTTTCTCTGGACTACTATCCTGCTCGTTCTGAGCTGCTGCATCCTCATTTTCGCCATCGGCGTCTCGGTGTTGATCCTTGTTGTTTCCCGGCGCTCAAAAGGAGGATAAGATGAAAAGAACGAACCGCGTGCCGGCCCTGATCTTGTTACTTGCCTTGAGCCTGATCCTCTCCTGGGCTTCTCCGCAAGCGGCTCAGGCTGGACCTGAGCTGCAGATCCCGCTCAACCAAGCGTTGGTGCTGGAAAGAACGGAAACAACCAACCCGCGTGAATACGACCCGGCGACCACGCACGGTTCCGGCGATAAGCGCGTCTTCGGCGGTCTGGTAGCGCTCGATCCCAACCTGAACTTGATCCCCGATCTGGCCGAACGTTGGGAACTGAGCCCGGATGGCACCGTCTACACCTTCTATCTGCGCAAAAATGCCCGTTTCCATGACGGTCGTCCGGTCACCGTGCAGGATGTGATCTATTCCTGGGAACGCGCCGCCGATCCCAAGCTGGCCTCCGATACCGTGCTCACCTATTTAGGAGATATTGTCGGCGTGCAGGATAAATACTACGGCCGGGCCAAAACCATCAGCGGTCTGAAAGCGCTGGATGATTACACCCTCCAGGTCACGATCGACGCGCCGAAGCCCTACTTTCTGCTCAAGCTCACCTATCCGACCGCTTTTATCGTAGACAAAAAGAACGTCGAATCCGGGCGCGCCTGGTATCGTCAACCCAACGGCACCGGGCCGTATAAGATTATCGAATGGAAACCCTTCCAACGCATTGTTTATCAGGCCAACCCCGATTTTTATCTGGGCAAACCCTCCATTCCCTATGTCATCGTCAACTTGTATAGCGGGGTCGGTTTTCGCCTATATGAATCAGGGCAAGTGGATGTTGCATCCGTCTCGCTCTATGCTGTCGATCGCTTCCTGGATCCCACCGAACCGCTCCACAAGGAATTGCATAGCGCAGTCAGCTTGTGCACCGGCTATGTTGTTTTCGATGTCAAACGTCCGCCGTTCGATGATGTCAACGTGCGCAAAGCGTTTAGCATGGCTTTTGATCGAGAAAAGTTTGTCCAAGTAGTCATGCGTGGACATGCGGTGCCGGCGCGCGGTCTCTATCCGCCGGCGTTACCGGGCTACAACCCGAATCTGCGCCCGCTTCCCTATGACCCGGAACAAGCCCGGCAGTTGCTCAAGCAATCGAAATACGGCGGTCCCGAAGGCCTACCGCCAATCGTTTTTACCAATGCCGGCTACGGCACCTCGGTCGGCCTGGATGTTTCTGCCATGGTCGAAATGTGGCAGCGCAACCTGGGCGTGAAGATCACCGTGGAGAACATCGAACCGAATTTCTACTATGATCAGATTTACTCCGGTCAGCACAGTGGACAAATGTATAGCACCGGTTGGTGTGCGGATTATCCCGATCCGGAAAACTTCGCCGATGTGCTCTTCCACACCGGCTCACCCCAGAACAACGGTCACTATAGCAATCCGGAGCTCGATCGTCTCCTCGAGCAGGCGCGCACCGAGCGCGATGTCAACCAGCGGATTGCCATGTATCAGCAGGCCGAACAGATGATCGTGGACGATGCAGCGGTACTCTTCACCGTCCATTGGATTGATTATGTGCTTGTCAAGCCATATGTCAAAGGCTACGTGCTGACCCCGATCGACATCTCCCTCGAACGCTATCTCTGGTTGGATGGAAAACGCTAAAGTAAACCTTCGCCAGGGCCTGCTCCTGTTCTTCTTGCTATTGAGCGGCTGGGTCATCCGCCTTTACGATCTGGATGATCCGCCGCTGGATTTTCATCCCACCCGTCAGCTATTCTCGGCGATCAAAGCGCGTGGCATGTATTATGCCGCCCATCCCGGCCTTTTATCTGCATGGCAACAGGAGTTCGCTCTGCAGCAACGCCGTCAGCTTCCCACCATTGAGCCGGAGATCATCGAGCACCTGGTGGCATGGACTTACAATTTCACCGGTGAAGCCCTTTGGGTAGCGCGTCTATATTCCGCCTCCTTTTGGGTGATCGGCGGTCTTTTTCTCTGGCTGTTGGTGTGCCGCAGGTTCTCTGCAGGGGCGGCTTCACTTTCCCTGGCGCTCTATCTCTTTCCTTCCTATGCCGTGATTGCCAGCCGTAGCTTCCAACCCGATCCGCTTATGGTGATGTTGCTGGTCGCCTTCTGGTGGACCCTTGACCGATGGCAAGAATCCCCCACCTGGCGGCGCGCCTGGCCGGCTGCGCTTGCGGGTGGGCTGGCGATCCTGGTCAAATTTCCGGCCCTTTTCTTTGTTTATCCTCCCCTGTTCGGCCGTTTTTTCTGGAAAGAAAACCGTTCCAAAGAGCGGCTTTGGCAAACGCTTGCGCTGGCGCTGCTAATAGCCATACCGGCAACGGTTTATCTTGCCTACGGCCTCTGGACCGGCTTCCTCGCTCAGCAATTCGGGGGGCGTTTCTTCCCACAATTGTGGCTTCAACCTACTACCTATCTCCGGTGGATGCAGGAAGCCAACCGTGCGGCCGGTGTTCTGCCTATTGCCCTTGGGCTTTTGGGTCTTGTGCTGTTGGTCTCCCCTCGTGCCTCCACCCGCTCGGCAACGCTTTTGACCTCCCTGCCAGCGCTCTGGGTAGGTTACTGGCTTTACGGCTTTGCTTTTACCCATCACATCACGACCCACGATTACTACCATCTGCCGCTGATCCCGTTGGTGGCGCTTTCCTCTGCTCCGTTATTCGATCTTCTCCTCGCCGCCCTATCTGTGCCTCTCTCCACTCCCTTTTTCCGTTGGGCCGCAGCTTTGGTTTTGCTTTATGTCTTGTTCGGCACGCTTTGGGAGCTGCGTGCCCAGCTGAAAGCGGTGGATTACCGCCCTCAGGCTGCCATGTGGGCCGAGATCGGGGAGAAACTGGAGCATCGTCCTGGGGTGATCGCTCTCACTCCCGATTATGGCCTTTCCCTGGCCTACTGGGGCTGGCAACCCTCGCAGGCTTGGCCTTCCTCGGCCGATCTGGCTTATAGTGAGCAACGGAGCGGCAAGGGAAAAGAACCACATGCACTCTTTGTCGAACTAACCGCGGGGAAACGCTACTTCGTCGTTGCCGACCTGGCCGATTTTCGCCGCCAGCCGGCGCTGCAATCTTACTTACAATCCTTGCCCCTATTCGCTGAAGGGGAAGGATATCGAATCTACCTGCTTCAACCCTAGACCGTATGGACACCTCCTGGCCACTTGTTTCGATCGTCACCCCCTCGTATAATCAGGCACAGTTCCTGGAGGCTACCATTCGCTCGGTGCTTTCCCAGGATTACCCTCGCCTGGAATATATCATCGTGGATGGGGGCTCCACCGATGGTAGCCTGGAGATCATTCGGAAGTATGCCGATCGTCTTGCCTGGTGGGTCTCGGAACCCGATCGGGGTCAGACGGATGCGATCAACAAAGGTTTTGCTCATGCCCATGGCGAAATCTTCGCTTGGCTGAATTCGGATGACACCTATGAGCCGGGCGCGGTGTGGGCCGCGGTGCAATTCCTCCTGGAGCACCCTCAGATTGGGCTGGTCTACGGAGATGCCAATTTCATCGACGAGGAAGGGCGCGTGATCGGCAAGTTTGATGCTCGTCAAACCGATTATCGCCGGCTGCGGCGCGGTTATGTGCATATCCCCCAGCAGGCGGCTTTTTTCCGCGCTTCGCTTTGGCATCAAGTCGGACCACTTGACCCATCTTTCTACTTTGCGATGGATTACGATCTCTGGGTGCGCATTGCCGCCCGTGCCCCGATCGTCTATATACCGCAAACCTGGGCTAACTTTCGCCTCCATCTGCGCGGCAAGACGCTTGTTGCCGACGATCGTTGTTGGCCGGAGATGCTGCGCGTCCACTTCCGCGAGGGTGGCGCTCTCTTTTCGGTGATCGTAGCAAAGTACTTGGTCCGCCGGGTTATCGCTCCTTTCTGGAACTGGCGCAGACGGCAGATGATCTTGCGTGCGGCGAAATCTCTCAAAGCGTGAACAGCGATGGTTGCTCCTCTCTTCCTTCCTCCCTCTCTGGATGACCTGCTCATCCTATTGCGTGCCTGGCGCTTTTGGTTGGCTTCTTTTCTTCTGGGTGCGTTGCTCGGTATGGCCGTCTACTCCTTGGCGCCGCTTCCGTATCGCGCTCGTGCCACGGTGCTGGTTGATTTCAACATGGAAAAAGCCTGGCCGACCAATACCGACCGCGAGCAATTCTATTACCTGGAACGCGAAACGCGCAAATTGGAAGAGATCGCTTGGTCGGATGAAGTCCTTCGACAAGTGGCCGAGCGTGCCGATGACGTGACTGTGGCCGATCTGCGCCGCGGCAAACTCCAGCTGGGACAGCCGGGCGAAGGCGGCTGGCATTTCTATGCCTATGATCCGCAACCGCAGCGCGCTACGCTTCTGGCTGTCACCTGGGCCGAGGCCTTTGCCAATGCGGTGACTCAAGCCCTGGCGCAAGATAAAGGGCTGAACGCCTGGATCCAGCTACGGGTCACACAGCGGGAAGGCTTGCCTTTGGAACGCCGCCCGTCTCTGGCCGTTTGTCTGCTCAGCGGCAGTCTTGGCCTGAGCTTTCTCGCCGCGCTGGCCGTTTTTTTCGTCGCTCCGTGGCATCCTTCCTCTCGTCGCCGATGAACCGCGCCTCCCGCTCCGTTCGCCTTTCTCGCCTGCTCTGGGCGGCTGTGCTGGTCACCTTGCCGGTGACAAACTTTCGCTATTTTCCTTTCCTTGGGGCGACGACTTACGTTCGCCCTCTGGCCGCCTATCCGCTTGCGCTTCTTTTGATGGTGTTGTTCTGGCGCTGGAGGTGGGAACGAGAACCTTTCCCCTGGCGCAATGCTCTCTGGCCATTGGTGCTTTTCCTCTGCGCTTGGGGTCTTTCGACGGCCTTTGGCGCTTGGCTCGATCCGCTGCCGTTGCGTGGTCAAGAATATCTTGGGCGCGCGTTGCGCGCTTGGGTGACGTTTGGCTTGGGATTGGCCTTTTTCCTGGCTTCCATTTGGATGAATCAGGACGAAGAAAGTTTGCGTTTTAGCCTGCGTTGGCTGATGGTGGGGTTGGTGGCCAATTTGCTCTGGAGCGCGGTGCAGATGGTGGCGTTCTATACGCCTTTGATCTCTATTTCCACAATTCGCGAATGGCAGTTTTCTTTTTCCATGCGCGCCCCGCTGAAAAGCGGCCGTGTTTCCGGGCTGACAATGGAGCCTTCTTGGCTGGGCGCGCAGATGTTCAGTCTCTACCTGCCCTGGTTCTTTGCCGCCCTTTTTGAGCGTTTTTCGCCTACCGGCCAGCGCAAATGGGATTTCCTTCTCGGTGTTTGTAGCCTCATCGTGCTCCTTGCCTCCTATTCCCGCAGTGGCATCTTGATCACTGTAGTCACCTTTCTCCTCGCCACGTTCCTAGTTGCTCGGGAAGCTCTTGCTAAAGGTGGGCGTTGGTTCTGGCATGGTTTCCGCGTTGGGAAGATGGCGCTGGGTATGCGTCTTCTCTTGCTCGTTTTGTTCGGCGTAGCGCTGATCGGCACCGGGTTCTTCCTTGCTCGTCATCCTTATTTTGCCGCGCTGTGGAATGTGAGGGCAGAAAATCTCAGCGATTACCTCGTGAAGATCTATGCTGGCCCGCGCGCCGCCTATGCTCTCAGCGCTCTGGCGGCCTGGGAACGTTCGCCGATCTTGGGTGTGGGCGCCGGCGCGGCCGGTTTCTACATGTATCCTGCTTTGCCGGAATGGGTGCTCACCTTTGTGCCGGAAATTTCCCAGCATCTCACCCCTCAAAGCGTGCTCTTTCCCAATCCTAAAAACTTGTATGTTCGCCTGCTGGCCGAAAGCGGCCTTTTGGGGTTCTTCTTGTTTCTCATCTTCTGGTTTCACTTTTTGGCGGATGCGCTTTCCCTGGCACAGCGTTCGGCGTTTGGTCGTGCTGTGATGCGTGCCGCCATCTTTTTCCTTATCGCCATTGCCCTATACCATCTGACACAAGATTCCCTGGCTCAGCCAAATCTTTGGATCCTTCCGGGAATGGTGGTGGGATTGGTAATGCCAGAATCCTCGCGCTCCTTTGAGATTTCATCCTAGCCTGGTAGAATGTAAAGACAATGCACATGAAGACTGCCGATTCTCCCTTCATTGCCGATTGGTTGGTAATTTCTTTGCGCTGGTTAACGCTGCTGGCGCTGAGCGTTTCCTTAGGCCTGAGCAGTGGAATAGGGATTTGGTCAGGCCTTGTCTTAATGCTCGGTGTGTTGTGGAACTTGGGGTTGACTGTCTTGGCCGCGTTGAATGCCCGCCTGAGCTATCACCGTCAACTGAACGTTTTCTTTGATTGGAGCTGGGCGATTGCTTTCTCGTTACTTCTTGATTCGTTCGATTTTCGATTGATACTGGCCGGGCTGCTCCCTCTATTTAGTGCCGCGCTGTATTTTGAATGGCGCGGTGCGCTGCTGATCGCTTTTCTCTACGCGCTCTTTGTCACTGCCTATGGTTTGTTCTCCCGAGCGGTATCCCCTTTGCTCCTAGGGGCCACGCTTGCCTCCCTTCTGATTTTCGGCGTCACTTTTGGTTTTTTGGGCTATCGGGTAATAGAAGAATTGCGCGCCCGGCGGCGTGCCCTTCTGGTCGCGGAGGCCGAAAAACGCCGCGTGGAAAATGAGCGTCTGCGCGCGGTTTATGAACTGGCCTCCGCATTGACCAGCACCCTGAGCTACCAACGCATCATCGAATCGGCGCTTGAGCTGGCCGATTCGGCGCTTTCACCGGAGATAGACCCCGGAATCAACCCACTGGTGAGCGCGGTGTTGCTTTTCCGCGAGGGGAAGCTCTACGTCGCCGCCGAACATCGCTTCACTTTTAGCGATCGCCGGATTGAGTTGGAAGGGGAAAAAGGCATTTTGAAAACCCTCTTTGATGAACGCACCCCCATCCTCACCCAGCGCATTAGCACCGATCCGGAATTGGGACGGATTGTGGCTTTTCATCAGTGTACTTCCGCCTACTGTCTACCGCTTTATACCGGTCTAGACCTCTACGGGGCGCTGATCTTCGCCCATCCGGAGCCGCAGTACTTCACCGAAGAACGGCGCGAAATCCTAGATATCCTGGCGCGGCAGATGAGCACGGCCATCCAGAATGCCAGCCTTTATCAGAGCCTGCTCGAAGAAAAGGAACGCATGGCCGAAATTCACGAAGAGGCGCGCAAAAAACTGGCGCGCGATCTGCATGATGGCCCTACCCAGTCTGTTTCCGCGATTGCCATGCGACTGAATATCGCCCGCCGATTGGTTCAACGCGATGTACAACAGGCGCTGGAAGAGCTAGAGAAGATCGAAGACCTAGCCCATCGAACGGTGAAAGAAATCCGTCATATGCTCTTCACGTTGCGCCCCCTGGTGCTCGAAACGCAGGGGTTGCCGGCTGCCTTGCAGGCCATGGCCGATAAAATGCGCGAAACCTTCAATCAAAACGTGATCATCGAAGTAGACGAAAGCGTCCTTCCCCAATTGGAAGTGGGCAAACAGGGCGTGATCTTCTCCATTGTCGAAGAAGCGGTGAACAATGCCCGCAAACATGCGCGTGCTGCCAACATTTGGGTGCGCCTGAGGCCCATTCAGAACGATATCCTGCTCCTGGAAATCCAGGATGATGGCGTCGGGTTCGATGTGAAATCGGTAATGCAATCCTATGAAAAACGCGGGAGCCTAGGCATGATCAACCTGGCCGAGCGTACCGAGCTGATTAATGGCGTCTTGAACATCCTCTCGGCCCCCGGCAAGGGCACGCGCGTGCAGGTTTTTATTCCACTCACCGAAGAAGCGGCCGATCGGCTGCACCAACGTTGATGCATCGGAAGGGAATATATGGAAAAGATCGCTTTTATCGGTCCAGGGGTTATGGCGGAGGCCATGATCAAAGGCATCTTGCGTCGGGGATTGGCCCGGCCGGAGCAGCTGATCGCCGCCGGCCCACGCCTCGAACGCCTCGCAGAGCTGGCGCGGACCTACGGCCTTTCTGTTTCGACCGATAACGCCTCTGCTGCTGCACAGGCGCAAGTGGTCGTCTTATCGGTCAAGCCACAGCGCCTGAGCACTGTGCTTCGAGGGCTCAAAGGACAAATCCAACCGCAGGCGCTGGTGCTTTCCATCGTTGCCGGCGCCGGCCTGGATAAGCTCGCTCAAGGGCTGGCTCATCCGGCCGTGGTGCGTTCGATGCCAAATACGCCGGGGCAGATCGGCGAGGGAATCACCGTCTGGACGGCTTCCGCCGCCGTCACTCCAGAGCAGCGCGAAATGGCGCGCCAGCTCCTCGGTGCATTAGGGGAAGAAGTGTTCGTCGAGGATGAATACTTCCTGGATATGGCCACAGCCCTTTCCGGCACCGGCCCGGCCTACGTGTTCCTCTTCATGGAAGCGTTGATCGATGCCGGAGTCCACCTAGGCTTCCCTCGCCGCATTGCCGAACAGTTGGTCGTCCAGACGATCAAAGGCTCGGTGCTCTACTACCAACAGGCCGGGCGACATCCGGCCACCTTACGCAATCAGGTGACCTCTCCCGGCGGTACTTCAGCCGAGGCCCTCTACTACTTGGAAAAGGCCGGCTTCCGCACGGCCATTTCGCGCGCCGTTTGGGCCGCTTATCAGCGTTCGCTGGAACTGGGCAAGGAAAAGATGCTTCACCTGCCCGAAGCTCCTCATCCCGAAGAATGACATGTCCCTCTTGCAGGTAACCGACCTGACCAAATCCTATGGCGGGCGAGACCTTTTTCGCAATGTCATCTTCGATCTGCCGCCGCGCACCCGTTACGGATTGATCGGCCCGAACGGTTGTGGCAAAACTACCCTCTTACGCATCCTGATCGGTGAAGAAGAGCCTACCTCCGGTGAAGTTCGCCGCGCTCGCCAGGTTCGCCTGGGCTATCTTCCCCAAGAAGCCGATTTTCATTCTGCCCAGAGCCTATGGGAATTTGCCCGTCAGGCACTCTCCGATCTCTTGGCCCAACAAGAAGAACTGCATCGCCTCGAAGAAGCCATCGCCCGTGCTCCCGATCCGCTGCTGCTCGAGCGCTATGCCCATCTCCAGGAAAACTTTGAGCGCCGCGGCGGCTATAGCTGGGAGGCACGCATTCGCTATGTGCTCAATGGTTTGGGGTTTCGTGAAGAAGAATATCATCGACCTCTCGAACATCTTTCCGGCGGTCAGCGCACGCGGGCCGGCCTGGCCTACCTGCTCCTCTCCGAGCCGGATGTGCTCCTACTGGATGAACCTACGAATCATCTCGATGTAGCCGCCGTCGAATGGCTCGAAGGATATCTTGCCAACCGCTGGGAAGGCGCAGCCATCATCGTCTCTCACGATCGCTATTTTCTCGATCAAACCTGCCAGGCAATTCTCGAACTCTCACCCCAAGGCCTCACCTTTTATCGCGGCAATTATTCCGCCTATCTGCAACAGCGTCAGGAACGCCTGGTCCGCGAGGAAGAACTCTATGCCCGTGAGCGTGAGCGCTTGCTTAAAGAAATTGATTATATCAAACGCAACATTGCTGGGCAAAACGTTCAGCAGGCCAAAGGGCGCCTGCGGCGTCTAACGCGTCACCTGCAGGCGATAGAACAAGCGGGATTGGAAGACGCCCTTCACCGCAACTGGTCGCAACTAGACGTGGAAACCACCACCGGCGCTTTCGGCGTAGAAGAAGCCGAGCGGCGCGTGCGGGACCTTAGGCCCCCGCGGCGGCCCCAAGCACAGCTGCACCTTCAGCTCCGGGTCCGCTCGCGCTCTGGCGATCTCGTCTTGCGCACCCGTGACTTGCGGGTCGGTTATGCCGAGCGCCTCCTCTTCACCGTCCCCGATCTCACCCTGCGCCGCGGCGAATGCGTCGCGCTGATCGGACCGAACGGCGCCGGCAAGACTACCTTTCTCAAGACCATCCTGGGAGAAATTCCGCCTCTTTCCGGCGAAGTGGTGCTTGGAGCTTCCCTTCAGGTCGGTTATTTTGCCCAGGCGCATGAGGGACTCATCCCTGCGCACACGGTCTTGGAAGAGGTCCTTTCCGTCGCGCCGACTATGCTCCCCGGCGAAGCGCGTCACTACCTGGCGAAGTATCTTTTCACCGATGAGGATGTTTTCAAACAGGTAGCCATGCTCTCCGGAGGGGAGCGCAGTCGCCTTGCCCTGGCGAAACTTGCCCTGCAGCAAGCGAATCTGCTCCTGCTCGATGAGCCGACCAATCATCTCGATATTCCTTCCCAAGAAGTACTCCAAAACGTGCTCGCCGCCTATGAGGGCACGATCCTGCTTGTCAGCCACGATCGCTACCTGATTGACGCTCTGGCCACCCAGATCTGGGAGATCGACCCGGCAGAATCGCGCCTGAGCGTTTTCGAGGGCAGTTACTCTCAGATGAAAGAGACACGGCAAAAAGCGGCGTCCGAAAAGAAAACGATGACCCGCCGCGCCACCATCCCGGCACCTTCTCAAAAGCGTGCCGCCGCCGAAGCGCGCCGTCGGCTTGCCGAAATGCAGCGCCTCGAAGAGGAAATTCACCAAATGGAAGCGCGCCTGCGTGAATTGAGCGCCCGTCTTGAATCCCCTCCTCCCGATCCCTTTGAAGTCGCCCGCCTGGGCAAAGAATATGCCGAGCTACAAGCCGAACTGGAGGCGAAATGGCAAACCTGGGCTACTTTCGCCGAAACCGATTTTGTGGAGGCCTCATGAACCGTCTTCCCCCAATCGTCAAATTCCTGGTCATCTGTGTTCTTTGCATGGCCATTGCCACTGCTCTCGGCCTTTTGCTCTATGCGTTGGGAGTGCGCTAACGCGAGGCTCTCTTGTAAACCAAACGCAAGCGTTTGTTTTTGTAGCACAACCGCTTGTGTTCGTTTCCTAGTGGCTCGAATAGGCCACGGAACGCGGAGTCTGATAGTCCGATGGTCTGATGGGCTTGATAGTCGTTTGAATGTCTGCACGGCGGTGAATACCGTGCTACGTTTAGCGCTCCATGGATGAGGCTTGATAGAACGAGGCTCGATCGTCCAACCAGCGCCCCATCGCCCGCGCGGCGATCATCGTCGTCCGTGTTTGTCCGTCTCCTATTGAATCGGACCTATGTAGCAGAGATGGTTTTTGCGGCGGAGTCCTCTTTGCTTAAAAACCTTGACAATCGAACATATGTTCGATTATAATGTTTCAAAAGGAGACTCTTATGATGGCGCGCAAACCAAAAGGACTCACGGAAGTGCATTATAAAATCTTGCATTTTTTGGAAGAATACCAGCGAGAGCATCACTATCCCCCCACCATTCGGGAAATCGGGAAGCATATCAACGTCGAATCGACCTCCCAGATCAACTACTACCTGGATCAACTAGAGCGGCATGGGCGGATCGAGCGGGATCGCAATGTCTCGCGCGGGGTGCGCCTAGCGCGCCCGATCAGTGATGTGGTGCGCATCCCGATCCTGGGGCCGATCGCCGCCGGTATTCCCATCCCGGTTTTCGATCCCGGCGTCTCCTATCTAACTGACAATGAGGCGTTCGCCGTAGAGATCGCCAGTAGCCTCTTGCCGGCCGGCGAACGGGATAGGCTCTTCGCCCTCGAGGTCCAAGGAGACTCGATGATCGACGCCATGATCAACGATGGGGATATCGTCGTGCTCAAGCCGGTGAACGAGGCCCACAACGGCGAAATGGTGGCGATCTGGTTGCCGGAGCGTGAGGAGACCACCCTCAAGTATTTCTACCGGGATAAGGACGGCTATTTGCTCAAACCGGCCAACCCATCCATGCAGCCGATCCGCATTCCCAAGAGCGAGCCGCTGGAAGTCAAAGGGAAAGTAGTCATGGTTGTGCGCCGGATCGAGAACGTAGCCGTCTAACGACGCACTGCCGAGCGGTGAACGGTGAGGGGCTATTTCCCTCTTAGGGTACAATAGGGGGCAATGGAAAACTGGAACATCCTCGGACACGAATGGGCAGTGGAATTGCTGCGCGAGCAAGTGGCGCGGCACAAAATCCATCATGCCTATTTGTTCACCGGGCCGCCGGGAGTGGGTCGGCGCACGCTGGCGCTGCGCTTGGCCCAGGCCGTTTCTTGTCCCTCTCCCCTTTCGCCGGGAGTTCCTTGTGGCAAGTGCCGCGATTGCCGACAGTTCGAGAGCGGTGCCCATCCAGACCTGCTGATCGTTCAATCCGAGCGCGTAGGCGGCATTCTAAAGGTGGATGCCGTGCGTGAGGCGCGTGGCCTACTTAACCTCAAACCGCTCCAATCCCCCTATCGCATTGCCCTGTTCCTGCGCTTTCAAGAGGCCAACGATTCCGCGGCCAACGCCTTGCTGAAGACGTTGGAGGAAGCTCCATCTCACGCTTTGCTCTTGCTCACCGCCGATAGTGCAGAGCAAATCCTGCCGACCATCGCTTCGCGTTGCGAGATCGTTCGCCTGCGCCCTTTGCCGCTGATCGAGGTGGAGGAATTTCTCACCGTGCGCGGCATGGAGGCCGAAACAGCGCGCTTGCTGGCGCATTTAAGCGGCGGGCGACCGGGTTATGCCCTGCATTTGGCACAGGATGCCCATGCGCTGGAACAACGTCACGAGCGCCTGGCAGAACTCCATCGTTTGCTCTATGCCTCACGGGTAGAACGGTTCTCCTATGCGGAATCTCTGGCAAAGGAGAAAGAGAGCCTGCGGGAGGTTTTCTCACTCTGGCTTTCCTACTGGCGGGATGTCTTCCTGCGTTCCATGCAAGCCGATCTGCCGCTCACCCACCTCGATCGAGAGATGGATATCGAATTCCTGGCCGGCCAGTTCCTGCCGCAGCACCTCCAGGCCTTGATCCAGAACCTGGAGCGTGCTATTTATCGCCTGGATATCGGTGTCAATCCACGGTTGCTCACCGAAAGCATTTTGCTACAATGGCCTCACCTGGAAGCCGGAAGTGCACCTTCTGAATGAAAAAAGTGTTTTGCCTTGCGGTTACTGAAGAAAAATCTGTAGGCCGATTGCCCTCGAGAGTATAGACCTATTGGCCTTCACAGTGCTGAGTGTTTAGAGAAGAGGAATTCGATATGCACATCCATTTTCTCGATCCCTATGAGCCGCGTCACAGCCCTGTTCATCGCCTGGATGGACGGGTGAAACTGGTGCTGACCTTAGGTTTGATCTTGGCGCTTTCGCTCTTGCCAACCCCCTCTGTAAAGCAGGTTGAGATTTTGCGGATTGGCCTCAAATATGCCTTACTCTTTTTTTCTTTGCTCCTTGTTTCCTTAGCAGCCAGGCTGGGAACGCCATTCCTGTTGAAGCGTTCTTTCCTGGCTCTCCCTTTCGTGTTGGCGGCCTTGCCGCTGATGTTCGTTCCAAAAGCAGGCGAAGTTCCCTTGGTACACCTCGGTTTCCTGGCGCTCTATCCCCAAGGGGTGCTTCGTTTTACCTTCCTGGCGCTCAAATCCTGGTTGGCGGTGCAGGTCGCCATCTTGATGATCGCCACGACGCCGTTCCCCGACTTGCTACAAGCCATGCGGGCGATCGGGTTGCCGCGCTTGCTGGTTTCGATGTTCAGCCTGACCTGGCGCTACCTGTTCGTGCTCATGGATGAAGCCCTGCGTCTGATGCGGGCGCAGGCGGCGCGCCGCGGCGATGGTCTTTCCGGCCTGAGGCGCTTGCTGTGGGATGCCAAGGTCACCGGTGGAATGGCGGCCAGCCTGCTGATCCGCTCCTTTGAACGTGCCGATCGCATTTATTTTGCCATGCTGGCACGCGGCTATGATGGGGAAATACGCGCCCTGCCCTTGCCGCGGCTTTCTCCTTTGGAGCAAGCGTTTCTTTTTACCGGCTTGTGCCTTTTTGTCCTCTTTGTATTACTGTGAGACAGTATGCACCACTCCATTGAAGTTTCTGACCTCAAGTTTTCATATCCAGATGGGCATGTTGCCCTGCGGGGCGTTTCCTTTCGGATTGCACCGGGCGAAAAGGTGGCGCTCGTTGGGCCGAACGGTGCGGGCAAATCCACCCTTCTGCTCCACCTGAACGGCCTATTACGCGGTGAAGGTCGGATTACGGTTTGCGGCCTTCCATTGACTACGGAAAACCTGGCGCGCGTACGTCGCATGGTGGGTTTGGTCTTTCAAAATCCGGAAGATCAACTCTTTTCCCCCACGGTGTTCGATGACGTGGCCTACGGGCCGATCTATCAGGGTTTGGATGAAGCGGAAGTGCGCCAACGGGTGGCGCAGGCACTCGAGGCCGTAGGCATGAGCCACTATGCCGAACGCGTTTCCCATCACCTGAGCCTGGGTGAGAAGAAACGCGTTGCTATTGCCTGTGTGCTTTCCATGCGGCCGGAAGTGTTGATCCTGGATGAACCGACCGCCGGCCTCGATCCGCGTGCCCGTCGCACCCTGATCCGCTTGTTGCACGATCTGGATATGACCATGCTGATCTCAACCCATGACTTGCCCATGGCGCGGGAGCTGCTGCCGCGCACGCTGGTTATGGATGAAGGTCGCATTGTCGCCGATGGTCCTACACAAGATGTGCTTTCCGATCGTCCCTTGCTCGAAGCGCATGGATTGCTCGAATGAACTCTCCATTTTTCTGGAATCCTGTCCTAAGGAGGAACGATGTCTGAACGGATTGTGATCACCGGTATGGGCACGGTCAGCCCACTGGGTCTTAACGTCAAAGAAACCTGGGAAAATGCCGTGCGAGGTGTTTCCGGCGTAGCGCCGATCACCCTGTTCGATGCCAGCAATTCCCTGGTGAAGATCGCCTGCGAGGTGAAAAACTTCGTTCCCGAACGCTATATGGATGCCAAAGAGGCCCGGCGCCGCGATCGGTATGAGCAATTTGCCACGGTGGCGGCGAAAGAGGCTTGGGCTCAAAGCGGCCTGGAAGTCACCGAAGAAAACGCTGGGCGCATCGGTGTAGTCATCTCTTCGGCCATCGGCGGGCTGAAATCGCTCCAAGATGCCATTTTTACCTTGAAGGACGAAGGGCCGCGGCGCATCAGTCCGTTTCTGATCCCGATGCTGATGGCCAATGGCGGTGCCGGCTTGGTGAGCATTGACCTGGGGCTCAAGGGACCCTCTTTCTCCGTGGCCTCGGCCTGCGCTTCCGGCGCGGATGGGATCGGCATGGTCTGGTTAATGCTCAAGGCCGGAATGGTGGATGTCGTCCTGGCCGGCGCAGCTGAAGCAACGATCACCTCCACCGGTATTGCCGCCTTTGATCGGATCGGAGCGATGTCGCGGCGCGAGGATTACTCGATGACGCCGCAACCTTTCGATAAGAACCGCGATGGCCTGGTGATGGGCGAAGGGGCCGCCGTGCTGGTGCTGGAACGGGAAAGTCATGCCCGGGCGCGCGGCGCCGAAATTCTGGCCGAACTGGCCGGTTACGCCGCCACCGCCGATGCCTATCACGTCACCGCGCCGGACGATCAGGGGCGGGGAGGTGCCGCCGCCATCCGCAAGGCGCTGGAAGTCGCCGGCGTGGCGCCGCACGAAGTCGGCTATATCAATGCGCACGGCACAGCTACACCGCTCAATGATGCCGCCGAAACGCGCGCCATCAAAGCCGCCTTTGGCGAGCTGGCCTATTCCATCCCGGTCTCCTCGACCAAATCCATGACCGGTCACATGATGGGCGCTACCGGCGCGCTGGAGGCCATCTTCTGCGTCCAGGCCGTGCGCGAAGGAGTGCTCCCGCCGACGATTCACTACGAAACGCCCGATCCGGAGTGTGATCTGGACTATATCCCCAACCAAGCGCGAGAGAAAAAAATAGATCTCGCCATCAGCAATGCCTTTGGCTTTGGGGGACACAATGCCGTGCTGGTGATCCGACGTTGGAAATAAAATCATCCGAGAGGAGTTGTGCAATGACTTACCAGATCCGTTTTGGCACCGATGGTTGGCGCGGCGTGATCGCCGAGGATTACACCTTCGATAACGTTCGCCGTGCCACGCAGGGGTTTGCTTCCTATCTGTTGCAACAGGGAAAAAAAGAGGAATGGGTGGTGATCGGCCACGATAAGCGCTTCCAATCCGAAAATTTTGCCCTGGCAGCAGCAGAAGTGCTGACCGGCAACGGCTTGCGCGTTTACCTGACCCAGGATGCCACCCCGACCCCGGTCATCGCCTATGCTGTGGTGCACCAAAAAGCTTGCGGCGCGATCAACATCACTGCTTCGCACAATCCGCCCACCGATAACGGCTTCAAGGTGCGCGATGAGCACGGAGGGGCGATCCCGCCGGAAGGGCTGAAGGCGATCGAGGCGCTGATCCCGCCCACGCTCGAGGGCGTGAAGCGCATGAGCGCTGCCGAGGCCGAAGCCCAGGGGCGACTGATCCGCTTCGACCCCGCGCCGGCCTATATCGAGCACATCCAAACCCTGGTCGAGCTCGAACCCCTGCGCCAGGCCGGCCTGACTTTGGTGGTTGACCCGATGTGGGGCAACGGCGCCGGCTGGTTTCCGCGCCTGCTAGGAGGTGGCAAAACGCGCATCATCGAGATTCACAACACCCGCAACCCCATTTTCCCGGAAATGAAGCGCCCGGAACCGATCCCACCGAACGTTAACATCGGCCTGCAGGCCACCCGCGAACACGCGGCCGATGCCTTGCTGATCACCGATGGCGATGCCGATCGCTTCGGCCTGGGGGATGAGCATGGACAATTCGTCAATCAATTGCGCGTCTACGCACTGCTTGCCTACTACCTGCTGGAAATCCGCGGTGAGCGCGGGCCGATCGTCAAGACCCTCTCTACCACCACCATGCTCAACCGCCTGGGCGAGCTATACGGCGTCCCGGTATATGAGACCGGGGTGGGCTTCAAGTACGTGGCGCCGAAGATGCTCGAGGTCCAGGCCCTGATCGGCGGCGAAGAAAGCGGCGGCTACGCCTTCCGCGGCAACGTCCCGGAACGCGATGGCATCCTGGCCGGCCTGTACTTGCTCGATTTTATGGTCAAGACTGGGCGCCGCCCTTCGCAGCTACTCGAATTGCTCTTCCAGAAGTTGGGTCAGGAATATTTCTATGACCGCGTCGATAGCCCCTTCAGTGGCGATCGCGCCTCCCGTGAGCAGCGCATTCTGAGCGCCAATCCGCAGACGATCGGCGGATTGCGGGTGATCGGCTTGAACACGCTGGATGGCTTCCAGTTCCGGCTGGAAGATGGCGGTTGGATGCTCATCCGCTTCAGCGGTACGGAGCCCATCCTGCGCGTCTATTGCGAAACCACCCATGCCGATCGTGTCCAGGCGATCCTGGAAGATGGTTTGCGCATTGCCGGGGTGAAATGAAGCTCACCGATACGCATTGCCACTTGGACCTGGATCGCTTTGCTGCCGATCGTGAACAGGTGCTCCAACGGGCACAGGCTGCCGGCCTGATCCGCATCCTTATCCCGGCGCTGCATGAGACCTCGAGCGAAGCGGCTGTCAAACTGGCTCAGGCCTCGCCGATGCTTTTCGCCGCTGTGGGAGTGCATCCCACCGAGGCACGCACCTGGAGCGACGGGACGTCGCAAGTCTTGCGTCGCCTGGCGCGCGCACCCAAAGTGGTGGCAATCGGCGAGATCGGGCTGGATTATTACTGGGATGCCGCCCCGGCCGCGCCCCAGCAAGAAGTGCTACGTCGGCAATTGGACCTGGCCGCCGAAGTGAACCTGCCCGTGATCCTGCATCTGCGCGAAAAAGGGGATGCCGCCGCAGGTCCGTGCTCGGAAGACTTGCTCCGCCTGTTGGAAAATTGGGTCGGCGAGCTACGGGCCACGGGGCACCCCCTGGCGGAACGGCCGGGTGTATTTCATTCTTTCTCCGGCAATTTGGAGATTGCACAGCAGGCGCTGGCGCTGGGGTTCTACCTCGGAGTGGGGGGGCCGGTCACGTATCGGGCAGAACGTGCTGCTCTCATTGCTGCCCTGCCACCGGAGCGCCTGCTTTTAGAGACCGATGCTCCTTTCCTAGCGCCGGCTCCCGTTCGTGGAAAAAGGAACGAACCTGCCCATATCCGCTATATTGCTGATAAAATAGCACAAATCCTTTCATGTGACCAGGAAGAAGTGGCTGCCGTTACGACCCGCAACGCAGCTTACCTCTTTGCCTGGGGAGGTCTTGATTGAGCACGATGAACGTATACGCGATACCTTTGTTACAGGAGCATTTAGCACTCATTGAAGAGCGGATGCGGACTCAGATCTCGCCACAGCATTTGCCCGATCTGCGTCATGCATTGGACCATTTACTGGCGGCCGGTGGCAAACGTATCCGCCCTACCTTAATCGTGTTGATCGGTGCCATGTTGGGCGCGCCGCAGGATAAGATCATCACCCTGGGCGCGGCAGTGGAGATGCTCCATACCGCCACCCTGGTCCACGATGACCTGATTGATGGCGCCCTCCTGCGACGTGGCATGCCCACCCTGAATGCCCAATGGTCTCCGGCGGCCACCGTCCTCACCGGCGATTACCTTTTCGCCTGTGCCGCCCATCTCGCCGCAGAGATCGATAACCTGGAGATCATGAAAGCCTTCGCCGAGACCTTAGCGATCATCGTCAACGGCGAGCTGACCCAGCTTTTCGAGGGACGCGGCCTGCGGGACCGTGAGCACTACTACCGCCGTATCTATGCTAAGACCGCTTCGCTCTTTGAAATGAGCACGCGCGGCGCCGCCCTGATCAGCCCGATCGAACGGAGCGAGATCGAAAACCTGGCCAAGATGGGTTACCACATCGGCATGGCCTTCCAGATCATGGATGATATCCTCGATTTCAGCAGCGAGCAGACGATGCTGGGCAAGCCGGTCGGCTCCGATCTTCACCAGGGGTTGATTACCCTGCCCACCCTGTACTACATCGAGAGCCATCCGCAAGACCCGCATGTCCATGCCTTGCTGAACGGCGATTGGCGCAACAGAGAGATCGTCTCCCATCTGGTGGAATCCATACGCCAGAGCGAGGCGCTGGACCAGGCTCAGGAAGAAGCGCGTCGCTACGTGCGGCAGGCGCTGGAAATCCTGGATCGTTTCCCACCTTCGGTGGAACGCCGGGCGATTGAGGACCTGATCCATTTCGTCGTGGAGCGGAAGGTTTAGCGGACGGTGAGCGATGGACCGTAGACCGTGGACCGGGAACGGTGGGAGGGCGGTAAAATTTGGCCGAACGCTCCTATCGAAAGCAGTTTACCACCGATTGCCTAAGAGGCTCTTGGCGGTGTATTTCGAGCGCCAAGCGGGCCAAAAAACGCCAACCCCTCAAAAAGGCTCAGCCGGCATGAACCATGCGCTCACACGGTAACCGGCTGAATGATTTTCATACGGTGCTAGGATACAGAGAAACGCCGAGGCCGCGGGTCAAAAGGGAAGCCGCTATTGGGCGGTTGCGGTGAGGACCTGCTTGAGGCTTATGGGAGAATTGCATGGCGGTTGTGCTATGACCACTGGTCAGCAACCCGCCAGGAAAATGCCCGCTCGTCATTTCATACTCTAGGTGGCACAGGCGCAGAAACAAAAGGCTTCTGTCATAGCAGCTGGCTAGTATCAAGGAGGACAATACCGGCGCAGGGCGTCTTCAATTCGTCGGCGGTCACGCGCTTTGCGCGGATTCAGGGCCAGCGCCCGGCGCAAATGATCGCAGGCCTCCTTCTGTTTCCCCTGGGGGAGCAGGCAATCCACAGCGAAGTGGTAGTGGGTAAGGGGGTTCTTTTCGTCCAGCGCCAGCGCTTCGTGAAAGCAATCTTCGGCCTGGGAATAATCTTTGCGGCGGGCAAGCAGGCTGCCCAGGGTGGCAAGCAGCAGGGCGCGCCCGCGCCGCTCGCCCACCTGTTCCAGCCCCTGGCGCAGGATGGCCTCGGCCCGATCTGGCCCGCCGTTCTGCGCTTCCAGCAGCGCCCAGGCTTGTAAGGTGGGAGCGTGTTTGGGGTCGGCCTGGCTGGCGCGCGCGAAGAGGCGGCGGGCGTCTTCGATCCGCCCCTGCTCCTTCTCCAGCAGCGCCCAGGCTTGCCAGGAGACGGCGTCGTTGGGATTGGCTTGCGTGGCGCGCTCGAAGAGGCGGCGGGCGTCTTCGATCCGCCCCTGATACTTGAAGGCCAGCGGCAGCAAGGTGGTCAGTTTGCGCTCTTGAGCAAAGGGATCGTCGGCAAGCAGGCCGCCCAGCGCGGCGAACAGGTCCTGGTAGAGATAGCGCTCTTCCGGCAGGCGGCGGCCGGCCAGCAACTTCAGGGCACGCTCGGCGATCCAGGGGTGACGGGTATGCAGGCGCTGCGCTTCCGCCTCGGTGATCTCGGTCAGTTCGCCGTAGAGCGGCTGCAGCAGGCGGTGGGAGAGATCCGCCTCGGCGCAGGGCAGGAAGGCGGCCAGCAGGCGGCGGGTCATCCAGAAGCCAAAGCGGTGCACCAGGGCAATGCCGGCGTAGCCGCGCAGCAGGAGGGCCGTCCGTTC
>DAOUBG010000026.1:0-80271 GCA_034432895.1 Anaerolineales bacterium
AACGTGAACCTGGAAGTGGAGTTGATTGTGCCGGTGGCGCTGGAGCAAGGCTCGAAGTTCGCCATTCGCGAAGGCGGTCTGACCGTCGGCGCCGGCGTGATCACCAAGATCCTAGAGTAGGCGACCTATGACCAAACAACGCATTCGCATCCGCTTAAAAGCATACGATCACCGCATCCTCGATCAGTCTGCTCGACGCATTGTCGAGACGGCAGAACGCTCTGGTGCGCGTGTGGTAGGGCCTGTACCCTTGCCAACAAACATAGAACGGTTTACAATTCGGCGCTCGACTTTCATCGATAAGGATTCGCACGAGCACTTTGAAATTCGCACCCACAACCGGCTGATCGATGTTCTCGATCCGGATTCCAAGACGATTGACATGCTCATGCGTCTGAATTTGCCGGCGGGTGTGGATATCGAGATCAAAATCTAGGTTTGTCTTTTCAACACAGGGCAAGAACGGCCCGTTTCTGTGACGGAGAGAGCGTCTCAGCCGGCTGCTTGACTGCCCTGTGCGGAGATGATGCAACCGAAGCCCCGGTTGACAGTCTCCAACAATTGCTAATCTTTGGAAGAAGGAGAAAACGGAATGCTCAAAGGGCTGATTGGCAAGAAGATCGGCATGACCCAGATCTTCGATGAGCGTGGTGTGGCCGTGCCCGTCACGCTGATCGAGGCTGGGCCATGCTATGTAACCCAGGTTCGTCGGCCGGAGAAAGATGGTTACTCCGCCGTGCAACTTGGGTTTGCTGAGATTAACCCCAAGCGCCTAACTTCCGGCGAATTGGGGCACTTGAAGGCCGCCAACCTGCCTCCCTTGCGTTACCTGCGCGAATTCCGCGTCAAGGAGCCGCAAGTTTCGGTCGGCGATAAGGTGACCGTGGATGTCTTCTCCGTCGGTGAGCGCGTGGATGTCGTGGGCACCAGCAAGGGCAAAGGATTCCAGGGCGGCGTGAAGCGGCATCATTTTGCAGGTGGTCCGAAGACCCATGGCCAATCGGATCGTTGGCGCGCACCCGGTTCTAACTCCTCCAACACCGATCCCGGACGGGTTTACAAAGGTTCACGCCGTCCCGGCCACATGGGCGCGGAGCGCGTAACCGTACAGAACCTGAAGGTCGTGCTGGTGGACCCGGAGCGTAATCTGATCGGTGTGCGCGGTGCTGTGCCGGGGCCCAAAGGTGGCCTGATCCTGATCAAAGAGGCGCGCAAGCAATAGCGCCAGGAGTGCACGAGCGATGATTGTGGATGTTCTTAACCTACAAGGAAATGTTGTGCGTCAGGTGGAGTTGCCGGCGGCGATCTTTGAAGCGCCGATCCGTGTGGACCTGATGCATCAGGCTTATGTGCGCCAGATGGCGAATGCTCGCCTGGGGACGCATGATACCAAAACGCGGGCCGAGGTCTCCGGCGGTGGTCGGAAGCCGTGGCGTCAGAAAGGGACGGGGCGCGCTCGTCAGGGTTCGATCCGCGCGCCGCAGTGGGTTGGTGGTGGCAAAGTGCACACGCCGCACCCACGCAGCTATGAGCAGCGTATGCCCAAAAAGATGCGTCGAGCCGCCTTGCGTTCTGCACTTTCGGCCAAAGCGGCCGAATCAGGAATTGTGCTCGTGGAGCATCTAAACCTGAGCGAACCTAAGACGCGCCTGGTGGCCGAGGCGCTGCGAAACCTGGTCGGCGATGCCAGCGCTTTGATCCTCATGCCGCAAAAAGATGCCACTTATGAGATGGTCATGCGCGCTGCCCATAACCTGCCGGATACCAAAGTGCTGCTGGCCTCCTATCTCAACATCCGCGACCTGCTTGGCTTTGAGAAAGTGCTCATGCCTTTGCAGACGCTGGATGTTCTGACGGCTCATTTGGGATGAGAGGTGAGGTATGACGACGATTTATGAAGTCTTGCGCCGCCCGCTGGTGACGGAGAAGACCAATTACCAAAAAGGAAGATGGAACCAGTACGTCTTTGAAGTCAGCGAGGATGCCACCCGCACGTTGGTGAAGGACGCGGTCGAGACGCTGTTTGACGTAGAGGTGGTGAAGGTGAACATCATCAATGTGCCTGCCAAACGCAGCCGCCGCGCGCGCAGCCGCCGCGTTCTCGTCCGCCGCCCGGGTTATAAGAAGGCCATCGTCACGCTGGCGGAAGGTCAAACCCTGGAGTTCATGGAAGGGGTGTAGAATGGCTGTGAAGAAATATAAACCCGTTACCCCCGGTCAGCGCGGTATGACCGGCTACACTTTTGAAGAGATTACCAAGACGGAGCCGGAACGTTCTTTGATCATTCCGTTGCGCAAGAGCGGTGGCCGCAACGTTTACGGACGCGTGACCGTACGCCACCGTGGCGGCGGTCATCGTCGCCACCTGCGCATCGTGGATTTCAAGCGCGATAAGCATGGTGTTCCGGCACGTGTGGCGGCCATCGAATACGATCCCAACCGCACGGCTCGCCTGGCTTTGCTACATTATGCGGATGGTGAAAAGCGGTATATTATCGCTCCGCTGGAATTGAAGGTTGGCGATACCGTCGTTTCCGGGCCAAATGCGGAGATCCGCCCCGGCAATGCCATGCCGATTGCCAACATTCCGGTAGGTACGATGGTGCATAACATCGAACTCTATCCCGGTCGGGGTGGTCAGCTGGTGCGTGCCGCCGGTGGCGCCGCACAACTGTTGGCCAAAGAAGGCGATTACGCTCAGGTGCGTCTGCCTTCGGGTGAGGTGCGTTTGATTCACCAATCCTGCTATGCTACGATCGGCGTTGTTGGTAACCTGGATCACGGCAACATCAAACTCGGCAAAGCCGGTCGCCAGCGACATCTGGGCATTCGCCCAACAGTGCGCGGCTCGGCCATGAGCCCGCGCGATCACCCGCATGGCGGTGGTGAGGGTCGCCAGCCGATCGGTAAACCCGGTCCGCGCACCCCATGGGGCAAACCCGCATTGGGATACAAGACCCGCCGTAACAAGAAAACGAGCAAGTACATTGTGCGTCGGCGTAGCAAAACCGGCTGATAACGGAGGAAGCAGGCAGATATGTCTCGTTCATTGAAAAAAGGCCCATTTGTCGATCCGAAGCTCCTCAAACGCATCCGCGAGATGAATTTGAGGGGCGAAAAGAAAGTTATCCGCACCTGGAGCCGGGCCAGCGTGATCTATCCTGAAATGATCGGCCACACCATTGCCGTCCATGATGGCCGTCGCCATGTTCCGATTTACATCACCGAGAACATGGTGGGGCATCGCTTGGGCGAATTTGCCCCTACCCGCACTTTCCGCGGGCACGTGGCCGAGAAGAAGGCCTAGGAGAGTGCCTTATGGATGTCCGTGCTCGATTAAGTTACCTGCCGATCTCGGCGCAGAAAGTGCGCTTGGTGGTAGATCTGGTGCGTGGGAAAGATGCCAATGAGGCGCTGGAAATCTTGCGCCTGACCAACAAGCGGGCAGCGCGCCCATTGTATAAGTTGCTGGCCTCGGCAGTGGCGAATGCCGAAGAGAACTTCGGTTTGAGCCGCGATGAGCTCTATGTCGCCAGCATCTTTGCCGATGAAGGCCCGACCCGCAAGTGGCGTCGTTTTGGAGCGCGTGGGCGATTTAAGCCCCTCCTGCGCCGTACCTCTCACGTGACCATCGTTCTGCGCGAACGCGAAGCCTAGCCGAAAGGACGAAGGAGAAATTATGGGACGTAAAGTTCACCCGATTGGTATGCGCCTGGGCATTCACGAGACCTGGCAAGGCCGTTGGTTTGCAGAAGGCGCTCAATATCGCGAACAATTGCAACAGGATTTTGCCATCCGCAGTCTCTTCTTTGGCACCACATCCAAAGGAGGGGCGGCGGCAGATCTGAAGGTGCTTCAGCATCGTCAGGAACTGCCGGAGGCCGTGCGTGATGGCAAGGCAGGCATCGCGCGCGTAGAAATCGAACGGTATCCCGGCAAGGTGCATGTGATTCTGCACACGGCAAAACCCGGCGTGCTCATCGGGCGCAAAGGGGAAGGCATCAAGAAGATCCGTCAGGCGTTGGAATCCCTCGTCGGGAAGAAGGTGGACCTGGAGGTCAAAGAAGTGCAAAAGCCGGACCTGGAAGCGCTCTTGGTGGCACAAAATATTGCCGACCAATTGGAGCGTCGCATTGCCTATCGCCGCGCCATGAAGCGCGCCATTCAACAGGCTATGCGTGAAGGTGCCCAAGGGATCAAGATCGAAGTGGCCGGTCGCCTGGCCGGCGCCGAAATGGCACGCACCGTCTGGCTGCGCGAGGGCCGCGTTCCACTGCAGACCCTGCGCTCCAAGATCGATTATGCCCGTGCCGAAGCCCATACCACCTATGGTCAGATCGGCATCAAGGTCTGGATTTATAAAGGCGAAGTGCTCCCGGAAGCAGAGGAAAAGACCGAAGCTACCGATGGCGTATATGTTACCGAGTGAGCGAGGTGTGCTATGTTAATGCCGAAACGTGTTAAATGGCGCAAGCAAATGCGCGGTCGCATGAAAGGCAAGGCCTTACGCGGTGCCGAGATCTCTTTTGGCGAATACGGGCTACAAGCGTTGGAGCCGGGGTGGGTCACCGCGCGTCAGATTGAGGCCGCTCGCCGGGCGATCGTCCGCGAAATGAAGCGACGTGGCAAAATCTGGGTGCGCATCTTCCCCGATAAACCCTACACGCGCAAGCCACCGGAAACCCGCATGGGGAACGGGAAAGGCAATGTCGAATACTACGTGGCGGTGGTTCGGCCCGGTCGGATTATGTTCGAGATCGCCGGTTTGCCGGAAGATGTTGCGATGCGCGCATTGCAGCTGGCACAATACAAGTTTTCTATTAAGACACGCATTGTGACTCGTCATGAAATGGGAGAACAGGCATGAAACCGGAAGAGATTCGTAAGTTGAGCGTTGAAGAGATTCGGGCAAAACTGGCAGATACGCGCGAAGAGCTGATGAAATTGCGCTTCCAGCATACGCTGGGGCAGCTGACCGATACCAGCCGTTTGCGCTTCCTGCGCCGGGATATTGCCCGCCTGGAAACCATTTTGCGCGAGAAACTGCGTGCCGAAGGCAAGGTGTCGTTATGAACAATCGTCGTCGTTTGATCGGAGTCGTTGCCAGTAACAAGATGATGAAAACCGTGGTCGTGGAGATCACGCGTACCCTCCGCCATCCCTTGTACAAGAAGGTGATCCATCGCACCAAGCGTGTGATGGCTCACGATGAGCTGGGATGCCAGGTGGGAGATCAGGTGCGGATCGTCGAATCGCGCCCCCTTTCCCGCCACAAGCATTGGGTGGTGGAGGCGATCCTCAAGCGCGAGGAGCGCACCGTTGAGGTGGCGGACGAAGCGATCCAGGAAGGAGAGGTGGCATGATTCAGCAGGAATCTCGCCTGAAAGTGGCCGATAATACCGGCGCTCGTGAGTTGCTGGTGATCCATATCATGGGCGGCTCGAAGCGCAAATATGGTTACGTGGGCGATGTGGTTGTCGCCACCGTGAAATCTGCCTCGCCTCAAGGCGCGGTGAAGAAGAGCGAAATCGTGCGCGCCGTGATCGTGCGTTGCGCAAAGGAATGGCGCCGCGATGATGGTTCTTACATTCGCTTCGATGATAATGCCGCGGTCATTCTGGATAGCGATGGGGTCAACCCCAAGGGAACGCGTATCTTCGGGCCTGTGGCGCGCGAATTGCGCGAGAAGGGCTTCACCAAGATCGTCTCCCTAGCCCCGGAAGTACTCTAAGGTAGTTGGAGTGCGCCATGAAGTTCAAAATTCGTAAAGGTGATACCGTAGAAGTGATCAGCGGTCGTCAGGAAGATAAGGGCAAACGCGGTGAGGTGATCCGCGTCTTGACCGATGAGGCGCGCGTCGTGGTGCAGGGCGTCAACCTGCGCATCAAGCATCAGCGTGCCGTGCAAACCCAGAGCGGCCGTCAGATCAACCCTGGGCGCATTCAGTTCGAGGCCCCAATTCACATTTCGAATGTGATGTTGGTGTGCCCGAAGTGCGGTAAAGCGACGCGCGTTCGGATCGAACGGGATGAGAGCGGGCCGCATCGTGTTTGCAAGAAATGCCAGGCAATGATTGACTAACCGTTGGAGTCAGGAATATGAATCGCTTGCAAGAACGTTATCGTCAGGAAGTCGTGCCGGCTATGATGCGCACGTTCCAGTATCGGAACGTGATGCAGGTGCCGCGCATTCAAAAGGTGGTGGTCAATATCGGCCTGGGCGAGGCATTGGATAATCCAAAAGCGCTGGAGGCGGCTTCTGCCGACCTCATGGCTATCACCGGTCAGAAACCGGTGCTTACTAAAGCCCGTCGTAGCATCGCCGCTTTCAAGCTGCGCGAAGGGCGTCTGATCGGTGCCAAGGTAACGCTACGCGGAGAGCGCATGTGGAGTTTTCTCGATCGCCTGATGAACATCGCCCTGCCACGTGTTCGCGATTTCCGAGGCGTTTCTCCCCATGCCTTTGATGGGCGCGGGAACTATACCCTCGGCATTCGGGAGCAGCTGATCTTCCCGGAAATCGAATACGATAAGATTGATAAGGTGCGCGGTATGGAAGTTACCATTGTCACCACGGCTAAGACCGATGAGGAAGCGCGCACATTGCTGAAATTTTTAGGAATGCCTTTCAGGAAGGAGTCGTAACTCATGGCACAGAAATGCATGCAATTCCGTGAACTGCGACGTCGCCATCCGACGATGGTGCGCAATCGCTGCCAGCGATGTGGGCGGCCGCGCGGCTATATGCGCCGTTTCGGATTGTGCCGCATCTGTTTCCGTGAGCTGGCCCTGGAAGGCAAAATCCCCGGCGTCATTAAAGCGTCCTGGTAGCCGGAGGAGGGAACGATGAGTGTAAACGATCCGATCGGTGATATGTTAACCCGCATTCGTAATGCCGTGATCGCCGGGCAAAACATTGTGGCCTTGCCCAGCTCCAAGATCAAGGTAGAGATTGCCCGCATTATGAAAGAAGAGGGCTATCTGGACCATTACGAGGTGGTCGATGGAGATGCGCCGGGCAAGAAGGTCCTACGCTTGAAGATCAAATACGTGGGTGAGCGCCGTGCCCGTCGCCCGGTGATTAGCGGTCTGGTGCGTGTAAGCAAGCCCGGACGGCGAATCTACGTCAAGAAGAGCGAGATTCCCTGGGTGCTTTCCGGCCTGGGCATCGCCATCCTTTCCACGCCGAAAGGCGTGATGACCGGTACTCGTGCCCGTCAATTGGGCGTGGGTGGCGAGTTGTTGTGCAAAATCTGGTAAGCAGGAGGTGAAAGGTGTCTCGTATTGGTCGCTTACCGGTGACTCTTCCGAGTGGTGTAGAGGTCAACATCCAGGGTTCCTTCGTGCGCGTGAAAGGCCCGAAGGGCGAATTGCAGCGCACTTTCTCCCCGCGCATCAAAATTGCCCTGGAAGATGGGCAGATTGTGGTCACCCGTCACACGGATGCACCGGATGCCAAAGCTTTACACGGTACCACGCGCGCTATCTTGGCCAATATGGTGCAAGGGGTGAGTACCGGGTTTGAAAAAAAATTGCAAATCGAGGGCGTAGGGTATCGTGCTGAGCTGGATGGTAAGACTCTGGTGTTGTACGTAGGTTATTCCCATCCGGTTCGCCTCGAGCCGCCGGCGGGGATCACGTTTGCCGTTGAGAAAAACGAAATTGCCGTGCGTGGTATCGATAAGGAACTCGTTGGCCAGGTGGCGGCGGATATTCGGAGCGTGCGTCCTCCGGAACCTTATCACGGCAAAGGGATTCGCTACGCCGATGAAAAGATCCGTCGCAAGGCCGGCAAGTCCGGTAAAGGAGGCAAGTAGTTATGGCGCAGAAAACCCGTGCAGAGGCCCGTCAACGGCGACACCTGCGCATTCGCAAGCGCGTTTTTGGCACTCCCGAACGTCCGCGTTTGAGCGTTTTCCGCAGCCTTTCGGAGATTTACGCTCAAATTATCGACGATGTCGAGGGACATACGCTGGTCTCTGCTTCAAGCATCGATCGCGAATTGCGCGAAAAAGTCAAGGGCCTGAAAAAGAGCGAACAGGCGCGCCTCGTCGGCAAGGCGCTTGCGGAGCGCGCACTCAGCCGTGGTATTCGAGAAGTCGTCTTTGATCGCGGTGGCTTTCGCTATAGCGGCCGTGTGCAAGCTTTGGCCGAAGGTGCCCGTGAAGGTGGCTTAAAGTTCTAGGCCTGGAGAAGGATATGACGGATATTCTTTTGGAGCAAACGCAATTCGAACAGTACGAGGAACGCGTCCTCGAAATCGCTCGCGTGGCGAAAGTCGTCAAGGGCGGTCGGCGCTTCCAGTTCCGCGTCACCGTCGTTGCCGGCGATGGTAAAGGCTCGGTCGGATTAGGTGTTGGTAAGGCCAATGCCGTGCCGGATGCCATGCGCAAAGCCTCCGAGCGGGCCCGCAAGAACATGCGCCCCATCAACCTGTATGGGACCACCATTCCTCACGAGGTGATGGGCAAAGTAGCCGGCTCCAAAGTGTTGCTCAAGCCTGCTTCCCCCGGCACGGGCGTGATCGCTGCCGGTGGTGTGCGCGCTGTGCTCGAGGTGGCCGGTGTGCGGGATATTCTCACCAAATCGCTGGGCAGCTCGAACGTTTTGAACGTTGTACAGGCTACCCTTCAGGCGCTCGATCAACTCAAATCACCCCAGGAGGAAGCCGCTCGCCGCGGCAAGAAAGTAGAGGATGTGCTGCCCTTCTGGGATAGGAGGAAGAAACATGCCTGAGACCAAAGCGAAGACGTTGCGCGTCACCCTGGTGCGCAGTCCGATCGGGTATTCGAAGGATCAAAAGGCCACGGTGCGCGCTTTGGGACTGCGACGCATGCATCAGACGGTGGACCATCTCGATACGCCTGCGGTGCGTGGGATGATCCGCAAGGTAATCCATCTGGTTCGTGTGGAAGAACAGGAGAACCATGAGACTGCATGATTTGAAACCGAATCCGGGTGCGAAGAAAGAACGCAAACGCGTTGGGCGTGGCATTTCTGCCGGCCAGGGTAAAACGGCTGGGCGTGGCACGAAAGGTCAGGGTGCACGCAGCGGCGAGCAGGGACATCTCTATCGCCAAGGTGGGAACCTGCCTTTCTTCCGCCGCCTGCCGTTCATGCGCGGCATTGGCTTTACGCCGATCAATCGCATCGAATACAACGAGGTCAACCTTGACCAGCTGGCACAGGCCTTCCCGGCAAATGCCGAAATTACGCCGGAAACATTGGCACAAGCACACTTGCTGCGTGATGAAAGGAACCCGGTGGTGATCCTGGGCCGCGGCGAAGTGACCGTGCCCTATCGGGTGCGCGTCCATCGCGTTAGCCGCAGCGCTCGTGCCAAGATTGAAGCTGCCGGCGGCAGCGTTGAGTTGATCGCCTGAATTGGAGGAGATCTCCATGAAGTCCGCTTTTTCTGGCTGGCGCTATCTGTGGAAATCGCCCGAGATCCGGCGCAAATTGCTCATCACGTTTGGCATTTTGATCCTCTATCGCCTGGCGGCTAACATTCCGGTGCCGGGTGTGGATTTTCAGGCCTTGCGCGAGTTTTTGGGCGTGGCAACCGGTTCGGGGTCCTTTTTGGATTTCCTGAACCTGCTTTCCGGTGGCACCGTGCTCAACTTCTCGCTCCTTTCGATGGGTGTTTACCCATACATTACGGCACAGATCATCCTCCAGCTCCTGGTGCCGATCATTCCGGCTCTGGAGCGACGGATTAAGGATGACCCAACTGAGGGTCGCCGCTGGATGGAACGCTGGACCTACTATCTGGCGGTGCCGATGGCGGCGCTCTCGGCGATCGGCCAAATCAATATTTTCAACTCGCTGGGACAGCAGTACATTAAAAAACAAATCATTGTCTTTGGCTTCAATGCCGAACATTGGCTATCCTCGTTGACCGTGTTGCTGGCGATGACGGCCGGGACGATGTTCGCCATTTGGCTCGGCGAGCTGATCTCCGAATACGGCATTCGTGGTCAGGGGCTTTCCTTGGTGATCTTCGCCGGCATTGTTTCCCAAGTGCCGGGCAACCTGGTGCGCATTTTCCGCGGCGATGTGCAGTATCGCTGGATTTTGTTGGCACTGACGGTCGTAGTGATTATCATCACGATCTATGCTATCGTCTATATCCAGCAGGGACGCCGCAATATTCCCGTCACCTATCCAGGGCGCCGTATTGGCAATCGTATGACGATGCCGGTGCGCGGTACGTTGCCGTTGATGGTCAACATGGCCGGCATGATCCCGCTGATCTTTGCCAGCGCGATTTTGCAATTTCCGGCCATTATTGCTTCCTACTTCGCCAAAACGCCGGGTGATTTTGCCAGCCGAGTGCAGGGACTCTTCAGCGGAAGTAGTGCCACCTATTGGGTCCTCTATTTTATTATGGTGGTGGCTTTTACGTTCTTTTACACGGATGTGCTCTTTACCCAGCAAAACTACGGAGAGAATCTCAAGCGCATCGGTGCTCAGGTGCAGGGTGTGGCTCGTGGCGAGGCAACGCAGCGATACCTGCTGCGTGTGCAACGGCGGATTACGTTCGTCGGTGCGCTTTTCTTGGGCATCGTTGCCATCCTTCCGTTCCTGATTCGGCTGATCTTCCCTGCAGCCAGTCAGGGGGCCGGTCTGTTCCTGGTCTCTTCGGCGGGGTTGCTCATCGTCGTCGGCGTGGTGCGTGATGTATTCATGACCATTGATGCCGAGTTGAAAGTGCACGGTTATCAGGAATCTCTCCTTGTGCGCTAAAGGAACTCCTATGGCTACCTATATTGTCCTCCTAGGCCCGCCAGGAGTCGGCAAAGGGACTCAGGCCAGAATCCTGGCTCAGGAAACAGGCTTGGTGCATGTCTCATCCGGCGATCTTTTCCGGGAGAATTTGAGTCAGCAAACTGAATTGGGTAAGCTGGCCAAAGCGTACATGGATCGCGGGGAGCTGGTGCCCGACGAGGTGACGATTCAGATGATCCGAGAGCGCTTATCACGTCCGGATTGTCGGGCAGGTGCTATTCTGGATGGGTTCCCCCGTACCCCGGCCCAAGCAGATGCGCTGGAGGCGCTCCTTCGGGAGCAAGGGGCACAGGTAAATCTGGTGCCGCTGATTACGGCGCCGGTGGAGGTCCTGGTGGATCGCCTGAGCGGACGATGGACTTGCCGTGCCCAAGGACATGTTTACCATCAAAAGTACAACCCGCCGCAGGTGCCCGGCCGGTGCGATGTGGATGGTTCAGAGCTCTATCAGCGGGAGGACGATCGTTCCGAGACCGTTCAGCGCCGTATCCAGGTATATCTGGAGCAAACCGCACCGTTGATCGAGTACTATCGTCAACGCGGCTTGCTGCTGGAGGTGGACGGTACTCAGTCCATCGAGGTTGTGACGGCAACGCTGCGGAAGGCGATCGAAAGCATCGTTACGGCCAGTTTATGAGTTGGGCACAACGCATCTATATCAAAGGACCGGCAGAGATTGAGATCATGCGTGAGGCCGGCCGGATCAATGCCGAAGTTTTGAGGACGTTGAAAGATCTTTTACAACCGGGTATCACAACGGCGGACCTGAATGCTGCTGCCGAGGAGGTGCTTCGGAAGCATGGGTGCTATTCCCCC
This sequence comes from Anaerolineales bacterium, assembly GCA_034432895.1. Classification (GTDB taxonomy): domain Bacteria; phylum Chloroflexota; class Anaerolineae; order Anaerolineales; family Villigracilaceae; genus 630D-37. The sequence continues at coordinate 11,604 of DAOUBG010000026.1, forward strand.
TTCAAGGGCTATGGGTATCCACCTTTTCCGGCATCCATTACCGTAAGCATCAATGAAGAGCTGGTTCACGGCATTCCCAGCCCGAAGCGCAAAGTGCGTGCTGGAGATATCGTCTCTATTGACTGTGGAACGGTATACCGCGGGTTCGTGGCCGATTCGGCGATCACCGTAGGCGTGGGTGAGATTTCCCCGCTGGCCCGGCGGTTGTTAGAAGTCACGGAAGGGGCCCTCTATGCCGGCATCGAGAAAATGCGCCCTGGGAACCGAACGGGCGATGTTTCGGCGGCTATTCAGCAGTACGTAGAGAGCCATGGCTTCTTCGTCACCCGCGAGTATACCGGTCACGGTGTGGGGCGGCAGATGCATGAAGGGCCGCAGGTGCCGAATTACGGCACGCCGGGGCAGGGTCTGTTATTGCGTCCCGGCATGACGATTGCCTTGGAGCCGATGGTTTTGGTCGGCACCGATAAGACGCGTGTTCTGAAGGATGGCTGGACGGTTGTTTCTGCTGATGGCTCCTTGACGGCACACTTTGAGCATACCGTTGCCGTGACAGAAGGTGAGCCGCTGATCCTAACACGAATTGAGGATTTGTAGTATACTTTAGCCTTTGGCTATTCAAGAGGAGATGACCTATGAAAGTATCCCCTTCCATTCGTAAACGCTGCGCCAAGTGCAAAATTGTGCGCCGCAGAGGCAGAGTGTATATCATCTGCGAAAACCCGAAACACAAACAACGACAGGGGTAGTGCGATATGGCGAGAATCGAAGGCGTTGACTTGCCCCGCAATAAGCGGGTTGAGGTAGGCCTGACCTATATCTACGGGATCGGGCCGAGTCGGGCGCGCGAGATTTTGGCCGCGACCAAGATCAATCCGGATACGCGCGTCAAGGATCTGACGGAGGCGGAGGTCTCCGCTTTGCGTGACTACATCGCGAAGAACTACAAGGTAGAAGGCGATCTGCGGCGCGAAGTGCAGATGAACATCAAGCGCCTGATCGAGATCGGCTGCTATCGTGGCCTGCGTCACCGTCGCAATCTCCCGGTGCGTGGTCAGCGCACGCGCACGAATGCCCGCACCCGCAAAGGGCCGCGCAAGACCGTGGCCGGACGTGGTCGCCGTCGTGGCGCTGCCAAGAAATAATTTTGATTTGCGAGGGAACAAGAAACTATGGCACAGAGCGTTCGTTCAGCACGCCGCTCCGGCGGCGCCCGAAAAAGCAAGCGCACATTGTCCGTTGGACAGGTGCATATCTTTGCTTCTTTCAACAATACCATCGTCACCGTAACCGATCTGGAAGGCAATACCGTTGTGTGGGCCAGCGCCGGTTCGGCCGGTTTTAAAGGCTCGCGCAAGAGCACACCTTTTGCCGCGCGTCTGGCGGCCGAACAGGCGATCAAAGCGGCACAGGCCTTAGGTCTGCAAGAAGCGGATGTCTTCATCAAGGGGCCAGGACCTGGGCGTGAAAATGCCATTCGTGCCGTTCAGGCCTTGGGCGTGAGGGTGCGTTCGATTGCCGATGTGACCCCGATCCCCCATAACGGTTGCCGTCCGCCTAAAAAGCGCCGCGTGTAATTCAGTTGGAGAGGTTGGTTTTCTATGGCAAAATATCTTGGACCTGTTTGTAAACTTTGTCGGCGAGAAGGCGAAAAACTTTATTTGAAGGGTGAGCGCTGCTATACTCCCAAGTGTGCCTTTGAACGCCGAAGTTATGCTCCTGGTGTTCATGGTCGTTCTGCAACGCGCTCGGCTACCGGCCGCGAATCGGACTACCTGCGTCAGTTGCGCGCCAAGCAGAAGGCTCGCCGAGTCTATGGCATTATGGAACGCCAGTTCCGCCGCTATTACGAAGAAGCGTTGCAGCGACGTGGCCTGACCGGTTTGAACTTGCTGCAAATCCTTGAGTCGCGATTGGATAATGTGGTCTATCGCCTCGGTTTTGCTAACAGCCGCGCCCAGGCACGTTTGTTGGTGACCCATGGTCATTTCCTGGTCAACGGTCGCCGCACGGACGTCCCCTCCATGTTGCTCCAGGAAGGGGATGTGATCACGGTGCGCGAGGGCTCGCGCAAGCTTGCTTACTTTAAGGAATTGCCCGAACAGGCCGAGAAGCGTTCGGTTCCGGGATGGTTACAGCGGGATCTGAAAAACCTAAGTGCGACCGTATTACGCATGCCTGAACGCGCCGAAATCGACGGGAATCTGAATGAACAGCTCATCGTCGAGTACTATTCACGGTAGTAGTAGCCGGTCTCGGTTTTTCCCGAGGCACTTTGAAAAGGAGAGGTGAGCCGTGGCGGTTGCAAACATGGTCATGCCGAAAATCGAACGCGAGGCCGAGACCCGCAATTATGGAAAGTTTGTCATTAGCCCGCTGGAGCGCGGTTATGGCGTTACGCTGGGCAATTCTTTGCGCCGCGTCCTGCTCTCTTCACTAGAGGGAGCGGCGGTCACATCCATCCGCATCTCGGATATTTTGCACGAGTTTACCGATATTCCCGGGGTGCGCGAAGATGTGATGCAGGTGATTCTGCAGATCAAACAATTGCGCTTGAAATTGCACGGTGCCGATAGCGCGCGGATGTTTCTAGAAGTGCGTGGCGAAGGAACGGTGACGGCGGCAGATATTATCGCTCCTCCAGAAGTGGAGATCGTCAACCCGGAACTTTATCTCTTTACCGTAGACGACCCGAAATCTTACTTGACCATTGATTTTGTCGTGGAGCGCGGGCGCGGCTATTCACCGGCAGAGGAGCGCAGTGGGACTTTGCCGATCGGTGAGTTGCCTGTGGATGCGATCTTCAGCCCGGTCAAAAAGGTGAATTGGGAAGTCACTTCGGCGCGCGTCGGACAAAGCACGAACTACGATAAGTTAATCATGGAGATCTGGACAGATGGGACGATCGCTGCAGAACGCGCTCTCGGTTCGGCGGCTGCGCTCTTGATCGAGCATTTGCGCCTGATCGCCGGCATCTCCGAGGAGTCTCTTTCCTTCGTTCCTCCCCTGCATGAGGCTCCTGTTGTGCGCCTCAGCAGTGAGATGGCCGATACGCCGATCGAAGTGCTCGATCTTTCGGTGCGCGTCTATAATTCGCTCAAGCGCACCGGCATTTCAACCATTGGCGATGTCCTTGAGTTGCTGCAAAAGGGCGAACAGGCGACCTCCTCCATTCGCAATTTCGGCGAAAAGAGCATGGAGGAATTGCGCCAGAAGATGCGCGAAAAAGGTTTTCTCAAAGATGATTCGATTTCGGAGTAGGAAACATGCGTCATCAAGTAGCTGGATATAAACTAGGCCGTACCAAAGGAGCGCGCATTGCGTTGCGCCGCAATCTGATCAAGCAACTTTTAACCCATGAACGCATTCGCACCACGCGGGCGAAGGCGATGGCCATCCGTAGCGAGGTGGAGCGATTGATTACACTGGCCGCCAAAAGTGCTCAGGCTGAACCGGCCAAGCAGGTGGCCGCGCGTCGCCTGGCTGCCGCACGCCTAGGCGATAATCGGATGCTCCCGCGCCTTTTTGATGAAATCGCGCCGCGCTTTGCCGGTCGCACCGGTGGGTATACGCGTATGATCAAGCTCGGACCGCGTCAGGGCGATTCTGCCGAGATGGTGATCCTGGAGCTGGTTGAAGAGTAAGCATACGTTCTGTGGCACGTTACAAATTGACCCTTGCATACGACGGCACGCATTTTGCCGGCAGTCAACGCCAGCAAGAACGTCGCACGGTGCAGGGCGAGCTAGAAGAAGCATTACGGCGCCTGGGTTGGAATGGGCGTTCGATTCTTCTGGCCGGCCGAACCGATAGTGGCGTCCATGCTTTGGGACAGGTTGCGGCTTTCGATTGGGACTGGTCCCATTCCTTGCAGGCTTTGCAGCAAGCGTTGAACGCCAACCTGCCTCCGGATATGGTGGTGCGCCGGGTGGAAATGGTTCCTGCGGACTTCCACCCGCGCTATGATGCTACGGCGCGTTGCTATCGTTATCGACTTTTCCTCCAGCCGTTGCGCGATCCGTTCCGTGAGCGCTATGCCTGGAGGGTATGGCCGGAATTGGATGGAGAGCAGTTGCATGCTCTCGCGCGGCTTTGGCTTGGTCGTCATGATTTTCGTGCCTTCGGTTCCCCGCCCCGTGCCGAAGGTCACACCGTGCGCACCATCTTTTCGGCCACTTGGCAAAATTCGGACGATGAATGGCATTTTCAAGTTGAAGCCGATGCTTTTCTTTATCGGATGGTGCGCCGATTGGTTTATGTACAGGTTGCCGTAGCTCAGGGACGCTATTCACTGTTTCAGGTAAAACAAGCGTTGGAGGAAGGTTCAGCGTTGCCTGCCGGGCTGGCGCCGCCGCAGGGGTTAATGCTTGTGGAAGTCAAATATTCAATCGACACTCTGTAAGAATTGGAGAGATGACTGTGCAAAAGACATACTATCCGAAAAGAAGCGAAATCCAGTCCAAGTGGTACGTGGTGGATGCCACCGGTCAGAATCTGGGCCGCCTGGCGAGCAAGATCGCCGCAGTGTTGCTGGGAAAACATAAACCCACCTTCACGCCGGGGGTGGATATGGGTGATTACGTCATCGTGCTCAATGCCGGAAAGATAACCGTCACCGGCACCCGTACGCGTTCTAGAATGGATACCAAGATCTATTATCGCCACTCAAATTATCCCGGCGGCCTGAAGGCAATTTCCCTGCGCAATCAGTTGCAGAAGCATCCCGATCGAGTGTTGCGTGCTGCGGTGTGGGGCATGCTGCCGCATAATCGGATGGGGCGCAAGATCCTGAAGCGCCTGAAGATTTATAGCGGTAGCGAGCATCCGCACCAGGCTCAAAATCCTGAACCCCTGGAATCATGAGAAGAAGGAAAGAGAGACGATGTCCGTTCAATATTACGAAGGTGTCGGTCGTAGAAAAGAAAGCACGGCGCGCGTGCGCATTATGAGCGGCAACGGGCGCTTCATCGTCAACGATAAGGAGGCCCCGGCCTACTTTACTCGCTTTGGCGATCTGCAGGAAGTGCTCACGCCGTTGGCTGTCGTCGGGCAGGATCTGGCGCGTCTGGATGTAACCGTCCAAGTGAAGGGTGGCGGTGTGAGCGGTCAGACCGGGGCTGTGAAGCTGGGGCTGGCACGGGCGCTGGTGAAGATGAACCCCGAATGGCGCCCTATCCTGCGCAAGCACGGCTTGCTTACCCGCGATCCGCGCGTTAAAGAACGCAAGAAGCCCGGTCTCAAGCGTGCTCGCAAGGCACCTACCTATACCAAGCGCTAGAAGATGTCGGGGCTTATCCTGCTGGGATTAGGCCCAGGCCACCCACATCAGCTAACTTGCGAGGCACGCGAGGTGCTTTCGCAGGCTTCTGAGCTTTGGGTGCGCACCCGCCAGCACCCTGTGCTGGATGCGCTCCCTGCTTCCCTTACCGTTCATTCCTTTGATGCTTACTATGAGGAAGCGGAGCGTTTCGAGGATGTTTATCAGCGCATTGTCGAAAAGGTGTGGGAATTGGCCCAGCGTCCCGAAGGGGTCATTTACGCAGTGCCCGGCCATCCGTTTGTCGCCGAGGCTACTTGCCCTTTGCTGGCAAAACGGGCAAAAGAATCCGGCATGCCGCTCCGTATTGTGAGCGGCATGTCTTTCCTGGAGCCGACCTTTGCCGCCTTGCAGCTCGATCCTTATCCGCGCTTGTATCTGGTGGATGCGCTCCTGTTGAGCGATGCGCATATTCCGCCGCTTCCCCCTGATGTGCCTCTCCTGGTAGCTCAAATTTACTCGCGGCGCGTGGCTGCGGAAGTCAAAACGACTCTCAACGCGATTTATCCAGATGAACATCTGGTGTACCTGGTCCATGCGGCCGGAACTAGCGCGGAAAACGTGGAAGCCTTGCTGCTCTACGAGATCGATCGTCGTCCCTCCATCGGCCTGCTGACCTCGCTCTACGTTCCGCCGCTCGAAGAGGGGACCTCTTTCGAGACCTTCCAAGAGATCATCGCACATCTACGTGCACCGGAAGGATGTCCGTGGGACCGTCAGCAGACACATCAATCCCTTCGCACCCATCTTTTGCAAGAAGCCTATGAGGCGCTCGAGGCGATCGATGCCGAAGACATGAACGCCCTGCGGGAGGAACTGGGCGATCTGCTTCTGCAGATCGTGCTACAGGCACAAATCGCGATGGAAGAGGGCGAGTTTAACATCAACCAGGTCATCCAAGGCATTTATCGCAAGATCATCCGTCGCCATCCCCATGTTTTCGGCGATCTCAAGGTAGCCAATGAACAGGAAGTCTTGGCCAATTGGGAAAAATTCAAGGCCGAGGAACGTGCCCAAAACGGAGAAGCAGAACGGGGGCTCTTGGATGGCGTCCCGCAGATGCTGCCGGCCTTGGCACAGGCGCAAGAATACCAGGCGCGTGCCGCTCGAGTCGGCTTCGATTGGCCGCAAATTGATGGAGTTTTGGAAAAGATTTGGGAAGAAATTCAGGAATTGCGTCAGGCCGAAAATGGGACACGCTTGGGCGAAGAGTTCGGCGATTTGCTTTTTGCGCTGGTTAACCTAGCACGTTGGAAGGGCATTGATGCCGAATCAGCGTTACGCAAGGCGAATGCCCGCTTTCGTCAGCGCTTTGCTTATATCGAGCAGGAGGTCCGCCGCCGCGGCGTTTCTCTCACCGACCTTTCACTGGATCAGATGGACGAACTCTGGCGGCAGGCAAAGGAAATCGAAAGACAAGCACGGTAGACGATCTCTATTCTTTCGGGTATCATTAGTGCATTCTGTAACATTCCCAGTAATGATTGTATCTTCTGGCCTGGAGGCAACATGACGGACCTTGTAAAACAGATCACTCAAGAACTGCAGCAGCAGATTGAGGCCTATCAACCGGAAATCGGTTTGCGCGATGTGGGAACGGTGATCGAGGCCGGCGATGGCATTGCGCGCGTCCGTGGGCTGGCGAACGTCCGTTCGCAAGAGTTGGTGCAATTCGCCAACGGCGTGATGGGCATTGCATTCAACCTGGAAAAAGATACGGTGGGTGTGATCGTGATGGGTGAATATGCCGGCATTACCGAAGGCATGGCTGTCTATACCACCGGACGCATTGCCTCGGTGCCGGTCGGTGATGGCCTGATCGGACGCGTGATCAACCCGTTGGGCGAACCGTTGGATGGCAAAGGGCCGATCCGCTTCTCCGGTTATCGTCCGATCGAACGTATTGCGCCGGGCGTTGTCTATCGCCAGGACGTGGATACGCCGGTACAGACGGGTATCAAAGCCATTGATGCCATGATCCCGATCGGGCGCGGCCAGCGCGAGCTGATCATCGGTGACCGCCAGACGGGGAAAACCGCCATTGCTATTGACACGATCATCAACCAAAAAGGAAAAGACCTAATCTGCATCTACGTGGCGATCGGCCAGAAGAAAGCGGCGATTGCCCGTACCGTTGCTCTGTTGGAACGCTACGGGGCGATGGAGCATACGATTGTGGTTGTCGCTTCGGCGGATGATCCGGCGGCGCTGCAGTATATCGCTCCCTATGCCGGTTGTGCCATCGGCGAAGAGTTTATGGAAACCGGACGGGATGCGCTGGTCGTCTATGATGATCTTTCCAAGCATGCTTGGGCCTATCGTCAGGTCTCGTTGCTGCTGCGCCGTCCCCCTGGGCGTGAGGCTTATCCTGGTGACGTCTTCTATCTGCACTCCCGCTTGTTGGAGCGCGCCGCGCGCCTGGCCGATAAGTATGTGATCGTGCCCAAAGATTACCCCCATCCGCTAGCCGAAGAAAAGGATGGCGTGGATGGTAAGGTGTACGGCGGTCCGCTTTCCAAGCATGATGCGGAAGCGGCGCGTAAAGCCATGCCGAACGCCGAGGACTATAAGCTCGTCAAGGTCAAGGGTAGCGGTGGCTCGCTGACCGCTTTGCCGATCATCGAAACGCTCTTAGGCGATGTCTCCGCTTACATTCCGACGAACGTGATCTCCATTACGGATGGTCAGATTTACCTAGAAGGCAACCTGTTCAATGCCGGTATCCGCCCGGCGATCAATGTGGGTATTTCGGTTTCGCGCGTTGGTGGTGATGCCCAAACGAAGGCAATGAAGCAAGTAGCAGCCCGTCTGCGCTTGGATATGGCCGCCTATCGCGAATTGGCCGCTTTTGCACAGTTCGGTTCGGATCTGGATAAGGCGACCCAGGCACAACTGCAGCGCGGTCAGCGAATGCAAGAGATCCTCAAGCAGCCGCAGTACCAACCGATGGCGCTAGAAGATCAGGTGATGGTGATCTTCGCCGGAACAAACGGTTATGCCGATCATGTGCCTGTGGAAAAGATGCGCCGTTGGGAAACCGACTTGCTTGAATTCCTGCATACTTCTTATCCGGAGATCGGGAAAGATATCGCCGAAAAGAAGGTGATCACCGACGAGACCCGCCAGCGACTGATCCAGGCGCTTGAAACCTTCAAGAAGACCTGGCAAGCCTGAGTATGTTGCCGATGGAGGCATCTTATGGCATCTGCGCGTGAAATGCGGCTCCGCATTCGGAGCGTGAAAAATATCGCCCAGGTGACGCGGGCGCTGGAAGCGGTCAGCGCTAGCAAGGTGCGTAAGGCGATGGCCGCGTTGTTGGCGACCCGTCCCTATGCCACCAAGGCCTGGCAGGTGCTCACCCATTTGGCCGGACAGCCCGGGCGCGAAAGCCTACATCCCCTGCTCACATCCCGCCCAAATCCGAAACGGGCGCTGGTTGTGGTGATCAGCGGGGATCGTGGCCTGGCAGGCGCCTATAACACGAACATCATCCGCTTCGTGATGCGTCAGTTCGCCGATTATCCGCTGCCGGTGGATTACGTGGCCGTCGGCCGCAAGGGACGTGAGATGCTCCTGCGCCGCCGGCGCAAGATCATTGCCGATTTCAGCAACCTGCCGGCGGCCCCCACCTTTGCCGATGTTTCGGCGATCGGGCGCTTGGTCGTGGATGAGTTCCTCAAGGGCAATGCCGATGAGGTCTGGCTGGTATACACCGACTTTGTTAACATGATGAAACAGGAAGTGCGGGCGAAACAATTGCTCCCGCTGGAAATCTCGCGCCCGGAGGAGCGAGTAGAAACCTTTGAAGCCACCCGTAAAGTGCCGGCGGCTTATATTTACGAGCCGGAAGAGAGCGAAATCCTGAATGAAATCGTGCCGCGCTTTACGGCCTTGCAAATTTACCAGGCTATCCTCGAAGGATTGGCGAGTGAACATGCGGCGCGCATGGTTGCCATGCGCAATGCGACGGATAATGCGATTGAACTGGCCGCCGAGTTACAGCTCGAATACAACAAGGCGCGTCAGCAAAGCATCACCAACGATATGCTGGATATTGTGGGCGGTGCCGAGGCACTCGCTCGCAGTGCATCCTGATTTGAAAAAAGGATACTCAAGATTTCTGGAGGCGAAACATGGCGAAAGCAACCGGCCGGGTTGTACAAATTCTTGGTAATGTGGTGGACGTGGAGTTCCCGGAAGGGGAAGTCCCGGAAATCTATGAAGCGATCGAGATCGAGCGGCCCGGACAATTGCCGCTGGTTTTGGAAGTGCAAAAACACTTAGGAAACAACTGGGTGCGCACTGTAGCGATGGATTCCACCGATGGCCTGCAACGCGGAATGCCGGCCTATGCTACCGGCGCACCGATCATGGTTCCGGTGGGGCCCGAGACGTTGGGGCGTGTCTTTAACGTGTTGGGTCGCCCGGTTGACGAACGCGGCCCCGTTGAGGCAAAACTGCGCTATCCCATTCACCGCCCGGCGCCGCCTTTTGCCGAACAATCCACGCGCGTCGAAGTCTTTGAAACGGGCATCAAAGTCATTGACCTGATCGCCCCCTTCACCCGTGGCGGTAAGACGGGCATCTTTGGCGGTGCGGGTGTGGGCAAGACCGTGATCATCATGGAGCTCATTCGCTCGATTGCCACGGTGCATAAAGGGAACTCCGTCTTCGCCGGGGTGGGTGAGCGCACCCGTGAAGGAACGCAGCTCTACCGCGAAATGCTCGAATCGGGCGTAATGAAGGATACGGTGATGGTTTATGGGCAGATGAACGAGCCGCCGGGTGTCCGTTTACGCGTCGCGCTGACCGCGCTTTCGATGGCGGAATACTTCCGCGATCAGGGGCGCGATGTGCTTCTCTTCATTGACAACATTTTCCGTTTCTCCATGTCCGGTTCGGAAGTCTCGGCGCTACTCGGACGCATGCCCTCCGCCGTAGGTTATCAGCCCACCTTGGCGACCGAAATGGGCGAACTCCAGGAGCGCATTACTTCTACCCGCAAAGGCTCGATTACCTCGATGCAGGCAGTCTACGTGCCGGCGGATGACTATTCGGACCCGGCGCCGGTGGCGACTTTTACCCACCTGGATGCGACCATTGCCTTGGAACGCTCGATCGCTGAAAAGGGTATCTACCCGGCCGTCGATCCGCTCGCTTCCACCAGCCGCATTCTCGATCCGAACATCGTCGGCGAAGAGCACTACACCACGGCGCGCGAGGTGCAGCGCGTCTTGCAGCGCTATAAGGACCTGCAGGATATTATCGCCATCCTGGGTGTGGATGAACTGAGCGAAGATGACAAATTGATCGTCTCCCGTGCCCGCAAGATCGAACGCTTCTTCTCTCAACCCTTCTTCGTTGCCGAACGCTTCACTGGCATTCCAGGGCGCTACGTACCGCTCCACGAGACCGTGCGCGGTTTCCGCGAAATCCTGGATGGGAAATGCGACGATCTGCCTGAACAGGCTTTCATGATGGTAGGAACGATCGACGAAGCGCGTGAAAAAGCAGAACGCTTGGCGAAGGGATAACTATGCCTATCCGTTGTGAGATCGTTTCACAAGATCGCACGGTGTTCGAGGGCGAGGCCGATATGGTCATCCTGCCCGGCAGTGCCGGTGAGATGGGCATTCTGCCGAACCATGCGCCGCTGATCACCACCCTAAACTATGGCGTGATCCGCGTGCGTCGCCATGGGCAGGAGCAGGTGTTCACGGTAGCCGGCGGGATCGCCGAAGTGCAACCGGATATCGTCACCGTTTTGGCCGATGCGGCGGAAAACGTGGAAGAGATCGATGTGGAACGCGCCGAAGCCGCCCGTCGTCGTGCCGAAGAGGCTATGGCCAAAGGTGTGCCGAAGGATACGGATGCCTACTTGGCGATCGAGGCCGCTCTGCGACGCTCGAAACTGCGCCTGGAAGCAGTGCGTCGCTATCGCCGCGCCCAGCAGATGAAAAGGACGCTCGAGGAGTAATCCGTGGCCCTGTTTACGCGTGAGCTAGGCGTTGACCTAGGTACGACGCATACTCGCATTGCCGAAGGCCCGAATCTGCTCCTGGAGGAGCAGACTCTGGTGGCGATCGCCTATGAGGACGATCGCCAGAAAATTGTGAGCTACGGTGCCGAGGCGCAGGGTATGCTTGGCCGTACACCGGAAGGGATGGAAGTGGTGCGCCCGCTCCAGAACGGCGTGATCGCCGATTACGAGGTTACCGAGGCCTTGCTCCATTTCCTCTTGGATAAGGCCAGCGGGTTGCACCGCTTCTTTGGCCCGCGATTGATGGTCACCGTGCCCTATGGCGTGACCAGCGTGGAGCAGCGCGCCGTCTATTCGGCGGCTATGGAGGCCGGAGCGCGCGAAGTCTTCCTGATCTATCAACCTCTGGCCGCCGCGCTGGGGATCGATCTGCCCTTGAATTCGCCGGCCGGCAATATGGTGCTCTGTTTGGGTGGTGGTGTGACCGAGGCGGCTGTCCTCGCCATGTATGGCATTGCCGCTGCCGAAACGCTCCGCAAAGGTGGCCTGGACCTGGATCAGGCGATCATCACCTACACCCGGCGCAAATACGGCGTGATCCTCGGCCCTTCCACCGCCGAGATTTTGAAACTGCGCATCGGCGCCGCCTTGCCTTTGGACCTGGAATCGAGCATGGAGGTCCAGGGGCGTGACCAGGTGAGCGGGTTGCCGCGGCCGGTGACGTTGACCACCGGTGAAATTGCCGAGGCCATCGAAGAACCTTTGAAGGAAATTGTGGAATTGTGTCGTCGTGTGTTGGAGAAAACCCCACCGGAGCTGGTTGCCGATGTGATCGATCGCGGCATTGCGCTTTGTGGCGGTGGCGCTCTCCTGCGCGGCATCGATCGCTTGCTCACCAAGTCCCTTGGCGTCCCCGCCTATTTGGTGGATAATCCCTTAACTTGCATTGTCCAGGGAACGGTACGGGCTTGGGCGATGTATCCTTTCCTGCGGCGTAGCCTGCCACAGGTGCGGTAATTTGCATTGGTATGGCATGGCTTGCGGATTTGTGGTAGAGGTTTTATACTATTCATCTATCTCTTCCCTAACCATCTGAAGGAGGTGGTGCCCTGAAACTTGTCGATCGTTCCAATTTCCGTATCGTTCCCAAACCTACAATCTACTTTTTGAGAGGAGAAGTTACTATGAAAAAGCTGTACCTTCTGTTTGCTCTGTTGACCGTTTTTTCCCTGCTGCTGACGGCTTGTGGCGGCCCGAAGACGGTTGACTGCACCAAGCCCGAGGTCTTCTGCGTGGGTCTGGTGACCGATGTCGGCAAGATTGACGATAAATCCTTCAACCAATCCACCTGGGAAGGCGTGAAGCAGGCGGAGAAGGAGCTCGGTGCTTATGTCCAGTACATCGAGACCACCGACTCCAAGGACTATGCCAAGAACATCGCTACCTTTGCCGATGCCGGCTATGATGTGATCGTCACCGTTGGTTTCGCGCTGGGTGAGGCCACTGTGGAAGCGGCCAAGAAGTATCCGAAAACCTACTTCATCGGTGTGGATCAGTTCCAGGCCTGGGCAGTTGACAATGATAAGACCAACGATCTACCCAATCTGGCCGGCTTGGTGTTCCCGGAGGATCAGGCAGGCTTCCTGGTCGGTGCCCTGGCGGCAATGATGACCAAGACCGGCAAGATCGGCGGTGTGTTCGGCACCGATGCCGTGCCGCCTGTTTGGCGCTTTGGTGAAGGCTATTGCGCCGGTGCGAAGTACATCAATCCCAATATCGAGATCTTCGTCGTCTACCATAACGATGTCGGCTTCGATAAGACCTTCACCGATCCCGAATGGGGTGCCACGACGGCTAACTCCCTGATCGACAAGGGCGCTGATGTGATCTTCGGTGGCGGCGGCAAGACTGGTAACGGTGCGGTGATCGCCGCGGCGCAGCGCGGTGTGTATGCCATCGGCGTGGACACCGATCAATACTACACCTTGCCGGAGGCTGCTCCGCGCCTGCTCAGCAGCGCGCTCAAGCTGCTCACCCCCGGAACCTTTGAGCTGATCAAGCTAGCGAAGGATGCTCAGGCCGGTTCAGGCACCTTCCCGGCCGGTAACTATCTTGGTAAGGGCGGCTATGCTCCCTTCCACGATCTAGACAAGGAAGTGCCTGCGGAAGTGAAGGCTCGGATGGAGGAGATCAACAAGATGCTCCTGAGCGGCGAGCTCAAGACCAACGTCACGCCGGCGAAGGATGCGGGTGGTCCTTCCTTCTGCAATCCGTAGTTGGAATCGATCAAACGGGGGAAAGAGGTGCTCTCTTTCCCCCGTTTCATCTATAAGGGTGACGTGCTTTTTTGGTTTGGACGCCACAAAAACCGCTTTCCCCTATTCTCAAACGCGTGATTAACTATGGCGAATTCCGAGAAAGCCTTCTTGTTCCGAGAATGGATTCGGCGGGCACTGAATGGAGTGCTGGTGCCGTTGCTGGCGGTGCTCACCGCGATGATTGTAGGCGCCGTGGTGATTGCATTGGCCGGTGGGGATCCACTGTACGCTTATATTGGACTTTTCCAGGGCGCTTTTGGCACTCCACGCGCCTGGAGTGAGACGTTCGTTTGGGCCACGCCGTATATCTTTGCCGGTTTGGCCGTGGCGCTGGCCTTTAAAGGTGGGCTTTTCAATATCGGCGCCGAAGGGCAACTAGCCTTTGGGGCCGTGGCGGCTGCTTGGATCGGTTATGCTTTGCCATCGGTGCTCGGTTTCGATTTGCCGGTATGGATTCATTTGCCGCTGGCGATCCTTATTGGAGCCTTGATCGGCGCCCTCTGGGCGGCAATCCCGGGAGCGCTTAAAGCCTATACCGGCGGGCATGAAGTCATCAACACCATTATGATGAACTACATCGCGCTCAACCTGGTGAGCTTCCTGCTCAACGGTCCGATGAAGGACCCGAACCCACAAAACGTGGTAGCACGCACACCATTGATTGCCGAAAGCGCTCGCCTACCGGTTCTTTTTGAAGGGTATCGCATTCACTGGGGACTTTTGATTGCCCTTTTCATGGCGTTTGCGGTCTGGTGGCTTTTGTGGAAGACGACGCTTGGCTATGAAATTCGCACCGTGGGTACCAACCCTGATGCCGCACGCTATGCGGGCATTCGGGTTCAGCGTATTATCGTCTTGACGATGACCCTTTCCGGTTTCCTGGCTGGGATGGCCGGAGCGATCGAGGTAACAGGGCTAAATTATCGTCATGAGCTGGGCTTTTCGATCGGCTACGGTTTTGATGCTATTGCTATTGCGTTGCTCGGCAAAACGCATCCGCTGGGTGTTGTGCTGGCTTCGATCCTTTTCGGCGCCATGCGCAATGGAGGCACGCGCATGCAATTCCTCACGCAGATCCCGGTGGATGTGATCTCGGTGATCCAGGCGCTGATCTTGCTCTTCGTTGCCGCCGATGCGATCATTCGTTATATTTACCGCATTCGGGCACGTGAAGAACGCCTGGTACTCACCAGTGGTTGGGGAAAGTAGGAACGTGCTATGGACTGGAAGCGATTTGCTTTTATCTTTCTGATCATCGTTATCCTTTTCGGCGTGGTGGTGTGGATCGGCAAATCTCAGGTGCCGCCGATCGTGATCGTCACCAGCATGTTCGCCACGACGATCGCCGTCGCTACGCCCTTGACCTTGGGCTCGCTCTCCGGAATTTATTGCGAACGCGCCGGTGTGGTCAATATCGGCATCGAGGGGATGATGCTCGCCTCGGCATTTTTCGGCTGGCTGGCTTCGATCTACATGAACACGATCTTCGGCTATCCTCCCATGCCAAGCCTGATCGTGGGCGTGATCGTTGCGATCTTGACAGGCGGCCTGTTTGCCTTACTCCACGCGGTGCTTTCGATCACGTTCAAGGTGGATCAGATTATCGGCGGGACGGTGGTCAACATCCTGGCCATCGGTATCACCGGCTTCTTGAATCGCCAGCTTTTCTTCGAGAAGGGGAGCATTTTTGGCGGGAATGTGCCCCATGCACCGGGCACTTTGCCGATCCTCCACATTCCTCTGTTGGCCGATTTGCCGATCGTCGGACGCATTTTCGAGCAAAAGCCAATTGCCATTACGGCTGTTTTGCTGGTGTTGATCACGCATTACGTGCTCTTTTACACGCGCTGGGGCTTGCGCACCCGTGCGGTTGGTGAGCATCCACGTGCAGCAGATACGGTCGGGATCAACGTCTACTTCATGCGCTATGTCAATGTTATCATTGGTGGACTGATGGCCGGCCTGGGCGGCGCCTATTTCACCCTCGAATCTGTGCCTTCCTTTGAGCCTTTGATGACCAACGGGCGCGGCTTCGTCTCTTTGGCAGCGATGATCTTCGGCAACTGGACACCGTTCGGTGCCTGGTCCTCGGCGCTCGTCTTCGGCGCTTCGCAAGCCTTGCAGATCAACCTTCAATTTTTCCGCGCACTCATCCCGGAGCAATGGGCCTTTTTGCAGATTTCGTACGTAGTGGGGTTGATCCCCTATATCTTGACCATGCTCATTCTGACCGGCATAGTCGGGCGCACGATCCCGCCGGCCGCAGATGGAGTGCCCTATGAGAAACCGCCTAAGGTTAAGACGCCGGTGGAAGTGACCGAAACCGGAACGGCAACAGCGGACGGATCCTCCGAATGGGTGCTCGAAGCGCGCGGCATTACCAAGCAATTCCCCGGCGTGCTGGCCAACGATCACGTCGACTTTACCTTGCGCAAAGGCGAAATCCATGCGCTCTTGGGCGAAAATGGGGCCGGTAAGACGACATTGATGAATATCCTCTACGGCCTCTATCAGCCAGATAGCGGCCAGATCTTTGTGAACGGAAAGCCGGTGCACATCCATTCGCCCAGGGATTCGATCGCTTTGGGCATCGGCATGGTCCACCAGCATTTTATGCTCATCCCCGTCTTTACGGTGGCCGAGAACGTGATGCTGGGGACGGAAACGACGCGCTTCACCCGCCTGGATCGGCGTTTGGTCGCCCAACAGGTGCGCGACCTTTCACATCGCTATGGCCTAGATGTGGATCCAGAGGCCATCGTAGGGGATCTGCCTGTGGGAGTGCAGCAGCGGATCGAGATCGTCAAGACACTTTATCGAAATGCGCAAATTCTGATCTTGGATGAGCCAACTGCTGTACTCACCCCTCAGGAGACCGAAGAGCTGTTCCGCATCATGAGGGATCTGAAAGAGCGCGGCGTTTCGATCATTTTCATTACCCATAAGCTGAAGGAAGTGCTGGCAGTGGCCGATCGTATCACCGTCATGCGCAATGGGCGCGTGGTGGGGACAACTACCCCTGCCGAGACGGACGAAGCCAAATTGGCGGCCATGATGGTCGGGCGTGAGGTGATCCTCAAGGTCGAGAAGGCGCCGGCGCAGCCGAAAGAGGAAGTGCTCCGGCTGGAAGATCTGCATGTGCGTGATTGGCGCGGCCTGGATGTGGTGCGCGGCGTCTCCTTCTCGGTGCGTGCGGGAGAAATCCTGGGCATTGCCGGCGTGCAGGGCAACGGGCAGACAGAGCTGGTGGAAGCGATCACCGGTCTACGTTCCTATACGCAGGGTCGCATCTGGTTGAACGGCGCCGAAGTGACCCATAAACCGGTGCGGGTGATTACCGAGCAGGGCGCGGCCCATATTCCCGAAGACCGTCAGCGTCATGGCCTGGTGCTTCCCTATACGGTGGCAGATAATCTGATCCTGAACTCTTATTATCGTGCGCCGTTTGCGCGTGGGTGGGTGTTACAGCATGCTACCATCGAAGCGTTTGCCCGCCATCTGATGGCCCAATTTGATGTGCGCGCGCCTTCACCCTTCGTGGCTGTTTC
Organism: Anaerolineales bacterium; assembly: GCA_034432895.1. Lineage (GTDB taxonomy): Bacteria > Chloroflexota > Anaerolineae > Anaerolineales > Villigracilaceae > 630D-37. Next base: position 28,767 of record DAOUBG010000026.1, read on the forward strand.
GACCCTTTCGGGCGGTAACCAGCAAAAAGTGATCGTGGCCCGTGAGCTGAGCCATTCAAACGTGAAACTGGTCATCGCTAATCAGCCCACGCGAGGCCTGGATGTCGGTTCAATTGAATACATTCATCGGCAAATCGTCGAAATGCGCGATCGGGGCATTGCTGTGCTGCTGGTCTCGGCAGAGTTGGATGAGATCATGGCGCTTTCCGACCGAATTGCCGTCATGTACCGAGGCCAAATTGTGGCCACCGTGGATGCAGATAAGGCCACCCGTCAACAGCTGGGCTTGTGGATGGCCGGAGTTCAGGTGAAGTAATGCTTCCGGATTTTGTGGCCTGTGAGGTCTTCGAGGCTCGGCTTGACCCATTTTTCGCTTGGCGGGCATGTTGTGCAGCGTCCGTTTCCGATGCTTTCAGTGCAATTGTGGTAAAATTGCCCATTGTGTGCTTTCCGCTCCCGGACATCCCTTTGGGATGAGCCGGGAGCAATCCCATGGAAAGGAGGTCCTTTTATGCGCCGGTACGAATTGATGTGTCTCTTTCAACCCGATCTGGACGAAAAAGCCCTGAGCAGCATGATCGAAAAGATCCAGGGTTGGGTGACCGAGAGCGGCGGCAGTGTAGAGAAAGTGGACGTGTGGGGCCGACGCAGGCTGGCTTATCCCATCCGTAAGAAGATGGAAGGCCAATACGTCCTCTTCAACCTCACGCTCCCGCCCACGGCGACCGCCGAGCTGGAACGCAACTTGCGCTACCAGGAAACGGTCATGCGTCATCTAATTACTTTGATCTGATCTATTCTATCTAACATTGTTCTTGACAGGCTTGGAGAAGGCTATGAGTCGTGGTTTAAACAAAATCCAGATCATTGGCAACCTGGGACGTGACCCAGAAATGCGTTATACGCCTTCTGGCCGCCCGGTGACGACTTTTCCGGTGGCCGTGAGTCGTTCCTGGAACACGGCAGATGGTGAGCGTCATACAGAAACCGAGTGGTTTAATGTCGTTGCCTGGGGCACCCTGGCCGAAGTGTGCAAACAGTACCTGAGCAAAGGACAACAAGTGTACATCGAAGGTCGGCTGAAAACCCGTCGTTGGGAAGACAAAGAGGGAGTGCCGCGGGTGAGCGTTGAGATCATCGCCAATGAAATGATGATGCTCGGCGAGCGACGCTCGGAGAACAATCACTTCCAGGAAGCTGCGATCGCCGAAGAAGAGATCCATGCCGAACAAGAAGAAGATGAATTCCCATTCTAAGTGGAGTACGTTATGAGTGAAGAAATTCTGATCCCCGAAGGTGCCGAAGTCGTCTCTGAGCGAAGGTACTATGCGCGTCCGAAAAATTGTCAGTTCTGCGCGGATAAAGAACTACGCATTGATTACAAAAACGTGGACCTGCTGAAATCCTACATTACGGATGAAGGCAAGATCCGTCCACGTCGTCAGACGGGTACTTGTGCCAAGCATCAACGCGCCCTGGCGAATGCCATCAAGCGCGCTCGATATGTGGCCTTGCTTCCTTTTACCGGGGAATATTGGGAAGAAGGCACCTATTGATCCTTTTCTTACCCTCCGAGGGGCATGGTACGTTGGGTGGCCATGCCCCTTTGTGCATGTTTATTCAGATTTTCAGGAGATTTTAAATGGCCGCAAGACGTCCGAAAACTCCTCTTGTCACGCGCAAACATATCGCTCGGTTGGAACGAGAGCGGCGCTATATCCGTATTTTGACCGGCCTCGCTTTGGGTATCATTGCCCTGGTGGTGGTGCTGATCGGCTATGGCATCTTGGAACAAACCTATTTGCAGTACAATCAGCCGGTCGCTATAGTCAATGGCGAGGCGATCACAACCCGTCAGTTCCAAGGACGGGTGCGCTTGCAACGCCTGATCCTCCAGAATAATATCCAACAATATCAGCAATTGGGGCAGCTTTTTGGCATTGATGTAAGCTCCCAGATCCAACCCTGGCAGAATTTGCTCAATTCGCCGGAGACTCTTGGGCAGCAGGTTCTGGATCAGCTGATCGAGGATGTGCTTATCCGTCAGGAGGCAAAGCGACGTGGAATCACTGTCTCTGCCGAAGAGATTGAAGAAGAGATCCGGCGGCAATTTAACTTTTTCCCCAACGGGACGCCGACCCCCACTTTGACTCCAACCCCCTTCTTTACCCCCACCCTCTCGCCTGAGACGCTGGCTCTGATTACACTTACCCCGACTCCTACTTTGGGGCCGAGCCCTACACCCACTCTGGCGGCCACCTCTTCGACCGAAGTCACACCATCGCCCGAAGCCACGGCGACAGGCCAAAGCGAATCTGGCACTCCATCTACCCCGACCGTTGCCCCGACAACCGAAGTGCCTGTAACTCCTACGGTGGAAGCACAAGGTGGCGCACTCGCAGTTACTCCTCAGGCCTCACCGACACCCGAACCTCCTACCCCTACTCCAACGCCGTATACCCTAGAAGCCTATCAGGCAGATTATAAGACCACTCTCGAACGTTTCCAAACGATGGGCATCCGTGAGGAGGATTACCGTGCGTTCATCGAGGCCAGGCTTTATCGCCAAAAGCTGCTCTCGGCTTTGACCGCGGATCTCAAGCCGGAAGAGGAGCAGGTTTGGGCGCGCCATATCCTGGTTGCGGATGAGAGAACGGCGCAAGCAGTCCGTGAGCGCTTGCTCAAGGGAGAGGATTTTGGCAAAGTGGCAGCAGAGGTTTCTATTGATCCGGGTACCAAAGATCATGGTGGTCTTCTGGATTGGTTTGGCCGTGGCGTGATGGTCAAGGAATTCGAGGATGCTGCCTTTTCATTGCCGGTGGGCGAGATCAGCCAGCCGGTTAAGACTACTTATGGCTATCACATTATCCAGGTGCTGGCGCGGCAGGTTCGTCCCTTGAGCGCACAGGAATTGCAAACAAAACAGCAGCAATTCTTCAACAAATGGCTCCAAACCCAGCGCGATCAGGCTCAGATTACCATCTATAATCGCTGGAAAGAACGCGTCCCGACTACACCCTAATGGAAAAAAACCTTCCGGGCATCCCTCGGAAGGTTTTTTTTCTAACTGTGACTCCGCTGCAAAAACATCTCTGCCATGGACCCGATTATTCAACAGGACACGGACAAACACGATGACGGAGAGAAGGTGAATGGGTCTACGGCCGAATTTGAAATGCTTTGAGGACGTGTGCTTTTGTGGTGAAAGGGCTTTCTGCAGTGAACCACTGCGTAAAAACGCTACCGGCCTGAACTTTATACTACGGCAGATTGACCATATATCTGCTGACGGATCTGGATCACCTGGCGGCGCAGCATATCGTCTCGTTCGATCATCTCGCGCACCTTTTCGATGGCATACATCACCGTCGTGTGATCGCGCCCGCCCAGCGCCTCGCCGATCTGAGGGAGCGAAGCATTCGCTTCTTCCCGCAGCAAATACATGGCAATTTGGCGCGGCAGCGCCACCTCGCGCGAACGATCGCGACTGAGAAGTTTTTCGGCGCTGATGTTGAAGGTCTGCGCTACGGCCTCGATAATGCGTTTGGAGTCAATGCCGGTGCGCGAGGGCAGGATATCTGCCAGGGCTACCTCCACCAGATCGGGAGTGAGAGGAATTCTGCTGAGATCGGCAAAGGCCAGCACGCGGTTCAACGCTCCTTCCAATTCGCGAATGTTCGATTGGATGCGCCGGGCAATCAATTCCAAGATTTCTGTGGGCACCGAGCGCCCCATCCGTTCGGCTTTATAGCGCAAGATTGCCAGACGGGTTTCAAAATCGGGTGGTTGGATATCGGCGATCAAGCCCCATTCAAAGCGCGAGCGCAGACGTTCTTCGAGCGTTACCAATGCTTTTGGAGAGCGATCACTGGAGATAATGATCTGCTTTTCCTGGCTGTGTAAGGCATTGAAGGTGTGGAAAAATTCTTCTTGCGTGGATTCCTTGCCGGCGATGAATTGAATATCGTCAACTAAAAGAATATCTATCGATCGATATTTTTCACGAAAGGCCTGGGTTGTCTGATTGCGAATGGCATTGATCAGATCGTTGGTGAATTCTTCTGATGAAACGTAAAGTACTTTCAATCCCCTGGCATGGCAAAAATTACCGATAGCATGGAGCAGGTGCGTTTTTCCCAGGCCTACTCCCCCATAAAGGAAAAGGGGATTGTAAGCTCGGGCCGGGCGTTCAGCGACGGCAATGCAGGCGGCATGGGCCAATCGATTGCCGGAACCAACGACAAACGTCTCAAACGTATAGCGGGCGTTCAAACGAGGATGAGCCTGACGAGGCGCTTTCTCTTCTTCTCTGGCAGTTTCTTCGGCGGGCAATGCTTCTATTTCTGTTTTGGGCGATGGAGCGACTACAAAACGTACCTGAACATAGGCATTTAGAATGCCGATCAACAAGCGGTTGACCGTGCTGGTCAGGCGCGCCTCTAGCCAATCACGGGCGTAGGCGTTTGGCGTGCCGACGGTCAATATGCCGTTCTGGTAGGAAAGTGGATAGGTGTCGCGCACCCAAGTTTCAAAAGAAGCGCGCGGCATGTCCATTTGTAACTGCCCTAGAACCGATTTCCATGCCTGTTCGATGTTCATAGCTGCTCCTTTTGCTAAAGGCAGAGGTTGCTCATGGGGAAGAGAAACGTAAAGCGATTTTACTCGCTTGGTGGGCCTTTAGGCATGTTCATCAACCTGCAACTCCATAAAAAAAATCTTTTTCTTAAGACAACCGTCGATCGAGAAGATGGCTTATGAGTTTACGAAAACATGGAACGCTTGTTCTGCCTTCTATCTTTTTTGCCTTTTGAAAGGTTGCCATATATGGGATGGTAACCCGCTTTAAGGCCCTCTGTTCGTATATGTACCTTAAGACATCGACGTGCGAAAGCACCTCATATTCTGCACGACGTCGCGCGTCCGATTGCATGACTTAATATACCGTATCGTCGCGATTGGGAATGACAGGGAGATTTTCCCCGATCTGTGATGATCTATCCTTTTTACCGCTGGGTGGTAAGGAGTATCTGTGCCTATGTTGGATAAGGCTTTCACCGTTTTCGGCAAAAGCGATGTTGGGCTACCAAACTTTTTGAAATTGGACCCCACTGCCAAAGCCATATCTGCCAAACGGGCTCGATTCAATAGGACACGGACAAGCACGGACGGATGACACGGAACAAGAGGAACAGGTCTACGGCCGGAACTTTTTTGACCGCTAAGTTAACCAAAATAAATAATTTTTATCGCAAAATGATGTGGTTTTATTGGAGATATTTTGATCTAAAACTTTGAAATGATATAAAGGCATGTTCTTTTGTGGGGAAGGGAGTTTTGGCAGTGAAATCAAATTTGCGTCGTCGTTTAGGATCATCGAGCCGGCAATTCGGGAGTGCGAGGCATTCGATCTGATCCCGGATGAAACCAAGCCGGTCATTCTGGTGTGCAGGACGAGCGACCGGCGCCCCGCCTCAATCCTCCCGCTCAGCACATAATGAGGCTTACTTTCAATCAAACTCGTTAGCACGAAAAACCCTAATCTTAGAATCCGATGCTACCGGTCCTACCAAGCCGGTATGGATGATGGCGATTTTGGTTCTCTCAGGCTGGTGGGGACTTAAGCAACGTTTTGATGCTGAATTTGTGCGGGTACCGCATTCTCGCGGTTATTGTTTCCAGATCACATACCCGACCAACATGCGCAAAAGGCCGATCATGAGAAGCGCAACCGAAAGTCCACTCCGATTTGCCAAGGCCGGCCCTAGCAGAGAACCCAGCAGAATAGAGGCGTTCAGATTTAAGTTGTACCAAGCGAGATGTGCCGGGCGATCGTCGGGAGGGATGTTTTCTAGCATATAGTTTGCGTATGCGCCGCCTGCCAATGCCCAGAAACAGCCTCCTAACACCGAAATGGCGTAATACTGCCAGGGGTGGGTAGAAAAGGAAAGCAGGAAAGGATATAGCCCCATCCCCAGCATTCCCAAACCGGTAACCTTTTTGTGCCCCATATCGCGCACCCAGCGACTCAATTGGGTAGAGTTCAGCATAACGGTCAGATAAAAAAGTGCCGTTCCAAGCCCAATTTGATCATCTCGTAGGTGCAATGCATTTACGAAGTAGAGCGGGAATAGTGGAATAGCCAGGTACTGGACCAGGTGAAAGAAACTCAGTGAAAGAAGCACTTTGGCAAAAGGAGTTCGCCAGATATCCAGGCGTAATCTTTCTACCCAACTGCTTTTTGGGGAAGATGCTGGAAGTGGTTTCTGTGTGACCTGGGTGGGGTGCACGAAGAAAAGATGGAAACTGCTCATTGCAGCACCGATGGCTCCGATGGCAAAGACGATCTGATAGCCTGTCGGAAAAGGAATGCGCCTCAGGATGTAGCCGCTGAGCAAGGTGCTCAAGATAAAAGAGAAGGAAAAAAGGGCGTTGCGTACGCCTACTACATGTGCGCGCCAATTTTCCGGAACGGCGGCGGCAAAAAGGGCGTTGAATCCTACCGCCAGTGGGGTGAGAGGGATTGCCATCCACAGGGAGAGCCAGATCAATGCTCTGATTTGGCCTGGTGGTGAAAATAGCCAAGGTAGGAAGATAAATACAAAATATCCAAGGCGGTAAGCGACCGAGCTCCAGAAGACGGCCATGCGGATATTTTGGCGTTCCAGCCAGTGACCACTCGGAAGGGTCAACAGGAGATTGACGAAGGCCGGAAGAGAGCCCAGCAAGCCGATCTGGAAACCGCTGGCGCCTAGCCGTGCGGCATAGACGTTCAGGAATGTCAACGTGGTACCGTTGAGCACTCCAAACCAGGCAATATCTAGAAAAAGGTGCAGGAAAACTGCTCGGTAGGATTTAGGGTAATTTTGCAGCATAAGGGCTCTAATTACAGGGCTATCATCGTCAGGACGAGAGCAAAAATTGCGCTCTCCGTGGAGAATAGCATGATTTCTTATTGTAGCAGGCGGTGCGCATGTTCCCAAATAGCATCGAACATTGCCGGAGTCAGGCGACCGGTGTTCGTGTTCTGTTGGCTGGGGTGAAAGGAGGCGATCAGCCAGGGAGATGCGAGAAATCCATCCAAACGGTAACTTGCTCCGTGCGTAAAAGGGCACTTACGTACCGGGTAACCGGCCAGCCGCAAAACCTGTTCAAAGGCGATCCGCCCCAGGGCAACGATGACCTGAGGACGTAGGATTTCCAGCTCGCGTTGCAGATAAGGCGAGCAATTGGCCATCTCTTGCGGAAGAGGCTTGTTTTGCGGAGGAACGCAACGGCACACTGCAGTGATATAAGCATCTCGGAGTTCTAACCCATCCTCTTGGTGAATGGCGAGTGGCTGATTGGCGAAACCTGCCCGATAGAGGGCAGAGTAAAGAAAATCCCCCGAAGCATCTCCGGTGAACATTCGCCCGGTGCGGTTTGAACCATGAGCTCCTGGCGCCAAACCTACGATCATCAGGCGGGCGTTCACATCGCCAAAGCCGGGTACCGGCCGCCCCCAGTAATCCCAGTCGCGATAGGCCCGTCGCTTTCGTTGTGCTATTTCCTCGCGCCAGGCCACCAGGCGAGGGCAGGCGCGACAGAGGATAATCTTATCGTTTAATTCCTTGAGAGCCTCATTTTTCGGTTTCAGAGACATTCCTCACCTTTTTGCGAATATGGATGAGAGAGCAGAACGCAGGCGCTGATGCCAAGGTGGGCGTACCAGGTATTCCAAACGGTAGGCAAAACGTGCCGGCATAAGACCATAAATGCGGGTAATGTTTTCCACAGGGCAAGTGCGATTCACCGAAATATAATCCAGCCAGAAAGTAGAGAAGGGAAAATGAGGCAACGAATAGCCAGCCAGGATCAGCAAAGCTCGCAGGACAGGAAGAGAAAGAGGTACCAAGCGGCGTCGGACCCGTAGCGCTTGGAAAATTGTTTCCATAATCTCGGAGAATGAAAAGTATTCGCCGCCTCCGATCTCAATCGTTTGACCTTTCAATTGTGGCATTAGGATGGTCCAACTCAGACAGGCTGCGAGATCCTCGACCCAGAGCGGCTGGATGACAGTGCGCATGGCGGGGACGGGAAAAACGAAAGGAAGTCGGTGAATGAGACGCGCTAATGGGACGGTGAAATGATCGCCGGGACCGAAAACGATAGCCGAACGTACAATCGTAAAAGGCACACCGCTGCTGCGGATAGATTCTTCCGCCAGACCTTTGGCGCGCATCACCGGGAAAGCGGAGTTGCTTGCTGCACCTAAGTGACTGAGATAAATGAAATGTTCAACCCCGGCTTCCTTTGCTACTTCCGCCAGAGTGCGGGTGCCTTCGATATCCGTTTGCACCAAATCGGCGTTGCCTCCCTCCCATTCGCTGCCTGCCAGATGGATGATCGTGCCTACTTGTTGCAGCGCGGCGCGTAATCCCCGCCGATCGTTGAGACTGGTGAGGGCCACTTCTACCGGCACCCCTTGCGGCAAGCGCGGCGTCTGGCGGCGCGGATGAAGGAGCAAACGCACCTCGTGTCCGGCCTCGTTCAAATGTCGCACGATGACCTGACCGATAAATCCGCTCCCGCCGGTGACAAGAATCACGTTAGCCATGAGAACAAATCCGAGGAAGCAGATACTTAAGAAAAATCGCCCCACATTTCAGAGGGGCTGGAGAATCTGAATTGCATCATTTGTGGGCGCAAAGGGACTCGAACCCCTGACCTTCTCTGTGTAAGAGAGACGCTCTAACCAACTGAGCTATGCGCCCTTGATCTGCATTATATCATAACTCTACAGTATACGATTGGTGGGCGGAGATTTTGGAAGCAGAAGATGCATACCCAGTCTTGAAAGCCTTTTGGAATCGGTAGACCTGCTCGGGTTATCCGTTGAGGCAGGTTTTATCCGCCGAATCAGGGAATGCAGCCATCAAAGTACTGATGAGAACGATTGCCGGTTCGATGATAATGGTATAATCGTGCTGCCTGAAATCCTTTGAAAGAGGTATCTGTATGATTGACGTCAACGATCTGCGCAAAGGTGTCACGTTTGAACTGGATGGACAGCTCTATCGCGTGCTGGAATATCACCATCACAAGCCGGGACGCGGCAATGCGATCATCCGCATTAAGGCACGGAATTTGCTCACCGGTGCCAACATTGAAAAAACCTTCACCTCCGGTGACAAGGTTCAGGATGTGCGTCTGGATTTTCACAACGTACAATTTCTGTACTTCGATGGCGAGTTCTATCATTTCATGGATAACGAAACCTTCGAGCAGCCTGCCATCCGTGCCGAGATTTTGGGTGAGAGCGCACTCTACTTGAAGGAAGGGATGGAAGTCAAGTTGACCTTCTATAAAGGTCAGCCGATTGATATCGAACTCCCTACCTCGGTAGATCTTAAAGTGGTGTATGCTGAGACAGCCATCCGTGGGGATACGGCAACCGGTGTTACGAAAAAAGTACGCACCGAGACCGGATTGGAAGTTGTGGTACCGCAATTTGTCAATGAGGGAGATGTTATCCGTGTAGACACACGCACCGGTGAATACGTGACCAGGGTGTGAGCTTCTTATCGCCTTTAATAATAACAAGCAGGGAGATAAAGGCTCCCTGCTTGTTTCTTTTCGGACGAATGGCCAAATATTTTACGGCAATGTGAGAGGTCGCCAGACTGGATCGAAATCACTTCCTGGTGTGTCGGTCAGACGTACCAATCCTCCGCCGGCAACTAGAGCACGGTAAATATCTCGATTGCCTTTTTCGTCAACGCTTTCAAAGAGCACCCAATATCCATCTGCAGAAAATCGCAGCGATTCAATAGGGGAGACAATGCCGAAATTCACAAACGTGCTGGAACTGCCATCGGCAACCACGCGACAAGCACGGACAATGGACTGCCCAACGACGCGCTGACTGAAGAGCAAAAACGATCCATCTACTGACCAGGCAGGACCGTAATCCTTATTTTGCGAGCCGCTACTGGTGAGCTGCATTTTCTCACCCGTCTCCAGGTTAATTGCCCAAATCTGGTAATTCCCATAGCGCTGGCGTGTAAAGGCCAGCCACTTGCCATCAGGAGACCAGGTGGGTTGGAAAGCCTCGGTATCTCCTCGTTCCAAAATGTTGAGAGGGGTAACCGAATTATCGCTCAGATCGAGAAGGTAAAGGTCCAGCTTATTATCTCGCAAGGAAGCGAAAGCGATCTTTCCACCAGTGGGTGACCACGCGGGATCAAAATCGCCGCCGGGGACGTTGGTCAGCACGATCAACCCAGATCCATCTATATTGATCATGTGCAAGGCCGCGCCGGGATATTGTTCCTGAACACCTGGGCAAGGAGAGATGAAGACCAGTCGTGTACCATCCGGGGCAAAAGAGGGTTGGCAAGCTCCTTCCGGCAGATTGGTGATCTGGCGGACGTTGCTCCCATCGAAATTCATGATGAAGATTTGCGGCACACCCCCCTCTCGAGTCGAAGCAAAGGCGATCTCTCCATAGCCTCCACCCAATGGTGTTGGTGTGGGAGTGGGCGTGAAAGTGGGGGGTGGAGTCAGAGTTGGGGTGTTGGTTGGGATCGAAGTGGCGGTCGGCGTGAAAGTAAGAGGCAGTGGCGTGAGAGAAGGGGATCCAATGACCGTATCGGGAGGGACAGATGGAAGTGGAGTGTTTTCAAGAGGCGCGTTGAACGTGGGTGTGGAAAAGATTGGAGCGAAGGGGAGAGAAAATGGCAGCGAGGAGGCAATCTGCTGGATATTCTCCGGATACGCGTAGGCCCCCCAGACCCCCCCACCGATTAAAACAACCAAGAGCAGCAAAATCCAGAGCAAGCAGCCGGCGCTGCGGCGCTTTTTACGTTTGGGGGGACTGAAAGGTTTCTCTTCTTCCATGACCGGCACCGGGAGGGGAGATTTTCCACCGGCAGATGCCGGCACGGGGGTGGTGGATGGTTTCTCCTGTTCTTCGCTCTTATCTGAAGGTGTAAAGGGCTGAGAAGGGGGCGGAACGGTGTACGTCCCGGTCTCACGTTCGCTGATGCCTTTGGAAGCGAGCAAAGCGCGTTTAAATTCTTCAGCGCTTTGGAAGCGCTCGGCCGGATCGATGGCCATTGCTTTTTCGATCACCGCGGCCAGTCGTCGAGAGACTTTCGGATTGCGTTTGCGCAGAGGGGTCAGTTCTGTCGTGCCCATGGCACGCGCCAAACCATCTTCGGGGATCACGCCGGTCAGTGCCGCGTAGAGCGTGGCGCCGAGAGAATAGATATCGGTGCGCGGATCGGTACGAGCTGTTCCGTATTGTTCCGGCGGAGAATAGCCAGGGGTCATGGCCCGGGCACCGGTTGAGGTTGCCTGGCTGCCTTCGACTATTTTGGCCAGGCCAAAATCTACCAGGAAGATATGCCCATCTGGGGTGATCTTGATGTTGCCCGGCTTGATATCGCGATGCAGGATGGGAGGCTTGCGGGTGTGGAGATAGGTCAACGCATCGCAGACCGCGGCGCCGATTAACACCGCCTCTTCTTCGGTGATGGTGCCCAGGCGCTCCATCCGCTGGCGCAGATCCTCGCCTTCGATATAATCCATCACCAGGTATTGCCCTTCGTTCTCGACGAAGTGATCGCTCACCCGCGGCAGGTTAGGGTGACGTAAACTGGCAAGGATCACCGCCTCCAGACGAAACTGACGGGCATATTCCTCGGTGGTGAAAAAATTCTCTTTGACCGCGACATCCACACCCAGGCGCTCATCAACGGCACGGTAAATTGCTCCCATGCCCCCTTGGCCCAGGATTTCCATAATTCGATATCGGCCATGCAAAAGGGTGCCTCGCGCAAGGGTCATTGTTGTTCTTCTCCATGGAAATATCGGTACTAATTATATCAAGAAGTGCGGCGGTGAGCCGGTGAAAGCCACTTGTGAAAAATGTAAGGCGCCAGGCCACCGATCCAGAAGCCGATCAGGGCGTAGCGCACGTAGCGCAAGGAGAGCGCTAGCCAGGTTTCACCAGGGGGAAAAATGGCACCTAGTCCCAGCCACAGAATGAGTATTCCGAGCAGGCCAAGCCCATAGCGCAACAGGTGCTGCCACCATTTGCCGGCCGGGGAAAACCCGCCGAGGGAAATGAGCCAGAGCGCGCCGGCTACCATTCCAAACAAAGCGGCTGCTGGGGAAACGATCGCACTGATATTCCATGGTTGAGGGGCTTCCAACCCGCCGCGCGTGGCCAGGCGAATCCATTCCGGGGGGAGTTCCGTTATATTCCAGGCGCGCACAGCGACGCCGCAGAAGATCAAAGTCAGCGAGAACAACCATACCAAGGCGATCTGCCACCCAAAAGAGAGACGGTTGAAACGGCGCAGGAAAGGCTCTTCCAGGTGCAAAAATCCCCACAAAAGCAATCCGCCGATGAGCCATCCGACCAGCACATCTTGAGGGAAGTGGACACCGAGATAGAGGCGCGAAAGACCGATGAAGAAGATAAGTACAACGGCCAGAACGGTTGACCAGGTGCGCCGTAGCGCCGCGGCGATCGTTCCCCAAACGCCTACGCTGATTTGCGCATGTCCGGATGGGAGGCCGAAGGATGTTTCGGACGAGAAAGGAATCACCTGTTCGCTGACCCAATACGGACGTGGGGTATGGAAGAGCATCTTGAACAAGCTGTTCAGGGTACCACTGGTGAGCAAGATCACGCCCACGCGCAGGCCCAAAGCAAAATCTATGCTCCAATAGATGAGCGGCAAGACCAACAGAAAGAACTTCTCTGTGCCCAGGAAACTGAAGAAACGCATGATCTCTTTCCAGGAGTCGCCCCATCCTTGAACGGCAATGACCAGTTGCAGTAGTTCGCTCATGAGAGATTTCCTCCTTTCTTAGACGGTGGACGATGGACCGTGGACCGTAGAGCGTGGATGGCCAATGATCGCCATGCTGGCAGTATAATCTAAAAACCACGATCGGTAAACGAGATCATGAGCCTTTCTTTGTCAACCTGGGATCCTTTCTCCGCCTTTCTTCTATTGGGAATTCTGCTCACGGTGACAGTGCGCGCTAACTTGACCGGATGGACGGAGACGCTTGTCTATCTGCCGGTCATCGTTTTCTGGAGTACGTTGCTCGGATGCCTTCTGGGCGTAAGCCGTTTCCGGCGCGGGGGGATCGCCCTGTTGGTGGCAGGCTATAGTGCGATCGCATTGCCACATTTTTTCTTGTATCCGATCCAGGCCTCGCTTCCGCTGTTCGTCCGTCTGACTCTGCTCGGTGGACGCTTGAGTTTGAGCTTGCAACTTTTCTCTCGGCGCGAACCGTTGACCGATCCTCTCCTTTTTACGATTCTAGGCTATACCCTCTTCTGGTTGCTCGGCTTATGGTGCGGTTTCGTGTGGACACGGTATCGCCGGCTTTGGGCTGTGCTCACCCCACCCTCTTTGGTGTTGACGGCGCTTTATAGCTACGATCCTACCCAACCGGCCGCGGCAACCTTGTGGTTTTATCTTTTGCTCGTGGCGCTCTTTATGGCCCGCTATCACCTCCTGCAGAGTCGGCTCTCATGGCAAAGACGAGGGATCGTGCTCTATTCAGATGTAGTACACGATTTGGGCTTCAGTGCTTTTTGGGTGAGCTTATTCGTTTTGCTTCTGGCCTGGCTAATCCCGTGGGCGCTTAGCCCTTCTTCGCCATTGCAAAGAGCCTGGGAACAGATCCGTGAGGCCTGGGAACCAGCTCGCGAGCGCCTTTCCGATATCGTTGAGCCTCTGCAGCGGCGGGGTGGAGGTGGTCCGATGCCGCGGAGATTGGCCCTGGGGCTTGAAAGTGCACGAGGGGAAGAGATCGTGTTCACCGTTCAGGTGCCTGCTGAAACTGATGTGACGCGCTATTACTGGCGAGAGCAGGTCTTCGATCGTTTCGAGAATGGATTCTGGAGTGCCGGCTCGGCGGAAGAGGTGCAAGTACCGCCATTACAGGATTTGCCGGTCTCCTTGCCGGTGCGCGGCCGGGAATTGCGTGCTGTGTTTGAACTGGGGCGCTATTCGCCGTGGCTTTATACGTTTGCCGTGCCGCGAAGCGTGAATGTGCCCGTTCGCTTGAGTGGCTTCCGCGTGGGCGTTGCTTCGCTGGATGCGTTGACGCTCCAGGCGATGGATGACATGGAGCGAGGGACACGTTATGCGCTCCAGGCACGTTATATTAACCCTTCTATCGAGGAGCTGCGAGAAGCGGAAGGGGATATGCCGCGCTGGGTGCTGGACCATTACCTGCAGCTGCCGGAGAATTTTTCGCCGCGGTTGCGGGAGCTGGCACAAGCGATCACGGCAACTGCGCCGACGCGCTATGACAAAGCCGAGGCAATCACGCGTTATCTGCGAGAGAACGTCACATACGCCGAGCGCATTTCTCCTCCACCGGCCGATCGGGATGTGATGGAATGGTTCCTTTTCGAGTATCGACAGGGGTTTTGCAATTACTATGCTTCGGCCGAGGTGTTGCTGTTGCGCGCTGTGGGGGTGCCGGCCCGGCTGGCTACCGGATATGCACAGGGGGAATCTGCGGGGGATGGTAGGTATATCATCCGCGCGCGCCATGCCCATGCCTGGCCGGAAGTCTATTTTCCAGGATGGGGATGGGTGGAGTTCGAACCGACAGTAAGTCAGGCTGCGTTGGTGCGGCCCTCCCGTCCACTTGCTACGGCTACGAAGAAGCCGATTTCGGCGACGACGTTGCCCGAGGTCCAAAACACGCCGCAAGCGAGACCGGAAGAGGAAGCGGTTCCGGCGGGGCAAAGCTCCATGAGGTGGTTTTGGTTCGGGATAGTGTTAGGCCTCGTTTTTCTCTTTTTTATGAGGCGCTATATCATGAAAGGCAATTTTCCGTTATACTTACAGAGGAATCTCGAACGTTACGGTTTTAAATCCCCAAAATGGCTGAAGCATTGGGCACGTTGGAGCGGCCTTTCCTCGCTAGAGCGCTCGTTTGAGGAGGTTAACCGCGCCCTGCAGCGATTGGGTGTGCGTGTGCCGCTTTCGGCTACGCCGGCCGAACGCGCACAGCGCCTCGTGGAAGTATTGCCGGAGGCCAGGGAAGCGATCGAGGATCTGCTGGCCGAATATCAGGCCACCGTTTATGGCAGGGCGATCGGTCGGGTGCGTCGAGCGCGGTGGGCGGCGCAACGCATCCGCTATGCCGCCTGGAAGAAGAGATATTTCTATTTTTTACGGGAGTTGCATGGCTGGTGAAAATACTACACCGATTACTTTTGGTCAGCAGCTAAAGATTCTGGCACAACAGGCCACCATCTTGGCGAAAAGCAGGGCAGAAACGCTGGTGAGCGCCTGCCAACAACTGGCAGAAAATCTGAACGCGCTGGCGGTGCAAATCGAGCAATTGGAGGACAAGTATCGCGATCTGCAGGAATTGGCGCGCATCGGGCAGGTGATTAATTCCTCGCTGGATATTCAGACTGTTTTGGAATCGGTGATGGATACCATTATTCGCATCACCGGCGCAGAGCGCGGTTTCCTGATGCTGCGCGATTTAAACGGCGAAATGCGCATTCACATTGCGCGAAATTGGGAACAGGCCTCGTTGGATCCGACCGAATTTTCGATCAGTCGCACGGTAGTTCGCCGAGTGGTGGAGAGCGGCGAGGCCGTTTTGACCACCAATGCCCAGGAAGACCCGCGCTTCGGTAGCCAGGATAGCATCATCGCTTTTAATCTCCGTTCTATCCTTTGCGTGCCCCTCAAGGTTAAAGAAAATCTGATCGGTGTCATCTATACCGATAACCGCGTTCGCACGGGCATTTTTACCGCAACCGAACGCGATCTGCTTACCGTTTTTGCCAATCAGGCGGCGATTGCCATTGAGAACGCCAGGCTCTTCAGTTCGCTGCGGCAAACCTTGGCCGAAGTGACCGAGTTGAAGAATCTGTTGGACAACGTGTTTTCTTCTATTGCAAGTGGCGTGATCACTACCAATGTCGCAGATCAGATTACGCTTTGCAACCGAGCTGCGGAACGCATCCTAGGGAGAACCTCGGCGGAGCTGCTAGGACGTCCGCTCTCGGAGGTGCTTGCGCCGATCTTTCCTATCCTCCGCCCTCACTTAGAGATTGTGCGCCGCAAAGAGCAGGCGGTGTTGGACCTTGAGGTTTCACCCCAGATCCCGGGGCGTGGCGCGATGAATTTGCGTTTGAACCTGGCACCTTTGAAAGACGATAGTGAAAGCGTTCAAGGTGTAGCCATCGTACTCGACGATCTGACGGAACGGAAGAAACTCGAGGCCCAGCGGCGTTTGCTGGAACGGATGGTTTCACCGGCCGTGCTGGAACAAATGGACCTGAACAGCCTGCGCATTGGGGGGGAAGAAGTCGAGCTGACGATCCTCTTTGCCGATATTCGGGGCTTCACGCCCTATAGCGAAAGGCACACACCGGAAGAATTGGTTCGAGTGCTCAATCAGTACCTAGCTGCTGCGGCCGATGCGGTCCTGGCCGAAGAAGGTACGGTGGATAAGTTCTTGGGAGATGCGGTGATGGCTTGGTTCAATGCTCCCCTGCCTCAACCCGATCACCCTTTGCGGGCCATTCGCGCCGCGCTGCGTCTTCGCCAGGCGATCCGTGCGTTGTATCAACGTTTACCGGCGGAGGCGCACCTTTCTTTTGGCGTCGGCATTCATTGTGGTCCGGCCGTCTTGGGATGGATCGGACATGAGAAACGCTTGGAATATACCGCCTTGGGGGATAGTGTCAATACGGCCAAGCGTATTCAGGAGAGCGCGAATATGGATCAGATCCTGATCAGCCGTGCGGTTTATCAGCAAGTGCAAGAGCGGGTCAAGGCCATACCGTTTACACGGCTTATGCTAAGGGGGAAAACACAGCCTGTAGAAGTCTGGGAAGTGTTGGATGTGATAAAATGAAAGAGCTACGCCTAGGTTACGGCTGAAACCGTCGCGCCACGCGATTGGACGAATCTTTTGCCAAACCCGGTGCGTTGTGGGGTAGCCAAGGATAGGCGATTAGCGGTGAGCTGACTCTTTCGGGCAAGCGGATTTTAAAGTCCCGTTTCCTAAAGAAGTAATTGGAGGCATGTGTGACGACAGAAGAACTGAGATACGATGCCAGTAGCATTCAAGTGCTTGAAGGATTGGAAGCCGTGCGCCGACGGCCGGGAATGTACGTCGGTGGTACGGATATTAAGGCACTCCATCATTTGGTTTACGAGGTCGTAGATAATTCGATTGACGAAGCGCTGGCCGGTGCCTGTACCCGCATCGAGGTGATCATCCATCCCGATCAGAGCGTGACGGTTGAAGACAATGGCCGCGGCATACCGGTGGATATTCATCCGCAGATGAAGAAATCGGCGCTGGAAGTGGTCATGACGACACTGCATGCCGGCGGCAAGTTCGGCGGTGGCGGGTACAAAGTCTCCGGTGGTCTGCATGGAGTGGGCGTCAGCGCGGTGAATGCGCTTTCCGAATGGTGTGAAGTGGAAGTCAAGCGCAATGGGCAGCGCTATTTCCAGCGCTATGAGCGCGGCTATCCCGTCACGCCGGTGCAAGTGATCGGCAAGGTCAAAGAGCGCGAGACGGGAACGAAGACGACCTTCAAATTCGATGCCGAAATTTTCAAGGATGTAGAATATCGTTTTGAGACGCTGGCGCAACGCTTCCGCGAAATGGCCTTCGTCACCCGTGGCGTGACCATCCACTTTGTCGATGAGCGCTCAAATCGGGAGCTGACCTTCTACTTCGAGGGCGGAATCACCTCGTTTGTGCGTTACCTGAACCGCAACCGTCAGGTGTTGCACCCGGTGGTATACATCGAAAAGCAGGTGGAAGGGATCGGGATCGAAGCGGCGATTCAGTACACCGATGCCTATACAGAATCGGTGTACTCGTTTGCCAACACCATCAATACGGTGGATGGCGGTACACACCTGACCGGCCTGCGGACAGCGATCACGCGCGTGATCAACGATTATGCTCGCAAGAACGGTCTGTTGAAAGAAAGCGATCCGAATTTCACCGGGGATGATACGCGCGAAGGTTTGACGGCGATTGTGAGCATCAAACATCCCGATCCGCAGTTTGAATCGCAGACCAAGGTCAAACTGATGAATGCCGAGGTGCAAACCTACGTGCAGCAGGTGGTGGGCGAGGCCTTTGCTACCTTTTTGGAAGAAAACCCGATGGCGGCGCGCGCCATTGTGCAAAAATGCTTGACTTCTGCCCGTGCTCGCGATGCGGCACGCAAAGCTCGCGATCTGGTGATCCGCAAATCGGCGCTGGAGAGCCTAACCTTGCCCGGCAAGCTGGCCGATTGTTCCGAACGCGATCCGAGCAAAACCGAGCTTTTCATCGTAGAGGGTGATTCGGCCGGCGGTTCGGCCAAGCAAGGACGCGATCGCCATTTCCAGGCTATCCTTCCTCTGCGCGGCAAAATCTTGAATACCGAACGCTCACGGCTGGATAAAATTCTGAGCAACAACGAGGTCAAGGCGATCATCTCTGCTTTGGGCACCGGGATCGGTGATAATTTTGACCTGAGCAATCTACGCTATGGGCGCATTATCTTAATGTGCGATGCTGATGTGGATGGCAGTCACATTCGCACCCTGCTGCTGACCTTCTTCTTCCGCTATATGCAACCTCTGATCGAAGAGGGACATCTTTACATTGCTCAGCCCCCTCTCTATCGCATCGCTTGGAAAAATCAGGTACGCTATGCCTATAGCGATACTGAAAAAGATGAAATTCTGAAATCCCTGAATGGGGAAAAGGTCAACGTGCAGCGCTACAAGGGGTTGGGCGAGATGAATCCCCAGCAGCTCTGGGAGACAACGATGAACCCCGAAACGCGTACCCTGCTCCTGGTCACAATCGAGGATGCGGCCGAAGCCGATCGCACCTTCGATATGCTGATGGGCGATGCTGTCGATCCACGCCGCCGCTTTATCCAGACCCATGCCAAGGCGGTGCGCAATTTGGACATTTGAAGATTCGGATCATTTTTCGTCTGGAATGAGGTCTCTGCCGCAATGCTCATAATAAGAGCGTGACAGGTTTGGAAAGGCGGATTTCTGTGGCGGAGGATGTTGTAAAATGAAAGCAGCAACAAATCCAATGAGTGCAAAATCTCTCAGCACCTCTCTTACGTTGGAACGTCTGCTCCAGATAGGAGTGGTTACCTATCAGGCAGTGGCGGTGATCGCGTTACTTGTAGCCTTGTTTCTCTCCAATTCCTGGCTGAATTTACCCTTCCTAGGGGCGTTTTTTGATCCGACGCTGGTTTTTGACGAGGTCGGTCCATCCCCTTCAAGCGTGCAACAATGGCCTCTGCACAGTAAACTGAACTCCGCACGCGGGGACCGTCTGGCGGCCATTCAGGGAGAGGAGGTACGGAACACGCTCCGGCTGGAGCAGGTGCTCGCTCAATATTTTCCCGGCGAGACGGTTGAGGTCAAAATCGTCCAATCGGATGGTACAGAAGCTTCCTATTCAATCACATTGCAGATTTTCCCGAATGCCGATCGGGTCAAGTATATTTTCCTGCCTTTTATGATGGCATTCGTCTTCCTGGCATTGGGTTTATGGGTTTTTGGGGTACGTCGCACCGAGTCGGCAGGACGCGCTTTCGCGCTTTTTTCTACATCGCTTGCCCTCGCGGCCGGCTTGCTTTTTGATGTCTATACCACCCATCGCCTGATCTATCTGTGGATCATGGCCGTCGCCGTCGCCGGCGGAGCGTTGGTGGATCTGGCGCTCTCTTTCCCGCGTGAAGCCGGTTTTGTGCGCTCACGCCCCTATTTGCGTTGGATTGGCTACATCCTGGCTTTTCTCCTGGCGTTGAATGCTTGGCTAAAAAGCTATGATTATGCCCATCCTTATGATTACGTGCTGGCGTGGCGCTCTGCTTATCTTTTTGCCGGCCTGATGCTTTTCGTCTTCTTGGGGCTGAACATATACCATTTGCTAAGCACCCGCTCTCCGGTGATCAAGACCCAAGCGCGCGTGGTTTTTTGGGGAGCTACGCTCGGATTAGGGCCCGTAGCCACCTGGGCTCTTCTGACCACACCGTTCCATTTGCCTTTTTCTCCCTACCTGTTCCTTCCTGCGGTTCTCTTTCCGGCCAGCTTGGGGTATGCCATTTTACGGTTTCGTGTTCAAATGATGGACCGCTGGTTGCGTCAGGGAGCAGTTTACTTGCTGATCGGTTCCGCTATCGTTCTTGGGTATGCTCTACTGGTGACCGGTGCCAGCTTGATCTTCACCGATGTTGTGCGCGCGAATCATCCTCTCGTCGTAGGCTTCATTGTCTTTCTATTGGCGATTGCCTTGGAGCCTATGCGTACTCAGGCCCAGGAGTTGGTGGATAGGCTCTTTTTCCGCGGGCAAGCCCTTGCCGAAAAAGTGCTCGAAAATTTCGGGCATGAACTTGTCCAAACTTCGAATATCCAAGATGTTTATAATGTCTTGTATAAGCGTATTCTGGAAGTACTCAATCCGACATCCATTCACCTTTTTCTCTACGATCCGCTGGCGGAGCAATTTGTTGCTCTTCCCGATGAAAGTGGTCGTCCGACCACCGATGTGCGTTTCCCCCTGAACAGCCCTCTTAGAGAATATTTCCAGCGGGAGCAATTACCCCTTTATCTGGAACAAGATAATATTCCTCCACACCTGATCCTGGATCGCAGCCGTTTCATTCTGTTGGGAGCTTCGCTCTTCGTCGGTTTAAAGGTGAGAGAAGAGTTATTGGGGTGGCTCGCATTAGGCCCTCGTAAGGATGGGAGACCTTATTTGCCTCGAGACCTGGCATTTCTAGAACGATTGTCCGATCTGGTGGCTATAGCAATTGAGCGGGTACAAACGGTGGCCGATTTGCAGCGACGGATGCAGGAGATGAATGCGCTTACTCGCGTTTCTCAAGGGGTGAATGTGACATTGGCTTTCGATGACGTGCTGGAGTTGATCTATGCCCAGACGACGCAGATCATCCCAGCCACCGATATGCACATCATGCTATATCATCCCGAAGGGAAGTACTATTACTACGCTTTTTACGTTGAAAATGGGGAACGCTTACGGCACCGTGAAAATGTGCCGTTGGGTGCAGGGCTCGGACTCAGCCCGGTAGTCATTCAACGTGGTCGCCCATTGCAAACCCAGGATTACGTCAGCGAGTGCCAAACGCGTCATGTGACTCCCAGCGATCGGAATTTTCGGGCTTGGATAGGTGTGCCACTGAATGCCGGCCTTCGTACCATCGGAGCTTTGAGCCTGGCGCATCGCGAGCCGGGGATTATCTATACTCGCCAACAAATGGATCTTCTCCAGGCAATTGCCGATCAGATGGCCGGCGCGATTGTCAAGGCTCAATTGCTTGAAGAAACGCAGCGCCGTGCCCAGCAGCTAAGCATCTTGAACGAACTTACCCGCCAGCTCACATCCACCCTGGAACTGGAGCCCCTACTGCATAAAATTCTGGAGAGCGCAGTTAATATCTTGAACTGCGAGGCCGGTACGCTCTTCTTGCTGGATGAGGCTACCGATGAATTGGTTTTCCGCGTGGTGATCGGGCCGGCAGCAGAGACGTTGGTGGGAACTCGCCTGCCACGTGGGAGCGGGATTGCTGGCAGGGCCGTTTTGGAACGCAAGGCGCTGATCGAAAACGAGGTCGGACAGGATCTTGCCTGGGATGCCTCTGCCGATCGGCGCACCGGTTTTCACACCCGTAGTGTGCTGGCCGTACCACTGGAATTAAAAGAGCGCGTGATCGGCGTATTGGAAGTGATCAATCGCCGCGATGGATTGCCGTTCCGCGAGGAGGATGCCACTTTACTCACAGCCTTTGCCGCCCAAGCGGCTGTGGCAATCGAAAACGCGCGCCTTTATACCCTTACCGATCAAGAGCTCAATGCGCGCGTGGAAGAGCTCTCTGTGCTCCAGCGTATTGACCGGGAGCTCAATGCCAGCCTGGATATCCAGCGTGCCATGCGTATCACCTTGGAATGGGCCATGCGACAGAGCGGTGCCGAAGCCGGGTTGATCGGTATGCTCCGAGAAGATGGGCTGCATATTATGGCACAGGAGGGCTATGGCGACCGCCTGAGTGCCTATGAGCAGGTGCCCATTCCTACCGATTTGCCACGTCTGCGTGGGGTGATTGAGAGCGGACAGGCTATGCGCTTTACCCTTGACCCGGAACTCGGCGGTGGTTTTCTGCCGGCCGCTCGTACTCAGATCATTGTCCCTATTCGCCGTGAAGCAAAAGTAATCGGTATGCTGATCTTGGAGCATCGCCAGGATAGCCGACAACAGGAAGAGTTGAATTTCCTTTCCCGTCTGGCCGATCACGCTGCAATTGCCATCGCGAATGCCCAGCTCTATGCAGAAGTGCAGGCAGCCAATCTGGCCAAGAGCGAATTCGTCTCGCTGGTCGCCCACGAATTGAAAAACCCGATGACCTCGATCAAAGGATATACAGAACTTTTGGCCAGCGGGGCTGTTGGCCCGATCACCGAGATGCAGGCGAACTTCTTGAATACCATTCGGGCCAACGTTGAGCGCATGGCTACCCTGGTTTCGGATCTCAACGATCAATCCAAGATCGAGGCCGGGCGTCTGCGCCTGGATTTCCGCGCCGTGGATGTAGCCGAGGTAGTCAACGAGGTTTTGCGCTCCACCCAACGACAGATCGAGGAAAAGAAACAAACGATAGAATTGCGTCTCCCATCTGAGCTGCCACCGGTCTGGGCAGATCGCACACGGTTGGTACAAATCCTGGTCAACCTGGTGAGCAATGCCAACAAATATACCCCTGAAGGGGGGCATATCATCATCGGGGCCGAGGCCACCAATAACCAATGGGAGCCGAGCGGCGCAGAGCGGGTTGTTCATATCTGGGTACAGGACAATGGGATTGGTATTAGCATCGAAGATCAGAAAAAACTTTTCCAAAAATTCTTCCGTTCGGAAGATCCCAAGGCGCGCGAGGCACCCGGCACCGGCCTGGGATTGAACATCACCAAGAGTTTGGTGGAACTCCAAGGCGGACGGATCTGGTTCCAGAGCGAATATCGCAAGGGGACTACTTTCCACTTTACTATTCCGGTCGCAGAAAGGTGAGCTATGACATTCGTGGCGGCTATCGGCATGGCTACAGGCTTAGATGGGCGTGAAAGTGGGCTCCAGGCGACCCATCAGGCATTGCGTAAACTTGGCAACCTTTCTCCTACTTTTGGATTTGTGTTTGCCTCGCAAGAGTACACGGCTCGCGAAGTGGTGAGTGGTGTCGGAAGCTTGCTGGGCGAAGTACCGTTCATTGGCATGAGTTCGCCCACCCTTTTGAGTTCAGAGGGCCTCCATTCCTACTCAGTCATCGTTGCTTTGGTGGCTTCTAGTTCTTTTCGTGCTGAATCCATCTGGTTGCCGGGCTATGCTCAATCGGCTCCTGAAACGGCTCAACGCTTGAAGGCTCTTGTTCAGCGGACGTCCAACCCACAGGCTTTGCTGTTTTTCGCCGATGGTTTTACCGGAAACATCGAACAGCTTTGCGCTTCTCTAGAAATTCCCAATGTGCCGATCGTCGGTGGGCTTTCATCCGGCAACGCGAATACGCTTTCGACTTTTGTGTTGGCAAACCTATTCCAGGGCGGTGGTGCGCTGGCGGCCATGATTCTTCGTGGCGAAGTGCGGCTGGGAGTCGGGTATGCTCATGGTTGGCAAGCGGTGGGAAAACAGTTTCGGATTACCCGTTCACGCGGTTTCTGGCTGCGAATGCTGGATGGCCGCCCAGCTTCCGAGGCCTATGCCCAGCTCTTTGGGCATCCGGCGCGTGAGTGGTCTTTTCCGCCTTTGAACACCCTTGTGCGCATGTATCCGATCGGAGTGATCCGAGAGAACGAGACGTTGGTTCGCTCTCCCATCCGCGTGGAAGCGGATGGCAGTTTCCGCTTAAACCTCTCGGTGGAAGACGGCAGCGATGCACTCCTGTTGATCGGTAATCAAGCTGCCTGCCGGCAGGCTATTCTGGACGCGGCACATCAGGCCCAACAGGGACTCGGAGAGGCCAAACCCAGCCTGATCCTGCTCTTGGTCGATCAGGCCTGGCATATGCTCCTGCGTGCCTCCCCTGGCCTTGAAGTGCAGGTCCTACAAGAGGTTTTCGGCCAAGAGGTTCCGATCGCCGGTGCTTATACGTTAGGGCAGATCGTTCCCTCCACGACTTCACCGCTCCCACTGGCTTTGAATCAGCACGTTCTGGTGATCGCTTTGGGATAACAGCTGCCGAGAGGCTCGATTCCCTGCACTCGGTTACAATTTGCCCATGCGTTTTGATATCTTTACCCTTTTGCCAGAAGTCTTCCCGGCCTATTTAACAAGCAGCATCCTCCAACGGGCCCAGGAACGGGGGATCCTGGAAGTTCATCTGCATCATATCCGAGATTACACGCACGATCGTCATCGCACGACGGATGACCTGCCTTATGGCGGCGGAGGGGGGATGGTGATGAAACCGGAGCCGATCTTTGAGGCCGTGGAGAGCGTGCTGGGAAGTTCGCGACCGGCGCCATGCCCAATTATCCTGCTGACGCCACAGGGACGGCTCTTTACCCAAAAAGTGGCCATCGAGCTGGCCTCTTACCCCCGCCTGGCGCTGATCTGTGGACGTTATGAGGGGGTGGATGAGCGCGTGCGCCAATATCTGGCTACTGATGAAATTTCGATCGGCGATTTTGTGCTCACCGGTGGAGAACTGGCCGCGCTGGTGATCATCGATGCCGTTACCCGCCTGCTGCCGGGCGTTTTAGGCGATCCAGATGGTGCCTGGGATGATTCCCATGCCAGCGGTTTGCTGGAATACCCTCACTATACCCGCCCGCCGGAGTTCCGCGGCTGGCGTGTGCCGCAGGTCTTGCTTTCCGGCAATCATGCCGAAATTGCCCGTTGGCGACGGAGAGAGGCGCTTCGACGTACCCTGCTACGTCGTCCCGATCTACTGGAATCGGCATCTCTTACTGAAGAAGATCGGCGTATCTTGCTAGAATTGCAAAAGGAATTGACCGAAAGTGCATCCGAAGGTGAGGTGCTGTAAGTCCTTGCCGGCACCCGATCACGCTGTGCCTGAAACCTGGATTCCGGAGTAAACAACGTGCCCAATTGGCGCATATTCTCTCCTGGAGGTCATCCTGATGTCCCCTCGTTTCTCTTTTTTCAAGGTCTTTCTACTGGGGTTCGGTTTCTTTGGTGTGAGTGTGGTATGGGGCATATATAATGCCTTTGTGCCGATTTTCCTGGCCGAGCGCTTTCACCTGGCGCCGGCGGTGATCGGTTTCTTTATGACACTGGATAACATCGCCGCGCTCTTTATCCAGCCGCCGGTCGGCGCCTGGTCCGATCGGTTGCGCACTCCGTTGGGCAGAAGATTGCCGTTTTTAGTCCTCGGTGCGCCGATCTCGGCTGTAGCCTTCGGGCTGATCCCGGTGGCGGCGAGCCTGCCGTTTTTCGTTGCCTGCACTTCGACTTTGCTCCTGAGCATGGCTTTCTGGCGCACGCCGGTCGTGGCGCTGATGCCCGATATTACTCCTTCCCCCTATCGCTCGCAGGCCAACGGGATTGTGAACTTCATGGGCGGTGTGGGTGCTATCCTTTCCTTTCTGGCCGGAGGCGCGCTCTATCGTCTCAATCCAAGCTACCCCTTCTGGATGGGTTCCGGGTTGGTGATCTTTGCGCTGATCCTGGTCCTGCTCTTCATTCGAGAGCCAAAGGAGATCGAAGACCCGGCAGAGGCCCAGCCGGGGATGCTGGCGAGCCTGCGCGAGGTCCTGAACGATCGCGATAAAAGCGCTCTGCGCCTTTTCCTGGCGATTTTCTTTTGGTTTCTCGGCTTTACCGCTATTGAGGCCTTCTTCACCCTCTATGCCAAAAATCATCTGGGGCTGAATGAGGCCGATGGCAGCCGCCTATTGGGGCATCTTTCCCTGTTCTTTGTGCTTTTTGCGCTGGTTTCGGGATTCATCGGGGGAAGGATCGGGCGACGGCGCACGATCAGCCTGGGTTTGCTGCTCCTAACAGGCGTGATTGCCACTATTTACTTCCTGCCACCTGCTACGCTGACAACGATAGTAGGGAAACTGCCCGTGCTGGGCACCATCCCTATCCTGAGCTTGTTGCTGATGGGCGGCGGGATCGGCTGGGCGTTGATCAACATCAATTCGCTGCCGATGGTGGTGGATATGACGGATGCCGCGCGCATCGGGACCTATACCGGCTTGTACTACCTGTTTTCCACCCTTTCGGCAATTGCCGGGCCGAATGTGAATGGTGTGGCCATTCAGCTGATGGATAAAAATTACAACGTGATTATGCTCTTGGCTCCGTTCTTCATGCTGGTGGCCTTTTGGTTGATGTGGGGCGTGCGGCGCGGCGAGGCGCAGGTGGTGGAGGCAGTCTATGCGCGCTGAAGTGGTCTCAATTTACATCACCCCTCAGGCCGGCGGCGAAATGCAAGAGGTCCCTGCAGTCGAGGCGGTGGCCGGCCAAGGGTTGAAAGGGGATCGCTACTATATGCGCAAGGGGACGTATTCCGGCAAGAAGGATGACCTGCGTCAGGTGACCTTGATCGAGATCGAGGCGCTGGAAGCGCTGGAGCGAGATTATCATCTCTCGCTTTCGCCGCGTGAAAGTCGCCGCAACCTTGCGACGCGTGGCGTGGCACTAAATCATTTGGTCGGAAGGCGCTTTCGCGTCGGGGAGGCGCTTTTGCTAGGAGTTGAACTGTGCGAACCATGCGGTTACCTGGAGCAGAAAACAGGCAAGCCGGTGCGTTTAGGGTTGATCCATCGTGGCGGCCTGCGGGCACAAATCTTGAGAGGTGGCCTGATCCGTGTAGGTGATGCGATTCAGGTGTTGGACGAGTGAGTCTGCTGCGCGGGTTACTCCTGTTTTCGCTTTTGCTTTCTGCTTGTGCTCCTTCTTTCCGGGATTGCGCGCAGGAAAAGATCGTTTGCGCGGCGATCCTTTTTCACCCCTGGGAGGCAGAGCCGATCGGTGAACAGGCCTGGCAGGCGCTGGAAGCGGCACAACACAGTGGGCGTCTACAAGGCGTTTGGCGCATTTCTGTGCAGGATAGCCGCGATCGCGAGCGTGAGCTGCGCTGGATGGCAGAGCAAGGGGTGGATATCCTGATCACTCCCGGCGCAAGCTGGGGCGAAGCAACGCAGGCAGTAGCGCAGGCTTTTCCTCGGCGACGTTTTATCGGTATTGATCAGGATTCCCTGGAAGGGGCCAATTTGCCTAATGTGACCGTGATCCATATTCCGTATGACCAGATGGGATTTCTGGCTGGGGCTTTGGCGGCGCGCCTGAGCCGAACCCGCCGCGTGGCGGCGATCTGTGAAACCGACTCTATCCCGGCGATGCGGCAGGCTTGTGATGGGTTTGTGCGAGGCGCCTCGTTTGCTGGGCCTAATGTGTTTGTCTACCGCAAACATCGCCAAGGCGCGCGCGATCGGTTTTTTCAGGATGAAACATGGGGGCGAGAAACGGCGGATCGGTTCATCCGTGATGGGGCGGATGTGATCTTCGCCATCGGCGGCGCCACGGCACAGGCAGCGTTGGAACAGGCCGCGGCAGAAAAGGCGTTGATCATCGGCGGCGGGGTGGACCTTTACGACACCTTGCCAACGGTGCAGAGACGTTGGGTCGGCGCACCGTTGCCCGAGGTCCAACCTGCGCTCGCCGCACTTTTGGCGGGTGATGTGGTTTTTTGGCCTGCGGTTGTAGATGGGCAGATCACCTGGGCGCCGTTCCGCGGCTATGGCGAGTCCTTGCCCCTTTCTTTGCGCGCTGAGATGGAACTTTTGCGTTTGCAGCTCCAGGAAGGGACAGTTCGGACCGGCCTGGCTCCCTAGCCATTTGTAATGCCCGGCGCAGGGTTTGCAGTTCGGCGGTGGTGAGGAAGCGCCATTCGCCGGGTTGTAGGCCTTCTAGGGTGAGGGGGCCGATGGCCACGCGCACCAAGCGTAGCGTCGGTAGGCCGACGGCGGCGGTCATATGGCGGATTTGGCGCTTTTTTCCTTCGCGTAGGCGGATTTCTAGCCAGGTTGTCGGCCCGTGGGGGGTGACCGGTTTCCGACGAGGCGGGAGATCGGGCTCCGGGATGAGGCGTACTTCGGCCGGACGGGTGCGATAGCCACGGATGAGCACGCCACGGCGTAAGGTCTCCAGGGCTTCCTCGGTGGGAATCCCTTCTACCTGCACATAGTAGGTTTTCGGCAGGTGATAGCGCGGATGGGTGAGTCGGTGGATCAGATCGCCATCATCGGTGAGCAGGAGAAGGCCCTCGGAATCGCGATCCAATCGTCCGGCGGCATAGACTCCCGGAATCGAGAGGCAATCCTTGAGCGTAGGATGCCCGGTACCTTCATCGGTGAAGCTGGAGAGCATGCCGTAGGGCTTGTACAAGAGCAAGGTGGGCATTCTAACGCTTCCAGCGTCCTAACAGGTTGAGGATCAGGGTGAGGAGGATGGAAAGCAAAATCGAGGTGGCCAGGGGAAAGTAAAAGGTGAAATTTTCCCTTTCGATGCGGATATCGCCGGGCAGACGCCCTAAAGGGATGTTCAACCGTCCGAAAAGGTAAATGCCGCCGGCCAGGAGAATGAGGAATAATCCGGCCACAAAGAGAAAGCGAGCAAGGTTATCCATCATGGTGACCTCCAAAGCATGCCAAGCATAACCGAAGGCAAGTTTGCGTCGCAAATGGCGGCCCACCCAGGTTTATGGTGGGCGATCTTCGCTATTGCCGCTAGTGCGTTTCTCCAAACACCATGCCGTGCTGTGCAGGCAGGTAGAGATCGCACGTTTGATCGGGCAGGAGCTCGGCGCGGCCCTCGCCCAGCAGAATGCTCCAAGCGTTGCTGGAGAGGTTCAGCCCATTCAGGGGAAAGCGCACCTGTCGCGCTTCTTTCGCCGCGTTCCAGGCGATCAGTAAACGCTCCTCTAGCAATTGACGGGCCACCACAACTACATCTGCATCGGCATATACGACCTGTGTTGTGCCGCCTCGCAAGGCAGGGTGCATTTTTCGTAAAGCAACGCAGGTTTTCAAATAAGCCAGCAGGTCGCGATCCCAACGCTCTGGAGCGTGCCAAGGGAAGGATTTGCGACAATCCGGATCGTGCCCTCCATCCAGGCCGATCTCATCGCCGTAATAGACGCACGGCGCACCGGGATAGGTGAAGAGGGTGAGCCAGGCCAGCTTGAGCGCTTGACGATCGCCACCGACGGCGGTCAAAAAGCGCGGGGTATCGTGGCTATCGAAAAGGTTGAGCTGGGCTTGGACAATTTGTGGGTGGTACCATGTGGCGATCTCCTGCCAGCGCCGGGCGAATTCCTGCCCGTCAATGGGGTGAATGCGCGGCCCATAGCCGGCTTTGCGGATCTCTGGCAGGTTCAGGCTAGCACGGCCGAAGAACGAAAGACAGGCCTCGCCGATCGGATAGTTCATCACGGCATCGAATTGATCGCCGCGCAACCAGCGATCGGCGCGCTCCCAAATTTCACCGACGATATAAGCCTCTGGATTGATTGCCTTGACCCGCCGGTGGAATTCTTGCCAAAAGGTGTCATCGTCGATCTCGGCCGGTACGTCGAGTCGCCAACCATCAATACCAAAGCGAATCCAGTGTTCGGCAACCCCAAAAATGAATTCGCGCACGGCCGGCGTATTGGTATTGAACTTGGGCAGGGCTGGCAAATTCCACCAAGCGCGATAGCCAATCGCCGTCAGACTATCTTCGCCCTGGCGCAAGGCCTTTTCTTCCTCTGAGTGGGGATAGGCCCCCCAGGGCTTTTTGCGCTGCAAGCGTTGCGGATCGAAGAAGAACCAATCCACGTACGGCGAACCATCTCCGTTTTCGAGCACGTGGTGAAACTGCCAAAAGCCGCGCGAAGCGTGATTGAAAACGCCATCCAACACCACGCGCAGGCCGCGCCGATGGGCTTCATCCAGCAAGTGGCGCAAGGCCTGATTGCCGCCGAGCAGCGGATCCACCGTGTAATAATCGTAGGTGTGATAGCGATGGTTCGATGCAGAGGCGAAGATCGGGTTGAGGTAGAGCGCCGTCACGCCAAGGTCTTGCAGGTAATCCAGGTGCTCGGCAATCCCATAAAGGTCGCCCCCTTTGAATCCGTAGATTGTGGGGGGGCTATCCCAAGGCTCGAAGTGCAGGCCGCGGCGATCCAATCGCTCGCTACGGGCAAAACGATCGGGAAAGATCTGATAGAAGATAGCGTCTTTTACCCATTCCGGTGTTTGAATTTCGGTCATGGTAGCCTCGAAAAGATGACAGTCACCGGAAAGTGACTGTCATCTCAAAGGATTAGAAAGGAGATGGAGTTATTTTACCCGTAAAAGTGGCAATTGGGCGAAATCATCGGGCCCCAGAGAAGCGAGATCGGCAGTGGTGGAAGGATATTGTGCGAGGAGTTTTTCTTGTGTTGGTGTGCCATCCCAGGCCAGATCAATGATGCGCGTGTGATTGGTATCCCTTGGGCCGCCGCCGAAGCGCCATTGGGATGCCGAGGGATTCACATCCCGCACACGCCAGACGCCAGTGGAAGGGAATCCTTCCTGGCTCAATACCGCTGCTAAATAGCCCCATTGGGATGGATCGCCTTCACCGAACGTTTGACGTGGCACGCGCAGGGTGACGGTGCGCGCAGCCGGGTCGACGATGATCTTGAACGAAACGCCTGTCACCTGCTTTGGCGCACCGCTTTGCGGTTCGGGGGCCAGGACCTGGGGCGTCCAGCCCTCGGCCCAAATGGCATACTCCCAGCCGTTGCCGGCGCTCAGCGCGGCGTTACGACCGGGCAGGAGCAAGCGCGCTCCGCTACCGGCGCCGGGATCTTTATCTATGTAGACGTCCAACGTCTGAAGTGCTAGATTGTTGGGCGAACCCCATGGATTGGGGATGGGCCCATAGAAAGCAAATTTGAAAATCAGGTTTTTGTCGTCATACGCCACGCTGAAGGTCTTGAGATCGAAGACCTGTGGCTTGAAAACGGAATCGGTCGGGTAGGTGTAGCTCCCGGGGCCGTGATCATCGTGCTCTGGATCGTTGACCTCAAGGATCACGGTCGAGGTGCCGAGATCGGGCAAGACAATCTGAGCCGGTCCTTGTAAAGGTAGGATGCTGCCGGTCGGCTCGATGGTCACCACCATGCGCAGATCATCGCCGGCTTCGATCTCGCCCAGGGCCTCCCAAGGGATGGCGGCCTCAAAGGTCTGGGAGCCCTGAGCGGCCTTTCCCAGGGGTTTATCCTCCCTCCAGCCATTCTTGCCCGGCCGATAGGCCAGCAATTGCTGCCCATTCCACTCAAAGAGATGGGTTGCGGCCAGGCCGAGCAGAAGCGGATTTTGCGGATCGCGAGAAACGGCCAGCACTGGATCGCCGCGTGGTGAGGCGATATAGATCCCAATGCGCGCGGCCGGCGGCAGAGATTGGGAGTAATTCAAACGAACGTAAAGTGCCGAAGCGTCAAAAGCATAGGATAGATTTAGGCCGGCAGCCTGAGTACCGCTGGTGAACAGGGCAGCGTTGGCCCATTCGCCGGGTTCATCGATCCCGTCAATCTTCGGTGTGGAGAGCCCTTTGACTTCCTGATCCGCTTTGGCCGGTTTTTTCGGAACGATCGGCACGTTGACGTAGGCCGGCACCGGCTCACCCAGCGATTCATACACCTTCGCTAGCAGGGCGCGAAAGCCCTGATCGAAGTATTCGTCCTGACCTGAATCCTGATCGCTGCCATACCACCAAAACCAATCCGAACCTTCGGCCAGATACATGTAATCCAGAGCCCGAGCGATGGCCTCCGGGCTGGCCTGGCGCGTCTTGCTGAGATCGTACTTGGAGAGATCGTAGCGCGCCTGAGCCAGGTAATTCCACGCCTGTTTCTCTTCCGGCTCGCCGATCCAGGTATCGTAATTCGGGCTAAACCAGGTGCCGGGGAAGAGTTTTTCCAGCGTGCGCTGCTCTGGGAACATGGCCAGATACTTGGAAGGAGTGACGGTCTGAATCGTCTGGCTTTCGGAAAGCAGGCGGTAAAGCGTGTTCAGGAATAGCTTCCCATCGTTTTCGTAATATTCCCAGGCGTTTTCCCCGTCTAGGATAATGCTCACAATGTGGGGACCTTGAGCGCCTTCTGCCTTGAGCCGGGCGCGAATGTTTTCCAAACGGTTGATCAGATCTTGTGCGGCTTGATCGCCGGGCATGCCGGAATAGGTGAAACCGATCTTATCGGAGAGCGTCCAATCGCGGAAGAAGACGGCAACCTTAGCGCCGGTTCTCTGATCCACGACGTAATACGGGCGATAGAGGACATCGGCTTCTTGGACTGTTTCGCGGTTATCGCGGGTGAAACTGCCGAGGCCGAGCGATTGTGCCAGCACCGGCTCACCGGTAGCCATCCATTGATAGCCGGCGCGTGCCACCAGCGGAACGATCTCTTGTGCCACAGCGCCTTCCCCCGGCCACAGGCCGCGCGGTTTGCGACCAAAATGTTGCTCGTAGATCTCCACACTACGCTTCAGATGAGCAATAGCGTCGTTCGGGTAAGAAAAGCGTTGCGGCATTTCCGCATCGGGATTGCCGATTAATGCCAGGTTGGTATCGTAGATCAGAGGAAGGATCGGGTGTGCATAGGGCGTAGTGGTGATCTCGATTTGCCCGCGATCTTGTAGTTCCTTGTGAATGGCGATCACTTGTGCTAGGATACGGCGCACCTCGTCAAAGAGCACCTTTTTATCTTCTTCCGAAAATCCGTGATCCTTGGTCACCAGCGATTTGAGAGGCTCTTTGGCCAGTTCATCAGGATCTATCCAGGCCAGGTTGAACCAGATTTGCAGATCGCGATAATCCTGTTCGGTGAAAGTGGTTAGGGCACGAGCGATCGCCTCATCATCGCTTCCGGCGCGCTTATCGAGCAAAGCTCGGTAGCCGGGGAAGCGTCGGATGACCTTATCCC
This sequence comes from Anaerolineales bacterium, assembly GCA_034432895.1. Lineage (GTDB taxonomy): Bacteria > Chloroflexota > Anaerolineae > Anaerolineales > Villigracilaceae > 630D-37. Next base: position 61,786 of record DAOUBG010000026.1, read on the forward strand.
AGTTAGCATCGAAGAAGCGCCGCAAGATAAATTCCTTTTCTTCCTTTGTCAGCTCGGCAGCCGGTTTTTCAGAAAGTACCCAATAGCGATCTTTAGCACCGTTAGCGAAGTCATCCAGCTGACGGATGAGAACAGGGGTCAGGTTGAAAGTCACATGCACGGAAGGATATTTGGCAACCGTGGCGGCCATATCGTAGTAATCTTTGGTAGCATGTACCCGCACCCAGGGACGGGTATAAATCCCCTGCTCGTCTTTATAGTAAAGCGGCTGATGCTGATGCCACATCAGGTTCAGATAGAGCACATCTGTCGAAGGGGAAGCGATTGTGGTGGCAAGGGCCTCCGTGGCGGTGGGCATTGAAGGGGCAGGTGAAGAGGTGCCTGCAGCACAGGCTGCCAGGAAAGCAAATAGGAACAGAAACGAAAAGAGGTTTTGGAAGGTGCGCATATCAACCTTTGACAGAACCAAGAGTTAGGCCAGAAATTAGCCATTTAGAGGAATAGAGGAAAAGTGCCATCACCGGGATGGCAATGAGCACTGAAGCGGCGGCAAACTTGCCCCAGGAAACGGTGAACTGCTGGGCAAAAGTGAAGATGCCTAACGGCCAGGTGAAAAGTTCGTTCTTTTGTAATACGACCCGGGCTACTAGGTATTCACTCCAACCGCCCATGAAGCTAAACAGGAAGGCAATTGCCAAAGCAGGGCTGGAGAGAGGCAGGATGATGCGTGTCAGAACTTGTATGCGTGAAGCACCATCGATCAGTGCCGCCTCTTCCAGATCGACCGGGATTGTGTCGTAATAGCCTTTCAACGTCCAGATGGTGAGCGGCACCGAAGAGACAGAATAGGCAATGATCAATCCCAGCGAGGTGTTGATCATTTTGAGTTTTACGAGCATCACAAAGAGCGGTAGAAGCAACATGCCTGCCGGGATCATCTGAGTGGTGAAAAGGAACACCAAGGCTGGGTTCCGCCCTGGGAAGCGGAAGCGCGAAAAAGCGTAAGCGCTAAGCGCGGCCAGTGCCACGCTGATGATGGAAGTCACCATCACCACCGAAAACGAGTTCCACAGCCACAGGAAAAAATCTGATTGCCGATGTTTCTCCGCTTCCCCAAAAAGCACCACTTTATAGTTTTCTAGCGTTGCATTTTCCGGAATGATGCGCAGGCTAGTGGTGAGCAAGGTGTCGTTAGGACGTAGCGAAATCGTTACGACGCGCAAGACCGGATAGATGGCGATCAGGCTGGCAAAGATGAGAGCCAGATGGATCAGCAAACGTTTGAAGGGACTATCGCCACGCGCCCGGAAGAAGAACCAGCGGTAAAAACGGTAGATCGGATTCTTTGCAGACATTTCTGCCTCCCAAGTTTACTCGGTAGCGGCTTTCAGCCCACCGGTCACGCGCAAATAAAAGAGTGTGAACAGCAGCAGGATGAGGAAGATCACCAGGGCGAACATGGCGGTAAAACCATAGCGATAAAACTGGAATGCTGCTTTGTACATCGAAGAGACCAGGATATCGGTCTTCTCTTGAGGGCCTCCCTGCGTGATCAGGTAAATCACGTCGAACTTGTTAAAGGTCCAGATCACGCCCAGGATCACGGCCGGGGTGAGGACCGGGCGTAAGAGCGGCAAGGTGATATGGCGGAACATCTGCCACTTGGAGGCACCGTCCATCTCCGCCGCTTCGTAGTACTCATGCGAAATGCTTTGTAAGCCTCCCAGAATAATCACTGCCATGAACGGAATGCCTAGCCAGATATTGCTGATCAGGACCGAAACAAAGGCCCAGAAGGGGTCTTGTTTCCAGGATACCGGGCCGATATGCTCGGCCAGCCAGCTGAAAAGCGGCGTCAGAAGCGAAACCTTAAGTGCCAGCCCTTCCAAAAAATTATGGAGATTGGTAAGCATGATGTTGAAGAAACCATAGCGTAGATCGAACTCGTTGCGCAGCGCCATTGCTGCAATCGTGGTGGGAATAGCCCACGGGAAGACTAACAATGTGCGATAAAAGCCTTGCAACTTCATGGGACGATTCAACAACAAGGCCAAAATCATCCCACCGGTTACATGGAAGGTGACGTTGATCGTTGTCCACAGCACGGTGCGCCAGAGCACCTCGAAAAATTTGGCATCCTTGGCCACATTGCCGGTGAAGAGTGTTTTCAAATTCTCCCAGCCGTAAATGAGACCATAGGAAGCATTGCGGGTCGCCTGGGTTCCAAGCGAAGCATTGGAAAAGGCGAGCTTGATTTCAAACAGGAATGGGTAGACGATGAGAAACAGGATGCCAATAAACGATGGGACCACCAATAGATAAGCAAAGCCCAGTCGAGTGGGACGCGGGCGCGTGAGACGATGGATTAGCCCAAAAAGGGCCAATAGCAGGCTGAAAAGGAACAACCCGCTGCCTAGTGAGGCGTTTTTCTGGGAAAGGAGATTCGCCTTTAGCAGTCCGTTTTGTAGCCAGGCTACCAGCGTGAGCGGAAAGGAAAAGAAGGTTTTAAGCGGGCCTTCCGGTAAGCGGATCAGATCGGTGAGATCGAAAAAGAAGACGATCATCTGGAGGGCAAACAATGCCAATATCCACTGGATCAGCCGGATGACAAAAGTGCCTGTTTTCGTGTATGGGGCGCGAAAGAAAATTTGATAGAGGTAAACCTCTACTGCGGCTATCCCGCCGAAAATAGCCAAGACGAAAGTAAAAATTTCCTGTAGCCGGGCGATGACAATTTTGCTGTTTAATGAGATGCCGGCTGCATACGGTTGGATTAACGCGCGGATCAAGAGGAAAAATCCGACTAGAGCCGTTGTCCAGAGTAAAGGAGGGAGGTATTTACGGAACATGGTGTCCTCCAGAGAGAGCAAAGGGGGGAGCCGAAGCTCCCCCCTCAAAAGGTGGTGTTATTTCAGGGTGGCAACGCACTCGTCAGCCGTTTGCTGAGCAGCCGCTGCCGCATTTTCTGGTGTGAGCGTGCCGGCCATCACACCTTCCAGGTTCGGCCGCCAGGCGTCCCAGGCGCAGCGCATTTCGGGCGCCGCCGGCATACCACGGCCGTTGGCCAGGGCAGCCATCGAACCGGCCAGGATCGGATCAGAAGTGATGGCCGGATCCTTGGCAACCTCTTTATTGGAAGGCAGGCGCTTGAACTGATCCAACCAACGCTTCTGGACATCTTTGGAGGTCATGAAGGTGATGAACTTGACCACTGCTTCCTTCTTGGCCGGGTCGTTCAGTACGCCCTTGTAGACCATAAAGTACTTGCCGGCGGTCATTTCGGTGTACGGTTTGCCGTTGATCGGCGGCACCGGCGCCACTCCCAGCTTATCGCCCAGGGCATCCACATAACCGCCTAAAGACCAGTCGCCGTTGATGATCATCGCCGCCTTGCCCTCTTTGAAGAGCGTATCGGCGCAGTTGTAGTCACACTCTTTCGGGACGACGCCATCATCCTTAAGCTGCTTGACGAACTTCAGGTAGTTGATGAAAGCTTCATTGTTGAACTGAGGCTTATCATTTTCATCCAGCGGCCAGCCACCGAATGCACCGTAGAAACCGGCGCCCCAGAAAGGCTCGTTCAGGTTATAGGCAAAGCCCTGAATGTCACCCTTTGTCAGCTCTTTGGCCTTCTGGATCAATTCCTCAAAGGTCTTCGGGGCCTCAGGAATGAGGTCCTTGTTGTAGAGCAACATCAGGTGATTGCCGTAGTTATCCGGCACGCCCCAAAGGACACCACCGACCATTGCCGGTTGGAGAGCACCTTCAAAGAACTGGCTAAGGAAAGCCTGATCGAAGAGCTGATTGATCGGGGCGATGATATCCAGTTTGCTGAAGGGGCCGGCGAAATCGTTCGGGACGCGCACGACTTCCGGAGCGGCCTCGGCCAGCGCCGCGGTTTGGAATTGATCACGCAGCGCTTCGTTTTCATAATGCGTGCGCTTTACGGTGATGTTGGGATTGGCGGCTTCAAATTCAGCGATCAGTTGATCCAGGAAAACGTCTACGTCCTCACCTTCCTGTTCCCAGAAGGAAATGGTGATAGGTTGAGCAGGCGTTTCCGTGGCCGGGGGCTGCGTTGGAGCTTCTGTGGCCGGAGCCTGGGTGGCTGGGGCCTGGGTGGCTGGGGCAGCGGTCGGCGTCGCTGGACGGCATGCGCTGAGTGCAAAGGCGAGCACCATCAGTGTGCTCAACAGGGTCCAGATTGTTTTTTTCATGTCTTCTTCTCCTAGTTGAAGCTAGATATGTATGGTGCAGTGAAACAGTGCTTTTCGAGATTTGTCAGGCGTTTTCGCGATTCGCATCACCTCCTTTCAACGGATGGCTTGTTGGGTTTGAGCATCGAAGATATGGAATTTGTCCATGTCAAAGAGTACTTCCACCGTGTTTCCGATGTGCATCGAAGCCCGTGGATCGACGCGGGCAATAAAGGTATGCGAGCCACTGACCAGGTAAACATAGGTCTCGCTGCCCATCAGTTCGGTTACATCGACTCGCGCTTGTACTTTCTCCGGATGGGTCAAAGGCGGGGCGTAATTTGCATCGTGGATATGCTCCGGACGAATGCCAAAGATGATCGGTTTATCCAGATGATTGGCATAGGGAGCGGCCCGATCTTCCGGCAACGGCACGGCGAAGCTGCCGGCATCCACATAGATACGCCCGCTGTCTTTGCGCAGACGTGCTGGGAAAAAGTTCATCGCTGGGGAACCGATAAAGCCGGCTACAAAGAGATTATTTGGATAATCATAGAGGTTTTGCGGCGTGTCCACTTGTTGGAGTCTTCCGTTGTTTATCACTGCAATGCGCGTGGCCATGGTCATGGCCTCGACCTGATCGTGGGTAACGTAAATGAACGTAGTCTGCAGGCGCTGGTGCAGCTTGGTAATCTCGGCACGCGTTTGCACGCGCAACTTGGCATCCAGGTTGGAGAGCGGCTCGTCGAAGAGGAAGACCTTCGGTTCACGCACGATGGCACGTCCTACCGCCACGCGTTGACGTTGCCCACCCGAAAGCTGACGCGGCTTGCGGTCAAGCAAGTTGGCGATGCCGAGGATCTCCGCAGCCACCTCTACACGCCGTTTGATCTCATCCTTTGGCACCCGACGCAGTCTCAACCCGAAAGCCATGTTCTCAAACACGGTCATATGTGGATAAAGCGCGTACGATTGAAAGACCATGGCGATATCCCGATCCTTGGGTGGCACATCGTTGACCACACGATCCCCGATCAGGATGCGCCCTTCGGTGAGCTCTTCCAATCCGGCCAAAAGGCGCAGTGCTGTTGTTTTTCCGCAGCCGGAAGGCCCGACCAGCACCAGGAACTCCCGATCTTCCACCTTTAAGTTCAGGTCGTCCACTGCGGTGACTGAGCCGAAACGTTTGGTGACGTGATCAAAAGTAACACTAGCCATCATAACCTCCTTATTAGACGATTGAAACATGGCTTGCCGATCGTTCGTGCGCAATTGCCTGGTGCAAGGCAAGCGAAATGGCCTGAACAATAGCGCCCATGGCCGAAGAACGCCGACCGAGCAGAGCGGTGGTGATCCGCACCATGCGCGCTGAAGCCGGCAAGCTTCGCTTCTGGACCGTGTGGCGAACCGGCTCCAGGTACAGATCTCCGATTTGGGCTACTCCTCCCCCGATCACAACCGTGGTTGGGTTGAAAAGGTTAACAAGACCGGCGATAGCGATTCCGAGATGTTCACCGGCCTGGGCGATAATCTGTTGAGCGAGCCGATCGCCGCGGCGAGCGGCCTCCGCTACGTCTCGAGCGGTTATCGCTTCCAAAGACAAAGAGGAAAGTTGGGTACGTACCCCTTTCTGAATGGCTTCGCGAGCCGCACGCGCGATGGCTTTGCCGCCTGCATAGGCCTCAACACATCCGTAATTGCCGCAGCTGCATTGCGGACCGTTCTCATCTATAGTGATGTGTCCGATTTCACCGGCGGAACCGGTTGCTCCATGGTAAATTTTCCCCCCCAGCAAGAGGCCGGCGCCGATCCCTGTCCCGGCTTTAATATAGGCCAGGAAGCGCTCCCCACGCCCGGCACCGAAGGCCCATTCCCCGATTGCGCCTAGTTCAGCATCGTTGTTCAGGGAAACCGGGCGCCCCCAACGGGTTTCCAGGGTTTTGCGGATCGGATACTGGTCCCAGCCGGGCATGATGGGTGGGGAGATGACCGTACCGGAGACGGTATCAATCGGCCCTGGCACGCCTACCCCAATGGCTAAGATACTTTCCCAGGGAAGACCACTATGCCTCAGGCTCTCCTGGACGAGGTGCTCCATTTGATCTAGAATGGGCTTAGGCCCTTCGGCGATATTGCTAGGAATTTCCTGCTCGTAGAGCACCTCCGCAGCGACATTGGCGATGAGTAGGCTCATGTGAGAGGCGCCGAGGTCAATCCCTATCACGTTTCCATAGCCGGGGTTGATCTCCAGAAGGCGCGCCGGACGGCCTCCATTGCGCAATGGGCGAGGCTGCGCTTCTCGAACGATGCCTAAAGCGATCAAATCGTTGACGATGGGGCTGATAGCAGCGCGTGTGATCCCCAGCTGTTGCGCTATATCAACGCGCGAAATCCCTCCACCCTGAAAGCGGATCAAGTCCAAGACGGCGTGTTTGTTAGCGCTCTTAACGATTGCTGTGGAGGGGAAATCAAGGGAGGGAAACATAAGCCGAAAAGCAGCAAAAAAAGGGCACAAAGGCTAAGAAAAGTGCTTTTTCAAGCAGATTTGTGTTTACCAGTATAAGCACGTTGCATTTGTTTGTCAAGAAAATTGACAATCTCCACGGATTTTTCAACACCGAGTTCACTGCAAAAAGTCCTTTCACCATGGAAGGACACGTCCTCAAAGTATTTCAAATTTTGAGATCCAAATAGATCCAGGAAAATCGCAAAATTTTAGTGTTTTTTGAGCGTAAACCTTTTCCTTATCCTTCCGCGTTATCCGTGTTTGTCCGTGTCCTATTGCATCGGGCAGCAAAACCCTTGTCAAAAGAGGCTATTCTGAATAAAATAGTGCCATGCAACGTAAGACGTTCTCGACCAGCGCCTTCTTTTACGGCTACTTCTACTTTTACGCCGTCCTCCGCGCGCGGGGTCGAGTCGTCACGCCGTAGGCCATTGTACACATAATGCGAAAAAGGCGTGGGATAGACCCCACGCCTTATTTGTTTTTCTGCAGGAGGAGGTCCCTATGCCCATGCGTGCCCTTCGAGGAGCTACTACGGTTGAGGAGAACCATCCCGAGGCCATTTGGCAGGCCACTCAGGAGCTCTTGTTGACCCTGTTGGAGGCCAATCAGCTGGATCCGGGCGCCGTGATCAGCGCCATCTTCACCGTCACCCCCGATCTGACGGCAGCTTTCCCAGCCACGGCCGCTCGTCGCCTTGGCTGGGATGCGATCCCGTTGCTCGATATGCTGTCGCCGCCGGTTTCCGGCGATTTGCCACGGTGCATCCGCGTGCTCTTGCATGTGGAAACGTCCCTTCCGCCGCAGCGTTTGCGCCATGTCTACCTGCGCCGCGCCCGTCAATTGCGCCCGGAATGGGCAGGAGAGCCTCTATGATGCGCGTCGCGTTCCAGGGTGCGCCGGGCGCCTATTCACAGGCCGCCATCTGGCAGTTCATCGGGCCAGAAACCGAATGCCTGCCCTGCGAAACTTTTGAGGACCTGTTTCAGAGCGTCTTGCAGGGGAAGGTGACCCATGCCCTGCTTCCGGTCGAAAATTCCACCACCGGCAGCGTTCACCCAGCCTACGATCTGCTCCTGAAATACAACCTGCCGATTCAGCGAGAGATCATCTTGCGGATTGAGCATGCCCTGCTAGGAGCAAACGGCACCGATCTGGAGCGAATTTGGCGCGTCACCTCACACCCACAAGCGCTGGCGCAGTGTGAATCATACATCCGTCAGCGGGGTTGGGAAGCCATCGCCGCCTATGATACAGCCGGCGCCGCCCGTGAGTTGGCACAAACTGCCGATCCGCATACCGCCGTCATCGCCGGCGAAATCGCCGCCCGGATTTACGGTTTGCAAGTTTTGGCACGCGGCATCCAGGATTGGCAGGAAAATTACACCCGCTTTTTCCTGCTTGGCAACGAACCGCCTTCCTATGTTTCCCCGGCCAAGACCACGTTGGTGTTCGCCACAGCGCACGTTCCCGGAGCGCTCTATCGCTGCCTCGGTGAATTTGCTACCCGTGGCCTGAACCTGACGCGTATTGAGTCCCGTCCCGATCGGCAGCGCCCGTGGCACTATCTCTTCTATGTGGATGTAGAAGGTCATGCCTCCGAGCCGCCGATGCAGGAAGCGCTCCTTGCCTTGGAACGCCACACCACCTTCCTGCGCCTTTTAGGTTCCTATCCAATAGCAGAGCAAACGAAACCATTTCGTGAACAGGAGGACAAATGATCGTCATTATGAGCCATCAAGCAACCCCTGCCCAAATTCAAGCCGTGATCGAGCACGTCGAATCCCTTGGTTACCGCGTGCATCGTTCGGAGGGTGCCGAACGCACCATTCTCGGCATTATTGGCGATGAGCGCCCGCTAGAGCCGGAGCACCTAGAAGCCTTTGAGGGGGTGGAACGGGTGGTGCGCGTCCTTCATCCTTTCAAGCTCGCTTCGCGCGATTTCCATCCCGAAAACTCCGTCTTCCGCATCAACGGCATACAGATCGGCGGCGAGCAGATCGTGATCATGGCCGGACCGTGCTCGGTCGAATCGCGCCAGCAACTGTTTGAGACGGCGGCCGCGGTCAAAGAGGCCGGAGCGCACGTGTTGCGCGGTGGTGCTTTCAAACCGCGCACTTCGCCCTATTCCTTCCAGGGCCTGGGATTCAAAGGACTCGAATTGTTGCGGGAAGCCCGTGAGGAATTCCACCTACCCGTGGTCACCGAAGTGCTTTCTCCGCAGGAGGTCACGTTGGTGGCGCAATATGCCGATATCCTCCAGATCGGCGCCCGCAATATGCAGAATTTTGCTTTGCTGCGCGCGGTCGGGGAAACGCAAAAGCCGGTGCTCCTCAAACGCGGCCTGATGGCGACGATCGAAGAGTGGCTAATGGCCGCCGAATACATCCTGGCTCAGGGCAATCCGCGCGTCATTCTATGTGAGCGCGGCATCCGCACCTTTGAAACCGCCACGCGCAACACCTTTGATATCAATGCTATTCCGCTCGTCAAGCAGGTCAGCCACCTGCCGGTGATCGCCGATCCTTCCCACGGCACCGGGCGCTGGGAACTGGTCACGCCGGTGGCCCGTGCCGCCATCGCGGCCGGCGCCGATGGCCTGATCATCGAAGTCCATCCCCATCCCGAACAGGCCTTGAGTGATGGCGCACAATCGCTACGTCCGGAACGATTTGCCGCGCTGGTGCAGGAAACGCGACGCCTGGCCGAGACCCTGGGACGGAGGATCTGATGGAGCCGAGGTTTCCCTCCATCGAAGAAGCCGGCATTGCCGTGATCGGCCTGGGGTTGATGGGCGGCTCTTTTGCCCTGGCGCTGCGCGAAGCAGGTTTAGGGCATCCGTTGATCGGGATCGATATCGATGCACAGGTGCGTGCCCAGGCTGCCTCCTGCTTCGACGCCGTATCCGCCGATCTGAAGCCGATCTGCCGAGCGCATCTCGTTGTACTTTCGGCTCCGGTGCGCGCCATTGTGCCTCTCCTGCAGGACGTTGTCGCCTACGCCGCACCCGAAACGATCGTGCTGGATTTTGGCTCCACCAAGCAAGTCATCCTGGAAGCGATGCTTCGGCTGCCTCCCCACATCCAGGCGATCGGCGGGCATCCGTTGTGCGGCCGTGAGCAGAGCGGCTTTTCCGCCGCCCGCGCCGACCTGTTCCGCGGCACCCGCTTCGTGCTTACACCACTTGAGAACACTTCCCCCCAAGCGCTATGGTTTGTCGAAGCATTGCTCGAGCGTTTGCAGATTCAACCCCTCTACATCTCTGCCGAAGATCACGATCGTCTGCTGGCGCTGACCAGCCACCTGCCCTATCTGCTCTCTGCCAGCCTGATGCAGCTCGCGGCGCGAAGCGGTGCAGAGGATGGGCGCTTGTTCCAGGTGATGGCAAGCGGCTTTCGCGATACCTCGCGCCTGGCCGGTAGCGATCCGCGCATGATGCTGGATATTCTGATGACCAACCGAAGGAATGTGCTGGAGGCGCTATCCGCCTTTCAGGGAGTGCTTTCCGAATTGCGAGAGTGGCTGGAAAACGAAGAGGAAGCTCCCCTCCAGGCTTGGATGCAGGCGAGCGCTCGTCAACGGCGCGAACTGGAGAGCCTCTTCAGTGCCCCCCGCCTGTAAGCGCTTCCACTTTCTATGGTCAAGGCCCACCGCGCACAGGCTGAAAGCGCCGCACCATGTACGGTCCAGTCTACCGCCCACGGTCCACCGTCCACCGTCCATCGTCAAAATTCTCGATCTCCAACGGCGGCAGCGCATCGGCCGGCTCAAAACCGAATACCCGGCTATAGAAGAATAGCTCTGCCTCCAACGAGCGGCGGATGTTCTCCGCCTTGCGGAAGCCGTGTTGCTCGCCCTGGAAGAGTAAATAGACCACCGGCAGCCCCTTGGCCTTCACCGCCTGGTAGATCAGCTCCGATTGATTCGGCGGCACAATGCGATCTTCATCCCCTTGGAACAGGATCAGCGGGCAGGAAAGATTTTGCACGTGGTAGAGAGGGGAACGTTGGCGATAGAGATCGGCTTGTTCCGGATAAGGGCCGATCAACGTGGTCAGGTAACGCGATTCAAATTTGTGGGTATCGTGCACGAAGACCATCAGATCGCTCAGGCCAAAGTAGCTTGCCCCGGCACGAAAGACCTCCGGACGGAAGGTCAGACAGGCCAGGGTGGTATATCCGCCGGCACTTCCGCCGCGGATTGCCATTCGCTCCCGGTCCACCAACCCCTGTTTGGCCAAGAACAGCGCTCCATTGCAACAATCCTCCACGTCCACCACGCCCCAATTCTTGTTCAAGCGCGTGCGATATTCGCGGCCGTAACCGGTTGATCCGCCGTAGTTGACATCGAGCACGGCGAACCCGCGCGAGGTCCAGAACTGGATCGAATAATTCAACACCGCCTGGGTAGCCGAGGTCGGCCCGCCGTGGCTGATCACCAGAAGCGGTGGGCGCTCTTCTGGCGGTGCTTCAAAGTCATCGTTACGCGGCGCATAGAAGAAAGCATGCGCTTCCCCTTTCAGGCTGGGGAAAGTCAGGGATTGGGGAACGGAGATATATGCTTCCGGCACCTTTGGCTCGAACGCTAAATGGATCGTTTCTGCTTCCCCGGAAGACGGCACGAAGCGGATCAACCCTGGCGGATGGGTGGGCGAAGCGGCCTCGAACAGGGCAAAGCCTTCGCCGATGCGGATCTCGTCAAAGAACGTGTACGGCAACTCGATCGGCGTCAGCGTTCGCTCTTCCACATCCAGCCAGGCCAGATGCCAGAAGCCGTTCTGGGTGTAAGTGCAAAGAATGCGCCGCGCATCCCAGAAGCCATACGTACTCATGCCGAAGACCCATTGCGGCTTGCCGAATTCCGCTTCCATCGGGTAGAGTGCTTCGATGTGCTCTCCATCCCAGCGATACAAGTTCCACCAATTGCTGCGATCGGAGACGAAATAGAGCTTTCCATCCGGTGACCATTCCGGCTGGAAGATGGATTCCGCCGCACCGCCGGCCACTTTTTGCAACCGATGCACCTCGCCGGCCTCATCCAGCTCGGCGACCCATAGCTCGGTGCCATCCCAAGGCATATTCGGGTGGTTCCAGGTCAGGAAGGCCAGGTATTTCCCATCCGGGCTCAGGCGCGGGGTGGAATAGAAATCGTTGCCGGAAACGATCACGCGCCCGTTTTCGCCACCTTCCGGCGATAACCGCACCAGGGTATTGATCGCTTCCCCGCCTCCTGTGTGATCCTCGCGCACGCAGAAGATCGCTCGGCGTTGACGATCGATCACCAGATCGGCGTAGCGGTATCCTTCTTGGGGGGTGAGGAGCTCGGGCGTTTCACCAGGACGATGACGATAGAGGCGTTGATCGGCAAAATTGGCAAAATAGATCACTCCTTCGGCGACGGTAAATGCTCCACCCCCATACTCATGAACGCGCGTGCGGGCATTAAAGCCGGGTGGCGTGCAGTCTTCGAGGCGGCCATCGGGGAAACGGTGGCGGATCACATAGCGTCCGCCTTCCAGCGGGCGCATTTCGCTCCAATAGATTTCGCTGCCCTCCACGTGGGCTTCCATCACCGGCGCGCTCAGCGCGGTGATCAGCTCTGGAGTGATCGGCGATTTCCAGCTTCCATAGGGGGCGATGTGTTTTGTCATGGGTTCCTCGGCGAAGGTTCAAGATGTTCAAGGATCGGTGCCGTGTTACCACCCTTGCAAGAACGGCTCCCATTCTTGGTATTGTTCGAGCATGCGTCCGAAAAGGTACAGCGCAGTGGCCGGTGGTTCACGCGGCGGGCGGAGCAAATGCATGTGGGCTTCTTCGAGCGTCCGTCCGCCTTTGCGATGGTTGCAGGCTGGGCAGGCGGCCACAACGTTGGTCCAGGTGTGTTCGCCGCCTAAGTGACGCGGCACCACGTGATCGATGGTCAGGGGAACATCCTTGCGTCCACAGTATTGACAGGTGAACTCATCCCGCCGAAAGACTTCGCGGCGGCTGAGCTTCACACGCGGCCGTGGACGGTGCACCATTTGACACAAGCGGATGACCGAAGGCCGGGGAAATCTCTGTGAGACGGTATGCACATAGCCGCGTCCGTTCAGGACCAGCGTTGCCTTGCCTTCCAGGAGTAATCCCAGTGCCCGGCGTGTGGTGCAAATGTTCAGAGGCTCATAACTGGCATTGAGCACAAGAACCGGCTCATTCATGGAACGCTCGCAGAAGTGCTCAGGAAGAAAACAGTCGAGAGGATCTTGCTAATCGAGTCAATTATAGCATAGTTGATTGCCCGCCGCGCCCTTGGATGGGGGATGAGGGAATTAGGAAGGAGAGGGGAGAAGGAAAGAGGGTAGTATCAAAAGCAGACGCGAGCGCAAGCGTTTGCTCTAGAGCAAATGCCAGGCATTTGCCCTACTACGATTCTCCAACCTTCCACAGACGGATGCCGTTTTCACGTTCGATGAATTCTTCCAGGGCCTGGCGCATGGCCTGTTCGCTGCCGAAGAGCTCTTCGATTTGGGAACTATAGGCGGCGCAGGCGCTGAACCAGGCTTTTTTGGCCCAAAACGAGATGTGAAAGAGGGCGCTTTGCAGGTTTTGGGTCTGAAGTTCTACTTCCTGCGGCGCTTTGAAGCGATAGGGGACTTCGGCATAGCCCCAGAAGGGGCGTCCTAAGCGTTCGACGGCTCGACGCACCAACACATGATCCACATGCCCGCCGATGGCCAGCGGAGCGATCAGGATATCCTGTTCCCCCAAGTGTTCCTGCACTGCCGCGGCAATGCGCTCGGCCAGATCGGCTTCTGCCTCGTGAGGCGGGACGAAGATATTTTCGTAGAGTGGTTGACCCAGATCGTCTTGGCGGTAGATGCAATCCAGGAACGGAAAATAGCGTCCCTTGACGACGAGCATGGCGAGAGCTTTGCGATCCTCTTCTCGCCGGGCGTGCACGGCCTGTTCGGCATTTTCAAACCCCCACCGTGAATGTAAATAGGCCGCCAGCAAACCGCCCGCCTGGGGTGCAGGCACGCCGGCGAAGATCGTCCAGACCTCAGCTTCCAGCTTGCGCTGCTGTTGTTCGGCGATCAGCGCGCCGCAGGAGAGCACAGCATCATCCAGGTGTGGCGAAAGGTAAATCCAGCGCATGGCTATTGCCGGGGGATGATGGTCACTTTGCGATTGGGCTCCTCGCCAATGCTTTGTGTGATGACCCCTGGATGATCGCGCAGCTCCAGGTGGATGATGCGTCGATCGGCGGCGGACATCGGTTCGAGCACCTGACGGCGGCCGGTGCGCATAGCTTGTTCGGCCATGCGTTGGGCTAGCTGACGCAACTGGCGCTCTCTGCGCTGGCGATAGCCTTCTACGTCAATTACCACGTGGACCCAGGCTTCCAGCTCTTTGCCGATGATCAGGCTGACGAGGTGCTGCAGGGCTTGGAGTGTTTCGGCACGGCGACCGATCAGCAGGTTAAGGTTTTTGCCTTGAATATCCACCTGGACGATGTGATGGGCCTCTTGTTGTTCGACACTGCGCACGTTGACCGTCGCCCCTTCTATGTGCAATAGGCGCAGTATTTCTTCCAGGACCTGGCGCGTGCGCGCTGCTACAGATTCTGCCGCGGCGCCGCCGGAGCTTACGACGGGCACCTCCGCCGAGCTCCCCGAAGGCTGATCCGCCGGCGCGCTTGCCTCGGATGGGAGCGAAGCTTCAGGAGCGGCCAGCAGCCGAAGGCGCACGCGGACCTGTCGGCTTCCGAATCCCAAAAATCCTTTGCTCCCACTATCTAAAACTTCGATCTCGACCTGCTCGGGTGAGGCACCTAAGGCTTCTAGCCCTTGTTGAATGGCTTCTTCAACGGTAGAAGCGGACACTTCAACGGAGGTTTGCATACTCAACTCCTATTTTTTCTTCTTGTCCGTTTGCGGCAGAAGGCCGCGCCAATTAACTTTCCCCATCATTGTATATTGAATGATGCCCAGGATGTTGGATGTGATGAAATAGACGGAAAGGCCGGAGGGGAAGGTGAGAGCGAAGTAGCCGAGGAGCAGGGGCATGTAAATGCTCATCATCTTGCCCATGGCGGCGGCCTGCGCGGCGGAGGGATCTTCTGGGTTGGCTGGGGTGGCAGGCGTGGTGAGCTTGCTTTGCAGGTAGGTGGTGATGGCGACGACGATCGCCAGGGTTGGGACGGCAAAGGAGAAATTGCCAATGGTAATGGGGATCGATTCTGGCCGTCCCAGGTCCATCCAGAGGAAGCGGTTGTTGAGGGGAATGAGGGTGGCGGCGTTCAGGAAGGGATAGATGCTCCGCCCGAGGGAAAGCAGGCCATATGGAGTGCCCGCCAGGGCACGCATCAGGCTCTGGTAGAGGCCGATGAGGATGGGGAACTGGATCAGGGTCGGCAGGCAGGAGCCAAAGGGGTTGATGCCGCGCTCTTTATAGAGGCGCATTTGCTCCTGGGCCAGTTTTTCGCGATCTTTGGCGTATTTTTTCTGGATAGCCTGCCATTCTTTATCGTTTTGTAGCTCCTGCATGGCCTTGGCGCCTTTCAGCTGTTGAGCGGTGAGCGGCCAAGTTGCCAAGCGGATGAGGATGGTGAAGAGGATAATGGCCAGGCCAAAGTTCTGGCCGCTCAGGCCGTAGATCCAGAGCAGAAGGTTGGTGAGGGGGGTGACAATGAGCAAATCCCACATGAGCAAACACCTATTTCGGGTTAAAGGTCCAGAGGATATTGCCCTGAGCATCCAGGGCGATCAGTGCGGTGGTGGCGCGCATGGGCGCGACGAGGAGCAGGTTCGAGGTGGCAAAGGGCGGTGTATAGAATTGCCCTTCGAGCTGACGTTGCCAGAGCAGGGTGCCCTGAGGGTCAAAGGCTTGTAGATTGCCCTTTTCGCTGACGAAAACAATGGCCTTTCCAAAAGCAATGCCGCCAGCGACCACCGGGGACGAGAGGTTCTTTTGCCAGAGCAGGCGACCATCTTCCTGTTGGAAGGCATAGATTTGCCCGGCCAGATCGCCGACATAGATATTGCCATTGACCGCCAACGGGGTGCCCCAAATCCAGCCTTTGGTCGCTGCTTCCCAGCGTTTTTCGCCGCTCGGCAGATCGAAAGCATAGAGACGAGAAGCGAAGGAGCCGCTGAAGAGTTTGCCCTCGGCCACGGTGGGGTGAGAGGCGATCGAGCCTTTGAGATCGGCTTTCCAGGCGAGTTGCCGGCTTTGCGGGTCGATCGCATAGAGATAATGATCGAGGCCGGCGACGTAGATGTAGTGACCATCGGTGACAGGAGCCGACCAAAGGCGCTTGCCCAGCTCGATCGAGGTGCGCAGGTTCCCGTTCCGGTCGAGGATATAGAGAGAGCCATCGCCGTTGGGCGCATAGAGCGCATCTTGCCATTCGAGCGGCGTGGCCACCCAATGATCTTTGGCGCCGCGGAAGGGGGGAACCCAGCGCTCTTGTCCGGTCTTTGCATCCAGGCTAAGGAGCACGTTATCGCTCCCGGCGCTGCCGATGATTAGCTGTCCATCGGAAGTCAGGAGCGGGGGGGCATAGAATTGCAAAGTGGCGATCGCTTTTTCCGGGTAGCGCCAGAGCTCGGCGCCGGTTTGAAGGTCTATGGCATAAACATGGCTGCCTGTGCTAAGGTAAGCAGTCTCTTCGGTGGCAAAAATGCCGGACCAGGTAGTTGCGGCGGGCGTGGCACAGGCACTAAGGGAGAGTGCGAGGAGCAGGGAAAGAAAGAGCAGGACGGTGATTTTCGATGAGGCAATGTACATCGGTCAAACGTCTCCTAAGGGACAGGATCGTATCCACCTGGGTTGAACGGATTGCAGCGCAAAACGCGCCAGATGGCCATCAGCAAGCCCTTGAGAGCGCCATACTTATAGATGGCCTGGTAACCGTAGTGGGAACAGGTGGGGTAAAAGCGGCAGGTGTTCGGCGGCAGGGTGCGCGAGATGGTCATCTGGTAGAGGCGGATCAGAGCCAACAGTATCCAACGCGGCCAGTAGAGGGGCGTACGTGGCAGATCGCGCAGACGGGGTTCGTTGGGGTGATCGGTGTGTAGGTGAAATTCACTCATGATCTTCGTCGGATGGGGTGCTCAGCAATCCTGCCCGACGGAGCAGGGATTCGAGGGCTTGGCGAATTTCGCCAAAGGTGGCCTGCAGGATCGGCGGGCGGGCGATGAGGATCATATCACCGCCTTGGGTGATGAGGGGCAGAAAGCTTTGCATGGCGGCGCGCAGCAACCGTTTGGCACGATTGCGCTGCACGGCTTTGCCCAACTTTCGCCCGGCGGCAACGCCAACCCGGATACCCGGTTCGGGATGAGGATAGAAGAGCAAAATAAGAAGCGGGTGGGCATAGGATTTTCCCTCCTGCCGCACCCGTCGGAAATCGGCGGCGCGTGTGAGGCGGAAGCGTCGCTGCACCTCAAGACCAGCGTAGGCGCTTAACATGTGCATTCGAGCGAACAGTTAGACGATGGCGTCCCTTCAGTCTGCGGCGCTTGAGCACTTGGCGACCATCTGCAGTAGACATGCGAGCGCGGAAACCATGCACGCGCACACGACGACGAATTTTGGGTTGATAGGTTCGTTTTGGCATGAAAACACCTCATAAACGGATGGAATATTCGATAGAGTGCCAAAAGAAAATTATACCATATGGCAGCGATCTGTGAGCCTTGGGCCGCCCAAAAGACGTCCTTTTCGGGCATTTTCTAATTAAGCAGCAATATTTACTAAGTATCTCCTTTCATAAATATGTTCCGAACAAGTTGGTGTAAACTTTGGGTAGGAGGACCGCAACCTCGTATTCGGCTCTTTGAAAACGAAATCAGGACCTTGCGCCAATGGATTCAAGCCCGAAGCTCGCCGCAAGTCAAAGGGCTGCGGGCGCGGATTGTGTTGACCGCCCATGAGCATGCGGAATGGAGCAATCAGCAGATTGCGGCCGCGATGGGAGGCTCCGGCCGGGCGGTGCGGAAGTGGCGGCGCTGGAACGAAACCAAAAGCCTGGGTGACTTGCCTCGGCCAGGAGCGCCCAGGCGTTTTTCCCCTGAAGTGCGCAGGTAAGTGACCGCACTGGCTCGTGGTCTTGCGAACGGCGTAGCGGATGAAACCTGGTGGCAGGAAATGCTGACCACGAAATAATTTTGCAACGTCGTCGGATCATCCCGCAGGCCAAGCTTCATGGGGCGTTCATCGTCGTCTAGCAAACGACAACAGCCGATCGCGCCGCCGGGCAAATCGCCGCCAAAACCCGCTATAGAACGGCGGATCAATCCGCCTTCGTGCATTGCCTATCAAACACTGGAAATGAAACTCGAAACGGTCTCGTGAAATGCTATACTTAGCTTCCGAGCACGCCATCTTTTCTGCTCTCTCACCCTTACCCTCGCGCTCCCTTCTCGTCCTCTACACCACCCATCACCCGATCGCTCGGCCAACCGACTCCCCAACCTTTCCTTGGAGGCTCCCATGTCCCACCTACTGAACACTATCCTCCTGCTCACCCTCCTCCTCACCGCCTGCGCCGCGCCGACCGCGGCCCGTGGACCGGCGACCGTCACCTCCACCCCCGAACCAACATCAACCGCAACCCCCACCGCCGAACCTACGCCAACTGCAACCCCCACCGAAGCGCCCTTGACCTTCACCACCCTCGGCATCCCCGTTGACCAGCGACCCCTCTTCCACGGCCTGCTCATGCACGTCCACCGCGAAATGATCGACGGCCAGGAAGCCCTCGTCACCCACGGCTCTTTTTGGGAAGGCGAGCAAAGGC
>DAOUBG010000027.1:0-14443 GCA_034432895.1 Anaerolineales bacterium
GGTGAGGAGGATGAGCAACAGGAGAAGGGGAAAAGAGCGGGACATGAGGGCCTCCAAAGAAAGGTTGGGGAGTCGGTTGGTCGGGTGGTTAGGTGAGAGAGGGACGAAAGCAGAGAAGTGAGCGAGGGAAAGAAGGTGAGGTCGGGATGAATAGGATCTATCGAAATTGGGTGCTCCAATTGTACTCCTAGTGATTACCCACAAGTATAAAAAACCTGCGGCCTTTCGAAAACTTGGTGGCAAACTCAATCTGAAAACTGACCGCGAGCGATGACCCTTATCCTGCTGTGTGGCTTGAGCGTTGTTTGGCAATCTGTGGCTGCCCTGTCATGGTTGGCCGTCCAGCCTTTTCCACGCCATCTCTTCGAAGATACCCGAGCTGTGGAACGACGGAACAATTCGCCGAACCTGGAGATTTCTGTCCAAATCCAGATTGTCCAGATTACCAGAAGTTACAGAGCGTTCAACGAAGCGAAACATAGTCAAGACCGGCAAAACTCGCAAAGGTGTCCTGGTAGTCTGTTTTGAAGTTTGAGTTTTCAAACCCCCAAGTTTTTGCCAAAGGGCGGTTTTGCTCAAGGGCAAGACCGCCCCAATTTTGTCTAAACTCGAGTTATGACCGCTTGTTTGAAAATGTGCTATACTTCTTACACTACTGCATGTGTCTCATGAATATGGAAGCCTCTCTTCTTCCACAATGGGCTGACTTCCTGCGTCAGCGGGGCCTGGGGCCTTTCACCCTCTTCCTGCTTGAAGCCACGCGCCCCTTGCATCCACTCTTCGCTCAAAGCATCCACTTCTTCTCTCCCTTTCTGCCACTTTCTCCTCTCCAGGCCCTTTTGGAAGACCCTCGAGTGCTGGAAGAGTTCACCTCCCTCCTAACTTCGGAGTGATTCCGTGACCCTGGCTTTGCTTTCCCTTTTTATCATCCTCTTCGTGGCACTCCTTCTGCCGATCCTTAGCATCGTCCAGCGCAAATCTCCCCCTCGCTTCCGTCTCATCCCTGCATTTCGGGCATTGCGCCGGGCTGTGGATCTCTCGATAGAGGATGGGAAACAAGTGCACGTCTCCCTCGGACGCGGCGATCTGCTTACCCTCCAAGCCGCTTCCGGGTTGGCGGGCTTAAGCATGTGGCGTCACCTCGCCGCACAGACCGCCGTCGGCGATCGTCCGCCCCTGATCACTGCCGGTGAAGGAGGCCTCGTCATTTTGGGCCAGGATACCACCCGTACTGCCTATCGCGCCGCCCTGGCCGAAGAGCTCTATCATCCCCTCGTCGCCCGTTTGGGCGGCCTTTCCCCGTTCGCCTACGCCGCGTCCACGCTTCCTTTACTTCAAGAAAAGCGCATCTCCACCCACATCTTTCTAGGCCATTTCGGCGTCGAATCCCTCCTGCTGGGAGAAGCCGCCGAGCGTAACCAGGTTTTTTTCGTCGCCGCATCGGATGATCTAACCGCCCAGGCCGGCCTCTTTGCCCTTGCGCCTCATCCGCTTCTCGGCGAAGAGATTTTCGCCGCTGCGGCCTACCTCGGCGCCAGCTCATCGAATCAGGCCAGCTTGAGTGCTCAGGATGCCCTGCGCTGGATGCTGATCCTAGCGCTCCTTATCCTGCCCGTTTTAAAATTCTTCGGAGTATTCTGATGCGCGTGATCGCTCCTGCCCTTGCCATGCTCGCCGCACTCATCGTACTGCTAGGTAGCTTCCTGCCCATACCACTGCTGATCCAATTGCGCACCATCTTGCTCCGCTGGGGCGCCATCCTGGCCGGGACAGCCGCCCTGGTCGGATTCTATAACCTCCTCGCCGTGCACTGGCGCAACCTGCGCGCTGGAGGCCTTCAAGTCCTCTATAGTTTCGTCCTCATCCTGGCCGCTTTAGGGACTTTCACCCTCACTCTGCTCCTCGGTCCACAATCTCCAGTCGTTCACGCCTGGGTTCTCCTGGGCATCATCCGCCCGATCGAAGCCTCGTTGTTGGGCATACTGGCAATCACCCTGATCTATGCCCTTGCCCGCCTGCTACACCGGCGGTTCGACTTCCTGACTTTCCTCTTCATCCTTTCGACCTTCTTCTTCCTCCTGGCAAGTGCTCCTATGCTCTGGGGTAGCATTCCTTTCGTCAGTGATTTTCTCGCCCCCTGGATACAAGATATCTTCGTCACCGCCGGCACCCGCGGCTTGCTCCTTGGCATTGCGCTGGGTGCTCTACTCACCGGCCTGCGCCTCCTCCTGGCGATGGATCGCCCCTACGGAGGAAAATAATGGACGAGATCATTTGCCCACAGTGCGCCCACTCTAACCCGATCGATGCCGTCTTCTGCGAGCGCTGTGGAGCCCTCTTGCCACCGGCCCGCCCGGCCACCGAGCCATTGCCTCCCACCCTGCGCCCCGGCGAAGAACCGGTCAAGAAAAGCACCGCCGAACTCGAACCCCTCCTCCCGGCCTGGATGCGCGAGAGCCGTCAGGTCCAGAGCGAACTGCCTCCCACCCCCAAGGAAGAAAAACCCGCCCCTCCCCCTCCCCCCGATCCACTGGCTTCCCTCTCCGCCTCCGAACCTGAGGAAGAGATCCCCGAGTGGCTTAAAGAGCTCGGCATCGTTTCCGAAAAACCTTCCCCGCCTTCAGAAGAACTTCAATTTGAATGGGAAGAAAAAGAAAAAACGGAAGAGGAGGAAGAAACGCTTTTGCCGGAAGGAGATTGGCTGCAGCACCTGGGCTCGATCTCCACCGAATCTTCGGCAGGCAGCGGATCGGTGACAAGCCGTGACGTAGGTGCCGAAACCGAAACACCATCGGCGCCGTCGCTCGCCTCCGAAGAGCTCCCGGAATGGCTACAAGGCCTTTCTGAAACACCTGCGTCGACCGGCGAAGAAGGCATCCCCGATTGGCTCAAATCCTTCGCCGAAACGCCAGAAGCTCCCGCCGAGCCAACACCGGCTACGCCTGCCATAATCACTCCCGGTGGCGAAGAAGACAATCTCGGCGCACTGCTGGAAATGGAAATTCCGGACTGGCTCTCTGGCATCTCTGCCGAAGCGACAACCGCCGAAACCCCTACTGAAGAAGCACCGGCACTGGCCTCCGCCGAATTGCCGGCCTGGGTCCAGGCCATGCGCCCGATCGAGGCCATCCTGACAGGCGAAGAGAAAGGCGCCGAAGCACAGGAGGAGGAAAGAGAGGGTCCATTGGCTGGTCTACGCGGTGTCCTTCCGGCTGTTCCAACCCCTCTACCTTATAGCCGCCCGCGCACCTATTCCATTCGGCTGAATCTCACCCCGGCACAACAAACCCACGTCCAGCTTCTGGAACAACTGATCGCCGAAGAAGAGCAACCACGCCCACGCCGTGCAGTCACACCGCCGGCCTCGCCGCGCCTGTTGCGCTGGCTCATCACTGCGCTGCTCTTGATCGCGCTGTTCGTCCCCCTCTTTTTCCAAACTCAGCTCGCGGCGATGCCGGAGCTGGTGCCACAAGAGACCTGGCAATTCATCCAATCGTTCAACTCATTGCCACCCTCTCCCAAGATTCTCTTTGTCCTGGATTACGAAATTGCCACTAGTGGCGAAATCGAGGCGCTCACCTTGCCTGCCTTGCAGCATCTCAATTCCACCACACAGGCAAACCTGGCCTTCCTGGCCCTGAACCCGTTGGATGTCACCATGGGTTGGCGCCTGCTGGACCTTCTGCATAGCACCCAGCCCCAAATGCCGCTCCCGCCGACGCTGCATCTGGGCTACTTGCCCGGCGGCCTCAGTGCCCTCCCTTTGTTTGCCGCCACCCCTGCTGCTGCCATTTCCGAGGCGAGGCGTGCTGAGTGGGCACAATCTCCTTTCCAGAAGATCAACACGCTCGGCGATTTCGATCGTGTGATCCTGGTCACCGATAACGCCGAAAATGCCCGCACCTGGATTGAGCAAACGTCCCCTTGGCATCCCCATCTCCTGATCATCAGCAGTGCGCGCAGCACGCCGATGTTACTCCCCTATGTCTATGCCGGGCAAGTACAAGGTCTGATCGGCAACCTAAATGCCGCCGCGGCCTATGAACAGGTCAATGGCATCCCCGCGCTGGGCCGTGCCTATCGGGATGCCTATGGTGCTGGCCTTCTACTGGCACTGCTGATCGGCCTGGCCGGCTTCCTCTGGGGGCTCATTACCCATCGTGCCCATTCGCAGCCACAGGAGAAAGAGGCATGAATTTCTCGATCGAATGGCTTAACGCGCTTCTTGGATTCATCCTCACCCTGCTCATCTTCAGTTATCTCCTCGGCGATAATCCCCTCTTTCGCCTAGCTATCTATCTTTTTATTGGCGTAAGCACCGGTTACATTGCGGCGGTGATCTTTCAGCAGGTATGGCTCGAGCAATTGATTCGACCGCTTTTCAATGCCCAAGGCGATCCCACTGCGCAGCTGTGGATCTTGTTCCCTCTGCTCCTGGCAATCCTGCTGCTGACCAAAATTTCCCCCCGTCTGAGCGGGCTAGGCACACCCTCCATGGCTATTCTGAGCGGTATCGCCGCAGCTCTGGTGATCGCCGGGGCCTTGCAAGGCACGCTGATCCCGCAGATTCAGGCCGGCTCTGCCGCTTTTTCGCCCTCCAATTCTCCTGAGTTCTGGCTTCAGGGCCTGATCGTGCTGCTAGGCACTATAGGCACCCTGGCTCACTTCCATTTTGGCGCCGATCGGGCACTTCGCCAACGCGGGTGGATCCGCTTTCTCGGCTGGATCGGCCTCATCTTCCTAGGGGTGACCTTGGGGGCGCTATTTGCCGCCCTCTATAGCTCAACCCTAATTGCTCTCATCGAACGCCTGAACGCGCTGATTTCCTTCCTGATGCCATAGCCATGCCTACATCCGTTATCGAAGGTGAATCCATCCTGGCTGTAGATATCGGTAACATCCATACCCGCGCCGCATTGTTTGATGTGGTGGAGGGGGAATATCGTTTCCTGGCCATTGCTTGTGTACCTTCTACGGCAGATGCCCCCTGGCAGGATGCGGCAGAAGCAGTTCGCCAGGCTGTTGAAAGTCTAGAAAAGGTGACTGGTCGGACCTTCCTCACCCCTCAGCGTTTGTTAATCCTGCCCACCGACCCGGAAGGCAACGGCATAGACGGACTGGTCATCACCACATCTGCGGGAGAGCCCCTGAAAACCGCTTTGGTTGGATTGCTAGATGAAGTTTCCCTGCAAAGCGCGCGTCGCCTGGCTGACTCGGCACCGACCAACGTCGTCGAAACCATTCACCTCCACGATCGACGGCGCTTTGAGGAACAAATGGACGTGCTGCTACGCGCTCAACCGGACCTGGTCATCGTAGCCGGTGGAGTAGATGGAGGAGCCGGGCGTTCTGTCCTAAGACTGGTAGAGGCTGTGGGCTTGGCTGCCTACCGCATGCCGGAGGAAAAGCGCCCGGCGATCCTGTATGTCGGCAATTCAGCTCTCACACAAGAGATCGAGAGTTTGCTCAAGCCATACACTCGCCTGTTGAAGATCGCTCCGAACATCCGCCCTTCTCTGGATGAAGAAGATCTAGAACCGGCCCGACGCGCTCTGGCCGAAGTGTGTGCCCAGTTACGGCGCAGCACCTTGCGCGGCATGGAAGAGCTGTTCCAATGGAGCGGTGGACATATACTTCCGACAACCTATGCCGAAACCCGTCTGGTCCGCTTTCTGAGCCAGACCCTGGGAGCAGAACGTTCTATCCTGGCCGTTGATCTCGGTGCTTCCAACACTTCGATCCTTCTCGGCCGCGGTGGTCAAGCATTCACCCAGGTATTACCCATGGGCCTTGGTGAACCGCTCCCGCGCCTCTTCACTCAAGTGACGGTTGAAGAAATTCTGCGCTGGTCTCCTTACGATCTCCCCGCCCATCGCGTCATGGATTTGGCCTACCAAAAAGCGCTCTATCCCCAAAGCATCCCCGCGACCCAAGAAGAGATGATCCTGGAGCTGGCCTTTGCCCGCGAGATCTTGCGCCTGGGGGTGCGTCAACTCCGTCAACGCTGCCCGGATGCCCTTTCATCGTTATTTGAGATGATACTGGTAGGTGGCGCTGCTCTCACCCACTCGCATTTTGGCGCAGCGCTACTGGCTGTGTTAGATGCAATTCAGCCGGCAGGGTTAACCAGTATCCTGCTCGATCCGAATGGCTTGCTCCCTATGTTAGGCGCAATTGCGGAACGAAACAGTCTGCTGCCGGTGCACGTTCTTGAATCGAACGCTTTCATCAACCTCGGGACGGTGGTTTCGGTCGTAGCAAGCGGAGCATACGGCACTCCAATCCTACGAGCACAGCTCACCTACGAAAACGGCACCGAAGCTCGCCTGGAGATCCGCCATGGGAACTTGGAATTGATCCCGCTCCCGGCCGGAGAGACGGCACGTCTCTCACTCCAGCCGGCACGCAACGTAGATATCGGGTTGGGGCGCGGCCGTAGCGGCACATTCACCATCACCGGCGGAACGTTAGGGGTGATCATTGACGCCCGTGGCCGTCCGCTTGGCTTGCCGGAGGATGTCGTCCGTCGCCGCGAGTTAGCAAAGAAATGGCTTTGGACGCTAGGAGGCTGATATGTGGGCACATCGGTTGAGCATCCTTCCGGTAACAAGCATCATTCGCAAACGCACCTTACCCATACCCGGTACGGTGCTGGTGAAGTTGAATCAGCGCGTCACCGCTACCGAAGTTATTGCGGAGGCCATCATTCCTCGGAGCCATCTTTACTTCAACGTTGCGCGTTCGTTAGGGCTCTCTCCCCTGGCAGCAGCCAAAGCCACGCGCGTACGAGCCGGAGAACAAGTCGCACAAAACGCAGTGCTCGCTGAAAGCAGCGGATTTTTCTCGCGTCAGATCCGCACGCCGAAAGCCGGGCGCGTGATCCTGGCTTCAGATGGAGAAATTGTGATCGAGGTAGAAAGCACCACTCTGCCCCTTTTGGCCGGCCTGCCCGGCGTGGTCACTCAGGTGATCCCATCCCTCGGTGCTATTATTCAAGCCAATGGAGCGTTGATCCAGGGTGTTTTCGGTAATGGCCGTGTGGATACCGGCCTTCTAATCAACCTGATGGAACGCGAAGGAGACGTGATCGAGGCCTCCCGGCTCGATCTCAGTTTTCGTGGCGCCATTCTGCTGGCCGGTCAATGTCGGGATGCGCAAGTGCTGCGAAATGCCGCCGAAATTCCGGTCCGTGGGTTGATCCTTTCCTCCCTCTTGCCAAACCTAATCCCGCTGGCCTTGCAGATGAAATACCCCATCCTCGTCACCGATGGACTTTGGCCCACACCGATGAATCCCCTGGCGTTCAAACTGCTTTCTTCCCATGCTCGTCGCGAGATCGCCCTCAACGCTCAATTTTACAATCGAAGACAAGGAATACGTCCGGAGATCGTGATCCCACTGCCGGTTTCCCCGGAGGCCAAGGAAGACGAAGTTCAGGTCCTCGCCCCCGGTCAGATGGTGTCCGTGCTCCGCGCCCCCTATGCCGGGCAGATCGGTCAATTGGTGAACTTACTGCCAGAGCCGGTGAATTTTCCCGGTGGCATTTCTGCTTCCGCTGCCGAGGTTCGGCTGGAAAACGGTGAGCAGGTGCTTGTGCCACTGGCCAATATGCAAATTGTCGGCTAATCTGATTTCAAATCTGGAGGAGAAATATGTACGAAGGTGAAGAATTCAGCTACGAAGCTCCCCAAGAGCAACCCCCGGAAGAATCTTCGAATCGCACCTTTCTGATCGCTGCCGGCGTTCTGGGTGGTCTGATCCTGCTCACTCTGGTTTGCGCCGCCGTTTACATGTTCGTGCTTGTGCCTCAACAACGACGTGCGCAGCAGAACCAACAATTTGCCGCTCAAACGCAACAAGCTCTGGTAAGCATTGGCTTAACCGGCACCGCGCAGACATTCGCTCTGCAGCAGACGGCACAGGCCACTCCGCCGCCGACCGAGACGCCGCTCCCCTCGCCGACTCCGCTCATCGCCACTCCGTCCGAGACTCCTACCCCGCAACCCGATCCGCTCACCGCAACGGTAGCCGCGGCACTCACCCAGGCAGCACAAGCACAATTGACGGTCATCCCAACTTCAACAGCACTGCCGAACACCGGCCTCGCCGATGAAATGGGCTTCCCCGGCTTGATTGCCATCGCTCTGGTCCTGATTGCAGTGATCTTTCTCGTTCGCCGGCTGCGCGTTGCTACCCGCTAAGCGGTGAATTTGCGAGGTGAGCATGAAGTCCTATCGCAAGGAATTATGGTTTAACCTTCCCACCCGACGGGGCTTCGTCAATATCACCCCACAGGTAGAAGAAGCCTTGCGCGAGAGCAACATTCGCGAGGGATTGGTGCTGGTCAACGCCATGCACATCACCGCCTCGGTTTTCATCAACGATGATGAACCTGGGTTACACCGTGATTTCGAGCGTTGGTTAGAAGATCTTGCCCCTCACGAACCTGTGGAGAGCTACTTGCATAACCGCACCGGCGAGGACAATGCTGATGCTCACCTGAAAAGACAAATGATGGGGCGCGAAGTCGTCGTCGCCGTGACCAACGGTCGGCTCGACTTCGGCCCCTGGGAACAGATCTTCTACGGCGAATTCGATGGTCGCCGTCCCAAACGAGTATTGATCAAGATTATTGGGGAGTGAGCGATACCTCGCGCGTGGTGATTTCAAACTGCGGCGGGCGTTCAAAATGTTTCTTCACCGCGCACAATTCCGCCGCGCGCACCAGGGAGGGGCGATATTTTTCCGGGAAAGAAGGCGGCACCTGGATCTCCAGATCAATTTTTTCGACCATGCCACTAAAAGGGTTAGAATGCGTTCTCTGAATAATGCGAATACCCTCGGTGGGCAAACCGCGCTGGCGGCAGAAACCGAGCACGTAAATGCCGGCACAAGTTCCAATCGATGCCAGAAATACGGCGAAGGGCGTAGGTGCACTTCCTTCCCCACCCCCCATTGGTGGTTGATCCGTTTTCACGGTGTAAGGGCCGAAATGGGCATCCACTCGCGCACCACCGGGAAAATCAATGATCATCTCCATAGTTTAAGACCTCCAGAAAGAGTTGGTATGTCACATTCCCTTTGGATGGTGTTCGGTAAAAAAGGTTGCATCTTGAAAAATTCAACCAAGATGAACCGAAGACAGTTTGGGTCACAGCAGAGGATTCTCATTTCCCAGGAGAAATGAATCGCGCATAATTAATTGCCTTTTTTCCCGTTGTAAAATAACGGTAATCTTTCATCATTGCGATCCTTTGGGTGATCTGCTCACTATCGGGAAAATCCGGGCGCACATAGTAATAGTGAGTATCATAAGGGCTATCCCCAAAGACGGCGGCCAGCACATAGCCGTGCTTCTCCGCATATTCTTTTAGAACAATGGTCATCCGGAACCAGGGTTGTGCCATGTTCTTCTCATTGATTTTAGGTGGGACAAGGGGAGAGAAATACGCATGAAAAACGATCACATGGGGTTGGTAGCGGTCAAGATATGCTTCGGTAACGCCACCGTTGTGGGCAATCCATGGATCGTTCAACCCCCAGGTATCAATGGATTTCCAGCGCGAATAGAGCGGTAACAATCCTGCCTCGCTTGTAGCCAGCACATAGCCTTTATCCTTGTATTCGGCAAGCATCTTGGCAATATCGTAACGCCCATCGGCTTCATAAGGAGTAAAACATGACTTTTGGTAGGAGGTCAGAAAACAATTTTGAACGGCGGAATAGAAGAGGAGACCGAATCCAAGCACCAGAATTGCGGCTAGCAAACTGAACTTTTGCTGCAGAGAAAGTCTCTGCCCCCAAGAGATACCGAAATCCTCGCTAAGACCTTTGACTAGAGATCGCCACGAAAGGAGCACAATCGGTACCAAAGCATATTGAAAGCGTGCGCCAAAATTCATTTCATCCGAGATCAACACAAAGGCCGAAGCAAAGCCAATGACCGGGATTAGAAACGTCAGCGTTTGTCGGAGCGTTTTCGCGTTGCGTAGTCCTAGAAGATAGGCGAGGACAAACGGTGCACAGAGGCGCAAGGTGTTTTGTAGTGAAGCGCGGAAAGAATCCCAATGCAGCACACCGCCGCCTTTTTTGTAGAACGGATTGGGCAGTGGATAACCGAAATAATTCCAGCGCCATAAGAAATAGCCACCTCCGAGGAACAGGAACACAACTCCGAAGATGAGGATCGTGCTAAGCGATCGGCGAATGCCGCGTCGCAATAGAATGGCAAGTAACATTAAAATTGCCAGAATGTTCCCTTCGGGGCGGATAAGGGCAGTAATCAACCCGCTTAGAGCAAATCCAAGGGAATACCAGGGGGAGAGAGGCTCCTCTTGCATCACCAGCAGTGCAAAAGTCCAGCTCAAGGCAGCAAACAAAGCGAAAAATGGTGTACCAAAGAAGGCCGCTACGTAGGAAAGACCTGTTCCCACGGCAAGATAAAGCGCCGAAAAGAGCGCTGAGAAGGGATCGGACCTCCAGATTTTCCGATTGGCCCAATAGATCAGGATCACCGTTGCCAGATGAGAAGCAAAACCGATCACACGCACCGCACGACTGAGCGGAAGACCTAAGCGGAAGAGAGCAGCGCTCGTTACCATGAATAGGAAGTCGGTAGCCCCATCTACGGGCGCTTCTCCTATATTCCAGACAATGCCGTAACCACGTGCTAGATGATCGGCATAGCGCATGAGAATGGCCGCATCCTCGAACGGCAAAATGTCAAAATTGACATACCGTATTGCATAGAACACAACCGCTCCCAGCAAAAATAGAGTCATCAGTATATCGAGTAAGAGTAGTCGCCGAGAAAGATTCATACGTTCTCCAGAAGGTTGTGAAAATGGACCATCATCTTTTGCGACATGCAAGGGCGCATGCCGTTACCGTCGATCACCGCTTAAGATGGGCAGAGGCTTCCTGGTGTTCCGCCACAGGCAACACCTCATAAAGTACACAGGCAACAGTTTACGATTATATCAGCGGAAAACACAGCCTCTTAGGCCGTCAACCTCCGTCGCGAGAATTTGGAGTACAATTCATGCATCTTACATCCGGAGGTCATCATGCTCATCCAGCGCGTTGACTTGCAGAACAAATCCCAGGTACGACAATTCGTCGAATTTCCCTACCTTCACTATCGTGGCTGTCCTCAATGGGTACCTCCTCTACGGATAGACGCCTATCTCCCACTAAACCCACAAAAACACCCATTCTATGAGCATTCAGATGCCGAATTCTTCCTCGCACTGGATGGCAAGGATGTGGTAGGACGGATCGCCGTCCTGGAAAATAAGCCTTTCAATCGCTACCATCAGCTCAAGGATGCTGAGTTTTATTTCTTTGAGTGTGTGGACGATATCGATGTAGCCGCCCACCTTTTCGATGCGGCTATCGATTGGGCACGCAAACGCGGGCTAACGCGGCTGGTAGGACCAAAAGGCATGTCCCCGTTCGATGGATACGGCATTCTGATCGAAGGATTTGAACATCGTCAAATGATGACGATGATGAACTACAACTACCCTTATTATCCTCGCCTGCTCGAATCGTTGGGATTTGAAAAAGAGGTAGATTTTGTCTCCTGCTATCTCCATGCTCGCTCTTTTGATATTCCGGAGCGCGTCGTGCGCATTGCTCAACGTGTTGCCGAACGCGGACGGTTACAAGTTAAGCCTTTCAAGAACAAACGGGAGCTCATCCGCTGGGCGACGCGCATTGGCCAGGCCTATAACCAAGCCTTCGTGAACAACTGGGAATACTATCCATTGAGCGAACGCGAAGTCAAATTCGTTGTGGATAACATCATGCTGGTTGCCGATCATCGCCTGATCAAGATCATCCTGCACGAAGGCGAGGTGGTGGGCTTCCTCTTCGCCTTTCCGGATGTGTCGGCCGCGCTTCAACGAGCAAAAGGCAACCTGAATCCGATCTCCCTAATCGATCTGCTCTTGGAAATGCGCCGCACCAAATGGGTTTCCGGCAACGGCATGGGTATTCTGCCGGAGCATCAGGGACACGGTGGCAATGCCCTGCTTTATTATGAGATGGGGAAAACTATCCGCGACTTTGGTTTTGAACATATCGAAATGACCCAGGTTGCAGAGACCGCCGTACAAATGCGCGCCGATTTAAAGAACCTAAACGGGCAGGAATACAAAAATCACCGCGTTTACCGCAAATCCCTGTAAATTCGGAGGGCCTCATGGATCGTTCTGCCGCTTTGGCAATTGTTCGAGAATTCGTCAAAAATGAGAATCTGCTCCGCCACATGCTGGCCGTAGAAGCTGCTATGCGCTTCTATGCCCAAAAATTTGGAGAAGATGCCGAAACGTGGGGGACGATTGGCCTGCTCCACGACTTTGACTGGGAAATTCATCCCACCCTGGAAGAGCATCCCCAGGCCGGCGCCCCTATTTTGCGCGCCCGAGGCGTGCCAGAAGAATGGGTACAGGACATCTTGAGCCATGCCGATCACACCGGCGTGCCCCGCAACACCTTGCGGCGCAAAGCACTCTATGCCTGTGACGAGATCACCGGGTTGATCACCGCCGTTGCGCTCGTCCGCCCCTCGCGCTCGCTGCTCGACCTGGAGGTTGCCTCTGTCAAGAAAAAGTGGAAGGATCGGGCCTTTGCCGCCGGCGCCGATCGTAAGGAGATCGAACGCGGAGCACAGGAACTGGGACTCGATCTATGGGAACACGTCGGAAATGTCATCCAGGCTATGCGTATGGTTGCCTCGGATCTAGGACTGGCGGGAAAGTAAAAAGGGACTGCATGAGCAGTCCCTTCTTGGTAGCAATGGTTCTCTTACGGAACAATCAACGTATCTACACTCCACAAGCTAGGTGCATAAGGCAGGCCGAAAGTCGATTCCACACGCACTTTGCACGTGTAGGTGCCGGGAACTAGGCCGATGACATTTGCTTGAGAGATGGTAGTCACAACATTCTGCAAGACTGTACTACCCTGAGCAATCACCAAACGGTAGCTAGAAGCACCGCTCATGTCGTCCCAATCTACAGTGGGTGTAGCACAGATGAGGCCGGTCGGAGACTCAATCGCCACACGGAAACGATATACTGTTGACCAATCGCTGCAAGCACCATCGGTATTGCAGGCACGTATTCGCCAGTAATATGTTTTGATCCTAGTCAATGAGCCAGTATAATTGGTGTACCCTCAAGAGTTGTGAGTGACAAAAAGCAGAACCTGCGGTAAGCTAGATACAAGTTCTCTTATGCGAGGTTCTTCCATGGATGAGTATAATGCCAAGCCGCTTCAGGAAATTGCGGAAAGGCTCCACGATTTGATCAGGAGCAATCTTTCCCAAGCGGAACATATCGGTGAGATAGAGCACGAAATTCGCAACGCGTTACAGATGATTGGAGTATAGAGCCCCTTGGATTTGGAATCTAGTCCAAACTACTTTCCGCAGGCCATTCAAATTGTGGATTGGTATCATGCCGAAGAACATTTGGAAACCGTTGCTCGCGCTGCGGGTGTGTTCCAAAATCGTCGGTAGAGGGTCAATTGGCCTGCAGGATCTGCTTCCAGGCTTGATCCCACTCGCGGCTCCCTCCCATCCCGGCGCTCCGAAGCGCCAACATCGCTTGTAATCCGTTCGTTTTCCATCGCTGCCCTCGCCCCTTACAGCGCCAAGCAATCCCCTTACAGGCACTCTCCACCATCCTGCTCCCGATTGGATATCCCGCCCGACGAAAAGCCGGGTAATCCATCTGCGACCGCCGCTCGCGGAAATATTCCGCCGTCCGCACTACCCCTGCACTCCATTCCGCTTTCTCATTCAGCACTTCTTCGCACCGTTCCATCACTTCATCCACCTCGCCTTCCCACAGTTTCTCGATTGCTGCCTCGACCCACTCGGCCGCCCGCTCCCCGTGCGCTTCTCGCCCTAACGCCCATAGATGCTCCACGGCATGATACCAATCTACCACCCGCATCCAGTTCCGACAGTATTGCCCCTCCCCAAACCCATCAATCCACACCGCACCATCTCCGAGGATCACCGCTTTCCCGTCTAACCCCAAGCCACGCTGATACGCATACTCCCACATCCTTCACCCCTTCGCGTGGCGCTGACATTGCTTTCCCCGCCATATCTTGCTCCCACAAGGCTTTTCCCTCCTCCCGCCGTTGTTCTACCAGCGCATTCCCGTACTTCCCCACCAACCGATGAATCACACCCGGCGCAATCCATTGCCCGGCCGGTCGTTTCAAAGCTTCCGCCGCTTCGCGGTAGGAACACATCCCCTGCGCCATCCATACAACTCCCGCTACCCTTGAACGCTCATCGCCCACCACACGAACAGGGCTCTTTCACCTCCACCGATGCTTCCTGTACTGCTACGCTCGCTTCCAATAATGCTGTCCCCATCTGCACTTTCCATTCTTGAACCAGCTCCTCAAGATCGCGAAGTGT
>DAOUBG010000028.1:0-301097 GCA_034432895.1 Anaerolineales bacterium
ACCACCGGCTCCGGGAAATCGGTCTGTCTCACCGCCATTGCCACCTGCCTGGCGATGAACAACACCCCGCAGGAGCTGCGCCTGGTGATGATCGACTCGAAAATGGTCGAGCTCATCCGCTTCAACGGCTTGCCGCACCTTTATGGCAAAGTGGAAACCCAGATCGAGCGCATTCTGGCCGCGCTCCGCTGGGCTGTGACCGAGATGGAAAATCGCTATCGCCTGCTGGAAAGTGTCCATGCGCGCGATCTCCAGAGCTACAATCAACGCCTGGTGCGCCAAAAACAGCCTCCCATCCCGCGCATCGTCATCCTCATTGATGAGCTTGCCGATCTGATCATGGCCGCTCCGGATCAGACCGAGCACAACCTGGTGCGCCTGGCACAAATGGCGCGTGCCACCGGCATTCACCTCGTCGTTGCCACGCAGCGCCCCAGCACAGATGTCATCACCGGCCTGATCAAAGCCAACTTCCCGGCGCGCCTCG
Organism: Anaerolineales bacterium; assembly: GCA_034432895.1. Classification (GTDB taxonomy): domain Bacteria; phylum Chloroflexota; class Anaerolineae; order Anaerolineales; family Villigracilaceae; genus 630D-37. Next base: position 488 of record DAOUBG010000028.1, read on the forward strand.
CCTTCGCCGTGGCCTCCGGCGTGGATAGCCGCGTCATCCTGGATATGCCCGGTGCCGAAACCCTGCTCGGTCGTGGCGATATGCTCTTCCTGAACCCGGAAGTAGGTACCCCGATCCGAGCGCAAGGCGTCTTCGTCGGCGATGCCGAGATCGACCGCCTGCTTGGCTACTGGCAAAAGGTCTCTCCCGCTACCGATTCGGTGGCCCCGTGGGAACGGTTGCTGGCCGAAGAAGATGAGCAAGAGGATGCGTTGATCGAAGAAGCCATTCGCATCTTGCGCCAAACCCGTCGCGCCTCTGCCTCGTTGCTCCAGCGTCGCCTGCGCATCGGCTACCCGCGCGCCGCCCGCCTATTGGATGAGCTCGAAGCGCGCGGCATCGTCGGCCCGCCGGAAGGTCCCGGCCGCGAGCGCGAGGTGCTCATTGAAGGAGAAGAGGGCAAAGAAGAAGGGGATGAATCCTAAAAAGGTGCGGTCCCCGTCGGTTTTCTCGCCGGCGTGTTACGACTCGGAGAGCAACCGTTTCGCCAGTTCTTTAAGCTGCTGATAACTTACCGGTTTGAGCAACACCAAATCAGCCTGTTCCCGGAGCTGATCTGCCAGCCGAGGATCGGCAGTCGCTAGGATCACTTTGCATTGGGCGGTGGCCGGGTTTGCTCGCAATGCCTCCAGGATTTTATCCCCTCTCAGGTTTGGCAAGTGCAGGTCAAGCACCACAAGTGCCGGTTTGTGCTCTTGCAGAAAAGGTAATACAGCGGCCCCATCTTTCAAATGGTGTACGATCAGGCCGGTTTGTGCCAGGGCAAAGCGGAAGATTTCTGCTTGATAGGGATCGTCCTCAACAATCAAAATTTCAGGCGGCATGGGCTTCTCCTTCGATAGGGAATATGACGGTGAATGTACTTCCTTTGCCGGGAGCACTCTCCAGTAAAATGCGTCCATGCATCTCATCGACCAGTTGTCGCACGATCGAAAGACCTAGTCCTGAGCCGTGATACTGGTGGGATTCATCTGCCTGTTTAAAAGCTTCAAAGATGGCTTCGTGCTTTTCGGGTGGAATGCCGATCCCGGTATCCTGCACTTCTATGGCCCAATGGGCCTCGTCCATACGGCGCAGTCGAACCCAAACCCGTCCCTTCTCTGTGTATTTGATGGCATTATCCAGTAAATTGAGGAGGATCTGTTGTATCCAGTAAAGATCGCCCTTCAGCGTATTGGGCAGAGAGGGGTCGATCTCGGTGATTACTTCCAATCCCTTCCATATTGCCAGTGCCAGGCTAGAGCTCAGGACTTTCAAAAGCTCCGCTGGAGCAAAAGATCGCGGATTGAAACGCAATTTCCCACTTTCCAGCTCGGCTTGGTGTAACAGGTTGCTGATCATGGTATTGAGCCGTTCGGCGCTCCAAATCATTTCACGCAATTTTTCTTGCTGTTCTTTGTTTAGACTTCCAAAGACCTCGTCCAGGAGCATTTCTCCGTAGCCGATAATCGCTCCGAGGGGGGTGCGCATATCGTGGCTGATGTTGGCCAACAAACGGCTCTTGAAGCGGCTAGCAGCTTCGGCGCGTTCTTTTTCTGCGAGAAGCATCTCCTCTAGTTCCTTCTGGCGAGTAATATCGAGCTTGATCGCCACAAAGTTTGTAATTTCACCCCGTTCATTGCGCACAGGGGCGATAGTTTGGAATTCGTAGTATAGGGTTCCGTCTTTGCGACGGTTAATCAATTCCCCTTGCCAGACATCTCCACGTTTGATTGTGCTCCATAAGTCAATATATACCTCTTGTGGCGTTTTACCGGATTTCAGCAATCTTGGATTTTGCCCAAGCAATTCGCTCAACATATACCCTGTTATTCGTTGGATAACAGGATTGGCATACTCGATGGTGCCGTTTGTATCTGTAATAACCACGCCTGAAGCGGCATGTTCCACGGCGAGTTCGAGCTTGCGGATACGCTCCTCGGCCCGTTTGCGTTCGGTGATGTCGAGTGAATACTCGATCATCCCGATTACTTCTCCTTTGGAATCAAAAACAGGGTAGGCATGGACTTCGGCGTAATAGAGTGAACCATCTGGCTTGTAGTGAATGTGCTCGACAGTATAAGGCTGTTTTGCGCTTATGACTTTTTGCAATGGGCAGGGATGGTCAAAGCCTGAGCAAGGTGTTTCTCTTTGATGGGTGAGACGATAGCAAGTAAACAACTTATTTCCACCCTCCATTCCAAGTGCCCTGGCGGCACGGTTGGCAAAGCGAATTTCATAGTTTTTGGGATCGATCACGTAAAAAGGAGAACTCAGGCTATCCAACAATACCTGCATATAATCCTTTTGTGCTTTGATTTCCTGCTGGGCATGATAGCGCTCGCGATTGGTGTGGTGGAGAGTATAGTTTGCGAATCCAAGCAGAATTGCTGAACTCAGAAACATGTATAAGCGCTGGATGTGCAATGAAATGGTCGTGGCAGTGTGAGGCGTCAACCACCAATCTAACAACAAAATCGAAGCGAAAATCAAAGTGTAGATTCTATAAGCCGATGGCCTAAGGAGCAAAAATGCGATCAGCAGGCCAAAAATCATCCAGAATAGGTTTCTCGGCTCGTCAAGATTTCCCGGCTCACTTAGGATGTCTATGGATATATCTAGTAACCAGGAGCCGAGTAAAATGACGCTGCTGATGCGGTAGGCAGGGGTATGCGCCAATAGCCAGGCGAGCACGGCTGCTAGCGAGCTAATCAACAGGAGAATGCTTAAGAGGAGGTTCTTTTCCCTTACTTCGATGAGCAGTTCCGGTAAAAAATAGAAAAACAAGGCAATCAATGAGACGAAAATAGAGAGCCTTACCTGCAACCATTCAGGGGAATCTTTTTCCAGTGATGGGTGAGGGGTAAAGAAAGCGCGGATATGGTGCATATCTTTGTCCTCCATATCTCCTTTTGATGTGTGATCGCATCTCCAATCTGGAAAGGCGAGAAGGGTGAAGAATCTGGTGTAAAAAGCCTGGAACCACGTTCCCTGCAGGTAACATCCTACCTAATGAAATTATACGGTCAAAATAGTTTTTGCAACAAACTGGCGTAAATTATATTCGAGTTTAGGCGAGATTGCGGAAGATTCTGCTCTTGGATAAAACCGCCTTGGGTGAAACTCGATGGAGTTAGCAGAACTCGCGGTTGCTAAGGGGATAAGGGGCAGGCCGGCTTCCCCTTTTGCTCATCGGGTGGATAAAAAAAAAGGGCGGGAGGGGTACTCCCGCCGCGGAAGGTCTTTCGATTTAGTACTCCGGCATTGGCGGAGCGGGTTTTTCTTTTTCCGGGATCTCGGTGATCAACACATCGGTGGTCAGGATCATGCCGGCGATGGAGGCAGCATTCTCCAGTGCGCCGCGTACGACTTTCACCGGGTCAATGATACCGGCTTTGATCATGTCCACGTACTCGCCGGTGATCACGTTGTAGCCGATGTTCGGGTTGTTCTGGCGTTCGGCCTCTCGGCGCACGGTGTCGATGATCACCGAACCATCCTGACCAGCGTTCGCTGCTAGCTTGCGGATGGGTGCTTCCAGCGCCTTACGCACAATGTTCACACCGACGCGAATCTCCTCGATGCCGTTGTCCTCGATGTTGAGGTTGTCCAGGGCACGAGCGGCGTTGATCAAGGAGATCTCACCACCTGGCACAATGCCCTCTTCAACGGCGGCGCGGGCGGCGCTGAGCGCATCTTCGACCCGATGCTTCTTTTCCTTGAGCTCGGTCTCCGTCGCCGCACCGACGCGGATGATCGCCACCCCACCGGCCAGTTTCGCCAGGCGCTCCTGGAGTTTCTCGCGATCGTAATCGCTGGTGCTCTTCTCGATCTCGGCGCGGATTTCCTTGATGCGGGCCTGGATGCGGGCCGGATCGCCTTTGCCACCGACGATCGTGGTGTTCTCTTTATCGGCCACGACCTTATCGGCGCGACCGAGGTCGGCCAAGGTGGCAGTCTCCAGCTTGCGACCGGTCTCTTCGCTGATCACTGTACCGCCGGTGAGGATGGCAATATCGAGCAGCATTGCCTTGCGGCGATCGCCGAAGCCGGGCGCTTTCACCGCCAACACGTTCAACATGCCCCGCAGCTTGTTCAGCACCAAGGTCGCCAGCGCTTCGCCATCCACATCCTCGGCGATGATCACCAGATCGCGCTTGCCGGTCTGGACGAGCTTCTCCAGGATGGGGACGATATCGGCGGCGGCTGAGATCTTCTTATCGTAGATCAGGATATAGGGTTCGTTGATCACGGCTTCCATGTGATCGGGATCGGTGATGAAATAGGGTGAGATGTAGCCGCGATCGAACTGCATCCCCTCGACGTATTCGGTCTCGAACTGTAGCGATTTGGATTCTTCGACGGTGATCACGCCGTCCTTGCCCACCTTATCCATCACCTCGGCGATCAGATCCCCGATTTCCTTATCGGCTGCCGAGTTGGTGGCGACGTGACCGATCTCCTCTTTGGTTTCAATCTTCACTGCCATCTTGCGCAGCTCTGTGACCACGGCCTCGGTCGCCAGCTCGATGCCGCGCTTGATGAGCATGGGGTTATAGCCGGCCTCAATTGCTTTCAACCCTTCATTCACGATGGCATGGGCCAGCACGGTGGAAGTTGTCGTCCCGTCACCGGCGATGTCGTTGGTCTTGGTAGCCGCTTCCTTGAGCAGCTGGGCGCCCATGTTCTCAAAAGGATCCTCAAGTTCGATTTCTTTTGCTACCGAGACACCGTCATGGGTAATGGTCGGCGCACCGAATTTGCGATCGATCGCCACATTACGTCCTTTGGGTCCCAGGGTGGCGGCTACGGCATTCGCCAGAATGTTCATGCCGTTCTTAAGTTTCCGACGAGCATCTTCCGTGAAAACCAATTGCTTTGCAGCCATATGTATGCCTCCTCGAGAAAATTTATGATGGATGACTGATTAGCCTTCAACAATGGCCATGATGTCGCTTTCGCGCAGGATGAGCAGTTTTTTGCCCTCCACTTTGAACTCACTGCCGGCGTATTTGGCAAAGAGCACGCGATCGCCCACTTTTACGTCCAACGGGATGCGGTTTCCCTTTTCATCGCGTGCGCCAGGGCCGACAGCCTTGACAAACCCCTGCTGAGGTTTCTCTTTGGCGGTTTCGGGTAAAACGATGCCGCCCGGCGTCACTTCTTCTTGCTCGATGGGTTCGACAACCACACGATCACCCAAGGGTTTAAGCGTGAGTGCCATGCTGAACCTCCTTCATACTTGGAATGACGGACAAACTTTTAGCACTCTTTTGATTTGAGTGCTAAATGCGCCCCTATGATACTGTGTTCCTCCGTGGGACGTCAAGGGGATGGAAAAAACTCTTATAATTCTCTGATACAGCGACGGTTTGTTTTGCCGGTTTTCGACGTTTGATCGCCGGGATGGTTGACCCGTGAATTGCATACGGTCCGATGATCTCGGCTTTTCATTCGGGATGATGGGGTTTTGCCCTCGCCCGTTTGGGCTCTTTTGCTTCCGCCGCGATTTCGGGTAGAATCGAATGCACTCTTCTTCTCTTGAGGGACGAACGATGCCCACTCTGGCCGAACTGTTACGAGAATTCCCTTTCCCCTATCATGGAACTGTCCCGCCGGACCTTTCAATTCGGCGCATTGCGACGGATTCGCGTCGGGTGGAGCCGGGAGACTTGTTTGTGGCGATGATCGGCGTTTCCGGCGATGGACATGCCTATATCCCAGATGCCTTGCGCCGTGGCGCGGTGGCTGTGCTGGGCGAGAAGCCATTGCAAGTTTCCGTCCCCTATATTCAAGTTGAAAATGCGCGCCGTGCCTTGGCTTATCTGGCAGCGGCTTTCTACGATTATCCGGCCCGTCGCCTGACCGTGATCGGGGTCACCGGTACAGATGGCAAAACGACGACCAGCAATCTGATCTACCGCATTCTTCTAGCTGCCGGTTTGCGTGCCGGGCTGATCAGCACCGTCAATGCCGTGATCGGCAGTCAGGTGTTGGATACCGGTTTTCACGTCACCACGCCGGATGCACCCGATGTTCAACGCTACTTGCGAATGATGGTAGATGCCGGCCTGACTCATGTAGTCCTGGAAACAACCTCCCATGGCTGGGCACAATATCGCGTGGACGCGTGCGAATTTGATATCGGTGTGGTGACCAACATCACCCACGAACATCTGGATTACCACGGCAGCTATGAAGCCTACCGCGCGGCCAAAGCGCGCTTGTTTTTGAGCCTGGCCGAAACGCTACCGAAAGTGCAGGGCAATCCGCGCTTGGCTGTGTTGAATCGAGATGATGGCTCATTTGAATATTTGCGGGGAATTGTTCCCGTTGCCCATCGCTCCTATGGCCTCCATCCCGAAGCAGATGTGCGGGCAGAGGAGATTCGTTACGGTCCCTCTGGTCTATCTTTCGATATCGTCACAGAAAATATGCGCCAGCCCATTCACAGTCGGCTGGTTGGCCTTTATAACGTCTCCAATTGTCTGGCGGCGTTCACTGCCACGGTTCACGGATTGGGCATTCCTCCGCGCATAGCCGCACAAGGAATTGCCGATCTGGAAGGAGTGCCGGGGCGCATGGAACGCATTGATCTAGGGCAGGATTTCACCGCCATTGTGGATTTTGCACATACGCCAAATGCTCTCAGAGTAGCACTGGAAACGGCGCGGCAGATGACCTCCGGGCGTGTGATCGCTATCTTCGGTTCAGCTGGTTTGCGCGATCGGCAAAAACGGCGGATGATGGCCGAGGTTTCGGCGCAGCTGGCCGATATTACCATTCTTACCGCCGAAGATCCACGCACCGAATCTTTGGAGGCAATTTTGGAAGAAATGGCCGAAGGAGCTCGCAGCCGAGGGGCAATAGAAGGCCAAACGTTTTACCGCGTTCCCGATCGTGGCGAGGCGATCCGTCTCGGTGTCCGGATGGCTCGCCCAGGAGATGTGGTGATCGCCTGTGGCAAGGGACATGAGCAATCCATGTGCTTTGGCGAGATCGAATATCCATGGGACGATCGCCTAGCGATGCGCGCCGCTCTGGCCGAACGCTTAGGACTCCCCGGCCCGGCTGTACCTCTTCTACCGACCTCCAAGGACTTCCCGGGCACTCCCTCGTGATTTCGAATCCTCACTCCCTTTTGGCCGATCGTGAACTCTGGACGGTGTGCAGAGAGACATTTTGGAAATGGATAGCATCTTATCTCTCGTCAGCGACCGGTTGGTTCCACAGGGGCGTTCGATAATGTGCAGTAGTACATCCGTAAAGAATTTATGGTGATTAATATCCGTCAATTTATTGATAAAAATATTGTTTTTTAGAGGGAGATCTGGTATACTCAGGTGTACATCTATACCACCTACAGGAGGTTTTGTGTTCCCCTCGTTTCTGCTTTCCCTGCGCGAAGGGCTTGAGGCAGCCCTGCTCCTTGGTATTGTGCTGGGCGCTTTGCAGAAAATGCGCCGCACCCAGCTCAAACCGGCAGTATGGGCTGGCGTTGGGCTGGCTTCAGGGCTCTCCCTGGTGCTGGCGGTTACTCTTTCTGCTTTTGGCCTGAGTCTGGAAGGCATGGCAGAGGCGATTTTTGAAGGCATTACCATGTTCTTGGCGGCAGGAGTGCTCACCTGGATGATCTTTTGGATGAGCCGTCAGGCACGTAACCTGCGTCAGAGCCTGGAAGGAGATGTGCACCGTGCAGCAGCTCAAAGCGGACGGCGTGGTGTTTTTGTTCTGGCATTCCTGGCAGTTTTCCGAGAGGGTGTGGAACTGGCCCTTTTCCTGACCGCCTCTATATTTGCTAGCACGGCCCCCCAGGTAATTGGCGGTGCTTCGTTTGGTTTGGGCACGGCCATTGTGCTGGGTTGGTTAATTTTTAGCGGTACAAGACGCCTCGATCTGCGACGGTTTTTCCAGGTCACTTCTGTGCTCTTGCTCCTCTTTGCTGCTGGGTTGGTTGCACATGGCGTTCATGAGTTCAACGAAGTGGGATGGATCCCGCCGATTATTGAACATGTCTGGGATCTCAATCCTGTGTTGGATGAGAATTCGGTGCTTGGGAGCCTTCTCAAGGCGCTCTTCGGCTATAACGGTAACCCATCCCTAAGCGAGGTGCTGGCCTATCTGCTCTACTTCATTGGCATTTCCTTCTGGGTGTACAGGGAAAATCGGAATACCAAACCACTCTCTGAAGCGAATGTTGCTTGATGACGGGGTGACGAATGGGCAGGGACGCAGGAACGCGTCCCTGTTTCGTTTTATTATGATGCCGCATGATGCGATGATATCTTGGGGATTGACGAGGAAGAGCTTATATGCCCTCAGTAATATCCCCGCGCCTTTCGTGAATTCGATCGTTGTACCTTTTCTTTCCTCCCTTCCTCGCACTTTTAGCCCGATTGGAGCGCGTGGGTTTCCTTTCATCCCCTTTCCTCACAATAGGCGACCCTGCTATGTGACATAAATCCTTTTGGGGGCGACGAATGTCACATTTTTCTCAGAGTGTGATTTCCAGTACAAAGCGGGCGCTCATTGATTGCAATAATTCAATAAGAGGTCTGCCATTGCAACGGACAAGGTCAAATTTGTGCTAGCGCAAAGAAGGATAGTTTGTCCGTGGTTATACTTAAGGCATGGATGTAGTGGATGCGAAATGGAAAGTCGATCGGCTACTTAAAACTTACCCTCAGGCGATCAAGGTGTTGGTTGAACTGCGTACGTTTTGTGTCGGGTGTCCTATGAGCAGTTTTTGCACTTTGGAAGATGTCTGCAGGTTTCACCATCTCCCTTTGGAGGAGCTCTTTGCCCATCTAGAATCCATACTTCCCTTTTGAGGAAAGGAGTTGAATATGAAAGCAAGATATTTCTTTGCAGCAGGGGTGTTCCTTGTGCTCTTGGCGCTTCTTGCCTCCTGTGCTCCAAAGCCTGTGCCGATTGCTACGACCGAGTATGTGTTGACGATCGGCATGGAGGGGGGGAAATTTGTTTTCCTGGGAGTGGGAGGGAAGATCAGCGGGCAAGTTAACCCTGAGCTGGCGGCACGCCCTGGTGAGACGGTCACTCTGACGCTGATCAATGCCGGTGAGGGGAAACACGCCATTGCCATTGCAGGGCTGAATGTGCAAAGCAAGACCGTTTCCCGCCGTGGCGAATTGGCCTCAGTCACGTTCACCGTGCCGCAAACCCCATCCGAGCTGGAATACTATGATCCGATCGGTAACAATGCTGAACTCGGACTCCGGGGCAAGTTCCTCGTGAGCGCTCAGGTTGTGGCCGAAGCTCCCACAGCAGCTGCACCTGCCGAAGGTCCTGTTAATGTGGCCGATGTAGCCGTTGCCGCGTTGCAGAAAGGTGGGTGCGGTGCTTGTCACACCATCCCCGGCGTTCCTGGCGCCGTGGGTACGATTGGTCCGGATCTTTCTCGCCTCGGTGAAAATGCCGCTCAAACCATTACCAGCAGTGAGTATAAAGGTCAGGCAAAGACGGTAGCTGAATATGTACTCGAATCGATTCGTGAGCCGGATGCCTATGTGGTGCCCAACTGTCCTTCAGGTCCTTGCGTCAAAGGCACCATGCCGACCGGCCTGGCGGCGCTTTTTTCGGAGAGCGAGTTAAACGCGGTGGTGCAATATCTTTCCCAATTGCCCCAAAGCGCTGCGCCTGCTAAAGGAGCCTCTGCCGAACCTACGCCGACCGCCGAAGCTCCGACCTTGAGCGAAGAGGAATTCGCCTGGGCTAAACAAACCTACTTTGAGCGCTGTGCTGGCTGTCATGGTACCCTGCGCAAAGGGGCTACCGGTCCGGCCCTTACCCCGGATAAGACCCTTCCCAAAGGGACGGCCGGTTTAGCGGCGATCATCTTCAACGGCACGCCGCGTGGCATGCCCGATTGGGGCAAACAGGGCTTCTTCACCCAGGCGCAGGCCGAGATCATGGCCAAATTCATCCAGATGGAGCCTCCGGCGCCCCCGGAAATGTCCATGGAGCAGATGAAGGCTTCCTGGAAGCTGCTTGTGCCTCCTGATCAACGTCCGAAATCTCCTCAAACCTCACGTGATTGGGAAAACTACTTCATTGTCACGTTGCGGGATGCTGGCCAGGTTGCCATCATTGATGGAGATACCTACGAGATCGTCAACAAAGTGGATAGCGGCTATGCGGTGCACATCACGCGTATGTCCGCTACCGGGCGCTATGCTTATGTCATCGGGCGCGATGGCAGGCTTGTGCTGATCGATCTGTGGATGGAGAAGCCGGAGAAGGTTGCCGAAGTGCAGACCTGCTACGATGCGCGCTCGGTCGAAGTGAGCAAATATAATGGGCCGGAAGGTGATTTCACCGACAAACTGGCCGTGGTGGGTTGCTACTGGCCTCCGCACTTTGTGATCCTGGATGGTCAAACCCTTGAGCCGCTTAAGATCGTGAGCACCCGTGGCTATACGGTGGACACTCAGGAATACCATCCCGAACCGCGGGTGGCGAGCATTGTCGCTTCGCATTACCGGCCGGAGTGGATCATCAATGTCAAAGAGATCGGGCAGATCTGGTTGGTGAACTATGCCAATCCGCAAGCGCCGGTCATCACCATGCTCCCGGCGGCCCGCTTCTTGCATGATGGCGGTTGGGATGCCACCCATCGCTACTTCCTGGTAGCGGCGAACCAGTCGAACAAAGTGGCCATTGTAGATGCCAAAGAGGATAAGCTGATCGCGCTAGTCGATACGCCCAAAGTGCCTCACCCGGGTCGTGGCGCAAATTGGATCGATCCTGAATATGGTCCGGTTTGGAGCACGCCACACCTGGGAGATGCAGCGATCGCCTCCATCGGCACCGATCCTGAAGGGCATCCGGGTTCGGCCTGGAAAGTTGTGCGCGTGACGCCGCTGCCCGGTTCCGGTAGCCTTTTCATTAAGACCCATCCCAAGAGTCAATGGATTTGGGTGGATATGGCCTTGAATGCCGATCCTGTCCTGGCGCGCACGATCTGCGTGATCGCAAAATCCGATCCGAGCAAGACATATAAGTGCTGGGAGGTCGGCAGTTATGGACGCGCCGTGCACATCGAATACAACAAGCAGGGCACGCAGGTGTGGATCAGTCTGTGGGGCGATGCCAGCAAACCGGGCAAAACTGGCGAGATTGTCATCTACGATGATGCTACGCTCAAGGAGATCGCCCGCATTCCGAACCTGATCACCCCGACCGGCAAGTTCAACGTCTACAATACGGTCAAAGATATCTATTGATGCCTAAGCGGGCAGGGGCTTATTGTTGGGCTTAGAGGAGAGAGGGCACAGTGCCCTCTCTCTTATATATGAGCTGAGGCTGGCGGATTCTCCAAAAGGGCCGGTCCATTGGGTTCCGAGAGCCCATGGCAAATTTCTTAACCAAATCGCCGAGTTCTCTCTCTTGCGCTGTACTTGAAGTTGTGCTAGAATCTCATTGCTCCATATATGCGGATTTTGCCGATAGACGTACGTATATATGGCAGAATATTTGTTCTATTTTATTTTATGCGTTGTCCATACTGTCAATATCCCTACTCTAGAGTGCTGGATACGTTGCCGGATCATCAGGGGGGAATTCGTCGCCGGCGGCAGTGTTTGCATTGCGAACAGCGCTTCAGCACCTATGAGCGTCCGATCTTGGCAACGCCCCTGATCGTCAAGCAAGATGGCACACGCGAGGAATTCGATCGCGAGAAATTGATCCGTGGCATTCGCATTGCATGTGCCAAGCGCCCGGTATCCGCCGCCGATATTGAACGCTTGGCCGGGCACATCGAAGCGGAGCTGCAAAAGATGGGCAAAACAGAGGTTTCCTCGCGCGTTATCGGTGATATGGTCATAGAGGGGTTAAAGGAGCTTGACCAGATCGCCTATATCCGCTATGCCATCGTCTACCTGAAACTAGACGATCTGCGCGCCATTCGCGACGAGATCAATCGCTTGCTCGAGAACTGATTCGGCACTCCGCCACAGGCGTTTTTTTGCCGTGGCTTAAAATTTTTGTTGCCAAGGAGAGAAGTTATGACGTTATCTTCCGCCGCTGCAAAAAATGGTTTACTACCCACTCCTCCCATGCCGGAAGGATTGCCCAAGGCCGAGCTAAGCGAAAACGGCCGCCAGGTGCTCACACGGCGTTACCTGCGCCGTGGGCTGGATGGCAAACCGGTAGAGACGATCGAGGAGATGTTCTGGCGCGTGGCTTATCACGTGGCCAAAGTGGAGGAAAAGTGGGGTGCGGATGTGATGGCGCGCGCTGTGGAGTTTTATCATCTGTTGGTGAGCAAAAAGTTTTTCCCCAATTCCCCTACTTTCACCGGTGCCGGCACGCCGCTGGGTCAACTGGCGGCTTGCTTTGTGCTCCCTATCTCTGATGATATGGGGCGCAAGAGGAGCGGCATTTTTCAAACCCTGCGCGATGCCGCGCTGATCCAGCAAACTGGCGGCGGGAATGGATTTTCCTTCTCGCGCCTGCGGCCCAAGGGGACGATCGTGCAATCTTCCGCCGGCGAAGCTACGGGTCCTGTGGGCTTTCTGCGGGTTTACGATAAGGCCTTTGGAGAGATCGCTCAGGGCGGAACCCGTCGCGGGGCAAATATGGCCGTGCTCCGCGTCGATCATCCGGATATCGAAGAATTCATCACCTGTAAAACGGATGAGAATGCCATCACCAACTTCAATATCTCGGTGGGCATCACGGATGCCTTTATGCGTGCTGTGGAGAATGATGAAGAGTGGGAACTGCGCTTCCCAGATGTCACCGATCCCCGTTACCGCGGTTTCGATGGTACGCTGGAGGAGGCCGAAGCAGCCGGTTTGCCGATCAAGGTTTACAAGAAGGTGCGAGCGCGGGAATTGTTCGAGAAAATGGTGCGCCAGGCGCATCATAATGGCGAGCCAGGCGTGCTGTTCCTGGATGTTGCCAATCGCAGCAACCCGGTGCCCCATCTCTACGCTCTAGAAGCAACAAACCCTTGCGGTGAACAGTGGCTTGGGCCCTACGAGAACTGCTGTCTGGGATCGATCAACCTGAACGAACACTGCGGACCAAACGGCACGGTTGATTGGGAAACCCTGCGCCAGAGCGTGGAAACGGCCACGCGCTTTCTGGATGATGTGGTCGAGGCGAATGCCTACGTGCCGGCCGTGCCGCAGCTGAAGGAAGCTGCGCATCGTGCGCGGCGGATCGGTCTGGGGATCATGGGCCTAGCGGATCTGATGTATCACGTGGAAGTGCGCTACGGGTCCGAAGAAGGTCAAGAGTTTGCAGCTCAGGTGATGGAATTCATTCGCTATCATGCCATGCGCACCAGCATTCGCCTGGCGGAGGAGCGCGGCCCGTTCCCTGCCATTCAGGGGAGCATCTACGATCCGCAGAACCTGAAATGGCAACCGCCGCGGAGCATCGTCCCCTATCGCCACGATTGGGGGCGACCGGAAGTGGATTGGCAAGAGATCGTCGGTGGGATCCGTCGTCACGGCATCCGTAACGCGGCCCAAACCACCATCGCCCCGACCGGCACGATCGCCACCGTGGCCGGGACCGAGGGCTATGGCTGCGAACCGGTCTTCGCCTTGGCTTATATTCGACATGTGAACGATAAGGGGCGCGATCTGCAGCTCACCTATGCCAGCGCGCGTTTTGAACGAGCACTGACCCAGGCCGGTATCCCGGAAGAGAAACGCCAGGAGATCTTCGAGCGCGTGCTTCACGAGGGGACGTGCCAGAATATTGCCGAAATCCCCGAATCTATTCGGCATGTCTTCGTCGTTGCCGGTGATATCAGCGCCGAAGAACACGTGCGCATGCAGGCCGCTCTACAGGCATTTGTTGATAACAGTATCTCTAAATGTGTGGTAGGTGACACATTGCTATTAACCGAGCGCGGCCTTGTGCCGATTGAAACCTTGAGCGATCTACGCCTGCCGGATCAGTTCGCACCTCTCGCATGTAATGTCGTAACGCCGAAAGGCGTTCAGGCCGCGACCCTGTTTTATTACGGCGGCTATCGTGAGACGCGTAAGGTTGCTCTTGAATACGGTTTCGAGCTCGAAGGCACACCCAATCATCGCATCCATGTGCTAGATGAACGAGGGGAAGTCGTTTTCCGCCGGCTGGACGAATTACGCCCCGGAGATCTTGTCGTCCTTTATGCCGGCCAGCAACAATTCGGGCCGTCGGCGGCGCCGTTACCACCCTTCAGCGGGCAATTCCGCACGAATGGCCCTCAGCCGACCTTTCCGGAGCGTATGTCAACCGATTTAGCTTTCCTGCTCGGCTGCATCACTTCAAAAGGAGCGATCCCTACAAACGGCGTTAGCATCAGCAGTTTCGACCTCGCTTTGTTGGAGCAACTTCAAGGGATAGCGCGCAGACTCTTTGGCCTAGAGGGTGATATTGCTGGTGACTCGCGCAATCAGGTGCATTATTTGCAGCTTAATTCCCGTGCCTTGCGTGATTGGTTGATCGCCGATTTGGGTCTGCAACCGGGCGCTGAGGACAAGGCCATTCCACCTTGCATTCTGGGCGCTTCGCAAGATGAGATCGCCGCTTTTCTACGGGGTCTCTTCCAGGATGGCTTCATGAGCACGAATGGTAAGCTCTTTGGCATTACTCTTGCCGGTCGGCGTCTGGTTGCACAGCTCCAGGTTCTGCTCTTGAATGCGGGGATTGTAGCGACCTCACGCCAGGTTGGTGAACGCGCCTATTCGTTAACTGTTCAAGGAGCTGATCTGGAACGGCTGGCAGAGTGGATTGGCTTTGTCGAGGTGTGGAAGGATGAACGAAGCGAACGCCGCGATCTGGGACGTTTGCAGCGTTATCGCAATTACAACCGTTTGTTGCCGGAAAGGATCACAGAGGCACTGGTAGAAATGGGATCCCAAGTAGCGGTGAGTTTGCGCGCCATATCCCAACTTGAAGAGGGCGCCGAATTCCAGACCTATCAGCAAGTGCGGGTCAACTTGGTAAACGGTCATCGCTTGGAACGAGAGGATGCTCATCGTCTGTATCAGGTTTTGCGCCGTGCTGGTGGACAGCATGATCTGGCCGATCGCTTTTTCGGCCATGACGATGAACGAAAGGTTTATCTCTCGGTCGAAAAAGTCGAGGCCGGATTTGCGGAAGTCTTCGACATCAGCGTGCCGGAATCTCACACGTTCATCGCGAACGGTTTTGCCAATCACAATACCATCAATTTTCCGGAAGATGCGACTGTTGAAGACGTGGCTACGGCCTATCGCCTGGCCTGGGAGTTGGGTTGCAAAGGCTTGACCGTGTATGTTACCGGCTCGCGCGAGAAGGTTGTGTTGGAGACGAAGGCGACGGCCGAGAAAAAGCAAAGTGCCGTGTCCTCCACCTCTCAGCCTCAGCCAATGATGTGGCATGAATCGAAAAAGCCGCGGCCGCGCGTCTTGCCGGGCCGCACCTATAGCATCGAAACGCCGTTGGGAAAAGCCTTTATCACCATTAACGAGAACGGTTTTGGGCAACCCTTTGAGGTCTTTATCAACACCTCCAAAGCCGGCTCGGAGACGGCGGCGGTTTCCGAAGCCATTGGGCGCCTGATCTCGTTTACCCTGCGCTTGGCCTCGCCGGTAGCGCCGCTAGAGCGCGTCCGCGAAATCGTCCAACAGCTCATCGGCATTGGCGGCGGACGTTCGCTTGGTTTTGGCCCGAACCGGGTGCGCTCGCTGCCGGATGGCGTCGGTCAGGTGCTGGAAATGTATCTCCAGGAGAAAGAAGGCAAGGCCAACGGGGATGGGGCCCAACTTCAACCCTTGTCGCGAGCTCAGGAAACGTCTCTCAGGCCGATGGAACAGCCGATGCTCCAGATCGGCGATCTGTGTCCTGAATGCGGGGAGGCGGCGGTTGTGAATGAGGAAGGCTGTCGCAAGTGCTATGCCTGTGGTTATAGCGAATGTTGACTTGACGCACAGCAGCAAAGCCACTATAATTTGCCTGCTTTTGAGCGAGAAAACAGGTGAAGTTTCCTTCACCTTCCCGATTCTAGAGTAGAGAGGAGTAGGTCATGCCGCCTCATCCAAAGCGCAAGTTGTCTAAAGGTCGCCGCGATCGCCGCCGGGCGCACGATGCTCTGCAAGCCGCCAATTTGGTGATTTGTGCCCAGTGTGGTTCCATGCGCTTGCCGCATCGCGTCTGCCCGAATTGCGGGTACTATGAAGGTCGCCAGGTGATCGAAATCAAAGCGAAGAAAGAATAGCTTTCTGCTGCCTTTTGGTCTGCTCAACGGGCCGTGACCTTCACGGCTCGTTTGGGTTTAACATGCCGAGGTGACCCGTGAACCTGATCCCTGAACAAACTGTCTTTGTCTTCCCCGGCCAGGGCTCTCAATCGGTGGGGATGGGAAAAGCGCTGGCGGAAACTTTTCCTTTGGCACGCGAAACCTTCGCCGAGGCCGATGATCTATTGGGATTTGCACTTTCGCACTTGATGTGGGAAGGGCCGGAAGCGGATCTCAATGATACCGTCAACACCCAGCCGGCGCTGTTTGTTCATTCGCTGGCCGTCTATCGCGTGTTCGCATCATTTTGGCCGGATTTTCGCCCGCTGGCGATGGCCGGTCATTCGCTGGGAGAGCTGAGCGCCATCACCGCGGCCGGTTCACTGAGCTTTGCGGAGGGTTTGCGCTTGGCGCGCCGCCGCGGTGAGCTGATGAAAGAAGCCGGGGAGCGCTTCCCTGGTGGAATGGCAGCCATCCTCGGATTGGATATTCCAACCCTGGAACAGATCTGCGCTCAGGCCAGTTTGCCGGGTGAGACGGTGCAGGTGGCAAACGATAACTGCCCGGGGCAGGTGGTGATCTCCGGTGCCCGTGCCGCGCTGGAACGGGCAATGGAAGCGGCCAAGGCGGCCGGTGCCCGCCGCGTCATCCCGTTGGCGGTGAGCATTGCCGCCCATTCGCAACTGATGGTCTCGGCTCAGGACGGGTTTAACCAGGCGCTCGAGCGCCTTTCCTTCAAAGCGCCACAGGTGCCGGTGATCGGCAACGTGCAGGCTCAGGTATTGGATTCCGCCGAAGCGGTGCGCGCCGATCTTTCGGCACAGCTGACACATCGCGTGCGCTGGGTGGAATCCGCATCTCTTTTAATCCAGATGGGGGGACGAACGTTCATCGAAATGGGCAATGGCAACGTACTGGCCGGGTTGATCCGGCGCATTGATAGCACCGTCCAGGCCTATTCTCTCTCTTCCCCGGCCGATTTCGAGGCCCTACGTGCGCTCTGAACGCATGGCCACGCTCTCTACCAAACCGATGCCAAGCATTAGGGAAAGCAGACCGCTGCCGCCGTAACTAATGAAGGGCAGCGGTAACCCGGCAACCGGAATGATGTTCAGGTTAACCCCAATATTCACCGCTGCCTGGAAGAAGATGAGCACAGCCACGCCGGAGGCAATCAGCATTCCCATCAGGTCCGGGGCGTTGCGGGCCGCTTTTAGGCAGCGATAGATAATAAAGCCGATCAAAAAGAAAATGAGCAGAGCACCCATCATCCCGAATTCTTCCGCCGTTGCCGAGAAAATAAAATCTGTGTGGCGCACTTTGAGGAACCGTAGCTGGGTCTGTGTGCCCTGAGCATAGCCTTTGCCGAACAATCCCCCGGAGCCGATGGCGATCAGCGCTTGCAGCACGTTATAGACTGCACCGTGCCGGGCATTTGGATCGGGGAACAGGAAGTTGATCACCCGTTGTTGCTGGTATGGTTGCAGGAGGGGGAAGACGGCAATGATCAGGACGATCCCGCCGATGGCGAAGGCAAGCAGATATTTCCAATCCAAGCCACTCAACCAGAGCAGCGAGACCCAAAGCACTATGAGCACGATCACGTTGCTCAAATTAGGTTGTAACAGGATCCAAATTGCCAGGCTACCGATCCAGAAGAAACTACCCAGGATCCAGCGTAGGTTGTGAGGGCGATCCTGCGTGTGTTCAAAATAGCGCGCCAGGAGCAGGATCACCACGATCTTGGTTAGCTCAGTGGGCTGGATGAAGATCTGACCAATCTGAAACCAGCGCGCTGCCCCGAAGACGGCGCGTGCGCTCATAAAGAGCATGATCAAGAGTGCTGTGATCACCAGATACATCGGCAGGCGCAGTGCATCCCAGTAGTGATAGTCCATTGCGGCGGCGAAGAACAATACCCCCAAGCCGATGGTCGCATAGATGATCTGCCGGTTCACGGAGGGGGCAATTTCCTCGTTGCCGGCCACGGCCGAACGGATCATCATCACCCCGAGAATGATGGCAATGACCACCGCTCCCAGCAACCAGTAATCGAATTTATACCAGGAGAAACCTCGAAACATTGGGAAGGGTTAGCCTTTTCTTCTTTCGCCGACCGTACGTAGGGGAATATCCGCAACCAGGCGTTGAGAGCGACCTTGATGTTCAATTGAAATCTGTACGGATTGAGCCTCGATTTCCACGTATTTGGAGATGGCGGCGATCAGATCGTCTTTGAGTGCTTCCAAGGCAGCCGGAGGTAAGTTTGTGCGGTCGTGGACCAGCACCAGTTGCAGGCGCTCTTTGGCATCTTTGGCGCTGGATTTGCGTGAGTGGAAAAATCCCATCATTTCCTCCCTTTCAACGGCCAGAGACGTGACCAGAAGCTTTCCGGAACATTCCAGTCATCATCTGGAACCTCTTTGCCCATCAGGCGCAGGGCAATGTTGCGAAAGGCCTTCCCGGCCCGACTTTTTTCATCCAGAACGACCGGCGCGCCACGGTTGGTGGCAACGATGATCATTTCATCTTCTGGAACGATCCCCAGCAAAGGCACGGCCAGCAGATCGAGCACATCTTCTGGGGAGAGCATTTCGCGTTGTCGCACCAGATCCGGCTTTAGGCGGTTGATGATGAGGGATGGCGAGCCTTTTTCTTCGGCCTCCAGAATTCCGATCACCCGATCGGCATCGCGCACGGCCGAGACCTCGGCATTGGTGATCAGGAGAATGCGATCGGCAGGGGCGATGGCATTGCGGAAACCGCGTTCGATACCGGCCGGCGAATCCACCAAAATCCAATCAAAATCCGGGCGGAGTTCGTTACAAAGATCCACCATGTCGCTTGGGGAAACGGCGCTTTTATCGCGCGTTTGGGCGGCGGGGATGAGGTAAAGTTCCTGTAAGTGTCGATCGCGGATCAGGGCCTGGCGCAAGCGGCAACGGCCCTCGATCACGTCCACCAGATCGTAGACGATGCGGTTCTCTAATCCCATGACCACATCCAGGTTGCGTAGGCCGATATCGGCATCGATGCAAACGACTTTCTGCCCGGCCGCGGCCAAAGCAGTGGCAATATTGGCGACGGCAGTGGTTTTTCCCACGCCGCCTTTACCCGAAGTGACGGTAACAACTTGTGCACTCATTTAGCTACTCCCATGTTTCCCAGCGAGGTAACCCGTTCTCCAGAAAAACTTTTAGTGGTCGCTCTGTGGTCGGCGGTGCAGGCAAAGGGAATCCGGCCAGAGTGGCCTGAGTGGTTTGGAAACGCAAGGCGCAAATGAAAGCCTCGGTGTTCTTACTCTGGCCGGCGAAGATCCGTCCGCGTAACCTTCCCCAGACGATCAAGCTGGAAGAAGTGACGATCTCAGCACCGGGATTCACGTCTCCCACAATCACCACCGGGCCGGAATGTTCTATTTTAACCCCAGATCGCAATGTGCGTTCGATCCACAATGCCCCTTCTCCTTTCTCAGCAAGCGAGGGTGGCGGTTCCGAACGGGGTTTACCCAACCGAGTGGCCAGGCCGAGCAACTGGGCATTTTTGATCGTGGTTGGGGATTCGCTAAGTATCGCCCATAGCGCAATGCCGCGCTCGGATAATTCATCTCTCAATGCGATCAGATCGTTTACCCGCAAGGTGCGCGCACCTAGCTCCAGGCTTAAGCGCGCCCCTTTGAAAAACTGCGGTTGTTCATCGAGCCGCCGGCGGAGCAAATTCAAAACTTCCGCCCAGCCGGGATCGGGGGGAAGCGTTGCCAGCAAGCCATCCCGAATGCCTTTTATTTCGATCGAATCACTCATCAAGTGTATTATAGCAGAGGCATAGCCCGCCTATCATTACATGCCCGTTTGCATCCCCCGAATTGTCGGCTTGATTGCGGCAAAGAGTTCACTGCAAAAAGTGCTTTCACCACAGAAGGACACGCCCTCAAAGCGTTTCAAGTTTTGAGATCAAATAGTTCTAGGAAAACCGCAAAATTTTAGTGCTTTGTGGTCAAAAACCATTTTGACTTCATAATTTTCCGGTGTCATCCATGTTTGTCCATGTCCTATTGAATTGGGCCCATGGAGCAGAGATGGCTTTTGCAGTGGAATCAGCAAAACAAATTTTGAGAAGTTTGAGAACCGGAAATCGCTTTTGCCGAAAACACTGAAAAGCCTGGTGTGCCTTTGAATGTGACTCGGTGCTTTTGGAGGGGCTTTGCAGTGGAGCATCCAAATGCCCAAATTCCCTCCCTGGATAGGGTTTTCTACGCTGCGCACCTGACATAGTCCCATTGCTCCGATGGGACTAGGAACATCCTGTGGTTATGGAAATGCCCCTCTGCCTTTGAACCGGGCAGTGCTATCGTGCCGAGAAAGTTCCCATCCATTCAGCCTGGGCCAGGATATGTCCTTGCATCGCTTGTAGCAATTGTTCTTTCATCGCTCCTGGAGCCAGCGAAAGCATGCTATCCAGGGCATACAGGCGGAAGTAATAGCGATGCGTGCCGGAGGGCGGGCAAGGGCCTCCATATCCGATGCGTCGCCAGGAATTTTTGCCCTGCAGGCTGCCATCTGCCAAGCGTTCCTCGCTTGGGAGGGCTTCCTCCAGGCCGGTGCGTGTGGGTGGGATGTTATAAATGACCCAATGGACCCATGTGCCCAGCGGCGCGTCCGGATCATCCATGATCAACGCCAGCGACTTTGTCCCTTGGGGCAGATCGCTCCATGTTAACGGCGGGGAAATATTGCGCCCCTTGCATGTATAGACGGCCGGGATCGGTTGTCCGTGACCGAAAGCGGGGCTGGAAAAGGAGAAGGTCATCGTCACCTCCTGCGTGACACGAGCGCAAGCGGAAAGAAGAAGAGAAAACACAAGCAAAGCGAGCAGCCAGCGCATCTTCAGGTCAGGCGCGGGAAGAACCGCGGTGCGGTCAATAGCAGCCAAGGTAGGAGGACAAAAATGCCGACCAGCGCCGAACCCTCCAGGCCGATGAAAAATGAGCTAAACGTGTTGGCGCCGGCGGTCAGGAAGTAAATGAACCAGGGAATGCCATCCATTCCAGGTTGAACCTGCCAGTTTCCACTCGAGCGGGTGAGCCAGAGAAAGAGGAGCACAGCAACGAAGATCGTCAGCCACCAACCCCAAAAATTGCGCAGCGGAATGCCGAAATAAGGCCCTTGCACTTCCCAAATCCAATGCTCGCCGCGCACCATTTGTGGATCCATCACCAGGTCCCAGGAGGTCATGATCAACCCGGCCAGCGTGGCTACCCAAAGGTAGCGTTTTGAGAGCGAAGTGCGTGGTGTCAGGGTCTCGGCAAACAGGTAAGAAGGATAGGCCATCAGAAACCATGCCAGCGGGATCAGGAATGGCACGCCGAGCAGGCGCGGCCCTAATTTGTCGGTATAGTGATACGGGCCATAGACCCAGCCGGTGGCGACGCCTAAAGCCTCGAACAGGAAGCTGACAATGGCGGTGCAGGCCAGCAATGTCAGCGCTGAACGCTTCCCCAGGCGTTGTATGGCATGCAGCCACGAAAGGCCGAAGCCCACGAGCGTTGCCAGGGGCGTGATCCAAAGCGGTGGGCGTATCCCGCGCACGAAGAACGTTTCGGTGTAGATCACGATCAGGGCATAGAGGGCGAGCAGATACCATAACCGGCGCTGCATTTTGACCTCCTGGCTTACCAGACGCGTTGTAGATCGGGATTTTCGCAGGCGCGGCGGCCTACTTTGGCCATATCTAACCATTGACCATGCACTTTAATCCGCACCACGTCCGCAGTGTAATCGGTCACTGCGTGGCCATTGTTATTGAAGAGCCAGGAGCCAACGGCATAGATATCCACCGGCACTCCCAGTTTTTCAAAGCGCCGGATCTTATCCGGATTGAAGCCGCCGGAGACCACGATCTTAACATTCCGACAGTATTCGCGTGCTTTCTCTTTCCACGCGGCAGGGATCTCCCAGCTCTCCCAATCCGTATCCAGGGCTTTGCGTACGTTGAAAACCAGTCGCGGGTTGACACCGAGATCCAGCTCCGGGTCCCCCAAGGGAGCGACGGAGACGTCGCGCACGCTGCTGCTGGTATCCAAGCGTACCCCGTAGAGGCGGTAGCGGATCGCTTCTTCGGTGTTGCCGCTTTCGAGCATTTCCATATACTGCCGAAACATTGCCCGGCAAACCTGGAGTGAGTCTTGGACACAATCGTTGTTGAAATCCACCAGCGCAATGCGGGGGATGTTGGGCGGCATGATGCGGGCAAAGGCCAGCATGGCTTCGGCCGTATCTCCCAGGAAGCAGGCGATGGCCGCGTGGGCGACCGTCCCACCGCCGGAACCGCCCCACCAATCCCCTTGGGCATCGGTGGAGACGAAGGGTCCAAGGGTGGATGCATAGTCCATGTTATAGCGTTGCACGGCGATGTTATAGGCATAGCCATCTGCGGCCTGGACCTCGTGAAGGTCAAAACGGGCCGGGAAGAAGAGCACCGGCTTGCCCTTGGCGGCGATCAGCGTCTCATAGACGTTGGTGGCGACGCGGCTACCGCGCGTCAGGATGCCCAGGATGGGGGTTTCCAGAATGGCGAAATCGCGATACCGGCCGCGAATGCGCAGCACCGGCTGCACCTGGAGCGGATCCCCATCGTAGCGCACCAGCGAGCCATCGTGCACAGCCCAGACCTCCAGCCGATCCCAGGTTTCGACGAAGCGATCCCCCTCCCAATAGCCGGTGCAGTGACGGAGCATAGTCAGCGCCTTATCCACTCCCACGACGACGGTCACTCCTGGGCGGCGGGTGAAGATCTGCATCTCCACCTCCATTTCGCCGACAAGGATATCCTTATGGGAAATTCCCAAAGGTAGGTGCGGGTGTTTGCCTTGGTAGGTATAGCCTTCGGACGCCAGCTTGTTGAGCATGTGGGCGATGTTGATAAAATACTTATCGCTATACCAGCCGCGGCGCATGCGTTCGATATCGAGCTTAAACGTGCTGTTATCTAGGCGCTTGCCATCGAAGATGCTCATGATGCCTCCGCTTTCACCAGGGAGCGTAGCCACTGCTCATCGTCCGTGGAACGCACACGGTGCATGCCGGCCGCAGCGAAGCGTGCATAGGCCGCTTCGGCTTCGTCGGTGTAATCGATGGCGCCGGGCACGACGACTGGCGAGGCGCAATCTTCCAGCAGGTAGACTTTGTTGGCCAACGAGGGATCGGTGCGCCGGATTTCGCCCAGCAGGTCCTCCACCGTCCATGCCACGCAGTGACTTTTGGCCTGACCGGCCACGATGAGCATATCCAGCTCCTGAAGCATCTGAATAAAGCGCGGGTTCCGCTCGCCGAGCGCTTCGCCATGCGGACCCTGCTCCACTTCCGGGCCGATCGCCGAGTAATTTTCGGTGAACGGGTGGTTGCCTTTGATCTCGAAATAGGGTTGGGAGAGGCGCGCTACGGTATGGAAGAAGATGGCTTCTTCCACAGCCGGCACCAGCGCATGGCCAATGCCTCCCAGCATGGCGTGATAGGGCCAAATTGTGTGGGTGTATTTGCCGCGCTTTGCCAGTTCACGCGTGTAGTGCAAAAGCAGTTCCTGACCGTATTCCGGGGCTATGCCAAAGCGTTTCGCCAGTGCGATATTGAAGCGCCAGCGCCCATGGGCTATATCTTCGTGGGTAATTTGAGTGTATGGCGCAGGGTGATTGCCCTGAGCATCTACCAGGAAGATGGCGTGGAAGATCTGCATGGCTTGGTGAGTGTCCATCGTCACGCTGATTTGCGTGATCAGGTCCAGGTTGCGATAAATGAAGGCGCACAGGCGACGATTGTCTTCTACCGCTCCCTGACCGCTTCGCCCGCCCACAAAAAGCTCAAAGTCGGGAATGCAAAACGTGTTTTGCACATCTACCAGCAAAAGCCAGACCTTGAACGTATCCTCCGCCGCCGGCTTTATGGCAAAGCGTTGGGCCCATTGGCGCGCTTGTTGTGCTCGTTCTTCATACGGCACACGCCAGACTTCTCCTACGCGCTCTTCGCGGAAAAAGGTAGGGATCGGCAACCCCATTGCACACCTCCTGAAATCGTGCTTTTGAGCTCCAATTTGAATCTCTTTCGATTTTATACTCTTATGCGGTAAAGTCAAGGTCGTCCTGGGTGGGACTGTGCGCAGTACCCAACGAAGCGCATTTGCTGCCGCCAATAGGGGAATTACACGCTCTTTGGCTAGGGGCGAAAATATTCCGCGATCAGATCGTCCAAGTTCTGGTCGGTATGTTGGGATAGAATGCGGAAGAAGTCTTCACGGGTAGCGATCTTCCCCTGCATATGGCGGGCGTAGTCTTGCAAGAAGGTGTAAAATGCCTCATCTCCTATGCGTTGTCTCAGGGCGTTCAGGAATTGCCCACCGCGCAAGTAGACTGCGTTTGTATAGGACCTGAAGTTATCACCTTCGTAAATTGGAATATTGACGAATCCCTGTGGATCAAAAAAATTGACCCGAAAATTCCACCACCAATTTGCGGCGTTTTCTGCCCATTCATAGAACAAGGCTTCGCTATAGAGAGCCAGCGCTTCGTCCAGCCAGGGTTCGAGAGCCTGATCGTTACCCACCAGGCCGAACCACCATTGATGGGCGATCTCATGAATGCCGATGGTGGTCAGGTTATTGCGGGTGCCCCCATCAAACTCTTGATAAAAACGTTGTGCCAGAAATACAAGCCCATCGAATTCCATGCCATCCAACGTTTCGCTTTCGACGATGCTCAGGGCAGGATAAGGGTATGGTACGATGCGTTGCATGTAAAGGGTCAGAAAACGAACTGCCTGTAGCGTAATGTGCTCCCCCGCGGCCCGATCCGTGGCGAGAAAGTAGCTCCTGATCGGGATCGTCCCAACTTGCATTTCGCTCACCTGGTAAAAACGGCTGACGGAAAACACAAAAGTGCGCGCTTGGAGTAGGGTGTAGCGTTGCCAGCCGGCCTTTTCTACCGCAGGTGCCGGAGCTGCGATTTGTACTCCATCTGATACCTGAAGATACACGTCAAAGTCGGCCGCTTCGTAGACCAGATGTTCACCAACATGCCAGGGCTCGTGCAAGATCCAGCCATTCCGATAGGGAACGACGAAGGGATACCAGTGCACGTAGTTCTGCTGCCAGGATGTGTAACCAAAAGCCTCGGCCATGCGCTTCGGAGGCAAATCTAGCGCGTAACGTAGGTGAATGGTGAGCATTTCCTGGGGCAAGAGTGCTTGCGAAAGAAAAATTTCTAAGCGGTGATCCTTCAGCGTGTATTTCGGTGAGGTATCTGCGATGGTCAACGAGTGGAGGGAAAAGCAATTCGGCCAGCGATTTGGCTCCACGGCCAACACCAGCGAGGAAAGAGCCTGGCCGGTCAGATTGGGATATTCGATGGTTTGTTCGACATCCAGGTGATGTTTCGGCTCATCCAGGCGCGCATATAGACGGTAGCGTGGACGGGAGAGGGCAGGGGTTTTGGTTTCGCTTGAGGGCGGCGTTGGAGTGGGTGAAGGGGTCGGGCTTGGTAAAGGAGAAGGCGGAGGGGTGGGAGAGGGTGTCGGCGTGGCAGGAAGAGCCGTTTGCACCGCCCAGACGGCGGCGCGCGGCGTGGATGTGGCAGGGAGAAAGGGAGTGGCACTTGGAGTAGGTGAGGGCAAAGGGTAGGTAGCGGGCGGCGAACAGGATGAAAGGAGCAACATCCCCCCTATCAAAAACCCTTGAAGCCACGTCGCCTGCATAGTGCTGCATTATAACCCGGACGAAAGGCACCGGCCGTAGCCTAACCTGTTTGCGTCCGGCGGCGCAATCTTTTGCACTGTGGTGAATCGCGGTGATTTTACCGGCAAACGAACCATCACCATCCGTTATGTGCTTCCAGCGAACATCGCCTTGTGATACAATAAAGACAAGTTTGCTCTACGGCATAGCCACATGTGCTTCTCGCTTGGAGGGGTGCGTGTTCTGTGGATCAAAGGCATTGCAGCCTTTGCAGCAAGCGCTGTCGGAGCACTTTTCCAAAAAAACATCGTCATTCGATTTAGAAAAGGAGAAAGTTGTATGTCTGGACATAGCCACTGGGCAACTATCCGCAGGAAGAAAGGCGCACAGGATGCCAAACGCGGTGCACTCTTCACCCGTCTGACCCGCGAGATCGTCATGGCGGCGCGTGAAGGCGGCGGTGATCCCGAAACGAACGTGCGCTTGGCACTGGCGATTGAAAAAGCACGTGCCAATAACATGCCCAAGGAAAATATCGAACGTGCCATCCGCCGCGGTACCGGAGAAGATAAGGATGCTGCTGCGATTGAGCAAGTCTTTTACGAAGGCTACGCTCCGCACGGCGTGGCCATGATGATCGAATGCGTCACCGATAATCGTAACCGTGCCGTTGCCGAGATCCGCCACGTCCTGACCCGCAGCGGTGGTAACATGGCCGAAGCTGGCTCCGTGGCCTGGCAATTCCAGCGCATGGCCTATTTTTCTTTCCCGGCGAGCCAGTTGGATTACGATCGTGCCTTCGAATTGGCCGTGGAGGCCGGCGCGGAAGACGTCACGCAGGATGGCGATAACATTGAGATCATCGCTCCGGCTGAGACCTTCAAAGAAGTGGCAAACAAGCTCCACGCGGCCGGTGTGCAACCTGAAGAGGCCGGGCTGCGTTATATTGCCAAGCAAGAGATCGAATTGGGCGTCGAAGAAAGCTTGCAGGTGCTCAAGGTGATCGAGGCCCTGGAAGACCTCGACGATGTTCAGAACGTTTATCACAACCTGAAACTGAGTGAACAAGCGCTGGCGGCACTCGAGGCCGGATAATGCGAAGAGTCATCGGGCTGGACCCCGGTACGGCACGGACCGGTTATGCCATCCTGGATGAGGACGAACAGGGGACGTTAACCGTGGTCACCTTTGGGGTGATCGAAACGCCACCGGAAGAAACCTTGCCACGGCGCCTGTTGTTGCTCTACGAGCAGGTACGTCAGCTGTTGCTTCTCCACCAACCCCAAAGCAGCGCGGTGGAGAAGTTGTTTTTTCAGCGCAATGTGAGCACCGCCATTCAAGTAGGACAGGCGCGCGGCGTGATCTTGCTCGCCCTGGCAGAGGCCGGCATACCGATCGCCGAATATACCCCGAATGAGGTCAAGCAGAGCGTCAGCGGTTACGGTTCGGCTGATAAGCGACAAATCCAAGAGATGGTACGCCTGCTGCTGGGGCTGCCCTCCCGCCCGCAGCCGGATGATGCCGCCGATGCCCTGGCGATTGCCATCACCCACCTGAACTGGAAGACGTTTTAGTCACTGCGCGGTATTCCCCCCATCCACCAGCAATGTGTGGCCGGTAATGAACGAAGCCTCATCCGAGGCCAGGAAGAGCACCGCCCGCGCGATCTCTTCTGCCTGAGCAAAGCGTCCCAGGGGAATATACGAGGCCGATTCGCGCAAAGCTTCTTCCATCGTCACCGGCTGCCCATCCTGAAAGTAACCCTGTTCTATCCAGCGTTCGACGAATGTATCCCCCGGACAGATGGCGTTCACGCGAATGCCCTCGGCGGCGTGATCCAGTGCCATGCTTTTGGTCATCAGCACCACGGCGCCTTTGCTGGTGGCATAGGGCAGGGCATTGCGCGCCCCGACGATGCCCCAATCCGAGGCATTGTTGACGATCGCTCCACCCCCTTGCGCCCGCATGATCGGGATCACCAGGCGCGACATGCGCCAAACGGCGGTCACGTTGAGTGCCATGGTGTAGGCCCAGGTTTCCTCGGAGGTCGTCTCTGCCGTGCCGGAAGTCACTACGCCGGCGTTGTTGAACAGGATATCCACGCGGCCAAATTCCTGTTGCGCCATGGCCACCACGCCTTCACAGTCCTCGGCGCGGGTGTGATCGGCTGAGACGAAGATTGCCCGTACCCCGAACTCTTTGCAGGCCTGTGCCACTGCCTCGCCACGTTCGCGGCGGCGCCCACTCAGCACAAGATGCGCGCCTTCGCGGGCAAAGAGCAAAGCCGTTGCTTTCCCGATCCCGGAAGTGGCCCCGGTAATGATCGCCACTTTCCCCTCAAGACGACCGCAAGAAGGATATGCCATAGGAACCTCCCAATCTTCACCGTTCACGGTCTTCATTGCGGCAACTGAAGCCGTTCCCCGGGCAAGCGGTTGATGAAAAGCACGCGGGTTATCTCCTTCCCCACCCACACTGCGCTGATCGAAGCAGTATCCACGTTCAGGCGCTGAAAGGCGTTCAGTGGCAGGCCGAGGAAATGCGCCAGCGCCAGTTTAATCGGATCGGCATGGAAGACGACGGCGATGGGATCCTTTTCGTCGTGTTGCGTGAGGCGTTGCTCCAGCGCTCCGATTACGCGTGCCTGGACTTCGGCGAAGCTCTCGCCGTTTGGGAAGCGCACTTCCGCAGGCGCATGGATGATTTTGGGCCAAAGCCGAGTGCGGCGGAGCTGCTTCCAGGAACGCCCGGCCCAATCTCCCACGTTCACATCTGCCAGCGCTTCCACCTTCTCGATCGTCAGGTTGTGCAACCGAGCGATCGGCTCGGCGGTCTCCAGGGCACGTTCCAACGGGCTGGAATAGATCGCTTTCAACGGCACCTCGCTCAAGGTCCAGGCCAGCTGACGAGCCTGCGCTCTCCCGATCTCGTTGAGATGGATACCGGGCAGCTGCCCCGGCAGCAGCGAGCGGCGGCGATAGTCGTTTTCACCGTGGCGGATCAAGAGTAGAAGCGTCATTTCAAGTTCCGTTTCATCTCTTCGATGCGCTCTGTCGAGAGGTCTGGCATTTCCTGCGTTTGCTCAATCCCGAGCGCTTTGCGTTGCGCGGTGCGCCAGCGTTCCAAGCGTTCGCGCACCTGCGCCTCGTAGCCCTCTTCGGAAGGGCGATAAAAGTATGTGCCGAGCAATTCCTTCGGTAGGTATTGTTGTGGCACGAAATGTCCCTCGCGATCGTGGGGATAGAGATACCCCTTTCCATGCCCTAGCGCTTGACGATCACGATGGCTATCCTTGAGGTGATCCGGCACCTCGCCGGCGCCTTCCTGCTCGATGTGTGCCATGGCCTTGAAGTAGGCCTGGGTGCTGTTGGATTTCGGCGCGGTCGCCAGGTAGAGCGTGGCTTCGACCAGGGGATAAATGCCTTCCGGTAGGCCCACATAATCAAATGCCTGGGCAGCGGCAGCCGCCACCACCAACCCCATCGGATCGGCCAGCCCCACATCCTCCCCGGCCAGGATGAGCAGGCGCCGCAGGATAAAGCGCGGGTCCTCGCCGGCATAGAGCATGCGTGCCAACCAGTAGAGCGCCGCATCCGGGTCCGAGCCGCGCACCGACTTGATGAAGGCCGAAATGGTATCGTAATGGATATCCCCTTCTTTGTCGTACAGCACAGCACGGCGTTGAATGGATTCCTGGGCGATCTCCAGGGTGATGTGGATTTTCCCTGCGGCATCGGGTGGCGTAGATTCCACCGCCAGCTCTAGCGCGTTGAGCAGGTTGCGCGCATCCCCACCGGCCACATGGATCAAATGCGCCCGCGCCTCGGCATCCAAGATCACGTTTCGACCACCATAGCCACGCTCGGCATCCTCCAAGGCACGCTCCAGAATGCGATCGAGTTGCTCCTCCGTCAGAGGGTATAGGCGAAAGACGCGTGAACGCGAAACCAGCGCCCCGATGACCTCAAAATACGGGTTCTCCGTCGTTGCCCCGATGAAGATCACCGTGCCATCCTCCACATGAGGCAGCAAGGCATCCTGCTGAGCCTTATTCCAGCGATGGACCTCATCCACGAACAGAATGGTGCGTTGCCCGTAGAGCCGGCGACGTTCTTTGACCCCCTGGATCACCTGGCGCAATTCCGGCAGGCCGGCCAGCACCGCCGAAAGGGTGACGAACGCGCTACGGCTATGGGCGGCGATGATCTGCGCGAGCGTCGTTTTCCCAGTGCCGGGGGGACCCCATAAAATGATTGACGAGAACAGGCGGTCGCTTTCAATCGCCCGGCGCAGCAGCTTCCCTTCCCCCAAAATATGCTCCTGCCCGACGAACTCCTCCAGCGTGCGCGGACGCATACGCGCCGCCAGCGGCGCCTCGCGGCGCATTTGTTCCTGCAGGGCATGATCAAACAGATCGCTCATAGCTTCCCGCAGTGGCTTTCCACTCCCGGAAAAAGGCAACCATTCCTTCGAGCGAGAGTCGCTCCTGTGCTCCGTTGCAACGATTCTTGAGCTCCACTTGTCCTTCCTTCAAGGCGCGCTCACCTACCGTCACCCGCCAGGGGATGCCCAGCAGATCGGCATCGGTGAATTTCACTCCGGCGCGCTCGTCGCGGTCATCTAGCAACACCTCCAACCCGGCCGCCTCCAGCTCCTGTGCAAGGGAACGCGCCGCCGAAGCCGTATCCAACTCCTTGCCGGGCACGTGGAGCAGGTAAATCTCAAAGGGCGCGGCCACCGGCGGCCAACGCAACCCATGCTCATCATGATGCGCCTCGGCCAGGGCGCGCAGCACGTTCGCCTCCAACAGAAGGCCATTGAGCACCACGGGCAACGTCTCCAGTGCTTCCAGCACCCCGTTCCCGCAAAGGCAACGATCGCCTGCCTCAGCCCAGATCAGATCGGCTACCTGATCGGCGCAGAAATCCCGGCCGTAGTTCACGTTTTTCAGGTGATAGCCCTCTTTATTCGCTCCGGCCACCAGGTTTGGCGAAAGCGGAATCAAGGTATCCACCAGCACCTTGCCCCGGCGCAGCCCGATCGGCGAGGCATAACCCGGCACTGCTCCCGCCGCACGGATTTCTTCTTCCCGCGCCAGGCGCACCTCCCCCACCCGAATGCGCAACTTGTGCGGATTGAGCGTCGTATCCCCACGTACCACCACGAAAATGAATTCCCCATCGGCCTCGCGGGTGAACATCAATGCCTTGGCCGTGCGCGCCGTCGGAATGTTCAGGTAGCGCGCCAAGCTCTCGATGGTGTTACAGCCAGGGGTCCAAACGCGTTCCGCCGGCCGGGCTTCTTCGGAAAACGTCTCTCGGGCGCTCTGCGCGGTTTCATGAGGGGAAAAGTACCCACACGTGGGGCAATGCAAAGCTTTCACCTTCCCCACCGGGTAACGTGTGAAAAGGTTCCCCTGCGCATCGGTGAGGACGGGAAGCTTAAGCGCGGCGAAAAATGCTTCTGCCTTTAAGGAGCTAAAGAGGTCTTTCAGCCGTGCCATTTGTCGGGCGCCGAGAGGGGTTGGCGTTCCATCCGGCGCCAGAAAAGCGGCCCGGAAGAGAAATGCTTCCCCCTCGGTACGCGCCAGGTTTGGCGCCTGGTGCAAGGTCTGAATTCCCAGCTCACGGTATTTCATTCCGTCTTTTCCTGCGGAGGCGGCAGCACGGTGGCCTGTTTTTCGGCCAGGATCATCGCTTCGGTGGGGGTCAGCTCCGGCATTGTTCCAAAGTCAATCTCCACATGTTCTTCCATGCGGATTTGGCCGCGCAGGAACGCGCCTTCCTCGGTAACGAATGCCGTTGTCACCACATCTCCCCACACCCGTCCGGTGGAGCGGATCTCCAGCTTTTGGGTAGTGATGTTGCCGTAAACTGCCCCGGCCACGATCACCGTGTAGGCGCGGATGTTATCGCAGATCACCCGTCCGCTTTCCCCGACCACCAACAGGCCGCGGAGCGCGATCTCCCCCTCAAACGCTCCCTCAATGCGCACCCCTCCGCTCCCGTTGAGCGAACCCTGCCAGATGATCCCGGAACCGAGCACCGAAGTAACGCGTTCCACTGCCTGGATGGCAGGCGGAGGCTGGGAGGGCGGAGATGACTTGCGGAAGAACATGCTTATTCGTTCCCTTCCTGTGGCGCGATCTGCACCCCGACGATGTTGAAACCGGAATCCACGTAGATCGTCTCACCGGTGACATGGGAGGATAGATCGGAGGCCAAGAAGACGGCCACGTTTCCGACATCGTCAATCGTCACGTTCTCGCGCAGCGGCGCCACATCGGCAAAGTGCTTGTACATATCGCGAAAGCCGCTCACGCCGGCCGCCGCCAGGGTGCGGATCGGGCCGGCCGAAATGGCGTTGACGCGGATCTTCTCCGGCCCAAAATCATAGGCCAGGTAACGCGTCGCCGCTTCCAGCGCTGCTTTCGCCACGCCCATCACATTATAATGCGGCGCGACCTTTTCCGAGCCGTAATAGGTCATACACATGAGCGAGCCGCCCGGTCGCAAGATCGGCCGGAAGGCGCGCGCCAGCGCCACGAAAGAATAGACGCTCACATCCATGGCAATGCGAAAGCCCTCGCGGCTGGTGTTGTAAAAGGGGCCGGTCAGCTCTTCGCGCAGGGCATAGGCGATCGAATGAACCAGAATATCAATCGGACCGAAGGCCTCCGCCGCCTTTTCGGCGATGCGGGTGATGTCCTCGTCCTTGGTCACATCGCATTCTTCCACAAAGGTGCATCCCACCTGTTCGGCCAGCGGACGCACGCGGCGTTCCAAAGCCTGGCCGGCGTAGCTCAGGCCGATGCGCGCCCCTTCGCGATGCATGGCACGCGTAATGCCCCAGGCGATCGAACGCTCGTTGGCCAGGCCGAAGATCAAAGCGGTTTTCCCGTCCAAAAGTCCCATAGCTATTTCCTCCATAGATTTGAAAGATCGCCGGTCCCCATCCGGGCAATGAAACGCCAAGGAATGGAGCGCCACGGTTCTGGTACACGATTTAACCCCACGCGCGGTGCAGTGGTGACGCGCGTTTCCGGAATTATATAGCCGGTTTCGATCCATAGCCCATACGCATCGGTGCAAAGGTCCAGCCCGTTTTCGGCCTTGCCGATGCCGAGTGCCTGGGTGAGCTTGGCCGGGCCGAAGGTATCGCCGCCGTTGCGCCGTGCCCGGATGATCTCGATCCCTTCTTCTGGCAAAATGGCCCGAATGAGCACCGCTGCCGGAAACCCTTCTGCCTCCGTCACCGCGTTCAAGCACCAGTGCATGCCGTAGGTAAAGTACACGTAGGCGTATCCCGGTGGGCCGAACATGGGAGCATTGCGCCGCGTCTGGCCGCGATGGGCATGGCTACCCTGATCCTCATAGCCGATGTAGGCTTCCGTTTCGAGGATGATCCCGCTGAGTCGCTGTCCATCCAGGATGCGCACCAACCGCGCTCCCAGCAGCTCGCGCGCCACGATCAGCGTAGGGCGGTCGTAGAACGAACGCGGTAGGATCATGCTCGCATTTGACCCTGAAAGCGAGGATCGCGCTCGATCGTCAACCGCAGTCCTTGTTCCAGCGAGATGGAGGGCCGATATTTCAGCTTCTTTTGTGCCAGTCTCAGATCGGCGACCATGCGCGCCACACCGCCGGAGGCTTGAGAATTATACAGTACCTGCGGTTGCGTCCCTGTCACACGCAGGACCGTTTGGACCAATTGGCGGATGCTGGTTTCGTCCCCGGAGCCGACGTTGATTACTAGCCCGTTGACATCCGGCGCAGTGGCCGCAGCGATCATGGCACTGATCACATCGTCCACATAGACGAAATCCCGCGTCTGGGAGCCATCCCCGTGGACCACCAGCGTGCCGTTACGCAGCGCCTGGCGCAGAAAATAGGGCACTACCGGCGGATGGGAGGGGGGTAGATGCTGACCGGGGCCGTAGGCATTGAAGATGCGCAAGCACACCGTCTCAATGCCCCATAGTTCGCCGATCGTGCGCACGTAGTATTCGGCGGCCAGCTTGGAAACAGCATACGGGGAACGCGGGTTCGGTCTCATATCTTCGCGGAGCGGTTGTTCGGCCTGCTCGCCATAGATGGCGCCGGAAGAGGCCAGCACCACCCGTCTCACGCCGACATCGCGCATGGCTTCCATCAGCGCTACCGTTCCCCCCACGTTGACCGCGTTGTATTCCCGCGGGTAGAGCACCGATTCCGGCACCGAGACGCGCGCCGCCAGGTGATAGACGACATCCACCTCCTGAAGCAACGTCCAGAGCCGGGGGCGATCGTTGACATCACCACGCGTGAAGTGCACCTCCGGAGAAAGCACCTTGGGATCGCCGGTGGAAAGGTCATCCAACCCGCGCACCAGATGCCCTTCGCGCACAAGAGCATTTGCCAGAGCAGAGCCGAGAAAGCCGGCCGCGCCGGTGATCAGAAAATTCATTGTTTCCGCGTCATCCTGTCGCTTTGGAATCTTTCGGTTCTTCTACCTCTGCCGGCGGCAGAGAAGGCGAAGATGCCGGAATGGGGCCGCTCCCACGCAGGTTGACCAACCGCCGTAGCACATCGAACCAGAAAGGCGCACCTTGCATGGCTGCCAGGCCGCTGATCAAGATGCCGATTAACTTCACCGACCAGCCCCAGACATCATCCATGCGCGGCAGAGTGCTCAGGATGCGACATTCATGGCCCACCCAGACTGCCGGATAAACCGCCCGACCCGGTTGCCAGCCACATTGCTGATCGGGCAGCGGCGCGGCAACCGACCAGCCTACCGGGATGCTCAAGGTTTCCACATATCCACGTGCTTGGTTCAACCCGGTGGAAGGATCGAGATTGGATTGGGTAGCCGCCTGTTGCACGATCACCTGCCGGAGGGTCGGCTCGCGCCAGAGCTGGCGGGCAATGTTCACCGTATCCACATTGAGAAGCATGGCCAGGATCATGCCGATGATCAAAGCCCATTGCTGCGCGTGGCGCTTATAGGCGCCGCTCAATCGCTCCATGGCATCGTCGAACCAGCGTTCCAATTGCCCGCGCAATTGGGCCAGGTTCATTTCGCCATGTTCTAACCGTTGATCCAGGTTGGGGAAGAAATGATCCAGGAGCGTTGCCAGGGATGGGTATTGCCGGCGCAATTCCTGCAGGCTCTGGCGCATCTCCTGGAGAGAGAGGCTACCGGTCGCGCGCAGGGAGGGTTGCCCGGCGCTGAAGAACACATCCAATATCGCCGCGGCGAAGCGTTGCGCCGGAATGTACGAGGGGCGACGCACATCGCCCGGTCTCTTTCCCGGCGGCGAGATCGAGCGAATGAGAGGGTGATTGTAGAAGCGCTCTACGAGGGTCTCATCCCCCAGCAT
Source organism: Anaerolineales bacterium (assembly GCA_034432895.1). Lineage (GTDB taxonomy): Bacteria > Chloroflexota > Anaerolineae > Anaerolineales > Villigracilaceae > 630D-37. Next base: position 35,833 of record DAOUBG010000028.1, read on the forward strand.
GTTCAAGATCGCTCGCTCTAAGAAATACGCTCTCCAAGAAAGGAAGGTGCTGATCCATTCCTGAACCTGCATAGTGGCCAGGCTCAGCACCATCCAAGCAAACACCAATCCGATAGCAACTTCAAGGATTGCATCCAGGTACATGAGACCTCCCAGGAAAGGAAATACCGGTTCGCCTTCGGCAGTGGAACGGAGAAGATGGATGACAGACTGTGGACTGTAGACGGTGGACAATGGGCTGCAGGACAAGGTGATTATACTCCAGGCGCGTTCAGATCAACCTTGTTGGTGCGAGCTGTGCACCAGGTAAATCCCGATCAGCGCCAGGGCCGAACCCAACCACTGCACCGGGAGAGGCATTTCTCCCAGGATCGGGATGGCCAGGAAGGTGGTCAAAATGGGCTGAGCGATCAAGGTGGGCGAAACGATGCGCGCCGGCAAGTGCCCAAGGGCATAGCTGATGGAAAGATAGCCGATCAGCTGGGAAACGAGCGCCGTTGCTAGGAATACCAGCCAACTTTCTCGGGGATAGCCGAGCAGTGGGTAGCCGAGTGCGCGGTTGATGATCCCCAGGCCGAGGCTAGCCGCCATTCCAACCCAAAAGATGTATTCCAGTGGGCTGAAATGTTTCCGTCCTTTTTGGGTGATCAGAAGATAGGCAGCGTAGAAAATCCCCGCGCCCATTGCCAGCAAATCCCCTAGGCCTGGCAAAGGGTGGCGCAGAAAGTCGTTTCCGATCAGCAGGATCGCGCCTGCCATGGTCAGGCCCAGCCCCGACCAGAAACGCGAGGTGATGTGCTCCCGGAAGATCAACCAAGCGCCCAATGCTACCCAAATCGGTGCCGTGTTGCCCAAAAGAGTGGCGTTGGCCGCAGTAGTATATTGCACCGAGGTGTTCCAGAGAGCAAAATCGCAGGCGGTGAAGAGCCCACCGAGCAGGGGATAAAACCAACCTCTCCCGTTCGGCAAACGGAGGTTCTTCTGAGCCGCGAAGATCGCTCCCAGCAATAGGGTGGAGAAAAAGATGCGGTAGAAACCGGTCACAGGACCCGGTGCCTGCGCCCAGCGTACAAACATGGCCGAAAAGCTGAGTGCCAGAACGCCGCTCGCCAGTGCCAGGTAGGGCAGGAAGCGTAGATGAGGGTTCATTGCGTCACTCTCTCCAAAAGTTCACTGAGGTGTTCCAAAGTCCAATCCGGCTGCGCCGGCATCGGGTCTTCTTTTTGGGGGGCATGGCGGCGCACCCAAATGGCGAATAGGCCGACTTGCTTTGCTCCCAAGATATCCACAGCCGGCAGATCTCCCACCATGGCCACTTCAGCGGGGGAAAACTTCCAGTGGCTTAGCGCCAACCGAAAGGGGAGCGGATGAGGCTTGCGGTAGCCACAGACAGCGGATGTCAGGATGAAATCGAAAAAGGGACGGAAGCCCATCCGATCCACAAGCTGCTGCACATCTTTATCTTCGGCAGCGTTTGAGAGCAACCCTAGGCGAAAGCCATGCTGCTGCAGACTGCGCAGCACCGGAAGCGCCTGTTCATCGGCCTGCCAATTCGGCTGGGTGATGGAGAAAAAGGCGGCCAGCGCCTCTTCCAGTACGGTGGGATGAAGTCCGGGGAGTAATTCCTGCAGGATGTAGCGATAGGTGTACTCGCGAGCATCTTCTTTGCGTTGAGCGTAATATCCCATGCGCCTTTCCTGCCAGCGCGCCAAAAAGGTCTCCGCATCGGCGATCATCCCGCGGTGGTGCAGAACGCGGACCAGGGCACGATCGGCTCTTTCCCAGATCGGCTGCCAGGGGTCCAGCGGATAGATCAAGGTCCCGCCCAGATCGAAGAGGAAAGCACGGAGCGACGGGTTCATAATCTGCCTACGAAGGGGTTGTAACGCTTCTCTGCGCCTACCGTCGTTTCCGGCCCGTGGCCGGATAGCAGGCGAGTCTCCTCCGACAGCGTGAAGATCTGGGTGTGGATGCTTTCTTCGAGTAATTCCCAATTGCCACCGGGCAGATCGGTTCGCCCGACCGAACCGGCGAAGATCAGATCGCCGCAGAAGCACACCCCGGCCTCGGCGCAATAAAAGGCGCAGTGACCGGGGGTATGTCCCGGTGTGTGGCGCACCTCGAGGGCGATTCGGCCGAGACGAAGCACCTGACCGTGGAAAAGTTCCACCGTCGGTTCCGGACCGACATCTTCCAGTGGGATGCCAAAGAGGCTTGCGCCGCCTCGGATTTTCCAGAGCGGATAGTCCGCAGGGTGGAGGGCGACGATCGGGAGGGGGTTCAGCGCATCGGCGATCTCGGCGGCTCCACCGATGTGATCGAAATGGGCATGAGTGTACCACAGGTGGGCAATGCGCCAGCCACGTGCCTGGGCAGCGCGCAAGATGTGCCTTCCGCTCCAGGCCGGATCGATCACCGCTGCCTCTCCGCTTTCGCTATCGGCGATCAGATAGGCGTTGGTCTGCACAGGTCCTAGTACAAAAGAGAGAATCTCTAGCATCGGTTTACCCTTTGCGTATGCTGTGGCTCAAGAGCAGGGTGACTAAAATGCCGACCAGGCTGATCGGGTAAATCCACTCGGGGCGGTAAGTATAGATTAAGCCGGCCAGCGGCGGAGCGAGGATCAGCGGCAGACTATTGATCGTTTCCAGGAAGCCGTAAGCCAATCCCATTTGTGATTCGTGTACCACAGCGCGCACGCGAGCCGAGAGCAAGGGACGGGCGACGCGATAGCCACTGAGCAAGAAGAAGCCGATCCCATACCATAGCATATTGTGCCCCTGCCAGATAGCGAGGGTGAAGAGCGCAACGGCTCCCTGGGCGAGGGATAAGCCAAAGTAGGGACCTAAATGCCCCAATCCAAGGTTGAGCACCACGTTTCCTGCGTTATTCAGCGCGTTGAGCAATCCTAGGGAGGTCAGGCTGAGCTTGCGGTGTTCGGTCAGAAAGTTCGGTGTGAGCGGTTGTGGCAGGTAAGTGAAGAAGATGAGCAGGAAAGCCAGCCCCAGGAGAAGCGCATAGCGCTTGTTTTTCCATAACGGTATGGCCTCATGAGCGTTGCCGTTCTGCAATGGCTGAGGGCGAAGGAAAACGATTAAAGCGGTCGAAATGGCGAAGATAGCGGTGGAAAAGAAGTACACCGAACGTAATCCCAGCTGTGAGCCGATCCAGCCGCCGAGTAACGGGCCGGCGATGGCGCCGGTGTTGTAGAGAGCCGAGGTCAAGGTCATAGCGCGTGCCGGCGTTAACTTGCCGCGAGCGGTGGTGATATAGCTATTGAGAGGGGCAATGACGAAGGCCGTGAATCCGTAGAGCACGAATCCGGGGATGAAAAGGGAGAGATCGCGCGCCAGAGCCATTATCGCGGCGGCGAGGAGTCCCATCATCCAGGCAGCGCGCAGCAGAGGCCTGGAGCCGATCCGATCGGAAAGATAACCGGCAAAAATGTGCGCAACGGCCATTGAAGCCCCAGAAGCGCCAAGGATGGAGCCGATCAAGAGCGGAGAGGCGCCTAGCTTACTCAAGTAGATGGGAACAAAGATGAAAAACATTCCCTCCCCCAGTCCCCAGGTCAGGAGGGAAATACCAATTAGCCACAGTGCGGTGTTCATGCGGGCCTCTTTTCTGCGGAGGTGTGCTTTTGGGCGTATTATATCCCAGCGCCGCACTCATCTGAGATGGGGGTAGGAATGGATGGAGAGACTGTTCTGGACAGAGAAAATTCCCTGTGCAGAAGTCCGGCATGTCAGGTGTGCCAATTACCTGTTGACAAAAACGCCTTCCCTGCTTAAACTAAAAGCATGAGCCTCTTGGGTTTATCTTCTCACACTGTGTTCATGATGTGCATGCAAGGCTGTTTGTTCTCTTTCCGGACAGCGCAAGGAAAGAGCCTTTGATTGTGCGCATGTGTGACCAGAGCTGTCCGGAAGACGGACGGCTCTTTTTATTTTGTCCCTCCGGAGGTCCTGATGAGCACTCCTATCCTCGTCGCGATTGCTTGGCCCTACTCGAATGCCGATATCCATGTCGGTAACATCACCGGCTCCCATCTTCCCGGTGATATCGTTGCCCGTTACCATCGCCTGAAGGGCAATGCCGTGCTCATGGTGAGTGGTACCGATTCTCACGGCACTCCGGTGACCCTTAAGGCGGATGCGTTGGGCAAATCGGTTGAGGAGGTTTATCAGTATTATCACAATCGTTTCCTGGAACTCTTCCAGAAGCTCGGTATTACCTACGATCTTTTTACTACTACCCATACGCGGAACCATTTCCGCGTCTCGCAAAGCATTTTCCTTGCCCTGCATCGCAATGGATATTTATTCACGCAGACCAGCCGACAATGGTATTCGCCAAAGCGGGCGCGCTTCCTGCCCGATCGCTATGTAGAAGGCACCTGCTACATTTGTGGTTATGAAAATGCCCGTTCGGATCAATGCGATCGCTGTGGCAATGTGCTCGACCCGGAGAAGCTGATCAACCCTCGCTCTCGGGTCGGCGATGATGTGCTCGAACTGCGTCCCACGGAACATTTCTACCTCGATCTTTCCGGCCTGGAAGATCGAGTGCGGACATTCCTGCACGAGCGCGCCGCCCACATGCGCGAAACGGTGCTCGGTGAATCGCTTGGCAAGATCGAAAAAGAAGGCCTCAAGCCCCGCCCGATCACTCGCGACCTGGATTGGGGGATCCCAGTGCCTCTGGATGGATGGGATGGAAAGTGTCTCTACGTCTGGTTCGAGGCAGTGATCGGCTATCTTTCAGCGCCAATTGAATGGTCGCAGATCACCGGCCGACCGCGCGCCTGGTATGATTGGTGGCTCAATCCACAGGCAAAACAATTCTATTTCATCGGCAAGGATAATATCTTCTTCCACACCGTGCTCTGGCCGGCCCAGTTGATGGGCGCCGGTGAGCAATTTATGGAGATTTTCGGCGGCGAAAAGGGCCTGCGATTGACCTTGCCTTATGATGTTCCGGCCAATCAATTCATGAACCTGGAGGGCCAGAAGATCAGCGGCTCGCGCAACTGGGCTGTGTGGGGGCTGGATTTCCTCGAACGCTACGATCCCGATCCTCTACGCTACTACCTGACCGTCAACATGCCGGAGCTGCGTGATAGCGATTGGGATTGGAACGAATTCGTTGCCCGCAACAACAACGAGCTGGTCGCCACTTGGGGCAATTTGGCCTATCGTGTGCTTTCCTTTGCTGCGCGCCATTGGGAAGGGCGCGTGCCCTCGATCTCGCTCGCCGATTTGCGTCCACAGGATCGAGCATTGCTGGAGACGGTGGATGGCGGTTTTGAAAGTATCGGGCAAGAGCTGGAAGCCGTGCACCTGCGCGCCGCTTTGCAAGAGGCCATGCGCTTGGCCGGCGAAGTCAATCGCTACCTGGAGCAGAACGCTCCCTGGGTGGAAGTTAAGACGAACAAAGATCAGGCCGCGCTCACCATTTACACGGCCCTGCGTGCCATCAATTCCCTGAAAGTGCTCTTTGTCCCCTTCCTGCCTTTCTCCTCCGAAGCACTGCATCGCATGCTGGGCTATTCAACGCCGATCTTCGGTTCGCTGAGCGTGGAAAGCGTGAGCGACGATCTGGGTACCCATAACGTCTTGTGCTACCATCCGCCGCAGCTTCCGACCGTCGAATGGAAACCGGGCCATCTGGAGCCAGGTCAGGCGCTCGGTGAAATTCATCCCCTCTTCCGCAAGCTGGATGAGGCCATTGTCGAGGAAGAGCGCGCCCGTCTGGGGCAAGGAAACCCATGAGCGAGTTTTTCTCTTCGCAGGGCTTGAGGCTTGCGTTTGAGACCTTCGGGGAAGGGGAGCCGTTGGTGTTGATCCACGGCTATCCCCTGGATCGTACCATCTGGCAGCCGCTTCTGCCGCATCTGAACGGTCTACGGGTGATCCGGCCGGATGTGCGCGGCTTTGGCGAAAGTCAGGTGGCTGTGCCGGGCTTCAGCATGGACGATCTGGCCGAAGACCTTGCTGCTTTGCTGGATCACCTGCGCCTGGAACGCGCCTTCATCGGGGGGCATTCGATGGGTGGCTATATCGCCTTGGCCTTTGCCCGTCGGTATCCGCAGCGCGTCCAAGGTCTGGCACTGATCGCCTCGCAGGCCGCGGCCGATTCTGCCGAGCGGCGGCTTGCTCGTGCCGAAGCCGCGGCGCGGATCGAGCGAGAGGGCATTGATTTCGTCGCCGAGGGGATGAGCACGGCGCTCACGCCGCTTGAATCGCTTCGCCCTACATTGCACGAGCTCATCCTGAAGCAATCCCCCCAGGCGCTGATCGGCGCGTTGCAGGCCATGGCAGCGCGCCCCGATGCTCTGGACCTGCTGCGGGAGAATACCTTCCCGCTGCTGCTCGTTCACGGTCAGGCCGATGCTCTTATCTCCATTGAACGGGCGCGTGAGATCCAGGCTGCTGTGCCGCGTGCTCGCCTGGTAGAATTGGAGGCCGTGGGTCACATGCCGATGATGGAAGCACCGCTGACTACCGCCCAGGCCCTGCGCACCTGGTGCCTCGGAGCATAGCTGCTTTCGCCATCTATTGCCTACCGTTCATCTCCACCCTCGGTCCACTGTCCACCTCCTACGTCCAATGAACCCCGATCCTCGTCCCTCCCTCGATTTTCAGCAGGCACGCTTCAAAGCCTTCCTCAACCGCTTGGCCGCTCTCTTTTCCGGGCGGCCGGTTCGCCTGCTTTCTTATGAAGAGGTACGCGAAAAGCTCCACATCGGCGGGCCGATCTACCGTGGTATTCAGGTGGTGCCTCTGGAAAAGATCGCCGGTAGCCTGAATCGCTACCATCAGTTTGACCGTGCCTTTTTGCCGCTGGATAATTCCACCGCCGAACGTTGGCAGCGCATCGCACACGCTTTTTACAAGGAAATTAGCCTGCCTCCGATTGTGCTCTATAAGGTGGGGGAGGTTTATTTTGTGGTGGACGGTCATCACCGCGTCTCGGTCGCCCGGCAGCAGGGGCAACAATTCATCGAGGCCGAAGTGCGCGAATGCCAAACGCGCGTCAATATCACGCCCGATCTCAAGCCGGAAGACCTCGAAATCCTGCACGACAAGGTACACTTTCTGGAACGCACCAATCTGGATCGTCTGCGTCCGGAGGCTCGCATCAAGGTGACCATTCCAGATGGCTTTAGCCGCATGCTGGAGCATATTGCCGTCCATCGCTATTTCATGGGCCTCGATGAGCAGCGCCCGATCTCCGAAGAAGAAGCGGTCACGCACTGGTACGATACCGTCTATCTACCGGTAGTGCAGATCATCCGTGAAAGCGGCATTTTGGAAGATTTCCCCGGCCGCACGGAGGCCGATCTCTATCTGTGGGTGATGGATCATCAACGCTATCTGGCCGAGGCTTTCAATCAACCGTTGCAATCTCCTGCCAAGGCGGCACAAACTTTCCTCGAGGAGATGGAAAAATGAGTTCCTTACATCCGTTGGCCGGCATTTACGCCGCCGCGGTGACGCCCCTCACCGCCGACGGCCAATTCGATCTGGATGGCTTGCTCGACCTGCTGCGCTTTCTGGCGCAGCGCGGCGCTCATGGTGCCTTGCTCTTCGGCACCACCGGCGAAGGTCCCTCCTTTTCCCCCGAAGAACGCATCCTGCTCTGGCGCCATGCCACGCGCATTCGGCAGGAGTTTCCTTCGTTTCGCCTGCTGGCCGGCTGTGGCACTCCCAGCCTGAGCGAAAGCGGCGCGCTGATCCGCACTGCGTTTGATCTGGGCTTTGATGGTGTCGTCGTTCTGCCACCCTACTACTTCCGCAACGCGCCGGAAGAAGGCTTTTTCCGTTGGTTTGAGCACCTGCTGCGCCGGGATGTGCCCCAGGGTGGCTTTTTGCTCGGCTATCACATTCCGCCGGTGGCCGGGATCGGCTTCTCCCTCGATCTGCTTGCCCGTCTAAAGGATGCTTTCCCTCACCAGTTTGTCGGCATAAAGGATTCCTCCCACGATGTCGCCTTTGCCCGTTCCCTGGGGGAGCGCTTCGGGTCCGATTTGCTCGTGCTGACCGGCACCGATTCTTATTTGCAGTTAGCGATGCAGAACGGCGCCCAGGGGTGCATCACCGCCGCCGCCAACCTGCTTTCTCCCGATCTGCGCGCTGTTTGGGAGGGGATGTTGCGGCAGGAAGATGTCACTTCCATCCAGGAACGTATCACCCATCGGCGTCACATTTTGGAAGGTTTTCCGCCCTTCCCGCCGTTGCTCAAAGCGCTGCTGGCGCGTTTATACGGCTTCCCGCGTTGGGCAGTTCGTCCGCCGCTTTTGCCGCTTTCCCCGGAGAAAGAAGAACAGGTCGCTACCCTGCTCGGCGCCGCAGAACAGGCGATTGGATAGAAATGGCTCAAAGGAGGAACATGAAACGTTTCCGCTTGCATCCGAATATTTGGGTACTCACCCTCACTTCTTTCCTGACCGATGTTTCCTCGGAGATGGTGCTCAACCTGGTGCCGCTTTTCCTGGCGAATGTGCTCGGTGTGCGCACGACCATCATCGGGCTGATCGAGGGGATCGCCGAAACGACTGCCAGCCTAACGCGCCTCTATTCCGGCCGCCTTTCCGATCGCCTCGGTCGGCGCAAGTGGCTCACCGTGCTCGGCTATGGCCTTTCCACCCTGGCCAAGCCCTTTCTCTATTTTGCCGATAGCTGGGGATGGGTGCTGGGCGTGCGTTTTGCCGATCGCCTGGGCAAAGGCATTCGCACTGCGCCGCGCGATGCGCTGATCGCTGGTAGCATTGAGCCGGCCGAACGCGGCTTTGCCTTCGGTCTGCACCGCGCCGGGGATACGGCTGGCGCGTTTCTCGGCCTTGCCATTGCCACTTTGCTGATCTATCTCACCCAGGCCGATCAACGCTTGCTCACCCAAGAGACTTTCCGCCGCGTTGTGCTTTGGAGCATTCTGCCTGCGGCGTTGGCCGTGCTCATTTTGGCGCTGGCGGCGCGCGAGGTCCCGATTGCCGCGGCCGGCGCAGGCTCGGCTTCCCGCCGCGCGGGCCTCGATCGTCGCTTCCTTGCCTTCCTAGCGGTGATTGTGCTCTTCACCCTCGGCAATTCTTCCGATGCTTTCATCATCCTGCGTGCCCAGGAGCGCGGCCTGAGCCTGCTCCAGATCATGGCCATGCTCCTCACCTTCAACCTGGTCTATGCCCTCCTCTCCACGCCGTTCGGCTCCCTTTCCGATCGGCTCGGTCGGCGGCGACTATTGCTGGCCGGCTGGCTCACCTATAGCCTAATCTACCTCGGCTTTGCCCTGGCACAGCGCGGCTGGCAGGTCTGGCTCTTCTACGGGCTATACGGCCTCTACTATGCGGCCAACGAGGGCGTGGCGCGCGCTTTCATCGCTGATCTCGTCCCTGATGCGCGCCGCGGCACGGCCTACGGCCTGTATAATGCCACCGTCGGCCTGATGGCACTGCCGGCTTCTTTGCTGGCCGGTCTACTTTGGCAAGGGGTTGGCAGTTGGGGTGGGTTTGGTCCTGCCGCTCCCTTCTATTTTGGCGCCCTGCTTTCCTTCCTGGCGGTTGTATTCTTCTGGAAATGGGTGCGTTGAACCTGCTCCTCCTGCCCTCCATCCTCCGGGAGGTCGGTCCGCGTGCCCTTTTCCACTACCTGCGCTATCGCCTGGCGCTCCAAAGTGGTCTTCTACGGCGTCAAACCGCCGCCCCTCCGCCCTTTTCTCCTATGGCCATACAGCCTGTCTTTTCGCTCCCGAGCCCCGAAATATTGGGGAAATTTTTAGGGGAAAGAGAACGGGCGCAGTTGCAGGCCGAGGCCGAATCCCTGCGAAACGGGCAATTCCATATCTTTGGGCATTTTCCTGTCTCGCTTCGTTCCTGGGACCTTGGGCTCCCGCGCCGCCATTGGACGGAATACGAGGCCGGAGCATTACAAGCGGAGGCCTTCCTGCCGGAGCATTTCCCCGCAGATATCAAGTTTCTCTGGGAGCCGGCCCGTTGGGGATGGGCCTTTCGCCTGGGGCGCGCCTACTATCTCCTGAGGGATGAGCGCTACGCCGCCGCCTTTTGGGAATTGGCCGAATCTTTCCTGGATGCCCATCCGCCCTATTTGGGTGCTCACTGGATGAACGGGCAGGAGGTTGCCTTGCGTCTGCTGGTGATGATCTGGTCGGCGCAGGTATTTGCCTCTTCTGCTCATTCCACCAGGGAACGGCTGCAACGCCTGAGCTTCGCCATCGCTGCTCATGCTCACCGCATCCCTCCCACACTCGATTACGCTCTGGCGCAGGAAAACAATCACTTGCTCAGCGAAGCCGCCGCACTGATCGCCGCGGCCCGTGCCCTGCCGCAAATTCCGTCTGCTGCACGGTGGGAGAAGCTGGGCATCCGCCTTTTCAACCGCGCCCTGGAGCGGCAGATCGACGAGTATGGTGAATACATCCAGCAAAGCACCAACTATCATCGCCTCATGCTCGATCTGGCGCTCTATATCCATAGCATTGCTCCCGATTCCCTGGGAAAAACAGCACGTCAAAACCTGGCACGCGCCACCCACTGGTTGCGCTCGATCACCGATCCGCATAGTGGCGGGGTACCCAATCTTGGCTCTAACGATGGGGCGAACTTCTTTTTGCTCACCTCTTGTCCCTTTTCGGATTTCCGTCCCACCGTTCAGGCTTCTGCTCGCGCCTTTTTGGGAGAGCAGTTGCCCTATAGCGGCCCCTGGGATGAGCTTTCGCTTTGGTTGGGGCTGCCGATCCGCCAAGGAACCGCCGCTCCCGAGTTTATGGCCACACACCAGAGCTACACCGGCCTGAGCGATGTGCTCCATGCCCCTCGTTCTTGGGGGTATTTGCGTGCCGGCTCGTTCCGCTCGCGCCTGGCGCATAGCGACCAATTGCATTTCGATCTCTGGTGGCAGGGTTATAACATCGCGCGCGATGCCGGCACAGGATATTACAACCTCCCTGTGCCGTGGGATAACCCGCTCACCGTTGCCCGTGTTCACAACGTCGTTTTGGTGGATGAACAGGAACCCCGTCGACGGCTGACGCGCTTTTTGCACTTGGGCTGGCGGCCGGCCTGGTCACGTCTGCTGCTGCCGAGCGAAGCACATCGGCTAGGCGGCCTAGAAGCGCGTTATCGTCCCCATCCGCATTGTTTGCACACCCGCACCATTTGGGTGCATGCCGCTGAGCGCTGGGAAGTACAAGATCATCTACAGCCGCGGCGGGAAACCGAGTTTCATCGTTACCGTCTGCATTGGCTGCTGGCCGATGGTGAGTGGGAGTTGCAGCCCCTCGAGCGCCAAGCCACGTTATCCCTGCAGCTGCCGATCGGCAGGTTCGAGATTCGCCTCGAAGCCAATGCCCCCTTACGGCTCTTGTTGGTGCGTGCCGGAGAAGCCCTCTGGGGCGAGGGACAAGCGCAGCCTTATGAAGGCTGGTTTTCGCCTTCTTACGGATTGCTCCAACCGGCGCTTTCCCTGAGCGCGGAAATCGAAGTCTCGGGCGCGGCCACCTTCCGCACGGAGTTCAGGCGGATCGAGGACGAGAGACGGTAGACCGTGGACGGTGGATGGTGGTGAGAGCTGGAGGCAGGAAAGGTTCGGTGGGGAGGAGAAGTGTGAGGAAAGCGCACAAACTCGTGTTCGTCGTTGCGTTTATACTTTGGGTTGTGATATGAGCCATTTGCCCGTTCCGCGACCGTTTCTGAAATGGGCCGGCGGCAAGACGCAACTAACAGACGCATTGTTGGCACGTATGCCGCTTGTCTTCAACGTTTACCATGAACCATTTGTGGGAAGCGCTGCCCTTTTCTTTCGCTTGTATCGTGAGCAGAAGATACGAGGTGCTGTGCTTTCCGATCTCAATGCCGAGCTGATTGATACCTATCGGGCTATTCGGGATAATGTTTTAGAAGTCATCCAGCTCCTCTCCGAGTTTCCACATACTAAAGAGTTTTATTACGCCATCCGTGCAAAGGACCCCTGGCAGTTGAGTCTCGCCGAACGAGCGGCGCGCATGATCTACTTGAACAAAACGGGGTACAACGGCCTGTATCGCGTCAATCGTCAGGGAAAGTTCAATGTGCCGTTTGGGCGATATAAGTCCCCGAAGTATTTAGACCCGGAGAATTTGCTGGCAGTTTCTCGGGCGTTGCAGGAAGTGGAGCTTCTGTGTACCTCCTTTGAAACGGTATTGGAGAGAGCGGCTCCTGGCGATTGGGTGTATTTCGATCCGCCGTATGTGCCCCTATCTCAGACGGCCAATTTCACCTCCTATTACGCGAATGGTTTTAGACTTTCCGAGCAAGAGCGGCTGCGCGATGTTTGCGTGGAGCTGAGCAAGAACAAGGTGTACGTGATGCTCTCCAATTCCGATACGGAGATCGTCCGCTCACTTTATGGTTTGCCCTGCTTTACTATCAGCGAAGTATTGGCCAATCGCGCTATCAGTTGCAACGGCGCAAAGCGCGGAAAAATTACGGAATTGGTAATCACAAATTATCCTGTTGAGAGAGCAACTCAATTGCGCCTGCTTGCGCAACAGGCCCATCTGGTGCTGAATATCGGGTAGAATGCCGGCATAGGAATTGCTCTTTTGGCGGCCTAGCCTCCCGTTTGTGTTGCTTACCACTATGGCCGCGGGTAACTACTTTCATTCGGAGGATGTGGTATGGAAATACACTACCAGGGCAAGATTACGAAGTCCGATTTTCTCCGGTCTATTCTGCTTAGCAACCCCCAATTGATGCTTCAAAGGATAATTTTTAGCCTGATTATTTTGATAAATATCGGTGCGCTTTGGTTTTTGTGGGGCGGGGATAGTTCGATAATGTCATTTGATACGCTCCCTTATTTACTTCCAAGTGTCTTGTTTTTTGTCGGTGTATTTTCTTTTCCTTGGTGGTTCCCTTATGTACAACTACGTTCTTTTGACCAAAAAGGAAACATATACAGGAGCGAAGTGCGTGGAGCTATTACCGATACCGCAATCTCTATAATTGGTGATGGAGTTGAAGCGAGCTTTCAATGGAGCGCCTATGATGACTATAAATTAGACAAAGATTTGTTGTTGCTTTATCAGGGTAAAAACAGTTTCCATGTGTTTAAGGCTGCTATGTTTTGTAGCCCAGATGAATGGGAAACGTTCATTTCACTTGCTAAAGAGAAGATCTTGGCGAATAAAAACCGCTCCTGAGATGGAGCTCATCTCTCGGCGGAATTTTACGAGCCTTTTGGCTTTTTAGAGCGGAAGATCCGGAGACAGGACAGGCTATGAAGAAGGGTTCCAAAACGCGCAAATTCGGTACCACTACCAGAATAAGCCATGATTCATCTCCATACTATAATTTGCGCCTCTACTCGGATCTATCTCGAGAAGATGGGAATTCACCCGTTATCGAAAATCCTTTTCCCCCAGAGCATGAGAATGCCATCATCTTGGGAAGTTCGGAAAACATGAAAGAAATCCCTGATAACTCTGTGCATTTAATGGTGACCTCCCCACCCTACAATGTGACCAAAGAATATGACCAAGATTTGTCGCTCCAAGAATATTTACAGTTGCTCAGGAATGTCTTTACTGAGACCTATCGCGTTTTGGTGCACGGCGGTCGAGCATGTATCAATGTGGCAAATCTGGGAAGGAAGCCTTATATTCCGCTTTCAGACTACATTTCGCAGATGATGCTCGAAATAGGGTATCTGATGCGCGGCGAAATCATTTGGTATAAAGGGGCGAGGGCCGGGGTTTCGATGGCCTGGGGGAGCTGGCGATCTGCGGTCAATCCCGTCCTGCGGGATACCCATGAGTATATCCTTGTCTTTTCAAAAGGTGCGTTTTCGCGCAAAAGGCCTGAGGGCAAAGCCGATACGATCACGCGCGAACAGTTTATGGAGTGGACAAAGTCGGTATGGATCATGAATCCGGAATTGGCCAAGAAGGTGGGGCATCCGGCGCCGTTCCCGGTGGAGTTGCCGTATCGGCTGATTCAGCTATATACATTTACCGGCGATATCGTCTTGGATCCGTTTATGGGCAGTGGCTCTACGGCTATAGCTGCTTTAAAATCAGGCAGAAAGTTCGTTGGTTATGAAATTGACCAGAAATATATTGATCTGGCTAGAGAGAGAATAGCGCCACACGTCCTTTAAGGCTTGATATGCTGATGGTCATCCTCAAAAATCCAGATACACTCTTGAGTTCATTGCAAAGAGTCCTTTCACCACATAACATCTTGACATTTTCCCATCTTCAGCTACACTAATTGTAGGTGTTTTCCTTCTGCACGAGGCAGTTCCACCACAGGAGGCATCTTTTCTTTTCAGGAGGATATAATGCCGGCATTGAATCGTATTCAGTTGATCGGGTATCTGGGACGCGATCCGGAAACGCGTTTCACGCCCAGCGGGAAGAAAGTCACCCATTTTACGCTGGGGGTCACCGAACGCTGGAAGAGCGATGGGGAACTCAAAGAATATACCGAATGGTTCAACATTGAGGCCTGGGGACGGTTGGGTGAGATTTGCCAGGGATACCTACGCAAGGGGAGCCTAGTCTACATCGAGGGGCGCCTGCGCACCGATCGCTACGAAGAGCAGGGCGAGACGCGTTACTTCACCAAAATCGTCGCGCTCACCCTGCAAATGCTCGATCGCAAGCCCAGCGAGGAGCCGGTGCTCGGCGTGGAAGAGGACCAAGCCTCCTACGAAGCCTAAAAAAAGCAGCCGGCCGCGTTCCGCGTGGAACTGGCCGGAGGTGCAAAAGCATTTGTGCCATTCTGCTGCGGTGAAGCGAGTTATCTGCGATTGGCCGGCCTATTGCACGGGCAATCGCTCCAGTTGATCTAGCAGCTCGGCCAGCACATCGAAACCGCCTTGCCAGAAGGCCGGCGAGGAGATGTCAATGCCGGCCTCGGAGAGAATACGCGCTGGTGCCTCCGAGCCGCCGGCGGAGAGGATGCGCAGATAACGCGGCTTGAACGCTTCGCCTTCCTGTTTGTACTGACGGTAGAGCGAAAGCACCAGCAATTGTCCGAATGCGTAAGCGTAGACATAGAAGGGGGTGTGGTAAATGTGCGGAATGGAAACCCATTCCCAGCGAAATTCTTCGGCAATTTCTACCGCCTCGCTGAATTGCTCCTGCAAATTCTCAAAGTAGGCCTGTTTCAGGTCTTCGACCGAGGCGCTTTGTTGCACCATCTGGTGGGCCTGCTTTTCAAACAGGGCAAAGAAAGCCTGACGCATAATGGTGGCATAGGCATCGTCCATCTGACGGAAGAGCAAATCGCGACGCACGGCTTCATCCCGCTCTTCGGCCAGCAAGCGATCGATGAGCATCATTTCGCCGAAGGTGGAGGCCGTCTCGGCGAGCGGCAATGCTGAATGGAATGTGAGCACACTGTGGCGGGCAGCAAGCATGGCATGGATGGCATGCCCTAGCTCGTGAGCCATCGTGGCCACATCCTCGGCGCGTCCCTGGTAATTGAGAAGCACATAGGGCGTCAATTGGGGCACCACCGACCAACAGAAAGCGCCGCTGCGCTTCCCTTTGCGGACCTCGCTATCCAGGTGCTGTTCATCAAAGACGCGGCGCGCCAGCTCAGCCAGCGAGGGATCGAAAGCGGCGAACGAATCTAGCACCATCTCTGCTGCCCGATCGAAAGGATATTCTTTATCCGAGCGGACGACCGGCGCATAGATATCATAACGGCGCAGGCGATCCATGCCCAGATGCCGCGCCTTCAGGCGGAAATAGCGCTGGAAAAGAGGGGCATTGCGACGGCATACTTCCAGCAACGTTTCTACGGCCTCGTCCGGCACATCGTTATCCAGGTTGCGCACGGCGATCGGCGAAGCGTAGCCACGCAGGGTCAGGTTTTCGTTGACCCAATCGCGCACGCGGGCTTGGTAAATTTGTCCCAGAAGGTTGCCATCTTCTCCGAAGACGCGATACATCTCCTGATAGGCCTTTGCGCGCAGTTCGGGATCGGCGCCCCGAATATAAGGGTTCAGCTCGCCGCGGGTCAGCTCTTTGACTTCGCCATCTACTTCGAGCTTGAAAACGTAACGGTTGGTAATGGCATCATAGAGGTTGATCAGCGCTTGTACGCCGCTGACGTTCTTCAGGTTGATGATCTTCTCTTCTGTTTCGCTCAGGGTATAGGGCTTGAAATGGCGCAGCGCTTCCAGGTAGTAGCGCAGGTCTCCGCTGATGGCCATCAGCCGCTTTGCATTGGCTTCATCCAACCCTTTCCACCATAACGTGAAGAAAAGGGTGCGGTTTTCGGCCTCGGCCATGAATTGTTGCACGCGGCCCAAAAGGGTTTGGGCAGCGCTATCCTGGGTATCGGCGGCGAAGGAGAGGCCGGCCATGGCGTACAGGCGGTGGCCTAATGCGGTGATCTCCTCATACTGTCGGAGCAGATCGAGAAAATCGGATCCCGAAAAGTCGGAGGAGAGGTGCGCACGTGCCTGTTCAAAGCGGCTCAGGCGTTCTTGCATTTCCTGAAAGGCCGCTTCCAGCTCGGAAGATTGGATGGAGGGGAAGAGCTCATGTAAAGACCAACGGGATTGGGCGTAGGGCATGGGACAACTCCTTGGGTTAGATATTGAAACGGATGTGGAGGATATCTCCATCTTTGACCAGGTAGTCTTTCCCTTCCAGGCGTAGCTTGCCGCGCGCCCTGGCTTCTGCCAAGCTGCCGAGCGCGATCAGATCCTCGTAGGATACGACTTCGGCGCGCACGAAACCGCGCTGCAGGTCGGTATGGATCACGCCTGCCGCTTCCCAAGCGGTGGCGCCGCGGCGTACCGTCCAGGCACGCACTTCGTCTTCGCCTACGGTGAAAAAAGATTGCAGCTGGAGCAGTTCGTAGGAGAGGCGGATCACACGCGAGAGACCCAATTCCTGGATGCCATATTCGGCCATGAAGAGCACGGCATCTTCCGGCGGTAGCTGGGCCAGCTCCATCTCCAGTTTCCCTTGCAGGGCGATAGAGGGGTGATCGAGCGGGATCTGCGGCGGGGATTGACCCTCCCCAAGGTTGAAGACGGTGAGGATGGGCTTGCGCGTCAACAGGCCAAAGCTGGCTAGTTCGCGCGTTTCTTCGGCGCTTAAGTCCAAGGTCCGCAAAGGCGTGCCGCTTTCCAGGGCCTGATGCAGGCGGTTGAAGAGGGCAGTTTGTCGTTCATGGAGGGCTTTATCTATTCCCCCTTTGCGTCGTTCTTCGGCCAGGCGCTCCAGCTTTCGCTCTACCATGACCAGATCGTTCAGCAGGAGCTCGCCTAACATACTTTCCACATCGCGCGCCGGATCCACGGAACCGGCCGGATGTGGCACATTTTCATCCTCAAAGCAGCGCACCACGTGGATGAAGCCATCCATTTGGCTCAGCTGATTGAGCAACGGCCCGGCAATGCCTCCTTTGGAGGCACTCCCTTCTAAGCCGGCAATATCGGCATAGGTGACTTTTGCATAAATCGTCTTGCGCGGTTTGAACATTGCCGAGAGCCGATCGATGCGTTCATCCGGCACGTCTACAACGGCCATATGGACCTCCAGCTTGCCAGAAGAAGCGCTGATCGGCGCATTGCCGCGCGTGAGAGCGTTGAAAAGGGTAGTTTTCCCTGCCTGTGGTAGGCCGATAATTCCCAGTTTCATCTTGACCTTTTGGCTTGAAGTTTGTTATACTAGAGATGTCAAACAGAATACGCCGAAGTGGCGGAACTGGCAGACGCGCACGACTCAAAATCGTGTTCCCTCGTGGAGTGTGGGTTCGACTCCCACCTTCGGCATTATAACATGGGGCGCTTTCTTCGCCGCGAAAAGAGAGCGCCTTTCTTGTTCGCTTTTCACGAAATATCGTAAGGAGGTGCGAGATGAAAATCGGGTTGATATTGCTGGTGTTCGATCTCGTCCTCTTCCTGATTTATCCGCTTCTCTATATTTACAGCTGGCTGCGACGATCCTGGACGGGACACAGGAGACATCGAATCTAGCCGTTGTTTTTCTCGAGAAAAAGTTGGTTGGGGTTTTCAAGCGTTTCGAGGGCGCGATTTCGTTGTGAGAGGGTAAAAAGCTCCCTATCTGTGTCCCATTTAACCAGGGTGGGGGATGGAAGGATGTTTTGTAAACTCATCTGATAGTCTGCTCACGGCCTCTGACCGATGCTTGCTTCCAAACCAGCAGAGAGAGCAGCGGCCAGAGCAATCGCCCCGGAGCGCCATGTGGATAGAAAAACAAGCTTTGGCGCATAGCCCGTCGGCCAGTTTTCCATTCCCACCACAAGCGTCCCAGGGAAGTATCTTTCACCAGCCGTCGTAGATCGGCCTCCTCTGTATCTACCGACCACCCTTTCGTGCCCAGGCGCGAGAAAATCGCCACGGACGCTTTTTCGTTTCTCGGTTGAAAACATTCCGAACGTACGAACATTCCCTGCGTATGCAAAGAGCGCACCGGGGCGCAGCTAGATTCCCAAAACCGCCATAGAAATCGAGGATGGGTGCGCTGAAGGGCTTTTTGCATTGATTCGGCGCACGAAATTCGAGCCAAATCTTGCAGGGCCGGATAGGTGGAGCCTGCTCGCAGGCAGGTTTCGTTAAGCAAGCCTTCGAGGAGTGCTCGTGTCACCGATAGGGGCACGCCTGAAGTCATTGTTGAGAAGCGTGCCAACAACCCTAATGGGAGCGGAAAGGGGAGGAAGAAAATCAGGGGATTTTTGCCGCGCACCTGAGCATAGGTGCGGAGCACATCAGCGTAGCTCAAGGCCTTCGAGCAGCCGATTTCATAAATTTGTCCTGCCATATCGGCATGTTCGAGGGCGCTCAAAAGAGCCGCCAGCACAAGTTCGATATCCACCGGCTGGGTACGGTTGTGTGCCCAGGGAGGCAGGGGCAAAATCGGTAAGGTGTCCACCAGCCCGCGGATCATCTCGAATGAAAGGCTACCTTGGCCGATGATGATCGCCGCTTGCAACTCGGTCACCGGCACGCTCCCTTTTCGCAGGATGTGACCGGTTTCCAGGCGCGAACGCAGGTGCGGAGCGATTGGAGTACCTTCTTGTGGCACCAGGCCGCCGAGGTAGATAATACGTCGCACGCCGGCCTGGGCCGCGGCACGGGCAAAATTTTGTGCTCCTTGCGCTTCGGCCTGCGTATGTCCTTTTCCCAACCCCATGAGATGCACCAGATAGAATGCAACATCTATCCCGCGACAGGCGCTCTCCAGCGTAGATGGTTTCAGAACGTCCCCTTCACAAACTTCCACCTGCTCGGCCCAAGGCGCGTGGAGCAGCGTTTGCCGATTTCGTACCATGGCCCGCACCGCGTAATCCTGCTCCAGCAATAGCGGGATCAGATGGCGACCCACGAAGCCATCTGCCCCTGTGACCAGCACGCGAGGCTTCATGTCCTCTCTCGATGGATCGCTTTGGCATGTTCGATGAGCTTGCGCATGAGCCCATCGAAGATAAATTTGTGAAAGGGCCAAAGAAGATACCAGTAGATCAGCCCGCCGAGGCCGCGCGGCGCAAAATAGGCCGTGATCTGGAAACAGGTTTTTCCCCCCTCTTGCGGCACGGACTCGAACTCTAACCAGGCTTTACCCGGCACCTTCATCTCGGCGCGCAGCCGAAGCAGGTGTGGCGTTTCGAGGGCCTCCACGCGCCAAAAGTCCAGGGCTTCACCCGGGCGCAATTCGTCTGGGTGACGGCGCCCGCGGCGTGTGCCCACGCCACCGACGAGTTTATCCAGCCAGCCGCGCACTTCCCAGGCCCAATCCATATAGAGCCAGCCGCGCTCTCCTCCCACCCCGCAATAGGCGCGGAATAACGCCTCTGCTGGCAAATCAACCAGCGCCTGACGCCGCTCGATCATCATCCCTTCTTCGATCTTGAAGGTGTAGGGGCGCATATCACCGGCTGTGGTCACCAACGCATCCGACCAGGAGGTTTCCACGTCGTCCCGCGCGATCCGTCCTAACGCCAATCGCACAGCGGAGCGAAAATCCAGCGGTTCGATTTCCGGAAAGAGACGTTTTGCCAAATCCTGGCGCACGATGAGATCGGCATGTAGGCCTTCAATCAGGGGTAACACAGCCCACCACGTCACCGGGGTCACCATATGCACCCAATAGGCCGAAAGGCGAGGAGCGTAGAATGGGGTCGGAATGAGATAGCGCTTCAGGCCGCGTTCGGCGGCATATTCCAAGAGCATTTGAGCATAGGTGAGCTGCGTCGCACCGCCGATCTCGATCAACTTTCCGATGCTTTCCGGCTTTTCCAGGGCCTGGATCAGATATTCCAACACGTTGCGAATGGCGATCGGTTGAGCCTGCGAAAAGAACCACTTCGGGCAGATCAGGATCGGCTGACGCTCAACCAGGTAACGGATCATCTCGAAAAGCAGGCTACCGGAGCCGACGATCATCCCGGCGCGGAATTCGGTGACCGGCACATTTCCCTGGCGTAGGATGTAACCGGTCTCATGTCGGGCACGCAGATAGGGTGAGAGGGGGGCGGTGGGATGCACGAGTTCTCCCAAGTAGATAATGCGTTGCACGTTTTGTGCTTCTGCGACTTGGGCAAAGGTTCGGGCCACGTGCAATTCCCGTTCCACATCCACCCTCCCCCCTTGCATTCCGTGAATCAGATAGTAAGCCACCTCCACGCCTTGCGTGGCTTGGGCCAGAGAGGCCGCGTCCAAAGCATCTCCTTGCACGATCTCCACCTGATCGGCCCAGGATCGCCCACGCAGGCGCTGGGCATCGCGCACCAGGCAGCGCACCTGATGCCCGGCCTGGAGTAAACGCGGTGCCAGGCGACCGCCGACATATCCGGTGGCGCCGGTTAGAAGAATGCGCATGAAGCTATCCTTCTGCGGCGAGCATGCGCTTTAGGGCCTCGAATTCCTCATCTGGCATGCCAAACCAGTTTTCCGGCTGCGGGAAACGGCGTTCGATGACCTCTTCACGGTAGGCCTTCAGCCCGTTCAAGATCAGGCTGGCAGCATCGCCATAGACTTTGGCCATCTTCGGCTTGAAGCGTGGGTAGAGGCCGAACATATCGTGATAGATCAACAGCTGACCATGCGCATGAGGCCCAGAGCCCAGGCTCATGATGATGCAATTTTCGGCGCGCTCAGTGACG
This sequence comes from Anaerolineales bacterium, assembly GCA_034432895.1. Lineage (GTDB taxonomy): Bacteria > Chloroflexota > Anaerolineae > Anaerolineales > Villigracilaceae > 630D-37. The sequence continues at coordinate 56,975 of DAOUBG010000028.1, forward strand.
ATCTGGCACACCCGATCGGGGACCATTTCGAGCAGGATCATGAATGCCCCGGCCTGTTCCAAGATTTTGGCATCTTCGATGATGCGTTTGGCCAGTGCCGCCGTCTTTCCCTGCAGGCGAAAGCCGCCGAGCATCGAGGCCGATTGTGGTGTTAGCCCCAGGTGACCGATCACCGGTATGCCTGCATTCACGATCGCCCGAACGCGTTCGGCCATGGCCGCGCCGCCTTCGAGCTTGATAGCATCGCAGCCGGCTTCGGCCATGAAGCGGCCAGCATTGCGCACGGCAATCTCGTTGGAAGGCTGGTAGCTCATATAGGGCATATCGCCGACCACGAAGGCCGTCGGTGCGCCGCGCCGAACCGCCTGCGCGTGGCGGATCATGTCATCCATGGTCACGGGCAGGGTGCTCTCGTAGCCGAGCATGGTCATTCCCAAGCTATCGCCCACCAGGAGCATTTCGATGCCGGCTTGTTCCATCAACCAGGCAGTGGGATAGTCGTAGCAGGTCAACCAGGTGATCGGCTCCCCCTTTTTCACCTTTTCAAACAGATACGGCAGGGTGATCTTTTTGCGAGAGGCTTCAGACATGGCTCACTCCTAGAGCGATTTTTGAGACTTGCTCGCGAAGGCTCGCTTCTCATTATACAGGAAACCCCAGATCAAAGTGTGGTATTATATGCTAAAACAACTATCTGAAGGAGATGAAAAATGTTCACTCGAATTGGCATTGACGAGCTGTTGGTCCTTCTGCTGATCGTCCTGCTCCTGTTTGGGCCGGGGCGCATTTCGAAGATCGCCGGTGAGCTGGGCGAAGGCATTCGTAATTTTAAGGCCGGCCTGAGCGGGGAAGGTGAGAAGGCAGAAAAGCCGGAAGATGCAAAAGCAACGGCAGAGAAAAAGTAGATAAGAGGTGCATCACTTGGAGTGGCGGCGTATGGAAGTGCAGGTTGCCGTTGCTAAAATCAACAAATATGCGACCTCTGAAAGCGGCGATACCCTGGAAGTGATTGAGCGCCCAAACGGGGGCATTTCGGTCGTTTTGGCCGATGGGCAGACTTCCGGGCCGGGAGCCAAAGCCATCTCCATGATGGTGGTTCGTAAAGTCTTGGGCTTGCTTTCTGAAGGAGTGCGCGATGGGGCAGCCGCCCGTGCCGCCTCGGATGCGCTCTATACCGAGAAAAAAGGCAAGGTTTCCTGCACCCTGAATATCCTTTCGGTAGATTTGCAGAGTGGCACGATCGTGCTTACCCGCAATAACCCGGCGCCGGTGTTTATCTGCATGGGGGAAAGCATACAGTGTTTGGATAACCCTACCTCGCCAATCGGTACGGCACGGAACATTCGTCCATCGATCACCGAATTCGATCTCATGCCGGGGTTGACTCTGATCGTCTGTACCGATGGTCTGATGCATGCCGGAAGCCGCCATGGACAGAGACCGGAGATCGAGATGATGCTACGTTCGCTGCTGGAAGAACGTCAGCCGACCCCCCAGGAGATCGCCGATTCCCTGCTCAATTTGGCGCTTACGCTGGATGAAGGTCGTCCAACCGATGATATTAGCGTTGTCGTATTGAGCATCTTGCCGGCAGGAGAAGATAACGTTCGGCGCATGACCGTGCGTTTGCCGATCCGTTTTCCATGAGTGCCAAGCGACCGTTGGTCGGTGTTGTCGGTCCGTGCGGGGCAGGGAAATCCACTTTAATCGCCGGCCTGAGCCGCCATGGTTACAGCTGCCGCCACATTGCTCAGGAACATTCCTATGTGCCGGATATGTGGCTTCGCTTGAGCCATCCAGATGTGCTTGTTTTCTTGAATGCTTCCTATGAAACTACCGTTCGGCGCCGCGCTTTGAATTGGACCAGGGAGGAATACCAGGAGCAACAGCGTCGTCTGGCTCACGCCCGCGCTCACGCCGACCTGATCGTGGAAACCGATGAGTTGAGCATTGAAGAGGTGCTCGGGCGCGTGCTGAAGTTTTTGGAGGGGTGGAAGAAAGGCGAGGATGGTTACGATACCTGATCTTTTCTCCGATCCTCCACCAGCCAGCCCAGGGTGAGGAGCACTTCGAGCAACTTCCGTTCGTTGCCGCGGGGGATGAGGAAGGCCTTGGAGCCGAGGGATTCGCCCAGGAAGCGTGCGGCCGGGGAGCGACGCAGGGCTTCGGCGAGGTGTTCATCATCCAAGCGGAGGATGACATGCTCTTCCAGGGAGATTTCTGCCCCGTGTTGCCCCCAGCGTTCCAGGGCTTTGAGCAGGTTCGGAGGGAGTTCAGCAGCGCTGTTTTGTCGCAGGAGGGGGATCAGGTGCTCGATCTTCAATCCTTGCCGGGCGGCGCGCTGCAGCGAGGTCACGGTGAGGCGGTAGCGATATTCGCCGCGCACGATGCCTTCCCATTCGGCCATGCGCGCCAGCAGGTAGCGCACCTTGCGCGGCACTTGCGACGAGAGGCGCAAGCCTCCTTGGGATGTGACGCTGATTTTCCCATCCTCTGCCGTGAAAGGCAGGTTACCCTGTAGTTCCAGCCGGTAGCCTTCTTCCGAAGGTTGCAATCGCCAGGCCGGGTGGAGGCGAAAGGCGATGATTTCTTCATCGGCGGAAGGGGCGGCGCGTTCCACGATACCCAGCATGGGCAATAGTTCGAGCAGGAAGAAGCGCAGGAGCGCCCCTTCGACTTCATCCCAGCTGCCGAAGCCGCGCAGGAAGCGTCCATCGGCGCGGCGGCGGATGAACCAGGAATCGTAATCGCCGGCGGGACGCTGAAAATCGGGGAATTGCTCCTTGATCGCCTGAATGAACGAAGGTAGATGCCACCATTCGCCGGAGGGCAAAGCGGCTAAGAAGCTCAGGATGCGTTGACGGGTTTCCCAGGCCGGGTTTTCCCATTCTCCTTCGAGGAGCAAATGGGGTAGGAGACGCAGTTCGTTGAAGGTGCGGCTCTGTAACCAGACCTGGTGCAGGAAGCTCAGCGCTTGCGGCCGCGGCATTTCGAGAAAGGCGCGGACGGCTTCCCCTTGAACTTCACCTTGGCGCGTGAGGCCGGCGGTTTCCAGCAGGGCCTGCATGACGGTGAGGGGGTAGTGCCAATTTTCCTTTTGCAGGTCGCGTCCTAGGCGCAGGGCAGCCAGGAGAGTGGTGAGCTCATCCAACAGGGCATCGTTGAACGGTAAAACGTATCCCCGTTCGGAGGTCCGCGCCGGGCGACCTAGTTCCGGGATGGCGATCGGCTCTTCCGGGAAGAAGGAGCGCAGGAGGGGGAGCAGATCATCGGGGATGTAGGCGAATTCCTGAGGGCCAGAGGAGGTATCGAAGAAGGCGCGCGCCAGCAGGGCGTGATAGTAAAGCACTTCGGAAGCCGAGATCGGGTGACGATGGGGTTGCTCCCGCTCGCGGCGCGCCGAACCCATGCTACGGATTTCGCCAAAGCGGCGGCTGAAGGCGGCCCAAGGCAGACGCCCACCGGCTTTGACGAGCGCCCGCAGAGCCTCTTTTGCTTCGGTGGGGAAGGAGGCTACTTTCGCCGCGAGCCGCTCCGAGTCCCTCAACGAGTGCGCAATCGCTTCGGTGGCAGCCGCAGTTTCGGAGGGCAGCGAGGCAATTTCCCAGAGATCGGCTACGAGGGTGAGGTGTTCTCTGTCTTGACCATAAAGGGATTGAACCAGCGCAGGCATAGATCAAGAAGCAACGCGCAGGGCTCCCGGCATGACTTCTGCTTCTAGGTGGTGCAAGCGGGTGCCAAAACCGCTGAAGACTTCACCATCGGCATGAATATAGAGGGGGCGATCGGAGGTGAGTTCAAGGCGGCGGAAGGTGCCCAGGCGTACCTGCGGGAAACGCGCTTGGGTGCCGTTCATGAATTCGGGGATCAGGCGGAACATCATAAGGCGCGAGATTTTGGAGACGAGGGCGTAATCGAGGATGCCGTCATCCGGGCGGGCGTCTGGAGCGACGTGGAAGCCGCCGCCTTCGCGCGGGCCGTTGCACAGGGTGAGCATGAGCGCGGCGGCTTCGAGGGTTTCGATCTCGGTTTCGATGTGTAATTTCATGGGGTCAAAATTTAGTAGGATGGTTTGTATGACGGCGACGAAGTACATGAGGAAGCCGCGCAGGAGCGGGAGGCGGTGGGAGCGTAGGTTGACGACGCCATCAAACCCGATGCCGAGGGTGTTATCGAAATATTCTTCGCGCCCGAGGTCATCGCGCACGCGTCCAACATCTATCGGGCGGGGGTCGCCGATCAGGGCACGGCGCAGGGCTTCGACGGGGCGTGTGGGGACGCCGATGGCGCGGGCGAAATCGTTGCCGGACCCGAGGGGTACGATGCCGAGGATCGGGCGACGTTCTGCGGGGAGCTGCATGAGGCCGTTGAGGACCTCGTGCACGGTGCCATCGCCACCGATGGCAATGACCCGTTCGTAGCCTTCTTCTCCGGCCTGGCGAGCCAGCTCGGTGGCATGGGTGGGGTAAACGGTGCCGCTCCAATCCGCGCCGCCGTATTCTTCGATGATCGGGCGCAAATCGGAGGCAGCGCGCCAGGCATTGCCCATATCGGCCATAGGGTTGAGAATGAGTTTGATCTTCCGCTTCATGAGTCCTCGCGAGGATGGGTCTAGGATTGTGATTGTAGGAAGGCGTGAACAGCCTCTTTTACCGCTTGAGGCTGTTCGAGCATGAGCATGTGACCGGCGGCTTCGATCCTTTGGAGTTGTGCATGAGGTAGGTTTTCGGCCAGGAATTCGGAGAAACGGAGTGGGGTCATGCGGTCTTCTGTGCCGCAGAGAAGCAGGGTGGGGTGGGCGATCTCTGCTAGGCGGTCGCGTATATCGAAGCGATCGCAGGCGAGAAAATCGGCGTGAAAAGTGGCTGGTGGGGTTTGGCGCATGTGCTGGGCGGCCAGGTCTTTGAGCGCTTGGGGAGCATTCGAGCCGAATCCCCATTCCAAGAGGGTCTGGATGGCCTGTTCGAGGGTTTCCGGCCGTTTTGTCCATTCCAGGAGCGAGGGGTGCACGCGCAGGCGGGCGCCGCTGCCGATCAGGATCAAGGAGCGGATGCGATCGGCGTAATCCAGGGCCAGGGTGAGGGCGATGGCACTGCCCATGGAGTGCCCGACGATCACAGCGGGCGGTAGGTTAAGGGCCTGCATCCATGCAGCCACCCGCGCGGCATAGGCGGCGATCGAGTCACAAGCGGGGGGAGTGGATCGCCCATGGCCGGGCAGGTCGAGGGTATAGACTGTGTGTCCGCCGAGCCGTCTGAGCAGCGGATGCCAGGAGAGACGGCTCCCACCGGCACCATGCAGCAGGATGACGGGCGAAGCGTTTCCCGGCGCCGGCGAGAGTGTGTAGTAGATGGAAGCCGCGTGGGGGGACATAAGGGGTGTTACTTTTGGAAAAATTGTAGCGCCAGGCGCAGGCGCTCTTCGAGTTCGCGCGGCGCATTAGGCGGCAGGGATTGCAGGGCCGTTTGGGCCTCGACTACGCTGTAACCTAGAGCGGTCAGGGCGACCAGGATTTCACTATCTACATCCGAGAGAGCGGCTATCTGGGAGAGAACATCCCCGGCTTTGAAGCGATCCTGGAGGGCAAGGATAATGCGTTGGGCGGTTTTGACACCCACGCCCGGCACGCGTGCCAGCAATTCCGGCTCTTTTTCGCTCACGGCGCGCCGAATAGTTTCCACACTGAGTGCTGAGAGGATGACCAGGGCTGTTTTGGGACCGATTCCTTCGACTCCCAGGAGCAGGTTGAAGACCTCGCACTCGGCGGCGGTTTCAAACCCGTAAAGGGCCAGCGCATCAGCTCGCACGACGAGATGGGTATGGAGCAAGAGGCCCTCTCCGTTTCGCACTTTTCCGAGCAGCGCTCGCGGCACGAAGATGCGCAGGCCGATCCCGCCTACTTCCAAGATCAGCGCGTTATCTTCAACGTGGATCACTTGGCCGCGCACGGTAGCGATCATGGGGTCAATTATACCTTTGACTCCACTACAAAAACCATGTTTTGCGACATCGGCTTGATCAATGGGTTACAGATGACGGAGCAAAGCCGGGTTGCCTCGCGCCGGCCCGGCTCATCCTTGGGCTGTGAGAAACCTGGGAAAGGGGCACAAGTTGGCTGCTTGCAATCCCTTCGACCCTTCTTCGACGGAGATCTCAACTTTCTGATCGGCCTCCAGCTTGCGGTAGCTATCCATTTGGATGGCGCTGAAGTGGACGGACACATTCTCACCCCATCGTCACGGCCGATGAAACCGTAGCCCTTGGTAGCGTTGAACCGCTTGACGGTCCCAGTATAACGTTTAGACATCTGGCCTTTCTCCTGCAAAAAATAACCCGGCCTGGAATTTGACCGGGCACTCACGCAAGATCACGGTTGAAGAGGAATATCAAGGGCGCACGAGAGGTGACTGAAGGGGGAACATACCCATCGTGCCACGCCTGTGCCAGGATGTCCGGAACTTGCGCAGGTAGCCGGTTTCTCTCCCGTCTCTCCCCCACCCACATGAATTGGCGCGTGCGCTCATCCTTTAAGCGCGCCGGCCAAAATGCCCCGCACAAAGTAACGTCCCAAGAATAGAAAAAGCAGCAATGGTACCGAAACCGCGATCAACGCAGCGGCCATTTGCAAGTTGTACAATACCAGAGTCGTGCCCTTGGCCTCGGCCATGACCACCTGAACGGTTTGCGTGGCACGTGAAGAGAGGGTAAGTGCCAGGAAAAACTCGTTCCAGACTTGGGTGAAAACAATAATCGCAACAGAGATGTAGGCAGGGAGTGAAATCGGCATGACAACCCGGAAAAATGTCTGAATTTTATTGGCTCCATCTACCTCAGCCGCCTCTTCTAATTCCCGGGGAATGGACAAAAAGAACGTCCCCAACAGAACCGATGCCAGCGGTATGTTCAGGATCAGATAACTCAAAATGAGGCCGCTGTAGGACTGCCCCAGACCAGTTCGTGACATTATGATCGAAAGCGGAATAATCACCACCTGATACGGCAAATATAGAGCGATTCCAACCAGGACGAAAAGGAAGCGAGCAAACAGGGTGCGAGTGCGACTCAGGTAGTATCCGCCCAGACCACCCAAGAACAGGGAGAGTCCGGTCACAGAAAAAGAGATCACCATCGAGTTGAACAGGCGCGGCAGCATTTGACTGCGGAAGCGCTCGCTACCCTTCAGGACCTCGATGTAATTACTCCACTGCGGATTCAAAGTGGGCAACAAATAGTTGGTCTTGGTAATTTCCTCTATGGATTTGAGCGACGCCACTACCATCACATAAATCGGCAGGAGGTACGCTATGCTGAGAAGGATGAGGATAAGAACGGCCAGCAACTTGAGAGAAAGATCTCTGCTTTTCATTCGACAAACCACCTGTTCAGCGCGTAAATCGTATAAGGAATGACGATGATAAATGCCATGGCAAAAATGATCACCCCCAGGCCAGCGCCGGCAGAGACGAGGTGCTGTTGGAAAGTCGTGACCCACATGTTGGTAGCCAGAACGTCCGTGGCGATCCCCGGCCCGCCATATGTAACAATAAACACAATGTCGAACACCTTGAGAGTTGAGATCAACAAGAGGGAGACGAGCACCAGAATGCCTGAGCGGATGTTTGGAATGATGATCTGAAACAGAATGCGCAAGCGTGAAGCACCATCCACAGTGGCTGCCTCTATCATTTCTTGCAGCTCGGTTGTGCGAAACGATGACTGAACAATGATGACAGCAAAACCTAGGTATTGCCAGATGAAGATCAACACCAGCCAATAAGTAGCTGTTTTGGGATCCGTAGTAAATCCAAAATTAGCGTTGAATCCCAGGCTGCGCAGGAGTGTGTTAAACACCCCCCGCCCTGGTTCATACATCCATGACCAGATTGTGCCTGTGACAATGAACGACATGGCCACAGGGTAGAGAATGAGTGTGCGAATATAGTTCTCTATTTTGGGAAAATGGGCAATTTCCAGAAAATAAGCAAGGAAGATGGCTATGAGCACTGTGGGCGCCACGCCCAGAGTCAGCCAAATCAGGTTGTTCCTGATGTCAACTTCGAAGCGCGGCTGCTGCGTCAGGAAACGATACCACTTCAGTCCCGAGAAAGCATAGTTAGGCGCAACCGTCTTCCAATCCGCGAAAGATACATAGATCGTCCACAGCAAGGTTATATAGAGCAAGCCGACGAAAATCAAGAGCGGCGCTTGAAACACCAGGAAGTTCCAAACCTCCTGTTTCCTAAACACCCTCGATAAATATTTGGCCATCCCGCGGCTGCCTCCTTGCGTCGGCCGGCAGGGATGCACGATATGCGCATCCCTGCCTCTTATCTCACGTCATCTTCGTTTACGGCCACTGATACCAAGCGGACGCATTCTTGACATCGTAAGTCGTCATCATGGAGGCCACGGCCTGAATGGCCTTATCCACGTCGGGGGCGGACAGGAAGCTCGAGAGAAGATCCCAGTAGGCAGACTGGGCCGCGGCGGGCAGGATGCTTCCGTGTTGATCGAGGATCAGTTTGCCTGGATTCTCGCTGACGAACTTCTGCATCTCCTGACGGATCGGGTCGGGGAATTCTGTCGGGTCGATATCGGTGCGCGCAAACAGGCCGCCCTGGGTGACATCCGTCGGGATCTGAAGTTCGGGCGAGGCCACTACTTTCAACCAGTCCATTGTGGCCTCTGGGTTGGGTGCCTTCACTGTGATCCCATAGGTATCGGGATGGAAGAGCAAGATCCGGTCAGGCTTCTGGGGGAAAGTCACCGCGCCAAAGTCCACGCCGGGCTGCCAGTTGGAACCCTTGGTAAAAGCGCCAATGGCCCATGTGCCCATGAGGGTCATGGCTGCCTTTTCAGAGCCAACCAGGCCAACCGCCTGGTCCCAGGTGAGGCTGGCGTGGTCGCTGTTGATGAAAGGCACCAGTTGGGCGAAGCGTTCCAGGGCCGTTTTATAGTTTGCGTCCTGGGTCACATCAATCTCGCCTTTGTAGAGTCTGACATAGTTCTCGGGGCCGGCGAGTTCCAGGTAGAGGCTGTCAAAGACAAAGGCGTCTTCCCATTTCTCTTTTGAGCCCAGGCCGAGGCAAACCATATCGGGCTTGGCGGTTTTGATGGTCTGACAAGCAGCCATCAGTTCGTCAAACGTGGTAGGGGCTGTCAGTTTCAGTTCGTCGAACAGTTTTTTGTTGTAGTAGAGGATGTTCTGAATGTGCATGTTCAACGGCACAACGTAGGGATGCCCGTTCACCGTGACAGCCTTCAGCAAGGGGCCCGGAATCTTCTCGCCGTAGCCTGTCTCTTTGTAGAAGTCGTCCAGGGGCAGCAGCACGCCGCTGTCGACGTAGTTCTTCAATTCCGCGCCGCCCAGGGTCTGGAACGTATCCGGGTAGTCGCCGGCCGCGATCCGTGATTGAAGCACGACACGCTGGTTGACGCCGCCGCCTCCCGGGCTCGGGTTCTCGTCCACCTGAATATCGGGGTAAGCCGCTTTGAGCGCAGCAAACATGGCATCCGCGGCCTCGCGTTCACCCGGGGCAGTCCACCAGTGATAAATCTGCAGATGCCGCACAGCAGCTTGCGTGGGCGGAGCCTCGGTCGGCTTTGGAGTCTCGGTCGGCTTTGGAGTCTCGGTCGGCTTTGGAGCCTCCGTAGCAGGCGGTTGAGTGGCCACCGGTGTCGAAGCAGGACCACAAGCAGAGAGAAGCGTAGCCGCAATCATCAGTGTGCCTATCAGCACATACCAAATTTTCTTGGACATGTTTCTTCCTCCTTCTTTTTGAACAAGGATTTGTCAATCACTCAAAGCGCAACGCGCATCTTGGAGAAAACATCACCTCCTTTCTTGTGAAGGTCGCTGTAAGATGTGCTCCACGGTAACGGCAATCGCTCAATCAAACTGGTATCTACAAATAAAAGCAGTGAGGGTGACCGTTGTGCTCGGTGCGTTTCACGAAGAGGATGCTGCTCTAAAGTCGCGTTGATGGCCGGCCAAAGATACTTCCCAACAAGATTTACAGGACCATCAACGACGAAACGCCGAAGATAATAGATTGTGCTCCAATGTAGAGCCATAGTGCTATACCGGCTCGATTATAAACACAATTAAGAAACCTGTCAACTGGAGTAATTTCTCCTTTCTCCGATGTGCATGCAAACATTGTTTCAGAATTATTTACGCTTCATCTTCAATTGTCTTTCGGGCACTATTGAACTTTTTTCCTGCTCGAAACGTGACAAAAATCATGATATTTCTTGACAAGGTTAATTGTCACCGTATGTACCTTATGGTACAATCTTGCCGTATTTGTCAGGCTGGTGGAGCACGCCTGTTCACATTTGTGTCCTCAGGCAGTAGTGGTAACCTGAGAAAACCCTTGACTTTGGAGATGCTATGCAGAAAGAGTGGCTGATCGTAGCGTTCTTCCTGCTGGTGGGCACGATTGTGCCGGCTTCGGCGATCTTAGTCGCCTGGTTGCTGGGGCCAAAGAAACCCAATCCTATCAAACAGAGCCAATATGAATGTGGCATGGAGACGGTAGGAGAGAATTGGGTGCAGTTCCGGGCGCAGTATTACATTTTTGCACTGGTATTCCTGCTTTTCGATGTAGAGGTGGCATTCCTCTTCCCGTGGGCACTGGCATTAGGACAGCTCCCGCTTTTTGTGGTGATTGAAGGCATTCTCTTTATCGGCATCCTGGTCGCAGGATTGGTGTATGTCTGGCGCAAAGGGATGCTTGAATGGGTTTGAGGATGGACATTCCAAACGTGAAAAGGCTGAGGGAATTTCCTTTCAGCCTTTTCTTTCGTTTTTCCGCTTGCAGATTGTTCACTAAGGAGAGTCTATGAGCATATGGAGTGATCCGATCGCTTTCATCGGCTCCTGGCTGGAGAATTTGCTTGTGGGCTGGGGCCTGAGCCTGGACCTGGCGCGGGGGTTGATCGCTGTGCTGGGGGTGGTGGTATTGATCACGGCGCTGATGGTCTTCGATATTCTCCTGGTCTGGATCGAGCGCAAGGTGGTGGCACGCTTCCAGGACCGTTTGGGGCCGAATCGCGTGGGGTCCTTCGGCATTTTCCAACCCTTTGCGGATGTGTTGAAATTGATCACAAAGGAAGATATTACGCCGCGGGGCGCGGAGAAGTTTCTCTATAACGTAGCGCCGATCCTTTCGTTGCTTTCGGTCTTGCTGCTGTGGGCGGTGGTGCCATTGGCCCCGACGATCTTGGGCGTGGATTTGAACGTGGCGCTGGTTTACCTGGTGGCCGCCGGAGCGCTAGGGACTCTCGCGATCATCATGGCAGGCTGGGCCTCGAACAACAAGTATGCCTTATTGGGGGCTTTCCGCCAGGTGGCGGCCATGATTGCCTACGAGATCCCAATGGTCGTGGCACTGCTCATCCCTACCGTGCTGGCCGGGACGATGGGGATGAAGGGAGTGGTGGAAGCACAACGGGTGTGGTTTGTGGTGCTTTCACCGCTGGGAATGCTCGTGTTCCTGATCAGCGCGGTGGCCGAGCTCGGGCGTGCGCCCTTTGACCTGAACGAGGCCGAATCCGAAATTGTGGCCGGCTTCCATATTGAGTATAGTGGCATGAAATTCGGCCTCTTTTATGCCGGCGAGCTGTTGCATGCCTTCACCTTCGGTGCACTGATCGGCATTCTCTTCTTCGGGGGCTGGAAGTGGCCGTTGCCCTTCGGCGATCGGTATGCCTTGATCGGCCTGGTGAATGTGGTGATCAAGGGCATGTTCTTCTACTGGGTGATCATGTGGATTCGCTATACCGTGATGCGTATTCGCATTGACCATATGCTCTATTTCAGCTGGAAGTTCCTCACTCCGTTTTCGTTGACGGTTTTGATGGTGACGGCGCTGGTGCATAGCCTAATGCGCCAGGCTCCTTATCCCCTTTACGCGCTTTCGTTGTTCCTGGCGAATGTGTTGATTGCCTGGGTGACGATCGAAATTCTGCGACGCTATTCCCACCAGGAGCGGGTGCGCCTGGAGGGGGCGGCGGTTCAACGCAATTGATCGGGAGGATCGCGTATGACCTTGGCTCAGATTTTCTTCCTCCTTGTGGCGCTGGTGATGCTGTTTTCGGCCTTGAAAGTGGTGACTGTACGCAACTTGATCCACGCCGCACTCTGGTTGGTGGTGACGCTCTTCGGTGTGGCGGTGTTGTTCGCCATGTTGGATGCGGGGTTCCTGGGCGCAGTGCAGGTGATGGTGTATATTGGCGCGATCGCCATCCTCTTCATTTTTGCTGTAATGCTCACCCGGCGCGATGCAAGTGAGCAAGGAGCTCCACTCAACCCGAATTGGCCGGTTAGTGCGCTCATCGCATTGGTGATCTTCGGCGGTCTGGCCTGGCTGCTGCGCGCCTGGCAGGGCTTGCCGGAGAGCGCTGCGGCACTTCCGGCGGATGTAGATACGCTGCGTGCCTTGGGCGAAGCACTGGTTTCCCCCCAGGCATTTGCTTTACCCTTTGAAGTGGCTTCGATCCTGCTGGTGGCGGCGCTGGTTGGAGCGGTTTACGTCGCTTATGGGCGGAAATAGGAGGTGAGATGATCCCGCTTTCCTGGTATCTCTTCCTTTCGGCGGCGCTTTTTAGTGTGGGTGTTTTTGGCGTGTTGGCGCGCCGCAACGCGGTGGCCATTTTGCTGGCGATCGAGCTGATGTTGAATGCGGTGAATATCAACTTGGTGGCCTTTTGGCGCTACCTGACACCGGCCCAGATGTCCGGGCAGGTCTTTGCCATCATCGTTTTAGCGGTTGCGGCGGCCGAAGTGGCCGTCGGTCTAGCGCTGGTGATTTCCGTCTACCGCCGACGCCAGACGGTGGTGGCCGATGAACTGGATTTGCTGAAGTGGTGAGGTGATTGCGCTATGACGACAGAAATGATTCTCTGGTTGATCCCACTCCCGCCGCTTTTGGCGTTTTTCCTGATCGTGCTTTTGACCAACCGTTCGCGCGGCTTGAGCCACAGCGTGGCGATCGGCGCGGCGTTCCTTTCCTGGTTGGGGAGCATGGTGGTTTTCGTGCGTGCCCTCGGTGTCCATGAATTGGGTCGCCATCCGTTTGCCCAATCCATTCCGTGGTTGCCCACGGCGGATACCTGGCTGAAGATCGGGGTGTATCTCGATCCCTTGAGCGCGGCGGTGCTTTTCTTTGTTGCCTGGACCATCTTGATGATCTTCATTTACAGCGTCGGGTATCACAACTACGGACAGCCGCAAGGGGATCACGATATAAAGGGGCTACCGCCGCACGGGGCTACGGTCACGGATGCGCATGGGCATAAGCATAAGGTGCCTTCCGTGGAACCGATGTATTCGCGCTTTTTTGCCTTTATTAGCCTTTTCGCCTTCGGCATGTACCTGCTCGTGGTCTCGGATAACCTGCTGACGCTCTTCGTTGGCTGGGAGATCATGGGGTTGTGTTCGTATTTGCTGATCGGTTTCTGGTATGGCAAGCCTTCGGCGCGCGATGCGGCGATCAAGGCGTTTATGACCACCCGCATTGGCGATGTGTTTATGCTCTTGGGCATCGCCTTCCTGTATTCTGCCACCGGTTCGCTTTCCTTCGACGTAATTTTTAGCGAGAAAGTGCTTCATACGTTGGCCAGCGTGCCGACGCCGATCCTAGGACTTTCGGCGGCCGGGCTGATTTCGCTTTTGCTCTTTATCGGTACGGTCGGTAAGTCGGCGCAGTGGCCGTTACACGTCTGGTTGCCGGATGCGATGGAAGGCCCCACGCCGGTCAGCGCCATGATCCATGCGGCGACCATGGTTTCGGCCGGCGTTTATGCCGTGATCCGCATGTTCCCGCTGCTGCACTTGGATGCGGGGACGATGAGCATTGTGGCGTTCATCGGTGCGTTTACCGCGCTTTTTGCCGCAACGATTGCCGTGGCACAGAACGACATCAAACGTGTGCTCGCCTATTCGACCATTTCGCAGCTGGGGTACATGATCGCTGCGGCCGGCATCGGGGCCTACGTGGCGGCGGCGTTCCACCTCATCACCCATGCCTTCTTCAAGGCTCTGCTCTTCCTCGGTTCTGGTTCGGTCATTCACGGCATGGAACATGGGGTGCTGCATACCGGTGAGCATATCGATCCGCAGAACATGTTCAACATGGGCGGATTGCGCAAGAAGATGCCGATCACTTTCTGGACCTTCCTGATCGGCGGTTTTGCGCTGGCCGGCTTCCCGATTTTGACGGCCGGCTTCTGGTCCAAGGATGAAATCCTGGCCGACGCCTTCGCCCACGGTCATCTGGGGGTGTTCGTTACGCTGGCGGTAGCCGCGTTCCTGACCGCTTTCTACACCATGCGCCAGATCACCCTCACCTTCCTGGGTGAACCGCGGACGAAAGCGGCCGAGCATGCTCAGGAAACACCCTGGACGATGACTCTGCCTTTGCTCGTCCTCTCGATCTTCGCTATCGGCTACGGTTGGGTGGGCATTCCGGAGCATTTCCCGCTCCTGGGTGGACTTTTGCCGAACTGGTTCCACGAATTCGTCGGATCGACGCTGAGCGAGATGCCCGAAGTGGCACCGTTCAATTGGACTCCTCTCCTGACTTCGTTGCTGGTTTCGCTCGGGGGCTTGGGTCTCGGCTGGTGGGTCTATCGAGGCGTGCGTACACCGGCGGAAGATAAGTTCCAGATTCCTCTGCTCAAGAATAAGTGGTATTTCGACGAGGCCTATCAGTTCCTGTTTGTGCGTCCTTCCTACTGGTTTGCCGAGAAGGTCGTCTACCGGACGTTGGATAAAAGCCTGATTGATGGTCTGCTCCATGCGATTGGCCATTCGGCGGCGGTGATCGGTACAACGCTACGTACCTACATTGACAAAGCGATCATCAATGAGACCATTGGCGATGGTACGGCTCATGTGGTTAAGAGCACAGGGTCCGGGCTGCGGCCGATTCAGAGCGGACGGTTGCAGCAGTACATGGTGGCCTCGCTGTTGGTCTTTATCTTGATCACCGGTTTGCTCTATTACTTCCTGGTGTTGGCCTGATGGAGGCGCGGTAATGGACTTCCTGAACGCTCATCTCCTGAGTTTGATCCTCTTCTTCCCCACCTTGGCAGCCTTGGGGATGCTTTTCTTGCCGAAAGAGCGTCTGGGCCTGCTACGCTGGTATGCTTTTTTGACCAGCTTGGTGCCTTTCGTCCTTTCGCTTTACCTGTGGATGAATTTTGACCCCAATCAGCTGGGTTTCCAGTTTGAAAAGCGCTATGTGTGGTATCAGGCCATTCATTCCACGCTCCATCTGGGAGTGGATGGTCTTTCCCTGACTATGGTATTGCTCACGACGTTGCTTACCCCGCTGGCGATCTTGGCCTCGTTTAGCATTACCGATCGCGTGAAGGCCTATATGATGCTCTTCCTTTTCCTGGAGACGGGGATGTTGGGCGTCTTCCTGGCACTGGATTTGCTCATCTTCTTTGTCTTCTGGGAAATTGGTTTGGTGCCGATGTACTTCCTGATCAGCCAGTGGGGCTCGGCGAACCGCGATTATGCCTCGTTGAAGTTCATGATCTACACGATGGGTGGTTCGCTGGGGTTGCTGCTTTCGATCCAGCTCCTCGGTGTGCTTTTCCAGACCTACGATTTGCTTGATCTCTACCAGCGCTGGAATGCTCTGACCGATGGCACCCTACTCGGAATGTCGGTGAGCACGGTGAAGGCGATCGCCTTTTGGGCATTTGTGATCGCTTTTGCCATCAAGGTGCCGATTTGGCCGTTCCACACTTGGTTGCCGGATGCGCATACCGAAGCTCCGACCGCCGGTTCGATGATCCTGGCCGGGGTGCTGCTGAAGCTCGGCGCCTACGGGTTCCTGCGATTGGTTTTGCCGCTTTACCCTGTGGAGGCGCGCGCCTATGCCGGAGCGTTGGCCTTCTTGGCGACGGCGGCGATCGTCTTCGGCGCCTTTGCTTCTTATGCCCAGAGTGATTTCAAGCGCTTGGTAGCCTATTCTTCGGTGAATCACATGGGCTTTGTGGTGTTGGGGATTGCTGCCGCGGCGCTGGCCGGGGGCACGGCCGATGCGCGCATTGCGCTGAACGGTGCCATCTTGCAGATGTTCAATCACGGGCTTTCGGCAGCCGGCATGTTCTTCCTGGTGGGCGTGATCTACGAGCGCACGCACACGCGCAACCTGAATGATTTCGGCGGCCTTTTCCCGCTGGTGCCGATCTACAGCGGCATTCTGATTTTTACCAGCATGGCTTCGCTGGGTTTGCCTGGCCTGAACGGTTTTGTCTCCGAATTTTTGGTGGTGCGAGGCGCTTATCCGATCCTGACCACCTATACCGTCATCTCGATGCTTGGCCTGCTCTTTACCGGTGCTTATATTCTGAAGGGAATTCGTCAGGTGTTGCATGGCCCGTTGAATGAACGCTGGGCGCATGGAGAGCATCGCCTGACGGAGATCAACGGCCGCGAAATCCTGGTGATGGCTCCGCTCATGGTGCTGATCTTGTGGATCGGCGTCTGGCCGTCCTGGATTTTGGATGTGATCAACAAGGCCGTGATGATGTTATTCTGATGGCATGGCAACTTCGGAACAGAGGTGACCTATGCAGTTTCCTTTTCTAAGCGTGATCGTTTTCACCCCGCTCGTCGCGGCGCTGATCATTCTGATGCTGCCGGCCCGTCGCAAGAACCTGGTGCGCAGTGTAGCCCTGGCCGCTGCCACTTTTGACCTGATCCTCTCCGCATGGGTTTACCTGACCTATCTCACGCAGGGATTGGAAGGGTATCATTTCGTGGAACAATATGCTTGGCTTCCGGCGCTGGGGATCACGCTGCACTTCGGCGTGGATGGGATGAGCACTCCTCTTATCCTGCTCACAGGCGTGGTGATGTTTACGGGCGTCTTGATTTCCTGGGGCGAGGAGCGGAATGGCATTTCGGCCGGTATTCAGGATCGCCCGCGAGAGTTCTTCGCTTTTCTCTTCATCCTCGCCAGCGGCGTGTTCGGCGTCTTCGCCTCGCTCGATCTCTTCATGCTGTTCTTCTTCTACGAGATCGCCGTCTTCCCCATGTACCTTTTGATCGTCATCTGGGGTTGGGTAGTGACGCGCGAATACGCGGCCATGAAACTTACCCTCTACCTGTTTGTCGGTTCGGTGATCTCGTTGGTCGGCGCGCTGGCGATGGTCTGGGTGGCCTATCAGAATAGTGGCATCCTGTCGTTCGACCTACTGCAGCTTGAAAAGGCCGGTTTCAGCCCGGAATTTCAACGTCTCTGGTTCCTGCCGGTTTTCCTGGGGTTTGCGGTGCTTGGAGGTATTTGGCCGTTCCATAACTGGTCGCCGGATGGTCACGTGGCCGCGCCCACGGCAGTTTCGATGTTCCATGCCGGCGTACTGATGAAACTGGGTGCCTTCGCCGCCCTGCGCGTTGGGATTATGCTTTTGCCGGAAGGGGCCAAATACTGGTCGTGGCTGATCCTGGGGCTGGCAACGGTCAATGTGATTTACGGTGCTTTTATCGCTTTCGTGCAGACCGATTTCAAATACGTCATTGGTTTCTCTTCCGTTTCCCACATGGGGCTGGTGATGATGGGCTTTGCCACGCTGAGTCGCGAAGGATTGCTCGGCGCTGGCCTGCAAATGTTCTCTCACGGCGTGATGACGGCGCTCTTCTTTGCCGTGGTCGGCATGGTTTACGATCGGGCGCACACCCGTCACATTCCGGACTTGGGTGGCTTCGCCAAAGTGATGCCGTATGCCGCCATCGGGTTTATCATCGGCGGTCTGGTTTCGATGGGCATGCCCGGTTTCTCCGGTTTCATCGCCGAGTTCCCCATCTTCATGGGCGTTTGGAAAACGCAGTGGTTAATCGCCGTGATTGCCGCCATCTCGATCGTCGTCACGGCTTCGTATATCATGATCATTGTGCGCCGGGTGTTCTTTGGCGAAATGCCTCATGAGCTGGAACATCATCCCATTGGCGATATTACCCCGCTGGATAAGTTGGCGATCGTCACCCTTTGCCTGCTCATGGTTGGGCTGGGGTTGTTCCCCGGTCTGATGGCGCCGATGGTTCAGCGCGGTGTTGACTACATTCTGCACCTGTTAGGAGGTGCCTGATGCCTGTCCTTTTCCAATCCATCCTGCCCGAGCTACTCCTGCTTGTTTTGGCCTTAGTGCTGTTCGTTTTCGAGCCGTTTTGGAAAGGGGAACGCCCTCGCAGTGGCTGGATCACCTTTTATGGCTTGCTGCTGATCCTGATCGTGAGCCTGATCTTTGGCACGCCGCAGGCCTCGCAAGAGACCTTTGGCGGGATGATCCGCTTCGATTGGTTCGCCTTTCTCTTCAAGATGCTTTTCCTTTTTGGCGCCGCCATGACAGCGCTCTTCTTTATGGACCATGAGGTGCTGGCACAACGGGGAGAAGCCTATCTTCTGCTCTTGGCCACCACGATGGGAATGTGCCTGATGGCTTCTGCCAACGATCTGGTGATGCTCTACCTAGCCATTGAGACTACTTCCATCCCGCTCTATGTGCTGGCCGGCTTTTTCCTGCATGAGGAGCGTTCCACTGAAGCTGGTTTTAAGTACCTGTTCTTCGGCGCGCTGACCTCGGCGGTGATGCTTTACGGCCTGAGCCTGCTCTTCGGCTTCGCCGGCACCACCTCGCTACCCGCGCTGGGCGCAATGTTCGGCAGCGGTCAAATCTCCTTGGGCGTTTTGCTGGGCATCCTGGCGTTGATTGCCGTTGGATTGGCATTCAAGGTGTCGGTCGCGCCTTTCCACTTTTGGGCTCCCGATGTTTATCATGGCGCTCCGACGGCGGTAGCCGGTTTTCTCTCAACGGCATCGAAGGCCGCTGGGTTTGCCGTTCTCCTGCGTCTTTTCCTGATAGCTTTCCCCACGGCTCAGATCCCCTGGCCGTTGCTTTTAGCCGTTCTTGCCACGCTGACGATGACGATCGGCAACCTGCTGGCCCTGCCGCAGACGAACCTCAAGCGCCTGTTGGCTTATTCCTCGATCGCTCATGCCGGTTATGTGCTGATCGGTGTTGTGGCTGCTACCCAACTGGGAATTGCCAGCGTGATCTTTTATCTGATTGTCTATCTTCTAACGAATCTGGCCGCATTCAACATTGTGATGGTGCTGGGAAAGGAGCTCGGTTCGGATGAGGTTACAGCCTATAATGGCCTAAGCCGGCGCTCTCCCTGGCTGGCTCTGGCGATGCTGGTGGCTTTCCTTTCGCTGGCCGGCATGCCTCCTTTCGGCGGTTTTGTTGCCAAAGTCTTCGTCTTTGCGGCTGGTGTACAGGCCGGTTACACCTGGTTGGTGTTTGTTGGTGTTTTGAACTCTATTGTTGGCCTGTACTACTACTTGAACGTCATGAAATATGTCTATCTCTATCGCATGCCGGGAGAGGATGAGGAGAAACACCCGATTACCCTCTCCCGGGCCACGGCGGTCGGCTTGGGTGTATTGATCCTGGGCGTGGTACTGTTTGGAACGGTATTTGCCCCCTGGTTTGGCCTTTCGGATCAGGCTGCAAGCATGCTACTATTGCGCTAACGAACGCTTTCTCGGACTTTCGGCTATTGCTCTCCGGTACTCTGTTTTGCCGGGTGAGCAGTAGCCGAAAATGCCCTCGTGCACGTGATATAATATAGTTACAATTCCATATTGACACCTTCGGGGCAGGGTGAAATTCCCGACCGGTGGTATAGCCCACGAGCCGAACTGCAATGCAGGGAGGCAGGATCCGGTGAAACTCCGGGGCCGACGGTATAGTCCGGATGGGAGAAGGTGGAGAACCCTATGTAAGAGGGTTTCTTTGACGTGCCCCGAAAACCTGTTTTTCGGGGTTTTTGTTACTTTTCCGCATGCTTTGCCGGGAAACGCAACCTTGTGTGGCACGTTTCCCGTTGCCCGGCGAGCTGCGCGAAGAGTCGGCGCGTCGCCCTACCCGCCCCGCAGGTGTTTTGCGAGGCGGTTTTCGTGTTTCGGCAGCATCTGAAGCGGATCTCTTTCTCACATCCCATGTTGGGAGGCCTTTCGCTGATCCTGGGTTGGTTGATTTGGGAGGCGATTGCCGAACTCGGCAATTTGCCGGCCTTCATTTTGCCAAGCCCTGGAATGGTGGCGGCTCGTTTCTGGCGCGCGCTCCGTTATGGCTCTTTGCTGTTACACCTTTGGACAACGTTGAATGAAGTGCTCCTTGGTTTGCTATTGGGTTCGATTGTAGCTACGGTCTTCGGCTATCTGATCGCCTATTCGCGCACGTTGGAGCGCTTGCTCTCGCCTTACCTGGTCGCCAGTCAGGCTGTGCCGATGGTGGCGATCGCCCCTTTGCTGGTGATTTGGTTCGGGCCTGGGATGGTATCTAAAGTGCTCGTTTGTGCTTTGATTGTCTTTTTCCCCATCCTGGTTAACACGATCGTCGGGATTCGCGCCGTGCCGCGCCCGCTCTACGACCTGATGCATGCGTTGCATGCCACCCGCTGGCAGATCTTGCGCCATCTGGAAATTCCGGCGGCGTTGCCGGTGTTCCTGGGAGGGCTGCGTATCGGTGCCACCCTTTCGGTGATCGGGGCTGTCGTAGGGGAACTGATCGGTGCTGATCGTGGTCTGGGCTTTTTGATCAATGTGGGACGGGGACAATATGATACAGCACTGGTCTTCGTGGGCGTCTTCACTTTGATTGCTCTGGCGCTGACACTTTATGGCCTGGTTACCCTTTTAGAACGCTGGCTGATCAAGGGGCATTGAAGTGCCCCATCGAACTTTCTATGGAGGTTCTTTGATGCTCAAACGTGTTTTCACATTGCTAACGCTTCTTGCGGCGGTGGCCTGCCGCCCGGCAGTAGCCGCGGTGCCGACCCCTGTTTCGACGGCGGAACCTACCGCCGTCCCGCTTACGCACATTCGTTTGCCCATGGGATATATTCCCGATATCCAGTTCGCGCCGTTCTACGTGGCGGTGGAAAAAGGATATTTCCGCCAGGAAGGACTGGAACTGGAGTTCGACTATTCTTTTGAGACAAATGGAGTGGCTCTGGTGGGGGCTAATGAGCTACCTTTTGCCGTCGTTTCCGGGGAGCAGGTGCTCCTGGCGCGTGCCCAGGGATTGCCGGTGGTGTATGTGACCGCTTGGTATCAGCAATTCCCGGTCTCGGTGGTGGCGAAGGCGGATGCCGGGATTCATACCCCAGCCGATCTGCGCGGTAAAAAGATTGGCTTGCCGGGTCTGTTCGGTGCGACGTACGTTGGCCTTTCGGCGCTGCTCCACACGGCCGGTCTGAAAGAAACCGATGTTACCCTGGATGCGATCGGCTTCAATCAAATCGAGGCGCTGCTCGGTGGTCAGGAGCAGATCGTGGTCGGATATTCGACCAATGAGCCGATCCGGCTACGTGCCCAGGGGATCGAGATAACCGAGCTGCGGGTGGCCGATTACGTCAACCTGGCCTCGAACGGCATCATCACCAACGAGAAGCAGATTGCCGAAAATCCGCTTCTGATCCGCCGCTTCGTGCGCGCCTTCTTGCACGGTCTGCAGGATACGATCGCTTCTCCGGATGAAGCCTATGAGATCAGCAAGAAGTATGTCGAGAACTTGGCGCAAGCCGATGAGAAGGTGCAGAAAGAAGTACTGCGGCAATCCATCGCTATGTGGCAGGCGGAGCGTCTAGGGTATGCCGATCCGCAGGCCTGGGAAAACATGCACCAAACGCTGTTGACGATGGGCCTATTGGCACAGCCTTTGGACGTGCAAAAAGCCTTTACGAACGATTTCCTCCCCTAAGTGAGATGAGATGAGCGCCCGTGATCGAGAATCCGTGCTGGAAGTGCGCAACCTGAGCGCCGTTTTTGCCGATGGCAATAACGGCCCTCTCCAGGCGCTGGAGCATCTTTCCTTTTCAGTTTGCAAGCAGGAGTTTCTTTGTATTTTAGGACCCTCCGGCAGTGGAAAGAGCACGCTCCTGCGCATTCTGGCCGGCCTTTTGTTGCCCACCGAAGGCGAGGTGCGCTTTGCCGGTGGACAGCGCCCGCGCATTGGCATGGTGTTTCAACAGGCCAATCTGATGCCCTGGCGCACGGTCCTAGACAATATCTTACTACCGCTCGATCTGATGGGGGTGAAGCGGTCACAGGCAGAGGCTCAAGCGCGGGAATTGATCGATCTGGTTGGCCTGCAGGGGTTTGAGCATGCTTGGCCACGTGATCTTTCCGGTGGCATGGCGCAGCGGGTGGCGCTGGCACGGGCGCTCATCCACGATCCGGACCTGCTTTTGTTGGATGAGCCGTTCGGCTCGCTGGATGCTCTGACGCGTGAGCGGATGTGGGATGAACTTTCCCGCATTTGGCAGGCGCGCCGGAAAACGGTGATTATGGTGACACACTCCATCTCTGAAGCTCTCTTCCTGGCCGATCGCATCCTGGTGTTGACGCCGCGCCCAGGCCGCTTGCGGATGGAGATGAAGGTAGACCTGCCGCGCCCTCGCCACGATGAGATGCGCTACAGTGTACATTTTGTAAAGTTGGCGCGCACGCTCAAAGCGGTGATCGGCACCGAAGAAGCTTCACCAGGTCCAAAGCAACCATAAGCCGATCATCCCCAACCCGAGCAGGAAGCGCATCACCTGAGCCATTCCCCAGCCGCCGACCATGGCCTTGAAACGTTGCCAGGCTTGACCTGCATCGCGCCCCAGGCGTAGGTATTCCGCCAGGAAGAGGGTGGCCGGCGCGGCCAACAACCCCAAAAGCGGGGTGAGCAAAAAGCTGACGATCGCCCCGGCTACGAAGGCCAGGAAAAGCGAAAGCCAGGAAGCGCCCCCTTGACGGGCCTTGGCGGCGATGATCACGTTATCGATCACGCTCCCTATCAACAGGAGCAGGGTGATCAGGGCGAAGATCAGGATGCCCATCCCATCGAAAAGGCCGTGCACCAGACCGTAGATCAGCGCCGCCAGCCAGATCACCACCAGCCCAGGGTAGATCGGCAGGATCAGCCCTACCAGGCTGAAGAGCATGACCAAAAGGGTCAGCGCGTAGAGGAATGCCTGCCCGAATGGCTCCAGGGACATGTTCAAGACTCAGGACGGATGACCTCGATACCGCCCATCCAGGGATGCAAGACTTTTGGGATGACGATCGAGCCATCGGCTTGCTGGTAGTTTTCCATTACCCCGATCAGCGTGCGCGGTAGACCCAAGCCGGAGCCGTTCAGGGTGTGCACAAGGCGGGCGCGTCCGCCATTTTGAGGGCGATACTTGATGTTCGCACGCCGGGCCTGAAAATCGGTGACGTTCGAGACCGAAGAGACCTCCAGCCATTCACCGCATCCCGGCGCCCAGACCTCGATATCGTAGGTGATGGCCGAGGCAAATCCTAGATCACCTGTGCATAGCTGCTTGACGCGATAGGGCAAACCAAGCAAGGCGCAGGTTTCTTCGGCATCGGCCCGCATCTTTTCCAGCAGGTCGTTCGATTCTTCAGGTCGGCAAAAGATGTACATTTCGACCTTATCGAACTGGTGACCGCGCTTAATGCCGCGCACATCGCGCCCAGCGCTCATCTTCTCGCGGCGGAAGCAGGGCGTGTAAGCCGTATAAAGAAGCGGAAGCTGCGCTTCATCCAAGATTTCATCCATGTGCAGGCCGGTCAGAGGGACTTCGGCAGTGGGGACCATCCACAGGTC
Source organism: Anaerolineales bacterium (assembly GCA_034432895.1). Classification (GTDB taxonomy): domain Bacteria; phylum Chloroflexota; class Anaerolineae; order Anaerolineales; family Villigracilaceae; genus 630D-37. Next base: position 80,660 of record DAOUBG010000028.1, read on the forward strand.
CTCTTCGTGGTCTTTATAAAGGTTTTCGGCGAATTTCGGCAGTTGACCGGCGCCATAGAGCACCGCACCTTTGACCATGAAGGGGGGATATTTCTCCAGGTAGCCCTGTCGGGTATGTAGATCGAGCATGAAGGCGATCAGCGCCCGTTGCAGCCGCGCACCGGCGCCGCTTAGCACGTAAAAGCGTGAGCCGCTGATTTTCACGCCGCGCTCGAAGTCAATGACCCCGAGCTGCGGCCCAAGGTCCCAATGCGCTTTCGGCTCAAAGTCGAAGCGCGGCAGTTCGCCCACTTGGCGAATGACCACGTTTTCGCTCTCATCTTTGCCGATCGGCACGCGGGGATCGGGGATGTTCGGGATGGTGGCCAGGGTGGCTTGCAGCTGCTCTTCGATGCCTTTCAGTTCGGCATCCAGCGCGTCAATCTGTTCGCCAAGGGCACGCATGGAGGCGATCTTTTCCTGGCGCGCGGCGGCATCTTTCATCGCCCCGATCTCCTTCGAGACGGCGTTGCGCTCGGCTTTCAGTTGTTCCACCTCGGCAATCAGGGCACGGCGCCGCCGATCGAGTTCTAAGACTGCCTCCACCGGTGCATCGTCCATTTGACGGTTGCGCATGGCTGTGCGCACTGCTTCAGGATGTTCACGGATGAAATTGAGATCGAGCATAGAGACCTCCTTTTGAGAGCAAGTGAAATCAAAAGACGCCCCCGCCGTGCAGGACGAGGGGCGTCTCGTGGTGCCACCTGCTTTTGTCACAGGGATGCTGTGACCTCGTGTGCGCGCTATCGGGCGCATCCCGTCTCCCTTATGGCAGGGCCTCTGCGGGAGCGGCCTGCCCTTGCGGGCGCCGGAGTGGATTTCCCTGCTGGACCTCCTGCCTCGCACCGACCGGCAGGTCTCTGATGAAGGGAACAGGTACTTGGTTCCGGGCTGGCCTTGAAGTTGCGCGTATTATATCACGAATGGCTATGCAGCGAATGCTGAAGCTTATTCTTCAGTCTCCAGCGTAGGAACGGTATCGAAAAATCCTTTCTTCCCTTGGAAGCGAAAATATGTCACCTGGCCCGGCAGGATGCGCACCCAATATTGTTGTTTTTCACCGTCGTATTCAAAGGTCACTTTGTACACATCGGCCGGCAGATCGCTTAGCACCAGGTTTTCGTGATAGTAGGGATCGGAGTTGACTACTCGTGGTCCATAGGTGCGCACGGTATAGATCGCGCTGCGGGTGAGCGAGTTCAGCGTGATGGTCAGGCCAGGGAGCGGCTCATCGCGCGCGTTTGCCAGCCGTGCTGCCAATACCCCGCGTCCCTGCGGTGGCACCATCCAGAGCTCCGGGTTATAGGTCTTGAAAAAAGAGTTCTCTCCCCAGCGCACCTCAAAGTGAAGATGCGGCCCGGTGGTTATTCCCGTATTGCCCACCTTGCCGATCTCCTCGCCGCGTTTGACCATTCGTCCCACCACCGTTTCGATGCGGCTCAGATGGGCATAGATCGTATAAAGCGCCTTCCCCTGGTACCCGAAATCGTGGCGAATGGCCACGGCCATGCCGTAAGGGTCCTTATCGTTGCCGGGCGTGCCGCTGAAAAGTCCCCAATCCGCCCAGATCACCATGCCATCCCCGGCTGCTAGCACCGGACTGCCGGCCTCTGCCGGAATATCGACGCCCGAATGCACCACATCCCCGAAAAAGACGCCTCCGTAGCGATAGTCCGCGACCGGCCAATTGACCTGATCGGCAGGGATGGGGCGGATAAAGTAAAAGTGATCGTGAAGGGATGGGGCCCAGGGCACCGGGTACAAGGGAGGTCGCCAGCCTGAACGTGGTTCGGCGACCTCCGTGGGCAGGGTGAAGCGTAGCGCTTCCAAGGTGGGCGTGGGCGTGGGTGCCGGCAAAAAGAGCTTTGCCGTTTCCCCGGCTTCTGCCAGGAGCGGCGTCGGTGTGGCATGGGCTTCGGGCATTTGGCGCACACAGGCGGTGAGCAAAGCAAGCAGAGAGGCCAGGAGCAAAGGGCAAAGGCGTCTCATGGCAGGGGAGTATTGGTCGGGATCGAGGCGGGTGTGCGCGTGGGGCTAGGGGTCCAGGTGGGGCGCGGTGTCCATGTCGGGCGAGGCGTGGGGGTGTGGGTAGCCGTGGGCGTCGGCGTGAGCGTGGGCGGGAGCACCGCTGTCGGCGTGATCAGGATATCGGGCGGGTAGAGCTCCAGCATCGCCTGATACCAGTTCAGGCCGCCGCGCAGCACGAATTCGTTAAAACGTGTCCCGCGCACATAATTTCGCCAGTTTGAAAGGGCAGGCAGACGTTCCCAGCCATATGCCTGAGCCAGTGCAGTCAGATCGATCCAGTATCCGCCCGGCACTGGAGCAAAGCCGCCCCCTTGCTCATAGAGCGCCGGGTCCAGATTGTAGCGTGCGCTCAGGTCCCAGGGAGCATCGGTCAGGGGTTCTCCTGCGCCGCCGGCTTGCGTGCGGGTGCGCAAATAAACCGTCCAGTAGGTCTGACCGGCGATTTCCTGCGGCACGGTCACCACCCATCCGGCCTCGTTGAGCGCCAAAGGCAAGGCAAAGGCACGGCCGGTATAAAGCCAATCCTGCTCATAGCCGGGGTCGAGGGGCGTGGTCAGAGGCACAAAAGCATTTTCCAGCGTGCCCAGCGCATCCCAGCCGGCCTCGCGCAAGATGCGGGCACGCAGCGCCTGGAAGGCCTCGTCCACAAAATCGTGCAATTGTGGGTAAGGCGCCTGGACATCTTCCAGCTTTACCAGCGACCAGCGCGTTTCAGGCGCGCGTGGGGTGAGGAGCGGGGACCACAGGGGTTGGGGGGTTGCCTCGGCGGCCAAGGTGTAAGCTTCCGGCAGTGGGGAAGGCACCGGAGCCGCCATCCAGATCATGCCGCGCACCCGGCCTGGCAAAGGGATCGGTGGGGAGAGGAGATTGCCTTGGCGATCGTAGAAAGTGAGCAGGTGCGTTTGTGGCGTTTCTAGGATCACTGCCAGGCGCTGACCTTGCGGGTCCCAAACGGCGCGATCGCCGCTGCAGAGCCAGCGCGCCGCCTGTTCGGGGTGCGTGACATCCCACAGGTAAATGCCGCTCAGCGTGCCATCTTGGGCGTTGGCCGCCCAAAGCAACGTCTTCCCATCCGCCGACCAGAGCGGATACCGTTCGGTGACCAGGGGAGTTTGGGTTAGGTTGCGGAAACGTTCGGCTCCGGTTCTATCCAGATCGGCCAGCCAGATATCATTGCTGCCATCGCGGGTGGAGACGAAGGCAATTTGGCGACCACCCGGCGACCAGGCCGGGGTACTATCGGCAGCCGGCGAATCGGTCAGGCGGATCGGGGTTGCTTGGGGTTGGGCGATCGGCAGAATGGCAATTTCCAGGTTGTCATCCATGTAGCTGTTGAAAGCCAGCCATTGACCATCCGGCGACCAGGAAGGGGCGGCGGCGTAGGTGGGCAAGTTGGTGAACTGGTTGATCTGCCCGCGCTCCCAATCCAGCAAGAAGAGGTTCCAATGGCCGTTGCGGTTGGAAGCAAAAGCGATCTGCTTTCCATTCGGATGAAGGGCCGGGGTGATGTCGCTCCATTCACCATCCGTCAACCGCACGAAGCGCTGACTCTCCGGCAGGTAGGCAAAGAGGTGAGCATAGCCCTGCTCCTCGATGGAAAGCACCAACGTGCTTTCTCCTACCGGCACAGGGGAAGAAGGAGGTAAAGCCGGCAGTGGAGAGAGCGTGGGAGTCGCTGCCGGGTTCTCTGTGGGAGAATTTTCGAAATAGCGCACGCAGGCGCTCAGGCTCAATAGCAGGAGGAAGAGAAGCCAAAAGCGCGACATGAGCTAGGATTCGGCTGCCGGAGCCTCAAAGGTCAGAAAATGTGGCGCATCCTGCGGGCCTTCGGGGTAGAAGAGGATCGCTTCGGCGGTGTACGGATTGTGACCGCCGCCATCGCGCAGGTGCAGGGTAAGTTCCACTTTCCAGGACATCGGTTCGATGATGCTGGCGGAAGCAACCTCTTCCCCTTCGGCGTTGGTGATCAGGATTTCGATATATGGACGGACTTGAAAGGGAGTGATCTCCAGGTTCAGGCGCACACGTTTGCCATCGGTATAAGGAGTGGCTTCCAGGCTCAAGATACGAGTTTCTTCTGGACGGGCGCGCTTGGAAAGGTCTTCCGGAGGGATAAAGGTGAGGTGAAAGTCGCTCATAGTCTACTCGTCAAAAAGGAAAGTGGCTTCGGCGTAGTAACGCACGTTTTTGTGTTTCAGGCGCTCTTCGATCCAATGTTGGAGATAGGCTTGTTTATATTCGAGCGGCTTGGCGCTGGAAAGCTCATGGAGGGGATAGTTCAGGTGCAAGACGCGCGGAGAGATCGTGAAGCGGGTGATGCCGGTGGGCAGGACCTGTCCGCGCCCGACCAGGGTGAGCACGGTCTGAATATCGAAGCGCGGGAAGATGATCAGCGCGGTGAGGTCCGGATAAATATTGCGGAAAGATTCGATCAGCGTCTGGCTGGTGCGATCGAGCAAGGCGCGGTCTTTATAGGTGTTAACGATGGCATGCAGTACGCGCACTTCTTCTTCCAGACCGGCCGGCGTACAACCGAGGTAGGCGCGCCCATCTGCCAGGCGAACTTGCAACGTAGTGCACTCCGGCGGGGTGAGTGAATGTTGCACATCAATCTTTTTCAGATTCAATCCATCGATCTGGCGCAGGGCATGTAACAGGGCCCCTGGTTTCATTCCCCAGACAACGTGATTCCATGTCTGCAAAGTGACGCGCGGGTCATCTGGCTCGACTACCTGCGCAACGGTGTGGGGAAATTCCATCGCTTTCAGCGAAGTGACGCGGTTGGCACCATCCAGCACCATGTAGCGACCGCTGCCATCAGGCAGTGACATCACGATCGGAGGATTGCGCAGAATCCCCTGAGAACGCAGCTTTTCCACCAACGGTTGGGTGCGTTGGAGATCATGATCCTCGTGTAGGATCAGCGCCTCAAGCGGCAAAATGCGTAGGGTTGGAATGTTCGGGATCATAGGATACCATTGCGAGAGTTTCTAAGATCTGTAGAATGTCCTCTGCCAAGGGCGCCTGCAGGGTTTGGATGCTTCCCAGGCGAGGATGGGTAAACGTTAAAGACCAGGCATGCAGTGCCGGACGGGCGATCAGGGAGGTAGAAGGAGCGCCGTAAAGCATATCTCCTAGCAGGGGATGCCCCAGCGCCGCGGCGTGTGCTCGGACCTGGTGCGTGCGCCCCGTCTTCGGCAATGCCTCCACCCAGACATATCCGGCCGCGCGGGCCAGCACCCGAAAGAACGTACTTGCCGGCTTCCCCTTTGGGGAAACAACGGTGCGGTGATGTCGGCCTACGTTGGTGCGCAGAGGGTGGGAGGCCTGAATTTCCTCCCACGGCGGTTCGCCGATCAGGATTGCCCGGTAGCGCTTGATCACCTGGTGCAATTCAAATTGCAGGCTCAAGTGACGGTGCGCTTGGGGGGTGCGGGCAAAAAGGAGCAAACCGCTGGTTACCTTATCCAGGCGATGTACCGGATACACTTTGCCGAAATGAGCTTGTGCCCAGGAGATGGCCGTCAACCGTTCGGGCTCCCAACCCTCCACCAGCGTCGAAAGGCCAGGGGGCTTGTGGATCGCCAGCAGATCTTCATCCTGGTAAAGGATTTGTGGTTCTGGAAACACCCCTTGATTTTACCAGTTTTGGCTAGGTAGCCAGGGAAGATGGCAGGGCTTTTCACCGTTTTCGACAAAAGCGATCTTCGGTTGCCAAACTTCTTGCTGCTCTGGATAATCAATACTTTTTGCAGTGAACTCGATTTGGCAATTCGGGAGCACAGGGCGCTCGACTCGGTCGGCTCCTCTCTGTGTCCTATTCCACCTAGTTTGCGCGGGTAAGACATGGTCTTGTAGGAGATTCTGGTATACTTTTGGCGTTGCTTTTTGCGGCTTGCGCGGTGGTAATTGCATCTGCAGAGCCCACGGAGGACCTGTGAATCTTTCATCGATCGGTCGGCGGTTCGATCGTCGCGCCAGGCATTATGAGAACCCTATCACTGCCTTCATCGGAGAACGCGAATTGCGCCAGATTCGTCCTTTGATCCCCCCTGGTGTCACCGTGCTGGATTATGGCTGTGGAACCGGTCGGGTGACTTTTGATCTGGCCTCTCGAGGCTGTCGGGTTACGGCGTTCGATATTTCATCCCAAATGATCGCTCGTGCCGTGGAGCGAGCGCAAAAGTTACCTGTTGCTCTGCGGCAGAACATCACCTTTGTCCATGATCTAGAGAGTCTCTATCTGCGACCATGGGGTTGGATCGCCTGCATTGGAGTTTTCGATTACTATCCGGATCCACATCCGCTCTTACACCTTCTTTCCACCCTCCTGGCTGAAGATGGGCGTTTGGTGATCACATTTCCCAATGCGCTCAGTCCTTTGGGTTGGCTTTATGCGCTTTTCTCGCGTCTGACGGTTCCGGCTACGCCGCGCTCCCCTACGTTTATCCGCCGGGTAATAGGTGCAAGTGGCTTTGAAATTCTGACAGAACGCTATGCTTTTCCCAGCATTCGCGGGGCAGCACATACTATCATCTTGCTCCTGGCTAAAAAGCCTATAGGAGGATCTTTATGAGCTTCCGAGAATCCATCGTTGCCATCATCCCTGCTTATAACGAAGCGAATCGCATTGGGCGTGTGTTGGAGGTGGTTTGTCAGCGCCAAGACCTGAATGAGATTCTAGTGGTGGATGATGGCTCCACCGATCAAACGGCGGAAGATATCCTGCGGGCTGCCGAACGCGATCCTCGCATCCGTCTGCTTCGCCACGAAACCAACCTGGGGAAAGGGCAAGCCATTTTTACCGCCCTCGAAGCCACAGAGGCAGAGTATCTGCTCTTGTTGGATGCCGATCTGGTTGGTTTGCAGCCGGTGCATTTGGATGCCTTAATCCGGCCGGTATTAGAACATCGTGCCGATATGAGCGTGGGTGTCTTCCGCGGCGGCCGCTTATATACCGATTTTTCCCATTGGGTCACACCCTGGTTGAGCGGACAGCGATGCGTGCGTCGGGAGATCCTGGAGCGGATCAACCGGCAAGCGGCAGCCGGCTACGGGTTTGAAACAGCCCTCACGATCGCCGCTTATCAAGGCAACTACCGCACACGTTTTATATCCCTCCGAGGGGTCTGGCATACTCCTAGCGAATTTCATCGGAAGCACGGCATTCTCTGGCGATTGCACATGTATGTTCAGATCGTGCGTGCCTGGCTTCTATGTGGTGGCTGGCAGGGATGGCGACACCATCGCCACAAAAGCGCTTTCCTCGGCCTTCTGTTGCTTTTTGCTTTTTTCTTCTTCCTGCTGCCGATGATGCAATCCCCCGGACGGGCGTTTTTCTCTGCGTTCTCCCCCTCTATTCGGTTGGCTGCCTTGCCTGTGGTGGATTTAAGCGGCGTACATCGGATCCTGATCGTTGCGCCACATCCCGATGACGAAACCTTGGCTGCCGGTGGGCTGATTCAACAAGCTTTAGAACAGAACATAGGCGTGACCGTGGTGATCACCACTAACGGCGATGCGCAACCGGCCGCACCGTTGGTGTTGGAAAAACGGGCCCGCCCTCGTCCGGCGAATTACATCCGCATGGGACAACGACGGCAACGGGAATCCTTGGCCGCGCTGAAAGTCCTTGGTCTCCCTGCAGAACATGTGATCTTCCTGGGCTATCCGGATCGCGGCCTTTTTCCGATGTGGCTGAGCGATTGGAATACACAATGTCCCTTTCGAGCTCCTTACACAAAAGTCTCAGCCCCCCCTTACGGTGGGATCTTCGATACGAATGCTGTTTACTGTGGCGATCGCGTGTTGGCAGATTTGCGTTTTCTATTGAAAAAAGAACGACCGGATTTGCTGGTCATACCGCACCCGGCCGATCAACATCCGGATCATCGTGCTTTGAGTGCTTTTATCCGCATGGCGCTGGTGCTCGAAGAACAAGCCGATCCGCAATATCGACCGCAGGTGTGGGGATATATCGTACATTATGCTTCTTTCCCACAACCCAAAGGAAATAATCCAGGTGAGGTTCTGTTGCCTCCTGAACGGCTAAAAACGATCGAAACATGGTCTTGGTTACCTCTTTCCCCTTCCCAGGTTGCTATAAAGGCGCGAGCGATTCGGCAATATTCTTCGCAACTCGTTTTGCTGGGTGGATTTTTATCTGCCTTTGCCCGTCGTAATGAGCTTTTTGCCGTTTTGGAAACTCCCTCTCTGGTAGGACTCGATGTGCAAACGTTGCCCCTTCCGGCCATCACATCGGCCGATATGAACGATCCCGATCAAGTCAATTTTGCTCGTTTAAACGAGATGCCGGTGCGAGGAAATGCGATTGAAAACTGGCAGGTGGCTCGATTGGGGAATACTCTGATTTTGAAAGTAACCACTCGCCGTCAACTTTTGCCGGGACGAGAGTTACTCCTCTGGGTCAAATGGCCGGATGGGTATACACAAATCTTTACCTTGAGACCTAATGGGTATATATTCCATCCCGCCGACTATCTGGCATCCATAGAATTGCCTCCTTTAGAGCATCCTCCCGCCATTGCTTTTGCTGCCGTGCTTCGTGAGGGGCGATGGGTAATTTCAGAAAGTGGCTGGTATGTTGCGGCACTCGACGAGCTCCCCCTCTTTCAACGTGAATCTCGTTCCATCCTTCCTCCTAACCCCTAACCTCCTAACATCCTACCCCTCTTCCCCCTCCCGTCTATTCTCCCATCAAACCGCTCTTGACCGTTATAATAGGTGACATGAGAAAGGTGTTTGTCCACGAGCGCCTTCCTTTCTTCTTGCTGGCCTATTTTGCCGGCTTTTACCGACCCGATCATGATCCGCCTGGCGAAGTTGGCACCCTCTCAGTTTAAGTCCAACTTTCGCTACTTTTCTGGAGGAACCTATGCCTACACCTTTAGTTGCCAATAAGCGTGCTCCGATTTTTGCCGATGTTCCTGACGAAAAATGGATGGATTGGCGCTGGCAATTGAGCCACCGCCTGAATACGGCTGAGGAAATCGAACAAGTTATCCCTTTAACGGAATCCGAACGCCGCGCGCTCAATAGCAGCGGCCTGTTCCGCGTCGATATCACCCCTTACTTCATCTCGCTGATCAACCCCGAGGACCCGAACGACCCCATCCGGCGGCAAGTCATCCCGACCGATAAAGAGCTCGTGCCCTTCACGGCGATGATGGAAGATTCGCTGGCCGAGGATAAACATTCTCCGGTGCCCGGGCTCGTCCATCGCTATCCCGATCGCGTCCTCATGCTCGTCACCACGCAATGCGCTTCCTATTGTCGTTACTGCACCCGCTCGCGCATTGTGGGCAACCCGGCGGCCACCTTCTCGCGCCAGGAATTTGAAATGCAGCTGGAATATCTGCGCCGTACTCCTCAGGTGCGCGATGTGCTCCTTTCCGGCGGCGATCCGCTTGTCCTGGCGCCAAAGATCCTGGAGGAGATCCTCTCCCGTCTGCGCGAGATCCCTCACATTGAGATCATCCGCATCGGCTCGCGCGTCCCGGTTTTCTTGCCCATGCGCATCACGCAAGAACTGGTGGATATGCTCCAGAAATACCACCCGCTCTGGATGAACATTCACGTCAATCATCCGAATGAGATCACCCAGGAACTGGCCGATGCCTGCGATCGCCTGACGCGCGCCGGCATCCCGTTGGGGAATCAGTCCGTGCTCCTGGCCGGCGTCAATGATTGCGTCCACATCCAGCGAGAGTTGGTGCAGAAGCTCACGCGCATTCGCGTGCGACCGTATTACCTCTATCAGTGCGATCTGGTAGAAGGAGCCGGGCACTTCCGCACTCCGGTGACCAAGGGCATTGAGATCATCGAAGGCCTGCGCGGCCATACCTCCGGCTATGCTGTTCCCCAATACATCGTGGATGCCCCAGGCGGCGGCGGCAAAATCCCGATCATGCCCAATTATCTGATCAGCATGTCCGATCACAAGGTCGTGGTGCGCAACTACGAAGGGTACATCACCACCTACGAAGAGCCGATTGACTATAAGCCCCACGATCCCTCCACCTGCTGGTATTGCCAGCACAAGCGCCCCGAACCCGGTCAGACCGGCATCACCGGACTGCTGGATGGTGAGGGGATGTACATCAAACCGGTCCACTTCGATCAAGTTCACGATCGCGGCGGTATGCAACATCGCCTCAAGGATCCGCGCAAGTGGCAACCCTTAGGCATTGGCATGGAGCAGCCCACCTTGCCTCCCGAAGAGGGTTAGGGAGAATGTCCTACTACGATTTCCTGCAACGTTACCCTGCCTATGCTCAAACCCATGCCCTAGATGTCCTGCGCGATGCAGAATATGCCCGCCTGGATCGTCTAGGGCATATTTATCTGGATTACACCGGTGGTGGCCTCTATGCCGAATCGCAGGTGCGCGAACACTTGCGCTGGTTGAACGAAAACGTCTTCGGCAATCCCCATTCCACCAACCCTACTTCCCTGGCCGCCACAGAAGCAATCGAAGAGACCCGCTTACGCATCCTCGAGTTCTTCCGTGCCGATCCACAGGAATACGAGGTCATCTTCACCGCCAATGCCAGCGGCGCGTTGAAGCTGGTCGGTGAATCCTACCCCTTTGAACCCGGTAGCCGCTACCTGCTCACCTTCGATAATCACAACTCGGTGAACGGAATTCGCGAATTTGCGCGAGCCCGCAGCGCCGAAGTGACCTACATCCCGGTCGAGCTGCCTGAAATGCGCATTCCCGCTGCCTTTTTGGACCTTGAGCTGGAGCGCCGCCCTCCAGGCAAAGCCTCCCTTTTTGCTTATCCTGCCCAATCGAATTTCTCCGGTGTGCGTCACTCACTCGAATGGGTGGCGCGTGCCCAGGCTCTGGGCTGGGATGTGCTCCTGGATGCCGCCGCTTTTGTCCCCACCTCCCCGCTCGATCTTTCGCAAGTGCATCCGGATTTTGTCCCCATCTCGTTCTATAAAATCTTCGGCTATCCAACTGGCGTGGGCGCGCTGATTGCCCGCAAAGAGGCCCTGCGCAAACTTCATCGCCCGTGGTTTGCCGGCGGCACAATCACGGTGGCCTCGGTGCAGGGAGATAGATACTATTTCGCCGACGGCGCCGCGGCGTTTGAAGAGGGCACGCTGAATTATCTCAATATCCCGGCTGTGGCCATCGGCCTGCGGCATATCCAGCGCATCGGTTATGATCTGATCCGCACCCGTCTGGAATGCCTCACCGGCTGGTTGCTTGAAAACCTGCAGAGTCTAAAGCATCCGAACGGTCAACCGCTGGTGCGCATTTATGGCCCCACGGATACCCACGCGCGCGGTGCGACCGTTGCCTTGAATTTCTTCGATGCTCAAGGGCAACCGATCGATCATCGCCGGGTGGAACAGTTGGCAAACCAAGCACGTATCTCGTTGCGCACTGGCTGTTTTTGTAATCCCGGTGCCGGCGAAATTGCCCTCGGCCTGGAACGCCTGGAGCTGGCAGCCTGCTTCAATCAGCCAGGACATGAACACCGCCTGACACTGGAGGATTTTCGTCTCTGTATTGATGGCAAAGCCAGTGGCGCTGTGCGTGTTTCACTAGGGTTGGTGAGCAACTATGACGATGTAGAGGCTTTCCTCCGCTTCGCCGCTCGCTTCTTGGAGAGCGGCGTTTTTGTTTTGGAGTGAGTTGCTTTGCGGAGTTCACTTTGAGATCCAAATGGCTCTAGAAAAATCGCAAAATTATGCAGAAAATTTAGTTCTTTTTTAAAAAGCTTTAGATGTAAAATTTTTATTAATTTTTTCCATGTCCTCCGTGTTCGTTCGTGTCGGATTGAATTGGGCCTATGTAGCAGAAATGTTTTTGCAGCGGAGTCAAATATCCATTACGCCATCAACCGATATCCCACGCCGGGTTCGGCGTGGATGTAGGTTGGACGTGAGGGATCCGGCTCGATCTTTCTCCGCAGGTTGCTGATGTTGACTCGCAGGATGTGTATATCGTCATAGCCTTCGCCCCAGACTTGTTTAAGCAATTGACGATGCGTGATGACCTTGCCCGCATGAGTGACAAGGATTTTCAGCAGATCATACTCGGTGGGCGTAAGTTGGATTTCTTTTCCATTGACCGTGACCAGGCGGCGGGCAAAATCCATTCTCAAGCCTTTGGATTCAAAGATCGGTTCATTCGCCGCAGGCAGTTGTTTGCGAAGCGCGACCCTCATCCGAGCGAGAAGTTCGCCCGTGCCGAACGGTTTGGTCAGGTAGTCGTCGGCGCCGGCGTCGAGGGCGGCGATCTTGTCCTGTTCGGCTTCGCGCACGGAGAGAATGATGATGGGCGTTTGACTCCACTCGCGTAGGCGGCGCGTGACTTCAATGCCGTCCATGTCGGGCAGACCCAGGTCGAGGATGATAATATCGGGGCGGTGAGCGATGACAGATTGCAGGGCTTCCTCCCCGCTGGCCGCTTCGTACACGGTCAGGCCCTGTGCGCCGAGCACAGCGCGCAGGTAGCGCCGAATGGACGCTTCATCATCCACGATCAGAACGCGTTGATTGCCGAGTGTCATGGCTCCAATGGTAACGTAACTTCGAGGATCGTACCCCCGCCATCACGGTTCAAGGCGCGGATGGTGCCGCCGTGCGCTTCGACAATCCCTTTGCTGATCGAGAGCCCCAGCCCGGTGCCGCTGACGTTTTCGGGGCGTTGTACCCGGTAGAATTTGTCGAAGACGCGCAAAAGATCCTCGGGCGGAATACCCACCCCACGGTCCAGGACCTCGATGCGGACGCGTGAGTCAGCCAGGGTGGCGGTCACCTCGATCAACGAATTCGGCGGCGAATATTTGATGGCGTTCTCCAGCAAGTTGACCATCACCTGCACCATGAGCGTGAAGTCCATCGGCACGAGCGGGAAGTCGGCGGGTACATCCACCTTGATTTGACGCTTTTCGGCGTACCTGCCGAGCTGCTTGATGGCGGTGCTGATCAGGTCTTGCACATCGCTGGGTTCACGATGAAGTTTGATGGGGCCGCTTTCGACGCGCGTCATATTGAGCAGATTGCTTACGAGACGGTTGAGCCGCTCCGCTTCGCTGCGCGCATTTTCGATGAGCGCGGCGCGGGTGGATTCGTCCATTTCGTGATTCTCGTCGAGCGCAGAGAGGGCGCCCGTGATGGCAACCAGTGGCGTGCGCAGGTCGTGCGAGATGGAATTGAGCAGGATATTCTGTAATTTCTCGGCGGACTGTAACAACGCGATCTGGCGCGTCTGCTCCTCGAGGCGGGCGCGTTCGATGGTCTGCGCGCCCTGGTTGGCAAACAATTCTATCAGGCGGCGCTGGGCGGGGGTGAGATCGCTGCCGCTGATGTCGGATTTCCCCACACCCAACACACCCACTACGCCCTTTGATGTTTTGAGCGGCAGGTACTGCAATTGCGCGGCAGGCAGGGTATTAGTGTGCCGACCCGCAGGCTCGGCATGACGATAGACCCAATCGGCCACGGCGATTTCTTCGTCGCTCAAGCGCATGTTTTTGCTGAGGGCGCGGGCAACGAGATGATCCCCCTCCGGAAGCAGGATCGCGATGGAACAACTAAAGGTTTGTTCCAAATGTTTTTGCAAGACAGCCAAAATCGAATCGAGATCGGTCGCCGAGGCGAGGTCGCGGCTGAGGTCGTACAACTCCGCCGTCTCTGCCTCGCGTTGACGGGCAGCCTGCGCCTGCTCACCGGCGTGCGCCGCCAGTTGGCTGATGACCAAGCCCACCAAAAACAAACCGATGAATGTAATGATGTATTCGGTATCGGCTACTGTAAACGTAAAGAAGGGATGCACAAACAGAAAATCGAAGGCCAATACGCCAAGTAATGATGCAAAGATGGCGGGCCCGCGCCCAAGATAGACCGCAGCAAAAACCACTGCCAGCAAATACACCATGACAAGATTCGTCGCTTCAATGCGTCTGCCGATCAACATCCCAACACTTGTTGCAAGCGCTACTAAAACAAGACTCCATGCATAACGGCTGATAGAACTATCCAAACGCGGCGGATTTTCTTTTGAAGGCACGGAAGGTTTGTCGGAACTGGTCACAACATACACGTCAATGTCCTTGCTTTGACGGAGCAACTTATCCACAAACGAGCCGCGCAGTAACTCCTGCCAATGCGGACGGAGCGATTTGCCCGCCACGATCTTGGTGATGTTTTTCTTATGGGCAAAGTCTATCACTGTCCGTACGACCGAATCCATCGAGCCGTTGGAGGACAGCGTATATGATTTTGCACCCAAGTCTTCAGCTAGTTGCAAAATCCTAGCCACGCGGTCGCGCTTCTCTTGTGACATCGAGGCAAATTGGCGTCTCCACATACAGTGCAAGCCATTCCGCGTTGAGTTCATCCGCCAGCCGCCGCGTGGTACGGACGAGTCGCTCGCTCAACGGGCTGGGGCTGATGCAAACCAGTAAGCGTTCACTCGCTGGCCAAATGCTTTGAATGGCGCGGGTCTGCATGTAGGCGCGCATTTGATCGTCAACCCGCTCGGCAGCTCGGCGCAGGCAGATCTCGCGCAGCGCGGTGAGATTCCCCTTGCGGAAAAATTTCTGAATCGCCCGTGCCGCCTGATCGGGCACATAGACCTTCCCCTCTCGCAAACGCGCCAACAATTCATCAGGCGGCAGGTCAATCACTTCGATCTCTGACGCCTCATCAATGACTCGGTCTGGAATCGTCTCGCGGACAATGACTCCCGTCACCTGCGCCACGATGTCGTTCAGGCTTTCCAGGTGCTGAATATTGAGCGTGGTGTAAACATCGATACCTGCTGCGAGAATTTCCTGCACGTCCTGATAGCGTTTGGCATGGCGCGAGCCTGGCGCGTTCGTATGCGCGAACTCATCCACCAAAACAAGTTGTGGACGGCGCGCAATCACGCCATCCACATCCATTTCGGGCAGGGTCACGCCGCGATATTCCACCTGTTTACGCGGCAACACCTCCAACCCTTCCACCAATTCTTCCGTCTCGGCGCGTTTATGCGTTTCGATGTACCCGACCACCACATCCACGCCCTGCGCCTTGCGTTGGTGCGCGGCTTCGAGCATGGCATAGGTCTTGCCTACGCCCGCCACATAGCCGAGAAAAATTTTCAGCCGTCCGCGCCGCGTTTCTTCGGCTTGAATATTTTTTAGCAGTTCATCAGGGTCAGGGCGTTTATCCATCGAATCTATTGTAGTCCATCCAATGCAAGATTCACCAAGAAAACATTGACTCGCGGCTCGCCGAATATTCCGAACTGACGCCCTTCGGTGAATTTCTCAACCAGGGATGTGACTTCCGCTTCACTCCACCCGCGGGCTGCTGCCACCCTACGGACTTGGTACAACGCCGACGCCACGCTGATGTGCGGGTCGAGTCCGCTCGCCGAAGCAGTGACCAGGTCAACGGGAATCGGAAACGGGTTGTTCGGGTCAGCCACATGGAGCGCGTCCATTCGTGCCTGCACAACTTCTTCGAGCGATGGATTCATCGGTCCCAAGTTTGAGCCAGACGAAGCGGCAGCATTGTATCCCGCCGCAGAAGGACGTCCCCAGAAATATTTCGGATCATCGAATTGCTGACCGATAAGTTCCGAGCCGTAGGTCCTTCCGTCTACGACGATGAGACTGCCATTCGCTTGCTGGGGAAAGATGACTTGGGCGAGTCCCGTCACGGTGAGGGGGTAGATCACGCCAGTGATGACAGTAAGCAATGCCAGCAGCGTGACGGCTGGGCGAAGTTGTACTTTCATGAAAAGACTCCAGAAACAAGAATCAGCACCCATGCGATGGTGAACACAAATATCCACGGGCGTACTGCACTAGGGATCTTCAATGCGTTTGGTGCAACACTGGCTATGACAAGTCCAGCCGTGCAAAGGATACCAGCGATTTTGAGAAGAGAAAGTTCTGTTTTCATCATTTGTACTCCATTCATGTCATTGCGAGGAGCGATCTGGTTTTTTGCGACGAAGCACTCCTAATGATTAAGTCTGAGATTGCCTCGTCGGGCTATCGTCCTCCTCGCAATGACGGAATTACACCAGGTGTAGCGCCACCAACAACATATCAATGACCTTGATTCCAATGAATGGCAAAAGCAGACCGCCAAGGCCGTAGATCAAAAGGTTATCGCGCAACAACTGCGCTGCGCCAACTGCACGATATGGCACGCCGCGCAACGCCAGCGGGATCAATGCGATGATGATGAGCGCGTTGAAAATCACCGCGGACATAATCGCGCTTTCGGGCGTGGCAAAATGCATGATGTTGAGCGCGTTCAACTGCGGATATATGCTGGCAAAAGCGGCAGGAATGACGGCGAAATATTTGCTGACATCGTTCGCAATGCTGAAGGTGGTCAATGCGCCGCGCGTCATCAGCAGTTGTTTACCGATCTCCACGATTTCGATTATCTTGGTCGGGTCGCTGTCCAGGTCCACCATGTTGGCGGCTTCGCGCGCGGGTTGCGTGCCCGTGTTCATCGCCACGGCAACGTCGGCTTGAGCAAGCGCGGGCGCGTCGTTCGTGCCGTCGCCTGTCATTGCGACTAGCCGTCCCTCCGCTTGATATTCGCGGACAAGTTTCAGTTTGGTTTCGGGTGTGGCTTGCGCTAGAAAATCGTCCACGCCTGCTTCGGCGGCGATGGCAGCAGCCGTCAGCGGATTGTCGCCAGTGATCATCACGCTCTTAATACCCATCTTGCGCAGTTGCGCGAGGCGTTCCTTCATGCCGCCTTTGACGATGTCTTTCAAATGGATGACTCCCAGCGCTTTGTTGTCGCGAGTCACTACCAGAGGGGTCCCCCCTGCTCGGGCAATGGAATCAACTGTCGGCTTGAGGTTTGAGGCGACGCCGTTTCCGTTCGATTGAATCAAACCCATCATCGTGTCAGGCGCTCCCTTGCGAAGTTGAGGGGCAGAAGTCCCTGCAGGCGTTGCAGCAGATAAACCACACTCAGGCCGAAGAAGTTGAAGATTAACATGGCGATGGCATAGGTTTTCCATGTCATCTCGGAGTGCGGGTCAATGCCTGAGAGGCGGTAAAGGAATCGTTCAACGGGACCCAGCACGGGGTCCAGGAAGACGCGCTCGCCTTGATAAACTTTCGCCATGTACGCGCCGAGCGGCTTGACCAACATCAGCAAGACCGCAAAGTAAATGATCAATTGAAGCCAGGCGCTCATCCGAACCACTCCGGTTTTACTAAAGCGAGAATGAGGTAGAGCAGCAGCCCCAGAGCCACAAGTCCTGTGACCCAATAAAGCGGATTCATGACTTATCCTCCCGCAATCCATCGAGCGCATTGAGCAGCCCAATGGAGAGCAAAAAGAATAGAGCGGTTAAGCCGAGAAATAAAAGTTCGTTCATGCGTGCCTCCACGAAAAGGTATTATAGTGATTGTAGGTCAATTCGGGGTTAAGGAGGTGGGAAAAGATATCAAGAAATCGGCAATCGATGGAGAGGTTTGCACCATGTGAGGAGCTTACCAAATTTATGGTAGGATGGGTAGGTAGTTACGTTCTATCGAGCTTTTCCCTGAGCGGCAACGGTAGCTGCAGCACGTGCCACTTCTTCTTCGGTCGCCAGGTAATAGTGCCGCAAAGGTCGGAGATCCCCATCTAGCTCGTAGACCAGCGGGATGCCAGTAGGGATGTTCAGCTCTACGATTTCCTGATCCGAAAGCTGATCGAGATATTTGACCAGCGCGCGCAGGCTGTTCCCGTGGGCGGCGATTAATACGCGCCGACCGTCACGAATAGCCGGGACGATCGTCTCGTGCCAATAAGGCAGAACGCGTTCCAGCGTGTCCTTGAGCGATTCACGGGACGGCAGAATTTTCGGGTCCAGAAAGGCGTAGCGGCGGTCGAAGCGCGGATGACGTGCATCGTCCCAATCCAGCGGTGGCGGTGGAACGTCGTAGCTCCGTCGCCAGAGTTTCACTTGTTCCTCCCCGTATTTCGCCGCCATCTCGGCCTTGTTCAGGCCTTGTAGCGCCCCGTAATGACGCTCGTTCAGTCGCCAAGAGCAATAAACCGGGATCCATTCCAGTTCCATTGCTTCGAGCACCAGCCAGAGCGTTTTGATCGCCCGGCGCAGGACGGAAGTGAAAGCCAGATCGAATGTGTAGCCGGCTTCTTTCAATCGCCGCCCGGCCTGGATGGCCTCTTGTATCCCTTGCTCGGTCAGGCCGACATCGGTCCAACCGGTGAAGCGGTTCTCAAGATTCCAAGTGCTCTGTCCATGACGAAGTAATACGACTCGGTACATGTTTCCTCGCAAAAGAAGAGTGTGGAGTTGGGCAGATCCAATTATCATCGAAAGATTTAAGCAATCTTATCCAGCCCGAAGGCTTCCACCAAGGGCAAAACCAGTAAGATGCCGGTGTTAGGTTGCGAGAGGTCACCGACCACCCTGTTTGCCACCTGGAGCAATCTGTGGGCAGAATCCAGATCGCGCACCACCGTGAAGATAGTGCGGTTGAAGTGATCTTCGGCTTTATAGAAATCTTCCAAGGACGGAATTAAGGGAAGATCGTCTCGCCATCCCTTGAATTGCCGAAGGCGACCGAGGCCCGTGCTGGAAAGAACGGTTGCTCTCTCGATCCCTTCCTCTTCCCAACCGGAGAGAAGTTCTTCCATTTTGGATGGATCGTGAAGCACGAACAAGATGAGATACATTACTGATCCTCCTTTTCAGGAGTATTAAGAGCAAGAACAGGCGCCGTTGCCTTTCGTTCATTGAACAGGGGACGTAAAATAACGGGCGTGAGCAGTGTTGTGACCAGGACCATCAAGAGGATTACAGCGAACTCATCCTCGGTGACAAGATTATACGGCGCGCCAACACTGGCGATGATCAATCCCACTTCCCCTCTCGGGATCATTCCTGCGCCAAGTTGGATCGATTCGATCTTTGAGAATCCTCCAAGATAGCCTCCTAACCCAGCCCCTAGCCACTTGCTGAACACTGCTATCAAAATCACAGCGAGTGCCAACAAGCACATTCTAGGGGAAAGGTTGCGCCCATTTACCGAGAGACCGATGTTGATGAAAAAGATCGGTACAAACAACCCATAAGCCAGTGCATGCACCCCTTCTACAATCTTTTCCTTTTGAGGCGTTCGGGCAAACATCACTCCGGCCAAAAAGGCACCGGTAATGGGAGCCAGATGGCCGATCGTCTCTGCAGCTACGCCGTAGATCAGCACAATGCTCAGGGCAAAGGCCAGCGTCCCTTGGCTGATCGGCAAGCGATCGATGGTTTTGCTCCAGCGCGGCAGAATCCACAATCCGAGGCCGAAAGCCAAGGCCAGGAAAGCGAGTACGCGCAATCCGACCCCAAGCAGGGAAAGCCAGTCCCCGTTACCGTTGAGGAGGGCCAGGAAAACGGAAAGGAACAAGATCGCCAGAATGTCATCCAACACTGCTGCACCCAGCAATCCCAACCCAACGCGCGAGCGGAGATGACCGAGTTCCATCAGGGTTTGAGCGGAGATACTGACGCTGGTTGCAGCCAGGATCAATCCCAAAAAGAATGCGGCCTGAGAGTCCAGACCGAACAAGCGACCAACTCCCCAACCACCCAATATCGGAAGGATCACCCCAAAAGTGCCGGCCAGTGCAGCAACCCGCAGGTTACGGGTTAGTTCGCGGAAATGCAGCTCCAAACCGGCTAGAAACATCAGGAGCAATACTCCCATCTCTGAAAGATCATGGAGCATATGCTTCAGAGAAACATCAATGAAGGGCCACTGGAGGATGTTCCACACCGTCGGGCCAAGCAAGATACCGACCAATAATTCGCCTAATACGGCCGGCTGATTCAGACGAATGCTTAGGTAGCCGGCCAGCTTTGCCGAAAGCAAAATGATTACCAGAAGGAGCGAAAGTTGCAGAAAAGTATTCATGAGTTCACTGCAAAAAGTCCTTTCACCCCAGAAGGGCATACCCTCAAAGCATTTCAAGTTTTGAGATCTAAATAGCTCTAGGAAAATCGCAAATTTTGTAACAAAATTTTAGTACTTTGTGGTCAAAAACCGCTTTTGCTGTAAACTTTATTTTCGTGTCATCCACGTTTGTCCGTCTCCTGTATTGAATCGGGCCCATGTAGCAGAGATGATTTTTGCAGTGGAGCCATTCATCGTTATTCCACCGGGCGTAGAGCAAATTGTGGTTTCTCATCAGGGCGAACAAAGAACGGTGGCAATGGCAGCGGAGTATACTCCATCTCTGTGCTGATCGTGCCATATGGAACGTAATAGACCTCGATTTTGCCTTGTGACCCGAGACGGATATCCTGGAAAGCAAAGATCAGATAACGTTTATCCGGACTCCAACGCGCATCGCGGTAACAGCACACGCTCTGGATCGGATTGATTTGCTGGCCTTTGTGCGAATCGGCATTGTATTCGTATAGATCGCCAAAACCATCGTTACGGCGCAATCCGTTCAGCACGAAGAGCGTTTCGCCATCCCAATCGAAAGAGGGGATAACGGGGTTGCTCCCATAGCCGCCAATCGTAAATCGTGCTGCAGGGAATTCATCCAGCTTGAAGGGCAGGTCGGCGGTGCAACTGCGAAAATCGTATAACACAATCGCATCCACGCGCCGGTTCCCGCTGACGCTCAGCACTTGCAACGCCAGTTTAAAGCCCTGGCTGGACCAGCGCATGTCTTTGACGGCCACCGCATTATAGAACAGACACCCTTGCCGTTCGATTAAGGCGCGCAATCCTAACCGATTTCGGATCCCTCCCAGCGCGTTTAAGTCCAGCGGTACGATGTACAGCTCACGGTCCAAGATGATCGCCAGCCACTTTCCATCCGGCGAAGGACGCACTGCATCCAGGGCGGTCGCTCCTTCAAAGCAGGCGAGCGTCTGACTCTCTTGACTCTCGATATTGAGCACGTTGATGCATTTACCGGTGAGGTAGAGCAGGTGCTTGCGATCGGGGAGCCATTCCAGGTTGCGCTTGGCGGCACGATCGTGGGTCAGCTGCTCCACCTTTTGACCATCCAGCGAAGCCAACCAAATCTCATTCGATGCGACCAGTGCAACCGCATCGGCGCCACCGATGACCGGAGGCACATAGGGCGTAGCCGTGGCCGTGGGGAGAGGGGTAGGAGAGGGGGAAGGAGCGAGGGTAGCCGTGGCGGTATTCGTGGCCATGACCATCATAGGTGGCATGGCGACGGCGCGCGAGGGTGTGAAGACCGGCGGAGAAGACGATGGGATAGCAGGGTGTACCGAGCGAGCCGTCCGACGTAGCACGGCAATCCCTGCCAGAGAAAAAACGATTACGAGGACAACCAGTGCGCCTACGAGCAACGGCCACAGGAAAGCGGGACCTCGGCTTGATGGCACCGATGTCCGGCGCACCGTGGGGGCGGGGACATCTATCGTCGGAGCTGCTTCCTGCCAAAGAGCGGGGCTGGTGCCCTCCAGAATGTTGCGTAAGGATTCTACTAGCGCGCTTGCCGAGACAAAGCGCTCAGCCGGGTCTTTGGCCATTGCCTTGCGGATCAAAGCGGCCAGTGCCGGTGGCAAAGAGGGATTGACTTGCAAGATATCTGGCGGCGGCTCGGTAATGTGCTTCAGTGCCAGGCTCATCGGCGTATCGGCCTGGTAGGGTGGTTGCCCGCTCAGCATGTGATAGAGAATGGCGCCCAGAGCGTAAATATCGCTCCGCCGATCCACCGCCTCCCCTTTTGCCTGCTCCGGGCTGATATAGGCTGGAGTGCCGACGATAAAATCGCCCGTCAACGTGGTTTGTTGGCCGCTAATGACCTTTGCGATGCCGAAATCTGAAAGATAAGGCAGGCCGGAAGCATCGAAAAGAATGTTGGCCGGCTTCAGATCGCGATGCACAATCCCTTTTGCATGGGCTTCATCCAGCGCCGGTGCCAAATGTTCCAGAATATGAAAGGTGTCCTGAATGGAAAGAGGGCCTTTTTTTAGTCGATCAGCCAAGGAACCCCCGCTCATATAGCGCATGACGAAGAAGAGCTGCCCGTTTTCCTCGCCGACATCATAAACCGGCACAATGGCCGGGTGCTCCAAGCGGGCCACAATGCGCGCCTCGCGCTCGAAGCGTTTGCGGAACTGGGGATCCTCCATCAAATGAGGTGGCAGTACTTTAATCGCCACTTCGCGCTCGAACAGAGGATCGTAGGCGCGATAGACCGTAGCCATGCCTCCCCGCCCTAGCTCTCCACGGATTTCATAGCGACCGAGTTTTTCCATAAAGAACCTCCAAGTTGATACGCGCTCGGGAGACTTTCCTGCCTGACCGTTTCCCTATATAAGATGAATTATACCTTAGTAGGGACATCACAGCACAGGATTTAGAAGGTCGGCATTCCCTCTGCATAGGAGTGCAATAACTTTGGTGGCAAAAGGGGTGCTTGCGCTGCGAACTGCGGAATGACTAAAAACGCTCTGCGACGTATTCTCCCCATGTCTGGCGCAGCACGGCACAAATTTCACCGAGGGTCACGCCGTTTTCCACGCACTCGATGAAGATCGGCATCAGGTTTTCGCTTCCCCGTGCGCTGTTTTCTAGATGGGTGAGCAGAGCGGCTACACGCTGGGAATCTCTCCGTTGACGCAGTGCCTGCAAGCGAGCTTTCTGCTCTATCTCGATGCGCGGATCTACTTTGAGCCGTTCCAGTGCCACCTGTTCTTCGACCTGGAACGCGTTCACTCCCACGACGATCTGCTCACCGGATTCAATGGCCTGCTGGGCACGGTAGGCCGCTTCCTGAATTTCGGCCTGCATATAGCCGCGTTCAATGGCGCGTAGGGCACCGCCCATCTCGTCGATCTTGCGAATGTATTCTTCGGCGCGGCGTTCGATTTCATCGGTCAGATATTCGATCAGGTACGAGCCAGCCAGCGGGTCCACTGTATCGGCGATGCCAGACTCGTAGGCGATGATCTGCTGCGTGCGCAGCGCGACGCGCACGGATTTCTCGGTAGGTAGCCAGAGGGCCTCGTCCATGCTGTTGGTATGCAGGGATTGTGTCCCGCCGAGCACTGCAGCCAAGGCCTGGATGGTGACGCGCACAACGTTGTTCTCCGGCTGTTGAGCCGTTAGGGTAGAACCGGCCGTCTGAGTATGGAAGCGCAATTGCCAGGAGGCCGGCTGACGGGCGCCAAAGCGTTCGCGCATAATGCGTGCCCAAAGCCGGCGCGCGGCGCGGAACTTGGCCACTTCTTCGAGCAAATTGTTATGGGCATTGAAAAAGAACGAGATCTGCGGCGCGAATTCGTCCACGTCCAATCCGGCCTCGATTGCCGCCTGAACATAGGCGACGCCGTTTGCCAGGGTGAAGGCCACTTCCTGCACCGCGGTCGAGCCGGCTTCCCGAATGTGATAGCCGCTGATCGAGATCGTATTCCAGTGCGGCACCTCGCGCGCACAGAAGCGGAAGATGTCGGTGATCAGGCGCATTGAGGGTTCGGGCGGAAAAATATACGTGCCGCGGGCAATGTATTCTTTCAGGATATCATTTTGGAGCGTGCCGCGCAGTTTGCGAATCTCCGCCCCTTGTTTTTTAGCCACGGCGATATACATGGCCAACAAAATGCCGGCAGGGGCGTTGATCGTCATCGAAGTCGAAACTTTTTCCAGCGGGATGCCATCAAAAAGGCGTTCCATATCCTCGAGAGAGCAGATCGAAACTCCCACCTTGCCCACCTCGCCGGCAGCCATCGGATGGTCGGCATCGTACCCGATTTGGGTGGGAAGGTCGAAGGCGACCGAGAGGCCGGTCTGTCCCTGTTCCAAAAGGTAGCGGAAACGCCGATTGGTCTCCTCGGCTGTGGCATAGCCGGCATACTGACGCATGGTCCAGAAACGGCCGCGATACATGGTCGGTTGAACGCCGCGAGTGAACGGATACTGGCCGGGGAAGCCCAGCTTCTCCTCGTAATCTGCGTCCGGATCGGATGGGAGGAGAAAACGCGGCATTTCGATCCCGGAGGAAGTCTCAAAGTGAGCTTTGCGTTCGGGGAAGCGCGCCAACACAGGCGCGAGAATTTCGCGTTTCCAGCGTTCATAGGCTTCTTTGAGGGACATAACACCTCCTAGAATTCCAATCGCATCAGATCCTGAGCAAGATAAATGGGGCCTGAGAAGTGCTGAGAGGCTTCGGTCAGCATTTTTTGATAGGCTTGCGGAGTGGCATTTGCATAGTGCACGAGATACAACGTGCCGACCTCGGCCTGGCGGGCGATCTCGGCGGCTTGCGCGGGGGTTGAATGCCCCACACTATCACCGCCGGCCTCGTGGATCAACACATCGGCGCCGGATGCCAGGCGGATCATCTCCTGACAAGGCTCGGTATCTCCCGAATAGGCGATCACTCGATCCTTTTGCCGCAACTCGATGCGCAGGCCGATGGTCGGGATGATATGATGCACCGGCGAAGCCAAAATGCGGAATTCCTGATTTTCCAGCAAGAGCACTTGTTCGCGCGCGGGAAGGCGGTGAAAGACGGTGGGGAAAAAATCCGGCCAGCGATCCCAACCATAGGCATCCATTAGGCTTTGTAGACGATCCAGAGTATGGGTCAGGCCATAGATGTGCAGTTCTCGTTGATAGCCCATCAGCCACAATCCCATCAACAGTGATGGTATCCCTGAGACATGATCGGGGTGAAAGTGCGTCAGGATGACATCGGTAAGTTGCAGGGGAGAAACGCCCGTCTGTTCCAAGCGTCCAAAAGGGTTGCCGGCGCAATCGATCAGGATATGATGTTCTTCCCCTGAAAGGAGCAGATGCGTGTTTTCCCGCTGCATGGAAGGAATGGCATTGGATGTGCCGAGAAAGATTAGGGAAGCCATGGGCATTCACTGATTGATCAAGAGTTTTACGTAATTCTCTAAAAGATATTTGGTCAACGTAGATTCGATGGTGGCAGCAATGAGCAATAGGGGAAGAACGATCCCAATAAAAAGGCGTGTCCAGAGTGCTAGACCCTCGATCAAAGTGATAGAAAGCGGCTTTCTGGAGGGAGTGATCAGTCGCGCACTGATGTAGAAGGCGCTCGAAAGAGAGAGCAAGATGGCCGGAATTTCAAAAATGCCATGAGGAAGCACACCCAGGAGGTAAATTTGTAGGGGTGGAAGCCCCATCCACTCAATTCCTCTCCAAACAAAACCTAATAAGGCGATATTGAGCAGATAAGCGAGCGCCCCCAAAATTCCCAAGCTAGCGATTGCAATAAACAACGTAGCAATGGTTGCGCGCAGATTGTGCGAGAAAATACTCCCTATGCCGATGGAGAAGGTCTGTAGTTCTGTTTTCTGCGCTTTTGTCTCGCTTTTTTCGTCGAAAATCGGGCGATTGATTAGCTTGAGCACATCTTTTTGCGCGGCAAATTCTTTGCTTACTACGTATGGCTTGACCAGTTCATCGGCCACATAGATCCCTAATTCCACGCCTACCGGGAGAAGTACCAGGAAGATCAGCAGCGCATAGCGCACTTCGCGCAGGCTATGCGGCAATTCCCGGCGGTACCATTCCCAAATTGAGCGCGCCTTACCGCGAAAGTTTTCCCAGAACAAGCGCCCGTAGCGTTTGAAGTTCAGACTATCGATCTCGCGCCCCAGCAGATTCTCGCGGTCGAAATAGGCCAGTCCCAAACGCAGAAACATCACGGTTGCAATGAAACCGAAGAGCGCGATCCACAGGATGGGAAGTGAATTTTTCCAGAAAAGGAAGTATGCCTCCATTTGAACCAGGAAAGAGGCGGGCAGGACGATGAACGAGGAGCTTAGCGTTGCGCTACGAACCGAGGTAGATTGCGCCGAAATGAACGTCGCACCGGCGACCATCAGTAGCGTATTGCCGAGGCCGAGTAGGTACAGGAGGGCGATCATCTGGGGCGAGGGGATTGGGATGTCGCGCCGGGCGATCAACAATAGGTAGAAGGTGATGGCGAAGGTTACAGCCACCAGTGGGGCGATCGCTCCGCTGATGAGCTTCCCTAGGTAGAGTTGCCAATCTTCCAAAGGCACGGCCAGTAGCGGCTCGATCGTATTCCGATCGCGCTCTCCGGCAATGCTTTCCAGGGCAATGCTCAATGCAAGGGTTGAAGGAAAAAAACCGACCACCAGGATCGAGAAAGGCACCAACTGCTCTATCACCAGGTTCGCGCCATAGCGGTTGATGAAATTCACCGTTGCCCGAGCAATTCCGAACATGGCAACGGGGAAGAAGAGCGAAAGCACAATCATGGGAAAGAGAATGCGCCAATCGCGAATTTGATCCAGCACCTCGCGGCGTACAATCCAATAAACCGGGACAAGTTTGGCTTTCATTGCATCTCTCCTCGTTCACGAGCACGGGCCATAATGGCTAAATAGGCTTCCTCTAGCGTGTGCGGGACTTCTTCCAGTGTGAGCAGCGGTGCGCTGAGTTCTAGAAACGCGCGCCAGACGAAGGGAAGTACCTCCTCCGGCTCGGAAATGCGCAGATGCCAAATGGTTGGCGTGCGTTCCAGGACCTCTATCTGCGAAGGGAACGTAGGCAGCGGCCCTTCCCAGGGCTTCTGGAAGCGGATCCGGAATTCAGGAGCGCCAAACATCTGGCGCTTGATCTCTTGCGGCGTGCCGATCGCCAGAATCTGCCCCTCGGCAATCACGGCGATGCGATCGGCGAGCATCTCGGCTTCGGTTAGGTTGTGCGTAGAGATCAGAATGGCGCGGCGGTTGGAACGTAAACGCAGGATCTCTTGACGTACCAGGTTTGCCGATTCGGGGTCCATGGCCGAGGTTGGTTCGTCCAGCAGCAAGACCAGGGGATCGTGGATCAGGGCCCTTGCCAGGCTTAGCTTTTGACGCATGCCTTTAGAATATTCTCCGCAGCGTTTCTTTGCCACTTGAGCCAACCCAAAGTATTCCAGGAGCGCTTCAATGCGTTTGCGGCGTTCTACTGCATCTTGTACTCCGTACAGGCGGGCATAGAATTCCAGGTACTCATAGCCGTTCATGCGTAAATAGAGGCTATGTTGTTCGGTGAGCATGCCCACATGGCGGCGCACTTCCTGCGGTTGTTCCACCGTATCGTAGCCCATCACCCGTGCCCGTCCCCGTGTGGGACGAAGCAATGCGTTCAACATACGGATCGTCGTCGTTTTCCCGGCACCGTTTTGTCCTAGCAGGGCCAGCACCTCTCCGGCCTGAACGGAAAAACTGACGTTTTTTACTGCCCAGAAGATATCGAATTGCTTTGCCAGCGATTCTGCTTCAATCATATCTAGAGTTTAGCAAAACACTGCCAACGTTTCAATCAACCGTTGGGCCTGGTGCGGTGACGCCAGAGGAGCAGAATGGCCGCGCCGATCGCCGTCAGGCCCATGACCGTCTGATTCAGATTCAGCCCACCGGCGTGCACAATGTCCAATCGCAGGAATTCCAAGAAGAAACGTCCTACAGGATAGGTGATCAGATAGACCAGGAAAACGTCGCCCGGCAACAGGCTTTCCTGTTTGCGACGCAGCAGCCAGAGCAAGAAGAACATGTTTGCCAGGTTCCATAGCGACTCGTAAAGGAAGAGCGGGTGGTAATATTCCACATTCTCAAAGCCCGGCAAGCGGTGCAAAGGATCAATATAGAGTTTCCAGGGCAGGTTCGTGGGCGCGCCGTAAAGTTCCTGGTTGAAGAAATTCCCCCAGCGACCGATCGCCTGGCCTAATGCCAGTGAAGGTGCGGCAATATCGGCCCAAAAGGCAAAGCTCTGACCGCGTTGCCGGGTATAGATCGCCAATGCAATCGCCCCGCCGAGGATCACCCCTGGCATGCCCAGTCCACCATGGCGCAGGTTGAGGATCTCCAGCGGATTCTGCAGGTAGTATGAGGTCGTAATGCCGCTGCTGACCGCCGAAACCGAAGGGGTGAAAACATGCCATAGCCGCGCCCCGATCACGCCGCCGAGGATCAGGTAGACCATCAGATCCCATACCTCTTGATCATTCCGGCCGCGTCGGCGCAGTTCGAGCGCAGCCAACAATCCGCCAGCCAGTGCACCGGTCATCAGAATGAGACCGTAAAACTTGATCGCTATCCCGTTAGTTCGTAAGAAAACCGGCAGAGTGACACCGGCGATCGCCAAGACGATCCATAACAACACAGCGCCAATGTAGCGGATATTTTCGCGAGCCATCAGGGCACTTTGCACCAATCCTGAAAGTGCCATCAGCACGATCACGATCTGGATTGCGATGACCGGCAGGGTAAAACCATCAGGGGGAACGAATGGACCGAACATGACACCTCCACTTATTTACCGGGGTCGTTTCATTGCTGCTCGTGCCTGGCGGCGCACATAGAAAATGCGCTGCAGAGCCGTGTAATTCGCAAACAGAGCTATCACGGCGATCCCCACTTTTGGAATGTTGAAAAGCAGCGAGGGTGCTAATACCAGATAACGTTCCACCCGCGTCAATAGGCCAACTTTGGCCTCATATCCGACCGCCTCGGCACGTGCCTTGACGTACGAAACCAGCACCGTGCCGGCCGCCGCCGCAAAGGTGATCACCGTCCAGGGCGCTTCATTCTGTGTGGCGAAGTAGTGGGTCAACGCGCCCAAGACCACCAACTCCGAGTAACGATCGGTGACCGAATCCACGAAAGCACCCCATTGGCTATCCTCCCCTGCCTGGCGCGCCATGGCTCCATCCAGCGCATCGAAGGGGGTGAAGATGAGCATCAACAACCCACCCAGGGTGATCTTCCCCTGGCCCACGCAAAAAGCGGCCACGATGTTGCCGACCAAGCCGGCAATGGTCATCGTGCTCGGTGTTAGACCAAGGCGCAGGAGAAAACGCGCCGTCGGCTCTAGAAACCAACGGAACCAGATGCGAAGACGATCGGTGAAAGTGAGGGATTTCAAGTGCACGGCAGTTTGTCCTTTCATAGTGTTTCTATCATACCAGAGTCTGTTTGGAGTTTCATAGCAACATAGCAAAGGTGTAGAAGAACATGCTTTGATAGCAAAAGGGAGCCCTCATGGAGAGGACTCCCCGAAGCATTCTCTCTTTCTTTCATCGCCAAATTTCCAGAAGAGGAATTACGCTGCTTTTGTCAGCAATCGCCGCAGGACGGTGTGCAAAATGCCGCCGTTGCGGTAGTATTCCACTT
The DNA here is from genome assembly GCA_034432895.1 of Anaerolineales bacterium. Lineage (GTDB taxonomy): Bacteria > Chloroflexota > Anaerolineae > Anaerolineales > Villigracilaceae > 630D-37. The sequence continues at coordinate 109,890 of DAOUBG010000028.1, forward strand.
CGACCGGCGTATTCAGCAATGCCTGGACCTGGAACTCTACCACGCGCCCATCGGCTTTGTGCGCTTTGACATTGAGCACAGCGCGCGGTTGGAGCGCATCGTGCAGGCCCTCGAGATCGAAAACTTCACTGCCATCCAGGCCCAAGCTCTCGGCATTCTGGCCCTCCATAAACCGCAGCGGCAGGATGCCCATACCGACCAGGTTGGAGCGATGAATGCGCTCGAAGGATTCGGCGATCACGGCGCGCACACCCTGCAGCGCTGGCCCTTTAGCAGCCCAGTCACGGCTCGAACCGGTGCCGTATTCCTTGCCGGCGATCACGATGACCGGTACCCCTTCGGCTTTGTACTTCATCGCCGCGTCGAAGATAGTCATCTCCTCACCGTCTGGGAAGTGCCGTGTCCAATAGCCTTCTTTGGGAGCGACAAGCAAGTTCTTTAGGCGAATATTGGCAAATGTGCCGCGCACCATGACCAGGTCGTTGCCGCGACGGGCACCGTAGGAATTGAAATCCTTCGGCTGCACGCCGCGTTCGATCAGCCATTTGCCGGCCGGGCTTTCGGCGGGAATGTTGCCGGCTGGGGAAATGTGATCCGTAGTGATCGAATCCCCAAACATCGCCAGCACGCGCGCCCCTCGAATCTCACGGATCGGCGGTATTTCCAGCGTCAATCCTTCAAAATATGGCGGGTGGTGAATGTAAGTCGAAGCTTCATCCCACTCGTAGAGTTCGCCGCGCGGCGCATCGATCGCCTGCCACATCTCCGAGCCTTCAAAGACCTGGGCATATTTCTCGCGGAACATCTCGGTGTTCAGGTTTTGCTCAATCGTCCGCACTATTTCCTCGTTCGTCGGCCAAATATCCCGGAGGTAGACCGGCTGTCCCTGGCGATCGTAGCCCAGCGGCTCGTTGAGGAGATCGATATCCACCGTCCCGGCCAGCGCATAGGCCACCACCAGGGGCGGGGAGGCCAGGAAATTGGCTTTGACCAACGGATGGACGCGTCCTTCGAAGTTACGGTTACCGGAAATCACCGCTGCCGCCACCAAATCGGCCGAAGTGATCGCCTTGGTCACCTCTGCCGGCAACGGACCGCTGTTCCCAATGCAGGTGGTGCAACCGAAACCGACGACGTGGAAGCCGAGTTGCCCCAATGCCTCCAGCAGGCCGGCCGATTGTAAATATTCCACCACCACGCGCGAGCCGGGCGCCAGGCTGGTTTTGACGTAGGGCTTGACCCTCAATCCCTTTTCCAAGGCCTTTTTGGCCACCAACCCGGCCGCCACCATCACCGAAGGATTGCTGGTGTTCGTGCACGAAGTAATCGCCGCGATCACCACGGCGCCGTGCCCCATTTCCAGCCGATCCCCGTTGCTGCTAAAAACAGCACGGCGTTCCAGTGCCTCGCTTGGCAGATCATAGCCGCGTTCCTTGATCGGCGCGGTCAATGCCTTCTTAAAGGCGCTTTTCATCTCGCTCAGCGGCACACGGTCTTGCGGGCGCTTCGGACCGGCCAGCGAAGGCTCCACCGTGCCTAGGTCCAGCTCGAGCACATCGGTAAATTCCGGATCGGGAGTCTCGGCATCGCGGAAGAGTCCCTGGGCGCGGCAGTAGGCCTCCACCCGTCGGATCAACGGTTCGGGGCGGCCGCTCAGGCGCAGGTAGCGTAGCGTTTCCGCATCCACCGGGAAGAAGCCCATCGTCGCGCCGTATTCCGGCGCCATGTTCGCCACCGTAGCCCGATCCGGCAACGAAAGCGCATCCAGCCCTGGCCCGAAGAATTCGACGAATTTATCCACCACGCCCTTTTTGCGCAGCATTTGGGTGACCGTGAGCACCAGATCGGTCGCCGTCACGCCCTCGCGCAGGCGACCATAGAGCTTAAAGCCGATCACATCCGGCAAGAGCATATCCATCGGCTGCCCGAGCATCACCGCCTCGGCCTCGATCCCGCCGACGCCCCAGCCGACCACGCCCAGACCGTTGATCATCGTCGTATGCGAATCCGTGCCGACCAGGGTATCGGGGAACAGCACCTCGTTCCCCTCCTTATCCTGGGCGCTCATCACCACCTGGGCCAGGTATTCCAAGTTGACCTGGTGCACAATGCCAGTCATCGGCGGCACCACGCGGAAATTGCGGAAGGCCTGTTGGCCCCATTTCAGGAAGCGGTAGCGCTCCTGATTGCGCTGGAACTCCATCTCGGTATTGCGCAGCAAGGCATCGGGCGTGGCGAAGAAATCCACCTGCACCGAGTGATCGATCACCAGGTCCACCGGCACCAGCGGATTGATCACCTTCGGCTCGTCACCCAGCCGGGCCACGGCGGCGCGCATCGCCGCCAAGTCCACCACAGCGGGCACGCCGGTGAAATCCTGCATAATCACCCGCGCCGGCAAAAACGGAATGCCCGGCCGGGCCGCATCCACCGGCTTCCAGGCGGCAATCCTGCGCACATCCTCTTGGGTGATCTCGCGGTCATTGCACTGTCGCAAGGCCGCTTCCAGCAACACGCGGATCGAAAACGGCAGGCGACGCAGATTCGTCAACCCTGCCTCTTCCAAAACATCCAGCCGATAGTAGAGATAGGTTTTACCGTCAATCGTTAGTGTATCACGGGCATGAAAAAAATCGCTCATCGGAACTCCTTATGTGGTGAGATACGGGTCTCACCCCATCGCTCGAAGGATAGCAAGGAGCGCCTTTTCCATCCTTGGTATGGGGACACACGCTTTGAATTATACTACTCCCGAAAAACTCATCTCTGCGCGCCACGCACCCGCAGAGGGACCCGGAACCGGAGCGCGGCGAAAGCGGCAACCGCGGCGCCGGAGCATCGATCTGTCTCCTCACCTCTGCTCCGCGAACCACAGTCTATATCGGGCATAGCTAGAGCCCGGTGCTACGGTCCACGGTCTACTGTCCATCGTCAATAATTCGTCGTCCGATCGATCAACCCACGCTCGCGTGCCAGCCGATCGCATAGGCGAAAGACAAACAGCGCGATCCCGCCGGTCACCACGGTCATCGCCAGTAGGATCCACAGGAGCTCGGCGTTAGGAAACCGGGATAAAGTCGGGAAAGCCTGTGCTACCTCTCCCACCAGTGCCCGGCGGCTCAATTCTAGCCAGTATGTTACCGGCAGCGCATAGCCGATTGGGCGTAGCCAGCTCGGCAACACTTCCAGGGGGAAAATTGCCCCGGTGAAGAGGAAAAGCGCCCCTGCCACGCCCTCTACCATGCCCCAGGAATGGTGCACTAGCAGCAGCGAAATAGAACCGAGGATCAATCCCATCATTGCCAGCAAGATGATGCCCAATGCCAGGGAGAGAAAAAACAGCCCCCAGTGTACCTGTCGTGGATCGAGGGACAAATTCAAAAATAACACCCCGGCTAGGATGGTCACCAGCACCGAAATGCTACCGGTTAGAAAGCGTGCAACGCCACGCCCGAAGAGATAGGCCGGGATCGGCACCGGCGCCACGTAGAAATATTTGAGCGTCTTATAGTGCTCTCGGTCATCGATCACTGCCCAGGAAACGCCGGTCATCACTGCGTACACATACGTATAAAGCGCGTTTCCCAAGAAGATGTAAGGGAAGAGGGGATTCTGGAAATTGCCGCGGGTAATGATGCCGTACATGAAGACCAGGATGGCCGCGCGGGCCACCGGCTTTAGGATCGAGTAAATGGCAAAGAGCAACGGCTGTGTCCAATTGGATTCAATTTGCCATCCCAGCCAGGCAGCAGTGCGAAAGGAGCGCCAAAATTCGGAAAGATTCATTGTTCTCTCCATAAGGAAAACCGAACGCGCCCTGCGGCGCGTTGATGCTTCAGGTGGAGATGGCGGGAATCGAACCCGCGTCCGAAGGATTCGATCCTCGGAAATCTACGAGCGTAGCCGGTTGGTCCTTTCACCATCAGCCCCCAACCGACCCCGGAGCCTGATGGCCAGCCGTTGGCGCTTAGGTCACCTTAACGGCGTCGGTGACTGCACTCTCCCTTTCTCACGCCTGCTCTCCCTGCGGGGAGAGAACGCGGGAGGCAGACGCCATCTCTCTGCTGGAGATGGACCGCTTTGCCTCTACTGCTTACGCAGCGAGGGGCATCGCGGCATAGGAAGTGCGGTTGGCACTTATTCTTTTGCGCTGATTTTACGAGTTCGGCGCCTCTCGGCTCGCATTCCGGGATCAGCCTCCTCCGTCGAAGCCTGTCATCCCCAGATGCACTTCTATTATACCACGTCGCTTGTTTTTGGATGTGCTCAATGCGACAAAGAAACGGTCGGTAGCCGTGGCATAGACCGCGAACGGTGGACCGTAGACCCTGCGCATCAGCATACGGGGGTGAAAAATGCGAACCGCCGGGGTGAGGGGGGCACCCAGACGGTTCGCATCCCTTATTATACACAGATCGGCGATTTTGACAAGGTTTTAGAAGCTCCCAGGTTGCAGGTTGCACCAAATCTTGACATCCCGTAGCGGATATGGTAGACTTGGCTGTGTCCAAAAGGTCCCGTGGTGTAGCGGCCGAACATGCGGCCCTGTCAAGGCCGAGATCGCGGGTTCGAATCCCGTCGGGACCGCTGACCAGACCCGGCTATAGGCCGGGTTTTGTGTTTCAGGATATTCCACTACACATTGGAGGAGAGATGCGATTCCTGATCCGTTGGGCGATTAACACCTTGGCGCTTTTCGTCGCCGTTTGGATCGTGCCGGGAATTCGGCTGGAAAGTAGCTGGTTTTCCCTGGTGTGGCTGGGGTTGATCTTTGGCCTAGTGAATGCTACCGTTCGGCCGGTGCTGAAATTTCTGACCTGTCCCCTGATCTTGCTCACTTTGGGGTTGTTCACTCTCGTGATCAACGCTCTGATGCTTTCGCTCACTGCTTGGCTGGGCAATCTGGTGGGCATTGAACTGGTCTTGGATAGTTTCTGGGCCGCTTTCTGGGGCGCGCTGGTGGTGAGCATTGTCAGCGTTTTGCTGAGCTTGTTTGTTCGGGAGGAGAAAGAGCGCAAATAGGTTAATTGCCGCCTAATCGCTCAAAAATCAGCAACAATTAGGCCACGGATAAGTGCCCCAGCCTGTGGCCTGGATAGGGTAAGTCTTTTGCGGCCGTGCTCCTGGCCGGAAGCGATTGCTACAGGTGCCTCTTCAGGCACCTGTTTTTTCTCCGGCCAGGCCAGGCAACCCGCCGGCAGAATGCGCCTTACGCACAGCGCGCAGGATGGCTTCGGCGACCACTTCTGCGGCCACAGCTCCAAGGGCGGAAATATCGGTGCGTTTGTTGCCGGTTGAAAGGGCAAAGAGCGTATCTCCATCCAGGAGCGTATGGGCCGGACGAATGGTGCGGGCTACGCCATCCTGGGCCATTTGGGCGACGCGCGTCGCTTCGGCTTTGCTCAAGCGGGCGTTGGTTGCCACCACACCGATTACCGTGTTCGTGCGGGTAGCGAACTGCAAGAGTGCCCGACCGGGGAGAGTTTTCATTAACTCAAGCGTATCGAGAAAGCCATCCGCTCTGCCGAGCCGCAAGGGCCCTAGCTGGGTGGCGCGTGCGCCGGCCACGATCTGGCCGTTTTGGGGATCGATGACATCGCCAAAAGCGTTGACGACCATCAGCGCGCCGACGACGATCCCGCCGCTCAGACGAATGGCGGCACTGCCCAGGCCGGCTTTCATCGCTTGCTTCATGCCCAGGATTTTGCCCACCGAGGCTCCACACCCGGCGCCGACGTTTCCTTCCTCAACCGGTCGACGAGATGCCGAAGCCGCGGCACGGTGCCCCATTTCGGAGTCCGGACGGCGATCCGCACGGCCCAGGGCCAGATCGAAGATCACAGCAGCAGGTACGATCGGGACGCGCGCAACGCCCACGTTAAAGCCGATCCCCTGTTCTTCCAAAAATCGCATGACACCACCGGCGGCATCCAATCCGAATGCCGAACCGCCGGTGAGGAGCACCGCATGTACCTGCTCGACCAGGTTGACCGGCTTGAGGAGATCGGTTTCGCGGGTGCCGGGCGCACCGCCGCGTTGATCCACGCCGGCTACGGCTCCGTGCCGGCAGAGGATGACGGTGCACCCGGTCAGCGCTTCTTCATCTTGCGCATGGCCGACTTCAACCCCAGGGACATCTGTCAGCGTAAGCGCATCCATTGCCTATTCACCGAGCATGGCGATCAGTTCGAGGAATTCTTCCCACTCTTCCTCGAAGAAGTGGAGGGTCACATTGTTGAGCTCAAGGTGATAGGTTGTTTCGCCATCGGGTTCTTCGGCTTTCCAAACGAGGTAGTTTTCAGTTTCGGCGAGCGTTTCGGTACGAGGTTCGCGAGCGTTCATTTTCGTTTCTCCTTATGGATAAGATGGGAAAGGCGCTGCATAAGCGCCGTTGGAACAATCGGGGGAGGGGGGTGAGGGGGAGGTTCATCTGCCGGCCAAGGTGGGAGGTCGAAAAGTTTGCGGATCACGTAGCGCAAGACGATCTTGAGCGTGGCTACAAGCGGCGCGGCGATCAGCACTCCGATCACGCCGATCAGATTCGCCGCGACCAATGCTCCGATCAGAATGGCGGCCGGATGCACTTTCAGGGATTGGCCGATGATCCGGGGGGAGACGAGGGTATCCAGGATTTGATCGGTGAACAGTGCTAATCCCAAGACGAGAAGTGTGTAGTATAGGGGTGAAAGTCCGCCTAGTTTAAAATCCTGAAAATAGGTGACCAATGCAAGGATGATCCAGTTCGCTGCCGGGCCGATATACGGTAAAAAACGTGCCAGGCCGGCCAAGAGCGCCAACCCAAGGGAATAGCGCACGCCCAACACGCTTAGCAGAAAGCTATAGATTAGCACGGTGAGGAAGAACACGATCAGCTGGCCGCGCCAGAAAGCGTTCCAGATATATCCCAATTCTTGTCCTAGGCGTTCGATATCTGCCTGGTACCGCGGCAATTCAACGCGTACCATGGCTTGCCGTAGCCCTCCGCTTTCGCTCAGTAAGAAGTATGAGATGAGGAGCACGAACAAAGTCCAGCCCAGGAATGCGGCTGCCTGGCCGGCGAGCGTGCCGAGAAGAGAGGTCAGCCGTCCCAGGAAGCTCTGGGCAGTGCTCAGGATTTGTTGGCTTAGGCTTGCGACATCTAGGTGACTCAGATCGAGTGTGAAGGGGCCGAGGGCGATCGGATGGTAGGCGAGCTGATTTAGGAAAGAGGGGAGATCTTGCAGGCTGCGGCGGATTAAATCGATCAGGTTCTGAAACTGAGAAATCAGGTTAATGCCTCCCCAGATGAGGAAGCCCAGCAGTGCCAGCAAAAGTAGCAGGTAGATCAGGCTCACTGCCAATCGCCAGGAGAGGCCTACCTGCCGATACAGGAAAAATGCCGGTGGGTAAAAGAGATAAGCCAGCATGAAGGCCAGCAAGAGAGGCGGGAGCAAGTGGCGAAAATAGAGGAGCAGCCCGAAAGATGCAGCTACCAGCGTCAACGCGGCTACCAGTTTGGTATTTCGACTCCAGGGGGGAGATTCGCTCGTCATCTTTTTCATTATACCAGCAGGTCAATGAGAACGATGAGGAGGCAGTAAAGCAGTTAGTTTTGCGGGCGCTATCGCTGCCGATGACTTAGGAAGTGACGCCGTTCGCCACACTGCTCTAGTTCCGGTGACGGTAAAATGGGGGTGGATTGTCACAACTGCCTACGAATCGAACGCGAAGCTCGATAGAGCACTACTCCCCGCTTGATTGCAAAATTTGGCGGATCAGCCCTGGGCCATGATACACCAACCCGGTATACACCTGCACCAGCGTGGCTCCCATCTCCAGGCGGCGACGGGCTTCTTCGGCACTCATGATGCCCCCGACGCTGATGATTCCCAATCGTTCACCGGCCAACCGCACCACCCACTCCAGCATTTGGCGACTGCGTTTGGCCAGGGGAGCCCCGCTCAGGCCGCCGCTTTCTGTGGCATGGGGCGAATGCAGAGAAGGGCGCTCTAGAGTGGTGTTGGTCAGGATAACCCCTTCTATGCCCTCTTCCACCAGCACGGCGATCGCATCCTCCAGCTCTTCGCAGGTCAGGTCGGGGGCCAACTTGACCAGCAAGGGTGGACGTGAGGGGAGTTCTTGTCTGGCTTGCTGTAACCCATGGATCAGAGAGCGCAACATCTCTGCCCCTTGCAATCGCCGCAACCCTACCGTATTTGGCGAGCTGACGTTGATCACCAGATAATCGGCCAACGGAGCGAAGCGTTTCATCAACGCCAGATAGTCCTGCAGCGCTTCTTCGAGCGGTGTTTCGCGGTTTTTGCCCAGGTTGATGCCCAGGATCGGCAAACGGTTGCGCTGGCGGCGAAGTGCCCGAAGCCGTCGTTCGACGCGCTCAGCCCCCTGGGATGGGAAACCCATGCGGTTGATCAACGCCTGATCTTCCACCAGGCGAAAGAGTCTGGGGGCGGGGTTGCCGGTTTGAGGTCTAAGCGTCACCGTGCCGATTTCGATATGCCCAAAGCCCAGAGCGGCCAGCCCACGCACCGCGATCGCGTCCTTATCGTAGCCGGCGGCCAATCCCAAACGATTTGGAAACGTCAGGCCGAAGGTTTGCACCGGCCTGGAAGAGACGGCGAAGAGCTTTTCCAGTGCCCAACGCGTTGGGGCGAAGGCACCGCCGATCGCCAGGATCTGCAACGTGAGACGATGGGCTGTTTCGGGGGGGAGGGAAAAAAGGACGGGGCGAAGGATGGGGTATATTCTCATGTCCGATCGGTGATCAGGGCGCGGGTGGCCTCTAGCAGAGCAGGTTCCACCTTTTGCATTTGTTCCCAGTGATCGAGCAAATCGCTCAAGGTCAGCACGGCGTGAAGGGTGAAGCCAGCCTGCGCTAGGCTGAGGCGCGCACCGGATTGGCGATCGATCAGCACCACAATATCGCGGATCACCAAGCCGGCGGCCTGAAGTTTTTCGATCGCCTCGAATTTGCTTGAGCCGGTAGTCGCCAGATCGTCTACCACCACCACTCGTTCGCCCGGCGCGTAGTCCCCTTCGATCTCGGCACGGGTGCCGTAGGATTTGACCTCCTTGCGCGGATAAATGAAGGGGTAATTGCCGGCCAAGCTGATCGCCGTGACGATGGGAATGGCTGCATAGGGCAACGCGGCTAGTCGCTGAAAGGTGAGCGGGCGGAGCAATGGCAAATAAGCCTGGGCCACCTGTGCCAGCAAGGGAGGATGAGCAATCAGGCGGCGCAAGTCAATATAGAGCGGAGATTGCAAGCCGGACTTCAGCGTGAACTGACCAAAACGCACGCAGCCGGCCTCGAGCAGAGCATCTGCGAGCGGAACGAGGGACGGATGGAGGGACATTTTGCCTCACCCAAAGAGGGCACGATTTTCTTGAACCCAAGCGACCAGCCGTCGAATGCCTTGTTCGACCCCAATGCGTGGCGTCCAGCCTAGTTCCCGTTCGGCCTTGCGAATATCGGCATAGAAGACGCGCTGATCGCCGGGTCGCCATTCTCCGTAGGTTACCGGGATGGGGAGGCCAATCAGTTTTTCCAACAATGGGCCGAACTCGCGCCAGATTGAGATCGTATTCTGCGGCCCTCCGCCGATGTTATAGACCTGTCCTTTGGCCCGATCGATGTGCAAAATGGCCTGATCGTAGGCATTCAGCAGATCGTCTACGAAAAGCACGTCGCGCACCTGCTTCCCATCGCCATAGATGGTGATCGGTCGTCCGGTCACCGCAGCAATGACGAACCAAGCTACCCAACCTTGATCCTCGATGCCGAACTGGCGCGGCCCATAAATGCAGGACTGGCGGAAGACTACACTGCGCAAGCCGTAAATGCGGGCATAATCGCGCACGTATTGATCGCCGCTTCCTTTGCTACAACCATACGGCGAATGGAAATCGAGCGGTTGGGTTTCTGCACAACCGTACGGCAATGCCTGATAATCCCAGCGCGTTTCCTTTTCGACGACCGGCACATCCTCCATCTCGCCGTAGACTTTGTTGGTGGAAGCATAAAGGAAGATCGGGTTGCGCTCGGAAAGGCGCGCCGCCTCCAGGGCGTTGAACGTGCCCAGTGCGTTGGCCTCGAAATCCTGGCGCGGATGGGTGACGGAAGTGGTCACGGCGACTTGGCCGGCAAGGTGGACGATCACATCGGCGCGACGCGCCGCGGCGGTGAGCAGCGCAGCATCCTGTACATCGCCGATGATGAGCTCAAAGGCGCGACTGCCGAACGTGCTTTGCAACCATTCCAGATTCCGCCGCACGCCGGGACGGCTCAGGTTGTCATAGATCGTCACCTGCTCGCCGCGTTGAAGCAGGCGAAAAACATAATTGGAACCAATGAAACCGGCACCTCCGGTGATCAGATAGTGCATACTAGAACCTCTGTGGTGAGATTGATGCCTTTGGACCGTCGCACCAGGCTTCAGCCTATGCTATTGTGGATCATGGACGGTGGATTGTCAAAAGTAATCATAGTATTGGGCAACGCGGGGGCGGCGCGGGGCAAAAAGGCCAATGCTCAACAGGCCGAAGGCGAAGCCGCCGATATGCGCCCACCAGGCAATGCCACTCATTTCAGCTCCGCCCAGCGAGAAGAGACCGGAATAGAGTTGCGAAAGGAACCAGAAGCCGAGATAGATCGCGGCCGGGATTTCTACTGTGGTGATGAAGAAGAAAATGGGCACCAGGCTAACAATGCGCGAATAGGGGAAGAGCATCATGTAGGCGCCGAGAATGCCTGCAATTGCACCACTTGCGCCGACCATCGGCATGCGGCTGAACGGCATCAGGAAGGCTTGCAACAGGCCGGCGGCCAGTCCACTGAGCAGGTAGAAGAGCAGATAGCGGGTATGTCCCAGGCGATCTTCTACGTTATCACCAAAGATGAAAAGGATCCACATGTTGCTCAATAGGTGGAACCAGCCTCCATGTAAAAACATGCTGCTGAAGAGGGTTGGCCAGGCCTGAAACGGAGCCCGGAACAGGCGGGCCGGCACCAATCCCCAGGTGAGGATAAAACGGTTGAGCAAAGGAGTTGTCAGCCCGGCCTCAAAAAGGAAGACGACTACGTTTAGGAAGATAATCAGCCAGTTGACCAACGGCCAACGGCGGGAAGGGATGGTGTCATATAGGGGCAACATGTATCACTCCATGGGATTGCGCAGGGTACGCAGTTGAGAATAGAGGTGGGCAAGGCTTTCGCCATCGCGCATCAGGCCCAGCATGCCGAGCAAGCCGCTATTGAAGTAGTTATACAGGCGCGCCGTGAGAGCGACCGCCAGCGCCGTGGAGGGATCACCGCTGAGCAAGGTCAGCGCGCCGCCGAAAGCACCTTCAAAGGTTCCTATGGCCCCCGGCAGGGAAGGGATCGCACCGCCGAAAGCGGCGGCTCCCAAGCCGAAAAGACCCCAGAGGGGCGTGGCCTGCGGGAAATAGGCGCGGGCCATGATGAAATAGGCCAACCAGGCCAACAACCAGTTGAGCGTCATCCAGCCAAGGAAGAGCAGGAATATCCGCCATTCGGTGATCACGCTGAGCCCTTGCAGGAAAGCCTCCAGGACCTTCCCGCCGCGCGCCTGCAGGCGCGGCCAACGTTGACTGATGCGATGAAAGAAAGCAAGCGTATGCTGATGAAAACGCGCCAGCAGATAGAGCACAAAAAGCCCCACCAGCACCAGTGCACCGACAATCCATCCAAGCGTGCGTGCCCCGCTCGCACCCAAAACAAACGGCAGCGCCGCAAGCAAAAAGAGGGCTGAAAAGCCCAGGTCCACGACGCGTTCGACCAGGATTGTGGGCAGAATGGCACCGAAGCTCAGGTCGGTTTTACGGCTCAGGAGCAAGGCGCGGCCCAGTTCTCCCAATCGAAAGGGTAAAAAGTTGTTCAGCAAATACCCTTCAGCGGCAGTGAAAAGCACATCGGCATAAGTCGGGCGATTGCGCAGGAGCGTGCGCCAGACTACGGCGCGCAATGCCAGCCAAAGCAAGGAGAGCAGAAAGGCGAAGCCGAGCAGGGGATAGTTCGCCCCTCGGAGCGCTTGGAATGTTTTCGGCAGGTCCACGGTGCGCAGGATGAGGGCAATCATCAGCAGGCTGATCAGCGCACCGGGCAGCCAACGCCACGAATTTCGGGGAGCAGACATCCTAATCTTCCAGACGGAGCACGGCCATAAAGGCTTCCTGCGGGATTTCTACATTGCCGATCATCTTCAGGCGGCGCTTGCCGCGCTTTTGTTTTTCCAGCAGCTTCTTTTTGCGGGTGATATCGCCACCGTAGCACTTGGCGAGGACATCTTTGCGCAACGCCTTGACATTGGCACGGCTGATGATGCGTCCACCGGCCGCGGCCTGGATGGCTACATCAAAGAGCTGGCGTGGGATGACATCCTTGAGCTTGGAGATCAGCGCCTGGCCCTTGTGATAGGCATCCTTGCGGTGAACAATGGTTGCCAAGGCATCGACCGGTTCGCCGTTGACCAGGATTTCCAGCTTCTGCAGCTCATCTGGGCGATATTCCAGGAATTGGTAATCCAGGGAGGCATAGCCGCGGCTGCGCGATTTGAGCTCATCGAAAAAGTCAACAAGGATCTCTGAGAGCGGAATCTCGAATTTGAGCTGCACCCGGTGTGGGGCGGGGTATTCCTGTCCTTTAAAAATGCCGCGGCGCTTGGTCACCAAATCCATGATCGGGCCGTAGAACTCGGTCGGGGTGATGATCTCGATTAGCATCCAAGGCTCGCGGATCTCGACGATCTGGGCTTCATCCGGCAATTTGGCCGGCGAATCAATGCGGAGCGTGCGCCCATCGTGCAGGAGAACTTCGTATTCTACCGAGGGAGCTGTGAAGAGCACATCTAGGTTATATTCGCGTTCCAGGCGCTCTTGGATGATCTCCATATGAAAGAGGCCTAGGAAACCGGCGCGAAAGCCGAATCCCAGCGCCTGTGAGGTTTCCGGCTCAAAGGTGAGCGAGGCATCGTTTAACTGGAGCTTTTCCAGCGCGTCGCGCAGGTCGGGGTAATCATCCGCTTCCACCGGATAAATGCCGGCGAAGACCATCGGCTTCGGATGGCGGTAACCGGGCAGTGGTTCGGCAGCCGGGTTGGCGGCGGTGGTGATCGTATCGCCGACGCGGCAATCGCGCACCGTCTTCAGCCCGGTGGCAATATAGCCCACTTCACCGGCCTCCAATTGCGAGACGGGGCGCATATCCGGAGCAAAGATGCCGATCTCGACCGGTTTCCATTCAGCCTGGGTGGACATCATGTGCAAGGTATCTCCAGGGCGAATGCGCCCTTCTTTAATCCGCACGTAGGCGACCACCCCTTTATAAGCATCGTAGTGAGAATCGAAGATCAAGGCGCGCAATGGCGCATTCACATCCCCGCGCGGGGGCGGTATACGTTGCACGATCGCTTCCAGAACGGCATCTACGTTCGTGCCCTCCTTGGCCGAAATGCGTAGAATCTGAGCTTGCGGCACGCCCAGCAGGCTGGAAATATCCTCTGCTACCTCGTCCGGGCGGGCGGAGGGCAGGTCAATCTTGTTGATCACCGGGATGATCTCCAGATTGGCCTCGATGGCCTGGTAAAGGTTGGCCAGGGTTTGCGCCTCGATGCCCTGCGTAGCATCCACCACCAGGATGGCCCCTTCGCAGGCGGCCAGTGCCCGACTGACTTCATAGCCGAAGTCCACATGGCCGGGTGTATCGATCAGGTTGAGCTCATAGGTGCGGCCATCGGAAGCGTTATAAAGCATGCGCACGGCCGAGGCCTTGATCGTTACCCCTTTTTCGCGCTCCAGGTCCATGCTATCCAGCACCTGTTCCACCATTTCGCGATCCGAGATCGTGCCGGTCAGCTGGAGCAAACGATCGGCTAGGGTGGATTTGCCGTGATCAACATGGGCGATGATGCAGAAGTTCCGGATGTGCTCGCTCATACGCGCGGTAGTATAACCGATTTTGAGGTGCTACTCCAATATTCAACTCCTGAATTTTGCCGAATTTGGGCTATAATAAGCCTTTGTGCCTGCCGTAACTTTTCTCGCAGGCAGAATTTCTGCATCAGGAGATCGTATGACACGTAAGGCGAACTTGATTACCCCTTATGGGGGTTCTCTGGTAAACCTCGTCGCGAGCGAAGAAGAGCGACGGGAGTTATTGGAACGCCTTCCGACGCTTCCTTCCATAAAAATTTCTCAACGTGCGGTGCACGATTTGGAATTGCTGGCTGTGGGGGGATTTTCCCCGCTGAAGACTTTCATGGGCAAAGCCGATTACGAGCGCGTGCTCCACGAAATGCGCCTGAGCGATGGCACGCTCTGGCCACTTCCCATCACTCTCACCGCCGATCCTCGTGAGCTGCCGCGTGTGGGCGAAGAACTGGTCCTGCGCAATGCACTGAACGAACCGCTGGCCATTATGCGCCTGGAAGAGGTCTTCTCTTGGGACCCCGAAAAGGAGGCCTTGCTGGCCTATGGGACGAACGATGCCCGTCACCCCATGATTTCGGAAATGGTGAATTGGGGAAAGGTGTGCATTTCCGGCGAGCTCAAGGTCATCAACCTGCCGAAATATTACGATTTCGTCGAACTGCGGCGCACGCCGCGTGAGGTCCGTGCCTTGCTCGAGGCGATGGGCAATGACAACGTTGTCGCTTTCCAGACGCGCAACCCACTGCATCGTATCCACGAAGAGTTGACCAAGCGCGCCGCGGCGAAGGTGAACGGCAGTTTGCTGATCCATCCGGTGGTCGGCATGACCAAGCCAGGGGATGTGGATCACTATACGCGCGTGCGCATTTACAAGGTGCTGGTGGAAAAGTACTACGAGAAGAGCCGCACCTTGCTCAGCTTACTTCCCCTGGCAATGCGCATGGCCGGCCCGAAGGAAGCACTGCTCCATGCCATTATCCGCCGTAACTATGGTGCTAATCATTTCATCGTCGGGCGCGATCATGCCGGCCCCGGCAAGGATTCCACCGGTAAGCCTTTCTACGGCCCCTACGATGCGCAAGAGATGATGAAGCGATATGAGCATGAGCTGGGAGTGCGCATGATCCCCTTTGAAGAGCTGGTCTATTTGCCGGATGAGGATCGTTACATAGAGGCCAGCGAAGTACCGCCTGGGGCGCGCATTCTGAATATTTCCGGCACCCAGGTGCGTGAGGAGTACCTGGCCAATGGGAAGCTGCTGCCGGAATGGTTCACCCGGCCGGAGACGGCGCAGATTCTGCGCAAAATGTACCCGCCGAAGCATGAACAGGGCTTTTGCGTGTGGTTTACCGGTCTGAGCGGTGCCGGCAAATCGGCCACGGCGCAAGCGTTGACCGAAATGCTCCTCGAGCGCGGCCGAAATGTCACCTTGCTGGATGGAGACGTGATCCGCACCCATCTTTCCAAAGGCCTGGGTTTCAGCAAAGAGGACCGCGATACCAACATTTTGCGCATCGGTTTCGTCGCCGGCGAGATCGTGCGTCACGGCGGTGTAGTGATCTGTTCGGCGATCAGCCCCTATCGCGCTGCGCGTAACGAGGCGCGCAAGATGGTCGGCGAGAACTTCATCATGGTATACATGGATACGCCGATCGAAATTTGCGAACAGCGCGATGTGAAAGGTCTCTATGCCAAAGCGCGCAAGGCCATGGCTGAAGGCCACCCGATGGGCTTTACCGGAGTGGACGATCCCTACGAACCGCCGATTGACCCGGAGATCACGCTCCAGGGGTATGGGACCACCCCGGAAGAGAACGCCCGTAAGATCATCGCTTATCTGGAGGAGAAAGGGTATCTACTGCGGGAGTAGATAGGCTTCCTATGCCGCGTTCCCTGATCTTTGTGCTCTTGGCGCTTGTCCTGGTCGGTGCATGGCTGGTATGGTTCGCCACCCCTTACGGCATGGGGTTGACCGATGACTCGATCGCCTATATCGGTGCGGTGCGTACGCTTTTGGAGGGGAAGGGTTATCGCGCTGCCTGGCTGGCCTCGCAGCGCTTTCTCACCCACTTTCCGCCGGGCTATCCGATCGCTTTGGCAACGGTTGACCTTCTGACCGGCTTAGAACCCTACCGCGCGGCGCGTCTGCTGAACGGTCTGCTCTTTGGGCTGAGCACCTTGCTCATGGGTTGGCTGGGTTGGCGCATGACGCGTCGCCCTATTTGGGCATTGGCGCTGGCCTTGCTCTTTCTCTTCAATGCCGGGCTGCTGCGCGTCCACGTCTACGCCTTGAGCGAGCCACTCTACATTTTTCTCACTTTAGCCGCTTTCCATGCCTGGCTTTGGGATGAGGATCGTTCCCGGAATGGCCTGTGGAGCTATCGCGGTGAAATTTTGGCCGGCTTTGTTAGCGGCCTAGCCTACGTCACCCGCTATGCCGCCCTGGCGCTGATCGCCACCTTCCTGGCATTGTCGTTCTTTTTACCGCTCTCTTGGCGTGACCGTTTCAAGCGCATGGCTATCTATCTCCTGGCGGTCTTGCCGTTGCCTCTGGCCTGGAGCATTCGTAACATGGTGGTGGTCGGCAATCTCACCAATCGCCTGATGGTCTGGCACCCGGTGACCTCCGAACAATTACGCCAGGGAGTCTACACTTTTTCGACTTTCCTCATCCCTATCGAGAGCTGGCGGGCGTCGCTTCGACAGCCGTTTTTCATCGGGCTGGCCATCTTGCTGTTTTTGGCGTTGATCGCCTGGTTGCTCTATTGGGCATGGAAGAGCCTACGGTTACACGGGATCAACCCGCCGGAACGGGCTCGTCTCTTGCAGGCGTTGTATGCAGTGGCCTATCTGGCCTCCATGCTGGCCTCGATCAGCCTCTTCGATGCCAGCACGCCTCTCAATTGGCGCATTTTATCCCCGCTTTTCCCTCCTTTGCTGGCATTGGCGGTAGCGGCTCTTGCCTCCTTGGGAAAAAAGAGCCATTGGCCGGCAATGCTTTTGCTCTTTGCCTTGCTAAGCCTCAACCTGGCCGGTGGCATAGAAACCCTCCAAACCCTACGCCTGGATGGCCAGGGCTTTGCTTCCTGGCGTTGGTATGATTCGGCCGTGTTGAAGCAGATCCCCAAACTGCCGGCGGATGTGCGCATTTACACCAATCAGGAGCCGGCAGTCTATTTCTACACCGGTCGTACCACGTATGCTTTGCCGACAGTTATTGCCGCCACCACGCGCCAGCCGAATGCCGGCGTAGAAAAGGCCATCCAGGCCATCCGCCAGGAAGTCTTGCAAGGGAAAGCGGTGGTTGCCCTTTTTGATCGTGATCATCCTGCCCCCGAGCATCTCCTGGTCATTGAAGGACTACCCGTGCTCTTTAAAACCGGCCAGGATGCACTTTTTGGATTGAAGGAGCTGTTGCCATGAGTATTTTCGATCGCTTTCGTCTGGATGGACGCGTCGCCGTGGTGACCGGTGGGGCCGGGCTGCTGGGCGCAGAATTCTGCCGCACCCTGGCCGAGGCCGGCGCTTCCGTGGTTGTTGCAGATATTAATCAAGACGCCGCCGAAGCGGTGGCGCGCCAAATCGGCCGGGATGGCGCCTCGGCTTTTGCCTTTCCCCTCGACGTGACTCGCCTCGAGTCCAGCCGTGACCTGGTCGCCGAGACCTTGAGCCGCTACGGGCGCCTGGACATTCTCGTCAACAGCGCCGCGCTCGATCCGAAATTCGATCCGCAAGCGCTGGCGCGCGGCCTCCTCCCTGGCCGCTTTGAAGATTTCCCGCTCGAACTCTGGAATCAGGCCCTAGCCGTGAACCTGACCGGCGCGTTTCTCGTTACGCAAGCTTGTGTTCCAGCGATGTTGGAACAGGGAAAGGGCAGCATCATCAACATTTGCTCCACCTACGGCCTGACCGGCCCGGATCAGCGCCTATACGTGAACGCCCAGGGAAAGCGCATAGGCTATAAACCAGTCTACTATACCGTCACCAAGGCTGGCATTCTTGGTTTCACCCGCTATTTGGCCGCCTACTATGCCGGTACGCAGATCCGCGTCAATGCCCTGACCCCCGGCGGTGTCTATAATCAACATGATGAACATTTTGTCCAGAACTATTCGGCCCGCACGATCTTGGGGCGCATGGCACAAAAGGACGAAATGAACGGTGCCTTGCTCTTTTTGGCCTCTGATGCCTCCTCCTACATGACCGGCGCTAACCTGATCGTGGATGGCGGCTGGACAGCCTGGTGATCCTGTGACAGAAGGGAACGCGATGGAAGTTCTGGCTATCATCCCGGCGCGCGGTGGCTCAAAAGGCATCCCGCGCAAGAATATTCGACTTTTCGCCGGCCACCCGTTGATCGCCTGGAGCATTGCTGCTGCCCGTCAAGCGCGCTCGGTGACGCGCCTGATCGTCAGCACCGACGATGCTGCGATCGCTGCCGTGGCACGTCAATACGGCGCCGAGGTCCCCTTTTTGCGCCCGGCGGAGCTGGCTCAAGATCAAACCCCGGATTGGCCGGTCTTTGAACATGCGTTGCGTTGGCTGGCAGAGCAGGAGGGCTATCGGCCGGAGATCGTCGTTCAACTGCGCCCCACATCACCCATTCGTCCGCCGTGGTGCGTGGATGAAGCAGTGCGCATCCTGCTGGAGCACGAGGAAGCGGATTGCGTGCGTGGCGTGGTGCCGGCCGGTCAGAACCCCTTCAAGATGTGGCGCATCGATCCACAAAGCGGAAGGATGTCCCCCCTTCTTACTTTGCCGGGGATTGAGGAACCCTATAACGCGCCGCGGCAAATTTTGCCCCCGGTCTTCTGGCAGACCGGGCATATTGATGCCATCCGCGCCCGCACCATTCTCGAAAAGCACTCGATGACCGGGGATGTGATCTACCCGCTCTTGCTCGATGCTCGTTATACGGTAGATATTGACACACCTGCTGATTGGGAACGCTACGAACAAGTGGTGCGGCGCGGGGAGCTGGAGATCGTCTGGCCTGGCCGCCGACCGCGCCCGATACCGCCTCGGGTTTCCATGCTCGTCCTGGATTTCGATGGCGTACTTACCGATAACCGCGTCTGGACGGATAGCGAGGGCCGAGAGCTGGTGGTTTCCTCACGCAGTGATAGTCTGCTCCTGAATGAGCTAAAATCACGCGGCGTACAGATTCTAGTACTCTCTTCCGAGCCGAACCCGGTAGTGCAAGCACGGACGCGTAAACTAGGCCTGGAAGCGGTGCATGGGGTGGGGATCAAAGAAAAAGGCGAGGTGCTGCGCCGCCTGCTGAACGAACGCGGCATTCCTGCCGAGGAAGTGGTCTATGTGGGAAACGACCTGAACGACCTGCCCTGCTTTGAGATCAGCGGCTGGGCGGTCGCCGTGGCCGATGCTTGGCCCGAGGTGCGCCGCGCGGCCGATTATGTGCTTTCCCATCGGGGCGGTCAGGGAGCAGTGCGCGAGATCTGCGAGTTGCTTTTGCAGCCCAAAGACAAACAGCATTAGAAGAACTGGGATCGGGTACAGGTAAACAGATGATGGCTGCATTGGATGAGAGAGAATACCGGCAGGTTGGAAGGGTGCGTTGATCCAATAGGTAGTATAATGAATCTGTATCCGATCGGCGCTGGCGCAAGATTTATTTTTCTCCTCGCTCATTCTCGGCGAAATGCACATACAATATGGCTAGAATCATTAAAACGCCGATTGCGGACTAAGGTGTATCGAACACAAAATACGCCAGAAGATGGCGCAAGGGTTTTGCGCCTTTTGCGGCGGAGGGGGCGGCCTGATAGCTGGAACAACCTTATATACGAAGTTCAGATTATCGAAAACGTATGCTACCTATTGGAGTTTCTATGAATGCTTCGCCCATCCGCATCCTGATCGCTGAACCCGATCCCTTTATGCGCCGAGCGTTGGAAACCCTGCTTGCAAAAGACTATGTGCTCACGTTCGTCGAAGATGGTGAAACGCTGCTCCAGCAAGTGCATCTCCTTTGCCCCCATCTGATCATCCTAGAGCTCCTTTTGCCTCACAAAGATGGTTTTCAGGTGTGTCGTGCTCTGAAGTCAGAAGCTGCCACCCGAGACATCCCGATCCTGTGTTTTACTTTTCTCCGGGCTAAAGAGCGTGCCCGTGCGCTTGGAGCTGATGCCTTTCTCTCCAAACCTTTGAGGGACGAAGAGATGCTCAAAACTATCCATCAATTGCTGAAAATTTCACAGGAACCGCGTTCCTGAGGGAGTACTTCAAATGCAACGCCTATCAACTAAAGTACCCGGTTTGGATGAAATTTTACAAGGAGGACTGCCACTCTATAGCACAGTGCTAATTTGTGGTGGTCCCGGCAGCGGAAAAACGGTGCTGGCTCATCAGATCGTCTTCCGCAATGCTTCGCCCTCCCGTAAGGCGGTTTTTGTAAGCACGATCTCGGAACCATTGGCGCGGATCTTGCTCTACGGTCAGCAATTTGACTTTTTTGATCCCAACCTGATCGGAGAAGCCATTCATTATGAAGATATTGGTCCCGACTTGTTGGCTGGAAACGGAATACGCGGGATCGAACGTTTGGAAACGCTTCTCTTAGAGCAACGTCCGGCCTTTTTGGTGGTCGATAGCATTCGCGCCCTGAGCACGGTTAGCGATTCGCTGGCCACAGTGCGACGCATACTTTACCGCCTTTCGGCATTGGTAGCTACCCTCCCTTGTCATACTTTTCTGGTTGGGGAATATGCAGTGGATGAATTTGCCAGCACCGTGGAAGCCTCGATTGCGGATGCGATCTTTGTGCTGGACCGCCGGCTCTCCAGCACCTCCGATCAACGTACGCTACGTGTAACCAAGCTGCGTGGCAGCGATTACCTGCCGGGAGAGCATACGTTCCGTATCTCTTCCAAAGGGATCACCCTTTTCCCGCGATTTGTCACTCCACCCACGGTGACCACCTATCCACCCTTGCGCGAACGGGTGCCCAGCGGCATTTCTGGACTGGATGAAATGCTGAACGGTGGCTTTCTGCGCGGCAGCACAACGCTGGTGGCAGGCGATCCGGGGATCGGCAAGACCGTCATGGCACTCCATTTTTTGCTCAACGGCGTCCGCCAGGGTGAACCCGGTGTCTATATTTCTTTCCAGGAAGATCCCAGTCAACTGCTCCAGATCGCCCGTAATTTCGGTTTCGAGGTTGACGCACTTTTGCAAAGTGGTCGTTTGAACCTGCTCTATGCCTCGCCAGTGGAACTGGATATTGATGAACATGCCCAAAAGATGCTTGCCGCTATCCAAGCCATTCAGGCTAGACGAGTGGTCATTGATAGCATCGGTGATCTGGAAGCTGGCGCCCATGGGGATCCAAATCGCTATCTGCACTTCGTCTATTCCCTCGTGCAATGGCTGAAGTCCCATCAGATCACGGCGTTAATGACTGCCGAAATGAGCGCTCTTTTCGGTGGCGAGCTGACACTGACCGGGCGTGGCATTTCCCATGTGGCCGATGCTTTGATCCTGATGCGCTATACTGAGGTGGAGGGCGAAATCCGGCGGGCTCTGGCCGTGCTGGCCATGCGTGGCAGCGATCACGGCAAAGAGGTGCGCGAATACCTGATCCGCGAACCTCAAGGTCCTCAGGTAGGAGCGCCTTTACAGAGCGCCTTTTCGATCCTGTTGCCAACACAGAGAAAAGAATAGTCTAGTCTTTTCTAAAAGGCTGATTGCCTACCAAAAAGTATAATCACTAATGCGCAGGATCTGGGCGGGGTTCCATGTGCCGGCATGTCAATCCCAAAAATTTTGTGCTACAACTTGAAAGGGTGACTTCAACTTAGCCTAATGTCCACAACAGGAAATCCTTTGGAAGCCTTGCACCGCCTCAGCCTGATTCTGGGGCATACCCTGAATAAGGCTCACGAAGCATACCTGTTTGTGGATTGGGTCTTTCAGGAAACAGGTTCCTGCCGTGTAGCATTCTTTGAAACCCGCGATCAAGTCCGGCTTTCCTTGCTTGCTGCGCGGGGGTTCACCATCCATTCTGGGGAGCTCCCGTATGATACCAATGTGTGGGAGTGGTTGGAAGACCAGGGCGAGGATCTTCAGAGCTTGCCGAAGCGCGCCCTCTTGCCGATTGTCATTGAAGGCAGAATAATCGGCCTGTTGGCTTTGGCCGCTGAGAGTGCTGATGAAACATGGGATGAGATCTGCACGCTGGTGGATACTTCCCTCCTCTATCTGGCACCGGTATTGCGGAACATCGAACGCTATGAACAAATAGAAAAATTGGTCGAAGAACGAACTGCCGCTCTTCGCGAGAGTGAGGAACGTTTTCGTCTGTTGGCTGAACATTCCATAAGCGGCATTTACCTAGTCCAGGATGGCCTGTTCCGCTATGTCAACCCAACCCTGGCGCACACTTTCAAGTATACGCCGGATGAATTGATCGATCGCCTAGGACCGCTCGATTTGACCCACCCGGAAGATCGTAAACTGGTTCAGGAAAATATCCACCGGCGGGTGAGTGGCGAGGTACAAAGCATGCGTTATCGCTTTCGTGGGCTGTGCAAGGATGGAACGATCCGTGTAATAGAGGTGCATGGCACTCGTATCGAATATCAGAATCGCCCGGCGATCATCGGCACCCTGCTGGATATTACCGAACGGGTGCGTCATGAGCGAGAACTAGAGGCGGAAGCCATGTTGGCCCAGGCGATCGCTGAGGAGGATGAATTACCACCTTTATTAGAGCGCTTGCTGGTTGCTGCCCGCCATGTCATCCCGGCGGCCGAAAAAGGCTCGATCCTGCTCCTAGAAGAGGATGGTGGCCTGCATATTCGTGCTCTAAATGGTTATACCGATCCCCGTTTGTATCATCTCACGTTTGCCCAGGAGAAGAGCTATTGGGCGCGTGCCTTGCGGGAGCGTCGCCCCTTACGTATTGACGATGTCCGCGTCGATCCGGAAATCCGTTACGATGGAGAGATCGAAGAAGCGCGTCAGATCCATAGCACTATTGTTGTGCCCCTGGTGGTACACGAACAGCCGATCGGTGTGCTTTCCCTCGATGCGACGTGCAAATCTGCTTTTACCGATGAGGATCTGGAGACGTTGACTCAATTTGCCATGCCGGCTGCACTGCTCATCGAGCGTGAACGGTTGTTTGAGGCCACCCGCGAGCAAGTACATCAGCTGGAGATGCTCTATCAAAGCGGATTGAAATTCGCCCAGGCTCTGACGGTTGAGGAAGTAGCTCAGGTGCTGATCGATACGCTCACCGAACGCTTTTCATGGCATCATCTTGCCGTGCGCCTGTTGGATGCCCAATCACAGGAATTTCAGTTGGTAGCCTTTGCAATGCCTGGCGATCTGGATGAAAGGCAGAAACAACTGATGGTGGAAAGATGGAAAACGGCCATTCGTACCCCCCAGGATGGCCTGACCGGCCTGGCCTTCCGTCAGGGACGTCTCCTGCTGGTACCGGATGTACATCAATTTTCAGAATACGTCGAAACAGCAGAGGGAATCCGCTCAGGGATCTACGTACCACTCAAGGGAAAAAAAGGTGTAATCGGCGTGATTGCGATCGAAAGTGAGCGGCCGGCGGCTTTTGATCAGGAAGGTTCCCGGCTGCTGGAAACGCTGGCTGCTCAGGCTACCATAGCATTTGAGCGCGCCCGCTCGATGGCTGAAACGGAGCATCGCGCCCAGGAGAACGCAGCCATGCTGGCGGCCTCGCTGGCACTAAACCACCTGGACCTGCATCAGACCCTGAAGACGATTGTTACCCATGCCCGTCAGCTCTTTCAGGCTGATTCCGGTCGCATTTTCCTGCTCGATAGAGGAGGTGAAACGTTGCGATGTGCAGTAGTTTCTGGTGAAGCCCCCGAAGCCTTTGAGAACCTGCGCATTCGCCTGAATCAGGGCGTGACTGGCGCCGTAGCTGCGAGTGGCCAAGCCGAGATCGTCAATGACATGAGACGCGATCCGCGGGCCGTCGTCGTTCCCGGCACCGACGATCTGCCGGAGTCCGCCATGTTTACCCCCCTCAAAGCAGGGGAGCGCATCTTAGGTGTTTTGAGCGTCCATCGACAAGGAGTGGAAAAGCCGTTTGCGACCCCCGATCTTGAGCTTTTAAAGGCTTTTGCTGCCATGGCCGCTTCGGCGGTCTCGAATGCCCAACTTTTTGCCGATCTGAGGCAGCGCCTCCACGAGCTGGAGTTAATGACCGACTTCTCTACGGCGATACGCCGTGCCCAAAGTGTGGCCGAAATGGTCCCAATTGTTGTCAGCCGCATGGCGCGACTGGTAGGTGCTGCGATCGGTTCGATATACCTGCGCGAATCCGCCGAAGGTGAGTGGATCTCTTATGGTTGGGTGAATGCCGAGGGTAGATGGATTCCGGTTACCGCCGAGATGCGCCATAAGCCCGGCGAGGGCGTCACCGGTTGGGTGGGAGAACGCGGGGAGGTTTATATCACCGAGGATTGGCGCACCGATCGGCTCGCCCACGTCCTACCCGGTGAAGAGGGTATTTTGCAATCCTATCACAGCGGCATCTCCCTGCCCCTGCGCAGCGGCGAAGAAACCATTGGGGTGATCCATCTCTGGTTCGTGGAAAAGCGCACGTTTTCCGGAGATGAAAAACACTTTTTGCTGGCCCTTGCGGATATGGCCGGAAACGCCTTAAAGCGAGCAGCACTCTTTGAGGAAACCCTACGACAGGTACGACAGCTTCAAGCAATTCATGAAATTGATACAGCCATCCGTACCAGCCTGAACCTGGAGATGCTGCTCAATGTCTTGTTGCGTCAGGTACTTTCGCTGTTGCAGGCCGATGCTGCCGGAGTTTTGCTCTATAACGCGGAAAAGCAAAGGCTCGAGCCGGGCCTTGCGTTGGGTTTAGAGGCTAACCTGTACCAAACCTCCCTGAGTTTGGGAGAGGAGATCACCGGCCGCGTGGCGCTTGAACAACAGGCCGCGTATGTTTCTGATTTGCACTTCCACAAAGCAAGCTTGGTGCGACGCTCGAGTCTGATGCGAGGATTTCAGTCCTATGCTGCCATATCACTCATAGCCAAAGCCAGATTGCTCGGTGTGCTGGAAGCCTTCTTCCGCAACCGCTTCTCTTTTGATACGGAATGGAAGCGGGTTTTCGAGATGCTTGCTCAGCAGGCGGCCATTGCCGTGGAAAACATCCGCACTTTTCAAGAATTGCAACAGGCACATGTAGAGTTAACATTGGCCTATGATGAGACCATCGAGGGTTGGTCACGAGCACTGGATTTGCGTGATAAGGAAACGGAAGGGCATACCCAACGGGTCACTGAGTTGACGGTTCGCCTGGCACAGGCAATGGGGTTGCCGCCGAAGCAGATCGTGCACATTCGACGCGGCGCGCTGCTGCATGATATTGGCAAAATGGGGGTGCCGGATGCCATCCTTTTCAAAGAGGGGACTCTTACTGAAGAAGAAATGGCGATTATGCGGCGGCATCCACAATTGGCTTATGAGATGCTTTCCACGATCGATTACCTCCAACCGGCGCTGGATATCCCCTATGCTCACCATGAGCGCTGGGATGGAAGTGGCTACCCGCGTGGGTTGAAGGGAGAAGAAATTCCGCTGGCGGCGCGTTTGTTCGCCGTGGTGGATGTCTATGATGCCTTGACCGGTGACCGCCCCTACCGCAGAGCCTGGAGCAAACAAGAGGCTCTAGAATATATCCGTCAGCAGGCCGGCCGGCAGTTCGATCCCCAAGTGGTAGAACTTTTCCTCCGGCTAATGCAGGAATGACTCCACTGTAAAAACTATCTCTGCACATGGCTCCGATTCAATAGGACACGGACAAACACGGATAACACGGAAAAACAATGAAAAGTTTACAGTAAAAACGGTTTTTTGCCACAGAGCACTAAAATTTTGTCCCAAAATTTTGCGATTTTCCTAGAGCTATTTGGATCTCAAAACTTGAAATACTTTGAGGGCGTGTCCTGCTGTGTGAAAGGACTTTTTGCAGCGAATTTTGCTTTGCTTACTCCGTCCTCGGAAAGGTTTTTGCGGTGAAATCGGAATAGAACGTGCTCCGCTTGGAAATGTTTTATGTTTCCGGGTTTTACCGCCGATGGTCACTCCTCTCTGCTGTTTTACATAACAATCCCTTAACAATCATCTAACTTCATCCTTAACCCATACTTATAGTTGATAGTATACTCAGCGCAGACACCTTTTTGTTTGATCCCATTTCCTGAGCAATTGTCATGCCACGCCTGCTTTTGATCGAAGACGATGAGAACATTGCCCAGCCGCTTCTCTTCGGGCTAAAGAAGGAAGGCTTCGAAGTGTTCCATGCTGCCACCGGCCCGGCCGGCCTGAGCATGGCGCGTCAATATCGCCCGGATGTGATCCTGCTGGATGTGATGCTGCCGGAGATAGATGGGTATGGGATCTGCCGCCTGCTACGAAAAGAATCCGGCGTGCCGATCCTGATGATCACGGCG
Source organism: Anaerolineales bacterium (assembly GCA_034432895.1). Taxonomy (GTDB): domain Bacteria; phylum Chloroflexota; class Anaerolineae; order Anaerolineales; family Villigracilaceae; genus 630D-37. The sequence goes on from DAOUBG010000028.1 coordinate 136,316, forward strand.
CGTGGCCAGGAGTTGGAACGGGTGATGGGGCTAGAGGTCGGAGCCGATGATTACATTGTCAAACCTTTCAGCTTTCGCGAGCTGGTGGCTCGGGTGCGCGCCATGCTCCGCCGCGTGGAGATCGATCGCGAAGGAATGCCATTGAGCGATCGGCTGGTGATCGGCGAGATCGCTTTGGATCGCAGCGCACGCCAGGTGACGCGCGCCGGACGGCCCGTGGAGCTCAGCCGCCGCGAGTTTGAATTGCTCCAAGTGCTTATGGAGCATGCCGGTCAGGCGCTCTCACGGCAAGAATTGTTGGATGCCGTCTGGGGCGAAGACTGGATCGGAACGCCCCGCACCCTGGATGTGCACATTCGCTGGTTGCGGGAAAAACTGGAAGAAAACCCCACCGAGCCGCGGTATATCGAGACGATCCACGGTTTTGGTTACCGCTTTAACCGCCTGGAGAGTTGAAGATGGCGCATTTCGCTTGGCCGCGCAGCTTGAAAGGGCGCTTGATCGTCACCTACCTGTTTTTGATTTTGCTCTCGGTTGGTGGCCTGGCGGGATGGATGGCCCCCCAATTGCGAAAATATGCTGAAGAACAAATCGAGCACGAGCTGGAAATCGATGCCCATCTGGCCGCCATCGTGCTCCGAGAGCCGATCCAAAAAGTTGCCGAAGGAAAGGCCAGAGCCGAATCCCTGAACGATTTATTGCGCACCTACGCTTCGGCCTTTAATAGCCGATTGCGCATAACTGTGCTGAACGCCGATCTGCTGGTGCTCGCCAGCACCGATCCCCGCGTTCTAACCGACCGCGAAGATAGACACCCAGAACTGCTGGCCGCCGCTAACAAACAGGAACAGCATGATATTCGCCTGGACGAATACAGCGGAGAAGAGCGCCTCTTTACCGCCGCGCCGGTTGTCAACGACGATGAAAGTCCAATCGCTTTCATCCAGGTTTCTTTTCCCACAGCATCGCTATGGGCCGATGTGCGCCGTACCTGGGCAATGCTCTTGGGCGTAGTTACCGTGGTCGCCATGGTGACCCTGGGGAGTAGCTTATGGCTGGCACAACAGGTTGCGGCGCCGTTGGAGCGGCTTACCATGTTGGCCCATCGGCTGGCAAGCGGTGACCTGAAAGGACGCGCCCCATTAGAGGGACCTCAGGAAGTGCGTCAACTGGCCGAAGCGTTCAACGAGATGGCCGAGCGCTTGGAGCAGATGCTCCAACGACAGCGCGATTTTGTCGCCAATGCCGCCCACGAACTGCGCTCTCCCCTTACATCAATGCGCTTGCGCCTGGAGCTGATCCTGAGCGAAATGCAGGACGATCCGCAGGCACAGCGTCGCTATCTGGAGCAAATCCTGGAAGAGATCGATCGCTTGCGCAAGATGGCCGATCAGCTGTTGATGCTTTCCTCGCTGGAACAAGGCAATCGTCTCCCGCCCGTCCCTACCGATCTGGCCCCGTTACTTTATGAGTTAAGCGAGGCAATGATGCCGATCTTCCGTGCGCGGCAGCAGAAATTGACCCTGGAGGTGCCCTCTCACCTGCCAAAAGTGCTGGTGAATGCCGAACAGGTGCGCATCATCGTGCGCAATTTGCTGGATAACGCCGCAAAATACACCCAGAATGGAGGGCAAATTGAGATGAAAGCGGAAGCCCAGGAGGACCATCTTGCCATTGTGGTGCAAGATAACGGCCCGGGTATCTCGGATGAAACGTTGCCCCACATTTTTGAGCGCTTCTACCGCGGCGATAAGAGCCGCTCACGCACGGCAGAAGGCGGCAGTGGCCTGGGGTTATCTTTGGTGAAAGAACTGGTAACGATCAACGGCGGCACGATCGAAGTACGAAGTGCTCCCGGCAAAGGGAGTACGTTCATCGTCCGCTTTCCGCTCTTGGAGATCCGATATGAGTCTGTTCCGTGAAGAAGCAAAGCGTCGCACCGCACTCGTTGCCGGGCAGGTCGTTCCGGATGCGGCGCGCTGTGTCCAATGTGGCATTTGTTCGTTCAATTGTCCGATCGGCATTGACGTGCGCGCCCATGCCTGGCGCGGCGAAGCGATCGCCAATAGCCGTTGCTTGACCTGTGGCGAATGCGTGGCCCGCTGCCCGCGCGGTGTACTGCGCTTTGATCGTCTGCCGATTTTCAAGGAGGACTGATGCGTTACGTGATCGTTGGCAGTGGCGTGGCCGGGGTGGCGGCGATCGAGGCCATTCGCCGGGTGGATGAGCAGGGCGAAATCTGGCTGATCCATGAGGATGCGCACGGTTTCTACTCCCGTCCGGGCCTGGCCTATTATTTAACTGATGAGGTTCCGGAAGAACAGCTCTTCCCTCAATCGGTAGATTGGAAGCGCTTGAACGTGCGCCAGGTGTGGGGGCGCGTCACTCGTTTGGACCCCTTACAGGGACGCGTGGAGGGCCGCAGTTACCGCCTGCAAAGAGGCTTTTGGGAGCATAAGGTGCGCGAGGAAGCCTTTTCCCTCTCCTACGATCGCCTGCTCCTGGCAACCGGCGCACAGGCTGTTCGGCTCGAGGTGCCGGGAAGCGATTTGAAAGGAGTGGTCAAGCTCGATCATCTGGAGGATGCGCGGCACATTCGGAGGCTGGCACATCAGGCACGTCGCGCCGTTGTAATCGGAGGTGGCATCACGTCCCTGGAGCTGGTGGAGGGTTTGCGCGCTCAGGGGCTACAGGTCCATTACCTGATGCGCGGCGCGCGTTACTGGAGCAATGTGCTGGATGAGATCGAATCCCGCATTGTCGAGCATCGGCTGGAAGAAGAAAGCGTGACCTTGCATCATTTTGCAGAAGTAGAGGAAATTCTGGGGCAGCAGGGACGCGTGGTCGGAGTGCGCCTGAAAGATGGCAAAACCATCCGTTGTGACCTGGTGGCCTACGCCATTGGCGTGCGTCCGCGGCTGGAGCTAGCACGAGAGGCCGGGCTGAAGACAGATCGGGGCATCCTGGTGGATGAATTTATGCGCACGAACGTGTCGAATGTTTTTGCCGCCGGGGATGTGGCACAGGTCTACGATCCGAAGGTGGGCAAGGCAGTGCTCGATTCCCTGTGGACGCCGGCCCGCGAGCAGGGATATAGCGCCGGCCTAAACATGGCCGGGCTATCCAAGCCTCATCGGCGCGGCTTGTCGTTCAACGTGACACGTTTGGCCGGCATCACCACTACGATCATCGGCCCCATCGGTCAAGGACGGGACGAGGATACGGTGGGCATTGTGCGCGGCGATAGCGAAACCTGGCGCGAGCTTCCAGATGCGATCCTGGCACAGAGCGGATTCGAGATCAACCATTTGCGGCTGATCGTCGGCGAACGCACACTGCTCGGTGCCGTCGTAATGGGCGATCAGACGCTCTCCTTTCCCCTCCAACGCATGATCGCTGAAGAAGTAGATATCCGCTCAATTCGGGACCGTTTGCTGGCAGCCAATGCGCCTTTAAGCGATGTGCTGATGGATTACTGGCTGACCTTGACTACCACCACTGCGCCCTCTCTGGCGCGGCCGGCGTTCAATTTTTCAAAAGTCTGAGGAGCGTGTCTCATGCTGCGTGGTAAGGAACTCTGGTATGCCTTTTTCGCCGCCTTGATGATCACGGCCGTCTATATGATGGTGGTGATCCTAACGCGCGAAATCCCGCGCGCCAGCGGATTTTTCGGTCACACCTTGGGCATTTTTGGCTTTATCCTGATGCTGATGACCGAGACGCTCTATAGCCTGCGCAAACGCAGCCGGAGTGCCCGCTGGGGAAAGATGAAGGATTGGCTGGAATTCCACATTTTCACCGGCCTGGTCGGGCCGTATATGGTCCTGCTACACACTTCTTGGAAGTTCAACGGCCTGGCCGGTGTGGTAACGGCGTTCACCGTAACGATTGTGATCAGCGGTTTTGTCGGGCGCTATATCTACACTCGCGTGCCGCGCACGCTGGACGGGACGGAACTGGCCGGCGCCATCCCGGAGGAGGTCCTGCGACGCACCCGTCAACTGATGGCGCTGTGGTACACGATCCATATCCCGATCGGAGTAGCGCTGTTTGTCTCTGCTTTCTTTCACATCGGTGCTGCCCTCTATTATGCTACGTTCTTGAAGTAAGGAGGCGCAATGAAACGTCTAGGCTGCTTAACCATCAGTGGTTTATTGGCAGGTTTGATCACGGCCCTGGTGATCGCCGGCGTGGCGGTAGCTCAGGGAGGCGTACTCTTCAACCCAGGGCCTTTGAATGCGCAGGAAGGTCCGGCGCTTGGCGGCGTCACTTCCCATGCTGCCATTGGCGGAGAATGCAAAGCCTGCCACGTGGCGCCGTGGGAGGCATCCAGTATGGATGAGCGTTGCTTGACTTGTCATCAGGCGGTTGCCGTTGAAAAGCAGAACCCACAGGCACTCCATGGAGCCATATACCAGCGCAACCCTGACGTTTCCTGCCGCCGGTGTCACACGGAACACAAAGGCCCTCAGTCGCCGCTGACCCGCGTGAGTATGCAGGATTTTCCCCACGAAACGGTTGGTTTTTCCCTGGCCGGTCATCAACAAAAGCAGGGAGGGGGTGCCTTCACCTGCCAGGATTGCCATACCCAGGGGTTAACCACCTTTGATACCGCCTCCTGCGAGAATTGTCATCGGCAGATGGACGTGGCATTTATGGGGCAACATGTGCAGGAGTTTGGCAGCGCCTGCCTGGCCTGTCACGATGGAAGCGATCGCTTTGGAAAGGCGTTTGTCCATCCGGCCAGTTTCCCGCTCCAAGGAAAACATGCCACGCTAGCTTGTGCTCAATGTCACAGTGGTGTGCGTCAAGCGGCGGATTTCAAGGCGGTCTCGACTTCTTGTTTCTCTTGCCACGGGAAGGATGACCCTCACCAGGGGCGCTTTGGCACAACCTGCGAGACCTGCCATACGCCTAACGGCTGGAAACCGGCCACCTTTGACCACAATTTGGCGGCTTTCAAGCTGACCGGCAAGCACCAGCAAGTAGCCTGTGAAAGTTGTCATCAGAACGGGGTGTTCAAAGGCACGCCAATGCAGTGTTCGGCTTGCCACGGGAAGGATGACCCTCACCAGGGGCAGATGCCACAATGCGAAACCTGCCACACCACCGATGGATGGAAGCCGGTCAACTTTGACCATAATGCCACCCTCTTCCCATTGACCGGTGCTCATGAGCGTGTTGCCTGCCGGAATTGTCATCAAACGCTGGTCTTCAAGGGTACGCCCACCGAATGCGTTGCCTGCCATCAGAAAGATGAACCGCATCAGGGACGCTTTGGCACGAACTGTGCCTTGTGTCACTCTACGACTGCTTGGAAACCGGCTACCTTTGACCACAACCTAACCCAGTTCCCGCTCACTGGTGCCCATGCCAGCGTTTCCTGCGAGGGTTGTCACCAGGGTGGCAATTTCACCGCACTTCCCACCGCCTGTTCCGCTTGTCATAGGGAACCGGCCTTCCATGCCGGCCTCTTCGGCCTGAATTGTGTCGCCTGTCACTCGACGACGGCTTGGCGGCCGGCAAAGTTCAACGGCCCGCACACCTTCCCGATCAACCATGGCGGAAGTCTGAATTCCTGTAGCACCTGTCACCAGCCGACCTTGAATCAATGGACCTGTTTTACCTGCCACGATAGAGCCGAGATCGACCGAAAGCACCGTGAAGAAGGCATTCCGAATTATCAGAATTGCATTGCCTGTCACCCTACCGGCCAAAAGCACGAGGGGGGTGGTGATGGCGGTGGTGGTGATGGCGGTGGTGGCGATGGCGGTGGTGGCGATGGCGATGGTGGCGACGACTGAGCATAATATTAGAACTTGCTTGCCGAGTTCTATGTCACCGTGATTACGGCGGATATCCCCTCGGCAGCTCATGACCCTCGGCTAACCTTTTCATCGGCCGAGGGTCACAATCTGTCTTACCATGTACCTTCACAGTCCCGTCTCGTGGAACCCTTACATGCCATCATCTTTCGGAGGCGCCAGGGGGCCGTAATCCAACACTTTGCGCACCTGAGTGGTCGCCTCGGGCGGGCCGACGATCCCTTTCTCCTCCATGCGATCGATCAGGCGCGCGGCACGCGTATAGCCGATGCGGAAGCGCCGTTGGAGCATGGAGATCGAAGCGCGGCCTTCCCGACGCACGAACTCGATGGTCTCTTCCAGCAGAGGGTCTTCTTCCTCAGCCGGTTGAGGCGCGAAATCTTCCCAGAGGGGAGCCTGCTTGAGCGGTACGTGCGGCAATTTCTCGCTTTCGACTTCTCCAACCGCGTAGGAGCTCACCTCTCGAACCTGCGCGCGCCAGAACTCGACCAGGCGCTGGATCTCTGCATCCGAGACGAAAACGCCCTGCAGACGCAGCGGGGCCGGCGCATCGGGGGCCTGGTAAAGCATATCCCCACGTCCTAGCAAGCGCTCGGCCCCCGGTTGATCCAAAATCACGCGCGAATCTACCCCGGATGCGACGGCAAAGGCAATGCGTGCCGGAAAATTGGCCTTGATCAAGCCGGTCACAACGTCCACAGAAGGGCGCTGCGTGGCCAAGATCAGGTGAATGCCGGTGGCACGTGCCAGCTGCGCCAGGCGCGTGATCACCCGTTCGGTCTCCTCCGGCGCGATCATCATCAGATCGGCCAGCTCATCCACTACGATCACCAGATAGGGCAACTTCTTGCCTCCCTGGAGCTTCATACGGGCATTGTAATCATGGATATTCCGCGCCCCGACTTGGGCAAATTGATGGTAGCGCCGATCCATTTCCCGCATCATCCACTGGAGCGTGCCAACCACGCGATCCATTTCTACCACCACCGGGGCCAGCAGATGGGGTACACCGTTATAGCCGCTTAGCTCGACGCGTTTGGGATCGACCAGGACCAAACGCAGATCGTCCGGCGTATTGTGTAGCAAGAGGCAGGAAAGGATGGCATTGACGCACACCGATTTGCCCGAGCCGGTTGTTCCGGCGATCAGCAAATGAGGCATGCTTTCCAAATCGGCGACGACCGGGCGACCGGCCACATCGCGTCCCAAGGCGAAGCGCAAAGGGGTGCGATTGCGCTGGAAGATCTCACTTTCCACGATCTCGCGCAGGGTCACCAAAGTCATCTCTTCGTTCGGCACCTCGATGCCCACGTAACTGTGGCCGGGCACCGGCGCCTGGATGCGAATGCGCGGCGCGGCCAGGGCCAGCGCCAGATCGTCTGCCAGGGAAGCGATCTTGCTCACGCGCACGCGAATCCTTCCGCCACGGGTTTCAATAAAGAGCGGCTCTACCCCGAAAAGGGTCACGCTTGGGCCACGGCTGATCTCGACGACTTGCGCCGGTGCTCCGAGTGAGGCCAGCGTTTCTTCGATCAGCCGGGCGCGGCGTTCGATGAATTCTTCATTGAGCTGCGGTGCCTGGCCGGGATCTAGGAGTTCGGCCGGAGAAGGCAACTGCCAAACGATAGTTTGAGGCCCGCTTTGTGGCTTCCCTGCCAGCAGCGGCGGCGCCGGATGGGGAGCGGTTTCAGGCGCTTTGGATGGCAAGGGGGTGAATCCATTGGTGAGGGCGGCGCTTTCCGGAGAAGGAGCAGATCTTCTTCTGCGCAGATGTTCCCTCAGAAATTTCCACAGGCGTGCCAACGGCGAAGCGAGCAAGCCCAGGAAAAAGATCAGGTTTTTCTCCGAGGTCAGCAGAAGGTTCAAGAATGCCCAGGCGATCAGGATGAGGATCGCCCCCGGCTCGCCAAAAGCGAACCACAAGAGACGTTCGAGCAATCCGCCCAGATAGCCACCGCCGGCTCCTTGGCGCGCCGCTTTTTCGGCCATCTGGGGATCGGTGACCAAGGCGTGGAGCACGGTCAAAAGCCAGAGGAAGGTGAGCAAGCCACCGATGGCGCGTTCTGCCGAGAGCGGGGGAATGCGTTCAACCCTTCGGAAGATCAACCAAAGGCCGAAAAGGATCAACCCCAGGGGAAGAACGTAAATTCCCCAACCGAACAGCTGTCTCGATAGACGCAAAACCCCTCCCATCCAGGCTTGGCTACCGCTTGTGAGTAGTCCCAGGATCATCAGTAGCCCGATGGCGAACAAAAGGGCACCGCTCAGATCTAAGCGACGTTCGGGCGAAAGGCGCTCCCACCAGGAAGGGGATGGAGGCGCGGCCAGGGATGGCGATGCTTTTTTCCCTTTTTCTCCGGCCGAGCGGGGTTTAGCAGCCGATTTCTTAGAAGGAGAGGCCGGTTTCTGATTCGGCATGGTAACTCTCTTGAAAATTATAGCATGATAAGGATGTTGCAGTTGCAAAAGGAGGCTGCGCTTGTGGCTGAAGGGTGATTACACATGGTGGCGCAGCAGAGCAAAACCCATCGGTCAATCGGCACACCAAATTTAAGGCAATTGTCGCGGTAATTTCCAGTACAATAGAGGCAACTTTCCTAAGTCTGGAGGTTAATATGCGAAGGGTGTTGTTACTGGTCTGGCTCTTTTTCCTACCTCTCTTCGGGGTCCACGCGCAGACCTCCCTCACGCTGGAAGAAGTGCGGGTGCAGATCTGGCCGGAAGAGGATAAGCCATCGGTGTTAGTGCTTTACGATTTTAAGGCGCCGGCCGATGCTCCTTTCCCTTTGAATGTGGAAATCCCTCTGCCCCCTCAAGCCGAGCTAAACGCTGTGGCCCGAGAAGAAGGAAATATGCTGATCACGATCGAATATCAGTTGGTTGCGGGCGGAGAGGCAGTCCGTTTTACCATGACAGATGGGGCGTTTTATCGCCTGGAATACTATTTCCCCTACGAGAGAAAAGGAACTCACCGTCATTTTGTGTATCGCTGGCCGGGCACCTATGGGGTGCGCAACTTCCAAATTGAGCTGAAAGAGCCACTCGGCGCGCAGAACTTGGTCACCACCCCGGTTTTGCCCAATGTTACCCAGTTGCGCGATTTTACTTTTCATGCTATTACCTTTACGGACTTTCCGGCGGGAAAAGAGGTGAAAATCGCTGTCGACTATGACAAAGTCGGCGATGCGCTCAACATCGCCTCGGCTGCGCCCACAGGTCAAACCGTCACTCCATCCCCCTGGACGCGCTGGGTGCCCCTTGCGCTAGGAATTTCAGGGATTCTCCTCATTCTGGGAGGCGGAATATACTATTGGCGAAGTACCGTTATGCTCCAAAGTAAAAAGTCGGCTGCAGGATCACGACGCCAGGCGTCCAAGGAACAAGCTGCCGATCCCAGCATTTATTGCCGAAAATGTGGAGAGCGAGCTTACCCAGGGGATCGCTTCTGCCGGAAATGCGGCGCATATTTGGGCGGGACCTCGGAGCGATCCGCATAAGCATAGCATTCGCTCACTCGCGGCACCAACGTTCGAGGTCCTTGAAATCGATTCGTGAAGTCAGGTCCAGGCTCAAAGGCGTAACAGCGACGTGACGTTTCTTGCGCAGGACGTATACGTCGCTGTTTTCATCTTTGTCTAGGGCGGCACGTTCGACATATCCCACTTTTGCTGGCTCCGACCAGGAATTGCGCCGAGGGGGAACGGGTTCATAATAGCGCTGACGGGAAAGACGTGCCCACTCCCAGGGGGTTTGCGGCGAAGCATCCGAAGGTACATCCACTTTGATTACATCCACATCGAAAGGCAGTTTCTTTTCCAAAAGGAGGCGGGCAAATAGGGCGGTGAAGTGCGCAGCCGTGGAAAAATCTACCTCGGTGGAATGGGAAAGATGATAACGCGCATCGGTTTCCAGAGATACGGCCAAGGCGGGATAGCCCAATGAGGCCGCCTCTAGTGCCGCGCCGATGGTGCCGGAAATGGTTACGCCTAGCCCAACGTTTTCCCCGTAGTTGATCCCCGATACTACCAAATGTGGCGGTTGTGACATGATCTCCAGGATTCCGTGTAGCACGGCCTGAGCCGGCGAGCCGCCCACCGAATACACCTTCCAAGTTTGCCCCTTAATCTGTACGGTCTCTTCGGTGATAATCCCATCGGATGTGTTGGGAAGGCTGCGCCCCATGCCGGACGATTGATGGCGGGGAGCGACCACGGTCACATAGCCCAATTCTGAGAGCACCTCCGCCGCCGCCCACAGGCCGGGAGAACCAATGCCGTCATCGTTGGTGAGGAGAATTTGCCGTTTGCCCATGATTGCCTTCAGAAACGAGAAGAAGCGGGAATTCCCGCTTCTTTCAGCGCCCCTGGCGTGATTCGAACACGCGGCCTTTTGGTCCGCAACCAAACGCTCTAATCCGCTGAGCTACAGGGGCATTTTGTAGTGCTATTCTACCAAAGGATCGAAGGATGGTCAAGGTTTCGTGCGATTGGGGGGGTGGGTCAAGGAGCGCTATTGCACGATGTGCGGCTACAAGCGCAAGCGCTCGGCGGTGAATGTGAGCCGGCTGATGACTTACTGCGGTAACCAATTAGCAACCGGTCTAAACATCGCCGCCCTGTTGGGATAAAGAGCAGTTCCTGAAGGGCGGATAGCCGCTCGTGATTCCTGTCCCTCTTTTTCACCAATTTACGAACAATCACTACCTACCCATCCGTAACTACCTACCCACTACTCGGAGCACCCAATATCTGGCATAAGTGCCCATGAAAACGCGAGCTTTGTCATATGTGCCCGCCTATATCTGGCCACTTTCTGCGATATGCAACCCGGAACACCACATATAGCGGTTTTTGCAAAAACAGGGTAGGTAGTTACACCATCCTACCATAAATTTGGTAAACTATTTGCATGGCGCAAACCTCACCGAGCATTTTTGTCCGGATTATATGCGTTCACCCTAGCTGTTACTGTCAATACCCTTGTGCTAGCCCATGGTAGTGCCTCGCTCCCTATGCTCCTCCTCTTCTCCCTCGGTAACGGCAATTATCTACGTTTGCTGAACTATTTCTTCATTGCCGCAGAGATCATACGCACCTTGGTTGGTCCTAGCGTTTACCGTCGCCGTTGCCAGCTGGCTCAGACCGAAAACAACATCCGGCTCATTTGGATGCGGATCGTAAACCATGGTCCTCCTAACCGCTCAACTTTCTGTTTGACGAACCCACCGGCAACCTGGATGTCAACACTCTGTGTGTGCCTGAAGGAGCCCTCGAAATTTATCGCTACCGCATCGTCGTCCACTACTGATTCCTTGGCCGTGTTTGCACCCCTCATTGTCTTTGCAGGTGAGTTGCAGGCGAAGAGGTACATTGACAACGGGTCGGATTGCGGAACGAAGATGAAGGAGAAATGCGGCAAAGCTCTCCAGCACATTGGGTCAAATGTAGGCGTTTGAAGCGATAATTTTTCAGGAGGAGGTTATGTCATTCTTCAACTTTTTCAGAAAACCATTGAAAAAAGAAGCCCCCGCTCAATCTCAGGAAGTGGATCAAGATCTCATCTCGCCTGAAATGCAGAAGAAACGTTATGAGGCGGCAATGGAATTCATCAGAGAACTTCAAGAGAAAATTCCACTGGTGAATGGCAAACCCCATGCAGGGACAGTTCTATCCATTGCGGCACGACTTGCTGGCACGAACCTATATCGTGCAATCAACTCCAAACTGGATGTTCCGGCGGGGACAGTTGTACTTTCGGAAGAAATCAATCAAGCTTGGCCTAAGCTAATGAATTTGTTCGCATTTTACTGCAAACAAAATGGAATAGATATCATGTCAAGGCCTTTGGTTACCGAAGTCCCTGAAAAAGATCAACCGTTGATGACCTTGGAACAAGTCTTGTTAGAATATCAAGACCAATACGACGCGATCATGAAAAAACATGGTCTTGATTCTTTGAATGCAGCTTATGCCGGAGTGATAGTTGCTTCCATCGTCTTTCAATATCACTGCTTTAAGTCTAAAGACATTGACCCCTATGTGGCTGCCGGAATCGTTGGCATGGGAATTGTCGAAGGTGCAAAGACAGCACCGCCGCCTTTGGGCTCTCCCAATACCAATCCCTTGCCCAGAGAGAACGAGACCCGTCTTGTGTTAGGTGAAGATGAAGTTGCTGCTAGAGAGGCCCGCGAAAAGGGTGGAGTTTTTATCCGACCTACAGCAGAAGCTATTAAAGCTGTGCAGAAGATGAACCTTGATCCTTATATAATTTACGAGACAGCCCTCGTAAGCCAAATCCAAGCCAAAATTCCACGAATCGACTTTGTGGGGGGGAATGTAGACGAATTGTTTGATGAATGGAAATCAAAACCCGAAGAACAAATCCCCATTTACATTAGGCTTATTATCTGGCTCAAGAAAAATGCGTCTGCTTATGGGTATGAACAAGATGGAAATAGCTGGGTAAGGAAATGAGGTTAGATAAAATTGGGGGCGGTTCTGCGCTTGAGCCTCTTGTTGGAGACCGTTGGCTGTGAAAGCACCGCCCGCGGCTTAGTCATCACCCGATGATCAATCGTCAGGCTAATGGGAATGCCGAATAAAAAATAATTCGGCTTCCTTTCCTCTTTGCCTTTGGATGATCGATCCTCGTTCAATCCTAAGCCCTATTCATGGGCGATGTGCTGCAGCCTTGACAAGCACATTGCGATCGGTTATATTCTAGATACCCCTCCCGCCCGGGGGGGGATAGGAGCGAAGCGATGAAACATGAGGACACGCTGCGACGACTGAGAACGATCGAAGGACATCTTCGAGGCATCATCCGTATGGTACAAGAAGATGCCTATTGTATTGATATTATCCGCCAGATTCAGGCGGTGGAAGCGGCTTTGAACAAGGTGAGCACGCAAATTCTTGAAGAGCATTTGCGTACCTGTGTGATCACCGCCATTCGCAGCGAGGATGAACAGGAACGCGAACGCGTGATGCGCGAAATCACTGAAGTGTTCGATATGTCTACAAAAGTCTAAAGAGGCAAAATGAGCGATGCTTGTTGTGTGATCTCTGTCTCCGTGGAGGGGCGGGCTGCCTGCCCGGTGAATGGAAAAGTCGGGCGCAGAGTAGATACGCAAACGGTCAAGGCCCTGTTGCGCTTGCCGCTTAACGTGTTGCGGAATGTTGAATATCGCTTCTGTCCCGATCCGGCTTGCCCGGTTGTATACTATAGCGTCGACGGTGTACAAACGTTCACCGAAGCCGATCTGCGTGAACGGGTCTTTCAGAAACATCCCGAGGACGTAGAGGTCCTTGTGTGTTATTGTTTCCAGCATACCCTCGGAGAGGTGCGCGCCCGCGGCGCAAGAGTCGTTGACGAGATCACCCAAGGTGTGCAAGCGGGTCAATGCGCTTGTGATATCCGCAATCCTCAGGGGAGTTGCTGCCTGGGTAACGTTCGTTCGCTTTTATCCGATTCCAAACCTAAACTTTCGGAGGTGTAGCATGACTACTGTTACTTACAAAATCCCTTCCATTCACTGCCATCACTGCACCCACACCATTCAGAGCGAGCTCTCGGAGCTGGCCGGTGTGCGAGAGGTGAAGGCCGATCTGGCCACGCGTCAGGTCACCGTGACGTTCGATGCGCCGGCCACGGAAGAGAAGATCAAGGCCTTGCTGGCCGAGATCAACTACCCGGTTGCCGAGTAAACATCCAGACCGAGGACGTATGAGTGAATCCCCAAGCCGGCAGGTCATCCTCCCGATCACCGGCATGACCTGTGCCAATTGCGTTGCCACGGTGGAACGCAACCTGAAAAAAGTAGAGGGGGTGACCCAGGTGGTGGTCAACCTTTCTTCCGAGCGTGCCACCGTTGAATTCGATCCACTGCGCGCTGGCCTGCCCGATCTGATCGCTCGTGTAGAGCGGGCCGGCTACGGTGTAGCAATGGGCGAGGCCGAGCTCATGCTGCGGCGCTTGGCCGATGATAACGATGCGCGCCGCTTGGAAAAGGCTCTGCGCAAGCTGGAAGGCGTCATGGAGGTACAGGTCTCCGTCGCCACAGAGAAAGTGCGCGTCCGTTATATTCCTACCCTTATCTCGCAGGCCGAAATTCGCCGTGCTATTGCCGCGGCAGGCTTTGAAGCATTGGAACTGGGCGGTGAGGCCGAAGATGTGGAGGCTCAGGCTCGCGAGCGCGAAATCGCCGAACAGCGTCGCCTGCTCGTGATCGGCCTGATCTTTACCGTGCCCCTTTTCCTCTTCTCCATGGCGCGCGATTTTAACCTTTTGGGAATGTGGGCGCATGCACCCTGGGTGCATTACGTTATGTGGGCTCTCGCCACCCCGGTGCAATTCTACGTCGGATGGCACTATTACGTCGGCGGTTATAAGGCCCTGCGCAATGGCTCGGCCAACATGGATGTGCTCATCGCCATGGGCTCTTCCATCGCCTACTTGTATTCTGCCGTCGTCACGCTTGGCCTGCTGAAAGGGCATGTTTATTTTGAAACTGCCGCTGTGATCGTGACCCTCATCCGGCTAGGCAAATACCTCGAAGCGCGCGCCAAAGGGCGCACCAGCGAAGCGATCAAGAAGCTGATGAGCCTGCGGGCAAAGACCGCCCGCCTGGTACGCAACGGCCAGGAAATCGAAGTGCCGGTGGACCAGGTGCAGGTCGGGGATATCGTCTTGGTACGGCCGGGTGAAAAAATCCCGGTGGATGGCGTTGTTATCGAAGGTCGCAGTACCGTTGACGAATCTATGCTCACGGGCGAATCGCTCCCTGTCGAAAAAGGCCCCGGCGATACGGTGATCGGCGCCACGCTGAACAAGCAGGGCTTCCTGCGCTTCGAAGCCACCAAGGTCGGCAAAGAGACGGCGCTGGCGCAGATCATTCGCTTGGTAGAAGAGGCCCAGGGGAGCAAGGCACCGATCCAAAAACTGGCCGATCAGGTCTCGGCGATCTTCGTCCCCGTCGTCATTCTGATCGCTCTCCTCACCTTCTTAGCCTGGTATTTCTTCGGTGCCCCCGGCGATCTGACGCGCGCGCTGATCAACATGGTCGCCGTCCTGGTGATTGCCTGTCCTTGCGCCCTAGGCCTGGCCACGCCCACTGCCGTGATGGTCGGGACGGGTAAGGGCGCCGAGATGGGCATCCTCTTCCGCAGTAGCGAAGCCCTGGAGCGGCTGGGGCGGGTGAACGTAGTGATTTTGGACAAAACGGGTACCATCACCCAGGGCCAACCACAGGTCACCGACGTAGTAGCCCTGGATTCCTGGAATGAAGAGACCGTGCTCCGCCTGGCCGCCGCGGTGGAAAAGGGCAGTGAACACCCCCTTGGCGAGGCCATCTGGGCCGAGGCCACGCGTCGTGGCTGGACTTTGGACGAGATCGCTGCGTTTCGGGCTTTTGCCGGGGAAGGGGTTCAGGCCGAAGTGAACGGCTATCGGGTCGCCATAGGCAACGCGCACTTGATGCAACGGCTGGGCGTTGACCCCTTGGTGGCGCAGCCGGTGGTTGAACGGTTGCAATCGGAGGCCAAAACGGCTATGCTGGTAGCCATCGGCGAGCATCTGGCCGGCGTGATTGCCGTCGCCGATACGCTCAAAGAGGGCTCGCAGGAGGCCATTCAGGAAATGAAGCGAATGGGATTGCGCGTGATCATGCTTACCGGTGACAACCCACATACCGCCAGAGCTATCGCGCGCAAAGTCGGTGTGGAGGAAGTGCTGGCAGAGGTGCTGCCGGAGGGAAAATCCGGTGAGGTGAAGAAATTACAGGAGCAGGGGAATATCGTGGCGATGGTCGGAGATGGGGTCAACGATGCGCCGGCATTGGCCCAAGCAGATGTGGGGATCGCCATCGGCAGCGGCACGGATGTGGCCATGGCCACTGCACCGGTGACACTGATCAGCGGCGATCTGCGCGGCGTGCCACGTGCCATTCGCCTTTCGCGAAGCACCTTGAGCACCATTCGGCAGAACCTATTCTGGGCGTTCTTCTATAACGTCATCCTGATCCCGGCTGCGGCCTTGGGCTATCTCAATCCCATCCTGGCCGCCGCAGCCATGTCGTTCAGCAGTGTCTTCGTCGTCAGCAATAGCCTGCGCTTGCGCCGTGCCCGGATCGAGAGTGCCGGCCGTGGGTGGTAGACCCGTAGATCAGGCTGCTGCTGCCGAATGGGCCGATGATCTGAAATGCAATCGGTGAGTTCACTGCAGAAAGGCCTTTCACCACAGAAGGACATGCCCTCAAAGCATTCCAAATTTTGAGATCCAAATAGCTCCAGGAAAATTGAAAAATTTTGCAGCAAAATTTTAGCACCTTGTGGTCAAAAACCGTTTTGACCGCCAACCTTTTTATTTTTCCGTGCTATCCGTGTTTGTCCGTGTCCCATTGAATCGAGCCTATCTAGCAGAGATGGTTTTTGCAGCGGAATCATCTGTGAAAAGCACGCAAAGAGTGGGCAGGAAACGCTCCTGTCCCCGCGAAATGTTCGCAGGAATGGGTGTTCATGCACACCTATGCAGATTTTAGAGAAGGACACAGCTGAACGCAGATACCACGGATTTACCCAGACTTCTCTCGTTATTTTCTCCCCTCTCCCCTCCACGATCCCTTTTCCCTGTTCACCCCGCCGGAAATCGGCTAAACTATGTGCGGTGCTATGGACGAGAAAAGCCTTCATACCCTGGAATACGAAAAGATTCTGGAGCGATTAGCGGGTTACTGCTCTTTTTCCGCTTCGGTGGAGCTGGCCCGGGCTTTGCGCCCGACCTCCGATCTGGAAGCAGCGCGGCGGCGGCTGGCGCTGACTACCGAGGCCCGTCGCCTGCTGGCTGAGAGCGCTTTCAGCCTCGGAGCGGCGCATGATGTGCGGCCGGCCGTTGAGCGGGCGCGGCGCGGTGGCCTTTTGGACCCGGAAACGCTTTTGCAAATTCAAGCCACGCTGATCACGGCGCAGCGCGCCCGGCGCTTTTTCCTGCGAGAAGGGCGAAAGCGCGAAGATTCCCCTTTGCCCTATTCACTGCTCGGCCAAATTGCCGCCGATCTGCCTTCCTTGCCGGAAGTGATTGATTCGATCGCCGCGGCGATCTCCGAACGCGGGGAGATCCTGGACGAGGCTTCCCCACGGCTGGCCACCATCCGTAGTGAAATGCGCCAGACGCAGGATCGCCTCCTGAACCGTCTGCAGAAGATGATCCACGATAGCAAGATCGCACCGATGCTCCAGGAAGCGCTGATCACCCAACGGGAAGGACGCTATGTGATCCCCTTGCGGGCCGAGTTCAAGGGACAGTTGCAGGCCATCGTTCACGATCAATCGGCCTCCGGTGCGACGCTTTTCGTCGAGCCCTTGGCGATTGTGGAATGGAACAACCGCCTGCGTGAGCTCCAACGGGAGGAAGAACAGGAAATCCAGCGCATCCTGGGCCGGCTCTCCATGACGGTGGCGGAACACGCCGAGGCCATTTTGCAGGGCGTGGGAGCGCTGGCGCACATTGACCTAGCGCTGGCCTGCGCCGCCTATGCCGAGGCGATCCGGGCAACGGAGCCAATCCTGCACCCGGCCGAGCCGTTCGTCTGTTGCCTGCATCAGGCGCGGCATCCGCTTCTGCCTCAGGAAAGCGCCGTGCCGATCGATTTGGTCCTGCCGGCGGAAGTTTTCGTCATGGTGATCACCGGGCCGAACACCGGTGGCAAAACGGTCACGCTGAAGACGGTGGGCTTGCTGGCATTGATGGCACAGAGCGGCCTGCACATTCCGGCGCAGAGCGGCTCGGAATTGAGCTGTTTTGAGAATGTGTTCGCCGATATCGGCGATGAGCAATCCATTGAGCAATCGCTGAGCACCTTCAGCGGTCACATGACCAACATCATCCGCATTCTGCAGCAGGCTGGGCCGCGGACGCTGGTGTTGCTCGATGAGTTAGGCGCCGGCACGGATCCGCAAGAGGGTTCGGCGCTGGCGAGGGCCATTTTGCTTCACCTGATCGAGCGCCGGGTGCCGACCATGGTGGCGACCCATTATCCGGAGCTCAAAGCCTTTGCGCATAACATGCCTGGCGTGATCAATGCTTCGCTGGAGTTCGATCTGAAGACGTTGCGCCCGACGTATCATCTGATCCTCGGCCTACCGGGGCGCTCTAACGCTTTGGCAATTGCGCGGCGCCTGGGATTGCCGGAGGAGATTTTGCAAATCGCGGCTAGCGCGCTGGATGCTTCGGCACTGCAAACCGACCGCCTGCTGGACGATCTGCGGCGGGAACGCAACCGGGCACACCGTGAGCGTGAACGCGCCGAAAAGGCACGTCGCCAGGCCGAAGCCGCAACGCAAGCCCTGGAGCGACGCTTGTCCGAGATCGAGCAGGAACGTCGGCAGGTGCTGGAACAAGCCCGGGCCGAGGCCGAAGCTCATTTGACGGCGCTGCGCGCCGAGGTCCAAGCCCTGAAGCGGGAGCTGCGGCGGGCACGCCAGCCTTTGGAAGCGGCACAACGCTTGGAGGCGCAGGTAGCTTCATTGGAGCAGCGGCTACCTCCGTCCCCTTCTCCCCAAAAAGTAGAGATCCAGATCGGCGATATGGTGCGGGTGAAGCCGCTTGGGTTAGAGGGAAGGGTGATGGCGTTGGACGAGGAGGAGGCCGAGGTGCAGGTCGGGAATTTGCGTTTTCGGGCGCGCTTGGAGGAGATGGAACGTTTGCGTGAGGCGCCAAGCCCTTCTCGACCGTTGCCGCCCTCTCCGACAACAAGACAGGGGTTGCCCTTTAGCCCTTCGCCGGGGATGGAGCTGAATGTGATCGGGCAGACGGCCGAAGATGCGCTGCAGGAGGTGGAGCGCTATTTGGAGCAAGCCTACCTGGCCGGCCTGCCGTGGGTGCGCATTGTGCATGGGAAAGGAAGCGGAAAACTGCGCACGGTGATCCGCCAAGCGCTGCGCGGGCATGCCTATGTGCAGGATTTTGAAGAGGCCGGGGAAAACGAGGGCGGCGCCGGGGCGACGATCGTACGGTTACGGCGGGATTGAGGGGTGTTTGCAGGCGATGGGTGCTTTGAAGGCCGTAGTCGCTCTGCGCTTTTAGATACAATTCGATGCTGTGGAGCTCAGGCCTTGCCAGGAGCGAGAGAATGGTCAAAGAGAATAAGCTCAACGATTTGGATCCCAAACGCTGGCTAAAATTTCAAAAATCCTGGTTCGTTCACAATCCGCCTCCACGGCGTGCGGAGGTGTTGGTTCACCCGGCCAAGTTTCCGGAAACTTTGGCGCAGGAATTCATTGAGTTCTTTACCAAGAAGGGGCAACGGGTGCTCGATCCGATGGCCGGCACCGGCAGCGCGTTGATCGCCGCTTTGCGCGCCGGTCGCCATGCCTATGGGGTGGAGCTTAACCCGCGCTATGCCGAGATCGCCCGTCGGCTGGTGCAGGAGGAGATTCAGGCATTGGGGGAATCGGCAACCGGGCTGGAGGCTAAAGTGATCGCCGGGAATGCCGCCCGTTTGACGGAATACGATCTCCCTCCGATTGACTATGTGATCACTTCGCCACCTTATTGGGATATGCTCCATGCGCGTGGCGCCGAAACGCAACGGAAGCGCCGATCATCTCCCGAGCTGGACGTTGTCTATTCCGACGATCCGAACGATTTGGGCAATATTCACGATTATGAAATGTTCCTCGCCCGCTTGGTGGAAATCTATGCCAGGATGAAGCCTATCCTGCGCCCTGGTGCCTATCTTACGATTATTGTCAAGAACGTCAAAAAGAAGGGGCGCATGTATCCCTTGGCCTGGGATTTGGGGCGGGAGCTAGGAAAGATATACGTCTTGAAAGATGAGCGCATCTGGTGTCAGGATAATCAGCGCTTAGCACCTTTTGGCCTTTATTCTGCCTGGGTGAGCAACACGTTTCACCACTACTGTTTGCAATTCCGCAATGAGTGAGTTCTGAACAGTTCGACGACTGTGGATGATGGCCCATAGACCATTGGCGCGATCACCAATCTCCAGAGAACCGAATTGCTCGGACTTCTGCCCTCCCACTTATCCACCAGAAACAGATCGAAAACGGCAATCCTGACGCCGTTGACGCCATGAGATCACACTGCAGACCAGAAAAATCTCGCCGATCATGAACGAGACGCTGCGGTAGATGGCGATGGCATCGGCATACAGCGGCGGGAAGAAAAACACCGCGGAAGTATCCACCACGTGAACGGCGAGGACAACAGGATGCCCAATCCCGTGACGCGGTGCAGGATATAACTCAACTGACCACTTCCCCGCGATAAGTAACCAGATAGTCATTGCCTTTACGCTATACTCAATCCTTTGCTTTGCCTCAGGAAAAACCTCCAACCTGATACTGTCAAACCGGCTTTTTCTCACGCCTTGTGTAGACTCACACCCGGCCTGCGTGGCATCCATGTCAGCAGCACCAGATCGATGACAAACCCAAATACCGCCACGATTTGCGATTGCCTCAGGCCAACGGCGATGATGCGATACGAACTGGTGCCAATCAGGAGGAAACGTTCGAGCTGTACAAAACCAGATAAGACCAGGAACAAATTCCCGTCCTGCCAATTGCGTTTGTGTAACCGCCCCAACACCGCAATTATCACCTTGCCAAAACAGCAAAACAGTTGTATATTCATCAGGGGAATTTCCCCGAAACCTATTGAGAGGAGAAGACCTATGACCAAACGTTTCTCTCTGTTGTTTGCCCTTGTGGCAATGCTGGCGTTGATCTTGGCGGCTTGCGGCCCCGCGGCGACGCCTACACCGGTGACTGAGCCGACCAAAGCCCCGGAACCGACCAAGGCGCCCGAGCCAACTAAAGCGGCTCCGGCTCTTGGTACCCCTGAGAACCCGATCATCATGGGCCTGGCGCCTTCGGCAACCACCCAGGAATTGCAGACCGGTGGTGAGGCGATTGCCGCTAAGCTGAGCGAGATGACCGGCTATACCATCAAGGTCACCGTGCCAACTTCCTACGGTGCGTTGGTGGAGGCCATGGGCGCCGGCAATGCGCATATTGGCTGGCTGCCGCCGTTTGCCTATGTTGTTGCCCATGCCAAAGGATACGCTGATGTAGGGTTGGTCGTGATCCGCTTCGGGGCTGATCATTACGGCGCTCAGTTCATCGCCAATGCCGCTCGCGGCTTCACTGCCTATTACGATCCGGCCACCGGCAAGAACACGGCCGATGCCAAGACTGCCCTGGCCCAGTTCGAGGGCAAGAAGCCCTGCTGGACCGACCCGCTCTCTTCCTCCGGTTACGTCATTCCGTTGGGTATACTGAAGAACAACGGCATTAACGTGAAGGCCGGCGCCTGGGTGCAGGGGCATCCCACAGTGGTGAAGTCGCTCTATCTGAGCCCGAATGGCGAGATTTGTGATTTCGGCGCTACCTACATTGATGCTCGCTCTGCCGTAGCCAAGGACTTTCCGGATGTGAATGAGAAGGTGGTGATCATTTGGGCCACCGATCCGATCATTCCGAACGATAACGTCTCTTTTGCGACCAGCGTCCCGCAGGATGTGCGCAATAAGATCTCCCAGGCTTTGCTTAACCTCGCTCAGACCGAGGAGGGCAGGACCCTGCTCAAGAACGGTGGCTACGATATCGAGGGGCTGAAGGTGGTGGACGATACGTTCTATGATGAATTCCGCGTTTACCTCGAGGCCTCCGGCGTAGATGTCACCACTCTAGTGAAGTAATCGAGAGCGATTTTCCGAGAGAGGGAGAACTCTGTTTCTCCCTCTCTTTTTTCGTTTGGTGAAAGAATTTCGTCGTCGGGATGGCGGCTTCCCCTGGTAAGCTGGGCATGAAATGCTCTCACCACTTCACAAAGTGAGACAATTCCTTTTGTGGGGTTGTGTGAGCATGGCATGTTAAAATCTGGTACGAGGAGTTTTCATGTTACGTGTAGAACACTTGACCAAGATCTATCCAAACGGCACGGTCGCGCTCAAAGATGTCAGCTTTGAGGTGGCGGATGGTGAATTCTTGGTGGTGATCGGGCTTTCGGGTTCGGGAAAATCCACCCTTTTGCGGTGTATCAATCGCCTGATCGAGCCGACCGAGGGCAAAATCTACTGGAACGGAAAGGACATCACGGCGGCTTCACCGGCCGAATTGCGAGAGATCCGCCGCCACATCGGCATGATTTTCCAACATTTCAACCTGGTGAAGCGTTCCAAAGTCATCACCAACGTATTGGCCGGGCGCTTGGGATATGTCAACCCGTGGTTGAGCCTATTGGGCATTTGGCCGGCAGAAGAACGCAAACGGGCGCTGGTTGCCCTGGAGCGGGTGGGGATCGCCGATAAGGCCTATGAGCGCGCCGATGCCCTTTCTGGCGGTCAACAGCAACGGGTCGGAATTGCGCGGGCGTTGATGCAGGAACCGCGCCTGATCCTGGCGGATGAACCGGTCGCCAGCTTGGACCCCGTGCTGGCACATTCGATCCTGCAGTATCTTGAACAATTGAACAAGGAAGGGGTGACGATCATTTGCTCCCTACACTTCCTTGACCTGGTGCATCGCTATGCAACGCGGGTGATTGCGCTAAAAGAAGGGGTGAAGGTGTTCGAGGGCAAACCGGAAGAGATCGATCGCCAACGTTTCAAGGAAATCTACGGAGAAGAAGCGCAGGAAGTGCGAGCTGCTTCGTTGTGAGGACCTATGGTGGCATGGAAATGGTGGCTCTCGATCTTTCTTCCCGGCGGCGGTCAATTCCTCCTCGGTCGGCGCTACCGCGGTAGCGTGATCTTTCTCTCCCTGCTCCTGCTTTTCGGCGTTGTCTTCTGGTATGGGCAAGCCGTTTGGCTGATTTTCCCGGCGCTGATCTGGTTATGGAATGTTTGGGATGCGTTTCACTTGAATCGGGGGGCGCAAGGCACTTCTCTTGGCCTGCCATTGCTGGCGGGATTGGCAGTGTTATATGGCATCGGTTGGCAGGTGACGCAGATCGATCTCAGCGCCGCCGATATGAAGCGAGCGCTGGAGATCGTGCGCCCAATGCTACGCCCGGACTTCATTCAGCCGCGGCGCGAGCTTAACCAGATGTGGGTAGAGGTACTTGTCCCGTGCAAGGAAAATCCTCCGAAAGCCTTTAATCAGATAGATGGGAAGACGGCTACAGCCATCCCCGATTGTGCCCGCGTCGGTGAAGTGGTGATCGTTTCGGTGCAGGGACTTTGGCCGGAAACCGATACCCAGATCTGGTGGCAAACTCCGATCGGGGATTCGAAGATGCTGGGGAGGAACGAGGCCGAGATGTTGACCTTGCGTACCGATGCCAATGGCGCACTGACGGCCACTATTCGAGTTCCCTCTACGGCGCTGGTCGCCGCGCCCGATCCCACTTTAGCTCTGCCGCATCGGGTGTATTTCGATCAGTATCGAGAGAGCGATGGCTGGGAGCTCTCGTTCAACGGGCGCGAGGTGCTCAAAGGCGCCGGCGTGACCATTGCTATGGCACTGATGGCGACGGTGCTGGCGATGATCTTCGCCATTCCGATCAGCTTTTTGGCGGCGCGCAATCTGATGGGAGGCCACCCGATCACGTTTGCCATTTACCTCATCGTGCGCACGTTTTTGAACGTTTTGCGTTCGATCGAATCGCTGATCCTGGCGATCATTTTTGTCGTCATTGTCGGCTTGGGACCGTTTGCCGGAGTGCTGGCGCTGGCCTTGCACTCGATTGCCGCTCTGGCCAAGCTCTATTCGGAGGTGATCGAGGGTATCGATCCCGGCCCGATCGAGGCGATCCGTGCCACAGGGGCGAATTGGGCGCAGGTGGTGCGCTATGCGGTCATCCCGCAGATCGTGTCACCGTTCACTGCTTTTACCATATACCGTTGGGATATTAACGTGCGCTCTTCGACCATTATTGGCCTGGTCGGTGGAGGTGGGATCGGCTACCTACTGGTGGAATTGATCCGCATCAACGATATGCGCGGCGTGAGCGCGGTTTTCGTCACTATTGCCGTGATCGTCATCGCTTTGGATATTCTGAGCGCGCGCATTCGCGAGAGGTTGGTGTGAGATGCACGAACCACTGTCTCTTGGTCGTATCACCCGCAATGTTTTGCTGATCCTCGCACTTTTTCTGGCCCTTGGCGTTTCCTGGCGCGTGACGGAAATTGACCTCGGTCGCCTGATCCGCGATCTACCGAAAGGGGGGCCGTTGGTCCGTGCTTTCTTGACCCCGGATCTCTTCACCCGTGATGTGGAGACTTCGGTCATCGGCATTGATTTTCCCGTTCCCTGCGATTCGGCACCGGCGGCACTGCCTCCCACAACAGGACCTAGGCTTTTGCCTTCGGTATCGTGTGCCGCGCCGGGTGAGACGTTTACTCTAGAGGGGAAAGAACTACCTCCGCAAAGCGAGATTCTCATCCGCTGGCAATTGCCAGATGGTCGCACGCTGAATGCGCTGCGCGTTCGGACCGATGCTCGCGGGGAATTCAGTGCTCAGGTGCAGGCGCGTCCCATTTTGATTACTCAGAACGGCAAGCCGGCCCAGATCCAGACGGAGATCCGCCGGCCGGTGGGCATACTGAAGCCCAGTCAAGCGCTGAAGGATGTGGTGCGCGAGATTTTTGTCACCATCTTCATGGCCTTGCTTTCTACCACCATTGCCACGATCATCGCAGCACCGTTGAGCTTCCTGGCAGCTTCCAATATTACCCGTCGAGGCTGTTTTGGCACGGCGCTCTATTATCTGAGCCGTTCGTTCTTTAACATCATCCGCTCATATGATCCGCTGGTGATGGCGACGGTGTTCGCTTTTTGGCTCGGTTATGGTCCTTTTGCCGGCGTACTGGCGCTCACAGTGGTGACGATTGCCTCGCTGGGCAAGCTCTTTTCCGAAGCAGTGGAAAGCATCGAAGCGGGGCCGATCGAGGCCCTTCAGGCGGCCGGCGCCAATCGGCTGCAGACCGTTCGCTATGCCGTCATCCCCCAGATCGTGCCCGATTTCATTTCGTTTATCATCTATCACTGGGATATCAACGTGCGCATTTCGACGATCATCGGTTATGTTGGTGGGGGTGGGATCGGGTTTTACCTGAGCCAGCGTATTAACGGCTTTGAATATAACCAGGCCGGCACGGCACTATGGGCGATTGTCATTGTGGTCTGGACGATGGATTTCCTGAGCGCCGAGGTGCGTAAGCGGGTGACCTGAAATATGCCTTGCGATGGCCTCTTTTATGACGAACATCACTACCCTGCACAGATGCGCATGTTATAATCTTCACCGCCCAACTTTCATTGTGTGAGGAGAGAACATGGCCTATAAGAATATTCAGGTGCCCCGCGAAGGGGAAAAGATCACCATTCGAGAGGGAAAACTACAGGTTCCCGATCATCCTATCTTGCCTTTCATCGAGGGCGATGGCACCGGACGCGATATCTGGCGGGCTTCGGTGCGCGTTTTCGATGCGGCGGTGCAGAAAGCCTACGGCGGACGTCGCAAGGTGTATTGGATGGAAGTCTATGCCGGCGAGAAGGCTTTTAAGCTCTTCGGCACCTGGCTTCCGGAAGAGACGGTAGAGGCCTTTGCCGAATTCCTGGTTGGCATCAAAGGTCCTCTGACGACGCCCGTCGGTGGCGGGATCCGTTCCTTGAACGTGGCACTGCGTAAGCAACTGGACCTGTATGTCTGTCAGCGTCCGGTACGCTACTTCCAAGGAGTGCCTTCCCCGGTGCGTCACCCCGAATATGTGGATATGGTGATCTTTCGCGAGAACACAGAGGATATTTATACCGGTATTGAATTCCAGAACGGTTCAGAAGAGGCCGAGCGTTTCCGCCAACTGCTCAAAGAGCACTTCCCGAAAGAATATGCCAAAATCCGCTTCCCGGAGACGGCCGGCTTCGGCGTGAAACCGGTCTCGGTGGAGGGGACGGAGCGCCTGGTCCGTGCTGCGATCCGCTGGGCGTTGGCGAATCAGCGCCGCAGCGTGACGTTGGTGCACAAAGGCAACATCATGAAGTTCACCGAAGGCGCGTTCCGCGATTGGGGCTATGCTCTGGCGAAGCGCGAATTCCGCGATCAGATCGTCACCGAGCGCGAATCCTGGATTTTGAGCAATAAAGAGAGTAACCCGGCGCTGAGCGTGGAAGAGAACGCCCGCATGATCGAACCGGGCTTCGATATGATGTCCCCGGAGCAACAACAGGCGGTCATCCGTGAGGTGGAAGCAGGATTGGCGCTCTGGCCGACCCACGGGGATGGCAAGTGGAAGAGCAAGTTGCTGATCAAGGATACCATCGCCGATGTCACCCTGCAGCATGTGCTCACCCGTCCGCGCGATTTCGATGTCATCGCCACGCTCAATTTGAACGGCGACTATCTCTCCGATGCTCTGGCCGCTCAGGTGGGCGGTATTGGAATTGCCCCGGGCGCCAATATCAACTACGATACCGGCCATGCCGTCTTCGAGGCCACCCACGGCACCGCGCCCAAATATGCCGATCTGGATAAGGTCAATCCCGGCTCGGTGATCCTTTCCGGCGAGATGATGTTCCGCTATATGGGCTGGTACGAAGCGGCGGATCTAATTATTAAGGGAATGGAAGGTGCCATCGCCGCCCGGACGGTGACTTATGACTTCGCCCGTCTGATGGAAGGCGCTAAAGAAGTAAAATGCTCCGAATTCGCCACGGCGGTCATCGAGCATATGGACGATAAGTAGGGGAGGTAGAGATTTCTACCTCCTTTTTGTACATTGCATTCCAAAGGAGGTCTCATGTCTTCTTTGAAAACATCCTTTTCCGGGTATGTGCGCTATAAAGGGCGGGCCGGACATTGGGCTTTTTTGCTCCACCGCCTCACCGGCCTAGGGACATTGCTCTTCCTGACCATCCACATTCTTGATACGTCCTTTGTCTACTTCGCCCCGCAGCTTTACGAACACGCTATTGCTCTCTACCGCAATCCCATCTTCATGATCGGGGAGATCTTTCTCGTCTTTTCCCTGACCTACCACGGGGTGAATGGCCTGCGCATCACCATCTTCGACCTGTGGAAACCCGAATGGTGGGATATTCACGACGAGCGCACGTCGGTGACGATTACCCTGATCGTCTCGATCATCCTTTGGCTGCCGGCGGCGGCGATCATGGGCTATAACCTACTCAAACATGGTTTTGGTTTCTTTGGCGGTTAACCTTCGGAGGGAACGATGAGCGCACAGCGAACGGTTAAGATCAAGCCCAACTACGAGGTCATCGCTTGGAAATGGATGCGTTATACGGCCATCGCTTTGATCCCGTTGGCCTGGTTTCACATGATCCTCCAGGATGTGCTCGTAGGGGTACACAGGATTGACCTGAATTATGTCCAGATTCGTTGGGCATTCTGGGGATGGCGCGTCTACGATTTCTTCCTGCTAGCCTTTGCCTTTGCCCATGGGGTAAATGGTCTGCGCCAAGTATTGCTGGATTACGTGCATAGCGATCGTGGACGGGCAATTGTCTCCTGGGGATTGCTCTTCTTTTGGATCATTATCTCGTTGATCGGTGCCATTGCCATTATCGGCGGGGTGCGCATCCCTTCAGCATAGGGAGGTAGGATATGACACAAATTCACCAATATGAAGTAGTGGTCATCGGTGCAGGCGGCGCCGGGTTGATGGCCGGCCTCTACGCTTCACGCGGTGCTAAAACGGCGGTTATTAGCAAACTCTACCCGACCCGTTCCCACACGGGCACAGCCCAAGGTGGGATCGGCGCGGCATTGGGCAACCTGGAAGAAGATCATCCCGAATGGCATACTTACGATACCGTCAAAGGTTCTGACTATCTGGGCGATCAGGATGCCATTGAATTCATGTGCAACGAGGCACCGGGCATCGTTTATGAGTTGGAACACATGGGTCTGCCTTTTGACCGCACTCCCGACGGGCGCATCATGCAGCGTCCTTTTGGCGGACACACCAACAACATCACCGGCAAGCCGGTGCGTCGTGCCTGCCATGCAGCCGATCGTACGGGGCACATGATCTTGCAAACGCTTTATCAGCAGTGCATAAAGAACAACGTCACGTTCTTCGATGAATTCCAGGTGGTAGATCTGATCATGGTCAATGGACAGGCCGCGGGAGTGGTGGCCGTGGAGTTGGCCACCGGCGAGCTACATGTCTTCCACGCCAAAGCGGTGATCTTCGCTACCGGCGGTCACGGACGCATTTGGGAAGTCACCTCGAACGCCTATTCCTTCACTGGCGATGGCCCGGCTATGGTCTTGCGACGCGGCCTGCCGTTGGAGGATATGGAGTTCTTCCAGTTCCATCCCACCGGCATCTATAAACTGGGCATCCTGATCACCGAAGGGGTGCGCGGTGAAGGTGGAGTGCTGATCAATGGGCTAGGTGAGCGCTTTATGGAAAAATATGCTCCGAAGGTCAAAGACCTGGCCTCGCGCGATGTGGTCAGCCGGGCCATTTATCTCGAAATCCGCGAAGGTCGCGGCGTGAACGGCAAGAACTATGTCTACCTGGACGTGCGTCCGGAGACGGTGAACAAATACGCCGAACTGGACGGACGCACCAATCCCGATGGGACTCCTTACCGCGTCACAGGCGAGCAAATCCTGAGCAAATTGCCGGATATCATTGATTTCTGCCGCACCTACTTGGGGGTCGATCCCGTGACGCAGCCGATGCCCATTCAACCGACAGCGCACTATGCCATGGGCGGCATTCCGACCACGATGTACGGCGAAGTGATCTCCGATGCGCAGAATACGATTGTGCCCGGCCTATATGCCGCGGGTGAATGCGCTTGTGTCTCCGTGCATGGTGCTAATCGTCTGGGGACGAACTCCTTGCTCGATCTGGTCGTCTTCGGCAAGCAGGCCGGCCTGCGTGCTGCCGAATTTGCCAAAGGCGCCTCTTTCCAACCCCTGCCAGATGACCCAACGGCCTATGCCCGTGAGCAGCTAGAGCGCTTCCGCACGGCCGATGGAAGCGAAAACGCCTTCCACATTGCCCAGGAAATGCGTCATGAGATGTTCGAGAACATGGGCGTCTTCCGCACCGAGGAAGGGATGACGCATGCCTTGAACAAGATCCGTGAACTGAAAGAGCGCATGCGCCACGTGCGGGTAACGGATACCGGCAAGGTCTTCAACATGGAACTGATGAACGCCTGGGAACTGAGCAACCTGCTTGACTTGGCGGAGGTCACCACTATCTCGGCGCTGGCGCGCAAGGAAAGCCGCGGGGCCCATGCCCGCGAAGATTATCCCAAGCGCGATGACCAGAACTGGCTCAAACATACCCTGATCTGGATGGACGAGAAAGGTGAAACCCGCCTGGATTACAAGCCGGTGGTGATCACCAAATATCAGCCCAAGGAGCGCACCTATTAGGAGGTAACTATGCTTGTCACCCTTAAAATCCTGCGCTATACCCCTGAGAAAGATACCCAACCCTCCTATCAGACTTACCAGGTAGAGGCCGAGCCGACCGACCGCGTGCTGGACCTGCTCGAAAAGGTCAAAGGCGAACAAGATGGGACTTTGAGCTTCCGCCGCTCCTGCGGCCATGGCATCTGCGGTTCGGATGCCATGCGCATCAACGGCATGAACCGCCTGGCCTGCAAGACGCTGGTGCGCGAGGTGGGCGATCAGATCACCGTCGAGCCGCTCCTAGGCCTGCCGACGATCAAAGACCTGATCGTTGACATGAAGCCTTTCTTCGATCACTACCGCCGCGTGATGCCCTACTTCATCTCGGATAAACCGATTCCGGAAGACGGACGCGAGCGCTTACAAAGCCCGGAAGAACGCCTGCGCTTTGACGATACGACCAAGTGCATTCTCTGCGCGTGTTGCACCACGTCCTGCCCCTCCTTCTGGGCCAACGATCAGTACTACGGCCCAGCAGCGATCGTCAATGCGCACCGCTTCATCTTCGATTCGCGCGATACGGCGACTGCCGAACGCCTGCAAATCCTGGCCGATGAAATGGGCGTCTGGCGCTGTCGTACAGCCTTCAACTGCACCGAGGCCTGCCCGCGCGAGATCAAGATCACCAAGGCTATCGCCGAGGTCAAGCAAGCTATCCTGAGCGGAAAGGTTTAGTCCTATTTCCACGCTACCCGATCGGGCTCTGATAGAACGTTTACTCATCTCTTGCGTTTTTCTAACGCGGTTCACCATATAGTAGAAAGCGAACGTGGTTAGGAAAACATCTTTTCGAAAGGAGGTGAGTGAGTATGACCAACCTGATTCGGTGGGAACCCTTCCGCGAGATGCTGACCTTGCGTGAGATGATGGATCGCATGATCGATGAGGTCTTCGAGCGCCCGTTCTCTTCGGTGCTCAGCGGGCAGGTGCCGGCGATCGATATGTATCAGACCGATAGCGAGGTGGTTGTCAAGGCGGCATTGCCCGGTGTGAAGGCCGATGATGTGCAGATCAGCGTCACCGGGGACGTGCTGACCATCAAAGGCGAGATCAAGCAGGAAGAGGAACAGAAGGGCCGCAGCTACCACATCCGCGAACATCGCTGGGGCGCCTTTGAACGCAACATCATCCTGCCCACGGCGGTGGTTGCGGATAAGGCCAAGGCCGAATTCGAGAACGGTATTCTGACCATCACCCTGCCCAAGGCCGAAGAGGTGCGCCCGAAGACGATCACCGTCAAGGCGAAATAATCCCAAGGTCATACTCGAATGCGAAGCCGCGGTTACTCCGCGGCTTTCGCCACTTAAAATTGCCAGTGACCTTCCTACTGAAGATTCCACTGCAAAAACCATATCTGCCACACGGGCGAACAAACACGGATGACGCGGAACAATACCAACGGGTCTATCCCAAGAGATATTTGAGCTCAAAAAAGGAAATGCTCTGAGGGCGCCTCCTTTTGGGGTGAAAGCACTTTTTGCAGTGAACTCAATAGTGAAGAGCCCTAATTTTGCTCGCAAAATCCTTGACTAACTCCCCGTTTTCGGGTATTAAGTGAATCGCAAAGATTTATAAGACGAATCGGGAAACCGGCACATGATTCAAGTGTTTACATAACTGCGTAGGCGAGCGGGCATCCTGTCCGGGGGTGCCCGCTTATATTTTCCAGATACTCAGGAGATGGAGCATGAATCCGATCAACGCTTTTGAACTGGCTCAGAAGCAATTTGATGGTGTAGCCAAAGCAATGGGTCTCGATCCCCAAATCGCCGAAATCCTGCGCTGGCCACTGCGGGAATTTCGATTCCAGATCCCTGTGCGCATGGATAGTGGTCAAATGCGCGTTTTCTTCGGTTTTCGCGTGCAACACAATGATGCACGCGGCCCGGCCAAGGGCGGAATTCGCTTTGCCGCCAATGAAACGATCGACACCGTACGCGCCCTGGCGATGTGGATGACGTGGAAGTGTGCCGTGGCCGATCTGCCGTTGGGTGGCGGCAAAGGA
This sequence comes from Anaerolineales bacterium, assembly GCA_034432895.1. GTDB lineage: Bacteria > Chloroflexota > Anaerolineae > Anaerolineales > Villigracilaceae > 630D-37. Next base: position 167,570 of record DAOUBG010000028.1, read on the forward strand.
GGCGTCGTGGTGGACCCGAGCACGCTCTCGGTCGGCGAAAAGGAGCGCCTGTGCCGCGGCTGGGTGGACCAGATGTGGAAGAACATCGGCCCACGCATGGACGTGCCGGCTCCGGATGTGGGCACGAACGCCCAGATGATGGGCTGGATGATGGATGAATATTCCAAGCTGCGCGGCGAATATGTGCCCGGTGTGATCACCGGTAAACCGATTGGTAGCGGTGGCTCTCAGGGACGCACCGAGGCCACCGGTTTTGGCGTGATCTATACCGTGCGCGAGGCGATGAAGCACCTGAAGATGGACCCAGCCCGCAGCGTAGCCGCCATTCAGGGTTTCGGCAATGTGGCACAATATGCCGCGGTCGGATTCGTAGAGATCCTCGGCGGCAAAGTAGCCTGTGTTTCCTGCTGGGATAACAAGGACAAGCGCGCCTACACCTACAGCCATCCGAATGGGGTTAACCCGCGCTTCCTGATGAGCATCACGGATCAATATGGCACGATCGACAAGGAAAAGGCGCACCAAGCCGGCTACCTCATTGAGGACGGGGATGCCTGGATCTCGAAAGAGGTCGATGTGCTCATCCCGGCGGCGCTCGAGGGCCAAATCAATGCCGAAACTGTGACCCGTATCTCCCCGCGCGTCCGCCTGGTGGCCGAAGGGGCTAATGGCCCGACCACGCTGGAGGCCGATGCCTTCTTCAAGGCCCATAACATCTTCGTCATCCCTGATTTCCTCTGCAATGCTGGCGGTGTGACCACCTCCTACTTCGAGCAGGTGCAAAACGATATGAACTTCTATTGGTCGAAGGAAGAGGTGCTCAGCAAGCTGGATGCTAAGATGACCAAGGCCTTCCAGGACGTGCTAGCCCTGTCCGTCAAGGAGGGCATCTATATGCGCGATGCCGCCTATATGGTAGCCATTCGTCGCGTAGTCGAAGCAATGGAATTGCGCGGCTGGGTCTAATCCTTTGCCCAACGGCGCAAGCCGAAAGCCGATTCACTCGATTTAGAAACATAAAAGCCGGCCACAACCGGCTTTTATGTTTTCTCCGAGAGAGAAATTGCGTTCTCCGGAGGGAGACAACCCCACACGAATCGGCGGTGCGTTTTCATGCACGGGTTGGCAAAAACCATGTTCGCCCACCCAACCTGAGCAAAATGAGGCACGGGCAGACACGGATGCCATGGATACACGCGGCTTCTTTGGAGCGCCGGGCATGCTTTTGGCGGTCGAGGCTTTTCTCTGGCAAAGTCAATCTTGTCAATCCTATCTTTTGCCGGGGTTACGTGTGCAACTCTATCAGGGAGGCCTCTGCCGCCTCCAGCGTGGCGTGGATGATCTCCGGCGTATGAGCCGTGGAAAGGAAACCGGCCTCGAATTGCGAGGGCGCCAAATAAACGCCCCGCCGAAGCATATTCTGGAAGAAACGTGCAAAGAGCGCCGTATCTGCTCGACGCACGCTCTCCCAATCGCGCGCCTCATCAATGCCGAAGAAAAGCGTAAACATCGTCCCGACCCGCGTCACCAGGCCGCGGAGACCGTGCTTTTCCAGCGCCCGACGCGTCCCCTGCTCCAATTGCGAGGCAGCTTCCTCCATTGTCTGCCAGGTGCCGGGGGATTGGAGCACGTCCAAGGTGACAATACCGGCCGTCATCGCCAGCGGGTTGCCGGCCAACGTCCCGGCCTGGTAGACCGGCCCGGAAGGAGCCACCAGCTGCATGATCTCGCGTCGCCCACCGTAAGCGCCGACAGGCAATCCGCCGCCGATCACTTTGCCCAGGGTGGTGAGATCGGGTTGGATGCCATAAAGGGCCTGGGCACCGCCGGGATGGACGCGAAAGCCGCTCATGACCTCATCGAAGATCAACAGCGCGCCATGCTCGCTTGTCAGCCGCCGCAATCCTTCCAGAAAGCCGGGCTGTGGCGGGATAACGCCCATATTTCCGGCTACCGGCTCGACGATCACGGCGGCGATTTGATCGGGGTAGCGGCGGAGCAGGGCCTCCACCGAATCCAGATCGTTATAACGGGCGACTAGCGTATCCTGGGCCGTGGCCGCTGGCACGCCTGGTGAATCCGGCAAACCCAAGGTGGCAACCCCAGAGCCGGCCTTGACCAGGAGCATATCAGCATGGCCGTGATAGCAGCCCTCGAATTTGATGATCTTATCGCGGTGGGTATAGGCGCGTGCCAGGCGCAAGGCGCTCATCGTGGCTTCAGTACCACTATTGACGAAGCGGATCATTTCGATATTCGGCATGAACTCCATCACACGCCGCGCCAGCTCCAGCTCCAACGGGCTGGGAGCGCCGTAGGACGTGCCGCGACGAACGGCCTCGCTCAGTGCCTCGACCACCTGTGGATGGGCATGTCCTAGGATCAAGGGACCCCAGGAGAGCACGTAGTCAATGTAGCGGTTGCCGTCCACATCGTAAAGATAAGCGCCTGCGCCGCGGGCGATGAAAAGCGGCTGTCCACCCACGGCGCGAAAGGCGCGCACCGGGGAATCAACACCACCCGGCAACAGTTGCTGAGCGTGCTCAAAAAGCGCAATGGAAGATTGAATGTTCATGGCAAACTCCGTAGCGAGAAAGTAGGCAGGATTTTCTCCACGGCCATCTCACCGGAATGAATGCAATCCGGCAGGCCGATGCCATGATAGGCGTTCCCGGCCAATGCCAGGCGAGGGTGCTCTTGGAGACGTTCCTGAACGCGGGCCATGATCTGCGGGTGCCCCAGGTTGTATTGTGGCATCGCCTGCTCCCAATGGAACACGCGGCTGAAAAGCGGCGCCGCCGTGATCCCCAAGGTCAGGCGCACCTCTTCACGGGCTATCTCCAACAGCGCTTCTTCTGTAGAGGGCAATGCTCCTTCTTCGCCTGCCCGTCCGATGAAGATGCGCAAGAGGGCATATCCTTTGGGAGCACGATGGGGGAATTTTGTTGAAGTCCAGGTGCAGGCCAGAGCACGCCGTCCCTCACGACGCGGGATGACATAACCATAGCCATCGAGCGGGCGCGGCAACGCACTTTCGGGATAGGCCAGGGAGATGGTAGCCGTTGAGGCGTAGACAATGCTTCCGATGGCCGCGCTCAGCTCCGGGTCAAGCCCCGAGACGAGCCGCGCCGTGACGAAGGCAGGGGTAGCCAGGATCAGCGCTGCAGCCTGTAGCGTTATGCCCTCGCTGCCCTGGATGCGATATCCTTCCCCTTTTCGTTCAATGCCTTTGACTTCGACTCTCAAACGCAGGTCCACTCCGTGCCCGCCCAACTGCGCCACTAACGCTTCGACGATCTCGCTCAGGCCGGTGGTGGGGGTGAGGAAGGCCGAGCGCGAGCCAGGGGAATGGGGCATCTTCCGACGCATGCTCAGAGCACCGCGCACGAGGGAGCCATAGCGTTGTTCGAGATCGCGCAGGTAGGGAAAAGTGGCCTGCAGTGAAAGGCGATCGCCGTCGCCGGCATAGATGCCGGACATGAGCGGCTCGATCAGCGCTTCATAGGCCTCGCGGCCCAAGCGGCGGGAGATGAAATGCCCCAGGCTCTCATCTTCTTGCCCGTTTTGCGGTGGCAGCAGAAAATCCAAGCCCATGCGCAGTTTGCCCGTCCAGGAGATCAATGGCGAGCGCAAAATAGAGGGCACATCGGATGGGATCATCATCGCCAGGCCCTCGGGGAGAGGGTAGAGGCGTCCCTTTTTCAGGATATAGGTACTGCGCCGGTGCGGATTGGTGCCGTGCAAGCGTCCTTCCAATCCCAACTCGCGGCACAGGTTGACCGCCCAGGGTTTGGTTGCCAGGAAGGTATCCGGCCCGCCTTCAACGACGAAGAGGCCATCCTCCAACGGCAGACGATGGGTGACGATCTTACCACCCCAACGATCAGCGGCCTCCAGCACGGCAATGCGTGCTTGGGGAAAGCGCCGGGTCGCATACCAGGCGGCGGAAAGCCCGGAAATGCCGCCTCCTACGATGACGAGATCAAAAGCATCAGGTGATTCGGATAGGTTCATAGGTGAGGGGCCTTCCAGCGGGCAATGATGGCAGCAAACGGAAGCTTCCATTTACGCGGGTTGAAGGGGAACCAGCCCAATTCGGCGCGTACTGCTTGCTCCTTCAGTTCGGTGGCACCCCAGATGAAAGTGGCGCCCAAGATCCCCAGCAGTGCTGAGGGGATATCGGAAGCCACGAACAGGGAGCCCAGGATCAGAAGCAAGCCAATGGCGATGAAATAGGGCCAGAGTACATAGCCGAAGTAGCGTTCACCGTAGATCACCAACGGGAAGCCCAAGCCGATGATGAACAAAGTAACCAGAGCAATCCAGAGCGCGGAAAAGTCCATATTTCCCTCCTCACACAAAAAGATCCTGCCGCGGGGGGCGTTTGAGCAGGTCTTCGGTGGTGACCAAGGGCGATTCGCGCAGCAGGCGCGCATGGCGCGGATTGGCCGGGTTGGCCGGCGCATGTCCTTTGCGGACGCGTTTTTCCTGGCGGAAAAGCTCCAGCGTATCCCAAAGCAGGGTGATACCCAAAATGGCCGATGCGAAATCTGCCGGAGAGGGCAAGAAAAGCGCCAGCACTTCCAAAGTCAGGCCGGTGATGGCCGATAAAAGCGCCGGCTTCCAGAGCTGCGGGCTGCTGCGTTCCACGGCGCGCACGCCAATATGCCCCAGCCAAATGCCGATAAAAGCGGAAAGAGCAGTTAGAAGACCGGTGAAGTTCATCACTAAGCCTCCGTAAGCCGATTTGACGAAAACTCATGCACCCATTCGACGACCGCTTTGACGTGATCGGGAGGGGTGCCTGGCAGGATGCCATGCCCCAAGTTGAAGATGTGCCCCGGGCGCCTGTCAGCGCGCCGCAAGATATCGCGCACTTTTTCGCGCAAGATGGGCAATGGCGCAAAAAGCGCCACCGGGTCCAAATTGCCTTGGATGGCGTAGGTATCGCCCAACATCTGCCAACCCTGATCGAGCGGCAGGCGCCAATCCAGGCCGAGCACATCACAACCGGTGCGCGACATGAGCGGCAATAGCGTAGCCGTGTTGACGCCAAAGTAGATCACCGGAACCCCCGTGGCGTGGGCGGCCTGGATCACCTGATGGGTATAGGGCAAGACAAAGCGCTCATAATCCTGCGGGCTGAGGCTCCCCACCCAGGAATCGAAAACTTGCACCGCCTCAGCACCGGCACGAATTTGGGCGACCAGATAATCGCTCAAGATGGTCACCAGCTTTTCCATCAAAGCCTGCCAGAGTTCAGGAGCACTATAAAGGAGCGTTTTGGTGAGGATAAAATCGCGCGAGCTGCCGCCCTCGATCAGGTAAGCGGCCACGGTGAACGGCGCACCGCAGAAACCGATCAGCGGGACCTTTAGCTCTGAACGCAACAGACGAATCGCTTCCAGCACGTAACCGAGGTCTTCTTCGACGTGCACGGGGCGCATAGCACGGATATCCTCCATCGTGCGCACCGGGCGCTCAATGACCGGTCCCTCCCCGGCGGCGAAGTGCAAGCCCAGGCCAAGCGGAATGGCCGGGAGCAAGATATCGGCAAACAGGATGGCGGCATCCACGCCCAACCGCCGCACCGGTTGTAACGTCACTTCTGCGGCCAGCTCCGGTTGACGGCAGAGCTCCAAAAGCGAATATTTCTCGCGCAGCGTGCGGTATTCGGGCAAATAGCGTCCGGCCTGGCGCATGAACCAGACGGGAGTCGCATCGCTTGGCTGACGATGGCAAGCCCGGAGGAAACGGGAATCCGCGTTCACGCCCATAGAGGTTTCGCATCCTCCTTCCAGGGGAAGAGATATTCGCCACGCCGGATCGCCTGCCAAACCAGCATACAGGCCGGGTCGGAGGCCAGCGGATCGCCGCTCAGGCCATAGGCACGGCCGCGCTGCCCGCCACAGACATGGCGAAACTCACAGGTGCGGCACGGCCCTTTAAGTTGATCTGGATCACGCAGCGCCCGGAACAATGGCGAGGAGCGATACACTTCCACCACGTCATCGGTGCGCACATTGCCGGCGGTGATGGGCAAAAAGCCCGAAGGTTGAATTTCACCGATGTGAGAGAGGAACAGAAACCCGTTGCCATCGTTCACCCCTTTGGTCGGGCGATTCAGGCCATCGGCATATTGAAAGCCGGCTCCCTGGAACGTGATCGGCCCATCGGAAACCTCGGTGCGTTTGCGTTCAATCGCCACTCGGCGATACATGGGCGCAGCCGTGGCTTTGATATCAAAAGGGGCCTGCTGGGAAAGCTCATAGAGCCAATGGAAAATACGCTCGTGTTCTTCTGGGGTGATCATCTGTTCGGCCATGGCACGCCCGGTCGGAACTAGAAAAAAGATCGACCACTGCACGGCGCCCACTTCCTGGATAAACGGCACCATTTCGTGCAAGATCGCGGCATTGTGACGGGCGACGGTCGTGTTGACCTGTATGCTGAGCCCAATTTCCTGGGCACGGTGCAGGATCTCCATCGTGCGCTGCCAAGAGCCTTTGACCTTACGGAACGCATCATGGACCTCGGGCCGCGGCGCATCCAGTGAAAGCGCCACCCGGCGGATGCCGGCCTGACGCGCCCTTTCCAAACGATCACGCGTTGGCAGGACTGTGGCGGTCGGCGTCAGGGAACAGCGCAGGCCGCGCTCATTGGCATAGGCGATGAGGTCAAAGAGATCGGGGCGCATCATCGGATCGCCACCGGTAAAGATCAGGATCGGCTGATTGCCGAAAGTTGCCAGGCGATCGATCAGAGCCATAGCCTCGGCAGTGGAAAGCTCGCGCGGATCGCGGCGCGGTTGGGCATCGGCGCGGCAGTGAACGCAGGCATACGCACAGGCGCGCGTCACTTCCCAGGCGATGGTAAAAGGAGCTTGATCGAAATCGGCATGCCCCATACGCGCATCTTGATATTGACGTTCGGCTGCCGCACGAGAAGAGAGAGCAGGGTTCATTGAGAAACCTCCAAAAGATCGTTCAGATTTAGGAACTCAACCAACGGGCCGCATCTAGCGCGTGATATGTGATGATGAGATCGGCCCCGGCACGTTTGATCGCTGTCAGAATTTCCAGCGTGACGCGCGCTTCGTCTATCCAGCCATTGGCCGCCGCGGCTTTGACCAGGGCATATTCCCCGCTGACGTTATAGGCCACCAACGGAAGCTGCGGAAAAGTCTCTTTCAAGGCGCGGATCACATCCAGGTAGGCCAGGGCTGGCTTTACCATGAGCATATCGGCGCCTTCTTCCACATCCAACTCGGCCTCGCGCAACGCTTCACGCCCATTGGCCGGATCCATTTGGTGCGACTTGCGATCGCCGAACTTCGGCGCGCCTTCGGCCGCCTCCCGGAAAGGACCGTAAAACGAGGAAGCATATTTCACGGAATAGGACAGGATGGGCAAGTGCTCAAATCCGTGCGCATCCAATGCCGATCGGATGGCGGCTACCATACCGTCCATCATGCCACTGGGCGCAACCATATCGGCGCCGCTTTCGGCATGGGAAAGGGCTACCTGCGCCACCACGTCCAGAGTCTCATCGTTGAGCACATATCCTTCCGGCAGATGGGGATGGTAGTGCTCACCGGGCAGATTGAGCAGCCCACAATGCCCGTGATCGGTGTATTCGCACAGGCAAACATCGGTGATTACCAGCAACTCCGGGAATTCACGCTTCAGGGCACGCGTGCTCTGCTGGATGATGCCATCGTGGGCAAAATTTTCCAGACCGATGGGGTCTTTGGTCGCCGGTATGCCGAAGAGGATCACCGCCGGGATACCCAGTTTCACCGCCTGTTCGGCCTCGCGCAGCGCCTCGTCCAGCGAGAGCTGAGCGATGCCCGGCATCGAGCGGATCGGACTGCGACCTTCCCCATGGCGGATGAAGAGCGGGTAAATGAAATCCTTCACGTTGAGTTCCGTCTCGCGCACCAGCGAGCGGAAGGCCTCATTTTGGCGCAGACGACGCGGGCGCTTCAGCAGCGAAGGTGCAGAAAGACGAAGAGCAGGGGAAAGCGTTTCAGATAGGGTCATCTGGACTCCTTTTCGGAAAGAATGAGGCGGATCAAGCCTTCGACCGTGTAGGTTTCGGCCATATGCACCCGATGGAAACCCGCCTGACGTGCCGCTTCCGCCGTCACCGGACCAATGCAAGCCAGGTGCGGCTCGCCGGGCAGGTGCAAGGCATCCAAAGGAGTGGATTGCAAGAGCAGGATGAAATTTTCAATCGTCGAAGGGCTGGTAAAGGTGAGCCAATCCACTCCCCGTTGCAATTCCGCTAGACCAAGCGGATCGGGCCGAGCCGGCCGGGTGCAATAGGCGGTGATCACATCCACCTGCGCGCCTGCCTCGCGCAGTGCTTGGGATAGGTGCGGACGGGCGCGATCGGAGGTCGGAATCAGAACATGGGTGGATGGGGAAACCTGCAAAAGGGGAATGAGCGCTTCCGAAGTGTACTCTTCCGGGACCTCTTGCGGTGCTGGGCCGCCGCGCGCTCGCAGTGCCTGCGCCGTCTTCGGGCCGATGACAGCGATCCGCAAATGTTCCGGAAAGCGGGGCTGAAGGGCAAAGAAGGCCTCTACGGCGTTGGCGGAGGTGAAGATCAGCCAATCGTAGCCGGCCAGACGTTCCACGCTTTGGCGCAACGGCGTAAGATCTTCAGGGGGACGAATTTCGATGGTGGGGAAAAGAATAGGATGTTGCCCCAGGGCGCGCAGACGCGAGGCAAAAGCTTCGGATTGGGCACGCGGCCGGGTAAGCACAATTCTCATACGCGCTCCAATAACCTGTTCGCTCCCAAGGTTAGCGCCTGCGAGGCCAATTCCAGTCCCAGGGTGCGGGCATCTTCGCCTTCTCCCTGGACCTCGATCATCTCCTGCCCATCGGGCGAAAGGACGCGCCCGATTAGGTGCAAACGGCCGGAGGAAGTTGGCTCGGCAAAGGCGGCGATCGGCAACGCACAGCCTCCACCCAGACCCTCCAGGAAGGCGCGCTCGGCTGTGACGGCGCTTCGGGTAGGCCGATGCTCAATAGCAGCGAGCAAACTCAAGGTGTCCTGATCTACCGCACGACATTGCACGGCCAGCGCACCCTGTCCAGGGGCCGGCAGCAACGCTTCGGGGGAGAGATATTGCGTCACTTCCTTTTCTAATCCTAAGCGCTCTAACCCGGCCGCGGCCATGATCACGGCGTCGTAGCGTTTTTCTAGAGCTTTGCGCAGGCGAGTATCCACATTGCCGCGTAGGTTTTCGATGCGCAAATCGGGACGCAAATGAAGCAATTGCGCCGTTCGCCGCCGGCTAGAGGTGCCTACCACAGCCCCTTCGGGGAGGGTTTCCAGGGTATAGCCGTGCGCCGAGATGAGCACATCCCGCACATCGGCCCGTTCAGGAATGGCGCCAATCGCCAAGCCAGGGGGAGATTGGGTGGGCAAATCCTTAAGGGAGTGAACGGCACAATCCACTCGCCTGGAAAGCAATTCGCTTTCGAGTTCTTGGGTGAACAACCCCTTGCCACCGATTTCGGGAAGGGCCTTATCCAGGATGCGATCGCCCTGGGTGGTGATGAGATGAACGACACATTCTAGGCCGGGGTGGGCCTGCCGGAGCGCCCGGATGACCATTTCGGTCTGACGGCGGGCCAGAGCAGAGGGGCGGCTAGCGAAGATCAGCATGGGTCCTCAGGGAGGGGAAGTTCGGAAGAAGCCGGTTGCAAGCGGAAGATGTGGCGGGTCACGGCCGCGTATTGCGGTAAATGCGGCGCTAAGGCCGGGTCGCGCAGGGTGCGGATCGGGGCATCGAGTAACTTGTTGACAATGGCTTGGGTGAGGGCTTCAATGCGCAAGCGCTCGCTTTCGCTCAGCTCGGGGAGTCGTCGCAGGGTTTTTTCCAGCTCGGCGCGCCGAATGGCTTCGGCCTGGCGGCGGAGCTCGGCGATCAGCGGAATCACATCCAGGGAGCGGAAGTATTCCAGGAAGGCTCGAATCTCTTCTTCCAGAATTTGTTCGGCCAAAGGAACCTGGGAAAGACGTTCGGCCAGGGAATTTTCCAGGTGAGATTCGAGGCTATCGAGATCGTAGAAATGCACGCCGGGCAGGACGGCGCAGGCCGGATCGATATTTCGCGGCAGGGCGATATCGATCAAGATCAGCGGGCGGGAGGGGCGTTGTTTCAGGACCTTTTCCACCATTGCAGCAGAAAGAACGATGTGCGGGGCCGCGGTAGAAGTGAGGACGACATCGGCACGCTCGAGAGCGCTCTCTATGGCTTCGAAGGTGGAGGCTTCGGCATCCCAGCGCGAGGCCAACGCCTGGGCGCGTTCCAGGGTGCGGTTGAGGACGAGAATGCGATGAGCACCGCGCTGACGGAGAGCTTTGATCGCCAAATCGGCCATTTCGCCCGCTCCCAGAACGACGATTTGGGCTTCTTCGATCGGTTGGAAAAGGCGCTCGATCCAGGCGGCAGCCAAGGACGAGATGGAAGTCGGGTGGCGGCTGATGGCGGTCTCGGTGTGTACGCGTTTGCCGGCATGGATGGCATCTTGGAAAAGGCGGTTGAGGAGCGGGCCACCGGATCCGGCCGCCCGAGCGATTTCCAGGGCGCGCGTCACCTGACCGAGAATCTGTGGTTCGCCCAAAACCTGCGATTCCAAGCCGGCCGCGACGCGGAAAAGGTGACGCACAACCTGTTCACCGCTATACCGGTAGAAATGAGGAGCGTATTCCTCCCCCTGTAACCGGCGAGTTTCAAAAAGAAACGTCTCCAGTGCCTCGAAAGTCGGTTCATCGGAGACGGCGTAGAGCTCCATGCGATTGCAAGTAGAGAGGATGACCATCTCATGGAGTGGGGTATTCAAACTGCCGCGGCCCAAACGAGATAATGCGGCACGGGCAGTTTCCTCATTGAATGCGACGCGCTCGCGTAGGCTAATCGGTGCGGTGGTGTGATCGAGCCCCAGGCAAAGCAGATTCATAGTTTTTCTCTGTCGCGATACTCAATCTTTGTCAATTTCGATTGTAAAAATTTTGCCGGGAAACTGCAAGTCAAATTTGTGAAAATTGTCTTTAATGTTCGGTGAGAGTTTTCGGCCCGGCACCCGAACAGAGCACCGATTCACGCCTTTTACCCCCACCTATGTTTTACTGCCTGCTTTTCGGCAGTAGCTTTTGTCCACACCTTGCCCCCTTTTCAAGAGTGAGTCTCCTGCAAAAGACATATCTACCACGAAGGAATGAAGGGCATCAAATTATTTTTGAGTTGCGATTCCTGCAAAGATCATCTCTTCTTACAAACTTTGGGGAATGGGACACAGAGAGACACGGATGCTACGGCATCGCGCGAATTCTTTGGAGCGCCGAGCATGCTTTCAACAAGCAAACCCTTTCACACTAGAGTGGTGCCTTTTTCTCTACCCCTCCGAGCGAACTTCTTCTGCAATCTGTGGGGTCGGTTCGAGTACCAGGAAGAAATGCCTCAACAAAAGCACTGCAAGGCTATACAGGACAGCAGTGGTGATAAACAAAGGCGTAAACCCGTAGTGCTGTTGCACCAAGCCGGATAGGTAGGGGCCAATCGCCCAACCGATCTGCCAGGAAATGTTCAGCGCACTATTTGCCAGGCCGCGTTCCGCCGGAGGAACTTTTTCCATACAAAAGGCTGTATAGAGCGGCGCCGCCATATTCATAAACATGGCACGCAGGAGAAAAGCCAGCCCTGCCAATTCCACCCAGGGAGAAAAACCGATCACCAGCAGGAACAGGATGCTGCTCGATTGAGTCAGGATCACCGCGCGGATTTTGCTCCCCAACCGCGCAGCCAGACGCGGCGCGATCAGGCTACCTAAGCCGATCCATAGCGAGGCCATGGCAAAAAGCACACCCAGCCAACGCGCGCTGAGCCCAAAACGCTCGACGAAGAACACGTTCATATACGGGATCAAGATGGCCGCGCCGAAGCCGATCAGCACATTGGGTAAGGCCATGCGCACCATTTGGGCTCCGAGCGTCGAAAGACCTTTCCCGGCAGTTTTTTCTCGGCCGGCGGAGTGCTCGCGAATGCCCCAAAGAGGCACGATCGCCAAGCTGCTGGCAAGGACACTGGCGATCAACACAGCTCGATAGGCAAGGGCGCTATTTGCCGAGACCCCTAGCCACCTGCCGAAAAGCGCCGGCAGCTGGCCGGCAAAGAGATTGCCCACTGCTCCGGCGATCGTCTGCAAGCCGTAATTCAGGCTAAAGAGCATGGTGCGCGTTTCTTCATCCTCGGCCAAATGCATCACCAGCGGCGCCTGGCTGACGATAAAAAGCGTTCCGGCAATGCCATTGATCAAGGTGACGATGATGATCCCAATCGGAGAGGAAGCGCTCACCTGGATGAGCATCGCTATGGTTGAAAGCGCCAAGCCCAGGAGCATGGAGGAACGATAACCTATGCGATCGGCAAGCCGCCCCAAAGACAGGCCGAAAAACAACCCAGCCAGGGATGGGAGTGAATTCAAAAGGCCAAGAAATTCTCGCGAAAAGCCTCTTTCCAGAATGTACAGGTTGAAAAACAGATTCCACCCGCTGATCACGAGGCCATCTATGGCCGTCATCCACAGAAGACGACGAGCGGAAGGCGAAAACCGACCGCTCCAGGTCGAGAAGAAGGCTCTTATCATGTTACTTCAACCAGAGCAGAAGATGACGATAGAGAGGGGGACCCAGGATCAACAATCCGATCAGCGCGGCGGCCAGTGCCGCGATCAAAACTGCAGCTGCGCCCACATCTTTCCCCACCTTTGCCAATGGATGGCGGGAAGGGCTGGCCAGGTCAACGACGGCTTCGATAGACGTATTGAGGATTTCCGCCGCCCACACCATGGCCATAGTCAGGATGAGAATTGCCCACTCCAGCGCCGAAATGCGCAACCAAAAGCCCAACGCCAATACGCACAACGAGATCACTGCGTGGATCCAGGCGTTCTGCTGCGTGCGAAGCACGTATCCCCAGCCGTGAAAGGCATGGACAAACGAACGTAGGCGGGAATGGATAAAACGCCAAAAGAGGTTCATGCGTGTTCTTCCCGCACAATGGAAGGATCCAACCCCAACAATTTCAGGATTTCCCCCTGAGCTTCCCACATGCGCTGCTTCTCCTCCGCCTCGGCATGATCATGCCCCAGTAGATGAAGTACGCCATGTACAATCAGCAACTGGGCTTCGGCCTGTGGCGGGTGACCGGCCAAGCGGCTCTGTTCCAGGACTCTCTGAACGGAAAGGAGGACATCTCCCAAATAAATGCGCCCGGAGCGTGGATCGCGCTCGTTCGCTGGGAAGGAAAGCACATCGGTAGGAGCATCCACTCCCAAAAAGGAGCGATTGAGCTCGCGAATATGCGCATCATCGGTGAGATAGACGGTCAGCTCGCAAGCTTCGTTAACTCCCTGATGATGCAACGTGACCTGCGCCGCTTCCCGCAACAGCGAGAGCGGAAATGGTACCTTCAGGCTGGCTTCGCGATGAATGTGAACGGTCATTTTCGATGAGGGATTCATGGTACATCTTTCACTTTGGAGGAAGGGGGAACTTCGGCAGGCGGATATTGAATGCGAGGATGGTAAAGACCGCGCAAGGTGGAAAAGAAAGCTTCGGCAATGCGCGTTAACTCGGCCATAGTAAGGGGAGCATGATCGAGCTGCCCCTCCTTGAGCACCTGTTCGATCACCTGTCGGATAAGGGCGCGAAGTTGATCCTCATTGTTTATTCCCATCGAACGTGACCGGGCCTCTACGCTATCGGCCAGCATGAGAATAGCCGTTTCGCGCGAACGCGGCCGGGGTCCTGGATAGCGGAAGCGGTTCACGTCCACCTTAGAAGCATCTCCACCGGCACGTTCCAGGGCCTGGTTATACTGGAAGCGGGTTAGCATTGTGCCGTGATGTTCCAGAATAAAATCCCTGATTCGCCGCGGCAAGCGATATTTGCGCGCCAATGCCACGCCATCGCTCACATGGCGGATGATGATCGCCGCGGCTTCTTCCGGTGGCATATCGGTATGGGTATCGATCTGACCGGGCGATTGATTCTCGATGAAAAACGCCGCGTTCAGTGCCTTGCCGACATCATGGAACAAGGCTCCGACGCGTGTCAACATTGCATCGGCGCCGATGCTTTCCGCCGCCTGTTCGGCAAGATTAGCTACCTGTAGGCTGTGCTGATAGGTGCCCGGAGCATGGCGCAGAAAGTATTGCAACAAGGGAAAATCCGGACGAGAAATTTCCAGCAATTGCATCGGCGTGGCGAGATCGAGCAACTGCGCCAGGAAATACTGGAACAAAAGGGCCAGGCCGGCCGAAAAAGCGATCCCGTTGATCCACGCGGCCAGGATCAGGGTCACCATGCCGAGCCAATCGGTAGCAGGCAGGCTAAAACGATAGGCAAAGAGGGCAAACACCCCACCGATCGCGCTCATCGCGCCGGCCAGCAGGAAGGACCAAATGCGGCGTGCGTTGCCAAGTGCCAGCACTCCCATCAGCGAGGAGAGCAGGTAGTAAGGGGTCAGGTCGGCTGTGTTCGGCAAACCATAAGGCGCCAAGAAAGAGAGAAAAATGGAAAAGAGCAACCCTGTTTCCATGCCGAAAAGCGCCGTCAGCGTGAGTCCCAGAGCCGTTAAGGGGTAAAGGTAGGGGATGACGGTGCGATCTGGGATGGAAAAACGCGCCCCGAACAGGAACAATAAAAAGAGCAGGGCGACACAGAAGATCGAACGTGTGGACTGCAGGAAAGGCAGTTCGCGGCGCCGGGAGAAGTAGAAGAGGACAAATACGCTCAGGCCGAGGCTGATGGCCAAAGGTCCAAAATATTGATTCCAGTTCCTCGGGCTGGAGATCAAGCCTAATTTTTGCAGCGCTTCGTATTGGGCCGGGGTGATCACATCTCCGGCGGCGACGATCGTTTCGCCTCCCTTATACCGTTGGACAATCGGTTGAACGGCCTGGCGCGCCTGCTGACGGGCGGCCTCGGTCATCTCCGGGCTATAAAAACTATTGGCGATAACGAAAGGAGCAACCAAAGTAGCCACCAGTTCGGCCTGTTCGCGCGGTAAGGTGAGACTGACCAGCCCAGGCAGGTTCTGACGCACCTGTGGCAGGTCCTCTTCCAGGATGCGATTGCGTAGGGTGCGCTCAAGAACGGTGATCGCCTCTTGCTGTAATCGCTCCCAGCTTGAATCTGAAAGGGAAAGCAACGTTTCAATGGCTCCCTCTTCGAGATAAATTTGAGCGCTGTTCGCCAGCCTGGCACGTTTCTCCTCCGGTGTGGCCAAGGCATCTTGACGCACGGCGGAGATGAATTGCAGCGCTTCGCGCAGGCGCTGAATCTGGCGACGGGCCAGGTCCGGATCGGGAGGCGTATAGATCGGCGCTATGGAACGTGCAGCAGCCTCGCGTGCTTCGGCCGTGCGCACATCACTTACGTATTCGATATCATGGGGGGCCAGGATCGTGTAGGGAGAAACTTCCCCAGGGCCGATCGCAGAAAGGCGGTTCTGCCAGGAGGGAAGAAGCAAGGCGATCAGCGTCCCCAAGAAGGTAAGGAAAAAGATCCCCCCATGCAAGCTATGCTTGAGGAGGGAAGATGAAACGGAAAAAGGAGGCTGATTCAATCTGTTCACGAATTGCTCAAGAGGGAGCGCACCACGCGGCCGACCTCATCTCCGCCGGCACGGCCGGCCACGCGCGGCATGAGAGCTCTCATCACTTTGCCCATATCGGCCAGAGAGGTGGCCCCGACTTCTGCAATCACGGCGAGGACCAGCGAGCGTAGTTCCTCTTCACTGAGTGCTTGTGGCAAGAACGCTTGGAGGACGGCGATCTCGGCCTCTAGTGCTTGAACCAGGTCAGCGCGGCCGGCATTCTGGGCTTCTTCAAGCGATTCCCGGCGGGTTTTGATCTCTTTTTGCAAAATGCTCAGGACGCCGCTATCCTCCAGGTTGACCTGGCGATCGATCTCGGCCTGTTTGATGGCCGCCAAAACCATCCGCACGGTGCGCTTGCGCACTTCATCGCCGGATTTCATTGCCTCTTTCAAGGCATTGTTGAGCTGTGTCTTGAGATCCATAAAACAAATTATAACATGAGGAAAGTTCGAACTCTGTCCAACAACGGTAATTGTTTTCACCGTTCAGCAAAGGCGATATGCGGTAATCAAACTTCATTTGGGAATGCGGAACGTTCGAACTGATCCCGGGAGATCCGGAAATCCGCTCGGTCATCCTGGTGCGCGGGGGACCAGTCGATCGCCCCGTCTGAATTCTTCCGCTTGGTATCTTGAGGTTCCTTTCCAATCAAAATCGCTAGAACTAATGAGAAGACCTAGCGGCGAAATTCGATCTTTGGACAAAGCCTCGTTTTTCGTGTAAAATGAAATCAACTTTGTTGATCTTGGAGAAACACCTATGAGTGAAAAACCAACTGACAGCGAAAATCCGAAAACAAGCACTTTTCGCCCCCTCAAACATCGCAGGCACCGCGAGTTCCCGGCTTGGGGTCTGTGGGTAATTACGGCCATATTCATTTTGAGCGGCCTGGCGCTGCTGATCTCCTGGTTGAATCAGCCGGGGAGGTTGATCAATCGTTTGCTGGCGACCGAGACATCCACGCCAACCGCCACCTTCACCCCCACAGCGACGCCCACCCCCACTGAAACGCCTACCATCACCCCTACGCCGACGGAAACCCTGACCCCTACTCCTTCCGCTCCCTTCACCTACGTAGTTCAGGAAGGGGATACCTTGTTCGGCATTTCGGAGAAATTCAATCTGGGGAATAAAGGGATCACTTTCCTGTTGATCTTAAATCCGAAGATCGATCCATGTAATCCTGTTCTGCGCATTGGAGAAGAGATCATTGTCCCCAATCCCGATATGCCCATGCCTACGGCTACACCTTTGCCGCCTAACCTGCCACGCAATACGAAAGTGAAATACTTGGTGCAGCCGGGAGATTTGTTGGCCAATATTGCTGCACTTTTCAATAGTACGGTTGAAGCGATTCAAAAAGAAAACAATATTACCGATCCCAATCTGATCCCAGCCGGGGTTTGCCTGACGATTCCAGTCAATCTGGTCACGCCAACCGCCACGCCTCGTCCGACCAGCACACCGATCGTGCCTCCCACTCTGCAAACCGTCACCCCGGTTCCTAGTCAGACACCTTCGGTCACACCCACACCGTAGTACATCTTATGAAGGGTCCCCCTGCCTCCTGCTCGGCGGGATGAAAGGGGACCCCTTTCCATCCCGAAAACCAAAAAACCGTTTGTAAGATATGCCTTGGGAGGGCCTTATGAGCGAGCTGGAAGAGATCGGCGAGATGATCCGCAATACCATGCGATTGCTGGAACAGGCCCAAGAAGCGGGAGAGCAACTACGTAACCATACCAACCGAGAGAACCTGGATGAGTTCCGCGCCAGGACACTAGAACTGCAACGGGAATTAGAACGCTTGCAGCAAGTGCTTCAACACGAGAGCACCTATAGCATGGATGAATTGATCGATCTGTTGAACCGTTTGTTCAGCGGTCGACCTGCGGCCTATCGGCGGATTCCGCCGGTGGAGGAATAAAGCGGTAAAAGTAGGTGTTGGTTTCCCAGCGCGTGAACCCTAGGCGTTGATAGAGACGGTTGGCCGCCGCGCGGCGCGGGTTGGAGGTCAGTGCCACCCCATCGGCGCCGGCATGGCGGGCCGTTTCTAAGGCCTGCCGCATCAGCGCTTCCCCGATGCCTCGACCTCGGTAGGCTTCGTCTACTACCACATCCTCGATGCGGGCATGAAGTCCTGTGGGTGTGCGATAGAGGATCAGGGTCAACGCGCCAACGATGGTGCCTGCCCGATCGGGCCAACGCGCAACGAGCAGGATCGAAGGTTCGGATCGCAGCAGATGCTCAAGGTCCTGCAATGTGGGCGGCGGGCGATGCGGTGTCAGTTGGGGGATCAGATGTCTAAAGGCTTCGGTCAGTTCTTCGGTGGCTTTCTGTACCCGTTCGATGTACATGTTTCTCACCCTGCCCGTTGATGATTGACCAGATACACCCCTCCAACGATCGCCAAGCCTCCCAATAGCGAGAACAGAGTAATCTGCTCCTGCAACAGCCAGGCGCCCATACCCATGGCAGCCAGAGGCTCCAGATAGAGAAAGACGCCGGTATTGGCCGCAGTGAGCGCCTGGAGAGCATCGTACCAGGCGATATAGGCCAGGCCGGAGGAGAAAATGCCCAAGAAGAACAGGCTCAGCCAACCTGTGCCGTTCAGATGGGGAAGATCGTTCCAGCCGCGAGCGGCGAGCCACCAGAACGTGGTGAAAAGCCAGCCAAGCAACATGACGTAAAACATCATGCGCGCCGCCGGATGCTCTTTCAGGCCCTTGCGCGAGAGGATCGAAAAAACAGCCCAGTTCGGCGCGCTCAATAGGATCAGCAGATCGCCCGGCGCTCCCAGTTGCCCCTGGGCAATGGCACTCCACTCGCCACGCGTTACGACCAGCAAAACCCCCAGTGCGGCCAAGCCGATCCCCAGTGCCGTGTTGTGATCAATGCGCTCGTGCAGGAAGAGCCAGCCGAGGATGGCGATAAAAACCGGAATGGAGGTCAGAATCCAGGCCGTGGTGGAAGCTTGGGAGGTACGCAGGCCGTTGGCCTGAAGCCATTGATGGAAGGTGATGCCGATGAATCCCAGTAGGGCAAAATAGCCCCACTCCGAGCGGCGCGGCAGGAGAAATTCGCGGCGGGCAAGCACAGCAAGGCCTAAGACGAACACCCCCATCGCAAACCGTACCCAAACGACCGTCACCGGCGAGGCTTGGGCGAGGGCAATCTTCGTGGCGACGAAAGAAACGCCCCAGACGATCGAGGCGAAGGCGGCTTCGAGGGCAGGCAAAAAGCTCATGATGCGCTCCGGGATATGGTCATTTCCTGGCGAACTGCCTGATAGAGACTTTCGGCTTTCAATTCCGAGAGGGTATAGCAGGGAGCTTTCAAGTGATTGGCCAATGCCTGCGCCAATCCTTGATCAAACGCGGCATGTTCCATGTTGATCACCACACTGCGGATATTTTCGGCGGCGATCATTTCGGCAAAGCGATGGGCCTCTTCGAGCGGCGGCAGAGTGCCGAGGGAAACATTGCCGGCACCATCGGTGAGGATGATCAGCAAGGGCTCAATATCCGGATGGGTGAATTTTTCTTGGCGCAACACCTCGTACGCCATGAGCAGGCCTGCCGAAAGGGGCGTTTTACCACCTACGGGAATATCGGCCAGCGCTCGCTGGGCCAGGGAAACCGAGTTGGTGGGAGGCAGGACGAGAGTGGCGCGGTCTTTTTGGAAGACGATCAAGCCGACGCGATCGCGGCGCTGATAGGCATCGGTGAGCAAGGAGAGAATGGCGCCTTTGGTGGCGTTCATGCGTTCGGCAACCGCCATGGACCAGGAGGCATCTACCAGGAAAAGCACCAGGTTGGCCACTTTCTTAACGCGCACCTTTTGCTGCAGGTCGCTCTTTTCAATGGCAAATGCCAGGCGCTTGCGCTTTTCGGCGCGTCGGCGCTGATAGGGAGCCGCAGCGCGCAACGTGGCATCAAAGGCAATGTCATCGGTGCGGCCGGAAGCCGGACGCGCTTTGATATAACGTCCGTGCTTGCGTTCGGTGCGCGTCAGCGAGCGGCGACCGGCTTTTTGGCGCACCAGTCGATCCAGCGGAGTATTCAGTTTGCGCGGCCGAAAGGTCTCGCCAATATTGATCTTTTTGCCCCCTTCCCACCAATTGGCATCGGTGCGGGCAAAAACATCTTGGGGCATCGGCTGCGGTTGAGCCTGCTGAGGGCCTTCTTCAGCCTCTGATTCGATACTTAAGTTTTTTTTTGCTCGTTCACCCGCTCCGGTTGCGGTTGCTCTTCCTCCTCGCCGCCTTCTGAAGCGGCCTGGCCGGTCAGCTGCTCGATGCGCTCCTGAAGTTGTTCGCTGGTGATCTCTGCCTGCTGGAACGGCGTGCGCTTGATGCGGTGTGGCAGAGCCAGCTCGGCGGCCAGAGCAATATCGCGCTCGTTGATTCGGGTGCGGCCTTCAAAAGCGGCATGGGCGCGCGCTGCTTTGAGGATCACCAGATCGGCACGGTGTCCATCTATGTTGAGCGAAGCGGTCAACGCGGCAATGGTGAGCAGATCACGCGTCGTGTAGGTGACGCGATCTACCAGTTCACGGGCTCGGGCAATTTGTTGCGAAAGTTCGTCCTCTTTGGTTTGCCACTCGCGACGGAACGCTTCCGGGTCGCGTTCAAAGGCCAGGTTGCGCTCGATGATCATGGCACGGGCACGCGCATCGCGCACACCGACGATATCCACCGAAAGGGCAAAACGATCGAGCAACTGTGGGCGGAGTTCGCCTTCTTCCGGGTTCATCGTCCCGACCAGAATAAAACGTGCCGGGTGGGTGAACGAAATGCCCTCGCGCTCGACGATGTTCATGCCCATGGCGGCAGAATCCAAAAGCACATCCACCACGTGATCATCGAGAAGGTTGACTTCGTCAATATAAAGCAGGCCACGATTGGCCGCGGCCAACACGCCGGGCTCAAAACGGCGCTCGCCTTTTTGAATCGCCTGTTCAATATCGAGTGTGCCGACTACCCGATCTTCCGTGGCCGAAACAGGAAGGTTAACGAACGGGATCGGACGTTCGCTCACCGGCAGCGGTTCTCCGCGCTCGGCACGTTCGCGGCACTCGGTGCACCAGGTGGTGGGACGATCCGGATCGCAACCGAAGCGGCAATCCTGCACCACTTTAACCTTGGGCAACAGCGCGGCCAAGGCACGCGCTGCGGTGGATTTTGCCGTGCCTCGTTCGCCGCGGATCAGCACACCGCCGATGCGGGTATCCACAGCATTCAAGATCAGGGCACGCTTCATGCGTTCCTGGTCAACAATAGCGGTAAAGGGGAAGATAATCGCCATATCCTATTCTCCGGGGCTTATTATAATGCATGGTGTAGTTTTTGATCCTGGCGCGCTTGCCCCTTCTTGTCTTATGCTATAATCTTTTCGCTATGTGGAAGAACCTGATCAACTTTCTGGGGGGTAACCCCATCAAACGAGAATTGGAAAGCTTGCGGGCCGAAGTAGAGCGCATCAACGCGCTGGAGAAGGAATTTGAGCAACTTTCGGATGAGGCCCTGCGCGCGAAAACCGATGAATTCCGCGCCTACATCCATCAGGCCACGCAAGGCATTGAAGACGAAGCCGAGCGCCTACAGGCGGAAGCTCAGGCATTGGAAGAGATCCTGCCCCAAGCCTTTGCCGCCGTGCGCGAGGCCTCCAAGCGGACGCTGGGGCTGCGCCACTACGACGTGCAGCTGATCGGCGGTATCGCCTTACACCGCGGCAAGATCGCCGAGATGAAAACCGGCGAAGGGAAAACGCTGGTGGCTACGCTGCCGCTCTACCTGAACGCGCTGACCGGCCGCGGCGTGCACCTGGTGACGGTCAACGATTACCTGGCGCGGCGCGATGCGCGCTGGATGGGGCCCATCTACCATGCCCTGGGGTTGACCGTCGGCGTGCTCCAGATGGCTGCTATCACCGAAAATGCCCGCAAGGCCTACCTATACGATCCTTCGCGCACATCTCCTCATGAGGATCAACATCAGCTACGTCTGGTCGATCGCGCCGAGGCCTACCGCGCTGACATTACCTACGGCACCAACTCCGAGTTCGGCTTCGATTACCTGCGCGACAATATGGTCTACCGGCTGGAGGATAAAGTCCAGCGCGGTCACTATTACGCCATCATTGACGAAGTGGATAACGTGCTGATAGACGAGGCGCGCACGCCGCTGATCATCTCCGGGCCGGCCTCCGGTGACCTGGAGTGGTATCGGCGCATGGCGCAAGTGGTCAAACAATTGCGACCGGAAGATTACGAGATCAACGAACGGGATCGCATGGTAACCCTGACCGAGGCTGGCATTGCCCATGTGGAGCAGATCCTCGGTCAACCGCTCATGGACCCGGATCGCCCGGAAGATATTAACCCTGAGCAGGCGCGTTTAATGGGCCACCTAGAACAGGCCTTGCGCGCCGAGTTCGTCTTCAAGAAGAACAAGGACTACCTTGTCCAGGGCGGAAAGGTGATCATCATTGACGAGTTCACCGGCCGCCTGATGCCGGGTCGGCGCTGGTCCGATGGTCTGCACCAGGCCGTGGAGGCCAAAGAAGGGGTGAAGATCGAACCCGAAAACGTGACCTACGCCACGATCACCCTGCAAAATTACTTCCGCATGTACCATAAGCTGGCCGGCATGACCGGCACCGCACTGACCGAGGCCGAAGAATTCCACAAAATTTATAACCTGGACGTACTCCCCATTCCCACCAACCTGGAATACCAGGCCATGGGTCCCGAAGCACCATTGGTCGAAATCAAGGCGCGGGATGAGGATGGATATGAGTATTCTTACTTCGCCCGGCGCGAGGACCCCGAAAAGAAGCCAGTCTATTACCGACGCAAAGACTATCCTGATGTCATCTACCGCACGCGGGAGGCCAAACTACGCGGCATTGTCACCGAGATCGTGCGGGAACACGTGCGCGGGCGTCCGCTGCTGATCGGCACCACTTCGGTGGAATCTTCGGAATTCCTTTCTTCGCGCCTGCGCGCCGAGGCAATACGCCGTTTGCTTCAAGTCTTGCTTGTTCGTCATCACTGGTTCCGCACCCACGGCCTGGAGGAAGATGGTCGGCGCGTCGAAGAGCTTCTCCCTCTCTACGAGCCTCTGGAAACGATCACCCCAGACCTATTGCGAAAATTCGCCACTCCCCTAGGCATCCATATTAACCCCGAAAACCCCGAAAACCTGACGACCCTGCTGGAGATCCTTCGCCTGCCGGCAGAGCTGGAGCCTCGTCTCAAAAGCGTAATCCAAGGCGGCATACCGCATCAGGTTTTGAATGCCCGCAAGCACGCCGAAGAGAGCATGATCATCGCCGGGGCCGGCGCTTTCGGCGCGGTGACGATCGCTACCAACATGGCCGGCCGCGGTGTAGATATCAAACTGGGCGGTGAATTGGCCGAAGAGGTGATCGCGGCTGTCAACCGCATCCTGCGCCGCAACGGCTTCCCCGACCCGTTCAACATGAGCTTGCAAGAACGCCGCCAGGCGCTTTCGCAGCTTGACCCCTCACGGTTTGGCATCTACGAGACGGAAGCGCGCTTTTTCCTCAAATATTTTGAGGATATGGAGCGCGTGCGCGCCTTGGGTGGCTTGCACGTGATCGGCTCCGAGCGTCACGAAGCGCGCCGCATTGATAATCAGCTGCGCGGTCGCGCCGCCCGCCAGGGGGACCCCGGCTCCTCGCGTTTCTATCTTTCTCTGGAAGATGATCTCATGCGCCTGTTCAGCGGCGAACAGGTCTCTGCGCTCATGGAACATCTACGTGTGGACGATGCCCTGCCGCTGGAAAATCGCCTGGTCAGCCGCCTGATCGAAGAATCCCAGCATCGGGTAGAGGGCGCAAACTTTGACATGCGCAAGCACCTGCTAGAATACGATGACGTCCTGAACCGCCAACGTATGCAGATTTACGCCCAACGCGATCGCGTGCTGAGCAAAGAGGAGCTGCGGGAAGATATCATCGCCCTGCTGCGTGCCGAAATCGAACACCGCGTCCCGGCCGCGCTCGAATCCGAAGAAGGCCCCTGGGCCCTGATCGCCTGGCTGGAAGAGGTCCAGCCCACCATGGGGATCGGAGAACGGCTCTATCCCTCCTTCGGCATGCGATTCCTGGCCGAGGAGATCCAACGGCGTGGCATAACCCCGGAGTGTTTTCTGGACTTTGCCAAACGCGCCGTGGAGCTGGAGCAAGATCACACGATGGAAGCCTTGGGAGATCTGCTCGAAACTGCCTTCAAGAGCTTTTCACAGGCGTTTGAGGAGCGACGCGAGGCCCTCGAGACCTTTTTCGAGACCCTGGAGGATCGCGAGCAACCCTTACGCCTCAACGAAGCCCAGGACGAGCTCAACCGTCTGCTTCGTATCCCGATCCGCCTTTCCAATGCTCAATGGAAGACGTTCCTTTCCGAGCCCGAAGCTCTGCAGAAGGAGTTGCTCGGTTCCTTAGAAAACCAATTGCTCATCCAGCAGGCGAATAAACTGCTTGCTGGTCTGGAACGTCGCCTGGGCGAGGGCGTGGATCGGAGGAATTTCCCGCTGGATCGCGGCTGGGAGGCCCTTGAAGAGGCTATTCTGAACTATGCTGAACAGACCTTGCGACGACGCTTTTCGCAATGGTTTGGAGAAAACGGGCAAATCGCTCAGGCCATTGAGGCCGCGTTTCACGAGAGTCCACCGCAAAGCAAAGAGCAGATCGTGCAGCTGCTGCAAACGCTCTCCTTTGGGATGCGCAGCTTCTTCGATGCACGCACCCATCGCCAAGTGCAACTAACCTATTACCGCTTCCGCTACATTTTCCTGATAGCCGAGATGCTCCAGGAACGGGGTCTTTCGGCCCAAGCGTTGAGCGAGGTCATCCTCGAACACCTGCAAGGGGCAATTCTCTTCCTGGACGAGATGTTCGGCCGCCCGGCCATGAACGAAATCCACCGTCACCTGTTGCTGAGCGCCATCACTGATCGCTGGGTGGATTACCTGACGCAAATGGAGGCACTACGGGTCTCGATTGGCTTGGAAGCCTATGCCCAGCGCGATCCGCTGGTGCAATACAAGAGCCGGGCAGCGGAAATGTACCAGCAATTGCTCCAGGATATTCGCTCCTTGGTGATCACCCATCTTTTCACTGTGCGCCCGCGTAGCATGGCGATCTCTCCTGCTCCAGAGGCCGCGCCTGCCGCCTCATCTCCTGCTGCGAACGCGGAGGGCGAAAAAAGGAAGCGCCGGCGCCATCGCTAAAGCACACCGTGGAGTCGTTAGAACGCTACCGCGCTTTGCCAAAGGTTGAATTGCATCGTCATCTGGAGGGATCGCTGCGCCTGGAGACGATGGTAGATATCGCCCGTCTCTACGGCATCACCATTCCGGTGGCATTGCTGGCTCCCCTGGTTCAGGTTCAGAGTTACGATCCGCTCACGTTCAAAAATTTTCTCTCCAAATTCACCACCCTGCGCCTGTTTTATCGCTCTCCTGAAGTGATCATGCGCATCACGCGGGAAGTGGTGGAGGATGCAGCGCGCGATGGAATCCATTACCTCGAGCTACGTTTCACACCGGTTGCGCTCGGCCGAGTGCAAAACTTCCCCCTCCGAGAGGTGATCGAGTGGGTCACCACTAGTGCACAAAAGGCGGCTCAGGAATATGGCATCTGGGTTGGGCTGATCGTCAGCGCCAATCGGCACGAGCCACCCTCGCTGGCCGAAGAAGCCTTTCGCCTGGCCGCAGCATATCAGGGACGCGGCGTGGTGGGAGTAGACCTGGCCGGGAACGAGGCCGAATTCCCATTGACTCCCTTCATCCCTATTTTGCGTGAAGCCAAGGCGGCAGGATTACACGTGACCCTCCACGCCGGCGAATGGGGCGGTGCGGAAAACGTGCGTCAGGCAATTGAAGAAGGCGGCGCCGAACGCATTGGCCATGGGGTGCGTGTCCTCGAAGATGCAAACGTAGTTGCCTTGGCATGCGAACGTGGAGTAACCTTTGAAGTTTGTCTCACCAGCAACTATCAATCGGGCGTGATCCAACGCCTGGAAGAGCATCCGCTGCCTCAAATGCTAGCGGCTGGACTAAAGGTTACCATCAACACCGACGATCCCGGCGTTTCTCGCACCACCCTGAGCGATGAATATCACCTGGCCGGGAAGCTGTGTTCGCTCTCTCCACAGGAACTCTTTTCACTTGTGCTGGTAGCAGCAAAGGCCTCTTTTCTACCTCAGGCAGCCCGCCAGGTCCTGGAACAACGCCTGCGCGCCGCTTTTGATCACCTTGCCTAAACTTTTTTGACGAGAGGAGTTATGTCGGACTTAAAGATCGTCATTCCGATGGCCGGTTGGGGCACCCGAATGCGCCCACAAACCTGGAGCAAACCCAAGCCCTTAGTCGCTGTGGCCGGCAAAACAACGTTGGACTATTTGCTGGAGATGTTCCAGAGCGTTCCGCGCGAGTGGGAAGTCGAATACGTCTTCATTGTTTCGCCGGGTTTGGGGGAAATGCACATCCCCCGCCATATGGCCGAACGTTATCCGAATCTACAGGTGCACTATGTGGTGCAGGAAGAGATGAAGGGTCAATCCCATGCCCTCTACCTGGCACAGCAACACCTGCAGGGACCGATGATTATGTGCTTTTCTGATACCCTGCTGGAGACCGATTTTTCTTTTCTGAAAAACGAAACTGCTGATGGAATTGCCTGGGTCAAAGAAGTGGATGACCCGCGCCGCTTTGGTGTGGCCGAAGTCGATCCATCCGGACAAATCCGTCGCCTGATTGAAAAGCCCCAAAGCACCGAAAACAAGCTGGCCGTAGTGGGGTGCTATTACTTCCGTCAAGGAGAGGCCTTGGTGCAGGCGATTGAAGAGCAAATGCGTCGCAATCTGCAGCTGAAGAACGAATACTTCCTGGCAGATGCCATCAACATCCTCATCGAACGAGGGGCTAAGATGCGCCCACACGCTGTGAATATCTGGCTGGATACGGGCACCATTCAGGCTACTCTAGAGACCAATCGCTACCTGCTCCAACATCGCACTTTCCCCCTTCCGGCGCTTCCGGAAAACGTACAGATCATTCCGCCGGTCGCCGTCCATCCCGAAGCGCGCCTCAGCCATTCCATCATCGGCCCGAACGTTTCGATCGGCCCCGGGTGCCTCATTGAGCACGCTCGCCTCGAGGATAGCATCCTGGAAAGCGAAGTAACGGTGCAAGGACTTTCCTTGATCCGCTCTTTTGTGGGACATCGGGCAAAGATCGTTGGCACAGATGCTCAAAAGCAAGTAGAATTGAATATTGGAGATGATTCGTCCATTTTAGTGAGGTAGATATGTTTTCTTACCCCCCTGATGACCGACGTGAGTTAGAAGAGAAGATGCGCCGTGAGGGGCGGCTACCACCCGGTCAGGCGCTGACCGTCAAATTCCCCGTACTCCACTATGGTCCGATCCCGCCGTTCAACCCCGCCACTTGGGATTTCCGCATTTGGGGTGAAGTGGAAGAGCCCCGTCGCTGGACATGGGAAGAGTTCAATCAACTGCCGCGCACGCGCGTGGTGATGGACATCCACTGTGTGACGCGCTGGAGCAAATTCGATACCGTTTGGGAAGGCGTCTCGGTAAAGACCCTGGTAGAACAGGGCTTTATCCGCCTCAAACCGACGGCACGCTACGTGATCCAGCACGCCGAATACGGCTTTACCGCCAATCTCCCCCTGGAAGTGGTTTTGCAGGATAACTTTTTGCTGGCTACCCATTTCAATGGTGAGCCCCTCACGCCCGAACATGGTTATCCGCTGCGCGGCGTGATCGGCTACATCCCCGGACGGGAGGACCTGGTTACCACTTATTTTTGGAAAGGTGCAAAGTGGTTGCGCGGCCTGGAATTCCTGTCCCACGATCGCCCCGGCTTTTGGGAGCAGGCCGGCTATCACAACAATGCCGATGTTTGGAAGGAAGAACGCTACGGATAATACTGTGTGTGGAGCTTCTGCAGCATCAAACAAAAATCACGGTTGAGCAACCGTGATTTTTGTTTATTGAGTGGTCATCTCAGGCCGTCTTGGCCAGGGTTCGGATACAACGCGCGCACAGCACCTTCTTCACCTTGCGCCCGTTCTCGATAACGGTGACTTTTTGCAAATTCGGGCGGAACGTGCGATTGGTGGCGCGCATGGAAAACGAACGATTGTGACCGAACGTGGTCGTCTTCCCACAATGAGCACACTTAGCCATAGTTCACTTCCTTCCACAGAGATTGAAACGAGAGATAGCGGGCGGATTGTACCACAAATTGAAAAAGAAATGGAAAGGCTTTAGCCACGGTTCACTCTCATCATGGTGGTACGCTCGTCACCGCGTAACCGCATCTTAGGCTTGAAAAATGGCGTCGATCTGGGCCATGACTTCCGGCGTCAGTTTTTCTACCACCTCGAGCGCCTGCATGTTTTCACGCACCTGTTCCACGCGGCTGGCGCCGGTGATCACCGTGCTGATGTGCGGGTTTTTCAGGCACCAGGCGATCGCCAACTGCGAGAGGGTGCACCCCAGATCGGCAGCGATCGGCTGCAAAGCCCGTACCTTCTCCAATCGCTGTGGATCGGTCAGCCGATCCCGGAGCCACTCATAGCCGGGCAGTGCGCCACGGCTGCCTTCCGGAATGCCCTGCAAATATTTTCCGCTCAGCAACCCTGAAGCCAACGGGCTCCAAGTGGTCGCACCATAGCCATAGTCCTTGAAAAGGCGCGCATATTCTTTCTCAACTCGCTGGCGCTCAAAAAGATTGTATTGCGGCTGCTCGGTGATCGGCTTGTGCAAATGATGGCGCTCGGCGATCTCGATCGCCGCCACGATCTCGGCCGCCGACCATTCCGAAGTGCCCCAATAGAGCGCCTTGCCCCATTCGATGATATTGTGCATCGCCCAAACGGTTTCCTCGATCGGCGTCGTCGGATCCGGGCGATGACAAAAGATAATGTCCACATAGTCCAGCCTCAGGCGTTGTAAGGAGCCGTTGATCCCCTCGATCAAGCGCTTACGATTGAGGGTATTCTTCTCGTTGACGTTATCGTACAGCCCCCAGTAGAACTTGGTCGAAACCAGATAGCTCCCACGGCGCCAGCCCAGACGTCTTAGCGCTTCGCCCATGATCTCCTCGGAGCGCCCACCAGCATATACTTCGGCGTTATCGAAGAAATTGACGCCGAAATCATAGGCTGCTGCCATGATCTCCACGGCCCGATCGACATCGGCCTGATTGCCAAAGGTCACCCACGACCCCAGCGAAAGCTCGCTCACGCGGATACCGGCTTGACCCAGATGACGATAGTTCATTT
Organism: Anaerolineales bacterium; assembly: GCA_034432895.1. Classification (GTDB taxonomy): domain Bacteria; phylum Chloroflexota; class Anaerolineae; order Anaerolineales; family Villigracilaceae; genus 630D-37. The sequence goes on from DAOUBG010000028.1 coordinate 196,592, forward strand.
TAGCCTCCTTACCATGAGGGTTCTTCGATGTAATGTAGTTTTTCCGGATGTTCTCGCACGATCACGGCCATATTGTCATAGAATTCCTGCGCCGTAGCGTAATGCACTTTGGCCGCTCCGACCTGAATTTCTTTGATCACCCCTTTTTCCAGCAATTCATTCATGCCGGGCACAATGTAGGTTTTGACGCGCTCATGCTTGCGCACAAACATGGTATAGGTGCGGAGGCGCGGCATACGGTCATAGCCAACGTAAATTCCGGAAAACTCCTTCACCCGCCGATAGTCACACCCTACATTGTATTCAATGTAATGATGCATGGAAAAGGTACTGTTGAAATCCAGACCGATGCTCAGAATTGTGCCGTTCGTGCGATGGAAAAGCGCAAACACGGAGTTCGGACCGTAAGCCTCTACATCGTCACAAGCGGCAAACTCCTCCCTTCGTCTTCCAAGGACGGCAAAGGAGTAGATTGGATGCGGCGTGCGCAATGCTTGCGGCCGCAAACGCGCCAGCTCGGTGATGATCCCCATTTTCGAGGGGGTCTCTAGGATGTCGAAGTAGTGGAATTCGGTCCAGGATTGGAAGTTGAAGGTGGGAAAGAGCACCGTGCCTTCAGGGCCGACCAGGTCCAGCAGTGCGTCGATCACCGTCTCGGCGCCGCCTTCCACCCCGCCGAGGGATTTGTACGAAGTATGCACCATGATCGTCGCCCCGGGCTGAATGCCGCTTTGGCGGAAACCGTTGACTAGATCATTCCGGCTGAGCACTACTTCCTCCTTGTTGTATGCCGGTTTTTGGTGGGGTCGGAGAATCCGCTGGTGTGGGGCTTGCGCTGAGTTTAGCTTTTTGTTCTCCCAGAGATTTTTCCAGCTCGCTCACCTTGCGCCGCAGGCTGCCTACCATCCAGGCCCGACGTAACGTGCCGGGAAGCATCACCAGCACACCGATCAGGATGCCAACTCCTACCGAGATCAGGATCAAAAGCGCCAAGGCCCATTCGCCGCGGTAGCTCAGAAAGGCTACCGTCACTACGGTCGGGTTCTGCAGGGCAAAGATCACTGCCAGAAGGGCAAATGCCAGAGCCAAAATTAATGCCAAGACCATGGGGACCTCCTTTCCTGGCTCAATTGTAACGTAAATTGGTAAGCCTGCAACAGTTTCTCGAAGTTCTTCCTCCAATCGGCACGCGTTTCGGCGACGCGCCGCGCCGCTTGCCCGACCTGCACCAAAGGTTCCGGGTTCTCTAGCAAACGCAGGAGCACCTCGCTCAAGGCGCGATCGTCGCCATCCGGGAAGAACCAGCCGTTGATGCCCTCTTCCACCCATTCGCGATTCGCGGGAATATCCGAAACTACCACCGGCAGACCGCAGGCCAACGCCTCCATCAGCGAGACCGAAGAGCCATCTACATGAGAAGGGGAGATAAAAAGATGGGAACGGGCATACCATTGCGGCAATTCGGCCTGTGAAATACGCCCCGGCAGATAGACCCGTTCCCAAACGCCACCTTCCTGAAGCAACCGATGTAACAGCGGTGCCTGTGAACCGTCTCCTAGGAGGAACAGAGAAACATCCTCCCGCCGACGTGCCAGGCGCACAAAGGCACGCACCAGTACGTCCACTCCATAACGCGCTTCCCAGCTGCGGTTGCAAAGAAGGTTATAGTGCGCGGTTGGGAAGCGCTCGGAAGAAGGTGGCGCAAAACGCTCCAGGTCTACTCCCCAAGGGAAGACCAGCGTGCGCTCGGCCGGCATGCCATAGGCGATCGCCTTGCGGCGAGTGACCTCGGCATCGCTGACGAAAAACGTGGAACGACGCAAAGGGTAGCGCGTGGTCCAGCGCCACCAAGCATTGCGTTCGGCATCTTCCATCAGGTCAAAGCCCCAAGACATGGCGAGCAGGGGCCAAGCACCGGCCAGCGCGGCGGTTAAGGCACACGTTTGGATCGGGCCAGCATGGATGAGGTCCGGTCGGAGTCGCCGCCACAGGGCGCGGAAGGCACGCACCTTGCCGGGTAGATCGCGCCAGCGAAAGCGCTTCGTCTCCCCTTCCCATTTCACCTGTTCCACTTCCGGCGGCAAGAGGCGATCCTCCAACGGGCGAGAGGATCGCACCAGACGGGCATAAAAGACCTCATGGCCGGCCCCGGCTAGGGAGGTCAGGAAACGGTAATCGTGAGGGGTGTAGTCGAAGGAAAAGTAGAGAACCCGCATCGTCTGCCGCGGCCTACGCTCCCAGGTCCGTCCAGCGGAGCTCTTTGCCGGCCGGAATATCGTGCAGGGCGCGGGTGCCGATCACCGCCTCGATCTCGTAGGGTTTGATGGCGCCGGGAGTGGCCGGGCGCAGGACGTCGATCATCTCACGGGTGAGCACCTCGCCGGCCTTAATATCGCGCGCCGCGCGCAGGCAGCGCCGCTGGATGATCACCGTCTCCTGCTCGTTGGCGGCGACGAATTTATCCGGCGAACCGAAGGCACGCTCGGCCAGGCGCACTTCTTCGACCATGCGCGCCCAGTTATCCGGGTTAAGGGCGAATTTGTGATCGGGGCCTTCACGGTTGTTATCATCGGTAAAGTGCCGTTCAATGACGCGTGCCCCCAAGGTCACAGCCGCCACGATCGGCGCTGGGCTTTGGGTATGATCCGAAAGCCCCAGGATGACGTTCGGGAACATGGTGGCATAGGTGCGCAGAACGTTTAGGTGAAGGTGATCGTAGTTCTCCGGGCTGGCAGTGTAGTTCGTATTGCATTGCATCAAGACCAGCTGCGGGTTGTGCTTGAGGATGGCATGCACAGCGCGCTGCACATCGGCGATCGTCGCTGCACCGGTTGCCAGGATGACCGGCTTGCCCTTCTTGGCCATGCGCTCCAGGGCCTCGATCCAGTCAATATCACCGGAGCCGATCTTATAGGCCGGCACGTACGGCTCGACATAATCAATGGCCTCAAAATCGTAGGGCGAAGTGAAATAGTGAATGCCGACCTTATCGCATTCTTCCTTCAGGATAGGCGTCCAATCGAAGGGGATGGAGGCCTCCTGATAGACTTGGAAAACGGATTTTTTCCAGGCTGCCTGATGAGAAACTTGCCGCCCTAACGAGCGAAAGCCGTAATCCGAGACGATCTTGGGGGCGCGAAAATTCTGGAATTTGGCCGCATCGGCGCCGGCTTCTTTGGCCAGGCGGATGAGCATTTTTGCCCGTTCCAGCGAACCATCATGATTGGCGGCGATATCGGCGATGAAATAGGTGGGGTGATTGAGGCCGATCAGGCGATCACCGATTTTGATTTCCATAGGCTCCTCCGAAAATTAGAATCAGGGAATGGGAGTAGATTGTGGATAACTACGCAGTTTCTGTGGATAACCTGCGAGGAACTGTGTATAAAACCGTTGTAAACCTGCGGAAAACTCGGGCAAAGGATGGCCGAGCACCTGGGTGACCTTATGGGTAGAGAGCCAGAGATGGGTCGCCCGCGGTGCTTTGAGCCCGGAATCAGCGATCGAGCATGGCCGGATCAGGCCTTCCTCCAATCCAAACGTGCGGGCAATGGCGAGGCCGAATTCATATTTGCTCATCGGCCGGGGTCCCAGGACATGATAGAGGCCGGATAGCGATTTTTCCAGCATCTCCAGCAAGAGCTGCACCAAATCGGTCACCAAAATGGGGCAGAAGATGACATCGGTAAAACCGTTCACCGCCTTCTGCTGGCTCAAATTGTAAAAGAAAAATTCGGCCAGGCTACGTTTTCCACCGGCGCTCCAGCCATAGAAATTCGTGCGCACCACCAGGGCCTGGGGATGGGCCTCCAAGACGGCTTTTTCGGATTCCCATTTGGTGCGCGCGTAGACGTTCAAAGGGTTCGGTAGATCCTCTTCGGTATAAGGTGTCGTTTTGCGTCCATCGAAAACAGAATCGGTAGAAATATGCACAAGGGGGATGCGCGCTTCGGCGCAGACCCGTGCCAGGGCAGCCGGGAAAGCAGTGTTCAGCCGATAGGCGAGATCGGGTTCGGCCTCGCATTGATCCGGATAGGCGAGCGCCGCGCAGTGAATCACGGCATCTGGGCGAAATTCGGCGATCAGGCGCGCGGCGGCATCCTCGCGCAGCAGATCGAAAGAGTGCGTCTCAAAAGGCAGGCCGTGCAAGGCCGTGCGGGCGATCCCGATGATATGATAGCGGGACTCGGCCTGCAAGGCCAGGTTCAACCCCAACAGCCCGCTTACACCCGTCACCAGCAGGCGCATCAGCCCTCCAGGCGTCCGGCACGAAACGCCTCTTCAAAAGGCGCAATGAACTGGCGGATTTCATCCACGGTTAGCCACCAATCATTGGTGTTGGAGGCATATCGGAAACCATCCGGCAGTGCCCGTCCACGCGCCTGCCACTGATAGCCGAACCAGAAGGCCTCGGCCGGTTGGACGACGAACATCTTTTCCAGTTCCACCGTATGACGGGCCTCATCCTCGGAGATCAGCACCTCATGGAGCTTTTCGCCGGGGCGAATGCCGATGATCTCGATCTGCGCTTCGGGAGCAATGGCGCGCGCCAGGTCCATCACGCGCATGCTCGGAATTTTGGGGACGAACACTTCGCCGCCTTCCATTTGCTCAATGGAGGAGATGACGAAACGCACCCCTTGTTCCAGCGAAATCCAAAAGCGCGTCATGCGCTCATCGGTGATGGTGAGCTTGCCGTTGACCCTTTGATGCAGGAAGACCGGCACCACCGAGCCGCGCGAGCCAACCACGTTACCATAACGGACGCAGGAAAAGCGCGTGGCCGTGCCGGCGGCATAGGCGTTCGATTGGATCACCAGTTTTTCGGCGGCCAGCTTGGTCGCGCCATATAGGTTGACCGGGTTGACAGCCTTATCTGTGCTGAGTGCCAGCACTTTCTCCACGCCGGCATCCAGCGCCGCCTCGACGACGTTGCTCGTCCCCAAGATGTTGGTCTTGATGGCCTCCATGGGGTTATATTCGCAAGCCGGCACCTGCTTGAGCGCCGCAGCGTGCACGACGATATCCACGCCGTGAAAGGCGCGTCGCAGACGGTCACGATCGCGCACATCGCCGATGAAATAGCGCATGGAGGGATGGTTGAAGCCGCTCATCCGCATCTCGTGCTGCTTGAGCTCATCGCGGCTGTAGATGATAATCTTGCGCGGATGATATTCGCGCAACATGATTTCGGTAAACTTTTTGCCGAACGAACCGGTACCACCGGTGATCAGGACGACTTTTTCGCTCCAGTCCATTAGAGTTCCTTTCGTGAAAGGGATTGAATCACTTCCAGATGACGATGATCGGATATTGACCGTTTTCGCCCAAAAAGCGCGGGAAGCGCTCCTCTAGCCGGTAGATCAGGCGCAACCAGAAGCGCCCACCCCACTCCGGCCGAATGAACCAGCGCAGGAGCAAGGGGCCGAAGCTGCGCCAAGGATAGATGGTAAACGGAATGCCGGCCTGGCGTAGCTCCTGCTTCAGCCAGCGCGGCGTCATCTTGGCGACGAAGGTCCCTTTCGGTTGGTCTTCATCGCTGCGCTTTGATTTGCGGGGAGAAAGCCCATGTATCCACCGCAACAACCTGATCACGGGCATGGCCAGGCGCGTCAACAGAGGGTTGTGCCAGCCGTTGACGATCACGCCCCGATGACCGGCCTTGAGCACGCGCTGGAGCTCCAAATACGCTCCTCGATGCTCTTCAAGCGGCAAATGGTGAATGGCGTGAAGCGAAACCAGACCTTCAAACGTATCCGGCGCAAAGGGCAAATGGCTAATATCGGCGACTACGTACAGACCGTGATCGCCCAATCTGCGGCGCGCCTCGCGCAGGGCAGTGATGGAAAGATCGGCGCACACGCGATAGCGATAACCTTCCGAATAGGTAAGGTATTCCGGCCATTGAACCGGCCCGGAGCCGGCATCCAGGAAATACTTTCCGCTAGGAGAAAGGTATCGCTTGACGCGCAGGTGACACTTGTGGATATATTCCTGCGAAACCGGTCGCAGATCCTCATAGCGGGCATTCTGATAGAGCCCTTCCCCAATTTGCGACCAGCCAATGCGATCGTAAAATGCGCGTACTTCTTCTTTGGTGTTCATGGTAACTCTGCTATGGAGGGTTGGAGCAGCGCTTCAGGCTCGACGATTTGCCGAAAAGTGGCTTCAAACAGCTTCCGTCCCTCGGCGCTGAGCACCCGCTCGATCGGCCAGACCTTCAGATCCTCCCAAAAGTGGAGCAGGCGCCAGGGGAACGGTTTGGGATAATCGAAGAAAAAGTGATAGGCATACGTCCAGGCTAACGCTCGTTGCGCCTCATCCAGCCGAAAGTCCCGCGGCGAGGCGAGCACGCGCTCCAGGAGGGCAAAATATTCTTCCCAGGAGCTCGGGTCCAGGGTAAAGCCGCGGCCGCGGTAATGAGTCTGGCCGCAAACGATCACCGGCACCCCGTTCATCGCTGCTTCCATGCCGACTGTGGTGGTGTAGGTGAGGGCGAGATCGGCGATCTCCAGCAGATCGTAGGTGTTTACCGGGTCGGCGGCTTGCACCAGGTGGATATGCGACGGCAGGCTGGGCAACGCCTCACGAACGATGGAGGCCATGGATTTAGCCTGAGGGACAAGGGTCTCGCCGGGATGGATGCGGATCACCAGCTGGGCTTGCGGTCGTTCGGCAAAATAACGCACCGTACGGCGGATCCATTCGCTCATCGAGGGGGCGAACAGGTTGCGCCCGAGTGTCAGGCTATCGCCGAGCACGTTCGCCGCCAATGCGACCACGGGACGCTCGTCCAACCCCAGCTGGCGACGGAGGGTTTCCCCACCCTGCGCCGAAACATATTGCCACAGTCGCTGCGATTTCCCCCAAACGCGCGCGCCGCGCCGGGCGTTCTCCAGGTCGGCCACGCGCTGGTACATCTCTTCCGTCAGCGGTTGCGAGCGCCAGATCGGCCAGAAGGCATCCGTCTCCTGTTGCATGATGGGAGAATTGTGCGCCAGCCAGATCTGTTCACGCTGATCGTTGAACTCAAAGGTGACCGTCGGCACGCCCAGGAAGTGCGCGACCCGGAAGACGGCGCCCATCTCCAAGATCAGGCCATTGGGGATCAGCACCACTTGGGGGCGATGGCGCTCGATCCAGCCTAAGGCTGCACGCGCCGCTAGGGTATTGCGCTCGCGCCGCAGCTCCAGCAAGGCTCGATGCTCCGGCACATCCGGGTCAATCTCTTCCTGCATCAGCGTGTATTGTAAATCCCAAAGTGTGACTTCTTCGATCGCCTCGCGGAGCACCGGGGGCAGATCGGGCAGATCGCGGACCTCCGGCATGGGCTGATGTTCCACCAGCGGTTCCAGCACCGCCAGCATGTGACGGGTATGGAGCAAACGTTGCCGTTGGGTGAAGCGATCCACGCGGTGATGCCATTCGGCATAGGGCAGGGTCATCAGGGTGACGCGATGGCCATAAGCAGCCAGCACCAGACTGATGAAGGCAGATTGTTCGATCCAGTAATGGAGCGTAGCAAAGAAGAGAACGCGCTTGCCCTCCGGCGCGGCGCGGAAGAGGGGCTCAACGAACTGTCGCGCCGCCGGCAACGAATGACGCAAGCGTTCCAGGGAAAAATGCTCCCGCCGCGGCCGGTTGCGCTGACGCAACATCCAGTGTAGATCGGCGGCAAAGGGAATCTCGCCTAACCATTGACGCACGGTCTCCCGTTTCAGCATGCTCACTCCAAGCGCTCAATGTGCCACTGCAGGCGCGGGCGAATGGGTCCTAAGCGCACTTCCGGCCATTGCGTGCCAGGGGCGCCGGAAATATCCACGTTGAAGGAGAGGGCATTTTCGTCCATAAAATAGCGCCGCACGCCGAAGGAGCTGGCGTTCACCCCGATCACGTAGCGTCCTTCGTTCAGCAGATCGGGGGGCAAAACGGCGCGGCTGACGTAATGTCCGGCAGGGCGCACGCCATACCGCTCAAAGAGGCCGGGATCGTCGGTATCAAACGAGGTGAAGACGTATTCGCCGCGCATGGTCATCAGGTACATGCCGATACGCAATCCCTGGAGCGGAGCCTCCAGGCGATACTCAAACTCGACCGTGATCGGCTCCACCGAACGCACTGTATCGGCCACCTGACCGCGCCCATCCCGAACGCGCAGCGCCAACGGTACAAACGGCGCCGCCGAAGGAGGTACTTCTTCCGCATCCCACAGACGCTCGCCGAGCTCCGAACGGCCGGATGAAAGGTAATAATCCACCGCTTCTGGGGTGGCGGCGCGCTTCACCAATCGCCCTTTTTCCAGCACAATCGCTTCCTGGGTCAAGCGCAGGATGGCGCTCATGTTGTGGCTGACGAACAGTACGGTGCGTCCCTGTTGTGCCACATCACTCATTTTGCCCAGGCATTTTTTCTGAAATTCGGCATCGCCCACGGCCAACACTTCATCTACCACCAGGATTTCCGGCTCCAAATGCGCCGCAACGGCAAAAGCCAGCCGCAGGTACATGCCGGAAGAATAGCGCTTGACCGGCGTATCGATGAATTTTTCCACCTCAGCAAAGGCGACGATCTCATCGAATTTGCGCTCGATCTCGGCACGTTTCATGCCGAGGATGGCGCCGTTGAGATAGATATTCTCCCGACCGGTCAGCTCCGGGTGGAAGCCGGTGCCGACCTCCAGCAGCGACCCTACCCGTCCACGCACGGTGACCGTGCCCTGCGTCGGTTCGGTAACGCGCGAGAGGACCTTCAGCAACGTTGATTTTCCGGCACCGTTACGGCCGATGATCCCCAGCACCTGTCCTTCTTCTACGTCGAAAGAGACATCCTGCAGCGCCCAGATGTATTCATCGGGCGAGGCGCGGCGCAATCTGCGCAACGGCGACTTGATCCATTCGGCCAGGTGTTCGCCAAGGGTATTATGATAACGAAAGCGCGTTGGAGTTATGCCAATGCGATACCGTTTGGAAAGGTGCTCAACTCGAATGGCAATCATTTCAGATCAGGTCCGCAAAAGTTCGTTCCATGGCCCGGAAGTAGAAGAGGCCGCTGATCAACACCAGGCAGGCCACGCCGATCGAAATCCAGAGGGAAAGCCCCGGCCCATCGCCGACCCCAAACAAGGCCCAGCGAAAGCCGTTCACCACACCGGCCATAGGATTGAGGGCATAGATCAGCTGCCAACGCGCAGAAATCAGGCGCGAAGAATAAGCCACCGGCGTGATAAAGAGCCAGAGCTGGGTTAGAAACGACACGGCGTAATTTACGTCCCGATAGCGTACGTTGAGCGCCGAAAGCCAGAGCGCCACGCCCAGGGCGGTCACCAGCGCCAGGAGGACAAACAACGGCAGCGTCCAGATCGCTACGCTCGGCATGATGCGGTAATAGATCATCATGCCGATCAGGATCAAGAAAGCAATGGCGAAATCCACCACGCCGGCCAAGATCGCTGCTAGGGGCAATACCAGCCGTGGAAAGTAGACTTTGGTGATCATACTCTGGTTGGAAACTAAGGAGCGACTCCCCTGGTTGAGCGCCGTTGCGAACAGCCCCCATGGCAACAAGGCGGAAAAGGAGAACAGGGGATAGGGCAAGCCCTCGGTGGGCACCTTGCCGACTTGGCCGAAGATGAAGTTGAAGACGACCATCGTCACCAACGGCTGGATGATCGCCCAGGAGGCACCGAGCAGGGTTTGCTTATAGCGCACCTTGAGATCGCGCCACACCATGAAGAAGACCAGCTCGCGGTAAATCCACAGATCGCGCAGGTTGAGCGCGCTCAGGCCGCGCGAGGGGCGGATATAGACGGTGAGCGGTTCGCTACTCATCGGTTCGTCTCGGCGCGATGGTTCTTATACCATTCAATCGTGCGGCGCAGCCCCTCTTCAAAGGGCGTCTTGGCTTCCCAGCCGAACCAGGCCTTTGCCCGACTCACATCCAGGCCGCGTCGCGGTTGGCCGTTCGGCTTGCTGGTATCCCAAACCAGACGGCCTTGGAAGCCGGTCAGGCGGATGATCCTCTCGGCCAAGTCCTTGATCGAGATTTCGTGGCCGGAGCCCAGGTTGACCGGTTCTGGGCCGTTGTAGCGTTCGCTGGCGATCACGATCCCATCGGCGGCATCTTCCACGTAGAGGAACTCACGCGTCGGGGAACCATCGCCCCAAACGACCAGTTCCTTCTCCCCACGCTCTTGGGCTTCGATTGCCTTGCGGATCAGCGCCGGGATGACGTGGGAGGTTTCCAGGTCGAAGTTATCGCGTGGTCCATAGAGATTGACCGGCAGCAGATAGATAGCATTGAAGCCATACTGATGACGATAGGCCTGTGCTTGCACCAAGAGCATCTTCTTGGCCAAGCCGTAGGGAGCATTTGTCTCTTCCGGGTAACCGTTCCACAGCTCCTCTTCCTTGAACGGTACTGGGGTGAACTTAGGATAGGCGCATACCGTGCCGATGGCGACGAATTTGCCCACGCCACGCTTCCAGGCCTGGTGCATCAGTTCCACACCCATCATCAGGTTATCGTAGAAGAACTCGGCCGGGTGGGCGCGGTTGGCGCCGATGCCGCCGACATGCGCTGCCAGGTGGATGATAACCGCTTGTTCCGGGCGGAGATCAAAATGCCCTTGGCGCGCTTGCTCGGCCTTCAAATGCGCCGGGATCTGCTCCCAGGGACGCATGGCATCATCCAGCAAGCGCAGAATGGCCTCTCGCTGGGTCAGATCGTAATGACGGGAACGCGGCACCAGCACTTCATCGGCCCCGCGCTCAAACAGTTTTTCAACGACGAAAGAACCCAGAAACCCTGCCCCTCCGGTGACGATCACCCGTTTCCCGTTCCAAAAGGAGGCAGAGTCTGCTATGGAAGGATGGTGTGTAGACATAGGTACTCCTATCAGAGAATTTATTGCACAATAAACTGAGCATTCCGATAGCGATCATCCAGCGGCGAGCGGATCAGGCCATCCCTGAGCGCCTCGAGCACTTCGCGGATGCCATCGTCCACCGTGCGGGTAGCTTGAAAGCCAAGTAGACGGCGGATCTTCTCAAACGAGACGGTAATATCGCGCATATCCCCGCCGAAGCTCAGGTCTTTATACTCCACCACTGTTTCCGGCAAACGTTTGAGCACCAGCTGTACGATCTCATCTTTGGTATAGTTGCCGGCCTCCGTACCCAGATTGTACACCTCGCCGCGGATAAGCGACTCTTCCGCTTCCAAGCCGAGCAAGATGCCACGGATGACATCATAGATATGGACGAAAGAGCGCGAATAGCCGCGCTGATAGATGATCAGGCGTCGCCGGGTGAAAGCTTCGAGCACAAACTGGTTGACGATCAAGTCAAAGCGGGTGCGGGGAGAGATGCCATAGAGGGTGGCAAAACGGAAGATAAGCGGTGCAGTCGGTGCCTCTTTTTGGGTCAGCAGATATGCTTCGGCGGCGATCTTCGTTTCGGCATATAGGGATTGGGGATTGAGCGGGGAATCTTCGGTCACTGGCCGGCCATCCGGCGCAACGCCGTAGTTGCTATACGTGGAAGCGAAGATAAAACGCTCGGCTCCTAAGCGCACTGCTTGCTCAAAAACCAGGCGCGTCGCATCCACATTGTATTTCCAGGCCACCTGTCGCCCTACCGCCTGGCAGGCCGGGAAACCGACAATGGCCGCCAAATGGATCACCGCTTTAGGGCGCGGCCAACCTTGGCGCAAAGCATCCAAGACGGCGCGCTCTTCGGTCACGTCGGCCTTGACAAAGTGAAAATTCGGGTGATGGTAGAAGCCCATCAACGATTCGCCGCCGAAGAGCAGAGCATCGATCACGGTGACCGAATAACCCTGACGCAGTAGCTCACCCGTCAAAAGCGAGCCGATATACCCGGCACCGCCGGTAATCACAATGTGACCCTTTTCTTTTTCCATCATTCCATCTCCAGATGCACTTTATAGCCTTCCACCCGCAGTACGGGCACCCCAGGCTCATTGACCACGGAAATACCCTGCTCCAGGCAGGTCAAGTAACAAATTTCGGCCACATCTCCTTCACCGAGGAGGTGCACGCGGTCAAAGCCGGCCTGTTTTACCTGCACCAGGTGTTCTTTGACGCGCTGTCGAATTTTACGATAAAGATCAAAAGAATGCTGCACGTAATCGACCGCCAGCCGAGCGCGCAATGCCAGCCCTTCCGGCGTAATGATGTAGCGTAGTTTCTTGCGCTCCAGCCGTTTGACCTTTAGATATCCCTTCGCCACCAGGCGCTTAATATGCCAATTGACGGTCCCGACGGCCACTCCGAGTTGTGCCGCCAGCCCGGCCTGCGTAATATCCGGATCGTGCTCGATGGCATCGAGCAGGGAAAAATCGCGCAAATCGTCATCCAGTAGAGGCATGGCTTCCATAGAGTTGGTGAAAAAGTCGCAAAGAGCGCCGAATTCAAAATTCAGGTGTTGAATTATACCCCACTTTCCGGTAGGATGGTGGACGGTATGGGCGTTAGGCCGTGGACGGTTAAGGCTCTTCTTGTAAACCAATAATCCTTCTAGCAAGAAACTTCGCGATCTCGAAGAGCTGGTTCAGGAATGGAAAGTGCAGATAGGGACAGCGTTATTGGAAGCGAGCGTAGCAGCACAGGAAGCGTCGGTGGAGGTGAAAGAGCCCTGTTCGTGTGGTGGGCGATGAGTGTTCCGAGGATATCGGGAACGAAACGTGATGACCTCCCAAGGGGTGATTCGTGTAAAGCGAGCATGTTTCACCTGCGAGCGCTGTGAGCAGGGATTTTTCCCCCTGGGAGGAAGCCAAAGGGGTAGAAAATGGATGGAGTGAGCGCGGGGTAGAGCAGGTTGTATGGACGGCGCAGGGGAGGTGTTCCTACCGCGAAGCGGCGGAAGCCTTGAAACGACTGGCCGGGCAATGGATTGCGCCGGGTGTGATTCATCGGTTGGTGGGAAAGTACGGGAATGCCTGGTAGAACAACGCGGGAGGAGAGGAAAGCCTTGTGGGAGCAGGATATGGCGGGGAAAGGAATGCCAGCGCCGCGCGAAGGGGTAAAGAAGGAATTGGAGATTGGCCTGGATGGGGTGATGGTATGGGTGGATGGAGGCTGGCATGAAGTAAAAGTGGGCAGTTGCTTTGAATTTGGGCCTGGGAAGGAAGGGAACGTAGAGGCGCGGGAGATAGGGTATTGGGCGGGAGTATGGGGATGTTGACGTGTTTCGGCGGACGATGTGGGGGTATGCATATCTGCAGGCCAATTGACCCTCTACCCACGACTTGGGAACACACCCAAACATTGACAATCCTTTTGAACCCTACTAGAATATGGTTAACGGCGATGACCGGGACGAGTAGGTGCATGCGTCACCGACAGGGAAAGAAGGCCAGAGATTGAGAGCCTTCTGCGGATGGCCGGCACCGAAAACCCCCCGCAAGCCAATCCCGGAACCCGAAATGGTAGTATGGGAAACGGTTGACCTCGTTATCGGTCGTAAGAGATGCCTCCTTTCGCCTGATGGAAGGACGGCAAATCGGGTGGAACCGCGTGAGTTTCCTCTCGCCCCGAGGCGGCGAGAGGTTTTTATTTCCTAGTCAGGAGGTGTTGGGATGTCGCAAGAACGTTATGAGGATTCTCTACTCTACCGTATTCGCCATTCGACGGCCCATGTCATGGCGCAGGCCGTTCTGGAAATGTTCCCGGAGGGCAAAATTGCCATTGGCCCGGCGATCGAAAACGGCTTTTACTACGATTTCGATCTGCCGCGCACGCTCACTCCAGAGGATCTGGAAAAGATCGAGGCCCGCATGAAGGAAATCCTGCGCGGCAATCATCCCTTCATCCGCAAGGTTGTGACGGCTGACGAAGCACGGCAGATCTTCCGCGATCAGCCCTATAAACTGGAATTAATCGATGCCCTGGAGCACGGCGAGCTGGATGAGCACGGCCAACCCTTGGCCGAAAAGCCGGAGATTTCGATCTATCAACACGATACCTTTGTGGACCTCTGTCGTGGGCCTCATGTGGAAAACACCTCCCAGATCAATCCAGAGGCTATCAAACTCCTTTCGGTGGCCGGAGCTTACTGGCGCGGGGACGAGAAGAACAAGATGCTCCAGCGCATCTACGGCACTGCTTGGGAGACAAAGGAACAGCTCGCGCAATATCTTTGGCAGATGGAAGAGGCAAAAAAGCGCGATCATCGCAAGCTGGGGCGGGAACTGGAGATCTTCTTCTTCGATGACGAAGTCGGACCCGGCTTACCGCTTTGGTTGCCCAACGGTGGCGTGTTGATCGAGGAACTGGAGAAATTGGCGAAAGAGATGGAAGAGCGCGCCGGATACGTTCGGGTGCGCACGCCCCATATCACCAAAGAAGCCTTGTATATCCGCTCCGGACACATTCCGCTCTATCTGGAGTCAATGTATCCTCCGATGGAGATGGAAGGGGTGCGCTATTACCTCAAGCCGATGAACTGCCCGATGCATCACAAAATCTTTGCCAGCAAGTTGCGCACCTATCGTGATTTGCCGTTGCGCTTGGCCGAATACGGCACCTGCTATCGCTATGAGAAATCGGGCGAACTGTTCGGGCTGATGCGCGTGCGCTCGCTCCAGATGAACGATGCCCATATTTATTGCTCGGAAGAGCAGTTCGAGCAGGAGTTTATGGGCGTGATCGCCATGTATCAGGAATACTTTCGCATCTTCGGCATCGAAAAGTATGTGATGCGCTTGAGCCTCCATAGCAAGGCCGGTCTGGGCAAGAAGTACGTGGACAATGAGTACCTTTGGGAGAAGACCGAGGAGATGGTGCGCAATGTGCTGCGCCGTCACAACGTGCCCTTTGTTGAGGCTGAGGATGAGGCTGCCTTCTACGGGCCGAAAGTTGACGTCCAGATCTGGAGTGCGATCGGGCGCGAGTTCACGCTGGCGACCAATCAGGTGGATTTTGCCGTGCCGGCGCGCTTCGATCTGAAATTTATCAATCGCGAAGGCAAAGAAGAGGTGCCGTTGTGCATTCACCGCGCGCCGCTTTCGACCCATGAGCGGATGATCGGCTTCCTGCTGGAGCATTATGCCGGTGCGTTCCCGGTCTGGTTGGCGCCGGAACAGGTACGCGTGATCCCGATCACCGATTCTCAAAACGAATACGCCATAAAGGTGGTACAGCGCTTACGGGAAGCGGGCATCCGTGCTTATGCCGATCAGAGTTCGGATCGGATGAATGCCAAAATCCGCTCGGCACAGCTGATGAAAGTGCCGTATATGCTCATCATCGGAGCCAAAGAAGTGGAGGCCGGAAGAGTTTCTCTGCGCCTGCGCGATGGCTCGCAGCAAAACAACGTACCGCTCGAAGAGTTCATCGCCCGAGCCCGCGATCGGATCAGTCGCCGCGCCGCAGAACTCTAAGCGGGTCCTACGCCTTTCTTGTTTCACAATGCACGCGACAATGCGTGCATTGTGAATTTAAGAGCGATCTGTTTGCGCCAGATCAAAGAACAATGTGCACCACAGAGATACTATTGTGACAGATAACACAAGTTTATCAACCCAGGTTGGCAAATTTCCAACATGGCCAGGCTGGAGGTAAACAAAAACACACTGATCGAGAGGTGCACTATGAAAAGTCTTTCCAAACTGTTACTGGCGATCCTCCTGGTCGCTCTTGTGCTTTCCGGTTGCGCCGGTAATAAACAGGGCGCGCCGAAGTCGGAACCGGCTTCCCAGGGGAATGTGGTGGAATATTCTCTGACGACCGGTTTCAAGGATGGCAAGATGGTATTCATCGGCGTAGGGGGAGAGATTGACGGTGTCGTCAACCCAACCCTTTCGGCCCGCGTGGGCAATACGGTCAAGATCACCTTGAGCAGTGGCGATGGGGTTGAACATGACATCGCCTTCCCCGATTTCAATGCTAAGTCGGAGCATGTGGTTGGGAAGGGCTCTTCTGTGACCCTGACCTTTACGACAGATAAGAGTGGCTGGTTCGTGTACTACTGCACACTACCAGGCCATCGTGAAGCCGGCATGGAGGGCAAATTCAACGTGACCGGGGAAGCAGGAAGCAACAGCCAGCACGAGGCAATGCCCGTGGCAGCAGCTGATCCTGCATCTTCTAGTGGTCCCGTCCTGGTTTCCGGTAAGGCGAGGCGTGGAGCAGATATCGTCCGCGACCCGACAGACTTGCCCGCTCCCATTGGCCCGCGCGAGCCACAGGTGGTGCGCGTGGATCTGGAAACCATCGAGGTTGAAGGACAACTTGCCAACGGCGCTACCTATACCTATTGGACTTTCAACGGCAAAGTGCCGGGGCCGTTCATTCGTGTGCGTGTGGGTGACACAATCGAGGTCCATCTAAAGAACTCGGCCAGCAGCAAGATGGCCCATTCTGTTGATTTCCATGCTGTGACCGGCCCAGGTGGCGGTGCGGTAATGACCCAGACTCCTCCCGGTCAGGAAACCGTTTTCACCGCGAAGATGCTCCATCCTGGCCTCTATGTTTATCACTGCGCTACGCCGATGGTTGCCGAGCACATCGCCAACGGTATGTATGGGCTGATCCTTGTGGAGCCTGAGGGAGGCTTGCCGCCGGTAGACCGTGAATTCTACGTCATGCAGGGTGAAATTTATACCAAAGAAGCCTTCGGTTCTACCGGCCTTCTCACCGAAAACTTGCAGGCGCTGCTCCATGAAGATCCCGAATACGTGGTTTTCAACGGCGCGGTGGGTGCATTGACCGAACAGAAACCCCTCAAAGCCAAGGTCGGTGAGACGGTGCGCATTTTCTTCGGTGTCGGCGGACCGAACTTGACTTCGTCCTTCCATGTCATCGGTGAGATCTTCGATCGGGTGTACGATCAGGCTGCGCTCACTTCGGCCCCATTGACCAATGTTCAGACGACGCTCGTCCCGCCCGGTGGGGCTGCGGTGGTCGAATTCAAACTGGAGGTTCCTGGCCGCTTTATCCTTGTTGATCACGCACTCTCTCGGTTGCAGCGTGGATTGGCCGGTTTCCTACTTGTAGAAGGCCCGGAAAATCCGGAAATCTATAACGGCACTCCGTCTTCGGGAAGCGGGCACTGAGTCAAAACCTGTTATCACCACACGACGGTCACCTTTTGGTGACCGTCAATTTTTTCTTTCCCCCAACACTTCTTGATAGACCGCTACAATCTTTTGGGCAATGATCTGCCAATCATAGGAACGAGCATAAGTTGCCGCCTGAGCCGCGATTTGTTGATGGAGTGTTTCCTGGGTGAGCAGCCGCAACATGCGCTCGCACAGTGCCTGCACATCGCCATCCGGCACATGGTAGCCGGTTTCCCCATCGCGTACCAGGAAGGCCAAACCACCCACCTGCGAGGCAATGACCGGCGTCCCGCAGGCCATGGCCTCCAAGGCCACCATGCCAAAGGATTCGTAATGGGAGGGCATCACCACCATTTCCGCCGCCGAGTAGTAGTAGGGGAGCACATCCTGGCTGCGCTTTCCCAGGAAGACGACCAGATTGCCGAGACAAAGTTCATCGCACAGGCGCTGCAAGCGCCGCATTTCACCGTCCATTTGCTGAAGGTCCTGTTCCGGATCGCCACCAATGATGATCAGGCAGAATTTCCCCAGGTGGTGTTGGCGGCTCAGACAAGCCATCGATTGGATCAGGGTATCAATGCCCTTCAGCGGCTCGATCCGCCCAACGAAAAGGATCACGCGTTCTTCTGGCGGTAACCCCAGATAGAGCTTTGCTTCGTCTTTCGGGATAGGGTAGAAATGGGCGATATCCACTCCTGGCGGAATAATGCGAATCCGTTTGGTGGGAGCGCGGTAGAGGAAGCCCAGCTGAGTCTCTTCGGCGGGCGTAGCGGCGATGATGCGATCCACGCGATGCACCAAATGGCGTTCGGCGCGCAAGCGCTCTTCCGGTTCACGCTCGGCAGCACTTCGGGCAATGCGATTTTTCATTTCGCCCAGGGTGTGAAACATGTGGACGATCGGCGTTCCACCCCAGGCCTCCGAGAGTTTTTCGGCCGCCAGGCCAGCAAGCCAGTAGTGACTGTGGATGATGTCATAACGCAGGTGTCGTTCGGCGGCGAAGCGTTGAATGCCTTCTACGAACTGGGGTAGATACTGGAAAAGTTCTCGTTTCGGTCTCGGCTCTTCCGGTCCGGCCGGCACGTGCACTACTCGGTTGCCATAGCCGAGATCGTGCACAATGTGAGGCACGTGTTCATCTTGCGAACGGGTGAACACATCCACGTGAATTCCCATCGCCCCCAGCTGACGGGTCAGATCGCGCACATAAACGTTCATGCCGCCGGTATCCTTACCGCCTAAAGTCGCCAACGGGCAGGTGTGGTAAGAGATCATGGCAATATTCAAGGTCATATGCTTCGCATCCAGTGCTTGGGATAGTGATTTTTGAGCATTCCTCGTACGCGCTTGCCCCAGCCTAGCGGCCGGCCTTCTGCACAAACCAGCACCCATCCATCCGCCCCGGGAAGCGGGAAGGACTCCCCACGCAGATAGACCTGCAGTTCACGGCTTTCTGCATTGAAATCGGCCACCTGTTGGGCCTCTTCGGGACGCAGGAAAAGGGCCAGCGGATGGGCCGGCTCGAAGCGGTTCTTTTTGAAAGTGCCCACCCACAATCCCCGGTTGACGTGGCGTAGCCCCTCTAGGTCCGGTAAGAGAGTGGGGAAAAAATAAAGTCGCTCATGCCATAGGAAAAGATGATCGCTCGCGGCGCTTAACCGTGCGGTTGGGTGCAAGGTTTCCGCGGCGAATTCTTGCCAAAGTTTGCGATAGGTGGATGGGAGGGGAGACGGCGAAAGGGAAGGCGCGGCTCGGGCAGGAGTTGTTTCTTCCTCGCGTTCCAATAGGCAAAGAAAATGCCCTTCGCCGGGCACGCGATGCGGGAAAAGCCGCAGTGCCCCCTCTAATTCCTGTGCAATTTGTGCAGGGATGCGAGGCGAAAGCCAATCGGCCCGACCTCCCATCGCCCCTGGAAATTTGGGAATAGGGAAAACGTGGAAGTGCGGATTTTCTTCTAGGAAATCGGCGATCACTCCTTCGTTTTCTTCCGGGGCGAAGGTGCAGGTCGAATAGAGCAAATGCCCACCAGGGCGCACCAGGCGCGCCGCCAAACGCAAAAGCACCTTTTGACGCGCCGCACACCCGGCGATCATCGCTTCGGACCAGTAGGCCGACGCCGAGGCATCTTTGCGGAACATACCTTCCCCGGAGCAGGGAGCATCCAGCAACACCCGATCGAACCAGGATTCAAAGCGCTCAACAAGCCGCTCCGGGCTTTCGTTGGTCACGATCACATTGGGCGTTCCCCAACGTTCCACATTCATCACCAATTGCCCCAGACGCTTTTCTTTGATCTCATTGGCGATCAAAATCCCTTCCCCCTGCATCAGCGCGGCCAGATGGGTGGTTTTACCACCGGGCGAGGCCGCCAGATCGAGCACGCGTTCCCCAGGACGCGGCGCCAAGGCTTCTGCCGGTGCCATGGCCGAAGGCTCTTGAAGGTAATATAGCCCGGCCAGGTGAAATGGATGTTTTCCGGGGCGCTCATCGACAGGGAGTAGAAAGGCTGCCGGGCACCAAGGCACGTTTGCTTCCAGCCTAAAGGGGCTGATATGGGCAAACTCTTCCACGGAAAGTTTGAGCGTGTTCACCCGCAGGCCGTTTCGGGGTGCTTGCTGTAGCGCTTGTCGGAAAGGTGCATACTCTTCACCCAAGAAGCGCTGCATGCGATCGAGGAAAAGCTGGGGAAAGGTGGTCATCACGTCAATTATGCCATTTGTTGACGGTGGATGGTAGGTGGACCGTAGACCGTGGATGGAAGAGGAGAGAGGGCTTGTCCACATTCCGGATTGGGGTAAAATTAGCGCTGAAATGCTAGCTCTTTGGTTGGAAGATCGGCGTCTTGACCTGCGCTCGCTGCCGCGCCCAGAAGCGGATGGCGAGGCACTGATCCGTGTGCGCCTGGCCGGTATCTGTAGCACGGACCTGGAAATGGTAAAGGGGTATTATCCGTACCGGGGGGTATTGGGGCATGAATTCGTCGGCGAGGTGGTCGAGGCCCCCGATCCGCAGTGGATCGGTCAACGAGTAGTAGGGGAAATCAACGCGGTTTGTGGGCATTGTGAGCCATGCCGCAATGGTTATCCTACCCACTGCGAAAACCGCACGGTGCTCGGCATTGTCAATCGGGATGGCACCTTTGCTGAATATACGCGCCTGCCACTGGCGAATTTGCACCGTGTGCCTCCTTCTTTGCCGGACGAAAAGGCTGTTTTCACCGAGCCGTTGGCCGCCGCGCTGGAAATCCTTGAACAGGCTCATATTCGCCCTACCGATCGCGTACTGGTGATCGGCGCGGGGCGCTTGGGGCTGCTGATCGCCCAGGTGTTGGCGCAGGTCGGCTGCGATTTGCGCGTCCTGGTCCGTCGGGATCACCCGCGCGCCTTGCTGAAAGGTTGGGGCATACAGGCGATTGATGAGACCTCGATCGCGCCGCGGCGTTGGGATGTGGTCGTCGAAGCCACTGGTTCGGCAGAAGGATTTGCCATCGCCCGGCGCGCCATCCGGCCGCGCGGCTTGCTGGTGATGAAATCTACCTACAAAGGGGAGCTGCGAGTTAACTTTTCCTCGTTGGTAGTGGATGAAGTGCAGATTCTCGGTTCGCGCTGCGGCCCTTTTGAACCGGCTTTGCGCCTGATGGAAAGTGGCCGCATTGACCCGAGCCCGCTGATCATGGATGAATTCCCGCTCCAGAAGGCGCTCCAGGCCTTTGAACGCGCCGCCCAACCGGGTGTGCTGAAGGTGCTTTTGCGCCCTTCCTCGTGATTATGGCCCTTTCCGTCACCGTTCGCGTTCCGGCGACTACGGCCAACCTGGGACCCGGTTTCGATGCCCTAGGCTTGGCGCTCGATCTCTGGAATGAGATACGGGTGACGCAAACAGGGCAAACGATCTCCTTCCGCCTTGTGGGGGAAGGAGAGGAAATCGCCTTGGGGGAGGATGAAAACCTTTTCCTGCGCGCCATGCGCCGGGTCTACGATGTGTGCGCCCGCCCGTTTCCGCAGGGGATGCAGATTCGGGCACGCAGTCGCATTCCCTGGGGTGCCGGCCTGGGGTCGAGCGCCGCGGCGATCGTCGGCGGGCTTCTGGCGGCCAATGCGTTGCTTGGGGAAGCACTTTCAGCCAATGAATTGCTCCATTTGGCGGTTGAAATCGAGGGACATCCGGATAACGTCGCCCCGGCCTTGTTCGGCGGCCTGAGTGTGGCGCTATGGGAAGGAGATCGGGTGCTGGTGCGCTCTCTGCCCTGGCGTCCGTTTCGGGTAACGGTAATCGTGCCCGATCTTTCCCTGCCCACCGAGGCCTCGCGCCGGCTTTTGCCGCCCCAGATCCCGCTCGAACGGGCCGCGCGGAACATCGCCCGTGCCGTGCTGGTGACCCGGGCGTTTGCCGAAGGCGATCTCGAGCTCCTGCGCCAGGCGATGCAGGACGAATTGCATCAGCCGTATCGTTTGGGCTTGATTCCAGGAGCCCAAGAAGCGCTTGAAAGTGCCAAGCAAGCCGGTGCAGCGGTGGCCCTTTCCGGCGCAGGGCCTTCCCTGATCGCCTTTTCCCTGCCGGAGATGGAGGATGTGGCCTCGCTCATGCAGGCGGCTTTTGCTCGGGCTGGGATCGAGAGCCGTTGTTTTCGCTTGCGTATTAGCCACTATGGAGCGCGGCGAGTTATCAAAATCCGGGATGAATTTGAAGGAGTGCCCCCGTGATATAATTCACGCGGCGTTCCCAATCCCCAAAGGAAAGGAGCATCTATGAGCGAACAGGTTGCCATTGTGGGTGTCGGTTGGTCTGGTTTCAGACCGAAGACACCCAATTTGTCATATAAGGAGCTGATGTATGAAGCGGCGGTGCGCGCCTATGCCGATGCCGGCATCGATCCACGACGGGACGTGGACTCGTTCGTCACCGTGGCGGAGGATTTCATCGAGGGGACGAGCATTTTCGATGAGTATGTGCCGGATCAATTGGGGGCGGCGCTGAAGCCGGTCCACACCATCACCGGGGATGGCTTGCATGGCCTGGCCACAGGGGTGATGCTCATCCGTAGTGGCATTGCGCGCATCGTAGTGGTCGAGGGGCATAGCAAGGCCTCGAACATCCTGACCCCGGACACGATCACCGCCTATGCGCAGGACCCGGTGCTCAATCGTCCCTTGCGCCTGAATACGCACTTCGTCGCCGGGATGGAGATGCATCGTTATCTCTATGAGAGCGGTACCACCCGGGAGCAGTGCGCGGCCGTAGTGGTCAAGAATCGCCACAACGCGCTGCGGAATCCCCTAGCCTCCTATGGTGCCGATCTCAGTCTGGACGAAGTGCTTTTTGGCCCTCCCCTGGCTTGGCCTTTGGGGAAGCGTGAGCTGGCGCCGACCGTTGATGGGGCAATCGTGATGGTGCTGGCGGCTCAGGATGTTGCTCAGGCATTGCGCGAGGATGCGATCTGGATCCGCGGCATCGGCTGGTGTAACGATTCACCCTCGCTGGAAAGCCGCGAATGGGGCAACTTGCCCTATCTTCAGGAGGCGGCCCAGATGGCCTATGCCCAAGCCGGCCTTCGCGATCCGTGGAACGAGATCGATCTGGCAGAAGTGGATGACACCTACGCCTACAAAGAATTGCAATCGTTGGAGGCGTTGGGGGTATGCGGATACGGCGAGGCCGGTTCACTGCTGGAGTCCGGTGCTTTCGATCTCGATGGCGAATTTCCGGTCAATCCCTCCGGCGGTAGCCTGGGGGTGGGGCATATGCTCGAGGCAACCGGCTTGATGCGTGCTCTGGAAGCGGTTTTGCAGTTGCGCGGCGAGGCCGGAGCCCATCAAGTGGAAGGGGCAGAAGTGGCCCTGGTTCAATCCTGGCGCGGCGTTCCGACGACGAGCGGAGCGGTCGCCATCTTGACGAATTAGCTGAAGGAGCTGACCATGGGAATGCGAAAAGTAGCCGTAATCGGCGCCGGCATGACCCGTTTTGTGCGCCGGGCGCTGGAGACCCCTAAGGAGCTCTCCTGGGAAGCAGCGCGTATGGCGCTGGAATCCTGTGAACTGACGATGGACGATGTGGATGCCGTCTGCTTTGGCACTGCACCGGATGCTTTCGATGGTATCCACATGAACGGCGAATATGCCTCGGATGGAGCCGGAGCCTGGCGTAAGCCGTTCATGCGCTCTTATGTCGGTGGCGGCACCGGCGTTTTTGTCCCCATTCAGGGATGGTATCACGTCGCCTCCGGGTTGTTCGATGTGGTGTTGGTGGTGGCGGAAGAGAAAATGTCCTCTTACTATCCCCATCCGCAGGCAGCCTTCTTGACCATTTTCGATCACACCACAGAGCGAGCCTTGGGGCCAAACCTGCTGTGGATCTTTGCCCTAGAGATGAATCGCTACATGAGCACCTATGGACTGAAGAAGGAGGATATTGCCCGTGTAGCCGTGCTCCATAAGCGGAATGCTGCTGCCCATCCTTGTGCTTTGCTCGGCGATCCGAACATTACGGTGGAGGATGTGCTGAATTCCGATGTGCTGGCCTGGCCGGTGCAGCGTCTGGATGTCAGCCCGATTTCAGATGGCGCGGTGGCAATTGTGTTGGCCGCCGAACATGTTGCCAAGCGCCTGACCGATAAGCCGGTCTGGATTGAAGGCGTGGGATGGCATTTGGATACTGCGTATTGGACCAACCGCGATTTGGTTTACCCGCGCTATGTGGAATATGCCGCCCGCATGGCCTATGAAATGGCCGGGATCAAAGAGCCGCGCAAGGAGATTCACATTGCCGAGCCGTACGATCCCTTTGACTATAAGGCACTGCACCACCTGGAAGGCCTGCAATTGGCGCCGCGTGGCCGTGCCATTGAGCTTTACCTGGATGGGACGGCAGAGCGTGAGGGTGACCTGCCGATCTGCCCTTCCGGTGGTTTGCTTGGCGTGGGCAACCCGATCGCCGCGGCCGGTCTGATGAAGATCGCCGAGCTCTTCTGGCAGCTACGTGGTGAGGCTGGAGAGCGCCAGGTGCCAGGCAACCCACGCCGTGGCGTGGCCCAAGCCTGGGGTGACCTGATGCAGGTGGGAACTGTGGTCGTGATGGGTAGGTAAGGAGAAGGAGGCAACGATGACCGTTCGCTTTAAACGATTCCCCGGCGTTTCGCTGAGCGAAGAAGATTTTCGCGATGGAAAAGTGCTTTACCAGATGGATGAGCTGAAGGCCGAATATGCCTGGGATACCGGCATTGCGATTGGTACATACCTGGTCGGTCTGAAGCGAGGCGTGATCCTTGGGGCGCGTTGCAGTCATTGCCGCAAGGTGGTCGTGCCACCGCGCACCGTGTGTGAATGGTGCTTTCGCCCGATGGATGAATACGTCGAGTTGCCCGATACGGGCACGGTGAACACGTTTTCGCTCTGCTATATCACTTGGGATATGCGCCGCATCAGCGAGCCGGAGATCCCGGCCGTCATTCACATTGATGGCACATCGGAACTGGGTCCGGCCTCGGTGGTGATGGGGGGAATTCTGCATAAGCTGGGCGAAGTGGATCCGAAAGAGGTGCACATTGGTATGCGTGTTCAGGCCGTTTGGAAGCCCGAAGCCGAGCGCACCGGCGCGATCACCGATATTCTGTATTTCAAACCCATTCGATAGGAGGCGGCCATGACGTTTCTGGAACGAGATGCCCATGCTCCGCAAGCCTGGTTCGGGAACCTGCCGGCGGCTCATCGCTATACGTACGGTCTGGCCGGTGAGCGCTTCTTTCGCGCTTTGAAGGACGAAGGCAAAATTTTGGGAAGTTACTGCCCGAAGTGCGATCACACCTACGTCCCGGCAACGATCTTCTGCGAACGCTGCCTGGGCGAATTAACCGACTGGCGCGATATGGGACTGGTGGGAGAGCTCCATACGTTTACCGTCCTGTATGTGGATTATGAGGGTCGCCCGCTCGAAAAGCCGCAGGTGGTTGGCCTGGTGAGCTTTGGAGATGGTGGCATCATCCACTTCCTGCAAGCCGATCCAGAAGATCTGATCATCGGCATGCCGATGCGCGCCGTGTTGAAACCGCCGGCCGAGCGACGGGGCTCGATTCTCGATATTCAATATTTTGAGCCGGTGCAAGAAGCATAAAGTCTCCCTTGTCTATGATGACGAGGGAGGACCGAAAGGGTGAGCCTAAGGAGGAGGCTCACCCTTTTTGTCGGTTTGCTGACCAGGGACTTCTTTCCTCCACTGTCCGCGGCCTACCGTCTGCGGCTCCCGAGCCACGATCTACAGTCCACCGTCCACGGTTCTATGATATACTTTTCATAACGAACGTTCGTTATGAACGAGCTGTCCACCCGCAGAATGATTCTGGATGCCGCCTTTGAGCTCTTTTTGCAGCAGGGCTATCATGGCACCTCCGTTCGCCAGATTGCGCAAAAGGCCTCTTTGACCATCGGTGCCATCTATCATCATTTTCGCGATAAAGAGGCTATTTTTCGTGCCGTTCTTGCGGAAAAACACCCTTATCGAGAGGTGTTAGCCACATTGCAAACGTTGCCGAGAGAAAACCTGGAAAGCTTTATCCGCCAGGCAGCGCACCACTTTGTCGAGGTTTTGCAGCGGGAGCCTGCGATCTTGAACCTGATGCTGATCGAGATTGTGGAGTTCAACGGTGTTCATCTACCTCTCCTGTTTGAGGAAGTCTTCCCGGAACTTGTGCCTTTGTTCGAACAGGCTGCTCGGCAAACTCCGCCGGCGCGCCCCTTGACGATCCCAATGCTCTTGCGCTCCTTTATCGGCTTTTTCTTCGCCTTCTATGTCAGTGAACGCTTGCTGGGCCATAAACTGCAGACTTATATGCCAGATGCGTTAGACCAGTTCATTGAAATCTATCTGCATGGCATCCTCAAGGAGGCATGATGTGGGGACGGTTGAGTTCGATCATCCGTAAGGAGTTTCTGCAGATTTTCCGCGACTTGCGCACCGTGGTGATCATCCTGGTGATCCCTATCCTGCAGCTCTTCTTGTTAGGCTATGCCGCTACCAATGATGTGAAGAACGTGCCCCTGGCGGTGCTCGATCGCAGCCGCTCGCCGCAATCACGGGCACTGCTGGATGCTTTTGGGGCGGCCAATTACTTCCGCATTGCCTATCAGGTGGATTCAGAGGCCGAATTGCAGGCTTTGATCGAGCGTGGGGAGGTGCGCGCTGGCCTAATTATTCCACCGGACTACGCCACGCGCTTGCTCCGAGGAGAGGCCCAAGTGGCCGTGATTCTCGATGGTTCGGATCCGACCATCGGCTCTACTGCGCTTTCGACGGCCCAGTTAATCGGCCAAAGCCAGGCAACCAAGGTCCTGGAGGCCCGACTGGCCTCGCTAGGGCGCCCGGAAATGCTCAAACCACCGCTCGAAGTGCGCCCGCGCGTTTGGTACAACCCGGACCTGATCTCGGCCTATTTCATGATCCCCGGCGTGATCGGGATGATTCTTTATGCCATCACCTCGATCTTGACGGCCACGGCGATCGTGCGCGAACGGGAACGCGGCACCATCGAGCAGTTGATCGTTACTCCCATCCGTTCTTGGGAGTTGGTGGTGGGGAAAATCCTGCCTTATGTGCTACTGGCCTTTTTTGATACCTTGGAAGTGCTGGTGATCGGTCACTGGTGGTTCGGGGTGCCGGTGCGCGGTAGCCTAACGCTTCTCCTGGTGCTCTCCGGGCTCTTGCTCCTTTCCGGACTGGGCATTGGGCTGTTGGCCTCGACGATCGCCAATACCCAACAGGAGGCCATGCTTTCAGTGTGGATGACTTTATTGCCGGGCATTTTTCTTTCCGGTTTCTTTTTCCCCATTGATGCTATGCCCAAAATCCTTCAATGGATTTCTTACCTAATCCCCTTACGCTACTATCTGATCATCATCCGTGCGATCCTGATCAAAGGCGCGGGGGTGGAGGTCCTCCAACAGGAAACGTTGGCACTCGCCCTGTTGGGCGTTTTCCTGATGGGGGCCGCTGCCCTGCGCTTCCGTAAACGCTTGGATTGAAGGAGGAAAGATGCATCGCAGACCCCCTGTACCGGCTGTCATTTTGCTCATCATCGGACTGGCCGCTGTCGTGATCTACGGCCTGCGCTCGATGAAAGGGAACGGCAATGCCACGCTCAAAGCCTCCGGTACGATCGAGGCTACTACCATCTCGCTAGCGCCGGAAGTGTCCGGAAAAATCAGCGATGTGCTCGTGAATGAGGGTCAGTTTGTCCATCAGGGCGATGTGCTATTGCGTTTGGATGGAAGTTTGCTGCGAGCTCAGCGTGCCCAAGCCGAAGCCGCGCTGGAAGCCGCCCGTCAGGCCGCCCAAACAGCCGTCGTCAACCAGGAGATGGCACAAGCACAATATGATGCCGCTCTGGCCGCGGCTCGTGCTCAAGAAGGCGTGGCGCGTTTGCAGGATTGGATCCAGCGCGCGCCGGGAATTTTCACCCAACCTCTCTGGTATTTCACCCGCAAGGAGCAGTTGAAGGCCGCTCAGGCCGAAGTGGATGCTGCGGCTCAGGCGCTTGCCGAAGCTGAAGCCGATTTGCAGAAAATCGTTTCGGCAGAGAAGTACGCCGCTTTCTTAGCCGCCGAGGAGCGACTGGATCAGGCGCGCATCACCTATCAGGTGGTCAAACAGGTTTACGATCGCGCCCAGGCTACGGGTGGCAAAGTGCGCCCCGAGGATGTGCAAGTAGATTTGCCACCCTACTTGCCGAATCGCTACCTGATTAAAGTGCGCTTGGCGAAATTGCTCAGCGGCGATAGCGAGGTCATTCAAGCGGCCAGCGATCTGCTAGATGAAGTGGAGCGCGAACTACAGGATGCTCAGAAAGCCTATGACGGGCTCCTGACTACGCAGGAAGCGCAGGATGTGCTCAAGGCGCGGGCGAAGCTCTCGGTTGCCCAGGAGCGCTATAACGCCGCACGCGATTGGCTGCAATCCTTGCAGATCGGAGAGGACTCGCCCCAGGTGCGCATTGCGGCGATTGCGCTGGAGCAGGCTAAAGCGGCAGTTGCTCAGGCACAGACAGGAGTCAAACAGGCGCAGGCCGCTTTGGACCTGATCGATACCCAAATCCAGAAGCTCAACATCCTGGCCCCTATGGATGGCGTGATCCTCAGCCGTGTTGCGGAGCCGGGGGAATTTCTCCAGCCCGGCGCCGTGGCGCTGACCTTGGCCGATCTGAGCAATCTAACTATCACCGTCTACGTTCCCGAGGATCGGTACGGACGCATTCGCCTAGGACAGGCCGCACAGGTGAGCGTGGATTCCTTCCCCGGCGAGATCTTCGCTGCCCATGTCATTTATATTTCGGATCAGGCCGAATTTACGCCGCGCAATGTGCAAACGGTCGAAGGGCGTAGTTCCACCGTCTACGCTATCAAATTGAAGGTGGAAGACCCTGCCGGGCGTTTGAAGCCGGGCATGCCTGCCGATGTGATCTTTGAAGAATGAGGGGCGGTATGGAGGAATATCTCTTGGAGGCAGAGCATCTCCACAAGCGCTTTGGTGAGATGTGCGCGGTGGATGATGTCTCCCTAACTCTGTGCCCCGGCGAGATCTACGGCCTGGTGGGGCCGGATGGCGCCGGCAAGACGACCACCATGCGACTGCTAGTGGGAGCGTTACACCCCGATCAGGGGAAGGTGCGCATTGCCGGCGTAGATATGCAGCATGACCCAGAGCAGGGTCGCCGCTTCATCGGCTACCTTTCGCAACGCTTCTCGCTTTATGAGGATTTGACGGTTTTGGAGAACATCCGCTTTTTCGCCGAGGTGCGAGGGCTTTCGGCCGGTGAATGGCGGGCGCGTAGTTTGGAGATTCTGCGTTTCGTTGACCTGGAGCGCTTCCAGAACCGCTTAGCCGGGCAACTTTCCGGCGGGATGAAGCAGAAATTGGGGTTGGCGATTGCCTTGGTCACCCGGCCGCGCTTGCTGTTGCTCGATGAACCAACCACCGGCGTGGATCCGGTGACGCGGCAGGATTTCTGGCAATTGCTGATCCATCTGGTCCGGTCCGCCGAGCATCCGGTCTCGATCCTGATCTCGACTCCCTACATGGACGAGGCCTCCCGCTGTCATCGCATTGGTTTTATGCAGGCAGGGAAGATCCGCGCCGAAGGGAGTCCTTCCGAGCTGCGAACACGATTGAACGAACGTGTGCTGGAAGTGCGCGGCACCCCTTTGAAAGCTTTGCGGGCCTGGTTACAAGGCCTGGATGGGGTCGAAGATATCCATGCCTTCGGAGATCGTCTGCATGTGCGCGTGCGCTATGGCCGTTTGCCCTCTATTCTGGATGGGCTAAAACATCAGACTCCACCGTCACCCTGTCGGATCGAGGCCGCCTATGCGGTTTTACCGACCCTAGAAGATGCCTTCATGGCCTTTGCCGTTTCCGAATGAGCTCTTTGCCCACGAGGCCGATATGAACGAGAGTGTCATCGAAGTGGAAAACCTGACCCGTCGCTTTGGAGATTTCGTCGCCGTTGATCACATCTCTTTCCAGGTCCAACGGGGAGAGATCTTGGGCTATCTAGGCCCAAACGGTTCCGGCAAGACGACGACCATCCGCATGTTGTTGGGATTGCTATGTCCCAGCGAAGGGCATGCGCGCGTGTTAGGGTTCGATGCCTTTTCCCAGGCCGAAGCGGTGCGCGCCCGGAGCGGCTACATGTCGCAAAAATTTGCCCTTTATAACGATCTGACGGTTTGGGAGAACTTGGAATTCTATAGTGGCGTTTACGGTGTGCGTCGGCGGGAGAGGCTGAATGAAGTGTTGGAGATGGTGGGGCTACAGGATCACCGACGGGCCTTGGCCGCTTCCCTTTCGACCGGCTGGCGCCAACGTTTAGCCCTGGCAATTGCCTTGGTGCACCGTCCGGAACTTCTCTTTCTCGATGAGCCGACCTCCGGTGTGGACCCGCTAGCGCGTCGCGCCTTTTGGGACTTGATCTATGCTCTGGCGGAAGAAGGGGTGACGATCCTGGTCACGACCCATTACATGGATGAGGCCGAGTATTGTCAGCGGGTGGGAATGATGCGCCAGGGTCAGCTGCTGGCGATGGATACTCCCTCGGCCTTGAAGACGAAGTTTTTGCCGGGACCGGTTTGGGAGGTCTTCCTTGAACCTTTGGAGAGCGGCCTGGATTACCTGCCGCGCCTGGAGGGGGTGTTACGGGTGGGACTTTCTGGCGATCACTTGCGGGTGATCACCGTTCCGCAGATGACCAAGAGGGACCTTGGGCAAGGTATCCGGCACTTTCCGCTTAAGCTTCACAAGGTGCAACGTGGCGATCCAACCTTGGAAGATGTTTTCCTGACTTTGGCCGGATAGCGGCCGGGCGGGGCGTTTTGCAGTGCTTGGGATAAAGGCGAGCGTTTATTGAACAAATGCAAGCATGGGCGCTACATGAAGCGGGGTTGGTTTTCTTCGGGATAGGGCAGGCCTAGGTGCTCATAGGCGGCGCGGGTAGCGACCCGGCCTTGCGGTGTTCGATCCAGAAGGCCCAGTTGTAGCAAATAGGGTTCCACCACGTCCATGATCGTATCCGCCTCTTCGCCCATCGCGGCAGCGATGGTCGCCAGGCCGACCGGTCCACCCTGGTATTTTTCGATGATCGTGCGCAGCACACGGCGATCGACTTCATCCAACCCGAGCGGATCGACGGCCAATAGGTCGAGCGCATCGCGAGCGACAGGGCGCGTAATGCGTCCATCGGCACGTACCTCAGCATAGTCGCGCACGCGGCGTAACAGGCGTAGGGCCACGCGCGGCGTGCCACGGGAACAGCGGGTGATCTCTTCCACGCCCCCCTCGTCAATATCAACCGGTAGGAGCGCGGCGGCGCGACGGATAATGGCTCGCATGGCGGCCAGATCGTAGTAATCTAGCCGATAGACGGCGCCAAAGCGTGCCCGCAACGGCTCACTGAGCAATGCCGGGCGGGTGGTGGCGCCTATGATGGTAAAACGCGGCAATTTCACGCGAATGGAACGTGCCCCGGGGCCCTTGCCGATTACGATGTCCAGGGCAAAATCTTCCATCGCCGGGTAGAGCACTTCTTCTACGGCTTTGCCCAGACGATGGATTTCGTCAATAAAGAGCACATCGCCAGCACGCAGGCCGGTGAGGATGGAAGCCAGATCGCCGGGACGTTCGATCGCCGGCCCGGATGTGACCTTGATGTTTACCCCCATTTCGTTGGCCAGGATATGGGCCAAGGTAGTCTTTCCCAGGCCGGGAGGGCCGTAGAACAGGACGTGATCCAGCGCCTCGCCGCGCTTTTTGGCGGCCTGGATCAGGATGGAAAGGTTTTCCTTGATCTGTTCCTGCCCGATCAGATCGCTCAAGCGCTGTGGACGCAAGGCATGGTTGAGCTGATCTTCCGGCGCAGGACGACTGTCGACCGTTCGCTGAGAAGAGGAGGCCATCGGGTTGATTATACCCTCATCCCGTGGATGGCGAGGCTGCCGAGTGTTGGGAAAATGCGAGCATTCGCCGGTTTTGAACGTTTGAGTTCACTGCAAAAAGTCCTTTCGCCATAGAAGGACACGCCCTCAAACATTTCAAATTTTGAGATCTAAATAGTCCTAGGAAAATCGAAAAATTTTATTACTTCGCGGTAAGAAAAAAGTTTTGAATATAAATATCTCCATAATATCTCCGGGGTATCCGTGTTCTTCCGTGTCCTATTTTGAATTGGGCCCATATAGCAGAGATGGTTTTTGCAGCGGGGTCACTTTTGCTTTTTGTGTGAGCTTCGTAGTCAAAAACAGTTTCGGCTGCAGTCTTGTTCATGTTTTTCTGTGTCATCCGTATTCGTCCGCCTCCTATTGAATCGAGCCTATGCGGCAGACATGGTTTTTGCAATGGAGTCACGTTTGGAAATGTCTATGTGCGTCACCGGATGAATCTATGCCACACGATTCTAGACTAAAGGCCCTGAGAATGCGCATCGAACCTGAACAACGGTTTCAGGTTACAATTAACCCCTATGAGACGTTGGCAATTGATCCTTGGAATCCTGATCAGCTTGTTTTTCTTGTGGCTGGCATTGCGCGGTTTGCACTTGCGAGATTTTTGGCAGGTATTGCAAACGGCACGCTATGAGTGGTTGATCCCCGGTGTGATATTGTATTTTCTGGCCGTGATCCTGCGAGCCTGGCGCTGGCACTATCTCCTTTCGCCGTTGAAACGCGTGTCGACGCGGGACCTTTTTCCCATTACGGCCATCGGCTATATGGGGAATAACATCTATCCGGCGCGTGCCGGTGAGGTGCTCCGAGCGGTGATCCTGAAGCGACGCTACGGAGTTTCTATCTCGGCTTCGCTGGCGACGATCCTGGTGGAGCGCGTTTTCGATGGGGTGGTGATGCTGGCGTTTGTCTTCTTCAACCTGCCCGAACTGACCCGCCTGACGCACGATTCCGGGGTGATCGGCAATATCCGCCAGGTGGCGTTGGGCGGGACGGTGCTCTTCATCGGTGCGTTGCTGGCTTTCCTGGTGACGGCAATGTTTCCGCAGAAGGCGCTTCACATGATCACGTTGGTGCTGCGTTATTTTCCCGAAGCGCTGCGCCATAAAGTTTTGCCGTTGGCGGAGCGTTTCCTGGGTGGGTTGGCCTTTTTGCGTTCGCCGTTCCACGTGCTGATGGTCTTTCTGACTTCTCTGGGCATCTGGCTGCTGGAGACGGGGAAATACTGGTGCGTGATGTTTGCCTTTCCGTTTCGGGTTTCGTTCTTCGCGCTCATGCTGATGAACGGGATCGTCAACTTGGCGACGACGATCCCCTCGGCGCCGGGCTATGTGGGCACTTTTGATGCTCCCGGCATCGCTGTGCTACGCGCCTATGGGGTGGAACAGGCGCTGGCGGCAAGCTATACGCTCGTGCTGCATGTGGCGCTTTGGCTGCCGATCACCCTTTTGGGGACGTTCTACCTGAGCCGCGAGGGCATTCGCTGGCAAGAAGAGCTGCGCGCTGAAGTGAAGGAGGAACGATGAAAGTAGCCATCGTCGGAGCCGGCTTTGCCGGATTGAGCGCGGCCTGGGATTTGCGCCGTGCCGGTCACGAGGTGACGATCTTTGAGGCCGCCGATCAGGTGGGAGGGCTGGCGGGCGGATTCAAGGAACCCCATTGGGATTGGTCGGTGGAGAAGTTTTACCACCACTGGTTTGCCGGCGATCGCCATATGCTAGGCCTGATTCGCGAGTTGGGGTGGGAAAAACAGGTCATCTTTCGCCGCCCGTATACCGTGGTCTATTACCGCGGGCGGTTCTACCCCTTTGATTCGATCTTCCGGGCCCTGATCTTTCCGGGGTTGGGGTGGGGAATTGAGAAACTGCGCTTTGGCTTGGTGGGGCTGTATTTGCGCTTAACATCTGATTGGCGAACGCTGGAGCGCTATACGGTGGAAGAGTGGATGCGGCGCTGGGCCGGGGCGCGTGTGTATGAGCTCATGTGGAAGCCGCTGCTGGAAGGCAAGTTCGGACCTTATGCGGATCAGGTGAACATGGCATGGATGTGGGCGCGGCTAAAGGCGCGCACGACGCGCTTGGGCACCTTCGAGGGCGGATTCCAGCGCTTTGCGGATCAATTCGCGGCACGATTGCGCGAAATGGGCGTGGAAATTCGGCTTCGGATGGCTGTGAGGCACCTGGAACGGCACCCCGGCCAAGGTTGGGTCCCGAATGCGCCCGGCGCCCAAGCGGAGGCGTTTGATCGGATTCTGGTCACGCTTTCGCCGCGGGCAATGATCCGCCTGTGTCCCTCGCTTCCTGAAACGTATCTCCAGGGACTAAAGGCGCTGAAATCCATGGGCGCGGTGGTGATGGTGGTGGCCTTGCGCGAGCGGCTTTCGGAGCAGGGATACTACTGGTTTAACCTGCCGAAGGAAGCCGGTTTCCCTTTCCTGGCGCTGGTGGAACATACGAATTTTATCTCGCCGGAGCATTTCGGCGGGGAGCATATCGTTTATGCCGGGGATTATCTGGAGCCGGGGCATGAGTATTTTTCTTTGAGCGAGGAAGATCTTCTGGAACGTTTTTTGCCGGCCTTTCGGCGGATTAACCCGCGCTTCCGGGCCGATTGGGTGCGCAAGGCCTGGGTGTTTAAGAACGAATATGCCCAGCCGGTGCCGCCGGTGGGGCATTCGCGGGCGCTCCCTTCGATCCGCACGCCGCTGCCGGGGCTATATTTTGCTTCGATGAGCCAGGTCTACCCGTGGGATCGGGGGACGAATTTTGCCGTGGAGATCGGGCGACGGGCGGCGCAGATGATGATGGAAGACGAGCAGCAGGCTCGTGATAGAATTGAGGTATGAGCAAGGTTTCCCGCCGGGATGTTTTGAAACTGGCACTGGCTGCGCTGGGAGGGATGGCCTTTTTGCCGACCTGGGGATGGGGCGATCCCTTTGACGATGCACAGTGGGGGCGCGTGACGATCGCTTCGGTGAGCGCTTATCGCCAGCCGAACGATCAGAGCCCGATCGTGGCAACCTGGTACCGCGATGACCTCATCCGACTCTACGAGACGGTGGTGGCCGAGGCACCTGCGCATAACCCGATCTGGTATCGGGTGTGGGGAGGGTACGTGCACCGGGCGCGCATTCAGCGGGTCAGGATCGTGTATCAGGAGCCGCTTTCGAGCATTCCCCAGGGAACGCGTTATCTGGCAGAGGTAACCGTCCCCTACACCAATGCTTTGGGCTATAACTCGCTGCAGGGGTGGTTTCCGCGCTATCGCTTGTATTACGGTTCGGTGCACTGGATCGAAGGGATCGAGCAAGGTCCGGATGGGGAGGCGTGGTATCGGATTTACGACGAGTTGCTGGAGATGCCGCCGTATTTCGTCCCGGCGCGGCATCTGAGGCCGATCCTTCCGGAGGAATATGCGCCCCTTTCCCCGGATGTGCCCTGGGAGGCCAAGCGGATCGAGGTGAACCTGACCACGCAGACGTTGACAGCTTATGAGAACGATAGGGTGGTGTTAGAGACGAAGATCTCTTCCGGCATTCCTTACGGCGGGCGGCGCCGACCGGGAGAAATTCCGACCAAAACGCCGGCCGGTGAATTCAATATCCTGGAGAAGACGCCTTCCAAACACATGGGGGATGGAAACCTGGCGGCGGATATTGAAGATTATGAGCTCCCCGGTGTGCCCTGGACCTGCTTTTTCACCGATAAGGGACATGCGTTCCATGGTACGTATTGGCACGATAACTTCGGGACGCCGATGAGCCATGGGTGCATCAATATGCGCACGGAGGAAGCCCTGTGGCTTTTCCGTTGGGCCTACCCGCAGCATAAGGCCGATGCGATCTACAACCGTGGCTATGGGACGCGGGTGAAGATCTTCTATTGAGAGCGTTTGCGGCAGTATGCCTACCCTGAATTGGCCCGGTAAGCGCCTGGATTTCCCCTCGCCGGCTACTTTGTGCCTGGATACGATCGTCGGCCCTGCCGAACGGGCACGTCAGAACCGCCTTTTTTGGGCCGATAACCAGGCACTCATGGTACATTTGCTGACCGAGTATGAGGGAAAGATTGACCTGATCTACGCCGACCCGCCTTTCTTTACCAATCGCAGTTATGCGGCGCGCATCGGCCATGGGGAGGATTCCCGTCGCCCACAGACTTGGCGCCTGGCCAAAGGATATGAGGATGATTGGGAGGACCTGGACGCTTACCTGGAATTTCTCTATCCGCGCCTGGCGCTGATGCACCGTTTGCTGGCGCCGCATGGCACGCTCTATCTCCATCTGGATTGGCATGCCAATGCGTATGCGCGGCTTTTGCTAGATGAGATTTTCGGACGCGATCATTTGCTCAACGAGATCGTTTGGCTCTATCATGGACCTTCGGCGATCCGCCGGGCGTTCAATCGCAAGCATGATACGATCCTGGCCTATTTCAAAGGGGAGCGATATACGTTTAATGCCGATGCGGTGCGCCAACCGTATCATCCGAGCACGCACAAGACCTTCGCTTCTTCGCCCAAAGCCGGCTTCGGCAAGGTGCCGAATCTAAAGCGCGGGAAAGTGCCGGAGGATTGGTGGTATTTTCCGGTGGTGGCACGCCTGCACAAGGAGCGCAGCGGTTATCCGACCCAAAAGCCACAGGCGCTGCTGGAACGCATGATCCTGGCATCCTCGAACCCTGGCGATCTGGTGGCCGATTTCTTTTGCGGTTCCGGGACGGCAGCGGTGGTGGCGGCGCGGCTGGGACGGCGCTTTCTGGCCGCCGATGTGACTTGGCGCGCCGTGCACGTGACGCGCACGCGCTTGATTCGCGAGGGGGTCGCCTTTGTCTTGGAGCGCCAGGAATCCTTCTCGCCGCAGTGGAAGCCGCTGGCGGATGAATGGGTGCACCTTCAGGAGGGGCAGATCACCCTCCGGCCTCCTTTTGCGCTCGATTATTGGGAGATCGATGAGGCTTGGAATGGACGGGTTTTTTACAGTCATCGCCAGGCGATTCGCACGCGGCATCAGGCGCAAGCAGGCGATACCCTGCAGGTGACTCCCAGGGGCGATATATGCATACGGGCCATAAGCGTGGAAGGGGAATGCTATCAGTACGTTCAGAGGTCCAGCCGGTAGCCTTCGCCGCGCACGGTCTTGATGAAGCGCGGCGAGCGGGGATTCACCTCGATTGCCTGTCGCAGCCAGAAGATGTGCACATCCAGGGTACGCATATCTCCAACATAGGCAGTCTCCCAGACGGTACGGAAGAGGTCCTCGCGACGCACTACGTGGCCGGCGTTTTCCATGAGCACCTGCAATAGGCGTACCAGACGAGGCGCCAAATGGGTGCTCCGACCCAAGATGTGCACATCATGAGTCTCTAGGTTGAGGCGCAACGGTCCACGTTGCAGCACCTTCTCTCCCTCTTCACCGAAGAAGGTCTTCAATCGGTTGATCAACTTGCGGGCGGTGAGCGGTAGGGTCAAATGGACATCGGCCAGGTACCCATTGGTGCTTTGCCCGGCCGGCAGGATCACTACCAATGGCAGGCGAGATTCTTGCTCCCGCAACAGACGACAGATGCGCTTACCGCTGCTCCGTAGCGACGGAACGTTGATCACGGCTACCCGTGGTCGGACTTGGGGTAGCCGTCGCAACATTTCTTCTCCACTCCCGGTTACTTCGACCTGAAAGCCTTTTCGGCGCAGGGCCTCCGCAAAGAGGGGAGAATCGCTGCGTGCTGTTTCGAGGAGGAGGATGGTTTTCTCGCCCATGTAATGAAATTATACTTGACCCCACTGCAAAAAACCATCTCTGCTACATGGGCTCAATTCGATCGGACACGGACAAACACGGAGGACACGGAAAATCATGAAAAGTCTTACGCCAAAAACATTTTTTGTAATAAATCACTGAATTCTATTGAAAAGTTTTGCGATTTTCTTAGAGCTATTTGGATCTCAAAACTTGAAATGCTTTGAGGCGCGTCCTTCTGTGGTGAAAGGACTTTTTGCAGTGAACTGATACTTTACTACTGGGTGGAGCATTGCTGGGATTGGTTGCTGATCATTTTTACCGAGATTGGTCTACGGAAACCTCTCCCTTACCGGCGGTCAACTATTAGCCTGGGCAGGCTTCTCAAGTATAATCTCCTTCATGAAAATGAACCGGCAAGGTCGGATCGGAATAGTGCCCCTCCCACAAGGGGTAGGTGGTGTGGCTACATTCCGTGAAAAGTTTGAACAGGCGCTGCGCGCCCGCGGCTTCCAGGTGGAATACGATCTCACCCAGCCGATGGATGCTTTGCTCATCTTGGGGGGGACGCATCGGCTGAAGGAACTCTGGCGCCTCCGCCGTCGCGGGGTGCGATTGGTGCAGCGTTTGGATGGTATCAATTGGGTGCATCGGCGGAAATATACCGGCTGGAAGCACTTCCTGCGCGCCGAATACGGCAATTTCATCTTGGCGAGCATCCGTCGCCGCCTAGCGCACCACATTATCTACCAGAGCAAGTTCTCGCAATGGTGGTGGGAAACGTGGTATGGCCCTACGCCGGTCGGGTCAACGATTGTGCACAACGGTGTGGATATCCGCACGTATTCTCCGCATGGCCCTCATGAGCGCCCTGCCGACCGTCACCGGATTTTGATCGTCGAAGGGAGCTTCGGCGGCGGCTACGAGATGGGGTTGTGGAATGCGATCGGTCTGTTGCACGGTCTGCAATCCGAGGGCGAACGGGTGGAATTGCAGGTGGCGGGGCAGGTAGATGCGGATCTGCGTCGCCGTGCCGAAGCAAAGGCAGCCGGGAGCATTCTGTGGGCCGGGGTTGTGCCGCGAGCCCAAATTCCCTATTTGGCGCGTTCGGCGCACGTCTTCTTTTCCGGCGATTTGAATGCTGCCTGTCCGAATTCGGTCATCGAGGCCCTGGCTTGCGGGTTGCCGGTAGTCGCCTTTGAGACAGGGGCATTGCCGGAGCTGGTGATCGGCGAGGCCGGGCGCTTGGTGCCTTATGGTGGAAACCCGTGGAAGCTGGAGCCACCCAACCTGAGCGGCTTGGTAGCGGCGGCGCAAGAAATTCTGCGGGATCAAGAGCGTTTCCGCGCTGCTGCCAGGGCGCATGCCGAAACCGCCCTCAGCCTGGATCAAATGGTGGAACGATACCTGGATGTGCTACTATAGGAGGTTGTATGCGCTCAATATGTGTGTATTGTGGTTCTGCCGATGGAGTGCGGGAAGAGTACCTCCGCGCGGCGCGTCACTTAGGGGAAGTGCTGGCGCGGCGCAATTTGCGCTTGATCTACGGCGGCGGCAAGACCGGGTTAATGGGTGCTCTGGCCGATGGAGCGCTGGCCGCCGGTGGCGAAGTGATCGGGGTGATCATCCCCTCCATGAACACACCTGCCCTGGCCCATTCCGCGCTGAGTATGCTGGAAGTTGTGCCGGATATGCATGCCCGCAAGGCCCGCATGCATGAGCTGGCCGATGGATATATTGCCCTCCCCGGCGGCTTCGGAACCCTCGATGAACTGTTCGAGGCCATCACCTGGGCGCAGATCGGCCATCATCATAAACCGATCGGCCTCTTGAACGTGCGCGGCTATTTTGATCGCCTGTTGGCGGCTTTGGACTACGCTGTGGCCGAAGGATTCATCTTCCAGGAGCACCGTGAAACCCTCTTGGCTCACGAAGATGCCGAGGCCTTGCTGGACTTGATGGGGAATCACCGCCCGCCTTTGGAAGCGATCCGTCGCTGGATGCGTCAGGAAGGGTAAGCAGAGGGAGCATTAGGGGAGATAGGTGATGGCCGACCTGTTTGTGCCAATTCAAATGAGGATGTTATCCTGGGACAATGGTGCGCACATAGAGGTGGTAAAATACACTGTTGCGCAACGATCGCCTGCGATCGGATGCTAAAGGACGAAGACTTCTTTGCCAGCCCGAGTCAAAATAGGTGGGGTTTGGCCCACCGGAATAGAGCAGGCAGATCGTGCGCTTTGCCCTTTTTGCTCGAAGATATTTCCAAAATTTGGTTTGTGTAAATATGGCCTCTAATGTTCTTCGCGTTGTTGGTGCGCGCGTCCACAATCTCAAAAACATTACTGTTGAAATTCCCCGTGATAAGCTGGTGGTGATCACCGGCCTTTCTGGCTCCGGCAAATCTTCGCTGGCCTTTGATACGATCTTTGCCGAGGGGCAGCGACGTTATGTCGAATCTCTCTCGGCCTATGCCCGGCAGTTTATCGGTCAGATGGAAAAGCCGGATGTAGATGCCATCGAAGGTCTTTCGCCGGCCGTTTCGATCGATCAGAAATCGACCTCCCACAATCCGCGCTCCACCGTCGGCACGGTGACCGAAATTTACGATTATCTCCGCTTGCTTTTTGCCCGCGTTGGAGTGCCACATTGTCCGATCTGCGGGCGCGAGGTGCGTCGGCAATCGGCCGAAGAAATTGTCAACGCATTGGAGCAGCTACCCGAAGGGACGCGCCTGATCCTGCTGGCGCCGCTGGTGCGCGGCCGCAAAGGCACCTATCAGGCCGTGTTCGAGGAGATCCGCAAGGCCGGCTTCACGCGCGCCCGTGTGGACGGGACGATCTACTCGCTGGATGAGGAAATCCAGCTCGATCGTTACAAACAGCATACGATCGAGGCTGTGGTGGACCGTCTGGCTGTGCGCCGATCGGAAGACGAGGAGGAGCGAAAGGCAGCCCGCACGCGGCTCACCGATTCCGTGGAGACGGCGCTGAAGTTCGGCGAAGGTTATCTCACCGTGCAAGTGCTGGGCGATGAAAACCAAGCGGCCCGTGATCTCTACTTTTCCGAGCATCTGGCCTGCCCGGAGCATGGGGTCAGCCTGCCCGAAATCGAGCCGCGCACTTTTTCCTTCAATACGCCCCATGGAGCCTGTCCAGAGTGTCAGGGGTTGGGCAGCAAGCTGGAGATCGATCCGCAGCGCCTGATCCCCGATCCGCGCCGATCGTTGCGTCAGGGGGCGATCGCCGCGCTGGAGTGGAACGGGCCGCGCGAGGAGGGCTACTACTGGCAAATGCTCGAAGCGGTGGCGCGCGCCTTCCATATTGACCTGGATAAACCGGTGGAAGAATTGCCGAAGGAAAAACTGGACCTGATCCTGTACGGCACCCGTGGCCGCGAAGTGCCGATCCATTACCGCACTGCTCAGGGACGTGAGTTCACCTTCGTGCGTGATTTCGAGGGCGTGATCCCCAACCTGGAGCGTCGCTACCGCGAAACCGGCTCCGACTATATCCGTGATCGCATTGCCGAATTCATGTCCGATCGCCCCTGCCCGGCCTGTAAGGGAGCGCGCCTGCGCCCGGAAGCGCTGGCCGTGACTGTGGATGGTTATAACATCGTCGAGGTCACTTCCTGGCCGATTCACCGCACCCTGCAATGGGTTGAGCGCCTGAGCGGCCCGCAAACACCCCTGGGCGAGCGTCAGCGGGCGATCGCCGACCGCGTTTTGAAGGAGATCAAGGCCCGTTTGGGCTTCCTGGTCAATGTGGGATTGGATTACCTCACCCTTAACCGTTCTGCGGCCACGCTTTCCGGTGGGGAAGCGCAGCGCATTCGATTGGCTACCCAGGTGGGATCGCAACTGATGGGGGTGCTCTACGTGCTCGATGAGCCTTCGATCGGGTTGCATCCGCGCGATAACGATCGTTTGCTGCGCACGCTTTGCGGACTGCGCGATTTGGGCAATACCGTGCTCGTCGTCGAACACGATGAGGAGACGATCCGCACTGCCGATTGGGTGCTGGACCTGGGGCCCGGTGCCGGGGAACATGGGGGATGGGTGGTGGCGCAGGGCACGCCGGAGGAGATCATGCAACACCCCACTTCGCTCACCGGAGCCTACCTTTCCGGGCGATTGCGCATTCCGGTGCCTGCGCAGCGTCGTTTTGGGAACGGCAAGTGGCTTACGATCATCGGCGCGCGCGCCAATAACCTGAAAAATCTCACCGTGCGCATTCCGCTGGGCAAATTTGTCTGCATTACGGGTGTCTCGGGATCCGGCAAGTCCACGCTGATGGTGGATGTGCTCTATAATGCCTTGGCGGCTCGTCTGATGGGAGCGAGAGTGCAGCCGGGGGAGCACG
Organism: Anaerolineales bacterium; assembly: GCA_034432895.1. GTDB lineage: Bacteria > Chloroflexota > Anaerolineae > Anaerolineales > Villigracilaceae > 630D-37. The sequence continues at coordinate 238,249 of DAOUBG010000028.1, forward strand.
ATCGCATTGAAGGGTTGGAACATCTGGATAAAGTGATCAACATCGATCAATCCCCGATCGGACGTACCCCGCGTTCCAACCCGGCTACCTATACCGGCCTTTTCGACGAAATTCGCAAACTGTTTGCCGAGTTGCCCGAGAGCAAGGTACGCGGTTACCGTCCGGGGCGTTTCTCGTTCAACGTTCATGGTGGGCGCTGTGAAGCCTGTCAGGGACAAGGAGAGCTGCGCATCGAAATGCAGTTCCTGCCGGATATCTACGTCCCTTGCGATGTCTGTCACGGTAAGCGCTTCAACCGCGAGACCTTACAGGTGCGCTTTAAGGAGTACAATATCGCCGATGTGCTGGATATGACGGTTGAGAAAGCCCTGGAGGTCTTTTCGTCCTTCCCGGCCATGGTGAACAAATTGCGTTTGCTCCAGGATGTGGGGCTGGGCTATATTCGCCTGGGGCAGCCGGCGCCGACGCTTTCCGGCGGCGAAGCGCAACGGGTCAAACTGGCGCGCGAACTCTCTCGTCGTGCCACCGGGCGCACGCTGTATGTGCTGGATGAACCTTCGGTGGGGCTCCATGCTGCGGACGTGCACCGCCTGATCGAGGTCCTGCAACGGCTCGTGGATGCGGGGAACACGGTGATCGTTATCGAGCACAACCTGGATATTATCAAAACTGCTGACTGGATCATCGATCTCGGCCCAGAAGGTGGCGAGCGCGGTGGCGAGATCATCGCCGAAGGCACGCCGGAAGCCATTATGCAGGTTGAACATTCGTATACCGGGCAGTTCCTGCGCCGGCATTTGCAACTTACCCCTGGTCTTCCAGGGACTTCGTGAAATTTTTACAAGGAGGTGCTATGAAAATCTTGATTGCGGGCAGTGGCGGAGTGGGCGGTTATTACGGCGGTTTGCTTGCCCAAAGCGGCAACCAGGTGATCTTCCTGGCCCGCGGGGAGCACTTGAAGGCTATTCGCGAACGAGGACTACAGGTGAAGAGCGTGCACGGGGATTTTACGGTTTTCCCGGCCCAGGCTACGGATACCCCGGCCGAGGTCGGACCGGTAGACTTGATCCTCTTTTGCACGAAAACCTATGATACCGAGAACGTAGCCGAAGCGTTGCGGCCATGCGTCGGCACAGAGACGGCGATCGTCAGCCTGCAAAACGGCGTGGACGCGGCGGAACGGATTGGTGCCATCCTGGGCATGGGGCACATGCTCGGCGGTGCGACCTGGATCTCCTCTGCTGTGGAGGCGCCGGGGGTTATCCGTCAGTTTTCGCAGTTTCGACGCATCGTCTTTGGCGAGCTAGATGGAAGCATCACTCCACGTGCCCAAGCCATTTACCAAACTTTGAGCGCGAGCGGCGCGACGGTGGAGCTTTCGCCGAATATTTTGAGCGTTTTGTGGACCAAGTTCATCTTTATCTCGGCGGTGAGTGGCATCAGCTCGCTGACGCGTTTGGAGATGGGCGAATTTCGCCATGTGCCGGAGACGCGGGCACTGATGATGGCACTCATGCGCGAGGTGGAAGCGCTGGCGCGAGCGCAGAATATCCCCCTCGAGGCAGATGTGGTGGAAAAAACTCTGGCTTTCGTGGATGCGGCCGCCCCGAATATCAAAAGTTCGATGCAGCGCGATGTGGAGAGCGGTCGCCGCACGGAGCTGGAATCCATGATCGGAGTGATCTGCCGAAAAGGGCGTGAGTGGAATGTTCCGACCCCCGTAGCCGATTTTGTTTACGCCGCGCTGTTGCCGATTGAGCTCAAAGCACGCCGTCAGGCGGCTTGAGCCGGCGGACGGAAAATCGAGGCTAGTTTTGCGATCTGACGGGCCGTTAGGCTTTCCGGCTGGGCAAAGTAGGCTAGGTTTCGGGTGCGCGAGGCCAGGTGAAAGAGCTCCGGCGCCGGTGTGATGGTGCCCGCAAGGGGGAACGAAAGACGGTTTTGCACCTCCACTGCTGGGAGGATGGTTTCGCTGCGCACGCGGTTGTTCAGGACGATCTTGATAGTCTCCTCTTTGACTCCCAGGCCTCTTAAATCGTCAATCAAGGCACGGGTTTGGATGACAGCATTGGGAGATGGTTCGGTGACCAGTAAGAGATGATGGCACAGGGGCAATATCTTCTGGACAAAGGGGAGCAGGTCGTTTCCCAGATCGAGGAGAACAAAGTGTGCCAGCGTGCTCAGTCGCGCCACAATGGCTGCGAATTGATCGACTTTGGCGATCAATATCTTTTCAGAAGGCCTTTCCGAGGCCAGCAGAAATTTTAATCCGGAAGGGTGGCGCACCAGCGATTCGAATACTTTCTGCCGAGTGATCTCTTGAGGGGGTAAGCGCAGAAGCCGGGAAAGTCCGCTCCGATCTTCAAATCCCAGTTCCAGGCCTAGCGAGCCACTTCCCGGCACCATTTCGGCGATGATCACCTCCGAAGTTTCGGCTTTATACAAAGCGGCGCCGAGATTCGCTGCGATCGTGGTAACCCCCAACCCACCGCGCGCTGCCAGCGCGCCGATCGCGGTAGCCGTTGCCATGGACTTTTTCTTCTGCTCCCGGCTGCTACGTGCAAGTAGAGCGCGCACATGAGCCTGAAGTTCCGCAGGGTGCGTGGGTTTGGTGAGGTAATCATCGGCACCGGATTCAAATCCGACCAGTTTATCGTCAATTTGGGATTTGGCTGTGAACATCAGGATTGGCGTGTTTGCCGTGATTGAATTGGCGCGCAGTCGCCGCGCCACCTCGTAGCCATCCATGCCCGGCATCATCACGTCGAGCAGGATCAGGTCCGGCTCTTCCTCTTCTGCTTTTTGCAAGGCTTGAGGGCCGTTGCTCGCCATCACCACTTCATAGCCCTGGCGCTGGAGCATCAATCCTACCAGCCGGAGGGTATCGGCATCATCATCTACGATCAATATTTTCTCGGCCATACTTGTAGTTTAACATGAAGTTTTCTCTTCAGCAAGGAGACCGAAGCGCGCCCCGTTCTCTTACACTAATATCTTGTGCTCCAGCGAGAAAAGAAGGGTGGCCTAAAAGCCACCCTTCTTAATTGTGCAAAGGGCATTTACCGCTACTGACCGCTCTTCACCTCGGTCCAGATCTGATCATAGAGCGGCAAAGCCTCGCCCACATCGCTGATGCGATGCCCTTTCTGGAACACCTCTAGCGGAGGGTTGGTAATGGGCGAGTTGATGTACGGCTCGTAGATATCCGGATGGTTCGCTTTGGCAAATTCCAGCGCTGCCTTGTTCGGGTTGATGTATGGGAAATCGCGCAACATCAACCAGAACATGTTGCCCTGCATGGTGTAGTTCATCCAAGCATATGCTGCATCCGGGTGAGGAGCTCCGACCGGCATCGCCCAGTTATCCTGCCATAAGATGGCTCCCTCTTCCGGGTAGACGTACCGGATCTCCGGTACCTCTTTCTGTGCCAGGTAAGCCTCACCCGTCCACACCACGCCCAGGTCCACATCGCCGGCGATCAGCGCCGTCTTCGGGCTGTCACTATCGAAAAGCTTGACGTTCGGGATCAGCTTCTTGAGCTTTTGTTTGGCCTCATTCAACTGATTCGGATCGCGCGTGTTGAGGTCATAGCCCAGCGTCAGCAAGGTCATGCCGATAATGACGCGCGAATCATCTAGGAATACCATCCGCCCGGCATATTCAGGATTCCACAGATCGGCCCATTTGGTCGGCGGAGTGTGCACCGTTTTGGCATTGTAAACGATTGCATCGGTGCCGGCCTGATAGGGGACGGTATACTCGTTGTTCGGGTCAAACGGCTGATTCATGAACTGGGGAAGCATATTATCTAGGAAATGGAGCTGGCTCTTATCCAGCTTCTGCAGCAGCCCCTTTTGGATCATCAGCGAGACGATGTAATCGGTAGGTTGCACCAGATCGTAATTGGTGCCGCCTTTCTCCAGTTTGGCGTACATTTCTTCGTTGCTGGAGTATTCGTCATGGTTGATCTTCACGCCGTAGACCATCTCAAAGCACTCTTTCCATTCGGTAGGGATATATTCCGTCCACACGAAGAGATTGAGTTCCTTTGAGGTGACCTCCATGCGCGGCTCCGGCTCTGGACACTCGAAACCACTCGAAGTTACGTATTTTTGAGGGGGTTGGGTAGCGGGCGCAACGGTCGAGGGTACCGAGGTCGGCGTGGAAGGACGGGGGCCGCAGGCGCTCAACGCCAGAATGGCTATCAGAAACAAACCGAACACGAGAGAGAAACGTTTTTGCATCACTGCCTCCTTCTAGAGAATCAGGTCTGACGGTTTTGCAGGCGCTGGATGCTGAATACCAAGAGGAATACGATGCTCACCCATAGCGCCGAAAGCGCATTTACCTGTGGGGTAATAATGCGCCGTAGTAACCCATACACATAGATCGGCAATGTTGTTGCACCGGGCCCGGTGGTGAAGAAGGTGATCACGAAGTCATCCAATGAGAGCGTAAAGGCCAGCATCGCTCCGGAGAGAACCCCAGGCAGGATCATCGGAAACGTGACCCGCCAGAAAGTCACCCACTCGTTCGCTCCCAGATCCATGGCCGCTTCCTCATAGGATTTTTCAAACCCGTGCAACCGCGCTTGCACCACCAGGGTGACAAAGGGGATGCTGAAGGCGATATGCGAAGCCGTGACCGTGCCCAAACCCAAGCTCAAACGCGCATTGCCGGTCAATCCCAGCGCGGTATTGAGTAGCGAAAACAGCTGCGTGAACAACACCAAAATGCCGATGCCCATCACGATTTCGGGGATGACGATGGGAATATAAAGTGAAATCTGCGAAAACGTTTTCAGACCGAATTCGTACCGTTGCAGCGCCAGCGCGGCCATCGTGCCAATGATCGTAGAGAGCAGCGTAGAAGTAAATGCGATCGTCAACGTGTTGCGTGCTGCATGCATGATCTCGCGATTACGCGCTAGCTCACAGAACCAGTGGAAAGGACCACAGGGACTGGCACGTACCAAGCTCCCATCCATCACCACCTGTTCCCCATAGGGGATAAACCCTTGAAAGGTAATGTTTATGCGCGAGGCGTTAAAGGCGAACAAGATAAGTACGAGGATCGGCGCATAGAGGAAAAAATAGACCGCCGCCGTCGCCACGCGTACCATCCAGGACCGTTGATAGGGATTCATGCCGCCACAATCTCCTCGCCGAAGCCGAATTTGCGCGTGTAGAAGTAGGTCACGATCAGCGTCAACACCATCAACACCAACGAAGCCGCCGAGCCGAAAGCGGCATCGCGCGCATCCAGGAACTGACGCTGAATCAGGTTGCCCACCAGCACCACCTGCCGTCCACCCAACAGATCCGAAACTACGAACGTGCCCATCACCGGCACAAAGACCAGAATCGTCCCGGCTACCATGCCGGGGACCGAAAGAGGTAAAGTGACGCGCAAAAAGGTACGCCAGGGATTGGCACCCAGATCCGCTGCCGCCTCGTACATCGAGAGATCGATCTTCTCCAACGAAGTATAGATTGGCAGGATCATGAACGGCAGGAACTCATAAACCATCCCCACCAGCACCGCGCCAGGAGTATAAAGCATCTCCACTGGTTGGAAGGGAATATGAAACAGATTTGCCAGCCAGCCCAATATCAGGTTGATCACCCCTTCTTTGCGCAGGAGCATCATCCAAGCATAGACGCGGATGACGAAGTTCGTCCACATCGGCACCAATACCAAGAAGAGCAAGGGCGTACGCCAGCGTGCCGGTGCCCGGGCAATGTAATAGGCCAACGGATAGGCCAGCAAGATCACCAACACTGTGGTATTGAACGCCAGCGAGATCGAGCGCCCGAGGATCTGTAGATACAACGGATTGAAGCACACCTCGGCGCCGGAAGGACAATCTCGCTCGTATCCCAAAAGGCGCAGGTAGTTATCCAGCGTGAATGTGTAGATCACACTTCCATCCGGCGCACGGCGGCCGAAACTCACCACCAGCGTGAGCATCAACGGGATAATCAGCAACCCCACCATGAACACCAACGTTGGCAGGATCAGCACCAACCCTTGCAAAGAACGATCTTCTCGCAAGCGCCTGAGCATCATTCCCTCCGTAACACCAACACGTTCTCGCGGAAGAGCACCAGATGAACTGTCTCACCGCTGCGGTAAAAATGCGAAGGATCCAGGCGCGAAAGGTGATTCTGTTCCCACACCTTGAGCGTCACGCCGTTGATATCCACGAAAATGCGTGTATCGGCGCCGACGTAGGTAGCGGTGATGACGTGCCCCGTGAGCGTCTCATTGACCTTTGGCTCATCCAGTAACCGGATCTTCTCCGGCCGAATGCACAGGAGCGCCTCCTGGCCAACGCCGAGCCCCGGTCCCGCCAAACCGACCATTTCGCGTTCCCAGGCTGGGATATAAATGCGCGCCCATTCCCCATCTAACGCGCGCACCTGGCCTTCCACAAAATTCGATTCACCGATGAAATCGGCCACAAAGCGATTGGTCGGGCGCTCATAAATTTCCACCGGCGAGCCGATCTGCAACACCTTCCCCTGATTCATCACTGCAATGCGATCCGACATGGTGAGCGCTTCTTCTTGATCGTGGGTGACGTAGATGAAAGTGATCCCCACTTCCTTTTGCAATGCTTTCAATTCCAGCTGCATTTCTTTGCGCAGTTTCAGGTCCAGTGCTCCCAGCGGTTCGTCCAGCAGCAGCACCTTTGGCCGTTTGACCAGTGCCCGTGCCAGCGCCACCCGTTGCTGTTGCCCACCGGAGAGCTGACGCGGCCGGCGGCGCTCCATGCCGCTCAATTTGACCATCTCCAGCGCCTCTCCCACCCGCCGGCGGATCTCATCTTTGGGCACTTTCTCCATTTCCAGCCCAAAAGCCACGTTTTCAAACACGGTCATATGCTGGAAGAGCGCATAGTTCTGGAAAACTGTATTCACCGGGCGCAGGTAGGGCGGCTTTTTTCCCTGAGGCTGGCCGTCAATGAAAACTTCGCCGGCCGTTGGCAATTCAAAGCCGGCAATCATGCGCAAGGAAGTCGTTTTGCCACAACCGGATGGGCCAAGCAGCGAGAAAAACTCACCATGACGGATTTGCACATTCACGTGATCGACCGCCACCAGATCGTGTCCTTCCGGAGTGATAAAACGCTTGACCACATCTCGCAGCTCAACAGCAAATTCGCTCATGTAGTATTCTCACTCCTGATTAGAATTTGCGGCTCCATTCCGCCGGCCAGCGCTCGATGACCACTTTCTTCTGAGTGAAGAATTCCACCGCATCCCAACCCTGACCATGCATATCGCCGAAGAAGCTCTCTTTCCAACCGCTGAAGGGGAAAAAGGCCATCGGCGCGGCTACGCCAATGTTGACGCCGATATTACCGGCCTCCACCTCGTAGCGGAACTGCCGCGCTGCCGCTCCGTCGCGCGTGAAAATCGAAGCCATGTTGCCGTAGGCGCGGTCGTTGACCAACGCGATAGCCTCCTCCAATGAATTCACGTGCATCAGCCCCAGCACCGGGCCGAAGATTTCCGTGCGCGCCACCTCGCTATGGGGCGGGAGATCGGCGATTACGGTTGGGCGAACGAAATTGCCTTGCTCATAGCGCGGAATCACCGCACCGCGTCCATCTACCAACACCGAACCGCCTTCTTCTGCTCCCTTGCCGATGAGAGCTTCGATGCGTGCCTTGGCCTGTGGCGTGATCACGGGGCCCATTTGCACTCCTGCTTCCAGGCCGTAGCCCACCACCCGTGAAGTCGCTGCATCGCAGATCAACTCGTTGAACCAACCACGCGCCGCTCCCACGGTGATGGCAACCGAAGCGGCCAAGCAACGTTGACCGGCCGAGCCGAAAGCGCTATCGGCGACGATCTGAATAGTACGTTCTGGATCGGCATCGGGCATGATCACCACCGGGTTCTTTGCTCCGCCCTGGGCCTGAACGCGCTTCCCGTTCGCCGCCGCTCGGGCATAGACATGGCGTGCCGTCGGCGTGGAGCCGACAAAGGTCACCGCGCGCACCAGGGGATGATCGAGGAGCGCATTCACGGCCTCCTTCGAGCCGTTCACCAGGTTGACCACGCCTTTTGGCAAACCGGCCTCTTCGATCAGGCGGAAAACCTTCTGCATGGTTAACGGTACGCGTTCCGAAGGCTTGGTGATATAGGTGTTCCCGGCGGCGATTGCATAGGGCATGAACCAGAACGGGATCATCGCCGGAAAATTGAAAGGTGCAATGGTAATACAAACACCCACGGGCTGACGGATCATGTGCTCGTCAATCCCACGGGCGATGTCTTCATTATTATACCCCTGGATGAGGCTGGGCATACCGCAAGCCACCTCTACATTTTCGATGGCGCGGCGCATTTCGCCTCGCGCTTCTTCCAGGGTCTTGCCGTTTTCGATCGTGATCGTACGCGCTAGGTCTTCAAAATGCTCTTCCAGGAGTTGCTTCAGGCGAAAGAGATATTGCACCCGCTCGGTGACCGGCGTGCGGCGCCATGCTGCGAAAGCCGCCTGGGCGGCCTGAGCGGCCTCATCCACTTCGGCCGGACCGCAAAGGGGCGTGCGCGCCAGCAGCTCCGCCGTGGCCGGGTTGTGTACGTCAAGATACTCCCTTACATTTGGGCTTGACCATTCTCCGCCGATATAGTTCAAGATTTCTTCCATGCCGCTTCTCCATTGCAAACCGATGGCAAAGGGGATGTTCCTCCGAAACACGACCAGCCCTCCCGATCCTTGAAGATCAAGAGGGCTTTCCCGATCATGCCGTCACAAATGCCAGTGCCTCTTCGATGATCTCCAGGCCTTCTTCGAGCTGATCTTCGGTGATGCACAAAGGCGGTACCACGAAGAGGATGTTCTTGAAGTTGAAAGCGAAAAGGAAATGTTGCCGCAGGAACTTCATGATCGGTGCCAAGTCAAACGGTTCCTTGGTCGTGCGATCTTTGACCAGCTCCAGTGCCGAAAAGAGGCCGATATAGCGCACATCGCCGACGATCGGGTAGCGCGCTTTGATCTCCTCCAGCCGCTGTCCCAGGTACTGCCCGACGCGCCGCGCGTTTTCGATCAGCCCGTCCTCTTCGTAGACCTCGATCGTCGCTAGCGCTGCCGCACAGGCCAAGGTGTGGGCCGAATAGGTCAAGCCGGCCGGCAGGTATTTATCCTCAAAGAAGCGGGCGATCTCTTCGCGGACGATCACTGCGCCCAACGGCACATAGCCGGACGTGATGCCTTTCGCCGTGGTGATGATATCCGGCACCACTTTCCAGTGATCCACGGCAAACCATTCTCCGGTGCGCCCCCAGCCGGACATGACCTCGTCGGAGATGAGCAGAATGCCATAGCGATCGCAAATCTCCCGAATGCGCGGCCAGTAGTCATCCGGCGGGATGATCAGGCCATTGGTGCCGGTCACTCCTTCGAGGATGATGGCGGCGATCTGATCTGGCCCTTCGTGTTGGATCACCTCTTCCACGTGGCGAATGCATTCACGGTGGCAGGTTTGCGGCGTCCAGCCAAAGGGGCAGCGATAACAATAGGGGTCGAGGAAATGCACCACGCCGGGCATGGCCGGCTCGGCCGGCCAGCGACGGTAGTCGCCGGTCAGCGCAATCGCCCCGTGGGTCGCGCCGTGGTAGGAACGGTAACGTGCCAGAATCTTGAAGCGCCCGGTGTAGAGGCGGGCGATCTTGATGGCGTTTTCGTTCGCTTCAGCACCGCCCAAGGTGAAGAAAGTTTTCTTGAGATCGCCGGGGGTGATTTCGGCCAGCTTCTTGCCCAAGCGAGCGCGTGGCTCGGTCGCCAGACCCGGATGCGCCATCGGCAAGGTCGCTGCTTGGTCCTGAATGGCCTTGACCACCTTTGGGTGGGTATGGCCGATGTTCATATTGACCAGCTGCGAGGCGAAATCCAGATAGCGGTTGCCATCCGCATCCCAGAAATAGACGCCCTCGGCGCGCACGACTGGGATTGGGTTCACCTGCGATTGCACCGACCAGGAAAAAAAGGTGTATTCGCGGCTCCAATCCACGATCTCCTGAGGGGAGAGACGAGACATATCACCCTCCTCACTTTCTTGACGAGCGTTTGGCCAATTTGACGATATCGGCATACACGTTGAGTGTTTCGTCAATATCGGCATCGCTATGGGAATAGCACAGGAACCACGGTTCGCGCGGATCGTGATCGGGCATCACGCCGCGTTCCACGGCCATCTCCTGCAGGTGTAGGTAAAGCTCCCTATCGCTTTCGTTCCATTCGCGCTGCGAGGTGACCCGCTCAACGCCCAGGGAAAAGGAGAACATGGTAGGATAGCCACTGATGACCGCCGGTATGCCGTTATCCTCGAAAATTTCCTTCAGCCCTTTCATCAGACGCTCGCCGCGCTTCCAAATCGTCTGGATCACCGGCTCGCGTTCCAAGATGGTCAGGGTGGCCCAGGCGCCGGCCACGCCGGCTTTGTTGTTGTTGAAAGTCCCACCCTGTGCCACGCCGTGACCGATGATGCTCATGATCTCGCGTTTTCCGCCCACTGCGGCGATCGGATAGCCGTTCCCCAGCGCTTTGGCATAGGTGGCCAAATCGGGACGGATGTTGTAGTACTCCTGTGCGCCGCCGTTGGCAATGCGAAAGCCGGTTTTGACCTCATCCAGGATGAAAACGATGCCGTAGTCATCGCACTTTTTGCGGATGAATTCCAGGAAACCGGGTTGCGGCTCGATCGTGGCACAATTGCCTTGAGCCGGCTCAGTGATGATCGCCGCTACTTGCTCGCCCATCGAGCGCAACACCCGCTCCAGGCCTTCGAAATCGTTGAAGGGCAAGGTGATGATCAGGTCACGCAGCCGGTGCGGGATGCCGGAAGAAGCCGGAATGGGGATCGGGCTGCGCGGGTTGCCGTAGGTATCGGCCGAGGCATAGGTGGACCAGAGGGTGTAATCCTGGAAGCCGTGATAGTTGCCCTCAAATTTGATGATCACATCGCGCCCGGTGTAGGCACGGGCGATGCGTAGCGCGTGCATGGTGGCCTCGGTGCCGGTGGTGGCGAAACGTACCATTTCCACGCCGGGGCAGAGGCGCACGATCTTTTCCGCCATTTCCACTTCTAGTTCGCTTGTCATGGCGAAAAGGGCCCCTTTGCGGAGCTCTTCGACCACCTTTTCGTCCACCTCGTCATAGGCGTGTCCCAGGATGATCGGGCCAAAGGCCAGGCGGTAGTCAATATACCGTTTGCCTTCCACATCCCATAGGTAAGCACCTTTGGCGTGAGAAACGTAGGGAGTTTTCTTCTGCCCCCAGTACCGGAAGTTAGAATTAACACCGAGAGGGATTACCTTCTCGGCGCGCTCTTGAAGAGCATGGGTTTTAGGACCGAACAACGTCATGAAACACCTCACAAAGAATGAATTTTATTCACATTGGGTTTTAGCGCGTCCTCAGGAACGCGCCATTCATACACATCTTTCAGCACCAGAGGGACGATCGAAGTGGTGGATTTGCGCACGCCGGGAATGCGCCGCACGACTTCGGTGACGAAGCGATAGACTTCATTCGTGCTGCGCGCCACTACCTGAATGCTGACATCCGTCTCTCCGATGGCGCTGGCGACATAGGTGACGTTCGGGTAGCCGGCCAAGGTCGTTGCTACTTCCATAATGCGATCGGAATCCACTTCCAGCCAGACATCTGCAAAAATGGTATAGCCAAGTGCCTGTGGCCGTACGATTGCCGTTATCTGGATCACGCCGCGTTCAATCAAGCGCTGAATGCGATAGCGCACGACGCGTTCGGAGATGCCGTTCCCGAGCCGCCTGGCGATCTCGGCGGCCGGCATTCGACCGTCTTCCAAAAGCAAGTTGATGATCTTCAGGTCTATCGCGTCCATGGGGGGAATCCTTGTCGTCAGCGCGTAATTCCGGTATAATTCGAAAGGTAGGGCCACCTTAGCTCAGCTGGTAGAGCAGACGATTCGTAATCGTCCGGTCGTGGGTTCGAATCCCACAGGTGGCTCTATAATTCGTTAAAGATCGAGTCCAAGTCCTCATCCGGCACATCGAAGACCGATTGGTGTGGGGGTAATGGCTCTTCTTCCATCCACTGCGGCAAGCGATCGTCTTTCGAGGTAAAACCGGCCCGGCGGTTGAATTCGCGCTCTAGGCGGATCGTTTCACGTCCCAGTTCCTGGAGAACGTTATCTGGCACGTCCCAGCCATAGCGTGCCCGCAGCAAACGGGCAATGACCGGCGAGGGGGCCGCGGCGTAGCCGAAGCCGGCGAAGATGCAAGCACCCAGCGTGTCGTAACCGGCCATGTTCAACTGCGCCGCCAAGGAAACCGGTTTTTGCACGCTAGGATCCAGGTGGTTGACCTTGGCGCGAATGGTCAGCCCTGCCGTGTGATCGGCGCCTTGTGGCGAAGTAGCATACGTGATCCCGGTCCCTTTGATAGCGCGTGGCTCGTAGGCGGACATGGCCTGACCTTTGACCACCGGAATGCGCTCCACGCCCAGGTGCCGACCAGTGCTCAACGCGCCGTTACCCAATATGCGCCCTAATTCGCTGCCGCGCCGGATTTCATCCAGCAAAGCCAAGGCACGCTCGCCATCACCCCAAGTCATCAGCCCACCTTCGGCGGCTACGCCCAAGGCGGCGCCGATCTCGATCGAATCCAGGCCGAGATCGTTCACCTGCCAGTTCAGGCGGGCGATCGTATCCAGCGAGCCAATCCCCAGATTGGAACCCATCAGGCCGATCGTCTCATATTCGAGAGGGGAGACCACCATCTTGCCGTTTTCATCGGCAAAGATGTTCGAGCAGCGGATGATACAGCCGGCCATGCAAGCGTGACTGGGATCGCCTTCGCCGCCTCGCTTTAGGATAAACTCGCGCAGGGTTTCGCCGCTAATGGCATCTACCTGCTCAAAGTGACCACTGGAAAAGTTGCGCGTGGGTAGGCCGCCAAAGGAATCGCACATATGGGCCATGGCGGCGGTGCCAAAATCGTGATAGGTCTTAGTCTGTGGATGGGCCTGGAGCGCCAGGGTGTATTCTTTTTGGGCCTCTTTGAAGGCCTGTGGATCGTGGATCGGCGGACGGTTTCCCCCTTCGGCATCGAAGATGATGGCCTTCAGGTGTTTGGAGCCCATCACCGCGCCCAGGCCACCGCGTGCCGCGATGCGTGATGGGATCCCATCCTTATCCAGATTCTGGATGCCGGCCGCTTTCAGGCGCATTTCTCCGCCGGGGCCGATCAGGGAGATGGCGACCTTCTCACCGTAACGCGCTCGCAAGCGTTTGGCACTTTCATAGACGCCCAAGCTGATCAGATCATCTGCCCGATCCCAGCGGGCGCCTTCTTTGGAAAGATGGAGCACCCACCAGGCGTCATCCTGCGGCATGTCTTCGAGGATCAACGCATGGATGCCCAAGTAGGCCATGTGCAGGCCGGTTCGGCCGCCGGCGTTGGATTCCTTTACGCCGCCGGTGAGCGGCGATTTGCCACCGATCGAAATGCGATCGGTGGAGGAGAGCATATGCCCCACCAGCAGGCCGGGGCAGAAGAGAAGCTTATTGCCCGGCCCAAGTGGATCAGTGGTAGCCTCCACCTCGTCTACCAGGATACGGGCGATCAACCCGCGCCCTCCCAGGCGTTCCCAGGAGGCCGGCACGGGGTGACGTGAGAGGGTGCGGGTGCGAGTATTTACGCGCCAGATTTCCATAGTGTCCTCACGAGAACAATGTCCTCACACTTTCGCGAAAGACCTGGGTGTGGTGATTTACATCGGCTTCGGTGGTATCGGCGGCGATCAGTGCCATGTTGTGGAAGGGGGTCATCAGAATGCCGCGGTTGAGGGCGAAGAGATGCATGTAGCGATCCAGCTCCGGGTCCATGGCGGCATGCGCTTCGCCGCCGTTGCGCGGCGGTTCGGGACGGAACCAGTACTCGGTGCGATTGCCCAAGCGTTTGACTACCCACGGGAGTTGAAATTCTTCGATCACTTCTTCCACGCCGCGTTGGAAGCGCTCGGCCAGGGCGATAGCCCGTTCATAAAAGGCCGGGGTCAGGACGTGTTCCAGGGTGGCGCGCATGGCCGCGACGGAGAGGGCATTACCGGCCAAGGTGCCGCCGATCCCGCCCACATCAGCCTCGTCCACGTTCAGGCGCGCCTGGAAGGCCTCGGCGATCTCTTCGGTGAAGCCATAGACGGCCGCCGGAACGCCGCCGGCGATCGGTTTGCCGATGGTGAGGAAATCCGGCTGCAGGCCATGGGCGGCCGTATAACCACCCGGCCCGGCGCAGATGGTGTGGGTTTCATCAATGATCAGGTACGTGCCGTAGTGGCGGGTCAATTCACGCAGCGCTTCGTGGTAGCCGGGTTCGGGATGGATGATGCCGATGTTGGTCATGACCGGTTCGGCCAGCACGGCGGCCACATCCCTTTCGGCCAGAGCGGCTTCCAGAGCAGGAATATCGTTGAATTCGATCACTTTGGTGGTGAGCCGCGGATCGATCGGCGGCCCTATGTTGCTCGGGCGCGAGATGGGGTGACCGGATTCATCGAGGACGATGTAGGCCTCGTCTACCGTGCCGTGGTAGCAATAGTTGAAGACCAGCACCTTCGGGCGGCCCGTGATATAGCGCGCCATGCGCAAGGCAAAGCGGTTGGCATCGGTGGCAGTGAGGGCAAATTGCCAGTAGGGCAGGCCAAAGCGCCGACGAAGTTCTTCTCCTACCCAGATGGCATCCTCATAGGGGAGCATGAGTGTGATGCCCTTTTCGATCTGCGCCCGAATTGCCTGCACCGTGGGCTCCGGGGAATGGCCGGTCATAGCGCCGGTATCGCCCAGGCAGAAGTCAATGTAACGGTTGCCATCTACATCGGTGAAATGGGCACCTTTGGCCTCTTTGACGAAAATGGGGAACGAGCCGGCCCAGCGCACCATCCAGAGCATAGGTACGCCGGCATGAAGGGAGTGCCGCGCCCGTTGGTAGCGCTCGAACGAGCGCGGGTGTGTGCGCCGGAAGGTTTCGATCTCTGCTGCCAATAGGGCACGTAGACGCGTGCGGTCGAGGGTGGCGACCATGGGCAACTCCGTTAGAGCACGGCCTGGAGGGCCTCTTCAAAGATGTGCAGGCCTTCCTGAATCTGTTCGCGGCTTACATTCAGGGGCGGAATCCAGCGGATGGTGTTATCGTAGGTGCCGCAAGTGAGCAGCAGCAGACCACGTTCTTCCGCCGCGTGGATCAGGGCTTTGGTCAGCGGTTTGGCTTTTTCCGGGCGGCCATCTATGATGAATTCGGTGCCGATCATCAGCCCCAGGCCGCGCACATCGCCGATCTGTGGATATTCTTCCTGCAATTGCCGCAGGCCGCTCATCAGTTCGGTGCCGCGCTCCTGCGCGTTTTCCAGCATGCGTTCTTCGCGCATGGCTTGAATCGTGGCGACTGCCGCGGCACAGGCAACGGCATTCCCGCCGTAGGTCCCGCCATGGGAGCCGACTTCCCATTTGCGCATCAGATCGAGCGGCGCGAAGACGCCCGAAAGCGGCAAGCCGGATGCGATGCCTTTGGCCACGGTCATAATATCCGGGACCACGCCGTAATGTTCCAAGGCGAACCAGCGTCCGGTGCGCCCGAAGCCGGATTGGATTTCATCGAAGATCAGCAGGATGCCGTGGCGATCGGCGATTTCACGCAGGCCGCGCATGAACGAGGCCGGCGGGACGACGTAGCCGCCTTCCCCCAACACCGATTCGATTAGGATGGCGGCGGTTTCTTTGGGCGCGGTTTGCGAGGCCAGCAGGTATTCCAGCTGTTCCAGCGCGTATTGGGCGGCTTGTTCTTCGCTCATCCCCAGCCGGAAGGCATAAGGGAAAGGCGCGACAAAGACGCCGGAAGGCAGCGGTCCAAAGCCGGCGCGGTAGATCGTCTTGGAGGTGGTGAGCGCCATGGTGCCGGCTGTGCGGCCGTGAAAAGAGCCGCTGAAGACGATGATGTTCTGTTTGCCGGTGGCGGCACGCGCCAGTTTGACTGCGCCTTCCACGGCCTCGGCGCCGGAATTGCTGAAGAAAAAGCCGTCCATTTGCGGCGGCACGATCTGGCGTAGTTCCTGGATCAGGCGCAGCATCGGTTTGTGGATCACGATATTGGCCTGCGCATGCAGAAAGAGGCCGGCTTGCTCGCGAATGGCGGCGACGACTTTCGGGTGACAATGCCCGGTGTTGGTGACGCCGATCCCGCAGGTGAAATCGAGCAGGCGGCGGCCATCGGTGGTGTAAATATAGCTGCCCTCGGCACGTTCGGCGACGAAATCGAAAATGCGCGTCCAGACGGGCGACATGTGGGGAAAATTTTCGCGATAGAGAGTGTCCATGGTCATCGGAAGGCAAAGGTTACAGGCTTACCCAGTCCAGCCCAAGGGAGGCCAGCGTTTCGGGTGTGGGGATTCCGTTCGAGGTCCAGCCGGCGAGGCGATAGTATTCGTCCAGCGCGGCTTCCATTTCTTCGTGACTCAGGGCGATGCCGGCGGTCGGGCCTGTGCCCTGCAACGGTCGGAAGAATTTCTTCGGCAGTTTATCGTGCCGCCGATCCAAGCCTTCGCGAGCGTTGAACGCGCGGAGCATGTTCAGGCGGCGCTGTCCGAGGCGCAGGAGCTCCTCGAGGGTGACATCCCAGCCGGTCACGGCGCGCACCAGCTGCACTGTCTCTTCAGGGCCGTAGAGCGTCCAGGCCGGCCCCCAGACGAATTGGCAGAGCTCGACCGTATCCAGCATGGAGTAGAAGAGCTCAGTCAGGTAGGCAAATTTGACCTTTTCGGGGCCGAGGGAATATTGCGGCAGGCGCTCGCTCATCCCCATTTTGGCCAGACGCCCCATGTAGAGGTCGGAGGCAATGCCTTCTTCGATCATCCAGTCATGCTCGCTGGATTGGTGATCGGCGCCGAATGGGTTGACGGCATAGATCAGGCCGAGGGAGCGTTTGGCTTGCGGCATGTGCGCCGGTGCTTCCTGGTTTTTGACGGTGATCAGGCATTCTTCGGCGCCGTTGCCCCAAATCTGCGCGGCGTGCGCCGAACCCTGCGAAAGCACCGTGCCGAGCGGGCCTTCGTTGCGCACGATCTGTGCTAGTGCCTGAAGCATGGCCTCAGCATTGCCAAAGCGCAGATCGATGCCGCCTGTCTGCTCTTTGCCGATGATGCCTTTTTCGTAGCATTCCATTGCAAAGGCGATCGTCGCGCCGCAGGAGATGGTATCCACGCCGTACATGTTGCAAATCTGGTTGGCGCGGGCGATCGCCGCCAGGTCGTCCACACCGCAATACGAACCGAACGTGCTCAAGGTCTCATATTCGGGGCCGCCATAATACGGATCGGCGCGATAGGCCCCTTCTTTGATTTCCACCACGCGCTTGCAGCGCACCACGCAGGCGTAGCAGGTATCGCGTTCTTTGAGGATTGTATCGTACATGCGTTCGCCGCTGATGGCCTCGGCGCCTTCAAACTGGCCTTCGTTATAGTTGCGGGTGGGCAAGGTGCCCATCATCTGCTGCGGCATGACTACACTGGCCGTGCCGTATTTGGCCAGCGCGTCCATATCCGGGTTGTTCGGCAGTGCTTTGGGGCCGAGGCGGTTGAGTTCGGTGAGCGCTTTGGGATCGGCAAGGGCGATTTTGCCGCTGCCGCGCACTGCCACGGCGCGCAGATTTTTGCTGGCCATTACCAGGCCCATGCCGGTGCGTCCGTTGTTGCGATTGGACATGTTCACCAGGCTGGAAAAGAGCACGCCGCGCTCGGCCGCTGGTCCGTGTTGCAGGATTTCGATTTTGTCATCACCGAGTTCCTGCTTGAGAATGGCATCTACCTCACCGGTCATTTTCCCAACCAGATGGGAGGCGTCCCGTAGCTCTACCTGGCCATCTTTGATCCATAGATAGACGGGTTTCGGGGATTTGCCGCGGATGACGATGCCATCAAAGCCGGCGAATTTGAGCTCGGCCGGGAAAAAGCCGCCGGCCTGGGAATCGCCGATCCCGCCGCTGACCGGCGACTTGGCATTGGCGTTAATGCGGCTTTGGCCGGAGATCGGCGCGCCGGTGGTGACTCCGGTGAAGAGGGTGAGCACGTTTTCCGGGCCGAGCGGATCGGCGCCTTTCGGCACTTCGCGCAAAATGTAATACATCCCCATCGCCGAACCGCCCATGTAGGTGCGATAGAACGACTCTGGGGGTGTTTCAACCGTCAGCTCGCCGCTTGTTAGGTTCAAGTGAAGGATGCGGCCAGTGTAACCGTAGGGCATGGGAACCTCCTGAAGGACGAAAGTCGTTCTGCTTGCAGAGAGAGGGAAGCGTCTAGAGTATAGCAGGAAACAGACAGAAGATGCAACTTTATTTTGCCGAAAACGACAAAAATAAAAATTTTTTGTCGTAAAACAACATTTATTTGGTTGTAAATGTGACTTTTGGAAAAGAGTGTGTAGATTGTTACTTGACCGCCCCCTCTATTTTGGGCACGTTGCGCCACAGGATAAATTCTGTATCCGGTGCTGTATCTATAGCCTTGCTCAAGATTTATGCAGTCAAGGCCATAGAGCCAGGGGTATAATTCTGCCAATCCCAGTCATTCTATCTCTCGGAGGTAACGATTTGCAAGAGATTTCCCAAGTTCCGTCTGAACCCATCGCCGAACCTGCTCCATCCCGTCATCCCCTACTCTCTCTTTTGCGAGAAGTACTCGAGACGCTCTTTCTGGCAATCGCGCTCTTTTTGGCAATTGAGTTTGTCTCTGCACGGGTGCGGGTAGAGGGATTCAGTATGTTGCCCACGCTTCAGAATGGCGAATTAGTATTGGTGAGCAAGATTTCTTATCGTTTCGGCTCGATCCAGCGAGGAGATATCGTCGTTTTCCGTCACCCACTAAACCCGCGCCAGGAGCTGATCAAACGCGTCATCGGCCTGCCCGGTGATCAGGTGCGGATCGAAAATGGACAGGTGATCTTGGATGGCACCATACTGGTTGAGCCATACATCAGCGCTCCACCGCGTTATAATGGGAATTGGGAAGTACCGCCCGGCTACCTTTTTGTGCTGGGCGATAACCGTAACGACTCCTCCGATTCTCATTCTTGGGGATTGTTGCCCATCGAGAATGTGATCGGGAAGGCCATTTTGGTCTATTGGCCGTTCGATCGCATCCGTTTGTTGCAACATCCCTCCTTGGTGCCTTGATATGGATTCTCTTGTCGATCTGCGCTCAAAAGTTGAAGCTTTCCTGCATGAACTTCCCCCGATGCCGGATCTTCCTCCGCTACCCCAAGGAGCAGCCCTTGCCGGCTGGATCGATCACACCCTATTGAAACCCGAAGCGACCACGGAGCAAATCCGCCGCCTGTGCGCAGAGGCGCGCGCTTACCGTTTTGCGACCGTCTGTGTCAATCCTGTGTTTGTACCGCTGGCGTGGCAGGAGCTCCGCGATTCCGAAGTTGGTGTTTGCGCAGTCATTTCTTTCCCCTTGGGAGCTCACACCGCTCGCCAAAAAGTCCTGGAAGCGCGGCAGGTCCTGGAGGATGGGGCTTCGGAGATTGATATGGTGATCCATATCGGTGCGCTCAAGGGCGGGGAATATGAAAAGGTATTGGAAGAAATCGCTGCCGTGGTGAGAGAGGCCTATGCACACCGTGCCTCGGTGAAAGTGATCCTGGAAATGGCCTTGCTCACGCTGACGGAAAAGATTTGGGGGTGTCTGCTTTCCCAGGCGGCCGGGGCCGATTTTGTCAAAACTTCCACCGGCTTCGGCCCCGGCGGGGCCAGGGCGGAGGACGTATCCCTGATGCGGCGCGTCGTTGGAGCGCAGATGGGCGTCAAGGCAGCAGGCGGCATTCGCACCCTAAAAGATGCCCAGGCCATGCTGCGTGCAGGAGCCAATCGGCTGGGAAGCAGTTCCGGCGTTTCGATCTTGCAAGAAGCTTTACAGGAGTCCCCATGAGTCAGTCCTATCTGCCCGAAGAAACCTTTCCTTGCCCGGAATGCCAGAGTGGTGTGATGCATTTAAAGTATGTGGCGTATTTCACCTGGTTGGGGGAGGAGCTGATCACCGTGCCGGATTTCCCGGCTTGGATTTGTGATGTGTGCGGGCGACGGGAGTATGATGAACGCGCCCTTTCTAGGCTTAACTTGGTGTTGGCGCCCTTGGTAGGGAATCCTTTGCGCCCTACGCGTCGCACCTCCCGTTCCTCGCGCTCGCCGCGTCCACGCCCATCGAATACGCGTACGGCTCGTTGAGGTGAGTCCATGGCAATCGATAGTACCACCCATCGTTTTGCGAATGTGGACGTATTTACTTCTGCCCATCGTGCGGTCGGCAAGTTGGTGGTCACCAACACCGGCGTGGTCGGCTTGCTGAACGATCCCACGCGCTCTTATATCGAATTACACGATGTCCGCTTGGCCCGTATTCATATGCCGACCAAGTTAGTGGGACATTTTGAGGTTATGCGCTTGCTCAAGCCGCAGATCTTCGTCATCTGCGCCAGGCGAAGGGAAGATCTGGGGCCGATCTCGCTGCTGCGAGGCGGCTTCCTCTCCTTTCAGGAGCATCCCGTCTTTCTGACCAGCCAGGTTTATGAGATCAACGGGGTGCTGGAACTACCCGGAAAATTCGACTATTCTGCCGTAATGTTCGAGGGCACGCGCGATTTTGTCCCGATTTACAATGCCGTGATCGGAGCGATCTTTTTCCCCACGCTCCGTATGGAAACTCCGGCCGGTCTTTTCAACCGTAAACGCATCGATTTCCTCGCTCTGGAAGCACATAGGCAAAAAGAAGCGTGAAACTCACCTCCTACCTCCTAACCCCTCTCCTCTTTTTATCATCTCCGCCTTCTAAACCCATCCCTTCCTACCGACTTTTCCTATGATGCGCGCTCTTCTTCTCCCTCATCTCACAACTTTGAGCGGCGAAGCTTCCGAAACCTCCCCCCTGGAACTGCGCGAGCTTCCCATCCCGCGCCCAGGCGAAAGGGAGGTCCTGATCCGTGTTTTGACCTGTGGCGTTTGCCACACCGAGCTGGATGAGATCGAAGGACGTACCGCACCGGCCTTTTTCCCCATCATCCTCGGTCATCAGGTGGTGGGCATTGTGGAGCAAGCCCCTCCTGGAGCCGCGGTCAAGGAAGGGGATCGGGTCGGTGTGGCCTGGATCTTCTCTGCTTGTGGGGAATGTGAGACCTGTCGTCGCGGGGAAGAAAATTTATGTCCCAATTTCCGCGCCACGGGACGTGATGCACATGGCGGCTATGCCGAATACATGACTGCCCCGGCGGAGTTCGTCCATCCCATCCCGGCCACCTTTGAGGATGCGGAGGCCGCCCCCCTGCTTTGTGCCGGGGCCATCGGTTACCGCTCCCTGCGCCTGACCGGCCTGCAAAACGGTGAACCACTCGGCCTGACCGGCTTCGGCGCCTCGGCGCATTTGGTGTTGAAGCTGGCGCGCTATCTCTATCCCCAAACGCCGATCTACGTCTTCAGCCGTAATCCTCAGGAGCGCGCCTTTGCCCTTTCCTTGGGTGCTGCCTGGGCCGGCGCAATTGAGGATCGCGCTCCTGAAAAGCTGCGGGCGATCATTGATACCACCCCTGTCTGGCGGCCGGTGCTGGAAGCGCTCAAAAACCTCGCACCAGGCGGCAGGCTGGTGATCAACGCCATTCGGAAGGAAGAGCACGAGAAGGATCGCTGGCTGGAGCTGGATTACGCCTCGCAGCTCTGGATGGAAAAAGAGATCAAAAGCGTCGCCAATGTCACCCGTCGGGATGTGCGCGAATTCCTCTCTTTGGCTGCAGAGGTCGGCATCCGCCCCGAATTCCAGGAATATCCCCTAGAAGCGGCCAATCGTGCCCTTTGGGATCTGAAACAAGGGCGCATACACGGCGCCAAAGTGCTTCGGGTGAGATAACATGCGGTTTCTACGCCTGATCCTTCCCCTGTTGCTCATCGCTGCCCTAGCCTATTTCTGGTCCAATGCGCTGATGGATTCGCTCTATGCCTTTCGCTCCCCGCTTCGGGAGCCGTTGCCACCCGGCGATCCTTTGCCAACGCGCTTGACCTCGCGCCTGGTTTTCGTGCTGGTCGATGGTCTGCGGTTGGATACTTCGCTCGATCCCCAGATCATGCCCTACCTTAACGAACTGCGGCCCCGTGGTGCTTCGGCCGTTGTCCATTCTCGTCCGCCTTCCTATTCCACTCCCGGCTATGGCGTGCTCCTGATCGGCGCCTGGCCGGAACTCAACGGCGGACCGGTGATGAACCTACCTTACGAACAGACCCCCACCTGGCTCCAGGATAACCTGTTTACTGCTGCCCATCGCGTCGGCCTGCGCACGGCAGTTGGCGGCTTGAACTGGTTTGAACGGCTCATTCCCCAGCAGGCCGTCACCCTCTCGTTCTATACTCCGCTGGAAGATCGCACTGCCGACGAACAGGTGCTGGCCGCCGTACTTCCCTGGTTACAGGATCGCACTGCCGATTTCATCTTCATCCATTTCGATCAGGTGGATTACGCCGGCCATAATGAAGGCGGGCCGCGCGATCCGCGCTGGAATCAGGCCGCGGCGCGCGTCGATGGCCTTTTGCGCCAGATCGGCGCCCTGTTAGACCCCGAGCGCGATACCCTCCTGCTCGTTTCGGATCACGGTCACATCTCCCGCGGTGGGCATGGCGGCGATGAACCCATCGCCCTGACCGAGCCGCTGGTGCTGGTCGGGGCCGGCATCCGCCCCGGTCAATATGCAGATGTGCAACAGGTGGATATCGCTCCCACCGTTGCTACCCTGTTGGGCCTCAATTTGCCGGCGGCCACGCAAGGACGGGTGCTCACCGAAATGCTCACCCTCACCCCTGCTCAGGTGCAGGCCGTGCGCTCTGCTGAGCGCCTTCAGCAGGCACAACTACTCCGGGCTTATTCTCAGAGCATTGGCATTTCCGCACCTCCACTCGCAGGGAACGAAGACCCGGTCAGGACTTTTCAGCAAGCTCTAGAAGCGATACGCCAGAAACGCCTTTGGCGCGAACGCCTCCCTCGAGCTGCGCTGGTACTTTTCCTGCTCATTCCCCTGCTGCCGGCCTTCTTCCGTCTCATCCGTCAACGTCCTGCATTGGTAGCCGGGGCGTTAATCTACCTATCCCTCTTTCATCTTGACTATGCCCTGCTCCAAGGACGCACCTATTCGCTGAGCTCGGTTGCAAGTGCAGAGGACCTGATCACCGCGGTGGCCCGTAGCACGATCCTGGCCTTTGGCCTGGGTGCCCTCCTGAGCTTCGGCGTGCTGCGCACTCGCATAAGGACCCGTAGCGAAGCGGCCGAGAGCCTTTTGCATTTCACCTACCTGAGCTTATTCCTGACGGTTCTTCCCCTCTTGCTCTCGTTTATTTGGAATGGCGCGCTCATCAGCTGGGCCTTGCCCCATTTTCGCACCCTCTTCATTGGCTTCTTGGCTACCGTCCAGTCGCTGCTCCTGGCCGTTTTGGGACCGATCTTCGCCGCTCTGGCGGCCCTCGCACTACCCACCATCGCCCCTCGCAATTCGCAATGATATCCAAGCGCTTTCGAGTTTTGCATCATCCCGTTTTTACCCTGTTCCTGCTCACCTTGTTAGCCTATGGCCTGCTCGTCCCATTTTTGGGGTTCTATTGGGACGATCTGCCCATGTCCTGGATCCGCTATCAATTGGGGCCGCAAGCCATGGAGCGCTATTTTTCCAACAATCGCCCGATCTGGGGCATGCTCTATCGGCTCACTACCGGCCTTCTTCCACAGATTCCTGTGTACTGGCAACTCTTTGCCCTCTTCTGGCGCTGGATGACGGCGGCGCTTTTCTGGCTGCTCCTAAAGCGCCTTTGGCCGCGGCAGGAAGAGATGGCCTTCTGGGCGAGCGCTTTTTTCCTGCTCTATCCGGGGTTCAATCAGCAATGGGTCGCCTATCTATACAGTCATTTTTTCATCGTTCTCTCCCTCTTTCTCTTCTCGCTCCTGGCGATGTTTCAGGCCTTGGAAGCCTCGAAACATCGGTCGCTTTGGCTGATTGCCGCCCTGCTTGCCTCGGTGCTGAACCTGTGGATGATGGAGTATTTCTTCTTTCTGGAATTGGTGCGTCCTTTCCTGCTCTGGGCATTTTTGCGCTCGCGCGGCGACTCGCTTTCCCTTCGTAAACACCTGGTGCGGATTTGGCTCCCGTTCGGTGGCCTCTGGCTGCTGGCCGTGTTTTGGCGCTTGTTTGTTTTCAATAATCAGGTCTATCAGACCAGCCTTTTGGATCACCTGAAAGATGCCTTCTTTCTCACCCTATGGCAATTATCCCAAACGATCTTTCTGGCCCTGAAAACGGTGCTCCTAGATGGCTGGTTGCGCCTTTTCCCTCTGGCGCGCCCGAGCGTAGATGGCCCTGGCACGACGATCGCCTTTTGGGGGGTGGTGGTGTTCTCCGCAGGTGCTGTGGCCCTTTTCCTGTGGAACCGGCAAAGCACCTCACAGGAAACTCCGCTTCTTTCTCCTATCCTGATCGGCCTGGTGGCGCTTTTTCTAGCCGGCTGGCCGTTCTGGTTGGCGGAGTTGACGATCAGCGTTCAGTTCCCTGCCAATCGTTTCACCTTGCCTTTTCTCTTCGGCATGAGCCTTTTGCTGAGTGGTTTTCTGGCCTATCTGCGGCCGCGCGGCCTGCGCTGGGGAGTGGCATTGCTTCTGGTGGTGCTGGCAAGCGGGCGTCAGTTCCTGTGGGCCGATCTCTACCGGCGTGATTGGAGGGTGCAGCGAACGATGTTCTGGCAGATGATCTGGCGCGCACCCTCGCTTGCACCGAACACGGTTGTCCTGATCAACGAGGGCGCGTTAAACTTCTATGCCGATAACTCCTTGGCCGCAGCCTTAAACTGGATTTATGCTCCCGATCTCCATTCCACATCCATTCCTTATGCCCTGTTTTTCCCCACCAACCGTTTGGGTGGCGCGCTTTCCTCCCTCCAGCCCGATCAACCGGTGCGCTATAGCTTCCTAGCCGGCAGTTTTGAAGGCTCAACCTCCCAGGTAGTAGCCTTCTATTTCCGGCCGCCTGGCTGTCTGCGCTTCCTGGATGCGGAGATCGAAAGCGTCAACCGCATGATCCCGGTGGAAAGCCTGATGCGTGAGGCCTTACTCCTTTCGGATGCACGTTGGATCTCCGATCAGGCCTTGGCGCGGATGCCTTTGGTCTATGGGCCAGAACCACCGCACGGCTGGTGCTACTACTTCCAAAAGGCCGATCTGGCGCGCCAGCAAAAAGACTGGTCACAGATAGTCAGCCTGGGCGAAAAGGCCTTTCGCCTGGACGATTATCCTAACGATCCGCTGGAATATTTCCCCTTTATCGAGGCTTATGCACATCTTGGAAAGTGGTCACAGGCGCTGAAACTCTCGCAACAGGCCTACCGTGTTTCTCCGCGCTTCGTCGCGCCGCCGTTATGTCGCCTGTGGCAGCGTATTCACCGTGAGGTCCAACTGCCGAGCGAAGTGCAGGCTGAAGTACGGCGGGAATTCCAATGCGCCGATTTGGCGGTTGTGGTAAAATGATTAATAACGGACTCGCCATAACCCCTGTGACAAGATAACGTTTTCTTTTCCTACAGTGTCTGCAAGAAAGGAGGTGGTAGGAGGAAAAGTACATCATCTGGTTGCTTGTCAAGGATAGTTTCTCGATTGTTTCGATTTGGAAAGGAGGAGTTCTGTATGCGCAACACACTGTATATCCTGTTCGGCGTGCTTGTTGGCTTCAGCCTGATCCTGAGCGCTTGCGCCACCCCCACCCCCATCCCCACCCCCACTCCCACGCAACCCCCTGCAACTCAACCACCGGCAACCCAGCCTCCCGCGACCGTTGCCCCGACCGAAACACCGACGAAGGAGCCGTTTGTCTTCGGCATGCTCCTGGTCGGACCCTACAACGATCGCGGTTGGAGCCAGGCGCACTATGAGGCCGGCAAGTACGTCGAAGAGAAGTTGGGCGCCAAGATGATCTACTTGGATAAGGTCAATCCGGCCGATCGCCCCGGCACCGCCGCCTCGCAGCTGGCCGAAGAGCTGGTAGCCCAGGGCGCGAAGCTCATCATCTTCAACTCGGATGATATGAAGGATGAGTCTACCAAGTTTGCCCAGAAGCATCCGGATATCTTCGTGATCATGGCTTCCGGCGATCAAGTCTGGAAGGAAGGCAAGGCTTACGTTGAATTGCCGAACTTGGTGAACATCATGGGGCGCATGGAGTACGGCAAGATGATCGCTGGCTGCGCTGCCGCACTCACCACGCAAACTGGCAAGATCGGCTATCTTGGCCCACTGATCAACGATGAGACGCGCCGCTTGGCCGCCTCCGCTTACTTGGGGGCCAAATATTGCTGGACGAAGTACCTGAACAAGGACGCCAAAAACCTGGCCTTCAAGGTGACCTGGATCGGCTTCTGGTTCAACATCCCCGGTGTTACTGCCGACCCGACGCAAGTAGCCAATGACTTCATCAACAGCGGCTACGATGTGATCATCTCTGGCATTGATACCACCGAAGCGCTGACCGAGGCCAAGAAAGCCCACGATGCCGGCAAGGCCGTCTGGGCCATTCCGTACGACTTTGTCGGGGCCTGCGAAGAGGCTCCGGATGTCTGCTTGGGCGTGCCGTACTTCAACTGGGGCCCCGAATACCTGAAGACCGTTCAGGCTGCCGCCGAGGGCAAGTGGCAATCCCAGTTCATCTGGGCCGGGCCGGATTGGAAGGACATCAACAACCCCGATACGAGCGCAGTGGGCTTTGTGAAGGGTAAAGCGCTCTCCGAAGAGGCCGCCAAGATGGTGGATCAGTTCATCTCCGAGTTGGCCGGCGGTCTGAACCTGTGGACCGGGCCGCTGAAGCTGCAGGATGGCACGGTCTACCTCAAAGAGGGTGAGGTAGCAACCGATCAGCAGATCTGGTATCTACCGCAGTTGCTCGAAGGCATGGAAGGCCAGAGCGTGCCACAACAGTAAAAACAACCCTGAGGGGGGAGGCCATGTGCCTTCCCCCTCTTTTCATAGGTGCTCCATGAAGGTTGAACTGCGTCACATCCACAAGCACTTTGGTCCGGTTCATGCCAATAACGATATTACCCTAAGCATCCCGGCCGGCACCATTCAGGGCCTTTTGGGGGAAAACGGCGCCGGGAAGAGCACCCTGATGAAGATCCTCTCCGGTTTCATCCAAGCAGATGCCGGGGAAATCCTGCTCGATGATCGCCCGGTTGTGATCCGTTCGCCAGCCGATGCCATTCGTCACGGCATCGGAATGCTACACCAGGATCCCCTGGATTTTCCTCCGATGCGCGTCATTGATAATTTTCTGCTTGGTCGAGAGGGGGGACTCTTTCTACGCCGCTCGGAGGCCTTGACCGATTTTGAACGTCTAAAGCGCGAATACGATTTTTCGCTAGATCCGTTCGCTTATGTTGAATCGCTCACCGTTGGCGAGCGTCAGCAGCTGGAAATTTTGCGCTTGCTCTGGTTAGGGGCGCGCGTGCTAATCCTCGATGAACCGACTACGGGCATCAGCGCGGCGCAAAAAGAGAAACTTTTTGCCACCCTGCGCCGGTTGGCGGCAGAGGGCAAGACCGTCCTGTTTGTCTCTCATAAACTAGAAGAAGTGGAGGAGCTGTGTCACCGCGTGGCGGTGCTGCGCGCCGGCCGGCTGGTGGGGGAAATGACCCCGCCCTATGACACGGCCAAATTGGTCGAGATGATGTTTGGGCGCGAGATCCAGACCATGCCACGCCAATCTTTCACTGTTCCTCGAGTGGTGCTTCGCTTGCGGAGTGTGGTGATCGAAGATGCCCGCTTGCACATGACGCCGGCCGATCTGGAAGTTTATGCCGGTGAGACGATCGGCCTGGCCGGAATGGAAGGAAGCGGGCAGGGGCTTTTCCTGCGCGCTTGCGCCGGCCTGGTGCGCCCGGTTGCCGGGCAGGTGTTGATCGGCGATCGGGACCTGAGCGGAAAGAGCTACCATGCTTTCAAACGTGCCGGAGTCGAGTTCCTGCCGGCGGCGCGCCTAGAAGAAGGTTTGGTCCCCGGCCTGACCCTGAGCGAACATTTCCTCCTGGCCGTCGAAAAACAAGGGTTCTTTCTAAATCGCGGTTATGCCCAGCAGGTGGCCGAAGAGCATATCGCGCTCTATCACATCAAGGGAAAACCCCATACCCCGGTTGAAGCGTTATCGGGTGGCAATCAGCAACGGGCTTTGCTGGCACTCTTACGTCAGCCCCTCTCATTGCTCCTGCTGGAGCATCCGACGCGCGGCCTGGATGTTGAATCCTCGATTTACATCTGGTCGCGCCTGAAAGAGCGTTGCCAAGAAGGTACGGCGATCCTCTTTATCTCCTCCGATTTGGAAGAGATCTTACAGTATAGCGATCGGGTTCTGGTCTTCTTTAGTGGCCAGATTTCACCGCCGCTGGAGGCAACTTCGCTTAGCGTTGAAGAACTGGGCGGATTGATCGGCGGCAAGGGATGGGAAAAATTTCAAGGGCGAGGATGATGATGAAAAGGGAGCGCACGGGTCTGACGTTTGGTTTACGCACTCTGGCCTTTGTGTTGGCTATCTTGGTGACTATCCTGGTGCTCCTGGCGAGCGGAGCGCCGCCGCTGGAGGCCTTCCGCCAGATTTTGCTCGGCGCTTTTGGCTCATCGAAGCGTTTTTCGGATGTCTTAGTTTCCTGGGTGCCGCTTTTGCTGGTCAGCGGCGGCCTCTTGCTGACCTTTACCGCCGGCTTGTGGAATATCGGCATTGAAGGTCAGGTCACCCTAGGGGCGATCGTTACCACTTGGGTACTGCGCCTGTTGCAAGAGAGCACTTTGCCACCATGGCTGATCCTCGTGCTGGCCACGCTGGCCGGCGTGATCGGAGGAGCGCTCTGGGCTTCGTTGGCCGGCGCCCTGAAGACCTTTGGCGGTGTGAACGAAATCTTCGGCGGGCTTGGCTTGAATTTCGTTGCCATGGCGCTCACGCTCTGGCTGATCTTCGGCCCCTGGAAGCGCCCCGGCATCGGTTCGATGAGCGGTACCGAGCCGTTCCCCGAAGCGCTCTGGTTGCCGACCTTCCCTGGCCTGCGCCTGAGCCCCTGGGGATTGGCCATCGCGCTGATCGCATTGGCCCTCGTTTTTTTGCTCCTGAATAATACGTATTTCGGGTTGCGGTTGAAAGCGGTTGGGAAAAATGCCCGTGCCGCCTATTTGCTCGGCGTGCCCACCTGGCAACATATGATGCTGGCCTTCCTGCTGTGCGGCGCGCTCGGAGGGCTGGCCGGCTCCCTACAGGTGACCGCCGTCTACCATCGCCTGATCCCTTCCATCTCCAGCGGCTATGGCTACCTCGGCCTGATGGTGGCTATGCTGGTCAATTTCCAGGCGCTCTGGGTGGCACCGGTAGCCTTTTTCTTTGCCGCTCTGAATTTGGGGAGCATTCAACTGCCGATCGTCTTGAAGCTGGACTCTAGCCTTTCCGGTGTGATTCAAGGAACCTTGGTGCTTTTTGCGCTCATGCTGGACGGCGCACGACGCTGGTTTGAACGGGAGTGAGAGCATGGAGAGTTCTGCCCTCTTGATCGGTTTTGCCGGCATTTTCGCCGCTGCCGCTCCGTTGATCTTTGCCGTGATAGGAGAGACGATCATCGAACGCGCCGGCATCGTCAACCTCTCGGTGAACGGCACGATCTTGCTCACGGCCATGGCCGGCTTCGCCATTGCCGTGCGCAGCGAAAACCTATTCCTGGGCTTCCTGAGCGGAATGTTGATCGGCGCGGCCGTGGCCTTTATCGTCGCTTTCAGCAGCATTGCCCTGCGTCAATCTCAGGTGGCGATCGGCTTCGTGCTTGCCTTGTTGACCCGTGACCTGGCTTATTTCCTGGGGAATCCCTTCATGGGCCTGGCCGGGCCGCGACTTCCCTCCTGGCATTTGCCCATCCTGAAAGATTTGCCACTCCTGGGGGTGCTCTTCTTTCGCCATGATCTGATGACCTATTTGAGCTACCTCACCATTTTGCTGGGCTGGTGGTGGATTTTCCACACCCGCCCCGGGCTGATCCTACAGGGGATCGGCGAGCGGCCGGCGGCGGCCTATGTGCGTGGCACGAGCGTCAATCGTCTGCGCTATCTTTACACTCTGGTCGGCGGTGCGCTGATTGGCCTGGCCGGCCCCACCTATTCGCTGAGCGTGAAAGCCGGCTGGAAGGGTACGATCTCCGGCTTGGACGGGCTAGGTTGGATTGCGCTGGCGATCACCATTTTCGGTGGATGGAATCCCCTGCGCGCGGCCTTCGGCTCTTATCTTTTCGGTTTTCTTCAATGGTTGGGATTGGTGTTACAGCCACGTCTGCCGGGTGTGCCTTCGCAGGTATTGCAGGTCGCGCCTTTCCCCTTGATGATCCTGACCTTGCTACTGGTGAATATTGGCAACGCTGAATGGGTTGAACGTACCCTGGCTGCTTTGCCGGGAGGCTTGCGCCGTTGGCTAATGCGCTTGTTGCGTGCCTTGCGTTCCAATCCACCGGCCTCGCTGGGTGTCCCGTTTGAGCGTGAGTGATGCCTCTGCAAACACGACTTTCCCGCTTTCTGGATCGCTTGATTGATGCGGCCATGCCTCTATGGGCCACCCTGTTTGCGCTGCTCATCGGGGCTATGGTGCTCCTAAGTCTACGGGTGAATCCGCTTACGGCCTATCTGGCGTTGATCCAGGGAGCCTTTGGCAGCTTCAATGCCTTTGCTGAGACCATGGTCAAGTCCACGCCCTTGCTCTTGATCGGCATTGGCATCTGCATCGCTTATCGTGGCAATGTAATCAACATTGGCGGTGAGGGGCAGATGATCGTCGGGGCGATCCTGGCGACCTGGTTTGGGCTGACTTTCACAACATGGCCCGGCTGGCTGGTGATCTCCATTGGGCTGCTTTTGGGCATGCTCGGCGGCGCAGTGTGGGGAGGTATTCCCGGTGTGCTCAAGGCGTATTTCAACGTCAACGAAATCCT
This sequence comes from Anaerolineales bacterium, assembly GCA_034432895.1. GTDB lineage: Bacteria > Chloroflexota > Anaerolineae > Anaerolineales > Villigracilaceae > 630D-37. The sequence goes on from DAOUBG010000028.1 coordinate 269,298, forward strand.
GAGCACGGTGATGATGAACGCCATCGCCGTGCAGCTGATGAACTTTCTGCTCCGCGGCCCGATGATCGACCCGGCTCAGGCCGAGCAGGCCTCGAAAATCCCCCAGACGGCGCCGTTGCCGGAGATCTTTCGTTTGCCACGCTGGGCGCCCACGCGGCTGCATCTGGGGGTGCTGATCGCCATTTTGCTGGCCGTGGCCGTCTACTTCCTGCTTTGGCGCACGACCATCGGCTACCGTATCCGCGCGGTCGGCCTGAATCCTTCGGCCGCGCGCTATGCCGGCATACCGGTCAAGCGCTACCTAGTGCTTTCCTTGGTCTTGAGCGGCATGTTTGCCGGCTTGGCCGGTGCCGTGCAGGTCTATGGCGTGAACTACCGCATGATCACCGATGGCTCGGCAGCCGGTTTTACCGGCGGCGCCGGCTTCAATGGCATCGTGGCCGCACTCTTCGGCCAATTACATCCCCTCTGGACCATCCCAGCCTCCATTCTCTTTGGCGCTTTGCTCGTCGGCGCCAATCGCATGCAGCGTATCACCCAAATCCCTTCTGCACTGGTGCTCACACTCAACGGTCTGGTGGTAGTATTTGTGGTGAGCAGTGAGATCTTCCGCCGCTGGCGAGAGCGTAAGCGGCAACTCCAGATGTTGATCGAGGGATCACAGGAAGGCACCTCATGAATCAGGATTTCTTCTCCCTGACGGTGCTTATCGGCATCCTGACTTCCGGGGTGCGCTTGGCGACGCCTTATCTTTATGCTGCCATCGGTGAAATGCTCGGTCAGCGCAGTGGGGTGCTCAACCTAGGGGTGGAAGGGCAAATGCTCATGGGCGCTTTTGCCGCTTTTTACGTCACTTACGTGACCGGCGACCTGGGATGGGGTGTGATCGCGGCCTTGGCCGTTGGGGCGCTCATGGGGCTGGCCATGGCCTTTGTTACCGTTCATCTACAGGCCCAACAAGGCATCAGCGGCATCGGTTTTTACCTCTTTGGCCTAGGGTTGAGCGATCTGCTTTTCCAGAAACTGGTCGGCACGGTGCGCACCGTCAGCGGTTTCCCGAGGATTGAGTTGCCGGTGCTAGGGCAAATCCCGTTTTTGGGAGAGATCTTCTTCCAGCACAATTTGCTCGTCTACCTAGCCTATTTGTTGGTGCCGCTGGCCTGGTTTGTGCTCCATAAGACAACGCTGGGATTGAAAATTCGCGCCGTGGGTGAAAATCCGCAGGCCGCCGATTCCCTGGGCGTGAGCGTGGCGCGCGTGCGTTACTTTACCATCATCTTGGGTGGAATGCTTTCGGCTTTGGGTGGCGCCTCCCTCTCGGTGGGCTTGTTGAACGTCTTTCAGCAGAACATGACCAGCGGCATGGGCTTCATCGCCGTGGCGCTGGTGTATTTCGGCGCCTGGAGCCCGCTGGGAGTATTGCTGGGCGCCTGGATCTTCAGCATGATCAACGCGTTGCAGCTCTGGATGCAGATCCTGGGCGTCCCCATCCCATCTGACATTGCCATCATGCTTCCTTACGTGATGACCATTCTGGTCCTCGTCTTCGCCGCTTCGCGCGCACGTGCTCCATCTGCATTGACCAAACCGTTTACTCGCGAAGGATAGAAGGAGGTGATAGCCCCGAAAAATGCTCCATGTTTCGTCCATCCGTTTTCCGTAAATTCTATTGAGGAGAAGAAACTATGAAACGCCATCTGACAATTGTGCCCCTTTTGCTGATCGCCCTGCTCCTGGCTGCCTGCGCGCCGAAGCCGACGCCGACAGCGCCTCCTGTCCAGACCCAAGCTCCGGCCGCGCCGACCCAGGCTCCCGCGCCGACCCAGGCACCGACGACTGCCGCGCCGAAACCCTTCCGCGTGGCCGTGGTTATGCCCAGCGCCATCAATGATATGGCCTTTAGCCAGAGTATGTACGATGCCCTGGTGGCGATCCAGAATATGATGGGCAAGGACCGCTTCGAGTTTGTCTACTCGGAGGGAATGTTCAATGTAGATGATGCTGCCGCGGCCATCCGTGACTATGCCTCCCAAGGTTTCGATCTGGTGATTGCCCACGGTTCGCAATACGGCTCTTCGCTGAAGGAGATCGCCCCAGATTTCCCGAATACTAGCTTCGCTTGGGGTACTACGGTCGACACATTTGGGTTGCCGAACGTCTTTGCCTACGAAGCCGCCTCGCATGAGGGTGGCTATGTCAACGGTGTGATGGCCGCGTTGATGACCAAGGGCAAGGTCATCGGCGTGATCGGCCCGATCGAAACCGGCGATGCAAAACTCTATGTGGATGGCTTCAAAGCCGGTGTGGCCTCGGTGGACCCGAACATTACGGTGAACGTCAACTACATCGGTTCCTTCTCGGATACTGCACTGGCCGCCGAAGCGGCGAACACACACATCTCTGCCGGCGCCGATGTGCTCACCGGCACGGCGCAAATGGTGGTCGGTGCGATTGGAGTGGCGAAAGATAAGGGCGTGCTCTGGTTCGGCACGCAATCCAGCCAGGCCTCCCTCGCCCCCAACATCGTCGTCGCCACGCAAGTTTACCATTGGGAAGTGGCACTACAGGAGATGATCGCTCTTATCCAAAGCGGTACCCTGGGTGGCAAATCGTTCACCATCAACCTGGCCAACGGCGGTGAGGTGATCGAATTCAACCCGTCTTTCAATGTTCCTGCCAATGTGAAAGCCAAAGCCCAGGAGACGATCCAGGGCATCATTGATGGGAGCATCAAGATCGAGTTGCCGAAATAGACGCTTCACGGTGGAGGGTGGGGTGATCTCACTCCACCCTCTTCCCGGCGGAGGGGAATTCCGTGTCTGTCTCTGTTCAACGACCACGACTTGAATCGGTTGAAATGCGCGACATTGTCAAGCGCTTTCCGGGCGTCCTGGCAGTCGATCATGTGGATTTCGATGTGCATGCCGGTGAAGTGCATGCCTTGTTAGGGGAAAATGGCGCCGGCAAGACTACCCTGATGAAAATCCTCTATGGCATGTATCGTGCCGATGGAGGTGAAATCTGCCTCAATGGAGAGCGCGTCCATTTCAACTCGCCGCTAGATGCCATTCAACGTGGGATCGGCATGGTTCATCAGCATTTCATGCTGGTAGAAACGCTTACCGTGGTCGAAAACGTAGCCCTGGGATTGCCCTCAAGTCGTGGTTTGCTTACCGATCTTGACCGTGTCGCCGATCGGATATTGCACCTGGCCGAGCGTTATCGCCTGCAAATCGATCCTTGGGCCTACATCTGGCAGCTTTCGGTTGGACAGCAGCAACGGGTCGAGATTATCAAGGCGCTCTATCGCGGTGCAGATGTGCTTATCCTGGACGAGCCGACCGCGGTGCTCACGCCTCAGGAAGTAGAGGAACTTTTCCACATTATTCGCCAAATGGTGCAGGAAGGGCACGGCATTGTCTTTATTTCGCATAAATTGCACGAAGTGATCGCCATCAGCGATCGGGTGACCGTCTTGCGCGATGGGCGGAAGATCGGCACTCGTCCCACACGGGAGATCACAAAAGAAACGCTGGCCAACTGGATGGTAGGGCGTCCGGTTTCCCCGGCGCTGAATCCGGGTGGCGGGGAACGGGGACCGCTTTGTTTGCGGCTAGAAGATGTTTCTTGCCTGAACGATCGCGGTATAAGTGGCTTGAAGGGGATTTCGCTAGAGGTCTATCATGGCGAAATTTTGGGCATTGCCGGCGTATCGGGCAACGGGCAACGCGAATTGGCCGAAGTGATCGCCGGTTTGCGCCCTCTCATAGCCGGCCGCCTCTGGCTGGAGGGGGAAGAGATCACCACGCTTTCGCCGGCCGAGCGTACGTCGCGCGGCATGGCCTATATTCCGGAAGAACGGATGCGGGATGGCGTTATTCGTGAATTCAGCGTGGCCGAGAACTTGCTGCTGAAGAATCATCCTCGCCCGCCCTTTGCTCGTTCGACTTTTCTGCGTTTGAAGGAAGTAGCCCGACACGCCGATGCCCTGATCGAACGTTATCAGATCAAGACGCCTTCCCGCGAGACGCCGGTGCAGAGCCTTTCCGGGGGGAATATCCAGAAGGTAGTGTTGGCGCGTGAACTTTCGGCCGCGCCGCGCTTCATCCTCGCCGCCCAGCCGACGCGCGGGTTGGATATCGGCGCCACGGAATACGTACGTTCTCAATTGTTGGCTCAGCGCCAGGCCGGGGTAGCGATCCTGTTGATTTCCGAAGACCTAGATGAAATTCTGGCGCTGGCAGATCGCATTGTGGTCATGTATGAGGGGAAAATCATGGATATTCTGCCGCGTGCTCAGGCCACGCCTGAGAAACTGGGCTTGCTGATGGCCGGCGTGCGCGCCGCAAGCACAAAAGCTGGCCTTTAGAGCTGCTCTGCATTCCACTCCACGGTCTACCGTCCTCTCTACGGCCTACCTCTATGGTCTATCGTCCATAAAGCCGCGGCCAATTTCCCCACACGAAAAGCAGCAAGGCGAAAAGCTCCAGAAAGCGGCCGGGAAGCACCATGTTCCATGATGGAATCCAGCTCAGCCAGATGCCCAGATTGAGCGTGAAGAAAGCGATCCAGCTCCAGGTTTCGTTGCCTCGGGGGCGGGTTGGACCCAGGCGCGGCAAAATCCAGAAGGCGACTCCCATAGCGAACTGGGTCATCCAGCCGATCAACACACTCTCCACGTGCAAAGGCAAAAATGCCCACAAGAACGGCGCAAACGGTATTCCCTTCTGTGTCAGGATCAGGCTGCCAAACGTGAAGCCGAGAAGCAGATAGATCAGGGAGGCGCGGAGGAAATACTGCGTCAGGCGGGGCATCTTAACGTCCTTTGATCCGCGGCCAAATGTTGACGAAAAACGCCACCCCGGCTAGCCATTGCAGGAGGGCGCTGAAAATCAACATCCATCCACCGAACGGCGAAGGGCGGATGCTCTGAAGCGGTTCGAAGAAAAGGCGCAGCAGCAGGCCAACGTTCAGAGTGACAAACGCCGTCCAACTGGTCCATGCCGGGCCGCGCGGTTGCTCTTTGCTGGGTGCCGGGAACATCCAGATGGCAATGCCGAAGATGAGCTGCGTCAACCATCCAAAGGTGAGTACATGCAAATAGGTGGGGAAGAAGTTGAAAGAACGTCCAAGGCCTGTGTTTTGGAAAATGCCCAGGATCAATCCCAAGAGCAGATAGAGGAGCGAAGCTTTGACAAACCAGCGTGTTGGTTTTGGCATATCATCCCTTGCGGGCGAAAGAAACAGCTATCATGACCAGAAAGAGCAGAATGGCCAGCACATTCACCATGCCACCCCATTGTCGTAATGAGGTTTGCATGCGCCAATCCCCAAAGATGCGCAAGGCGAGAGAAGCATGGAGCAACAACAGCGGTAGGTAAAAACGGGGAGAAAATTGCGCCATCCGGCCCATGATTGCCGGGAAAATGATCAGAGCATGGCCAAAGATCATTGAGATGACGAAGCCGACGAAAAACGTGTGAAGTGCGGCATCGTAAGCCGGGCCGGCATAAACGGCTCCGTAGATCAGGAAGAACACCCCAGAAAGTCCCAACCACAAGAAACCGCTTGCCAGAGTGATAGCAATATACCGGGTGATCGGAGCAGGATGTCTTAAATTGTGAATGGCCAAATCGAAGCGCAGGAACCACGCGCTCAATGCTAAGAAAGCCAACCCTTGTAAACGGGAAGCAAGGCTCTGATCCCAGGCCGTCAGTAAGGTTCCCAAGAGCAACATCCCCACAGATGCCCAAAAAAGTTGCCGTTCTTTTCCTGCGGGTCGTAGCACGCGCTGCAGTTCCAAGCGTTCGCCGGCGATGGTGAGAAGTAGAAAGGTGATCCACCAGAGCACAACGCGGAAGATCGGCCATCCGGCCAACCAAAGCAGGTTGCCGATCGCCCAGGCTACACCCCCTAAAAGTAAGGTAAGGGTGTGGAGCTGAGATTCGCGCCGCCACATCACCCACAGAATGGCCACCATTCCCAAACTGCCCAGGGCCATCAACAGAGCGCCCAGGGGAGGATACAGAAACAGGGTGACCCATCCTGCTCCGCTGGCCAGGGGAGCAAGGAACATCCACCGTTGACGCAACGCCACAGCGCGCTCAAGAGGGATCAAAACCCCTAGAAAGCCCGAAACCATTAGCGGACCATGGACAATGGCCAGTGTTGAAAAACTGGGCAAAATCCATCCTATGCGCAAGAGGCCGGCCCAAAGCCCGAACAGCAACGCCAGAATGGCCAATCCCATCAAAGGAAAAGGAACGCGAAGATCCTTCATGCCCTAAAGATAACCTCTGTAGAGAATGTTTTCTTTGCGATGGCGCAAAGAATAGCCGATCTTTGCAAAAAGAGGGGATTTGCAAGATGGACGAGATAGACTTTCACCAGGAAAATGGTTTGATACCAAAAACATGCTCGGCGCAAATAGGGACTCTTCACACCTGTATGAGAGAGTACCATACCGAGCCCCTGACATGTTTGAGTTCACTGCAAAAAGCCCTTTTTCCACTTTTCCGTGTCATCCGTCCTCGTCCGTCTCCTATGGGATCGAGCCTATCTGGCAGACATAGTTTTTGCGGTAGAGCCATGTTTCATGCCGATGACTTTATGATGGCCGGGGCTATTCTAAAGAGGGCTCTGATTTGCTTGATGGACATCCAGAGCACAAAGCACAAAAAACGAGCCCCATACCACGAGTGGTAAGGAATGCTGTTGCCGTGTTCTGGCACAGGATCAATTTGAGCAGAACCCTCAGGAACCGCGAGAAGAGCCTCCGGTGTGTATATCAAGCCCCTCGCCTAATAAAAAGAGCCCATGTGGATTGCGTAGAACGATCTGTTCCCGGCGGGCTGTGAGCCATCCTTGTTGTTCCCATTCGCTCAGCGCCCGGCTGACGCTGAAGAGGGTGGTATCGCAAAGTTCGGCCAAGGTCTGACGGGTGAGGCGCATATCGATCAAAATTCCTTCGGCAGTTTCGTGCCCCATTTGGGATGCCAGACGTAACAGCAAGCGTGCTAATCGCTGTTCCACCCGCTGACTGACCAGCTCCACCAGACGGGTATGGGCTTCTTCCAGGTGTTCATATACGACATGGAATAATTTTCTGAACAGTTCTGGATAACGCACCAGCAGGCTATAGAAGCTTTCTGCTTCCCAGGCCAGAGCTTGGCTATCTTCCAAAGCCTGTGCTGTGACCGGGTATCCTTTCTCCGGCCGGATGGCGGCTACAGCGCCAAACAGCATACCGGGCGTAACAATGCGCAGGCCGATCTGCTTGCCATCGGGTGTGAGGCGGAAAACGTGAACCCGTCCCAGGGTAAGAAAGTACAAATGGGAGGCCTCATCACCTTCCATGAAGAAGAAGCTCCCCTCTTCCACGCGCCGTTGCAAAGCCATCCTTTCCAGTGTTTGCAGTAGCGCGGGCGAGAGATTGGCGAACAGAGAAGAAGAAAGGATATCCATTGCCGGCAAATTGTATCAGAAATGGGTAATCTACGTATAACAAATAGCAATAGCCAATCACCTCTTGACAAAATCGTAGATCCGAGATATTATTAGAACAAAGGTTCTAAAAATGTCTGCTCCTTCTCCGCTTCTCTTACAAGCTCTTACGGACCTGGGGAGAGAAATTCGGCAAGCACATCGCCCAACGCTGGAAGAAGTGCTTGAGGAGTATCTCTCTCTCCCGCGAGCGACGATTTTCTTCGGCGTTGCTGAGGATGGATTGCCGGTTTTGCTCGATCTCGGCAATGCCGCGGTTGGTGCTCTGCTACTGTTGGGCGATCGGGGTAGCGGCAAGACCCATCTGTTACGTACCGTCGCCCGCGCCTTGATCCAGACCAAAGATGCCGCCCAGGTGCGCTTTACCGTGATCACGCGGCGACCGGAGGAGTGGGAAGACCTGCGCGAAGCCTCTCATTGTGACGGGGTTCTTGGCGCTTCCGAGAACCGCGCTGCAGATATGCTCTATTCCCTGGCCGCCCGCGGCCACGCGGATCGCGAACGTTGCGTTACGCTGCTCTTCCTGGACGATCTCACCCTGGTGCAAGGCCTGGAATACGAGATTCGCTTGCATACCCAGTGGCTGTTGGCACGCGGCCCAAAGCGCAAAATCTGGCCTGTGGTCACACTGGCGTCGCAAGACTTTTTTGAAATGCAACCTTGGACCGCTCTGATGCATACCTATCTTTTCGCCCGCATTGCCGATTCGCGCCATATGCAGCAGCTCGGTGAGAGGCTCTCCTTGCCGCCTGAGGCACCATGTGGAAATCTGCGACCCGGCAAAGGATATGCGCTCATAGAAGGGGAGCACTGGTTGCGTTTCTGGATACCCGAAAAGGGGTCAGGAGGTCTCAAATGAATGTCGGAATGCTCTGGTTTGATAACGATCCGAACACACCGTTCGTAAAGAAAGTGCAACGGGCGGTAGAATATTACCGGCGCAAATACGGTCGAGAGCCGAACCTTTGTTTGGTACATCCGAGCGTTCTGAGTGCTGGGGAAGCCGAATCTCTCGCCAATGGTGTTGCCATTCGCCCCTATCGTTTTGTTTTGCCCGGTCATTTCTGGATCGGCATCGAAGAAAACGAGCAGGCTGCGCATTCGGGCAACGGACGTTCGCGCCCTCGGACGCTTTCGGAGCCGACCTTAGCCGGTAGGTCGTCTTCCTAATCCGAGAGGTCCCCGCAGAGCACGATCAGCATGGCTAAGGCGGCCTCTTCGGTGTGGGTCAGGCTGAGAGACCAATCCTGCCATTTTTGCGCTTTGATTTTCTGCGCCGCGTTACCGTGAAAACGGAGGTGCGGCGCTCCTTTTTCGTTAATTACCACTTCGATCTCTCGCCAACCTACCTCACCGATGCCACACCCTATCGCCTTGGCCGCGGCTTCTTTAGCGGCAAAACGAGCGGCGAGCGATGCGACTCGCCCGCCGCTTTGTTCGATTTCGGTTTCTGTAAACACTCGCTTCAGCAACCGTTGACCGTGCCGCTGCAGCGCCTCGTCAAAGCGTTGAAGGGAGATCAGGTCAACGCCGCTGCGCAGGTGCATGGCCTCAATCTCCGGCCGAAGTATCCGGCAGATCCGTCCACTGCGAAGATCCGCCTTTTAATGATTTCAAATGTTTCAGGCGATCGGGGCGGAATCCGGTGCCGGCCGGGATGAGCTTCCCGATGATCACGTTCTCTTTCAGCCCATAGAGCGGATCGGTGGCTCCGGCAATAGCCGCGCCGGCCAGGACCTTGATTGTGTGCTGGAAGGAGGAAGCCGCCAAGAACGAATCGGTGCTCAGGGAGGCCTTCGTCACGCCCAGCAGCACTTCCACGTAGCGCGCCGGCTGTTTGCCTTCGGCCAGCAGCTGTTCGTTCACCCAGCGGATTTCCAGCCGATCGACCAAATCGCCCGGTAGGTAGTTCGTATCTCCAGGACGGATCACTTGCACCTTGTTCATCATCTTGCGCAGGATGACCTCGAAGTGCTTATCGTGAATGTTCTGGCCCTGCGAGCGATACACTTTCTGGATTTCGCTCAGGAGGTAGAGCTGGCAAGCTTCGCGTCCCTGGATGCGCAGGATGCGATGTGGGTTCAGGGAACCTTCGGTGAGCGGTTGCCCTGCCTCCACTCGATCTCCATCTTTGACCAGCAAACGGATGGCAACCGGAATTTCGTAGACCTTTTCTTCTTTTTGATCGTAAGACACGATCACCTGGTTGCCTTCCAGGCGCACCCGACCGCCGTGCTGAGCCAGGATCGAAGCCTCTTCTTTGATCGCCAGCACTGCCCCGGCGCGCACCTCTTGACCATCTTCTACCGTAATGCTCCAATCTTCCGGAATGCTATAGGTATCGCTAACCAGTTCGCTATGTTGGACGCGAATTTCGCGGATATCGGCATACCGGTCAGATTGGAAGATGCGCACCGTCCCGGCAATTTCGGAGACGACGGCCTCGCCCTTGGGTTGCTTTCGTGCCTCAAAGAGCTCTTCAACGCGTGGCAGACCGGTTGTAATATCACCGCCTGCGGCCACGCCACCGGTGTGGAAAGTTCGCAGGGTCAGCTGGGTGCCCGGCTCACCGATCGATTGGGCGGCGATGATGCCAACGGCCGTGCCCAGCTCCACCAGGGTGCCGCGGCCGAGGTCGATGCCGTAGCATTTGGCGCATATGCCGTATTGCAATTCGCAGGTGAGCGGCGAACGTACTTTCACCTCGCTCACGCCGGCAGCGACGATCTTACGCGTCAGTTCATGGTCGAGCAAATCGTCCCGCTCGGCCAGCACTTCCCCGGTCTTCGGATCGATCACCCGCTCGGCCACCACCCGCCCATAGAGGCGTGCGCCCATCGATTGGCCGGCCACATCATCGGACTTGCGGATGACAATGTACTCCCGGGTGCCGCAATCGTATTCGTTGATGATCACATCCTGCGCCACATCCACCAAACGCCGGGTCAGGTAACCGGCATCGGCTGTGCGCAAGGCCGTATCTGCCAAACCTTTACGGGCACCGTGGGTGGAGATGAAGTATTCCAGCGCCGTCAGGCCTTCGCGGAAATTCGAGCGGATGGGCAGCGGGATGATGCGCCCGGAAGGATCGGCCATCAGACCGCGCATGCCGGCCAATTGCGAAATGGTGGAAAATCCACCTTTGGTAGCGCCGGAGTTCGCCATGGTTGCCAAGTTGCCCTCCGGGTCCATGTGGCGTTTGACCGCCTCTGCCACGCGTTCGGTGGCCCTCTGCCAAATTTCGATTTCGCGCTCGTTGCGCTCCTGATCGGTCAGCAGACCGCGGCGATAATCGCGCTGCACCACCTCAACTTGCTGCAAAGCCTCTTGGATAATCTGAGTGCGATCCGGTGGGATGGTGATATCGGAAACGGCCAGGGTGGTGCCAGAGCGCATTGCGTATTCAAAGCCTAGGTCCTTAATGCGATCGGCGATCTCGGTGGTCACATCCTGACCGCAAATTTCATAGACTTCGGCGATCAGGTCCTTCACGCCACCTTTATCCAGCAAGCGGTTCACAAATTGGACCTCGGGCGGGAGCACCTGATTGAGCAAAACCCGGCCGACGGTAGTCTGTAGGAAAACCCGTTGCGGTTGGGCCAACCGATTGTTATACTCATCGTACCAGGTCTGCACCCATACTTTGATACGGGTATGTACATCCACCTGCCCTAGCTGATAGGCCATGAGCACCTCGTCCATATCCACAAAGGCACGCCCATCCCCTTTGTGTGGCTCGCGGTGCTCCATTGTGAGGTAGTAAATGCCCAACACCATATCCTTAGAGGGGGAGATGATCGGTTCCCCATCGGCCGGCTTGAGCAAGTTCTTTGAGGAGAGCATCAGTTCGCGGGCTTCCTGCACCGCCTTCTGCGAAAGCGGCACGTGGACGGCCATTTGGTCACCATCGAAGTCGGCGTTGAAGGCCGTACAAACCAGTGGGTGGAGCTGGATGGCCGAACCTTCGATCAGGATCGGTTCAAAGGCCTGAATACTCAAACGGTGGAGGGTGGGAGCACGGTTAAGCAAGACAGGACGCTCTTTGATCACCTCTTCGAGCACTTCCCAAACTTCCGGCCGTCCGCGCTCGATCAGGCGACGCGCTCCCTTGATGTTATTGGCAAAGCCACGCTGGACCAAGCGTGCCATGACGAAGGGGCGATAGAGCTCCAGCGCCATCGTCTTCGGCAGACCGCATTGATAGAGCTTCAATTGCGGGCCGACGACGATCACCGAACGCCCGGAGTAATCCACGCGCTTCCCCAGCAAGTTGCGGCGGAAGCGTCCTTTCTTGCCCTTGAGCATATCGCTCAGGGATTTCAGCTCACGGCGTCCACGGCGGCTGAGAGCCTTGCCGCGCTGGCTGTTATCAATTAGGCTATCAACGGCCTCCTGGAGCATGCGCTTTTCGTTGCGGATGATCACATCCGGGGCGCCGAGCTCCAGTAGACGCTTGAGACGATTGTTACGGTTGATCACCCGCCGGTACAGATCGTTCAGGTCCGAAGTGGCGAAGCGCCCACCATCAAGCTGGACCATCGGGCGCAGTTCCGGCGGAATGACCGGCAACACCGTCAGGATCATCCACTCCGGGCGATTTCCGGAACGTCGGAAGGCTTCCACCACCTTCAGCCGCGTAGTGGCCTTCTTGCGCTTTTGTTTCGATTTGGAGGTGCGGATTTCATGCCAGAGCTCTTCGGCCAGCTTATCCAGGTCGAGCCGGCGGAGGATATCATAGATGGCCTCCGCACCCATATCGGCCCGGAAGACCTGTCCCCAGCGTTGTTTCAGTTCCCGGTAGCGGGTCTCGCTCAGGAAGGTCATCGGGCGCAGATCCAAAAGTTCGTCGCGCAGGCGGGCATTCTGGTTTTGCGAGAGGGATGTCTGATCTTCGAGCTGCAGGCGCAAGGCCTCCATCTTTTTTTCTGCCTCGGCGCGTACGCGGGCGATCTCCATCTTGAGCGCCTCGAGCTCGCGTTCCTTTTCGGCGCGTACTCGGCTTTCAATCGCTTCCAGCTGGCTACGAACGAGCTGTTGCAAACGAGATAGGTGACTTGAAGAGACTTTCTCCCCGGCTTCTACGATGACTTCTCCGTTGATGGCGAAATGCACAGGGGTGGGAAGGGTTTGCCCGCTCTGTTCCTGGAGCATTTTCTCCAAGCGCTGACCCTCTTTGATCACCGGGTCGAGCTCTTCGGCGATGCGCTCTTCGTAGGCGCGCTCGATCTGTTCCTGTCGCTGACGCAGCTCGGCAAGCACACGATCGCGGCCCAGCTTGATCTCGGCGATTTTGGCGTTGATCTGGTTCTCCTGTTCGCGCACCGAGACCGAAATTTCATCTTCCAAACGCTTGAGGGCTTTCTGGCGCGCCTCTTCGTCTACATAGGTCACAATGTACTGGGCAAAATAGAGTACACGGTCGAGGTTGCGCCGCGAAATATCGAGCAAAAGGCCAACATAGGAAGGAACACGCCGGGTGTACCAGATATGCGCGACCGGGGCGGCCAGGGCAATGTGCCCCATGCGCTCGCGGCGCACTTCGGCTTTGGTCACCTGCACACCGCACTTATCGCAGGTGATCCCCTTATAGCGTGCGTTCTTGTATTTTCCGCAATAACACTGATAATCTCGCGTAGGGCCGAAAATAACTTCACAGAAAAGGCCGTCTTTTTCGGGGCGCAGGCGGCGATAGTTAATCGTTTCGGGCTTGAGCACCTCCCCATGGGACCAGGAGAGAATGGTCTCCGGCGAGGCAAGGCTAATACGGAGGGCGACTAATTCTTTTGTTTCCACTGCTGGCTCTCCTCAAAGAGAAAAAATATCCGGATGCCTTTGATATAGCAAAAGACAAACAAAGACAAGCGCCGTGAGTTGTTTTCTCACGCGCTCGTCATGTTTGTGTCGGTGCTGGCAGGGCAGATTATACTGTCACCCTGCGGCAACCGTCAAGGTTCAGCTCACTCTTCTTTGCGAGATTCGAGCTCCTTCTTATGGGCCTCGATGATGCCGGTAGCAATATGTTGCGGGACGATCTCGTAGTGATCGAATTCCATCGTGAAGTAGCCACGGCCACCGGTCAACGAACGGAGCTGGGTCGTGTAGCGGAGCATTTCGGCCAGCGGAACATAGGCCAAGATCACCGTGTTCTTGCGTTCGCTTTCCGTGCCCAGCACGCGCCCGCGTCGGGTGTTGAGATCGCTCATCACATCGCCCATGTTGGCTTCCGGCACGACTACTCGTACCTTCATGATCGGCTCGAAGAGCACCGGGCCGGCATCTTGCACGGCCAACTTGAAGGCCTCACGCCCGGCAATTTCAAAGGCGATCGGCTTGGAGTCCACCGGGTGTTCCTTCCCATCGTAAACTACCACTTTGACGTTGCTCATTGGATACCCGGCGACGACGCCTTGTTCCATCGCATTGCGAATGCCCTTTTCGATCGCCGGCAGGAAGGAGCGCGAAAGGTTCATGCCGACCAGTTCATCGGTGAACTCGAACTCGGCATCCGGGAGAGGCTCGATGCGTAGATGGACTTCGCCGAACTGGCCAGCGCCACCCGTCTGTTTCTTGTGGCGATACTGCGCAGCGGCCTTGCGCGTGATCCCCTCGCGATAGGGCACTTTCGGCTCCATCGTTACCAGACCGACCTGGAACTTGGTCTCGGCGCGGCGGATGGCCACGTCAATATGCTGATCGCCCATCCCCTGCAGGATCGTCTGCCCCGTGGCCGGCTCGTTGTACCAGGAGAGGGTCATATCTTCCTCGCATAGGCGCGTCAGGGTCGGGGTGATCTTGGCGGCATCGGCCTGGGTCTTGGGTGCAATCGCTACGCGGTAGAGCGCCGTAGGATATTTCGGCACCGGAAGGATCAGCGGGTGACTCTTATCGCAGAACGTATCCCCAGTGGCCGTAACGCTGAGCTTGGAGACTACGGCAATATCGCCCGGATAGACGATTTTTATCGGCAGGGATTCTTTGCCGCGCTGCACATGTAACCCGGCCATGCGCTCTTCGGCCCCTTTGGTCTGATTCCATATGCGGGCATCTGCCTGCACGGTGCCGGAAAAGACGCGGAAATAGGTCATCTTGCCGACAAACGGATCGGCGGTCGTTTTCCAAACATAGGCGGCCAAGGGAGCCTCCGCTCGCGGCTGGAGTTCCACTTCCTGACCATCTGGAGTCTGGGCTTTGCGCGGGGTGGCTTCCAAAGGTGAAGGCACGAGGTCGAGGATCGCCTGGAGCAAGGGCAGGATGCCGATCTCGGCGGCGCCGGCCGCGCAGAAGACGGGGATAAAGCTTCCATTCTGAATGGCTTTTTTCAGGCCGCGCACCACTTCTTCATCGCTCAATGAGCCACCTTCCAGGTATTTTTCCAGCAGTTCATCTTCCCCTTCCGCAGCCGCTTCTACCAATGCCTGGCGCGCCTCTTCGGCAGCAGCCTTGAGTTCGGCCGGGATTTCGGAGGTCGTTTTCCCATCCCCGAGATAGGCCTTCATGCGCAAAAGGTCGATCACGCCCTTAAAATTTTGTTTCTCACCGATCGGCAATTGCACTTTGATCAAGCGGGTAGAGGAAAACTCGGCGACCGAAGCCAGGGCCTTTTCAAAGTTGGCGTTCTCGCGGTCCATCTTATTGATCACCACAAAGCGTGGTACGTTGGCTTCTTCAGCATATTGCCAGGCGATCTCGGTGCCCACTTCCAGGCCGGCCACTGCATCCACGATCACCAGCGCGGTTTCGACCACCGAAAGTGCCGAGATCACCTCGCCGATAAAATCGGGAAAACCCGGAGCATCCAGCACATTGATCTTGTATCCCCCGAATTCGACGGGCAAAACAGCGGTGTAGATTGAAATCTTGCGGCGAATTTCTTCTTCATCGTAATCGGAAACTGTCGTACCATCTTCCACCCGTCCCAGGCGGGTCGTTGCCCCCGTTGCATGCAAAAAGGCCTCGCCGAGCATCGTCTTTCCGGCACTCCCGTGCCCGATCAATGCTACATTTCGCAAAAACTCAGTGGTATACTCTTTCATAACGGATCCCTTCCTGAAGTAGGATTGGCATCGTGCGTTAGCTCGTTGATTGTAAAAGAAGACAGGTGAACTGTCAAACAAAAACCTTGCTTTAGGAAACTCGTCCAAGGAGGATTTTATGGGAGAAGCTTTTGGAATTCTGGAGCGTTATCTCCGGGCCTATTCCGTCCTGTGGGTGAGCGCTATCCTTCTGGGTATTGCCGGCTTTATGCTGTTGCGTCGCAGGCGTGGTCTGGGCGAATGGATTGCCTTTGGCACTTTGTTTTCCACCATTGTTGTCGCCTGGGTGATCCTGCATCCGCGGCCTAGCTACCTGAGCGAAGATGCGGCTCAAGTGGTGGCTCAGATCGGACAAGGGACCCCGGTCCTGCTCGAATTCCAATCCCCGTTTTGCCTTGGATGTACTGTCGTTCGCCCGTTAGTAGATGAAGTCGAACAAAAGTATCGCGGGCATTTGATCGTGATACGGGTGAACATTCAAAGTTCCAGCGGAAGGGAGTTAACACGCTATTTCGGTTTTGAATACACTCCCACTTTTATTTTCTTTGATGCCCAGGGACAAGAACGCTGGCGAAGCGTTGGGCAATTCGATCCCCTCAAAGTGGCCGAAAGTCTGGCCACACCGTAGCCATGCTTCCCGATCCCGCACCCACTCATGGACTTTGGGCCGATCTGGCGCGCCCTGGCCTCGCCCCAGCCGAAGCCGATTTCACCGTGATCGGCGTCCCGTATGAGGGAGGCGTCAGCGCACGAGGCGGAGCAGCGCAGGGCCCGGCGCGTCTGCGCTTCTGGTCCCAGCACCTGACGCCGTTCGCCGAGGATCGGACTTCGCTTGGGTCCCTGCGCGTTTGCGATTTGGGCGATCGTTCGATTTCCGATCCTTTCCAAGATTTTCCGACCCTACGCAGCGAAATCCGCGTTTTGCCGAACGTCCCGATTGTCCTCGGCGGCGATCATTCGATCTCCATCCCCGTCATTCAAGGGCAGATCGAACGCTTTTCCGATCGCCGTTTGGCGCTGCTTTGGCTGGATGCCCATCCCGATCTATGCGATGTTTTCAACGGTTCCCGACTCTCTCATGCCTGCGTGTTACGGCGGGCTTTGGAAAGTGGCTTGCGTCCCCAGGATGTCATCTTGATTGGCTTGCGCTCGTGGGAAGATCAGGAAATCCCGCTGCTGGAAAAAGAGCCTTTTCACCTCTATTCTGCCGCACAAGTGGCAGAACGAGGGATTCGGGCGCTCCTCGGCGAGATTCGTCCCATTCTGCGCAATTATGATGCCATCCACATTTCCCTGGATATTGACTGCCTAGACCCGGCCTTCGCCCCCGGCACCGGCATACCGGAAGGCGGTGGCCTGAGCACCCGTGACTTGATGACCTTGCTGCAATCTCTGCGCGGGCTTCCCCTCGTCGGGTTAGACCTGGTTGAGGTCGCTCCACCGCTCGATCCTTCCGAATCTACCGTCTTTGCCGCTTTGCGGCTGATCTTGGAATTCATAGCCACTTTTGCTCGGCATTCAAAAATACTCGAGGAGGTTTCCCATGCGTAAAATTTTTGCCTTTCTGATCGGTGTTTTCCTCGGCGGGTTAGTCGGAGGCACCATTGCCTTGTTGCTGGCGCCGGCTTCTGGGGAGCAATTGCGCTCTCAATTGCGTCAGCGTGCCCAAGCAGTCTCTGAAGAGGTACGCCAGGCTGCTCTCCAACGACGGAGCGAGCTGGAAAAGCGTCTGCAAGAGCTACGCTCGCCGCGTGCCTGAGGTAGGCTATGACGTTCTCCATCGTCGCCTGCGATCTTAATGAACCGGCCTGGGGTGTGGCCGTGGCTTCCAAATTCCCTGCCGTCGGCGCGGTCGTTCCCTGGGCACAGGCCGGAGCGGGTGCCATTGCTACGCAATCCTATGCCAATACTTCCTTCGGACCGCGTGGCCTGGCGCTGTTGACGCAAGGGCTCAGCGCCGAGGAAGTCTTGGAAAAGTTACTGGCGGAAGATGATGGGCGCGAGTTGCGCCAAGTGGGTATAGTGGATGCGCAGGGACGATCGGCCACGTTTACAGGCAACGAGTGTTTTGCCTGGGCCGGTGGACGTATCGGACCGGGCTATGCCGTTCAGGGTAATATTCTGGTCGGTCCCGAAGTCGTTGAGGCGATGGAACGCGCCTTTCTGGAGACTTCTGGCGATCTACCTACTCGGCTCTATGCTGCGCTGCTGGCCGGTGATCGCGCCGGCGGCGATCGGCGGGGCCGGCAAAGTGCTGCGATCTACGTCGTCAAGCCCAAAGGCGGCTATGGCGGGTTCCTGGATCGCTGGATAGATTACCGCGTAGACGACGATGCAGACCCGGTGCTGCGATTGGGTCAGCTCCTGGAACTCCACGCGCTCTACTTCGGCCATAGCGATGCGGCCGATCGGGTCGCACTGGAGGGGGAGCCGCTGATCGCCCTCCAGAAAATTTTGCAGGCTCAGCAGCTCTATCCAGGTCCGGCGCATGGACAACTGGATGAGGCCACTGCCGATGCCTTGCGCCTATTTCTCGGCAACGAGAACTTTGAGGAACGCTCGAATGTAGAAGAGGGCTGGATCGATCGGTCTGTTTTAGAATACCTGCTCCGTCGTTTCCCCACATCCTGATCGATCCGAGGGCATTCGCATGAACCTGATCCTGGATATGGATGGCGTACTTTGGCGCGGCGATGAGCCGATCGGCAACCTGGCCGAGATTTTCGGCCGGATGCAAGATCGCGGCTGGCGCTATGTCTTTGCTACAAATAACAGCACTCGCACTCCGGAAGAATACGTGGTGCGGCTACAGCGCTTTGGCGTGATGGTCGAGCCGTGGCAGGTGGTCACTTCTTCTCAGGCGGTTGCCGAGATGATCCGCCGTGAGCATCCGCAGATGGAAAGCGTCTTTGCCATTGGCGAAAACGGCCTGAGGCGCGCGCTGGAAGAACGTGGCCTGCGGTGTTTGCCTGTTGAGAGGGCACAAGAGGCACAGGCTGTAGTTATTGGATTGGATCGGCAGGTCAATTTTGCCAAAATGGTAGAGGCTACCCTTTTGGTACGCCGTGGCATACCGTTCTATGCCACCAACCCGGATAAGACCTTCCCCACGCCACGTGGTGAGATTCCCGGTGCCGGGGCCTGGGCCGCGGTGATCGTCACCGCCAGCGGTATCTCCCCGCGCTTTGCCGGCAAACCGGCTCCGTACCTGATAGAATTGGCCTTGCAACGCCTGGGAAGCCCGCGCGCGGAAACCTGGGTGGTCGGCGATCGGCTGGAAACCGATATTGCTGCGGCGCAAGCGGCCGGATGCCCTTCGGTGCTCGTGCTGAGCGGTGTTTCTACCCGTCAACAGGCCGAAGCCTGGTCCCCGCCACCAGATCGCATCGTCGAAACATTGGCCGCCCTCCTCAATTGAGCGGCAGCCACTTTTTATGGATTATGAGCATACGAGCTGTGTTGTTTGACCTGGGCGGTGTGCTCCTGCGCACCGAATTCGACGCTCCCAGGCAATATCTTGCCGAGCGATTGGGCCTGGAATACGAAGAGCTGCTGCATCAGGTTTTTGAAAGCCCTTCGGCGCGGCGCGCCTCATTGGGTGAGATCACTGCCGAGGAACACTGGGCCGAATTGGCGCGGCGCTGGCACCGTCCAACGGAGGAGATCCCGTTCCTGAGCGCTCAATTTTTCGCCGGCGATGTGCTCGACCGTGAGCTGATCGCTTTCATCCGCGCGCTGCGCCCGCACTTCAAGACCGGGCTGATCTCGAATGCCTGGAGCGATTTGCGCGCCTATCTTCGCAAAATGCGCCTTGAGGAGGCGTTCGATGCGATCGTGATTTCTGCCGAGGTCGGCCTGATGAAGCCCGATGCGCGTATTTACTACCTGGCGCTGGAGCAGCTCCAGGTCCAGCCCTATGAAGCGATTTTTATAGATGATTGGGAACCGAACGTCGCTGCGGCCAAAGAGATCGGCATGTGGGCGCTGCAATTCACCGACCGCGATCGGACTTTACACCACCTTCAACGTATTTTGGATGGGATGAGATGAACCTGACCTTTCGCTTTGGTACCGTTGGTTCGCCGCTCAAGACACCCCCCAAGCCCGGCGGTAGTGTGGGGGCGATCCTGTATTTGCGCAGTTTGGGGCTGGATGCCTTGGAACTAGGCTGGGTGCAGGCGGTGCGCGTCACTCCTGCCACGTGCGAAGCCATCCGGCGTACGGCGAAAGCGGAGGATGTGGCGATCAGCGTCCACGCGCCCTATTTCATCAACCTGAACGCCGACGAAGCGGAATGGCAGAAATCGCGCAAACGCCTGATGGATGCTGCATACTATGGTTATCTGGCCGGCGCTACGGATATTATCTTCCACCCTGGCTCATACTTTGGTCAGCCACCACGCGAGGTGCTCAAGCGCGTCCTACCGCGGTTGGAATCCTGCCTGGATGAGCTACGCGCCCAGGGGAATCCGATGCGGTTGCGACCGGAAACGATGGGCAAATCGGCGATGCTCGGCTCGTTGGAAGATACCCTGGAAATGGCAAAAGCCTTGCCCGGGGTAGAGCCTTGTTTGGATTTTGCCCACCTGCATGCCCGCGCCGGCGATGGTAGCATGAACAGCTCAGACGAATGGCGTGCCGCGCTGGAGGCCTATGCCGAGGCCTTGGGGGAAGAGGCCCTGCGGCGCCTGCACATTCACCTTTCCGGCATTGATTACGGTCCAAAAGGCGAAAAAGAGCATCTGGTTTTTGCAGAGGCCGATCTGGATGTTCAGGCGATTTTCCGGGTATTTCGCGAAATGGGCTGCGGAGGGCGCATTCTGTGTGAAAGCCCGATCCTGGAAGAAGACGCCTTGCGACTGAAGGAATGGTGGCAGGAGATTGCAGGTTGAATCCGGTCGTTCAACTTCCAAGCAGATGTGCTGTATTAATAACGCTTGGCATCGGAACAGGTAACCGTCCTCTAAAATCTCTCTTTTGGAAGAACTACTGCCCCCTCGCACCGAGCGCGTGATCTACACCGAGTTGAGCCCTGCCCAGCGCAAGCTCTATGGGAAAACCCGTGACTACTATCGCGGCTTGCTGTTGGGTATGTTGGAGGAGGGTGAAGATATCAACGATATCCGCTTCAAGATTCTAGAAGGCTTGCTGCGGATGAGGCAAGTGTGCATCCACCCTCGGCCGGTAGAGCCAACCTACCGTGGTGATTCGGCGAAATTCGAGATCCTCCTGGAGACGCTCGAGACTTTGCAGGCAGAAGGCCATAAAGCTCTGAGCTTTTCACAACTCGTTCAGGCACTTTCGCTGCTCCGCCGAAAACTGGATTCACGCGGGATGGTCTATGCCTATCCGGACGGTCAAACCCAAAACCGTCAGGAGCAGGTCGATCGTTTCCAGAGCGATCCAAAGGTGCCGTTTTTTGAAGGCCGAGGGGGGGTAGGTCTTAACCTGACGGCTGCCGACTACGTCCTGCACCTGGATCTTTGGTGGAATCCTGCCGTCGAAATGCAGGCTGCCGATCGCACCCATCGCATTGGGCAGGATATACAAGTTCATTGCTCGCGATACAAGTAGAAGAGAAGAGCTTGCAGCTCCAGGAACGCGAGCGTGAACTGGTCGAACAGCTGATCTCTACCGAGAGTGATATGTTCAAGTCACTGACCCAAGAGGGCGTTCAGGTGTTGTTTTCCTAACCCCCCAAAGTCGTTTTCGCCCACCTTCGCATTTCTCACTCCCGGAGATCCGGAGAATAGCCTATTGGTACAGCAAATCGTCCATCAAAAGCGAAATTGCCCCCCAACAGGTCGAGATCATCGTCGAATGGGTGCGTCAGGGCGCACCGAACAATTGAGCATGGTGCTGGCGCGCAAAAGGTTGACATTTTCTCATCTTTGCATATAATAGCCACCACACCTGGAGGAGTAAGCAGAGACTCTGCGGATAGAGAAGGAGGTCATCGGCTGGAAGCCTCCGCCGTGTGGGCCTGCTGAAGGTCGCCAGGGATGTTTGCCGAAGAAATTGGGAGCAACCCTCCCAAGAGTAGAACGGCACGGGATTGCCCGTTATCGCAAGGTCCGGATGCTGGTCCGGGAATGAGCGCGCCGCCAACCGGTGGCGAATAGAGGTGGTACCGCGGAGCCTGCGCTTCGTCCTCTAGTGGACGGAGCGCTTTTTTGATCTTCTCCTGTCCCTCCTCAACGGTCCACGTCCCATCCCTACCGTCCACGGTCCACTATCCAATCATCTCAACTAGTAGGAGGAGCCATGCCTTACGAACTACCGAAAACGTACGATTTCAAATCTGCCGAGGCCCGCATTTATGCCATGTGGGAGGTTGGAGGCTACTTTAAGCCCTGGAACGATCCGAACAAACCCGGCTTCAATCCCAATATTCGCCCGTTTGTCATTTCCATTCCCCCACCCAACGTGACCGGTGAGCTTCACCTCGGCCATGCCATGTTCGTGAGCATGGAAGACCTGATGATCCGCTATCATCGGATGAAAGGCTATCCCACACTCTGGGTACCGGGCACCGATCATGCCGGCATTGCTACCCAGCTGATGGTCGAACGCGCGCTGGCCGCCGAAGGCCTCACCCGTGAACAATTGGGACGTGAGAAGTTCCTCGAACGGGTTTGGCAATGGAAGGAGAAATACGGGAACATCATCACGCAACAGATCCGTCGTCTGGGCGCTTCCTGTGATTGGGACCGTGAGCGATTTACCCTTGACCCTGGGCTTTCGCGTGCCGTACGGGAAGCGTTTGTGCGCCTTTACGAAAAGGGTCTGATCTATCGCGGCCCGCGGCTGATCAACTGGTCACCAGGATTGCGCACGGCTGTTTCCGACTTGGAAGTGGAATATAGCGAAGAGCAAGTAACGTTGTATTACTTCAAGTATATGCTTGCCGATGGCAATGGGGAATATATCCCGGTGGCCACCATCCGTCCGGAGACCATCCTGGGTGATACTGCCGTGGCCGTTCATCCCGAAGATGAGCGCTATCGGCGCTACATTGGGCGAAGAGTCGTCGTGCCGATCCTAGGACGAGAAATTCCGGTCATAGTTGATACTTATGTAGATCCTGCCTTCGGCACCGGTGCCCTCAAGGTCACGCCGGCGCACGATCCGCATGATTATGAAATTGCCCAGCGACACAATCTCCCCATGATCTCCGTGCTGGATGAGGTCGGGCGGATGAACGAGAATGCCGGTCCCTATGCCGGCCTGGATCGCTTTGAGTGCCGTCAACGCCTATGGGCAGATATGGAAGCGGCCGGTCTTACCCTGCGCACCGAGCCCTATATCACCTCGATCCCGCGAGCCCAACGTGGAGGCGAAATCATTGAGCCGATGCTTTCCACGCAATGGTTCGTGCGCATTAAACCGCTGGCCGAAGCCGCTATCGAGGCCGTGCGCAGTGGACGGATTCGCATTGTGCCGGAACGCTTTGAGAAGATTTATTATAACTGGCTGGAAAACATCCAAGATTGGTGTATCAGTCGCCAGCTCTGGTGGGGACATCGCATTCCGGTTTGGTATTGTGCCGATTGCGGCAAAGAAACCGTGGCGCGCGAAGATCCCGCCCAATGCGCCCATTGTGGTTCGCCGCACATCGGACAAGACCCGGACGTGCTCGATACCTGGTTCTCCTCTGCGCTTTGGCCGTTTTCCACCCTTGGCTGGCCGGAAGAGACTCCGGACTATCGCTATTTCTACCCCACATCGATCATGGAAACCGGCTATGACATTCTCTTCTTCTGGGTGGCGCGCATGATCATGATGGGGTTGGAATTCACCGGCAAGGAACCTTTCCACACGGTATATCTCCATGGCCTGGTCCGCGATGAATATGGTCAAAAAATGTCTAAAACCAAGGGGAACGTGATCGATCCGCTTGTGGTCATGGAGCAATTCGGCACCGATGCCCTGCGCTTTACGCTGCTTGTCGGTTCGACGCCGGGCAACGATATGAACCTCTCGATCAAAAAGGTGGAGGCGAACCGTAATTTTGCCAATAAGCTATGGAATGCCGGCAGGTTAGTGATTTCGCTGCTCGAAAAAGCGCCGCGGGAGCCCGGTGGGCCGGCCGAGTGGACCCTGGCTGATCGATTCATTTTTGCGCGTTTGAAGAGGGTCATTGCCGATGTGGAACGCCTGTTCCAGAACTATCAATACGGTCAGGCCGGTCAGCTGCTCTATGATTTCTTCTGGGCCGATTTTGCCGATTGGTATTTGGAGATCGCCAAGCTCCAGGTGGCTGCTGGTGACGATCGCGCTTTCTATACCGCCGAGCGTTGTGTGCAGGTTTTCGATGCCATCTTGCGCATGTTGCATCCGTTTGTGCCCTTCGTCACCGAAGAGATCTACGGTCATTTGCGACGGGCGGTCTTGGAACATTCTGCTCACCTGCGTCCCTTGAGCGGCACGTGGAGCGAGGTGCTGATCGTTGCTTCCTGGCCGGAAATCTTGCCCGAGGAGGGCTGGGAAGAAACTGCCATCAAGGATTTTGAGCGATTGCGGGAGCTGGTGCGGGCAATCCGTAATCTACGTGCTGAAAAAGGCGTTCCGCCCACACAACGCTTGGCAGCCGTCCTGGTGACCGGCGAAAGACTGTATGAGACGCTCCAAGAAGAGAAGAGCACGTTTGCGACCCTGGCCCGCCTAGATGAGACGCGCCTGACCATTCATGCTCATCTCGATACAAAGCCCGAAAAACATGTTGCTTTGGTCGAAGGCGAATTGGAGGTTTACCTACCTTTGGCCGATCTGGTAAATCGAGAGGAAGAGCGGCAACGCTTGCAGAAGGAATTGGCCGAACTGGAAGCTCAAATTCAGCGTCTGGAGCGCTTGTTAGCCGGCGAATTTGCGCAAAAAGCGCCGCCACCCGTGGTTGAAAAGGAGCGTCAGCGCCTGGAAGAAGCGCAACGCGCCGCGGAGAAAATTCGTCGGCAATTGGAGTGAACGCGAACGATGCCTGGACAGGCATAAAAGTGTAGTATAATATCTCTTTGCGCTCTTGCCGTCTATTGTGAGACGGGGAGTAGTGTTTTAATTCTTCTCAGGAGAAGGACATGGCGCGTTTGCCCGTCAAAAATTACGCCCGTATCCATAGTGTCATCAACCTCCCTAGGCTCATTGAGGTGCAATTGGATTCTTTCCAGCGCCTGAAGCGGGAAGGGCTGGCGGAGCTTTTTAATGAGATTACCCCGATTGAGTCCTACAACAAGGGGATGAAGCTCTATTTCCCCAGTCGCACCCCGGAAGCCGAGCAATGGGGTTTGAAGTATTGGTTTGAACCGCCCAAATATTCGGTTGAAGAGTGCATTGAACGCGATCTGACGTACGCTTCCTCGCTTTATGTTTCGGTCCTCCTGGCTGGCCCGGAAATTCCCGAACCGATCAAGCAGGATATCTTCCTGGGCGAATTCCCGGAGATGACCGATAAAGGCACGTTTATTATCAACGGTACCGAGCGTGTTGTCGTTTCGCAATTGATCCGCTCTCCTGGAGTCTATTTTGAAGCGCCGATCGATCGCTCCACCGGTCGGCCTCAGGCGATGGCCAAATTGATCCCCGATCGTGGTGCCTGGATGGAATTTGAAACCCGCAAAGCCGATTACATCATTCTGAAGTTCAACCGCAAGCGCACCGTTCCCATTACCATCTTCTTGCGCGCCTTGGCCGCCGTGGATGATGGCCGGCCGGATTCGCCTATCAAGACTGGAAGCGATGAAGAGCTTATTGCGCTTTTCCAGGATGTGGATAACAACCCGGAGCGCATGTTTATCGCCTCTACGATGAAACAGGAACCGGAATGGGACCTTTCCGGTGGCCTGACCATTGCCGAGGCCGCGCTGATCGAATTCTTTAAGCGCATGCGCCCAGGCGATCCGGCTACCCTGGAAAACGCGCGTCAATTCCTAGAAGAACAGCTCTTCGATCAGAAACGCTACGATCTGGAGCGCGTCGGGCGCTATAAGCTGAACCA
Organism: Anaerolineales bacterium; assembly: GCA_034432895.1. GTDB lineage: Bacteria > Chloroflexota > Anaerolineae > Anaerolineales > Villigracilaceae > 630D-37. The sequence goes on from DAOUBG010000028.1 coordinate 294,825, forward strand.
GAAACTCGATCTAAACGTCCCAATTGAGCATCGGACGATCACGAAAGAGGATATCCTCCATCTCATCCGGCGCATGATCCAGATCAACAACGGCGTACAGCCGCCGGATGACATCGATCACCTGGGCAACCGCCGCGTGAAGACGGTGGGAGAACTGGTGCAGAGCAAGATGCGCATCGGCCTGCGACGCATGGAGCGGGTGATCAAAGAGCGTATGTCGCTCAAGGGCGATACGGTTACGCCGCTCAATCTGATCAATATTCGTCCGCTGGTGGCAGCGTTGCGTGAATTTTACGGCACCAGCCAGCTCTCCCAGTTCATGGATCAGACCAATCCGCTCTCTGAACTGCGCCATAAGCGTACGCTCTCGGCCCTGGGGCCTGGTGGTCTGCGTCGTGAACGCGCCGGCTTCGATGTGCGCGATGTCCACCATTCTCACTATGGCCGCATTTGTCCGATCGAAACCCCTGAAGGTCCGAATATCGGTCTGATCGGGCGTCTGGCGACCTACGCGCGGGTGAACGAATACGGTTTTATCGAAACCCCCTACCGTCGGGTGATCAAAAAGCTCCCGGCCAACGATCGCCGCTTGATCGGGCGCGCCGTGCGCGGCGATGTGCTCGATCCGCAGAGTGGTCAGGTGATCTTGAAAGATGGGGAACGCGTGGACGAGGCCGCCTTTGAGCGTATCTCTCGTCTGCTGGGCGAAATCCCGATTGTCCCCTATGTTTCTACGCAGGTAGATTATCTTTCGGCGGATGCCGAAGATAAATACGTAATTGCCCAGGCCAACGCGCCGTTGAATGAATACGGCGAATTCGTGCGTCCGCGCGTTTCCTGCCGTTACCATTCGGGCTTTGTCTTCAATACGCCGGAAAACATTGACTACATGGATGTGGCCCCTCATCAAGTGGTGGGGATCAGCGCTGCGCTTATCCCCTTCCTGGAACACGATGATGCCAATCGGGCGCTCATGGGTTCGAACATGCAGGCTCAGGCCGTGCCGCTCCTGCGGCCGGAAGTGCCTCTGGTCTCGACCGGGATCGAAAAGTACGCTGCTTTGGATTCCGGCCAAGTGGTTGTAGCCGAAGAGGATGGAGAAGTGCTCTCGGTCACCGGGCGCAGCATCACCATTCGAACTCACGATGGTCGCATTCGCGTCTATAACTTGCGCAAGTATCAACGCTCGAACCAGAGCACATGCATTGACCAACGTCCCGCCGTCGTGAAGGGGCAGATTATCCGCAAAGGGGATATCATCGCCGATTCTTCTTCCACCAACGATGGTGAGCTGGCCCTCGGACAGAATGTCGTTGTGGCTTTCCTCTCTTGGGAAGGTGGAAACTTCGAGGATGCTATCCTGATCTCCGAGCGCCTGGTGCAGGAGGATTACTTCACCTCCATTCATATCGAGAAGCACGAGGTGGAAGCGCGGGATACCAAGCTCGGTCCGGAAGAGATTACCCGCGATATCCCCAACGTCAGCGAAGATGCGATCCGCAACCTGGATGAACGCGGCATTATCCGCATCGGCGCAGAGGTTGGGCCGAACTCTATCCTAGTCGGCAAGATCACGCCGAAAGGCGAAAAGGAATTGACTCCTGAAGAACGCCTGCTGCGCGCCATCTTCGGCGAAAAATCGCGTGACGTGAAGGATACCTCGCTGCGCATGCCTCATGGTGAGCGGGGCAAAGTAGTGGATGTGAAAGTCTTCACCCGCGATGATGATGTGGAACTGGCGCCGGGCGTTGAGACGATGGTGCGTGTTTCGGTGGCACAACGGCGCAAGATCACTGCCGGCGATAAAATGGCCGGGCGCCATGGGAACAAGGGCGTGGTCTCCAAGGTGGTGCCGGTGGAGGATATGCCCTTCTTGGAAGATGGCACTCCGGTGGACATTATCTTGAATCCCTTGGGTGTTCCCGGTCGTATGAATATCGGGCAGGTGCTGGAGGTCCATCTTGGCTGGGCAGCCAAGCGGCTGCACTTCCGTGCCATCACTCCGGTCTTCGATGGCGCTAACGAGGCGGAGATCGAGGCCGAGTTGGCGCGTGCTTGGATTGTTGACGAGGCTTGGAAGGATGTGGCCAAGGCCGGTTGGGCCTGGCTCAAAGAGTTCGGTTACGATACCAAGAACTTGCGGGATGATGATGAGGTGCGGCAGCTCTATTTGGGGCAAACCCTTGCTCCATTGGGCTATGATATTTACTCCTTGAGCGATCTGCACTATGCCCGCCAGGCCGCGGCGCGAGAATGGTTGCGAGCACGCGGCTATGATCCCGATCTCATCCTCCTACCGCTGGATGAAATGGATTTCGATCGCCGCGCCGAATCGGATCGGGAAGCTCGCCGCGCTTGCCTGCGGTTGTGGATCCAATCCCTGGGGTATGAACCACAAGAGGACGAAAACCTGGATGCTCAGGCCCAGGAGATTATGAAAGAGACCGGTGTTCCGATCCCGCTTTTGGGTAAGCAAATCCTGCGGGATGGCAAGACGGGTATGCCCTATGCTCAACCGGTCACGGTTGGTGTGATGGGCATCATGAAGTTGCATCACCTGGTGGAAGACAAGGTCCATGCCCGCTCAACCGGTCCTTACAGCCTGGTCACGCAACAGCCGCTAGGTGGGAAGGCGCAATTCGGTGGACAGCGCTTCGGTGAGATGGAGGTCTGGGCTCTTGAGGCCTATGGTGCGGCCTACACGCTCCAGGAGATGCTCACTGTCAAATCCGACGATGTGCATGGGCGCATCAGCACCTTTGAGGCGATCGTCAAAGGTCAGCCGATCGAAGAGCCCAGCCTGCCGGCGTCTTTCCGTGTTCTGGTCAAAGAGCTTCAGAGCCTAGGCCTGGCCGTAGAAGCGATCACGGAAAACGGCGAGGTGATCCGATTCGGCAAAGAGGATGAGAAAACACGACCGCCCAAAGCGGATACCGGATTGTTGGGCCTGGGCGAGGATTTGGACCTCTAAATTCTTGACGTACGCGTGATATGGTGTTAAAATCTGCCTTCGTCACTACCCTGGCAATTTTGCCTTGTGTTTATCAAATGAGGCCATCCTCTGTGATCGGTGGCCTCATTTGAATGTCTAGCATTTGTTTTCGGAGGAACCGTGCCGACGATCAATCAGATGATTCGCAAAGGTCGCAAGACCAAAAAGGTAAAGAGCAAGGCGCCGGCGCTGCAGTATATCTTCAATTCCAAGACGCAGCGGCGCATTCGTGTGCCTGGTGGCGCACCCCAGAAACGGGGTGTATGTACGGTTGTTCGTACCATGACTCCGAAAAAGCCGAACTCGGCCTTGCGCAAGATCGCCCGCGTGCGCTTGAGCAACGGCATCGAAGTGACGGCCTATATTCCGGGTGAAGGTCACAACCTGCAGGAACACTCGGTGGTTTTGGTGCGCGGCGGTCGTGTGAAAGACCTGCCGGGTGTGCGCTACCACATCGTCCGGGGCACTCTGGATGCCGAGGGTGTCCAGAAGCGACGCCAGGGACGGTCTAAATACGGTACTTCCCAAAAGGAAGCCCAGGCCGGCCAAGGCGCTACTGCTGGAAAAGGTAAGAAATAGGAGATTCTTATGCGACGTGGTACTCCTGAGCGACGTCCGATACAGCCGGATCTGCGCTACCATAGCGTAACGGTTGCTACGATGATCAACCATGTGATGAAGCGCGGCAAGAAATCGCTGGCGACGCGCCTGGTCTATCAGGCTCTCGATCTGATCGAAAAGCAGACCGGGAAAAACACACTGGAGATCTTTGAACAGGCTCTGAAGAATGCTTCGCCGGTGATGGAAGTGCGTCCCCGCCGCGTGGGTGGTGCAACCTATCAGATTCCGATGGAAGTGCCTCCGCATCGCCGCCTGACTCTGGCGATCCGCTGGATCTTGGAAGCCGCGCGGCAACGCAGTGGTAAATCCTTCCCCGAAAAGCTGGCCGCAGAGCTGATCGATGCGGCTAATGAAACCGGAAGCGCTATCCGCAAGCGCGATGAAACCCACAAGATGGCAGAAGCGAACCGTGCTTTTGCTCACTTCCGAATCTAATTTACCGTTGTAGGAAAGCGAATGGCACGCATTTACCCTTTGGAGCGCTACCGTAATATCGGGATTATTGCCCACATTGATGCCGGGAAGACCACCACCACCGAGCGCATCCTGTTCTATACCGGTCGGACGCATCGTCTTGGCTCTGTGGATGAGGGTACGACGGTCACCGACTGGATGGTTCAGGAGCGCGAGCGCGGTATTACGATCGTTTCGGCGGCCGTTTCGGCGGAATGGAAGGGCTATCAGATCAACCTGATCGATACGCCCGGCCATATTGACTTCACTGCCGAAGTGCAGCGCTCGTTGCGCGTGTTGGATGGCGGCGTGGTCATTTTCGATGCGGTTCAAGGCGTTGAACCGCAGAGTGAAACGGTCTGGCGACAGGCCGATCGGTATGGCGTTCCACGCATTTGCTTTATCAATAAGATGGACCGTTTGGGGGCCTCCTATGAGCGTTCGATCGAAAGCATCCGCGAACGTCTGGGAGCCAACCCGATTCCCATGCAATTGCCTATCGGTGTTGAATCGGCCTTCCATGGCGTGGTGGATTTACTGGAAATGAAGGCCATTTATTGGGATGATGAACTGGGACGCGAGCCGCGGATTGTGGAAATCCCTGCTGAATTGAAGCAGGCTACTGCCGAAGCACGTGCTCAACTGGTGGAACGTATCGCCGAACTGGACGATGATCTGACCATCAAGTTCCTCGAAGGTGAGGAAATCACCGTGCCTGAACTTAAAGCGGCGTTGCGTCGTGCGACTATTGCCGGTAAGGCGTCGCCGGTCTTCTGTGGTTCCTCATTGCGCAATCGAGGCGTGCAACCGTTGCTCGATGCGGTGGTGGATTATTTGCCATCTCCCCTCGATATTGCTGCCGTACGGGGCACCAACCCCGATAATCCTGAAGAATTTATTGAATTGCCTGCTAGTGATGATGCGCCGTTGAGTGCGCTGGTTTTCAAAATCGTTACCGATCCTTACGTTGGGCGTCTGGCCTATTTCCGCGTCTACTCGGGTGTGATTACTCAGGGGCAGATGGTATATAACTCCACCAAAGGCAAACGCGAGCGCATTGGACGCCTGTTGCGCATGTATGCCGATCGGCGCGAGGATATTACCGAGGTGCGCGCCGGCGATATCGGTGCGGTGCTCGGCCTGAAGGACACTTTCACCGGTGATACCCTGTGCAGTGAATCGCGCAAGATCGTTTTGGAAAGCATTTCCTTCCCAGAGCCGGTCATTTCGGTGGCGATCGAGCCGAAAACGACCGCCGATCAGGACAAAATGGGCGAGGCCTTGCGGAAGCTGGCGGAAGAAGATCCTACCTTCCGTGTGCGCACTGATGAAAACACCGGTCAGACAATTATCTCCGGCATGGGCGAGCTACACCTGGATATTATTGTGGATCGCTTGGTGCGCGAATTCCGGGTGCAAGCGAATGTAGGTCGCCCGCGCGTGGCTTATCGTGAAACGATCACCCGCCCGGTGCCGCGCGTGGAGCATCGTTATGTCAAGCAAACCGGCGGGCGCGGTCAATATGGGCATGTTGTGATTTCCCTCGAACCGGCAACGGCCGGCAGCGGCATTGTTTTTGAGGATAAGATCGTCGGTGGTGTTATCCCGCGTGAATACATCCCGGCGGTTGAAAAAGGAATTCGCGAAGCGGCCGAAAGCGGCGTGATGGCCGGTTATCCGGTGGTAGATGTGAAGGTCACACTCTTCGATGGTTCCTATCACGAAGTAGACTCTAGTGAAATGGCCTTCAAGATGGCCGCTTCCATGGCCTTCAAGGAAGGTGTTCAAAAGGGCGCGCCGGTTTTGCTGGAGCCCATCATGAAGGTGGAAGTAGTTGTGCCGGAAGAGTACCTCGGCGATGTCATTGGACAATTGAACAGTCGCCGGGGGAGCATTCAAGGCATTGAAGCGCGTCCCGGTAATGCGCAAGCCATCCGGGCGATGGTGCCGCTCGGTGAAATGTTCGGTTATGCTACGGAGCTGCGTTCCGCCACACAAGGACGCGGTGTATTCTCCATGGAATTCGATCACTACGCCCCGGTTTCGGAATCGGTGGCGCAGGAAATCCTCAAAGCCTAGTCTTTTTCAAGAAGGAGATTTTCTTCTATGGCCAAGCAGAAATTTGAACGAACGAAGCCGCATCTGAACGTGGGTACGATGGGACACATTGACCACGGGAAGACGACGTTGACGGCGGCGATCACGAA
>DAOUBG010000029.1:0-37236 GCA_034432895.1 Anaerolineales bacterium
TATTCACCGGCGGCCATGGCGGGGAAGATGCCATCCCAGGCGGCTTGCTTGAATTCGGGCACGCAGTTCAGGCGCTTGCAGATCTCGGTGACCGTCTCGTAATCCCAACCGCCGGGTTGCTGGGTGTTTTTGTCGATGAAGTTGAACGGCGGGTAGGCGTTCTCCACCGCTACTGTGATCTTGCGACCGCCTAGATCGGGTAGACCACCGCTCGGTGCTGGGGTAGGGGCTTCGGTGGCTGGCGGTTGGGTGGCCGGCGGTTGAGTGGCCGGCGGTTGGGTGGCCGGCGGTTGGGTGGCCGGTGGTTGGGTGGCCGGCGTGGGCGTCTTTGGCGCACAGGCAGCCAGCAGCATACTGGCCAGGACCAGGATGCTCAGAAATATGGAAACCTTCTTTTGCATGTCTCTTCTCCTTTCATTGAATTTGTGCGGGAGTGTGATGTGCTAAGAATAGCGCAAAAGCGGAAAATTGGCAAGGTCCAGCACAATTAGGACTTTTGATTGCTGATTCCACTGCAAAAACTATCTCTGCCACACGGGCCCGATCCAATAGGAGAGGGACAAACACAGATGACACGGAAAAATTATGAAAAGGTTTACGGTCGTGTGGTGAAAGGACTTTTTGCAGTGAAATCAAGGGTTTTGCGCTATAAATGCAAGGCGCGCAGGAGGCGGAGGGTGAGGAGGTAGATCAACGCTCCGGCGAAGGCGCCGCCCAGGGCGGGCAACGCGACCCGGGTCCCTTCCGGTAGCGTGCGAAGCACTAGGGCCAGCACGAGGCTCATGAGCAGGGTGGCGGCTAAGGCCTGCAGGGAGCTGAGGGCCAGTTTTTTCCCTTCGATTCCCCCCAATCTTTTACGCATGAGCCAGAGCAGCGTCGTGGCTTCGAGCGCGGTGGCCAGGGAGTTGGCAAGTGCCAAGCCGCCATGCGGCATCCAGCCCCAATGGGCAAAGAGATGGGCAAAGAATAGGCTGAGGAGGATGTTCAGGCTCATGGCGGCGGCGCCAACCTGAACGGGCGTGCGCGTATCTTGCATAGCGTAGAAGGCGCGCGCCAGGACCTCGAGCAGGGAGTGTGCCGGTAGCCCCAGGGCATACCAGAGCAAGGCCCAGGCGACCAGCTCGGTGGAGCGGGCGGTGAATTCGCCGCGCTGATAGAGGAATTGGATGATGGGAAAACGCAGCAGGATCAGCCCGGCGGCCGCTGGCAGGGCAAGCAGGATGACGGCGCGCAGTGCCTGAACGAGGGCAGAACGGAGCCTTTCCAGCCGTTCTAGGGCGTAGTGCGTCGAGAGGGTCGGCATGATGACGGTGGCAACGGATTGGGCGATAGCGATCTCGGCCATGAGCATGAGGGCAAAGGCATATTCGATCCCGGTGACGCTGCCCTCAACCATGCGCGAGGCCAGCCAGATATTGACCCAGAAGTTGATCTGCACAATGGCAACGCCGAAGAGCCGCGGCGCCATCAGTCGGGCGACCTGGAGCACGGCAGGATGCCCGCGCCCCAAGGTGAGGCGATATTTGCCGCCGGCCGGACCGGGCAGGCGGAGCAGGGTGGGGAGCTGCACCAGCAGGTGACCGGCGGCGCCAAGCACCACGCCCCAGGCTAGGCCGCGTATGCCGAGCGAGGGGCTGAGGAGCAACAGACCGCCGATCATGCCGAGCTGGTAGAGCGCCGGGGTGATGGCCGGGATGAAGAACACCCGGTGGGCATTCAGAATGCCCATCACCAAGCCGCTCAAGCCGAAGAGCACCGCCGAGAGCAGTTGAATGCGCAGCAGGGAGATGGTCAGGCGGAACTGAGCAGGATCGGCATAGAAGCCAGGCGCCAGCGCATAGCGCACTAGCCACGGGGCAAAGAGGGCGGCCAGGAGCGCCAGCAGGCTGAGCACGAGCAGCACCCAATTGGCCACCGCCGAAGCCAGCTGCCAGGCCTCTTCGCGCTGTTCCTTCGTTAGGAGGGCGGTGAAAGTGGGGATGAAGGCCGAGCCGAGCGCACCACCGGCTACTAGGTTGAAGAGCGTTTCCGAAACGCGGTTGGCGGCGATGAAGGCATCCAAATCGGCGGAGGCGCCAAAGGCACGCGCCACCAGAATGCGCCGCACCAGGCCGATGATCTGGGCGATGAGAAAGGCCAGCATCACACCGCCGGCCGAGCGGGCGAGCCGGCCTTTGACAAGGAGACGCATGGACGGCGCTCAGGCCTCCTTCTTCAGCCAGGTATCAAACCATTGACGGATCTGTTCCAAGCGTACGATGCGGCGATCGGTGCGACCGGTGCGCGAAAGGCCGTGGAACTCATCCGGAAAGCGCACGAAGCGCGTTGGGACCCCGAGCCGCTTCAGCGCTACGAACACCTGCTCCCCTTGTTCGATCGGGCAGCGCAGATCGTTCTCGTAATGGACTACCAGGGTGGGCGTGCGGGCATTGCCGATGTACTTAATCGGGGAAAGATCCCACCACTTCTGGAAATCCTGGAAGGGCGGCCTGGCTTGGACCTCGTACTCAAAGGTCCAATTGAAATCGCTGGAGCCCCATTCGCTGATGAAGTTGCTTACGCAACGCTCGACCACGGCGGCCGCGAAGCGCGTGGTATGACCGATGATCCAGAGGGCCATATAGCCGCCGTAGGAGCCGCCGGCTACGCCCATGCGCTGCGGGTCAATATAGGGCTGTTTCTCCATGTAATCGGCCCAGGCCATCAGATCGGCGTAATCAGCCGTGCCCCAGGCGCCCCAAATGGCGCGAGCGTGAGCTTCGCCATAGCCGCGGCCACCGCGCGGGTTGGAAAAATAGACTACATAACCGTGGGCGGCCAGGTAGTAGAACTCGTGCATGAAGAATTTGCCGTATTGGGTGAGCGGGCCGCCGTGGATATAGAGGATGGAAGGATATTTGCGGCGCGGATCGAAATCGGGCGGCTTCATGATCCAGCCCTGCAGATCGTTGCCATCCGGCCCTTTGAACCAGACCTCTTCAACCGGGCTAAGCGTGACGGCATCCAAGACCTCGCGGTTGAGGCGCGTGCGGTGACGGATGACCTGGGCCTCCAGATCGCGCACGTAAATCTGTGCCGGGTCGTCCATGCAGCCGTAGAAGTAGGCCAGGCGGCGCTGCTCGCGATCGAAGGTATAGGCGCCGACGACGCCTCCTTCACCGATCCCCTCGCGCAGGTCATCGCCACGGGTGGAGATCGAGCAGAGCAGGGTGCTGCCATGGCGCACCACCTGGAAATACAGGCGCGTGCCATCTTTCGACCAAGTGGGCGGCATCGTTTCGGGCTGACCGACATCGTTGATCGTCCAGGCAGAGACGTGCAGATCGTAGGACGCGGTCAGGTTTTGGGCCGGGGCCGAGCCGTCGAAGGGCACGATCCATAGGGAATCGTTCTTCCAGCCCTCCCCTTCGCCCTCGCGACCGATATAGGCGATCCAGCGACCATCCGGGGAGAAGGAGGGTAGGGCTTTGGGGCCAGGCGGGGTGGGAATGCGGCGCATTTCACCACCTTCGACCGGGATGACGAAGAGATCATCCGCTTCTGGGTGCAGATCAGGGTCTTCGGAGCGGTTGGAGATGAAGGCGATCCAACGGCCATCGGGCGAGAAGGCCGGGTCGCGCTCATCCCAGATCGGGCCATCGGTCAAAACGCGGCCGCGGCCGGTGCGAGCATCGATCAGCCAGATGTGGGTGCGTTCGTGCGGCAGGTAGCCGTAGCCATCTAACTTATAGAAGAGGCGATCGTAAATGCGCACGACCACGCCGAGTTTTTTCTTCTGCTCATCTTTTTCGCGTTCCAGTTCTTCCGGATCGGTGCGGCGGAAGGTGCACAGCAGCTGACGACCATCCGGTGACCAGGAAACTAGGCCGATCTCGCCTTTGAGGGAAGTCAGCGGCTGGGCTTCGCCACCATCCAGTGAGATCAGGTAGATTTGAGGCGGTTTTTCCGGGTCACCGCGATTGGAGAGGAAAGCGATCTGGCGGCCATCCGGTGACCAGCGCGGGCTTCCATCGCGATGCTTGCCATGAGTGAAACGGCGCGGAGCGCCTTTTTCGGCATCTACCAGCCATAGGTTGGAATATTTCTTTTCGGTCTTGCGATCTACCCATTCCAGGCTGTAGACGATGAAGCGGCCATCGGGCGAAAGGCGCACATCGCGCAGAATTTGGAGGGCATAGAGGTCTTCGGCGGTGATAAAACGGGTTTTGGCCGGCATGGGAAGCTCCTTTCATCTGTGGGAAGGTTGGAGGAGGGGAGAATGGAGGTCAATATACATGTTGCGGATGGTATTCTCCAGCAAGGTTTTCAGGCGCATGCGTTCGACCTGGAGTGGATTGAGGGGGTTGAAGGCTACCGGCTCACCGACGCGCACAATGCGGCGCACGCCGCTCACGGCGAGGGGATAGAAGCGGAGGATCTGCTGTTGGCACTGGTAGAACATTTCCCCCAGCCGGGTGAAACCTTTGTAGAAGCCGGTCATTTGGGTAGTTGGGTCGCGCGGCAGGGCGGGGTCTTCCGGAAAAATGAGGAGGAAATGCCCTTGTTTGAGGTGGGAGAGGCTTTCCTCAAAGACCCGATGCAGGCCTTCTGGCTCATGATAGGTGGGAATGCAGCCGAAGGAGCGGAGCAGAGGGACGGTGAGGCGCGAGAGCAGACGGGAGAGATACATGCTGAACGGCGGTGGAATATGAAGCTGGCGCTCGGTGAAATCCCGATTGAGATAGGCAGCGGCTTTTTGTTCATCTACCATATCGGCGATGATCCAGGGATAGACGCGCACCGGCAGGGAAGCAACGATGGCGATCGGGCCGAGGGCATCTAGGTGATTGGCAATGAAGACGGCGGGGCCGCGTTCGGGCAGGTTTTCCTCGCCTTCCAGTTCACCGCCCCAAAAGAGGATATCGAGCAGGCGAGCGAGAATGTGGTAGAGGCGATCGGAGATCAGACGCCGTTGGGTGATGACCAGGGTGAGGAGGCCGGCAAATGACCAGGAGGATGGGAGCGGGGAGGGGTACATGGTGTGTAGTCGGTTAGTCAGTTAGTCGGTTGGTCAGGTGGTTCTATGGCTCACGATCTATTTCTGTCTTTCCGGAGTTTCGCTGAGGGCTTGTTGGAGTTGCTCAAAAGAGGTCATCCAAGCGATGCGGTTGAGGAATTCGGCCAGGGAGGCGGAGCGTTCGCGCAGGGCGCGCACGGCCGGGCCGACCGGATCTTCGCCGGCAGGGCCGCCGGGAACATCGGCATAGGCGCCATAGAAGGCAAAGTAGGCTTGGTTGAGCTTGCGGATCGGGTAGCCGTGATCCCAGAACAAGCGCCGCCGTTCTTCCATGTAAGCCTCTGCCTCTTCTATTTTACCCTCGGCGAGCAATTGATCCACGGTGACGCGCGTGCGGTGCATTTCAGCACGGAAGTCAAACGGTTGGCTATCTTGCCGGGGTGGGGCGGCAAGAAATCCCATCCCGAAGGCAGAAGCTTCGAGCGCGGGATGAAGTCGAAGGTCCGCAAAGGAACCGAGCGGCGAAAAAGCCCAGGGGGCGGGTTGGGTTCGAATAGCGGAAGCCAGCTGCGGGTAGTATTCAGCCAGCACTTTTTGTCCGATCTCATTTCCTACAATGGATGCGGTGGTCTCGTTCATCGTGCGGAGCTCAGGGGTTTCATCGTAGAGCATGCCTAAAGGATGGAACTGTAGGTAGTTGTGTGTCCATTCGTGGGCAATGGTGCTCAGTAGCCAGGGCAGGTTGGTGGTGCGCATGATCATGGTGGGATAGATACCGACACCGCCGATGGGGACGACGAGGGTGGAAACATTGAGTTTTTTGGCGACCGCTTCCTCCAGGGCGATTTGCTCTTCCAGGGAAAGTTCGGGAACGAGGGAGATGTTCGCCAATTGGACGATGCGATCGCGCGGGGAGATGATCAACCCTACGGGCACGCTGGCGGTGTGATAGAGGACGGGCGGCAGGGGCTGGCCGAGGGTGCTCAGTCCTTCTTGACGGAGCACTTCGCTCACCTGCTCCTGAAGGATGGATTCGACGAAGGGCAGGATCAGTGCGTAGCGTTCTTTCAGGCGCCGATTTTCTTCCTGCAACGTGCGGGAGGTGGTTTCTTTATCGGTGATCTGTGGGTTGGCATAGAGTTGGTTCAGGGCGGCTTCGTTGCGCTCCAGCCGGCTGGCGAGGTCAAAATATTCCGCGACCAATTCGTAACGTGTGGTGCGCGAAAGGGTTTGTGGCATGGCAAGGCTGGCTTGGGTGGCTTTGACGAGTAGGGCCTTTTTCGTCCATGTGATGTAATTGAATTCAAAAGGACGGGTGAAGTTATGTGCTTTCTCGATAAGAGAATCGCTGAAAGGTATGTTTCCACTTAAGAGAAAGGAGAATCCCAAAAAACATGAAAGGAAAATGCTCAGAGCCAAGATGTAAAAATGGAGGCGCAAAATTTTTGTTCTCATTTTCGCAATCCGTTGAGCAGGAAAAGGAGTTCGTCCGGGAGGGGGGCTTCAAAGGTGCGGGGCGAGGTTTCGCCGGGTAAGATGATTTTCAAGCGAAAGGCATGTAAAAAGTGCCGCGAGATGGGTAGGGTAGGCTTTTTGCGCCCGTAGACGGTATCGCCGACGATCGGACAGCCCAGGAAGGCCATGTGCAGACGGATCTGATGGGTGCGCCCGGTGAGTGGATGAACTTCAAGCAAGGTGTGGGCCGGGAAAGTTTCTAGGGTGTGATATTCGCTGATCGCCTCGCGGCCCTTGCCGGGTGGTAGGATGGCCATGCGTTTGCGCTGGATCGGATCGCGCCCGATGGGGGCCTCGATACGTCCGCCAGGAGTGGGCGGGCGACCATCTACCAGGGCCAGGTAGGTTTTTTCGACGCGGCGCAGGCGGAACTGATCTTGAAGATAGCGATGGGCACGTTCGTTGCGGGCGACGATCATCAGGCCGGATGTCTCTTTATCCAGGCGATGGACGATGCCAGGGCGTTCTTCGCCGCCGATGCCTTCGAGATCGGGCAGGTGGCCAAGGAGTGCATGGACCAGCGTGCCGCGATCGTGACCGGCAGCCGGATGGACGACCATGCCGGCAGATTTGTTGATCACCACGACGTCTGAATTCTCAAAGAGCACATCGAGAGGGATCGGTTCGGGGATCAACGTGGTGGGTGCTGCTGGTGGGATGCGCACCTCAATGCGATCCCCCGCTAGGAGCTTGTGACCGTTTTTGGTCACCGCCAGCCCGTTGACACGCACAAAGCCCTCCGTGATCAGCCCTTGCAGCCGGGTGCGCGAAAATTCAGGCAGCTGCGAGCTTAGGAAGCGATCGAGACGTTCAGGGGTCTCGTTGTTGTACTGGAGCGTCACCAGGCGTTCCATAAGATTCGCTTGCGGAAAGGGATTTCTGCCGGCGCTCATAGAGCCAGGAGCCGAGGAGCAGAAGGCCTGTGCCGATGGTGATGCTGGAATCGGCAAGGTTGAAAACGGGGAAACTGCCGATGGCGATGAAATCGGTCACCATGCCCATTTGGAGGCGATCGATCAGGTTGCCGATCGCGCCGCCGAGTTGCAATCCCAGAGCCAGGCGCAATAGCCAATCGTTTCCCGTGAGCCGTGGGTAGTAGTAAAGGATCAACATGGCGACGAAGATGGCTACGATGGTGAAAAACAGACTGCCATTTTGGAAGAGGCCAAAGGCAGCACCACTATTGTACCAGTGGACAATGCGGAAGAAAGGCAGGGCCGGAAACGGCACCCAATCGCCGCCGATAGGAAGGAAGTTGCGCACCAGTGATTTGGTCCACTGATCGAGGAGAATGACGATTGTGCTCAGGAGAAAAAGGGGGAGATAGCGTTTCATCCGTTTTGTAGATACCTTTGGAGATGTTGCAGAGTGATGTTTTGTAAGGAGGGGAGAGAATCATCAGGAGCGACAGGGAATGCTAGCCGCGCTGTCACCGGGTTAGGGATGGCTAGGACGCGTAACCCGGCGGCACGAGCGGCGCGTACTCCGTTGGGCGAATCTTCCAGCGCCAGGCCTTGCGCTGGATCGATCTCGGCCCGCTCTAGTGCCTTCAGGTAGAGATCGGGGTGGGGCTTGGTGCGGCCAGGTGGCACGTCATCGGCGCAGATCGTGACTTCAAAGTAATCCGCTAATCCCAGACGCTGCAAATGTCCTTCAACCCACACTCGGGAAGAGCTAGAAACGACAAAACAACGTACGGCGCTCTGGTGTGCTTCTCGGAGTAAAGGCCCAATGCCCGGCCTGGGCTGTTCTCGCTCCAGCCATGAGCGGCTAAGGGCCTGCTGCATTTCGAGCACCATGGCGTGGGAAAGCCCATTCGGATGGGGCAAATGCCGAAGGAGATAATCTGCGGCGTCAAACGTTGCTTCTCCCCATCCACCGATGACTTTGCTCCACGCCTCGAATGGGAAAGTCAAGCCATAGCGCCGATAGAGTTCTTCCCAGGCGCGCATGGCCGGCGTTTCGGTATCCAGGATCAAACCGTCAAAGTCGAAGAAGAGAGCTTGAATCTTATTCACTTGCCAAACCTTGAAGCCAGGAGTGCAGGTTTTCCTAATTGCCAAGCATCTTGCAGAAAACCAAGTTGACCGGCAAATGCTTTGGGATAACGGGAAGGCGGAATGGGCTCGAGAACGGGCCGGAAATCTACCTCGCGCGCATCAAGCAAAAAGCGGTAGGGCGCAACCTTTTGGACCTTAGGCTGATGCTCCCAGAAAGTGCGCAAGGCCTCTCGTTCGGCGGAGGTCAGCCACCAGGGGAGATCGGAAGTGGCACGGTAACCACATATCCAAGCTAGATCGCGCTGTAGGGATTTCTGTGCTTCGCTCAAGTGCTGGGCGCGGTCACGGAAGTAAACCACATCCGGATCGGGGTGGACCAGGGGCTGCAACCACAACCGATGCAGGCTTGTGTAAATGGCGTTTTTCATCCCAGGTGCTGACCAGCCGCTCACCTGCCGGTAGGGGCGGTTAACCCAATATGCTGCCACGTCTGGACTGATACGAGTTGCATCGCACAGGCCGAGAGAAGGGAGGATCGGCGCACCGCAGGCAAGGAGAAAAGCATTGCCTAGGTTTTGCCGCAAGATTTCCAATCCCAGCCGATAGGCGGCTTCACGCGGCATTTCCTGATGCTGCTTGGCGGGTAGGGCGGCGGCGTAGAGAAAATCGAGTTTGATATATTCATATCCCCATTCGCGAATCTGGCGCATCAGGGCGCCGAACCAGCCCTGAACTGCCGGATGGGTGCTATCGAGGGCATACACGTTCCCACCCCAATGCTTTGCTGCCAGCACGAGCCGGCCTTGTTCATCTCGCAAGAGCCAATCCGGGTGTTCGCGGAAGAGGGAGGATCGCTCGTGGACCAAGAAAGGCGCCAACCACAGGCCGGGCAAACGCCCGGTTTGACGGATTTGCCGTGCCATTTCCGCCATGCCGTTTGGAAATTTACGGTTGGGCTGCCAATCGCCGATAGTTTGCTGCCAGCCATCATCAATTTGGAAGACATCAAAAAGCAGATCGTTTAAGCCACGGAGCACTTTCAGCAGGAGCGTTTCGCTAATGAAATAGTAAAGCGAATACCAGGAGCACCATACCCGTGGCGCTTCCGTATGACGAAACTGCCCGTAGCGTTTTTTTAGCGCTTGCGCATAGGCGGTGAATAAGACATCCGCCGGACCGGTGGCAATCAACCAATCGCCTTGCCCCTGTTCGTATTTTCCGAGGACGTGATCTTCTTCTAGAAAGATTCGCCCTCCCAGATCGAGCGCACCGAGCAGGAGCAATTTTCCCTCGATGTCTTCGATCATGGTCAGGCCGGCAGCGGTTCGGGCCAAGCGATCGGCGTAAGGTATGTCCTCGTTAAGCAGGATGGCAAAGGGATCGCGGGGCGGGCTAGGTGAATCGTCGCCGAGGGTGAGCCAACTGCTGAAGCTCCAGGATTGCCAGCCATGCCGATAAAAACGTTGCCCTTGTAACGGAATTTTTACCGTCGCGGTGCGTTCGACGATCCATCCCTCGTCCACTGCTTTCATGGGCAAAGACACCAGCTTTTGTAGATCGATTTTGTAATTTTTATCGGCCATCTCATGAGGTATAATTTAGGCAGAACTTGGAATGAAGGAGTAGGAGTGAGGATAGCAACCTACGTAGGAATGGCACTCATAGGCCTATTGACCGGGATGATTGTTAATTATCTTTGCGATCGCCTGCCCTGGCGACGTTCGATTGGCAAGCCGTTGTGCCATGCGTGCGGTCAGGAACGGATGTGGAAGGCTTTTCTCCTGATGAGCACCTGCCCTCATTGTAATCGAAAATCTTCCGTTCGCAGCTATCTTGTTCTGCTCCTTTCACTTTTACTTGCCCTTTTTGTCTTCCCACGCTATGGATTTGGGTTCTTTGTGCTGCTAGAATATTTCTTGCTGGTAACGGTGATGGATATTGAACATCACGTGATCCTGCACCCGGTGAGTGCCTTTGGGTTGATTTTGGGCATGATTTTAGGGATACAGATGCATGGCTGGGTTTCTACCTTGCTTGGAGGCTTGTTAGCAGGCGGCCTGATGGGCATGGTATACCTGCTCGGGTTGCATTATGGTCGCTGGATTGCTCGTCGCCGCAAATTGGAGCAGGCCGAAGAAGGACTGGGTTTTGGCGATGTCACCCTGAGCACTATTCTCGGCTTAATTTTGGGATTTAACGATATTCCCCGTGGCCTGACATTGGGCATTTTGTTGGGAGGAGTGTTTGGATTGTTTTGGCTTTTATGGACTCGCCGCTCGGCATCTCAAACGGCTATACCTTATGCCCCTTTTTTGCTTGTAGGAGCGATCATTGTGCTTTTTTCCTAAGTGGAGGACGGGATAATGAGAAGGTTTATTGCTAAATCTCAAGGACTCGTTGAATTTGCTCTCGTTTTACCGATCGTTGTTCTGATTATTTTTGGCTTGCTCGAGACCGGACGCTTGCTTTTTATCTACTCATCGGTTATTACCTCCGCCCGCGGAGCAGTGCGTTATGCAAGCGCTACCGGCGTGAATGATGCCGGGATACCTCGCTATCAGGATTGCAACGGGATTCGCAATGAGGCCCGACGCACGGCATTTGTCAACGTCATTCGAGATGATCAAATTGTGATCCAGCACGATGGCGGCCCCGGCACGACCGCTATCACCTATTGTCCTCCGGGCACAAGTGTAGATACGAGTTTCACACCAAAAAGTGGCGATCGTGTGTTGGTGACAGTCAGCACAGATTTCGTTCCCATGGTTCCCGGTTTGCTCCCCTTTCCGTCTTTCACGATTACTGCATCCAACGCGCGGACCATCTTGGGAAGCATTTCTATCCAATCGACGCCGGGCAGTGGTGGGGGAGGCGGAGGGGGTGGAGGCAGCGGTAGCCTGACTTTGAGCAAAAGCGCCAGTCCCTCGCAGTATTCCTACGTGGGACAGGTTATTTCTTACACTTACACCCTCACCAACAGCGGTAGTACCAGTTTGAGCTCGCCATATACAATCAGCGATAATAAGATTCCCAATGTCAATTGTTCCGCCGCTACTTCGCCGCTTGCCCCGGGCGCATCTACCACCTGCACCGGCACGTATACCATCACCCAGGCCGATCTGGATACCGGTTCTGTGACCAATCAGGCTACAGCCACAGCGCGCTCCGGCAGCAATACCGTTACTTCCAATCAAGCGACGGCAACGGTCACAGCCGTTCAGACTCCCGGCCTTTCCTTGACCAAACGGGCGAACCCAACCGTGGCCGGCGAAGGCAGCACGGTCACCTATACCTACACACTCACGAATAGCGGTAATGTGACGCTGACCGCTCCGTATGCGGTGAGTGATAATAAAATCAGTAACGTAAGCTGTCCGAATACCCCCAGTTCTCTTGCGCCTGGGGCCAATGTCACTTGCACTGCTACCTATACCATCACCGCTGCAGATGTAGCTGCTGGTTGGGTAGCGAACGTCGCCACCGCGACGGCAAAATTCGGAGCGAACACGGTCACCTCTAATCAGGCCAGCGCAAGTGTCTTAACCCGCCCGTTGGATTTGCAGGTTATGGCCAATCCGTCCTCGGTATCACGGGCCGGTCAGGTGATCACGTATACTTACACGGTCACCAATGTAGGGAATTCCACTTTAACCGGTCTGAGCATTGCGGATACTCTGGTCACGAACATTACTTGCGGTACAACAACCCTATCCTCGGGCCAGAGCACAACCTGCACCGGCACGTATACGGTGACCCAAGCGAACCTGGATAGCGGTAGCGCGATCACCAATCAATCCACTGCCAGTGGCTCTTATCCATCTGGAACGATTAGCTCATCAACCGTGACCACAACGGTTCTCATCCAGCGTATGCCGGCATTGATCTTACAGAAAAGTGCTTCGCCGAATCCTGCGACTACGCTGGGACAGACGGTTACATACACCTACACGTTACAAAATGCAGGTAATGTCACCTTAACTGCGCCTTATACGGTCACCGATGATAAAATCTCGTCAGTAAATTGCTCGAGTGCAACTTCGCCTTTGCCGCCGGGACAGTCAACCACCTGTTCAGCCACCTATCAGATCACACAGATGGATTTGGATAATGGCTCTGTTGTTAACACAGCCCAGGCGACCGCGCGTGATGCTAGGGATGGTACGACAATTATTTCTTCCGCCTCTGTTTCCTACACGCTGATTACTTATGATGCCCCTCGCTTGAAATTAAGCATCACTGCTGTTCCAAATCCTGCTACTGCTGTGGGGCAAAGCGTCCAGATCACGTTCACTCTAAAAAATACCGGGAACAGGCCCCTTCAAGCACCTTTTACAATCTCTTATACAATCCAGTCTACAAGCTACACGCTTTCGTGTGGCACTGGTGTTTTGGGGTTGGGTGCAAGCCTCAATTGCTACGCAAATTACACCGTTACATCCAGCGATGCCTCGGCTGGGCAATTTTCGATCAACGCTATAGCAACAACTAGCCCTGCAGTGACATCCAATTCGGCCTCTTACTTGGTAGCGGTCACCATTTGTGATGTTCGTCATAGTACTATTACCACGCAGTGGAATCCCGGAAAAATCTTGATGACCATCTATAACTACGGCAATTTCACGATTCGTGTGAACAATATTACAATTTACTGGAACACACAAGGGAACAATGCGATTACCAACATCTTTCTTGGCAGTTTGCAGATTTGGCCGGCCGGTGGTGGTAGCGGTAGTGTTGGTGTCTCTCCTGCAAGTTTCTCTATCACCAGTAACAATTCGATAGGACCTGGTGCGACCCCGATTCTTGAGTTTCGCTTGAGCAAAAAATACTCTTCATCTTCCAATGAGCGCATTGTAGTGCAGTTTATGGAGCCCGCTTGTCCTATCTTAGATTCCAATGATAATACCCAGCTGCCATGAAATTTCCTGTCCTGCCCTCCCGCGCCCAAAGCCTGGTTGAACTTGCCATCTCCCTCATGGTGATCGTCCTGCTTCTTTCGGGAGTGATCGAATTCGGCATTGCGTTTTTCCAGTTTGTTCAGATGCAGGATGCGGCTCAGGAAGGGGCCCTATACGGTTCGATCCATCCGACCGACGAGGCCGGCATTCGGACGCGCATCTTGGCAGTGGTCAATGAACCATTTGATCTCAGATTGACCGCCGGCAATATTGCCATTTCTGACAACGGCGGACGATGTGAGGGATACGCACTCACGATTACGATTACTTATGATCATACTGTGACCATGCCACTGATCTCAACCATCACCGGTCCTACTATTCCACTTCGGGCCATGGTAACCGATACCATTCTGCAACCGCCCTGTCCGTAAATAGGTGAGGAGGCCCAATGAAAAAGACTTTTGAAAGAGCACAAACGCTCATCCTAATTGCGATTGGGATGTTCACGCTGATTGCGATTACCGCCATTGCTATAGATGGTGGTAACGTCTATCGCGATCGACGTCAGGCGCAGAATGCTGCCGATACCGCTGCGCTTGCTGCAGCGATGGCGATCACAAAAAATGATCCCAATTGGTCTCAGGTTGCTCTTGGGCGTGCAGCGAGCAACGGTTATTTGAATGATGGAGTTCAAAGCCTGGTAGAGGTTCATCGTCCACCCGTGGATGGACCCTATGCCGGAAATAACGAATACGTGCAGGTGATCATCACCTCACACGTGCCGACTTATTTTGCCGGCATCGTCGGTTTTTCCAAAATGACCAATCGGGTCCAGGCCGTCGCGCGAGCGCATCCTCCTCAAGCGCTCTTTAATGGCAATGCTATTGTTGGGTTGGCCCCTACCGAGTGCAAGGCAGTGGAATTCCAGGGCAATGCAAACATGACGATTAGCGGCAATGGCCTCTTCGTTAACTCGAACTGCTCCTGTGATCAAACGGCGGCATTTTTCAATAATAGTGGAGCAGGGACACTTATCACGCCCTATATTCAATCTGTAGGGTGTGTGAAGTACAAGGAAGGTGCTGTGCAGGCGGGATATATTCAATGGGGTTCTTCGGTTCCACCCTTCCCTTACCCTCCCGCCTGGTTGCCACCTATACCCGCTTGTGACTATACCTGGGGCAACTTAAGTGGCAGCCGTACACTACAGCCAGGTGTTCATTGTGTTAATGGGAACTTTACTATCAATGCCAATGATTCGTTGAACGGGAATGGTGTCACCTTTGTGGTTTATGGAGAGGTGCGTTGGAATGGTGGCACGGTGAACCTATCGGCTCCCACTTCTGGTCCTACTGCTGGCTTGCTCCTGTATTTACCGATCACAAATAGCAACCCAGTTACTTTCAACGGAAATGCTTCCTGGAATATTCGCGGCACCATTCTCGCCCCAGCCTCGAATGTTACTATTAACGGTACAGAAAATGGTTTTTCGCTGCGGAGTCAGGTTATCGGATATACCGTCAAGTTAACCGGCGGTGGCAATACAACCATTACATATAATGATAGCGATAATATCGACCAACCACCGATGATCGAGCTTTCTAGATAGTTTCTCTTTATGGAGGTGTGCTATGATTTCTAATAGCTCTAAAGGTCAAGCATTGATCTTGATTGCCATTGCCATGGCAGCGCTAATTGGGGTGACGGCGCTGGCCGTAGATGGTGGCAGTGCCTATCTGGATCGGCGTTCGGCTCAGAATGCAGCCGATAGCGCCGTGTTGGCAGCCGCGTTTGCACGGGCGAAAGAGGATCCCAACTGGAAGCAAGTGGCACAAAACCGCGCCCAACAGCAAGGCCTTAGCAACGATGGTCAATCGAGCGTTGTAGAAGTTTATCGCTGCGATGAAACCGGTGCATCCTGTGGCCCTTACCAGGGAAATGCGGAATACATCCAGGTGATCATTACGTCGAACAAGCCGACTTTCTTTGGGAGAATTGTTGGGCGTTACCAAAACTCAAATCGGGTGCAAGCCATCGCTCGTGCAGCCTCTGCGACGAACGGAGCCCTGTTCGGTGGTGCAGCTGTGGTAACCACCAAACCTACTGGTCAAACTTTTCTCCTGAACGGGAGTGCACAGCTTACCACTGTTGGAGGCAGCATTTTCGTCAACAGCAGTTACAGCATGGGGCTCTTTCTTAATGGGGGTTCAAAAATTCATATGTTAGCTGATGACCATGTCACTTATATTAATGGATATACGGTTAGTGGAACATATGGGAAAAATGGAAATGCCGAAGTAAAAGCTGGTATCGTTTCAGCGCCACAATTGACATTAGATCAAAATACGTTTTCTTTTATCCCACCAATTCCATCCACTCCGACGTGTTCGACGAATGGCACACAGACGGTTTCCGGTAATACAATCACCATTACCCCGGGAAGGTTTACAAATGCCATCATTGTCAATGGAGGTCAACAAGCTATCTTCCAGACGGGGACCTATTGTCTCCAAGGAGGGCTGATCCTTAACGGCAGCGCCTCGATGACCTCCTCCGGTAGAGTGACTTTTGTTACCTACAACAACAGCATAACTTTCAATGGCGGTGTAAGTCTAACTATTCCAGACATAGAGATCTATACTCAGAACGGTGATTGGACATTCAATGGCTCTAATACCTTTACACCCAACAGAATTCGCTTCTATGCTAGCGGATCTGGGCACTGGATTGTAAATGGCGGCTCAACTATTTCGGCTTCTGATGCCTTTTTCTATCTGACTTCAGGCTATATCATCTGGAATGGTTCGAGCAATATTAACCTCAATGCTCCTCCACAAGGTGACCCATTTGGGGGCCTTCTTGTTTACATGCCATACGGTAATACATCACCTGTCATTTTCAACGGCGGTTCCACCATTCGAGTAACCGGTAGCTATATTGCACCCTGGGCCCCCATGACAATTAACGGGAGTGTCTCCGCTACTGCTATCAACAGTCAGTTCGTTGTTTATACTTTGACAATCAATGGTTGTTCACAATTTACGGTCAATTACAATGTTTCGGAAAACGTGAATCAACCTCAATCGCCGAAAATAGAACTAGTTCGCTAGAGATTTCCCCGACTGGCAGAGAGATGCAAAAGCATCTCTCTGCTTTTTTTGACTTTTCTGCAAAAACTTTCTTTGCTACCAAGAACATATCATCGAGCGTTTGTTCGGTGAAGTCAAGCGATGCAGTCACAAGATGGCTTTTCGCCATGAGAATAGCTGTCTGTTGATGTTCTGTGTGGTCATTCGCAGCCTCAGATTCGGGAGAATGACCGAATAAGATGCCGCTTCCCAACTACATAACTCTTGACATACTACCCACAAAAATCACAAAGTTATTTTTGGTATGGGTTCACTGCAAAAAGCCCTTTTACCATAGAATGATATGCAAAACATTTCAAAAGTTTAGTGCTTTGTAGCCAAAATCCGTTTTTGTAAATATTTTCACAATTTTTTCGTGTTATCCGTGTTTGTCCGTGTCGTTGAATCGAGCCCATGTAGCAGAGATGGTTTTTTGCGGTGGAGTCAACGATCCACACCTATATCAATCTGCCCACTTATCAGCGCTTTCAGAATTTCCTGTGCCAATGCCTGCTTGCCAGGTGAGAAGAGATCCGGATTGGCATCCTGAATGCCAAGCTTGGATGGGATGGCCTGGCCTCCCCGACCGGCCAGGAGCTGTGGCCAAGCAATGCGGATGGCCTCAATTGGATCGGTGCGTAGCGTAGCAACCAATCCCGGATAGCTTTGCGAAAGGGAAGTGGCGGTGATGAATTCCAGACCGTTGGTGACAATCGCATCCAACATTTCCGGCACTGCTAGGGTGGGATACACGTAAATGAATTCCACCTGATAGCGCATCAGGTACGAGACATAAGCCGAATATTGTTCGGGCGGTGTATCGGAAGGCACTTCCACGGCGATAGGGTAATCATAGAAAGGTCCGGCAAAGGGGGAGCATAGCCCACAGTAAAACGTTTTGCCGTTTTCGTAAGCCTTGAGTGCCTGCTGGGCTTGTGGATCGTCTTTGGGCAAGATCATGCCGATATGGTAATCCTCAATCAGCATAGCACCGATATACCCGGCCAGGAAAGAGGCTTGTTCGATGGAAATATCCGTGCGCATCACGCTGATATTGTTTCCCGGTTGCACTCCCGACATGTTGATGGCCAGAAATTGGGCTTGCGGTGCGGCCGCGGCCAATGTGGGCAAGTCCACATCCGCCGCGATGGCAATCACCACTTTCAAGGCCGGTTCCAGGGCCAGGTCCTCTACCGAGAGCCGGTTGCGCAATTGGTAGCGAATGCCTGCTTCCTGGGCCAGCTCATATACGGTGGATTGGTATAGATTCGATGTGTTTTCATCCATGTTCGGCGGGAGGATCAGGATGACCAGCGGTAGGGCTGGTGTGGCCGTCGGTGCTGGCGTGGTCGAAGGTACCGGCGTGAAGCTCGGGGTAGGAATGGGAGCGCTGCGCGCCCCGCAACCGAACAAAAAGAATGCAAAAAGGGCGCTGAAGAGGACGAAACGACGCAACACGGGGGTCTCCTAGAAATGAGATCGAGAGTGGTAGATAGCAGGATAGATGTAGTGTTTAGACGGTTGACGGTAGACCGTGATAGAGTGGTAGACTTGACCGTGGACCATTGTAAGCAATTTGAACTGATCGGCTATGGGATGTTCTCCAAAGGCGGATCCCGATAAACGTTGCTATTATAATATGCGTGGCACAGATGTGCGATCTGACCCTCTGTTGAATATTCTCATCAGGAGATACTCCCATGTCACGCTTAGACTGGATCGAACAAGAGCTCCAAGCTCTCCAGGAACAGGGGCTGTATAACCGCATTCGCACCGTTCAGTCACCCCAGGGGGCCTGGTTGAAGGTAGATGGAAAAAAAGTGCTCAACTTTTGTTCCAATAACTATCTGGGGTTGGCCAATCATCCCCGCCTGGTGGAAGCTGCCCGACAAGCGGTTGAAAAATATGGCGTCGGGCCGGCCGCCGTGCGAAGCATTGCCGGCACAATGGATCTACATGTGGAACTCGAACGCCGTCTGGCGACCTTCAAAGGCGTGGAAGCGGCTCTCACCTTCCAAAGCGGATTCAACGCCAATTTAGGCACCATTCCGGCGCTGGTGGGGAAAGAGGATGTGATCTTCTCGGATGAGCTTAATCATGCCAGCATCATTGATGGTTGTCGCCTTTCTGGAGCGACCATTGTGCGTTATGCGCACAACAATGTCGCCGATTTGGAACGCGCTATTCAGGAATGGCAGGGAAAGTACCGGCGCGCTCTGATCGTCACCGACGGCGTTTTCAGTATGGATGGTGATATTGCGCCTTTGCCCGAAATCTATGAGCTCGCTCGCCATTACGATCTTTTGCTAATGGTCGATGATGCCCATGGGGAAGGCGTTCTGGGGCGCGGCGGGCGCGGCATCGTGGACCATTTTGATCTGCATGGCAAAGTGGATATCGAAGTCGGCACCCTTTCAAAGGCCTTTGGTGTGGTAGGAGGGGTAGTTGCCGGCAACGCGCGTATTGTTGAATGGCTCCGTCAGCGCGGGCGACCGTTCCTGTTCTCCTCGGCGATGACCGTGCCGGATGTCGCGGCTTGCTTAGCGGCGCTAGATTTGCTGGAAGAATCCACCTATCTGGTCGAAAAGCTTTGGGAAAATACCCGTTACTTCAAGGCAGAAATGAAACGGCTTGGTTTTGATACCGGCCAGAGCCAGACCCCGATCACCCCGATCATGCTCGGCGAGGCACCGTTGGCACAGGAATTCAGCCGCCGCTTGTTCGAGGAAGGGGTCTTCGCAATGGCTATCGGTTATCCCACCGTTCCAAAAGGCAAAGCGCGTATTCGGGTCATGATCTCGGCAGCCCACGAACGGGAAGACCTGGATAAGGGGCTAGAGGCCTTCGCTCAGGTGGGTCGCGCCCTAGGAGTGATCGCCGGATGATTCGCCCACGTCGCTCACTGCTCTATGTCCCAGGTGACGATTGGCGCAAGATCACCAAGGCTACGACCCTGGGCGTAGATTGTGTCTGTCTGGATATGGAGGATGGCGTTGCCTTAAATCAAAAAGACGTGGCGCGGGCAACCATCCCAAAGGCCCTGGCGGAGCTGGATTTCGGCCGCGCCGAGCGCCTGGTGCGCATCAATGCCATTGGCAGCGGATTGGAAGAAGAAGACCTGCGAGCGGCATTACGCGTGCTTCCGGATGGGATCGTCATCCCCAAAGTGGAATCACCGGAACAATTGGCTTGGGTCGAAGAACGTTTGGCTGCTGAGGAACATCGGCGCGGCCTGCCAAACGGCGGGCTGCGGCTCTGGATCGGTATTGAATCGCCGCGCGCCATCCTGAACCTCAGCCAATTGGCCGCCCATCCACGCTTGGAAGCGCTGATCTTCGGTTCGGAAGACCTAGCGGCCGCACTTGGCGCCACCCGCACCCCCCAGGCCTGGGAAGTCTTCTATGCGCGTAGTGCGGTGGTCCTGGCCGCGGCGGCCTTTGGCCTGCAGGCGATTGATATGGTCAGCATCGAGCTTCAGGATATGGAACGGGTACGTGCTGAGGCGATCTTCGGGGCTCAAATGGGCTATAGTGGCAAACAGATCATCCATCCCAATCAAATTCCTCCGGTTCACGAGGCTTTTACGCCTTCTGCCGAGGCCGTTGCCCAGGCCCAACGGGTGATCGAGGCCTATGAGGCCCACTTGCGCGCCGGGAAAGGGGCATTTGCCCTGGATGGGAAGATGATCGATCTCCCGCTGGTCAAAGCAGCGCGTAACGTGCTGGCGCGCGCCGGAGTCAGGCCTAACCCGGACTTCTCAGCCTAGAATAAGCTTATGCGTATCCGAAGCTTGGTGTTTTTGCTGCTCCTCCTTGTCGCCTGTGTGCCTGCTTCGCCTGGAGTGTCCCCCACGTCAGCCAAGACCTCTTTGCCGGCGACTCCGAGCCTCACGGCTTCCACATCCCAGGTTACCACCTGCCGCAAAATTGATTTCTGGCCGACGCCCAAGCCGGAAGATCCCTCCCACTACCCGCCGCCGAACGCCACCGATTTTATCCTTGGCCCCTCGGATGCACCCATCACCTTGCTCTATTATGCCGATTTTCAGTGCGCTTCCTGCGCGCAATTGGCGCTGATTCTGCGGCGCATTCAGGCCTCGTACCCGCAACAGGTGCGCTTGGTGTTTCGCCTATACCCCTTACCGGAAAAGTACGATAAGACGCAGTTGGCTTCTATCGCTGCCCTGGCAGCAGCCCGGCAGGGACGGTTTTGGGAAATGCACGATTGGCTCTATACCCACCAGCAGGATTGGCTTTCGCTTTCGCCCCAAGGGTTTGCCGGGCGATTGGAAGAAGTGGCGCCTACGCTGGGATTGGATGCAGAAGCGTTTCATCAAGCCCTCGGCGACCCGCGGTTGGCTGCTGAAGTTCAGGCCCGTGTTCCCAATGCCGAGAGTTCGGTGCTGGTCCCTTATCTGCCCTTCGTGTTCTTGAACGGGCAAATCTATACCGGTCCGCTTGCGGAGCAGGCGCTTCGGGATGCAGTCGCTCTGATTCTCTTAGGGCAGCGTCAGTTTTCTTGCCCTCCGCAGGTGATTGTGCCTGGACATCGCTACGATGCGATTCTGCAAACGGAAAAGGGAAACGTGCGCATTCACCTGCTTGCAGAGAAAGCGCCGATCGCCGTGAATTCCTTTGTCTTCCTGGCGCGCCAGGGTTGGTATGATAATATTACCTTCCACCGCGTCATCCCTGGCTTTGTGGCCCAAACCGGCGATCCTAGTGGGACCGGCCAGGGGATACCCGGCTATCTCTTTGTCAATGAAATTGTCCCTGATTTGCGTTTCGATCGGCCGGGGGTAGTGGGCATGGCCAACAGTGGCCCGGATACTAACGGCAGCCAGTTTTTTATCACTTATGCCCCTGCCCCCCATCTGGATGGGCATTATACGATCTTCGGCTATGTGGTTAGCGGCATGGACGTGTTGTTGCAATTGACGCCTCGCGATCCGCAGAGCGATCCTCTTGCCCCGCCCGGAGATCGGTTGATCCGCGTCATAATCGAGGAGTACTGATGTTCTCGTATCAACCTGTGGCCTGTGCCGGTGATCTAGCACAACTTGTAGGTCTGCGCCATAAACATTTTCTCATCACCCTCACTTCAGGTGCAGAATTGCACACCCATCGGGGCATTGTTCGTCATGATGATCTGATCGGACGTCCGTGGGGAAGTCGCGTTACTACGCATTTGGGCGCGACGTTTTACCTTTTGCAACCCTCGCTCGCCGATTTGCTGATCGATCTACCACGCAATACGCAGATCCTTTATCCCAAGGACATTGGCTTTATACTGGTGACCATGGGCATTGGGCCGGGCAAGCGGGTGATCGAGGCTGGAAGTGGTTCCGGTTCTATGACCATTGCTCTGGCCTATGCGGTTGGTCCTCAAGGGAAAGTTTACTCATATGAAGTTCGTCCGGAGATGCAGGCCCTGGCGCGGAAAAATTTGACTCGTCTGGGCCTGGCGGAACGTGTGGAATTCAAGCTGCGCGATTTGGCCGAAGGTTGTGATGAGACCGATGCCGAGGCCTTCTTCCTAGATGTGCCAAATCCCTGGGATTACATCCCGCAAGTGTGGGCAGCCCTGCAACCGGGTGGTTTTTTCGGCTCGCTGGTGCCCACCACCAATCAGGTAGTTCAGTTGCTGGAGGCCTTACGCCGTGAGGGATTTGCCTTTATCGAAGTTTGTGAAATCCTGCTGCGGTATTACAAGCCGGAGCCGCAACGCCTGCGTCCCACCGATCGCATGGTGGCCCATACCGGTTACCTGGTCTTTGGTCGGAAGGTAGTCGCCGTGGAAAGCGCTCTCGAGGGAGATAAAGAAACAGAGGCGGAGGAGCCTAATTCGGAGGAGTGAAGATGGTCCACTGTCCATCGTCCGCCGTGGTCCACCTCCACGGTCCATCATCCACGGTCTACGCTCTTTTCTTGCCCCGAGCCTGCGCCGCGGAAGTTGATAGTTCCTGATAGTCTTCCTTCGTAGAATAAGCGGCAGAAATCCGGTTCTACGAAAGGAGTGACTCATGGAAATTCCACGTCATTGGAGATTGAAAAAGCAGCGCTATGGTTTAGTCGGCGAAGTTTGTCCCCATTGTGAGGCCAAGATTTTCCCGCCGCGTGATGTCTGCCCGAGCTGTGGTGGCGAAGCGCGTGAACTCTACACCTTTAGCGGTCGCGGGGAAGTCTATTCCTATACCACCATCTATGAGGCACCCTCTGGGTTTGAGCAACAGGTGCCTTACACGGTGGCCTTGATCAAACTGGAAGAGGGTCCGTTGGTCACTGCACAACTGACCGATGTCGCTCCGCAAGAGGTGCAGATCGGCATGCCTGTCGAGATGGTGACGCGCAAATTGCGCAACGATGGGGATGAGCGCGGTCTGATTCTTTACGGCTACAAGTTCCGCCCCCGTTTGCAGGGAGTGCAATAACTCACCCGGCAAAGCCTCAAAACGGATGAATGCGGATTTACATCCACGTTCATCCGTTCTGCTTTCTATGAGGCGAGCGTTCAGGCGATGGTGCCGGCGGAGGCGATTTTCGCCGCGAATTGGCCGATCAAGTGGTGAATGACGGCGCCTAAGTAAATGCCATAAGGCAGTAGGATCAGGAAGCTGAGCACCCGACCGATACAAGGGATGAAATTAAGCACTGTAAGGCTGATCGAAAGTACGGCCGAAGCGACAAAACTTATTCCGAGTATGCCGAGCCAGAGTAGCAGGTAGTCTCCTGTGTTTTGAGAGATCGTGCGCCGGATCTCGCCGAAACGAAAGCAGGCACCGATGGTATTGTGTTGTGCATATTGGATGGTGAGGCTCGGAAAAATGAAAGATAGAAAGAGGGAATACACCATCAGGAGAATGCCTCCGCATAGTAGAAGCAACAGACCAACGGCGGAGAGCGTGTTGGTTATATCGCGGTCGAGAGAATCCGAGAAAAGCTGAGGCAAAATGGGGAATAGAAGCAAACAGGTCAAAGCAACTATTGGTAAAGCGTAGACCAGCTGAGCCAGCAATAGCATCAACCCATCCATGAAGTTTTTGCCGATGTGATCCCATTCTGGCAATACTTCGCTTTCATGACGTGTGATACGACGGACGATTTCCACAAAATAACCCCCAAGCGCAAAGTTAAAGATGGGGACGAAGCTCAGTACGGTACCGATGAGTATTTTGGTGAGCCAACGACGATCTTCAAAAACATAAGTGATTGCTTTTGCGAAGTCCATTTTGTCCTCCTTAGAAACTCGATTTTAGACAAGCCGCTTTTTCCCTGATGGGTGTGCCAGAAAGAATGGACACCTGGCCAACCGAATTCCAGGCGATTCTTGCCTTTGTAATACTGTTCTTTCGTAACTACCTACTCATTCTACCATAAATTTACTATTCGCATGGAAAAAAACTAATCGTTGATTGCGATCTATTCCGGCTACTGAGTGCATACAAAGCAGAAGCTGCCCAGTTAGAGTATGCTCCTGCAGATCGAGAAGCCGACTTACGCCGTCGGTTGGGGATGAAAGATACGCCGCATGCGCTCCAGCGTGCGGACACGTAGGTCTTCAACATCCAAACCTTGTTCTTGGTCAAAGCGATAGCCATGCTCAGTACGGCCGCGCAGACGCCAATCCGCATACACTGGTTGTGCGGTCGCCAAGTTGAGAATGGGAATGGTCAACCGCAGTTTCGCTTTGTGATCGTCTTGTGCCACCCCGACCAGAGTTGCTGGTGGGTATTTGGCAAACGGATAAGAAACCAGCCAATTTTCAGGTTAGCCAAGCAGGTGCGCTCGGCATGCCGGAAGACGACCTGATAGGTCGCTTGGCAGATGACGCAGTCGACCAGGTCTTGCAGGCATTCGGTTTCCTAGCGGTCGAGACGGGCGTTGTATACTTCCACGATGTGCTCCATAT
This sequence comes from Anaerolineales bacterium, assembly GCA_034432895.1. Taxonomy (GTDB): domain Bacteria; phylum Chloroflexota; class Anaerolineae; order Anaerolineales; family Villigracilaceae; genus 630D-37. Next base: position 24,449 of record DAOUBG010000029.1, read on the forward strand.
GCCTGGCAGCGATGATGAACTCGTCGAGCTCCAAAAAGGCAAAGAGTTTCTGGTCATCGCCGCCAGAATCCATCACGGAACGCAGTTTTCGGTCTGGAAAGACCCCACCGCGTCATGCGAATAGCGCGCTGAATTTCGCGATTCTCGCTCAGAAAGTCGGCTGTTTGTGGTAGGAGAACCAGTTGAGATAGGAGATGGCCGGCACACGGGTGTTGACTATCGTGGCATTGATGGATGGATAGCTGCGGGTTAGGCGGGCTCCGCCCTTCAGTTCAGGCGGCGTACTTTTGTACACCGTACTCACACCCTCCAGCGTTGTTGTGTAAGGCTTCTCGAAGTTGACCAAATCTAGCGTTCCAATGCCTCCACCGGCATCTTGGCAAGAATCTCGTTAAGCGGTATATGCATCATGGCTCTGTCTCCTCTGTTTTGTTTGTATGCTAACAACTTTACCACAGGTGGCAGAGCCTTTTTACATTTGTGGGCAATCACCAACAAGAACGCATGCACCAGAGTCACCGGTGCATGCCTGCCTCAGGCCGAACAAGGCCTAAAACCTTTATTTGCTGAGCATCACGCCCAACCTTGCTTCTTGATGAAGTCGCTTACCCAGGGGATCTGTACATATTCTCCCTGATAGGCCTTGTATGCCCAATAGAGGAAGACTAACCAGGCTAAAGGGACACAGAGACCGCCGAAGCCGAACGTTATAGTTGTGATGATGATGCTCAAGAGGAAAACGACCACGCTTATAGCGATGGACTGGACCGCATGATACTTGATGAACGGGCGCGACTTTTTGTCCTCCAGGAGCAATACGATGATCCCTACGATTGGGGCAAAGACGTAGGAGAGAGCCGACCAGAGCTTATCATCACTGGTGATCGAAGGATATTCCGACATATACTACTACCTCCTTGGCGAATAGGATTTAACTCAGTATATCACGGAACTTGCCTAAAGTATATCCCCCATATTTCCTAAATTAATTCCGGTTGAACAGTGTACGTTAATGGACCGTAGACCGTGGAGAGTGCTGAAGTTTCGAAATACTTCTCGGTGCTCATTTGCGCCGGGCAAGGCGCTGGGCATAGCGCCGCTCACGCTCCATGCGCCAGGAATACCAGGCCAGACCCAATCCGCTTAGCAGGAGTAGCCCGCCAACTATACCTAACCATGGAATGGCGTTTGTCTGCGATGCAGGGGTTTCAGTCGGCTCGAGCGGCGCGCTGCGTTTTTGACCGCCAAATGCAATCGAGACGCGTTCTCCCGGTGCTATGGTCAGACGATAGGTGGTCTGCGTGGTTGGGTTATAGCCATCCGGTAGGCCGATGTTGATCGTATATTCACTGGCTGGCACATCCGCGAAGCAGGTGGGATCACTGCCGGCCGGCATCTGGCGAGTTTCAGAGAACATGCCGTTCACATCGGTCACGCTGATGGCGCTGCCGGCTATGGCAACCTCGCTTTCCTGGCGCAGGGCATCTCCGTTGACATCCTCATATACCAGCACGCAGATCTCGGTCGTGCCGGAGATCGGAGTGGGGGTGACCGTAGGAAGCTCAGGGGTCGGGGAAGGGCCGCTGGTCGGCGTTAGCAATGCCGGCCCACCGATGCCGATAAAGAGCACCTGGCCCGGTTGAAGTACACATGCCTCGTCGAGGTTGTTCAGGGCGCGGAGTTGATCTAATGTCAAGCCATGTCGTTCGGCGATCGACAAGCAAACATCCCCCGGCTGCACGATATAAAGGATGCGTCCATCGGGGCCGGGGGTGGGCGTGGAATAGGGTTGTTGGGGCAGAGGGGCCGCAGTCACGTTAGGCACTAGTACGATAAGGCCGAGCAAGCCGAGACAAACGAAGAGAGGGAAGACAACGCGTTTCATATTGAAAATTATAACCTGTTGCCGCTCTTTCGGGTAATTTGGTGTCCGGGGAAAGGCTTTTGAGCATATGGTAAAATCGGTCACATGACGGCGAAACTGGTGTTACGCAATCGAGAATACGAGGTCAAAGCCGGGCAGACGTTGCGCTCGGCCTTGAAAGAAGCCGGCATTTTACCGGAGAGTGTGATCGCCACCCGCCAGGGCGAAGTGATCACCGAAGATGAGATCGTGCGCGAAGGCGATGTGATCAAATTGATCGCAGTGATCTCCGGCGGCGCAGAGGGGAAGCTATGAAGTGCCGTAAGTGTGGAGAAAAAGCGGCTATCAACATGCCGCAGCATCGTCTGGCGCTTTGCAAAGAGCACTTCCTGGAGTGGGTGCCGGAGCAGACTGAGCGCTTTATCCGTAAATATCGCATGTTTACCCATCAGGAGAAGGTGCTGGTCGCCGTCTCCGGTGGGAAGGATTCGCTTTCCCTGTGGGATATTCTCTGGCGATTAGGCTACCAGGCGGATGGACTCTATATTGCCCTGGGCATTGATGAGGGGATCGGCTATTCCGCCGAATCTCAGCGATTGACGGAAAAATTTGCCGCCGAGCGCGGGCTCAAGTTGCACATCGTGGACGTGGAGCGCGAAACTGGCTTCCCGATCCCATTGCTGGCGCAGAAGAGCCTGCGAGGGCAGGGAAAACCATGCTCGGTTTGTGGCCTGGTCAAACGACACGAGATGAACCGCATTGCTCGGGACCTGGGCTATGACGTGCTGGCGACCGGTCACAACCTGGATGACGAGGCCGCCGTGCTCTTTGGCAATACCCTCAACTGGGCAGTGGAATATTTGTTGCGTCAGGGGCCGGTTTTGCCCGAGGAACCGGGATTGGCGCGTAAGGTCAAGCCCCTGTGCCGTTTCTACGAGCGCGAGATGACGGCCTATGCCCTGATGCGCGGCATTGAGTATATTTACGAAGAATGCCCGTTTGCCGTCGGTTCAACTTCGATCTACTACAAAGAACTGCTGAACCGCCTGGAAAACGAACGGCCGGGTGCCAAATTGACGTTCTATCTTTCCTTCCTAGAAGCGCGGGAAAAAGGGCTTTTCCGGGACCAGGCGGAAGTGCGACAGACGCTCCATCCCTGTCCATCCTGTGGTCAACCGACCTCGGCGCCTGGGTTGTGTGCCTTTTGCCGCACAGTAGAAAAAGTGGGCGAAAAGGGAGCTCTGGCCTCCTGAACTCTCTACCCTTTGCGGAGGATCTGTGCAAAAATCGTATCGCTTTCTCGATTGGATCATGGCGCTTTTCGTCACGGTGCTGATCGTGAGCAATATTGCTTCCTCGGCGAAGATCGTGGATTGGGGCATTCGGCTGTTCGGCGTTCCCCTGGCTTTCGATGCCGGGACCTTGCTCTTTCCCATTAGCTACATCTTTGGCGATATTCTGACCGAGGTCTATGGTTATCGGGCCTCGCGGCGTGTGATCTGGACCGGGTTCGCCTGCTTGGCGCTGAGCGCACTGGTTTTCAGTATTGTGCGCCTTTTGCCCGGAGAGGCCAGCTGGCAAGAATATGCCGGCGATGCTGCTTATATGGCGATCCTGGGTGGAATGTCGAGCGGCGGTATCGTTCTCGCCAGCTTGGCCGGTTACTGGTCCGGTGAGTTCTCGAACTCGTTCGTTCTGGCGAAGATGAAGTTGCTGACGCGCGGCCGCTGGCTCTGGACACGCACCATCGGTAGTACGCTGGTGGGGGAAGGGGTGGATACGGTTGTTTTCGTTATCGTAGCTTCCCTTTTCGGTGTTTTCCCCTGGGAGCTGTTTCTCACGCTCACATTGACCAACTATATTTTCAAGGTGGGCGTTGAGGTCCTGATGACGCCGATCACCTACTGGATCGTCAATACTCTGAAGTACCTGGAACGGGAAGACTATTACGATTGGGATACAAAATTCAATCCCTTCACAGCCGGATAGGTGGAACCATATGTTCTGGCGACGCATTCTTGCTTGGAGTGTCCACGTTTTTACAGCCAGCGGTGCCGTTTGGGGCTTTCTCTCGATCCTGGCCATCCAACAACATGACTGGAGAACGGCCATCGCCTGGATGTCGGTAGCGATGTTCGTAGATGGGTTCGACGGGATGCTTGCCCGGCGCTTTGGCACCAAGGAATTAGCGGCTTCTATAGATGGAGCGCTATTGGATAACATCCTGGACTACCTGAACTATGTGCTGGTGCCGGTGCTTTTCCTTTGGGAGGCCGATTTTCTGCCTCCGACCGGCAAGTTGTGGGTAGCCATCGCTATCTTGCTGGCCTCTGCTTATCAATTTACCCAGGTAGATGCCAAGACGGAAGATCACTATTTCAAAGGGTTTCCGTGTTACTGGAATGTAATGGTGATCTACATGCTGGTGCTGCGGCTTTCATCCTGGCTCAACCTGGCCTTCACCATCTTCTTTGTCATCTTGATCTTCGTCCCTGTAAAGTATCTCTATCCCTCGCGGACGGCTTTCCTACGCCCGGTAACGCTGGCTCTGACCTATGCTTGGGCGGCTTTGGGCGTTTATGGGCTGATCCTTTACCCGAACGTGCCGGCATGGCTGGTGAATGCCTCGTTCGTGTACATTGGCTATTACGTGCTGGCCAGCTTGTTGCCATATCTGCTTTTCCGGCGAAGGGAGGAAGCGGCGGCATGAACCTTCTGGCGTTTTCTTCACAGGCCTCTCTCGCAGCGTTGCGCCAGGCGATCCTTGAATGCGGCCGTCTGTGTTACGAGCGCCATCTGATGACGGCCAATGACGGCAACATTTCGGTGCGCGTCGATGCGGAACGGGTGCTGATCACGCCCTCCGGCCTGAGCAAAGGGCGTATGGAAGCAGAAGATCTCATCCTTTTGGACCTGGAAGGGCATGTTTTGCAGGCCGCGCCAGGGCGGAAACCCTCTTCCGAAACGCCGATGCACCTGGAAGCCTACCTTCAACGCCCCGATATTCGCGCGGTGATCCATGCCCATCCCGTCTTTGCTACCACGCTTACTGTGGCCGGGCTGGATTTGCCGCTCGATGTGCTCCCGGAAGTGTTGCTCACGCTTGGGGAAATCCCGACTACCGCTTACGCCACGCCGGCCTCCCCTGAGGATGCGGCGGTCGTCCGCGAGCTGATCCGCACTCACAATGCGCTTTTGCTTCGCCAACACGGTTCCCTCACGGTCGGTGTTCATCTCGAAGAAGCGTTGATCCATCTGGAGCGCCTGGAGCACGTTGCCCAGGTGTATTATCAGGCGCTTCTCTTGGGCCGTGTGGAGCGCATCCCGTCTCAGGCCATGCAGCGTTTGTACGAAATTCGCCGGAGTTTTTTGGTCAAATAACCGCGTTTTAACGCCTTTTTTGACGCTTCATTAGCGGCATGGGGGATATAGTGTAAGCAAGAAGATATCTTTCCCGTATGGAGCGTCCATGCAGCGCGGTTTTAGCAGTCAATTGAATAGCAGTTCCCTGCGCCCCGGTGATCTGCAACTCTCCATCGAGCGCCTTCAACTGAACTTTGGAGGCGTGACTGCCCTCCTGGGAGTGGACCTGCAAATCCGCCAGGGCGAAATTTTTGCCATCATCGGCCCGAACGGCGCCGGAAAAACCAGCCTGCTGAACTGCATCAGCGGCCTCTATAAGCCTCAACGCGGGCGCATTCTGCTGTATAACAATGGGGAGCACGATCTCACTCGGTTCAAGCCGCATCAAATTGCCCGTCTGGGGGTGGCGCGTTCGTTCCAGAACATCGAACTCTTTCGTCACATGACCGTATTGGAAAACCTGCTGGCCGGCGCGCATATTCACATGCGCAGCAGCCTTTTTTCCAGCCTGATCTATTGGGGGATGGCCCAAAAAGAGCAAATTCAATTCCGCCGTTTCGTCGAGGATATCATCGAACTGCTCGAAATTCAGGCCATTCGCAACAAGGTCGTGGGTACTTTGTCCTATGGGTTGCAAAAGCGCGTGGAGCTGGGGCGTGCCCTGGCATTGCGCCCGGCTATTTTGCTTTTGGATGAGCCGATGGCCGGTATGAACACTGAAGAGAAAGAAGATATGGCGCGCTTCATCCTGGATGTGAACGAGGAGCACGGTGTCACCATTGTGCTGATCGAGCACGATATGGGCGTGGTGATGGATATCAGCGATCGCGTTGCCGTGCTGAACTTTGGGCAGAAGATCGCCGAAGGCACTCCGGATGAGGTGCGCAACAATCGGTTGGTCATCGAAGCCTATTTAGGCGAAGAACATGCCGCCCTTCCGACCAGACCTTTCTCCAAATTCTGAGGTGGGATGATGCCTGAGACCTTGCCTCAATTTCTTTACGAGCATGCTCAACGAACGCCGCAAAAAGTTGCCCTGCGGGAACGCCTCTACGGCATCTGGCAAACCATGACCTGGCGCGAGTATTATGAGCATGTCAAGTACTTTGCGCTGGGGTTGGTCAGCCTGGGATTGCAACCGGAGGAGACGATCGCCATCATTGGCGATAACCGCCCGGAGTGGCTGATCGCCGAATTGTCTGTGCAAGCAGTCGGTGCGAAGAGTGTGGGGGTCTATCAGGATTCGATCGCTTCGGAAGTGGTCTATATTCTCAATCATGCCGATGTGACCTTTGTGGTCGTGGAAGATCAGGAACAGGTGGATAAGATTTTGGAGATCTGGCCGCAATTGCAGGGCGTGCGCAAGGTGATTTACTACGATCCGAAGGGTCTGCGGAACTACACCGAAGAATTTCTGATGTATTTTCCCCAGGTGGAGGCCTTAGGGCGGGAATATGAGGTTGCGCACCCCGGTTGGTTCGAGGAGCGTCTTGCACGGGGGCGCGGCGAAGACCTGGCGATCCTTTCCACCACCTCCGGCACCACCGCCAGCCCGAAGCTGGCCATGCTCACCCACAAGTCCATGCTCAGCATGGGCCGCAATCTGATGAAGGTCGATCCGCTCACCCCACAGGATAACTTTGTCTCTTTCCTGCCCCTGGCCTGGATCGGTGAACAAATGATGGTCATGTCTTGTGGTTTACAGGTGGGATTCACGGTTAATTTTCCTGAAGAACCCGAAACGGTGCAACATGATTTGCGTGAGATCGGCCCGCAGGTGATGTTCAGCCCACCGCGTATTTGGGAGAGCTTGGTCAGTCAAGTGCAGGTCAAGATCGAAGATACCACGGCGTTCAAACGTGCTATGTATCACTGGGCGATAAACATCGGCTATCGCATGGCCGATACGCGCTTTCGCAAGGAAAAACCGGGCTTCTGGTTGCGTCTGCTCTATCTCCTGGCCGATTGGCTGGTGTTTCAGGAGATCAAAGATCAACTTGGGCTGCGTCACCTGAAACGTGCCTACACCGGCGGTGCCGCGCTCGGCCCGGACACCTTCCGCTTTTTCCATGCCTTGGGCGTCAACCTAAAGCAGATTTACGGTCAGACGGAGATCAACGGCATTGCCGTGGTGCACCGCGATGGGGATATCAAGTTCCAAACCGTGGGTACGCCGATCCCAGAAACCGAAGTTAAGATCGAGGAAAGCGGCGAAATCCTGATGCGCTCGCCGGCGGTTATGGTAGGGTATTACCGCAATCCAGAAGCGACTGCAGAAGCGTTGCGCGATGGATGGCTGCATTCCGGCGATGCCGGCTATTTTGACGAAGATGGTCATCTGGTGGTGATCGATCGTGTCAAGGACGTGATGACCTTGCACGATGGGACAAAATTCAGCCCCCAGTTTATCGAAAATAAGCTCAAGTTCAGCCCATACATCAGAGAGGCTGTGGTCTTCGGTGGAGATTGGCCTTTCGTTACCGCGATGATCAATATTGACTTTGCCAATGTTGGGAAATGGGCCGAAAAACATCAGATCGCCTACACCACTTATACCGATCTCTCGCAGAAGCCGGAGGTCTATCGCTTGATCCGTAAACACGTGGAACAGGCCAATGCCGATCTGCCTCCCGCGGCACGCATTCAACGTTTCCTGCTCCTGCATAAAGAACTGGATGCCGATGATGCGGAGTTGACTCGCACGCGCAAGGTGCGCCGTCGTCTGATTGCCCAGCGCTATGCCGACCTGATCTCCGCGCTCTATAGCCATAATTCCTTTGTGGACGTGGAGACTACCATTACCTACCAAGACGGGCGAACGGCCAAAATTCAGACGCGCCTAACCATTGAAACGCTCAACGGCGAAGCAAAATGATTTTCACGGATGGTGGATGCCTATGGAACTCTTTTTGCAACTCACACTGACCGGTTTGACCAACGGAACGATTTTGGCTCTGGCGGCTTTGGGCTTTGTCCTGATCTACAAATCGAGTGATGTTATCAATTTTGCTCAGGGGGAGTTCTTGCTCATCGGTGCCTATCTGATCTACGGCATGGTGGTGCAAGTCGGCTTGCACTGGACCTTGGGCATGGTTGTTACCCTCTTGAGCGCAGTACTGTTGGGCGTGCTGATCGAGCGCCTGATCCTGCGACCGATGATCGGCGAGCCGATCATCTCGATCATCATGGTGACGATCGGCCTGAGCAGCCTGCTCAGAGCAATCGTCAGCGCCATTTGGGGCAACCTACCACGGGCTTTTCCGGCCTTCATTCCGACCGAACCAATAACTATTCTAGGAGCCAAGATCGGTGCCGATCGCTTGTGGGCGATTGCGATCGCCGTGGCGATGTTGGTGCTCTTTTCGCTCTTCTTCCGCAAATCGAAGGAAGGGATTGCCATGCGCGCTGTGGCCGACGATCAGACTGCGGCGTTGAGCATGGGGATCAGCGTCAGCCACATCTTTGCTTGGGCTTGGGCAATCGCCGCTGCCAGTGCCGCCATCGGTGGGGCACTGGTCGCCAATATCGTCGGCGTGGGGCCAGAGCTGGCCAATTTCGGCTTGCGCGTCTTCCCGGTGGTCATCCTAGGAGGCTTGGACTCGATCCCCGGCGCGATTTTAGGTGGCGTTATCATTGGCTTGCTGGAAACCTATACCGGCGGCTACATCGGTCAGGGATTGAATCAAGTGCTCCCTTTTATCGTGCTGATCCTCATTCTGATGGTGCGCCCCTATGGCCTATTTGGTCAAGAGATCATTGAGCGCGTCTGAGGCGGAGGAACTATGATTTCTGGCATTTATTACACTACATACGAACAGGATATGGCGCTGCGCAAGACGCCAGCGCAACGCATCCGTTTGATCCTCCTGATCCTGTTACTCTTGAGCTTCCCATTTTTTGCCAATCGCTATTTTCTCAACCTGGCCAATCAATTGGGGATTGCTGTGATCGGCGCTATCGGTTTGAATATCTTGGTAGGGTATACCGGCCAGATCAGCTTGGGACAGGGCGGGTTTATGGCGGTCGGGGCCTACACCGCTGGCATCCTGACGGCGCGTTATGGAGTTCCCTGGTGGGCTTCAATTCCTATCGCGGCACTTTTTACCGCCGCAGTAGGGGCCATTTTCGGGGTTCCTTCCTTGCGCCTAAAAGGCCTTTACCTGGCGATCGCCACCTTGGCAGCGCAAGAGATCATCCTGTGGGTAGTGACCCATTGGAATGCTGTGACCGGTGGGGTGGAAGCACTGGTTATCCCTAGCCCTAAACTCTTCGGGATAAAAATGAACACCGATTTCAATTTCTACTGGGTCATCTGGGGCATTGCAGTGCTTATCACGATCTTGACCGTCAACCTCTTCCGCACTCACTATGGGCGTGCTTTTGTTGCCATCCGCGATCAGGATATTGCCGCATCGGTGATGGGGATCGATCTCTTCAAGTACAAACTGCTCGCTTTTGCCATTTCTTCTTTCATTGTTGGTCTCGCAGGAGCATTGCTGGCCCACTATCGGACAATCGTTACCTGGGAGCGTTTCACCATGGATGTTTCAGTGACCTATCTGGCGATGATCATCATCGGTGGTCTAGGTTCGGTGACCGGCTCATACCTTGGCGCGGCCTTCATGACTTTGCTCCCGGCCGTCATCACCAATTTAGGACGAGTTGTAAAAGCTTCTTTTCCTACCATCGAAGGCCTCTTGCCTTTTATTCAACTGGCTGTCTTTGGACTGGTGATCATCCTGTTCCTGATCTTTGAACCGGAGGGGTTGAACAAAATCTGGAAAGATATCAAAGACTATTTCCGATTGTGGCCTTTCAGTTACTGAAGCCGGAAAGGAGGTGTGTTTCGCGAGTCGATTTTCTCTCTTCTCTATACTCGTCGCTTAAAAATCTCATAAGCAAAAGGAGGAAGACATGTCTCGCATCAAATTGCTCGTTGGATTGCTACTCGCGACGGTCCTGTCACTCAGCGCTTGCGGCCCGAAAACCACCCCTACCCCACTGCCGCCGGTCCAAACTCAGGCACCCGCTGTGACTCAGGCTCCCGCTGTGACTACAGAAACCCCAAAGCCAAAAGAGCCTATCAAAGTGGGGGCTATTTTTGACCTAACCGGTGCTACTGCCGATGTGGGCACGCCGTATGCGGAAGGTGTGAAGGGCTTCGTCGAGTGGTTGAACAGTAAGGGCGGGGTAGAAGGCCACCCGATCGAGCTGATCTCGGCAGACTATGCCTATAAAGTGGACCAGGCTGAACAGCTCTATACCCAGTTTGTTGGCGAGGGTGTGGTTGCTTTCATGGGATGGGGTACAGGAGATACGGAAGCACTGCGCCCAAAGATCGCCGAGGATAAGATCCCCTTCATGTCCGCTTCGTATTCGGCCGCTCTTACCAAACTGGATGAAGCACCTTACAACTTCTTGATCGGTACCACTTACTCCGATCAGGCCATTATTGCCATTCGCTGGGCAATGCAGGATTGGGCGGCTAAAGGGAACAGTGGTAAGCCTAAGGTGGCCCTGATCCACCACGATAGCCCCTTCGGTCAATCGCCTGTGGCCGATGCAAAGGCTTTTGCCGAGGCCAATGGTGTGGCGTTTACCAGCCTGGCCATGCCGCGCGGCGCCACCGACTACGTGGCCGAGCTGGCGCAGATTCAACAATTCGGCGCCAACTACGTTATAGTGCATACAGTCTCCAGCCCGGCGGCCGTCCTTTTGAAGGATGCGGCCAACCAGGGATTGAAGGACAAGATGCAGTTCATTCTGCTGAACTGGTGTGCCGATGAGATCTTCATCAAGCTGGCGGGGCCGGCTGCAGAAGGCGTGGTGGGCGCCATCCCGTTTACTCCGCCCACCTCGCCGGTGCCGGGTCACAAGGACGCCGATGAATGGCTGAAATCCAAAGGTTCCAGCCTGGAGGAGAAAGGGTTGCACTATACCCAGGGCTGGTGGACGATGGCGGTGATGACCGAGGGCATCCGCCGCGTCATTCAGCAGGGCAAGCCGGTAACCGGAGAAAACATCCGCGCTGCGCTGGAGAGCATCCAAAATTTCGATACCGGTGGCGTGACCGCGCCGATCACTTTCACCCCCACCGATCATGGCGGCAATAAAGCACTGCGCATGTTCAAAGTCGAAAATGGCAAGTGGGTGCAGATCAGCGACTTCATTTCCGCTCAGCAGTAACTTTCCCCACCGGGAGAGGGAGCTCTCCACTCCCTCTCCCGACTCCTGTTTTTGAGGGAGTGCTATGCTAATCCTGAACAACGTCGAAGTGATCTACAACAAGGTGATCCTGGTGCTCAAAGGAATGTCCTTGCAGGTGCCGCAGGGGAAGATTGTTGCCCTGCTCGGCTCGAACGGCGCCGGGAAATCCACAACCCTCAAGACCATTTCCGGCCTGCTCAAGCCGGATAACGGTGAAGTCACCGATGGAAGCATCGAGTTCATGGGAGAGACGATTCACCATCGAGATGCGGCCGAGATCGTGCGCCTGGGCATTTTCCAGGTAATGGAAGGGCGGCGCGTCTTCGAGCACCTGACTGCCGAAGAGAACCTGCTGGCCGGGGGCTACACGCGCCGCGGCCTGAACCTGAACCGTGAGCTGGAAATGGTCTATTACTACTTCCCGCGCCTGAAGGAGCGCCGCAATCAACGCGCCGGCTACCTTTCCGGCGGGGAGCAGCAAATGCTCGCCATCGGGCGTGCCTTGATGGCGCAGCCAAAATTGATAATGCTGGATGAACCTTCTCTGGGCCTGGCGCCACTTCTGGTGGCCGAAATTTTCCACATCATCCAGCGTATCAATCAAGAACAGGGTACGACCGTTCTGCTCGTGGAGCAAAACGCAAACTTGGCGCTGCAGATCGCCGATTATGCCTATATTATGGAGAACGGTCGCATTGTTCTAGAAGGTTACCCGGCCGATCTGCGCGAGAACGCCGATGTGCGCGAATTCTACCTTGGGTTGAGCGAGGTGGGACAACGCAAATCCTACCGCGAAGTCAAGCATTACAAGCGTCGCAAACGCTGGCTGAGCTGAGGGCAAAATGGAATTTCGTGAATGGATTAGGCATTTGGCAGAGCATGCGCCCGGTTTTGCCGCTCGCTTGCAGGCCGCGGGTTTGGAAGTCACGCAGATCCGCTCGCTGGAAGACCTGAACGCTCTCCCGGTCATTCGTAAGGATCATTTGGTGGAGATACAGGCGGCGCAGCCGCCCTTTGGCGGGTTCCTTGCCTGTGAGCTGTCTGCGCTCCGACGCGTGTTCCAGTCACCGGGTCCCATTTATGACCCGGAGCCGCGGCAGCCGGATTACTGGCGCTGGGCCCCGGCCTTGGCGGCAAATGGCTTCGCGACGGGCGATCTCGTCCTGAATTGCTTCGGCTATCACCTGACCCCGGCCGGCGCCATGTTCGAGGAGGGGTTGTATGCCATCGGCTGTACGGTCATTCCCGGCGGAGTGGGAAATCAGGAGCAGCAGGCGCGCCTGATCGCCGATCTGAAGGTGAACGCCTATGTCGGCCTGCCCTCATATTTGAAGGCTCTGCTCGAAAAGGTGGA
>DAOUBG010000030.1:0-98857 GCA_034432895.1 Anaerolineales bacterium
TGTGCTCCAAGAAGGCGTTGGCCTTGGGCAGTTCCCCCTCCAGCCAGGCCCGCAGCCGCCGCGCCTGACGATAGTAGTCTTCGGCGGCCTGCTGGAAGGCGCGCAGCCACTGCTGGACGGTGCGCAGTTCCTTCTGGGCTTCCTCCAAATGCGCCCGGGCACGGCGCACGGCTTCCCACTGAGCCGTGCAAGGTGGCTCGTAGTATGCCCCTGTCTTGGGGTCACGCCATCCGCTGGCGCGGCAGGCGGCTAGAGCACGCTCGGCCTGATCTAGAATTTGCTGTCGCCTCCGTACCTCGCCCTGCCAGTAGTTCAGCCGCTCCTGCAGCCAGTCGGCCGTGCGGCGGATCTCCATCTCAGCAGCGTTGAAGGCCTCCAGCGTCTCTGCACCGAAGCGGTTCAGGGTGCTCTTGAACTCCGCCAGGGCCTGGATAGAAAGCACATGAGCCGAGGACATGGTGACTCCTCAGGATGCTTACCACAAAAGGGCGCGAAGGACACAAAGGTTTAAAAGGCAGTGTGGTGTGTCCTTTGAGGCTTATTTTAGCGCTGATTGAGATATTCCTCCAGCCGCTGCGCCTTGCGGAGCAGGAAGGGGATGTGTTGTTCAGAAGTACGCATAAAGTGCTGGAGGACGCGCATGGTCTGCTCGAACTCCTGGGCGAACTTCTGGTGCTCCTGGTCGCGCCAGGTATCGCCCAGGCGAACGAACTGGCCCTGTAAGCGTGCCATGCTTTCGCGCAATTGCGCATTGAATTGCTTCAACTCCGCCGAGAAACGGCGCAAATCTTCGGGATTGGCAATGGCTTGGGACATCGTATCCTCTCCTGCGGCGGTCAAGGCCGCCTAAAGGTCGGGTTCAGCCACGTTGCAAGGCGCGAGCAAAGCGAGGCATCCGCTGCAAGCGCCTATTGGGCACTCGCCCGGCCGCCGCAAGACCCCACTGCCTACATGCTCGCTTTCCACCGACGGCCCGATCTGACAGCAGAACAATCTTATGGCTATTATAGCACCGCGGCAGACAAAAGACAACCGCCTAAAAGCTCGCTGACCCCGCTGCCTTGCGAGCGGACATTGCAGGCCCGGCCGCTTTGACCCTCATGTCCACGGCCTGAAGCCGCCCTCGCAGATAAAGCCCCATCTCCGGCCGCGCCGCCCGGCCGCCTTAGTACAGCCTTTCATAAGACCGTTCCGAGTTTATCCTAACGGTCGCTTGCGTGCGCCCTTCAGAGGAAAAACGCCTGGGTGCCCCTGGCCAAGGCAGAGCCTCAAGACTTCTGGTTTCGTTCCAGCGCCGCCCCTTCCGCACCGCCCGGCCAATGCACCCACCTCAGCCGCGATCTGCTGATTGCTCCATTCCGGATGTTCATGGGCTGTCAACACAATCCGCCCCCGCATCCCTTTGACTTGCGGCGAGTTTCGTGCTTGGATCCATTGACGCAAAGTCCTGATTTCATTTTCAAGGAGATAAATCGGGTAACGAGGTTTCGGTCCCCTCATAGGCTGCTCCTCCTACCCAAAGTTTACATAACTTTTTCGGAACACATTTATGAAACGCTGTACTAAGCGATCATCCGACCAAGCGACTAAGCAACCATGCGACTACACATCCAAATTCAAGCGCGCGAACAGCCGCTGGCGCGTCTCGGCCGGCACCCCCTCCTCACTCGCCTCCATCTGATACAGATAAATCATCTTCCGCATCGTATCCACCACCACGCGGCAATTCGGGCATTCGGCCATGTGCCTTTCCAGCTCACGGCAAATCTGTTCCTCCAACGTCCCATCAAGATAATCACCCAAGGCCGCCAGCAGGTGACGGCAATCCTGATCAGCCATAGATCTGCTTCTCCCTTACACGTTCTTCATAGTATTCCGAAAGCATCTCCCGCAAGCGCAAACGGGCGCGCAGCAATCGCGTCTTCACGTTCGTTTCGCTTAGCCCCAGCGCCTCGGCCGTCTCCTGGATCGAAAGTCCCTCGATATCGCGCAAAAGGAACACCAACCGCAATTTCTCCGGCAACTTCCGAATCGCCTGATCCAACACTCGGCGCGCCTCAGAAGAAAGCAACTCATCTTCCGGCAAACAACACCAATCGATCATCGCCTGCGGTGGCGAAAGTGGCTCCTCTTCATCTTCGTTCCCATCCTCCAACGCCAACCCAATTTCCGGGCGACGCTTGCGCAAGATCATCAGCGCCTCGTTCACCGCAATGCGATAAATCCACGTCGAAAGTGAGGAGCGGCCCTCAAAAGAAGGTAAAGCTTCAAAGACCTTCAAAAACGTACTCTGGAGCACATCCTCCGCATCCTGCGGATTGCCCAATATCTTCAGCCCCAAACGGTAAACAGGGGTGGAAAAGGCCTCCACCAGGCGGGCCATCTCCTGCCGGTCACGGCGTCGCAACGCCTCCAGAGAAAACGTTTCCTTCTCACTCATTAGATGTAATCTTACCACATTGGTTACGTTTTATGGTAAAATGCAAACCACGGAGCGTTGTACCCTTCGCTCCGAATTTTTCTGTCACGAAAGGGCTTGAGACGATGAAAGTACTCCTACTCAAAGACGTTTATAAACTCGGCCGGGCCGGCGAAGTCAAAAAGGTCGCCGATGGCTATGGCCGCAACTATCTCATTCCTCAAGGATTGGCCGTCCTGGCCACCCCCGGCGCGCTCAAACAGGCTGAACGCATCCGCGCCCAAGCTGAAATCCGTCGCGCCCGCCTCAATGAAGAGCTCAAAGAACTCGCACAAGCCATCAACGGCCTCACCCTGATCTTCCAGGCACGCGCCGGTGAAACCGGAAAACTCTACGGCTCGATCACCCCACAAGACATCGCCACCGCCATCCAGGAAAAAACGCGCTACGAAATCCGCCGTCAACAGATCGAAATGCAACCCATCCGAAAACTCGGCGAATACATCGTTCGCCTCCGCCTGACCATGGACCTGATCCCGGAAGTCAAAGTCATCGTCCGACGCGAGGGTGAAAGCCTGCCCGAACCCACCCAAAGCGAGAGCGAATAAACCGCTCCAAGCGGTTTCTTATGCCCACTGTTGGAAGTCAGCTTAAAGCTGCGCGCCAGGCACGCCACCTAACCCTCGAAGAAATCTCCAAAGCCATTCGCGTCCGTGTGCCTTACCTGGAGGCCCTGGAAGCAGATGACCTTTCCCGTCTGCCCTCCGCCGTCCATGCGCGCGGCTTTCTCCGTCTTTATGCCGATTATCTCGGCCTCGATCTGGCCGAGCTTATAGCGCATGCCGATCAAACGGCAGCCGAAGAACAGACCCTGCAAGGGCCCCTGCCCTCCGCCCCGCCCGTTTCCCCTCCCCCATCTCCTTCCTCTTCTTCTTTTTGGGAAACTTGGAAAAAACGGCTCGAAGCCGCGCGCCCGGGATGGGTCAACCTGCTTCCCCGGCTACGTGCACGGGGAAGG
Organism: Anaerolineales bacterium; assembly: GCA_034432895.1. Classification (GTDB taxonomy): domain Bacteria; phylum Chloroflexota; class Anaerolineae; order Anaerolineales; family Villigracilaceae; genus 630D-37. Next base: position 3,438 of record DAOUBG010000030.1, read on the forward strand.
AGCGCCGCCGAGCGAATCAAAACGGACCTCGGCACATCCCCGCTTCCCGAAGCTCCTGCGGCGCCCGAAGCTACGGAGAACCGCACGCCCGCCCCAACCGAAGCACCCGTCGAAAGCAAGCCCCCGGAGTCCCCATCCCCGGTCTCCTCGCCCTTGCCGCCCGTCTCTCCAGTCCTGCATTCGGCCGGCCTTTTCCGGCTGATCGGCAACGACCTCCGTCAACGCCGCGAAGCTCTGGGGCTGCGCCTGGAAAGCATCGCCAAAGAAATCAAAATTCCACCTCATATCTTAAGCGCCCTAGAAGCAGGGGACCTGGACTCATTGCCGGCCCCCATCATCACCCGCAATCACCTTGCCCGATATGCCGAATTCCTCGCCCTGGATGTAGATGAAATCCTGCTCCGCTTTGCCGATGTGCTCCAAGCGCGCGTGCGCGAACGCGGCCTTCCACAAAGCGGAAAAGAACAGCAACCGATCCTCCCACGCACCCTCTCCCTCGGCCTGCTCCTCAGCGGTGACCTGCTCTTCGGCATCCTAATGCTGATCGCTTTGGCCACTTTTGCCCTCTGGTCCATCAACCTGCTCACCGCGGCGCGCTCCCGCCCGGTGGTGCGCACCACCCCCATTCCCGAAGTCCTGGCCCAAAACCCGGCCATGGCCACCTTCACACCGACCCCCACCGAAACCCTCCCGCCGACAGAATCCCCCACTGCCTTACCGCTCACTCCCTTCGTCTTGCCCACCCAAAGCAACAACGTGCAGATCGTGATCATTGCCCTGGAACGGGTTTTCCTGCGGATAACGGTGGATGGGAAAACGGTCCTGGAAGATCGCGTCCTGCCGGGAAGCACTTATACTTATGAAGCCAGCCAGCGCATTGAGCTGCTGACAGCCAACGCCGGCGGCATTCGTGTGTATTATAATGGCAACGATCTCGGCCTCTTGGGCAACTTCGGCGAAGCCGTGCTTCGCGTCTTCACAGCCCAGGGCGTCACCACTCCTACCGCCACCCTTTCTCCAACGCCCACCACCACCCCCACTCCCAGCATTACTCCTACTCCTGCCGCCACATCCACCCCCACTCCAACCCGCGCCTCAACCTCTGCTCCGGGACGCTAAAGGAACGGACATGAAGATTGAAAAGAAGACGTTTTACCTGGTTTCGCTCGGTTGCGCCAAAAACACGGTAGACTCGCACTCGATGGCCCAGCTCCTGACGCAAGAAGGGTATCGTATCCTCCCCGCCCCTCACCGCGCCGAAGTGCTGATCGTCAACACCTGCGGCTTCATCGGGCCGGCGCGCCAAGAATCGATCGACCACTTAAAACAACTGGCTCAAAGCAAACGTCGCGGCCAAGTGCTCATCGCCGCCGGCTGCCTCACCCAACGCTATGGCAAAGAACTCCTGCAACAAGTCCCCGAGATTGACGGCATCCTCGGTACCCGTCGCTGGATGGACATCGTCCAGGTAGTGCGAAAGCTACGCGACAAATCTCACCCGGAGCCGCTGTATCACCTTCCGGATGAAGCTCGCACCATTGGGCCGGAGGTGCCTGGCATCGTGCGCGCCAGTCGCTTCGGTGCCAGCGCCTACTTGAAGATCGCCGATGGCTGCCGGCGTCCTTGCGCCTTTTGTGCTATCCCGCTGATCAAAGGGACCGCCGTCAGCCGCCCCATGGAAAACATCCTGGAAGAAGCTCATCAGCTTCAGAAAGAGGGCGTGCGTGAATTGATCCTGATCGCCCAGGATACCACCGATTACGGTCACGATTTGGGCATGAAAGACGGCTTGGCGATCTTGCTGGAAAACCTGGTGCGCGTCGCCCCCTCCATTGACTGGATCCGCATCCTCTACGCTTACCCCGGCTACGTCACCGATCGCCTGATCGAGGTCATGGCGCGGCATCCTCAAATCTTACCCTATCTGGATATGCCGCTCCAACATGCGCATCCGGATATCCTGCGGCGCATGCGTCGCCCGGCAAACATAGATTGGGTCTATCGTACGATCGAAAAAATGCGCCGCACCTTGCCGGGTCTTGCCCTGCGCACCACCTTCATCGTCGGCTATCCGGGGGAGACCGAGGCCGAATTCAATACCCTGTTAGACTTCGTGCGCGAAATGCGCTTCGATCGCCTCGGGGCCTTCACTTTCTCGTTTGAACCGGGCACGGCCAGCGAGGTCCTGGGCGATCCGATCCCCGCCGAGGTCAAGCGGGAACGTTACGAGCGTTTGATGGAGTTACAACAGCAAATTTCCCTGGAGATCAATCAATCGTTTCTCGGCAAAACAATGAATGTGCTCATTGAGGGCGTACAAAACGGTATTTCGATCGGCCGCTCCTACCGCGATGCCCCCGAAATTGACGGCCTGGTGCTCATCGAGGGAGAACTGCCGAGGGACACGATCGTTCCTGTTCAGATCAACGGCGCCATGGCCTACGACCTAACAGGCATCCCTCTTATGCCGCTCGTCTCGGCGGACTGAACTGTTACGCCACCTAGCCATTCAAGTGCCTGGTTATCCACGCGACGAAAAAGTCTCCTGAGCAACGCTCCGCTTCGCAGAACACGCCTCTCTCACCATCACCATCTCTGCTAATCGGTCATCGGAATCTTTTCATGGAAAAATTGGATAAATGTGTCAAATTTCACTAATTATGGCAAGATAGGCGCTTTTACGGTATAATTATTCCGCTTGATTGATTCGCCACACAAGGAGAAAACCATGTTCCGCTGGACCCGTTTGATTTTGTTGCTGATCGTGGGGGGAGCGACGTTGCTCCTTTTGAGCACAGTCTCTGCCCAACAGAACAACGATCTGGTCATTGGCGCGCAGCTCTATGACAAGTGGTACGCCGTACTGGGGGTTGAGCCTCCGGCGGGAAATATGCCCATCTGGAGCCGCCAATCGACCAACACCCGTTCCGGAGCCGAGACGTGGCGCTGTGTGGAATGCCACGGCTGGGATTACAAAGGCAACCAGGGGGCCTACAAAAGCGGCTCGCACTTCACCGGTTTTCCCAGCCTGATGATCCTGGTGCCGCAGATGTCGGAAGAAGAGATCGTCAATCATCTCAAAGGCGGCAAAGACCCACAACACAACTTCTCGGCCTACCTGGACGAGGCCTCCATGCGCCGCCTGGCCCTTTTCCTGAAACAAGGCCTGATTGACGATTCCGAATACATCGATCCCATCTCGCTCCAAACGATCGGCGCCAACCCCGAACGCGGCAAGCTGCTCTATCTCGAAACCTGCCGCAAATGTCACGGTGAGGACGGGAGGAAAATCATCTTCCGCGGCGAAGGGATCGAGGAGACGCTCGGAGATGTGGCGCGGCGCGATCCTTGGCGCTTCCTGCACCGTACGCGCTTCGGCGTGGCCGGCACGGAGATGCCCATTGGCTACAACCTGGGCTGGACTCCTGCCGATGGCCGGGACGTGCTAGCTTATGCCCAAACCTTGCCTGCAGCTCGCGTCAGTGCCGAACCATCCCCTGCGGCAGCCATCGCCACCCCGGCCACAAACATTGGCGGCCCGGCCACCAGCTGGGGGCGCGGCGTCCTGACCGGCATCCTCGCTTTCCTGGGGACTTTAGGTGGTAGCTTGCTGCTCTTTTCGGTCCTCATCCTGGTCATTGCGCTGATCGTCACCATCCTACGAAAGAAAAAATAATCCATCCAGGAGCGTGCCCAAAATGAACTCTATCTCTTCTCTCCTGAAGCATCCTTTGGCGCGTGCCGGTGGGATCGTCATCGCCCTGATCTTCCTGACCTTAATCGCCCTGGGCATTCGCCAGAATCAAACCGTTCCAGCACAACCCATCCAATTCCCCCATAACCTTCATGTTGGATTGGGCATCCAATGTCTTTACTGTCACCCCGGCGCTGCCCGCGGCCCGAATGCCGGCCTGCCAACGCAAAATAAATGCTGGGGATGCCACCAGCAAATTGCTAAGCAGACGCCCGAGCTGACCAAACTGGCCCAATATGTGCAAAACAACCAGCCCATCCCCTGGGTGCCGGTTGCCATCTTGCCGGACTTTGTGCGTTTCAACCATCGTCCTCACATCGCGGCCGGCCTGAACTGTGAAACCTGTCATGGGGATATGAACAAAGTGACGATCGCCAAAAACCCACAGGTGATGAACATGGGATGGTGTTTGAACTGTCACCGTGAACGCACACAGAACGATCCCGTAAAGCGGGAAAAGTTAATCGATTGCAGCACCTGCCATTACTAAGAGAGGGAAAGAACCATATGAGCCAGCACATTTCACGTCGTGACTTTCTAAAACTGGCCGGGTTAGGAACGACCGCAGCCGCCGTGCTCACCGGCTGTGGGCCGGCAGCACGTTACGTTCGCCGCACTCCCTACACCCAAATGCCGGAATATACGTTTACCGGCCAAAGCACCTATTTCGCTACTACCTGCCGCGAATGTCCGGCCGGTTGTGGATTGATCGTGCGCACTTTCCAAGGGCGCGCCATCAAAGTGGAAGGCAACCCGAATCATCCGGTGAATGCCGGCAAAACCTGTGCCCGTGGTCAGGCAACCTTGCACGGGCTCTATAACCCGGATCGGGTTCAGGGTCCATTCCGCCGCGAAGCGCGTGGCAGTGACCGGGTCACCCCGCTGGACTGGAACGCGGCCATCCAAGTCGTTGCCCAGGCCTTGCGCGAGACGCCGCCTGAGAACATCGCTTTCCTGCTCGGCATGGCTCCGGATCATCTGTTCGATCTGGTGAGCGAGCTGACCCGCGCCCTGAAGGCGCCGGCGCCGATCCGCTTTGGCGCGCTGGGCATGTTTGAAGCCCGCGCCACATTACAGAAAGCGGCGCAAAAGGTTTTCGGTCAGCAGGGTCTACCCTGGTTCGATCTGGGCGCTGCCGATGTGGTTTTCTCCTTCGGCGCTAATTTTCTGGAAACCTGGCTCTCGCCGGTAGCCTATACCCGCCTCTTTAGCCAAATGCGCCGCGGTCAACGCAACGGCAAACGCGGCCATTTTGTTCAATTTGAGCCGCGCATGTCGCAAACGGCTTCCAAAGCCGATGAGTGGGTGCCGATCCGCCCCGGCACGGAAGGGCTGGTGGCCTTGGCGCTGGGCAAGATCGTCGCCGATCGGCGCGGTGTACAAGCCGCTGCCTTTGCGAACGTAGAAGTAGAAGCAGTCGCCGAGGCCTCCGAGATCGAAGTGGCCGAGCTGGAGCGGCTGGCAGACCTGCTCCTAGGCGCCCAACACGCCCTGGTCATCCCCGGCAGCGCCGCGCTGGCCCATAGCAACGGCCTGGAAAACGCTGAAGCCATCCTGACCCTGAACGGCTTGCTGAACGCGCCGATCTCCCTTTCGCCGCTTTCCCCCTTTGGCGATGCCTACCATCAACCGGCCACGCTGCAGGAGATGAGCGCCTTCATCGAGCAGATGCGCCGCGGCGAAGTGCGCGTGCTCTTCATCCACGGGGCCAACCCGATCTTCGAGCTGCCGGCCGCGCTCGGATTCGCCGAGGCATTGAAATCGGTGCCGCTGGTGATCTCCTTTGCCACCTTCCCGGATGAAACGGCTCTGGAGGCCGATTACGTCTTCCCCGATCACCATGGGCTGGAATCCTGGGGATATCAGCGTTTGGCTACGGGGAGCACCTTCCCTGCCATCTCCGGTGCCCAGCCGGTGGTCGTGCCTTTCTATAACACCCAGGCAACTGCCGATGTGTTGCTGGCCGCGGCCGCTCAGTTAGGAGGCGCGGTGGCCCAGGCTTTGCCCTATGCCGACGAGGTAGCCTACCTGCAGGCAAAACTATTGCCCCTGGTGGGGCAAAACAACGGCTTTTTCAGCGCGCCGGAGATCAACACCTTCTTTGCCTACTTCCAGCAATACGGTGGATGGTGGAAGACGGTGGAGGAAGCGCCGAACCTCAATTTGGCAAATGCCCTCAATCAGAATATCAAAATCGAAGCGGCAAAATTCGCCGGTGAAGGCGAATTCCATCTCTTCCCCTTTGTCTCACCGGTGTTGGGCGAAGGCGGTGCGAACAAGCCCTGGTTGCAGGAAGTGCCGGATCCGACTACCACGGTGATGTGGAATTCGTGGATCGAGATCAACCCCAAAACGGCGGACGAGCTCGGATTGGAGGATGACGACGTGGTGCGCGTCGTTTCCGAGCACGGGAGCGTCGAGGTGCCGGTTTACCGCTACCCGGCCATTCGTCCAGACGTGGTGGCGATCGTCTTCGGGCAGGGTCACACCGCCTACGGGCGCTACGCGCAGGGGCGGGGCGTGAACCCGAATCATCTCCTGAGCCCGGTCACCAACGCCGCCGGTGACTTCGCTTTTGCCGCCACCCGCGTGCGATTGGAAAAAACCGGTCAAAAGCAAGCCCTCTCACGCCTGGAAAGCCGCATGGGCGTTTACGGTATGGAACATTGATCTTGAGGAGCGAACATGAGCGAGGTAGTGCAAATCCCCGAATACAAGGCCGAATGGGCCGAAGGTGAAAACGGCAAGTGGGGCATGGTCATTGATATGGACCTGTGCACCGGGTGCCAGGCCTGTGTCGCCGCCTGTGCGATGGAGAATAACATTCCGTTCGTCGGCGAGGAGGATGCAGGTTACGGGCGCACCATGCATTGGATCCGCATGGAGCGCTTCTGGGAAGGGGAATATCCCGAAGTACGCATGACGCCCTATCAGCCGGTGCTCTGCCAGCAGTGTGGGCATGCCCCGTGCGAGCCGGTTTGCCCGGTCTTTGCCGCTGTTCATAGCAAAGCCGAGGAGATCAACCTGCAGGTTTACAACCGTTGCGTTGGTACGCGCTATTGTGCCAACAACTGCCCCTATCAGGCACGCGTATTTAACTGGCGCGATTGGCCGCGCCCCACGCCACTGGAAAACCAACTCAATCCCAGCGTGACCGTGCGTCGGCGGGGCATCATGGAAAAATGCACTTTCTGCATTCAGCGCATTCGCCAAGCAGAAGATGTGGCCAAATCGGAAGGTCGGGAAATCCGCGATGGGGAGGTCCTACCGGCCTGCGCTCAAGCCTGCCCGGCCGATGCGATCGTCTTCGGGCGGCTGGACGATGCGGAAAGCCGCGTTAGCCAGCTGGCTAAGAGCCAGCGCGGGAAAAAATTGCTCGAAGAACTGGGCACTCTACCCCGTGTGACTTATCTTTTGGGAGGATAAACCATGACGGCAACCGCGAAATCTCTCTCCCAGCCTCAGACCCACGAAGCAGAAGGCCACGGTCATCGGGAAAATCTGATGTTCGATGCACGCCCACGTGGGTTGATGAACGCCTGGGTAATGGAGGCAATGCACGAAGCTTCGTGGAAATTTTGGGCTGTCGTTGCCTTCTTAGCACTGATCGTGCTCGTCTTCCTGATCGGCGCCTGGGGATGGATGATTGCCGAAGGTTTGGGGCTGGCCGGCGTCAATCGCCCGGCTTACTGGGGTATTTTCCTGGTAAATACGGTCTTCTGGATCGGTATCAGCCATGCTGGGACGTTCATCTCGGCCATTTTGCGCGTCTTAAAGGCCGAGTTCCGCCGCCCGTTCACCCGCGCCGCCGAGCTGATGACCGCCTTCGGTCTGGTGCAGGCCGGCCTGAGCATTTTCATGCACATGGGTCGTGTTTGGCTCTCCTACTGGCTGATCCCCTATCCTAACCAGCGCCAGCTATGGCCCAATTTCCATTCCCCCTTAACATGGGATTTCCTGGCCATCACCACCTATCTGCTCTCCAGCCTGATGTACCTCTATCTGCCCCTCATTCCCGATCTGGCCATGGCGCGCGATCGCTCCACAGGTTGGCGTAAGACGCTCTATCGTACGCTAGCACTGGGCTTCCGCGGCACCGAAGGAGAATGGACCCACTTGCGCACGGCGATGAATATCTTTGCTTTCGCCATCATCCCGGTCATGTTCTCTGTTCATACCATCGTGTCCTGGGATTTTGCCATGGCTACACGGCCGGGTTGGTCCTCAACGATTTTCGGGCCGTACTTTGTTATTGGAGCTTTGCATTCTGGTATCGCCGCGGTGGTAGTCGTCTTGTTCTTTGTGCGGCGCATGAAGCACATGGATTACTTTATCCGCGCCGAGCACTTCGATGCCCTCGGCAAGCTCATGTTGATCGTCTCCATGGCTTGGGCTTATTTCTTCTTCAACGATTACATTGTCCAATGGTATGGCGGCGATCGGTGGACTCGCTTGCTGCTGGAATATCACGAGGCCGGCCCTCTTGGCTGGATGTGGATGTTGATGCTGATCTGCAATGTAGCCGTACCCTGGCTCTTACTCTGGAATCGCCGCGTGCGCCGTACTCCCTGGTTGATGATGATCATCGGTATCTTGATCAACGTAGGCATGTGGCTAGAACGTTACGTGATCATACCGATCTCTCTGACGATTAACCGCATGCCCTTCACCTGGCGGCAATACGTACCCGGGATCGAGATCCCCCTAGGAATCGGCACCTTGGCACTTTTTATCCTGCTATACATGCTCGCTTCGCGCTTCATTCCATTGGTACCCGTTTGGGAAGTACAGGAAGGACAAATGGCGCACTCTCTGGAACGCGTTGGAAAAGCATACGTGCCGGTGGTCAAGGAACTGGAATAGGAGGTTGGAATGAGCGAAAAAACTTTCCTAGCCCTTTTCTCGGATATTGATCCTGCGGCTGAGGCCATTGCCCACCTGCGCGAGATGGGCGTTGCGGATGAGCAAATGAACGTGATCTCCGGCATCCCCTTCACCGGTCCGATGCTCGGACGCCCACATCATTGGACCAACGTGCCCCGTCTGGCGCTCGGAGGGGCCATAGCCGGGTTCCTCATGGGGCTTTTCTTCACCATCGGCACGCCAAAACTCTATCCGGTGTACGTCGGCGGTCAACCGTTGATCCCCGTTCCACCTAGCCTGATCGCACTTTTCGAGTTAACAATGCTGGGAATGCTGATCTCTACCTTTCTGGGTGTGTTCCTGGATAGCTACTTTCCTAACTATCGCCCGATGGAATACGTGCCGGAGATCAGCGATGGGAAGATCGGCGTGCTTTTCCGTTGTGCCGAAGAAGAAGGCGCTCGCTGGATGGAAACCTTGAAAAAATTGGGGGCTGAATCGGTCAGCCCGGTGGAGGCGGTTCAGCTATGAACTTTCAATGGTACAAGCGACTCTTTGCCGTTTTCGCGGGGGTTGGGCTCCTCTTGGGCATCCTGCTCCTCTTCAGCTACGACGTCATCAAGATTGACTGGATCAGCTTCATGGAGATCCAGCCCTCGTACAAATGGAATGAAAATCCCCTGCCCATTCCGCCGCGTTCGGTGCCGATCGACGGTCCGGTGGCCATCCCGAACATGGGTGCGCCTACCAATCCCGTTCCGGCAGATGAGGTTTCGATCGCCCGTGGTCAGCAGCTCTATGCCATCCATTGCGCTATGTGCCACGGTCCGCAAGGGCTGGGGAACGGGACGGTTGCCGCTTTCCTGGCAAACAAACCGGCCAATCTTACAGCAAACGTGGTGCAAGCGAAAAGCGATGGCGCTCTTTTCCTCACCATCACTAACGGCGTCGCCGGACGGATGCCCGCGCCGAACGAAAACCTGACCCCACGCGAGCGCTGGGATATCGTCAATTTCTTGCGCACCCTAAAGCAACAACCCTAAGGAGCCGGCTATGCGCGATGACGTTCAGAAACTGATCTACGGTGTTCTCGCAGGATTTGTGATCCTGATGGTGGTATGGATCGCTTACGTATACATAGCTGCCTGCGGGTTCTCCTTCAGCTGCCAAAAAGCTTCCACCCTGCCACCCTTGACCCCCATTCCCACCCTGATCCCGGCCACTATGCCGGCACCGCAGCGGGCAGCCGCCGGTGAATTCAACAAATGCCAGATCGCCGCGCTCAACCTGATCGGGGCCTGGGTTTCGGCCGGCTATCCGGAAAACGACCCGTTCACCTTCACCGACGTGAAAGGGCGCACCTGCCAAGCCACCTTCTATAAAGATGTGCAGCCCCTTTTCGTGGAGTCCAACATCTGGTATCCGGGCTCGCAGGGCTGCAGTTCCTGTCACCATGCGGATGTAGCTACCTCCATCATGAACATGGATTTGAGCAGCTACGCCGGCATTCTGGCCGGCTCGCGCCGTGCCAACGGTGAAGCCAAAGGGCAGGATATTCTGGGCGGCGGTGTTTGGGAGCAATCCCTGCTTTACCAGATGCTCTACGCCCCGAACGGTCAAACGACCATCGGGCGCCCGGCCATGCCTTTGGGCCGCCCGGCCAACGTGCCGGCAGAGGGACCTCTGATTTACGCCGGCCAGGTCGTTGTGACCGTGGAAAGCCAGGTCACCCCGACCCCGACACCTTAATGGGACCGTGGACAGTAGACGGCAGATCATAGACCATTGGCATGGGTAGCAAAATCGAGCAAAGCCTCCGCCTTCTGAGCGGGGGCTTTGTTGTTCAAAGCTTTTAGTCGAAATTCGCCTTTTATAGCACTCCATGCTAGGGCTTTGAGGCCCTGGATGTGTGATAACATATCCTAAAAATCGTCCGTTTCCAACTCTGATATTCCCTATCTTTCACCTATGGACAACCCAGAATTCCAAAAACGCCTTTCTCTTTTCCCCCTTTCCATCACCATCGCCGATGACCAGCTCACTCTACAGGGGTATCGGCTGCAGGATTTGGCCACACAATACGGCACCCCACTCTATGTCTACGATGCTGCCACGCTAGAACACCACTACACGGCTTACACAGAAACGCTGCAGCACCATTATCCTGCCCCGTTCGCCATCACCTATGCCGGTAAAGCCTATCTTTCACCCCGGCTGAGCCGCTGGCTGGAGCGCCACGGGGCATGGATTGATTGCAGTAGCCATGGGGAAATCTTGATTACGCGAAAATCATCACGCCGCGTCCCCATTCTGGTACATGGCGTCAATAAATCTCCCTTGGACCTGGAATACGCCATTCGCCATGCACAGGTGATCGTCGTGGACAATCCAAGCGAATTGCACCGCCTGATTGCGTGGCACAAGAATGGCGCCTACATGCCGGACCTTTGGCTGCGCTTCCAGCCCGGCATCGCCCCTCACACCCACAGTCACATCCAAACCGGCCACCACGAAAGCAAATTCGGTATGAGCGCCGAAGAACTGCTACATGCGGTGAAGGAAGCCCGAGACAACGGCCTGAGCATTCGCGGATTTCACTTTCACATCGGTTCACAATTCCGCGAAACCTCATCGTTATGTGCGGCGATCGAGCAAGCGCTGGACCTTGCGGCACGAATTTTCCGATCCGAAGAATGGCACTTCTCACCGGGCGGTGGCTGGGGTGTACCGTATCATGAGAACGATCTTCCCTGGCCATCTATTGAAACATACCTCACCGAGATGATCGCTTGTATCTTAAAAGGGGTCAGAGCAAGAGGACTTCCGCTCCCTTACCTGCATGTAGAACCCGGACGTAGCCTGATCGCCCAAGCCGGCCTCGCCATCTACCGCATCGGAACGATCAAACGCCGCCCATCACGGACCTGGTTGTTAGCAGATGGGGGAATGGCCGATAACCCACGCCCGGCACTCTACGGGGCCCGCTACACTGCCCTTCCTCTCCGCGCGCTCTCCCGCCCATGGGACGAACGGGTGTGGATCGGTGGGCCCTATTGCGAATCCGGCGATGTATTGATCGAAGACCTGCTCTTTCCCACAATAGAAGAAGGGGAATATATTGCCATCCCTGTCAGCGGAGCGTATCAACTGAGCATGGCCAGCAATTATAACGGCGCGGCTCGTCCGGCAGTCTTATGGATCGAAAAAGGCAAACTCTTTCTGAATCAGAAGCGCGAGCGCAAAATTTGATGGAAATGATGTTTCCTGGTCGGTTAAGGTTTCCGCTTTTCGTCAGATAGGGTAAAATTGAAGTACCAATACACCTTAAGGAGCACACTGTGAGTCGTTGGCCTGGGAAGTATGTCATCGGCCTTACCGGCAATATCGCCACCGGGAAAAGCGTGGTGCGGCGCATGTTGGAACATCTCGGCGCTTACACGATTGACGCCGATGTGCTGGTCCACCGTGCCCTCGCCAAAGGTGCGCCTGGTTACCAGCCGGTAGTGGAAACGTTCGGCAAATGGATTCTGAATAGCAATGGTGAGATTGACCGCAATCGGTTGGGGCGAATTGTCTTTTCAGATGCGGAAGCGCTGAAAAAACTGGAAAGCATCGTGCATCCGCTGGTTTTTCAAGCCATTGATAGCCTGGTTCGCCACGCTTCTCAGCCCATTGTTGTCATCGAGGCTATCAAGCTCCTGGAAACCGAATTGCGCTACGCCTGCGATGCGATCTGGGTTATCCATGCTCCCACCGATGTCCAAATGGAACGCCTGATGAAGAAGCGTCAAATGAGTCGCGAGGAGGCGCTTCAGCGTATTCAGGTCCAACCGCCACAGGAAGAGAAGATCGCCCAGGCAAATGTAGTCATTCAAAACAAGGGATCCTACGAAGATCTTTGGAAAGAAGTCAGCCAACACTGGCGGGCTATCTCCTCACACACCGATACCATGCCGATGGTCATCAAGGCCGCAGCGGCCGGCGAGCTTAGCATCGCTCGCGGGCGTCCACGTGAATCTGCTAAAATCGCCGAAGCGATCTCACACCTGAGCCACGGCCGCCGTCAACCGACGGCCGATGACATTATGGCAGCCTTCGGCGATAAGGCCTTCGTGCTCTTGAACCAAGGAGAACAAATCGTAGGGGTGGCCGGTTGGCAAGTGGAGAACCTAGTTGCCCGCACCACCGATCTCTACGTTGACGAAAACATCGATCTGCGCAAAGCCCTGGAGGCAATCATCAACGAAATTGAACACGCCTCGCGGGAATTGCAATGCGAAGCCTCCTTGGTGTTTGTCAGCCCATCGCTGGCACAGCATATAGAGATCTGGAAAATCTTGGGGTACGAACCGCGCCTACCGGAAACCCTGGGCATACAGGCTTGGGAGGAAGCGGCACGCGAGTCGCGCCCGGCAGAGCCACATGTGATGTTCTTCAAACAATTGCGCCAGGATCGGGTGCTCCGACCCATTTGATGGATTGTGTCGAATATCCTGGATAATCTCTTCTTCGTCCTTCAGCGCCTGACATGGGCGAGCGCCATTGACATCCTGTTGGTGACGCTCATTTTCTTCTTCATCCTGCATAGCCTGCGCGATACTCAGGCTATGGCGTTGCTGCGTGGGATGATCATCCTGATCATCCTGCTTGTGCTTCTAACCAGTCTGGTGGCTCTGCCGGCTTTTTCGTGGCTGATAAGCAACACCCTCCCTGCCCTTTTGCTGGCCATTCCGGTCATCTTTGCCCCCGAACTGCGCAGGACGCTGGAGCGGATCGGGCGTGCCGGCACGCTGCGGATCAAAACCCCAGGAGACATCCTGGCCACAGAACAAATGCTCCATGCGATCATCAGCGCGGCCAATCGCCTTTCGGCGCGGCAACATGGCGCGCTGATCGTTCTGCAGCGTAAAGACAGCCTGGAGGCCTATATCGAAAGCGGGGTTCGGTTGGATGCTCGGGTCACGGCAGAACTCCTGTTGCAGATTTTTTATCCCAATACGCCACTCCACGATGGCGCCGTGATCATCGCCGATAACCACATCGTCGCCGCCGCCTGCGTCATGCCCCTTTCGACCAGCGGGATTCTGGCAACCGATCGTCAAATGGGATTGCGTCACCGCGCCGCACTGGGCATCTCCGAAGTCAGCGATGCGGTGGCCATCGTAGTTTCCGAAGAGACCGGCAGCATTTCGATCGCTCACGCCGGAAGACTTTGGCGCCGATTGGAGACAGAGCGCCTAGAACATATCCTTTTCACCCTGTTCCGCCCTCCCGAGAGAAGTCGCACCTGGTGGACTTGGCTATGGAAAAGATAGTTGCCGAGCTACGCACCTTTCTCCTGGCCCTCGTCCTGGCCTTAGCGGTCTGGATCTCTGCGGTCACATCCACCGATCCGGATGAGGTGCATGTTTTCCCTTCAGCGGTGCCCTTGGAGATAGTAGGCATGGAGAACGGGCTAGTGAACCTGGAAAAGATCCCCGATAAAGTGCAAGTGACCTTGCGCGCGCCGCGTTCGGTCTGGCAAGAGCTTTTGGCCTCGCCTCAATCGGTGCATGCCGTGCTGGATTTAACCGGCCTGGGCGAGGGTACGCATACGATCAAGGTCCGCCTTCAGATCGCGCCAGGGCCGGTGCGCGTGATCGGCGTCTCCCCTTCTAGCGTAACGCTCACCCTGGAAAATGTGCTTTCGCGACAAATGTCCCTGGAAGCCGTCGTGAGCGGCCAACCGGCCATCGGCTATCAGGCTGGTAACATTACCCTGGAACCCTCTCAGGTGCTCGTCAGCGGCCCGCAATCGCTGGTTTCACGGGTGGCGCGCCTCAAGGTGGAAGTCAATCTGAGCGGTGTGCGAGAGACGATCGATCGCACCCTGCCGATTCAGGCGCTCGATGAGAAAGGTCAAACCATCAGCGGCATCAACCTGCTCCCGGCCAACGCCCACATCGTGATCCCCATCCAGCAAATGGGCGGATATCGCGATGCCGTGGTGAAAGTCGTGGTGCGCGGTCAGGTGGCCAACGGCTACCATCTCAGCGGAATTTCCGTCTTCCCACCTATCGTGACGCTCTATTCCGACAACCCGCAGCTGATCAGCAGCCTTCCCGGAGTTATTGAGACCGAACCGCTTGACCTGAGCGGCCTGAAAGAGGACCTCACCACTCGGCTCGGATTGTTACTACCGGCCGGGATTTCGGTGATCGGTGACCAAAGCGTGTTGGTGCAGGTCAACGTAGCGGCGCTCGAAAGTAGCCTAACGCTCACCAATCAACCAATCACGATCACCGGCCTGGCATCGAACCTGAGTGCCACACTCACCCCCTCCACCGTGGACATCATTCTCTCCGGCCCGCTACCGCTTCTGAATGCTCTCCGCCCACAACAGGACGTGCGCGTTTCCGTGGATCTAAGCGATTTGACAAGCGGCACATACCAGGTAAGCCCAAAAGTAGAAGTGCTGATTGAAGGACTAAGAGTTGAATCGGTGCTTCCGGTCACGGTGCAAGTTACGATCACTTCCTCAGAAACTCCAACACCAACGCCATGAACTCACGCAAGCCTCTTGTCGCTCTTGTCGGACGCCCGAACGTGGGCAAAAGCACCCTTTTCAACCGCTTCATCGGGGAGCGTTTAGCGATTGTGGACGAGACCCCAGGCACAACGCGCGATCGCCTGTTCGGCAGCTGCGAGTGGAACGGACGGGTCTTCGATGTGGTGGATACCGGCGGCATCGATCCCCAATATGGCAGTCAGGCTCCCCTTTCGATCGGCTCAGCAGAATTTATCGAAGAAATCCGCCAGCAGGCTCTGATGGCCGTGGAAAGTGCCGATCTGGTGCTTTTGATCACCGATGGGGAAGAGGGCCCCACCCCTGCCGATCACGAGATCGCTCGCATTCTGCGTCGCCATCAACGCCAAACGGCCGAGGGAGGAGAACCCTTTCCACCGATCTTGCTGGTGGTGAACAAATGCGAATCGGAAGCGCGCCGCGCCGAGGTCGCCGCCTTCTATGAGCTGGGGCTGGGAGAACCTTATGCCGTTTCGGCCTTACACGGCACCGGAACGGGCGATCTGCTCGATCGGATCGTAGAATTGCTACCGGCAGTAGAAGAAACCGAAGCGGACGAAACGGTAAAGATCGCCATTGTCGGCAAGCCCAATGTGGGGAAATCCAGCTTGTTAAACCGCCTGCTGGGCGAAGAGCGGGTGATCGTTAGCCCCATCCCCGGCACGACGCGTGACGCCATAGATACCCACCTGGAATATCAGGGAATCCCGATCACGCTGATCGATACCGCCGGCATTCGGCGGCGCGGAAGGATCGAGCGGGGTATCGAAAAATACAGCGTTTTGCGCTCTTTTAGTGCGATGGAACGAGCTGACGTGGTACTCCTGGTGATCGATGCCACCATTGGGATCACAGCCCAAGATGCTCATATTGCCGGTTTTATCCTGGATGCCTGGAAATCGTGCGTGGTCATCGTGAACAAATGGGATGCGATCCAAAAAGATAGCCAGACGATGGAGCAGTGGAAACAGCGCATTCGTCAGGAGCTGAATTTCATGGATTACGTGCCGATCCTCTTCGTCTCGGCCCGTACCGGCCAGCGCGTTGATCAGATCCTGCCCACCGCGCTCCGGGTCCAGGAAGAACGCTTGGCGCGCATTACCACATCGAAGCTAAATCAAATCCTGCAACGGGCCCAGGATCGCCAATCCCCACCTGCCCACGCCGGACGGCAGCTCAAGATCTTCTACGGCACCCAGGTACGCAGCGATCCGCCCACATTTCTGATCTATGTCAACGATCCTTCGCTGATGCACTTTTCTTACCTACGTTACCTGGAAAACTGCATTCGAGAAGAATACGGTTTTCTCGGCACCCCCATTCGTCTGGTGACCAAAGGACATCATGAGTAGCGAATCACTGGCCTATCTGGAAGTGGAGGAGATCGCCAGGCGGCTACGCGAAAACCTCGCCCATATTCACCCCGGGGATGAAATCCAGCCAACCGAGAAAGTTAAATGTGCCGCCGTGTTGGTGCCGCTCCTGAAAGAACAGGGAGAATGGCATTTATTGTTCACCCGCCGCACCGAGCGGGTGGAAAGCCATAAGGGACAGGTTTCCTTCCCAGGCGGCGCCTGTGACCCGGGTGAGACCACACCAGAAGAAACGGCGCTGCGCGAAGCCGCCGAGGAGATCGGTCTGGACCCGGCGCGGGTGCGCGTGTTGGGACGCTTGCCCTCTATGATCACCGTGACCCACTTCCGTGTTACGCCGGTCGTCGGAGCGATCGAGTGGCCGGCGGTGTTTAGAGTATCCACCATCGAAGTGGCACGCGTTTTCACCATTCCGCTCGCCTGGCTGGCCGATCCACAAAACCGTTGGGAATTTTATCGCCCCGATCGGGGCGCCTTGCTCGCCTATCATCCCTATGATGGCGAGTTGCTTTGGGGGGCCACCGCTCGAATGACCCTGATGCTCCTGGAGGCATTGTTAAAAAAATGACAGCCATCCTTCTCGATGGCTGTCATCTCAGAACAGGGGGAGCGTGTTTTATTCCTCTTCGGACTCCTCTTTCTTGCCACGTTCAATGACTTCCGGTTCGGCGGCTTCTTCGGCAGCGAGCCCGCCCTCTTCTTCGGCCTCGGCGGCGGTCGCTACGACGATCAACTCATCCGGATCTTCCAAAATGCGCACCTTATCTGAAACAGGCAGATCGCGCACATAGAGACCATCGCCGATCTCCTTGAGTGCGGAAAGATCCACCACAATGCGTTCCGGCAGATCGGAGGGCAGACATTCGATCTCCACCTCGTCCAGGCCGGTGACCAAAACGGCATTGTAGTCCTTGACCGCCGGAGCCGTGCCGACCAACTCGATAGCCACGGTCGTGCGGATTTTCTCGGTCAGCGAGACGGCCAGGAAATCCACATGCAATAAGTGTCCCTTGAGCACATCGCGTTGCTTTTCACGCACCAGGGCCGGATACTCCTTTCCATCGATCTCCAGGGTGACCAGGCTGGAGGTAGAGAGATGTGCCAAGGTCTTCGTCGCCTGATGGGCATCCAGGAAGATCGGCATGGGATCGAAATGCTTGCCATAGATGATGGCCGGCAGCAAACCTTGCCGCCGCATGGCATTGACTTTTTTCCCGGTCACCTGCCGGGATGTGGCTTTGAGAACGACTTTTTCCATTTCACACTCCTCGGGCGCCTCTCACTCCCGCCACGGGGGGTTACCTTCGCCCTTTTTAGAAAATCTCACCCGGCTTACGCCAGGTGGCAATTCACCCATTATTATGAGTTGCCGCGAAACAAGGCGCGACCCAAAAGGTAAAAAATGCCGGAAAACAAACCGGCCAGCAGAGCGAGGATCATGGCCTCGCGGTGCGAGAACAAGACCTGAACATTCCCTTCAACGTGATCCGCCAACAAAATGCCGACGCGCCCGTTGTTCACCTGAACATGCCCGCCGCGCAAAGCCAGAGATCGGGTCGAGTTAAGCGACAACGTATCGGCCTGAGCATAGGCCAGAGAACATTGCTCCAGCGAGGCTTCTCCTGCCCGGAGGGAAAAAATCGCCGATTGATGAGCCCTTAAGTGATCGACCCGTGCTTCTCGAACTGCCGTTTGGCGCACATCCACTTCTTCGGCCCGCAGTTCCTGCACTCCGCATTGTGAGGCGCGCACCATTTCTGCGGCAAGGTGCTCCACGTTCGTCTGATAGACATTCACAACTTGCGGCACTTCTGACATGGCAACCCTCCAGGCAAAAAATGTGCCTCCTTCTGGAGGCGTGACCCAATTGTAGCCGGATCGAAAGGCTACGTCAAGGAAAAGACCACCGCCCAAGATCGCATTTTCATTGACGTTTCCGCTTCTTAGCAGTATAATAACTCCGCTTTGCCCCGGCAGAAGGTGCTGGGGCGAGTGTATGTATCCCGGCTTCCCCGGTCGCGCGCGTTGGATCTCCCGCGTGACGCCCGGCGAAGCGAACGCCAGGAGTAAAAAGGATGAGTGAATACGTAATTCTTGAAAGCGGTGGCAAACAATATCGTGCCGGCGTAGGGGCAACGATCGAAGTGGATCGCCTACCCAATCAGCCTGGCGAGCAGATCGAGTTGGATCGTGTGCTTCTTTTCGCCCGTGATGGCGAGGTGCGCGTGGGCACGCCGTTCGTCGAGGGTGTGACCGTGCGCGCCACGGTGCTGGAGCACTTCAAGGGTCCTAAAGTGATCACGTTCCATTACGTGCCGAAGAAGCGCATCCGCGTGAAGGGTGGGCATCGTCAGCAATATACCCGCCTGCAGATCGAATCCATCGAGTTTTCAGAAGGCCAAGCGCCTAAGAAAAGCCGCAAAGCGTAAACGGAGGTTCTTATGGCACACAAAAAAGGTGGCGGTTCCAGTCGCAACGGGCGCGACTCTAATTCCAAGCGTTTAGGCGTGAAACGCTATGCCGGCCAATATGTGCTGGCAGGGAATATCCTGGTACGGCAGCGTGGCACGCGCATTAAACCCGGTTTGAACGTTGGCATCGGCGGCGATGATACGCTTTTTGCCCTGACGGATGGCATTGTTCACTTTGACGTGGTACGCGGCCAAAAGCGCGTTAACGTCATCCCGGTCCTTGAAGAAGCATAGCAGAGATAGAGGCTCTTATGAAAGCGAAAATTCACCCCACTTATTATCCGAACGCCCGCGTGATTTGCGCCTGTGGAAACACTTGGACGACCGGGTCCACGAAGAAGGAGATCCACGTCGAAATTTGCTCCAAATGCCATCCCTTCTTTACCGGCGAACAGCAACGCATCGTTGATATTGAAGGTCAGGTCGATCGCTTCCAGCGCAAACTTCAGGCGCGCCAGGCCTATGAGGCCGAACGTGAAGCCCGTGAACGGGAACGCCGCGCCCCCTCGCGTCCGATCAGCGATCTGGAACTTGGGGCGCGCGTCGAAAAGGCTCTGGAAAATGCCGGCATTACCACCATCGGCCAGCTGATCGAGAAAATGGCCGAAGGAGACGAAGCTTTGCTGGCCATCGAAGGCTTCGGCCGCAAGGCCCTGATCGACGCCCGTCGCAAATTGCGCTCCCTGGGCTACGAAGTGCCCACACCGCAAGCTCCGGCAGCCTGATCGGTTTCTTCCTGACCCACCGAAGGCACGAAGAGGCACTCTTCGTGCCTTTTTGTTTCTGCACAAAGCTGCCCCAAACTTCGGGGCAAAATGCGAAACGTCGAAACCAGATTCTCACCTTCCATTGACCATGTCGGGGGCAGGATGACAAAAGCCGCAACCGGGCGCGGGTTCCCACGAGAATGCTACGAATGAGCACAGACGTTTACAAATTCGCCTTACAAACCGGCCCTCACCGCTTCGCAACGCAGGCAATTCGGCTCTGCACAGAGCAAGGCCAACTGATCTTCGGCCAATCGCTCACGCACCACCGTCACCAGGTCAACGAGCGGGATGGCCTCCAAGCGGGTTTCACCGAGATAGGCGCAACGCGTCCGGCCTTCCAGGTATGGGCGAATGCCTTCAAACCCCAAAGAACAACCGGGAAAGCCCGGACAAGCGACTACACCGCGCGGCGTGAGCGCCCAACGCAGAAACTGTTTACGCCCGGCCAGACGTTCGGCATAGTGAATGCTGGTATTGACGGTATGATCGACCCCCAAAAGTAGCACCCAGCCTCCCCTCTCATGTAGCACCCGAATCGGTGCCAACGGTTCATCTAAGGTCTGGGCATGCAATGCTTCATCTAACCCAATGGTTGCAAAAGAAAGGATCGGATGGCCGGTGCGTCGGGCAAGCGGGTGCCTTCGCAGGACCTCCGGCAATATACCCATGAGAGGATCGGCAGGCAAATCCGGGCGGAAAAACTCCGCCCGGCTGTTGTAAGGTTGCTCTGCCGAATAGTCCACTCCATTCCGGGGCGGTCCCACCCGCGGCGTGACCATGGGGCGGTACGTAAAGGTCGGCGCCAAGATTCCCGAAGCAATCTCCAGGAGGGCGGCTAGTAAAGCTTCCGCATCGCCCTGGATCGGCCCGATCTTACGTAGCGAGGCATGGACGATCAGCGGCACTCGCGGCAGTTCTAGCGAACGAAGCACCGCGCGCAGATCGCGGAAGCGCCACATTTCGTCACTTCCCTTTCCACTGCGGTTTCCGCTTTTCGATGAAGGCTTTCATCCCTTCCTTTTGGTCTTCGGTTGCAAAGAGCAAGTAGAAATTACGGCGCTCGGCGGCCAAGCCTTCGGTCAGGCTGGTTTCTAGAGCGGCGTTGACGGCTTCCTTTGCCAGGCGCACCGCCAGCGGTGCGCGCGCAGCGATCTCCTCCGCCAGGGTCAAGGCCTCTTCTAGGTAGCGCTCCACCGGCACGACGCGGTTCACCAGGCCGAACTGCAGCGCTTCCTGGGCGCTCAGCGTGCGATTGTTCAGCACCATCTCCATCGCCAATGCTTTGCCCACGGTGCGCGTCAGGCGCTGAGTGCCGCCTGCACCGGGAATGACGCCGATAGTGATCTCCGGCTGTCCGAAGCGTGCCGTCTCCGAGGCAACGATCATATCGCAGGACATGGCCAATTCACACCCGCCGCCTAGGGCCCAGCCGGAAACGGCGGCAATGACCGGTTTCTTAATGCGTCGAATGCGATCGAATAGGCCAATCGTATCGCGTTCGAGCATTTCTACTGCCGAAGCCTCGGCCATCTCTTTGATATCTGCTCCGGCGGCGAACGCCTTTTCGTTCCCCGCGATCACCATGGCTCCCACTTCCGGATCGGCATCGAAGGCTTCCAGTGCATCCATCAACTCGCTCAGCAGGGTACGGTTGAGGGCATTCATGGCCTGCGGACGATTCAACGTGATTAACCCAACCCGTCCGCGCCGTTCTGTGAGGATATTTGTATAGGACATGAGAGGACCTCCGGAAGAAAAATTTGCGATCCTGGACTCATTATAAATCCGTTTCAGGTATACTTAGGATTGATGGCCCAACTCTCCCTCCCGCTTCTGGCAGGACTTGAGCTCATCTTTTACGCCTGGGGAATCTGGCGCACCTGGCGCTCCCACCCCGAAACAAAGAGTGGCTTTCTTTTGACCTCCATGCTGGCAATCGTCCTGCTGGGGCGCGGCTTAGTGCTTCTCCAAATACTGCAGGGAGCCACGCAAACGGCAACTTTCTGGGAAACCTATATTGCCCTGGGAACAGCAATGACATTATGGCTGCTTCTGGTGAACTTCCGGGGGCGCCATGTGCTCCGGGCAAGTGTGCCGGCCTGGCCATGGCCCTTGCTGGTGATCGGCTTGGCGATCTTTCAGCCGCGCCTGCCAGCAATTATCTGGGAGCGAGGTCCCTATATCCTACCCTCCGCGGCGCTCCCTGCACTGGGTGCTTTCGGCGGGTGGCTCATCTTGGGTCTAATCATGAGCTTATTTGCTCTGGGTGAAGCGCGACGCATTTATCAACCAATGCACCGCGCTCGTTTTACCTATTGGGGGCTCATCTTGCTTCTCTTTGCCTTGGATGGCTGGATGACCTTCGTTTGGCCCACGCCCGGCTTTCACCCCGTGCGCGCGGCAATGATATGGACAGTGATCTATCTGTTCACCCATCATCGGGTGAGGGCACTGCGCGAAATTCTGCGGGTGATCCTGATCTACCTTTCTACCATTTTGTTGATCGGGATACTCTATTTGGTCACCACCGTGGTGACCGAACGCCTGTTCGGCAACCGGCCGAATTACAGCCCTCTGTGGAGCGGCAGCCTGATCGCATTGGGATTGGCGCTTATCTTCACTCCCCTCCTGAACCAGGTGCAACGGGTGATTAATCGATGGCTACGCACAAAACTCCCGGACGTTTCACGCATCGTTCAGCTCTATAGCCAGAATATTAGCCATATCTTGGAAATGCAGCGCCTAGCGCAGGTCACGGTGGCCCTGATCATGGAAACGGTGGGGCTCCAGCACGGTTTTCTGTTTCTGGTAGAAAAACTCAACTCAAATGGAACAACACGCTATCGTTTGCGCGCCGTGCGTCACCCTGCCGAGCGCCCGATCAAAACGCTAGAACTTCCCGAAAACCATCCCCTCACCGATTTTCTGCTACGCGGTCAACCATTGCTTCAATATGACGTGGACTTCCTGCCGGAATTTCGGGAGCTCTCCTCCTTTGAACGGGAGTGGTTACAAGCGCTGCAGGCAGAAATCTACGTGCCCGTCTTTTCGAAAGGCAACTGGATCGGCCTCTTCGCTTTCGGGCCGCACCTGAACGCTCAACCTTTCTCCGAACAGGATTTGGCCCTGCTGACCGCTCTGGCACAACAAACGGCCATCGCGCTGGAAAACGCCAAATTGGTGGAAGATCTGGTGCGCCTGAACCGTGAGCTGCGCCAGACCACCTATGCCCTAGAAAAGGCTCAACAGGAAGTGGAGCGCCTGGATCGAACGCGTGCGGATTTTATCAGCATTGCTTCCCACGAGCTGCGCACTCCTTTGACCGTGATCCGCGGCTATGTTGAAATGCTGCTGGAAAGAGAAGATCTCGATCCGGACGTGCGCACCTTCCTCAAAAGCATGCACGAGAGTACCTTGCGCATGCACAACATTCTGGAAAGCATGTTTGCCATCACCCAGCTGACTCAACATGCTTCCACCATTGAAACGGAGATGGTAGATCTCGGCCTGTTGGTGCGGGAGGCAGCAGAAGCCCTGGCACCCAGATTGGCGCAGCGCTCTCAGGTCTTATACATCGATCTGCCCGCTCTGCCCTTCGTCCCCGGCGATCGGACGTTACTTTCCAAGGTCTTCTTTCAGTTAATCGAAAACGGAATTAAATTTACCCCCGATGGGGGACAATTGCGTGTGGAGGCAAAACCGCAGCGCCCAACACCGGACTTACCAACCGGTGGGGTGGAACTGATCTTTAGCGATACCGGCGTGGGGGTAGACCCTTCGCAGCGCGAGGCAATTTTCACCAAGTTCTATCAGAGCAGCGATGTGGACCGACATTCTACCAGCAAGGTGCGCTTTATGGGTGGTGGCACAGGGCTAGGATTGGCACTCTGCAAGGCAGTCGTTGATGCCCACAAGGGGCGCATTTGGGTCGAGAGCCCTGGGTATGACGAAGTGCACTTCCCGGGAAGCCGGTTCCACGTTTTGCTACCGCTCCAGCCACCCAGCAGCGGCCAGACCATCCGCATGGGCAGTGCTGTGCGGCAAAAGTATCCATGAATCTAGCGTCAGAGCAAACGCAAGCGTTTGCTCTACAAATGCGCTAGCGGTCAGATTATTTCCCCAGCCGACGAACGATGCAGAATGTGGCACCGGCTCGTTGGATGCGGAAAATTTCGGGCGCGAAGGGATTGATGCCGCGATCTTCAAAAGCACGGGTGCTGACCAGAAGGTAATCACCCCGTTCTGCACCTTCCGGCTCATCACGCAGGCTATGGACCTGCACATTCGGACCGGCATAGGCAGCGGCGATATAGGCCTCGCGCCAGACAAAAAGCCGTACCGGGTGATCCAGCAACCCATTAAGCCGCTGGACGCTTTCTTTGTAGCAGGTGAGCCAGTAATCGGTCTCAAAACGGCCAAAGGCACCCGCCGGCCCTCCGATCAGGCTGTTGTAATAGGTGTATTCATAAGGATGCAGGACAAGAATGCCGAGCACGCCCGGCAAGATCAGCAGGCAAGCCAGTATCACCCGCCAGGCGGTGGGAAAATGGAGGCGACGAAGCAGAATTTCCAGGCCAAATCCGCCGAGATAGAAGATCGGCGGCAGGAGGAACAGGAAGTGCCGGTAGTTATCGTACATCGGAGGACGCCGCAGCAGGACGTAGAGGACAGGAACGAAGAACCAGGCGGCGACGATCCCGGCTTCGGCCAGGATGAAGCTCGGGGGTGCAGCAGACGGCTGCGGGTCCCTAGCGTTGCGCAGGCGCGCTTGGACCCGGAGCAGGATCGAGCTAAAGGACAAGATCAGGCCCAGGCCGGCAAGCAGCCAGGTCGGTTCCGTAATCGTAATCCACATCAAAAAGGGCAAATAGCGCCCCGGCAGGTTGGTCGGTTGATAGAGGTAGCCGTTGAAGAGCACTTTGAGGGTGGCGGCGTTGTTCGACATGAGCAGGAAGACCTGGAGAAAACGCCCCAAGGGATCGCTCCAAAGGTAGGGCCAAAGGGCAACGGTGACCACAGCGGCACCAAAAAGGTAGGTGAGTAGGTGTGCCAGCGGTGGACGCGCTCGGCGGATGAGAGCCACAAGAAGCACTAGCAGGCCAGCTAGCGGAGCCAGAACGCGCAAGACAGTGGCGAATCCGAGAAAGAAGGTTGCCAGCAGGGTGCGCGGCCAGGAGGGGGAGCCAGCAGACCAGGCATCCACCATTTCCAGGCCGAAGAGAATGACCGCCAAAAAGGCGAAGAGGAAGGGAATATCTTTTGGATTGATGAAGGCATGTCCCCAGATGAGGGGCTGAGTGGCGAAGAGAGCGGTGATGACGAGAGAAACAAACGGAGAGAACCAGCGCCGCGCCAGGCGGTGGAAGAGGCTCAGGCCGAGCAGGAAGGCGAGGAAATTGACCAGATGCCAAGCATCATCGCGTGCGAGGCCGAGATGCTGGAACAAGGCGGCGAAGGGCTGAGCAAAGAGCAAATAGGCCGGGCCGCGGGTTTTGTGATCGCCGGGGCTGGGGCCGTAGGCCTTTTCCAGGTCGAAATCTGGACGAAACCAGTTGAGAGGGTTATAGGCATAGGGGAGGGCCTGGGCATACTCGTAATAGAGAGGCTCATCCCAGGTATAGCCGTAATGGCGGAACGTGAAGAGGCCAAAGAGGAGCAGAATGCAAAGGAGATGCCGCAAGCGCATGTTTTAAAGTTGGCGGATGAGATCGGAAAGCTCTTCTTCTTCCCCCTGCTGATTTTTAAAGTATTCGGTCATGAAGACCGATCGCCGCAGGCGAAGCGCCATGGGGGCAACGGCGCGGAGATCTTCCAAATTGACTTCGGTGCGGCCATCGGCGGCGGCATAGGCGCGGGCGGCCTCGAACCAGGTGATTTCGGCGCGCAGGGAATCTATGCCCATTTTTTGCACCTGCTCAATGGCACGTTGGGCGAGGAGATCGTCCAATTTCACCTGAGGCAGACGCTCACGGGCAAGCTGGATTTCTCGGCTGACGATCTCCATCTCTTCGCGGTACTGGCGAATGACCTGCATGGGGTGAGTCAGATAGGCCTGGACACGACGATAGGCCTCCAGGCGCTCCTTCGGGTCGGAAAGGCCGCGCACGATGACGCGCAGGCCGAAGCGATCCAGAATTTGCGGGCGCAGGCGGCCTTCTTCCGGGTTCATGGAGCCGATGAGCAGGAAGCGGGCACGATAGGTGGCGCTGAGCGCGCCGCGGCGAACGGTGTAGGTGCCTTGGGCAGCAGCATCGAGGATGGCATCAACGATCTCGTCATCGAGCAGGTTGACTTCGTCAATGTACAGGATGTTGCGATCGGCTTGGGCAAGGATACCACGGCGCAGGCGCATGCGCTCATGGGGCACAGAGCGATCTTCGATATAGCCAACCACATCTTCCAAACGGGCATTGAGCGGGAGTTCGATCAGGCGGACGCGTTCGGGACGGGTGAGTGGCTCGCCGGCGGCGTACTTTCGGGCGCAATCCGGGCAAACGGCATCGATCCCACCTTGTTCGATATCTTCAGGGAGGCAGCCATAAAAGCATAAGCTCCGTTCCACCTGGGGCAAAAGGTCGAGCAGGGAGCGCACGGCAGTAGTTTTAGCCGTTCCACGTGGGCCGATGAGCAGGATGCCGCCCACGTTCGGGTTGATCAGGCCGAGGAGCAGGGCAAGCTTCATTTCGCGCTGCCCGACGATCGCCAGGAAGGGGAAGGGCATAGGTTGCGTGACCAGGCCTTCATCACCTTCGATGGGTTTGAGGGCGCGGCCGGCAACGTAATCAATCAGCTCACGCAGGGAGCGAAAAGTATGCCCGACGGGTTGTTTGCTTTCTCCCTCTTGAGGTTGTTCCTGGGGAGGGATCTCGCTCATCATGGCCGTTTTTGACTGAGACGGTGAGCCTGCCGTTGACGGGCAGCCTCCATGCGGCGCAGGTCCTCATCACTTTCGGGGATCAGAGGGGGCACCGGGGTGGGATTGCCCTGATCATCGAGGGCGACGTAGACGACATAGGCAGTATTGGTATGGGTGCGTTGGCCGCTGATCGGGTTTTCGGCGATCACCTGCACCTCGGCTTCCATCGAAGTGCGCCCGGCATAGGTGACCTCGGCGGTTAGGATCACCAAGTCACCGATGCGGATGGGTTGATGGAAGACCATCGAGTCGATCGCTACGGTCACTACCCGGCGCTGGGCATGGCGCATGCAGGCGAGGGCACCGGCTTCATCCACCAGCTTCATGATCCATCCACCATGGACATTGCCTTGGCTATTGGCATGTTCAGGTTGCATGAGCTGGGCAATTTGAATCCGTGAGGCGCGAATGGTCTTAGGAGCAAGCATAGGTCACTCTTGAGCGGCTGGTTCGGCCGTTCGTTCTTCCCAACCACAATACGGGCAGATATCCCAAGCAAGCTCTAGCAAATGCCGGCAGTTCGGGCAGGTTTTCTTTAGCCTGGTGTGGCAGCTCGGGCAAAGGATCCATTGGGCCTCCACCGTACGCCCGCAACCGGGACATTGCGCCTGAGCCTCGAGGGTCTGTAAGATCATTTCTTCTTCCAAAGAGCGTTGATAGGCTTCTTCTAGTGTTTGGGAGGGACGCAAGAGGAGATAAAGAATAAGCCCAGGGAGGTTGAGGATCGCCGTGAGCAAGACGGCCAGGAGGTGGGAAAGGCGATCGGTGGTGCGGGCGCGGATATCGCGAAAGGTCCAGACGATCAGCGAAACCCAGAGCGCAAGCAAAAACGCGGCGCCGAAGCCGCTCAGCAAGAGGATGAGGGAATTGAAGAGAGATGGGTCAAGAGTCATTGAAGGTATTTTACCACTGATGGTTGGTTAGTCGGGGGATCGGGAAGGCCGGTTAGGTGTTGAGGAGGGGCAGTGAGGGGATGTTTGTTTACGGAAGGCGGAGCTGAATGGTGAGGAGTAGTTTCGGGGAGGCAAGGGGTGCGGTACGCGCTGTGTTCCGGAGGGCAGAGAAGGCAGAACGGGGTGCGAGGCCGCGGTCAGGAGGTGGCTTCTCACGGCGGAGGGATTTTCCTATAGAGTATAATTCGGCCCTGTATGAGCCTAGTTGCCCTTGTCCCTATGCGTCATCACAGTCAGCGTGTGCCGGGGAAGAACTACCGCCCTCTGGCCGGTAAGCCGCTCTTTCACTATATTCTCGAGACGTTGTTGGCCGTGACGGAAATTGATAGGGTGGTGGTGGATACAGATTCGGAAACGGTGATGGAGGGGGTGCGACGTTCGTTTCCGCAGGTGATGGTGCTGGAGCGACTGGAAGCGCTGCGCGGCGATACAGTGCCGATGAACGAGATTTTGCTCTACGATACGGCCCAGGTGGAAGCGGATTTCTACCTGCAAACGCATAGCACGAACCCGCTGCTGCGCCCGGAGACGATCCGCAAAGCGATTCGGACTTTTCTGGCCCATTACCCGACGTATGATTCGCTCTTTTCGGTGACCCGGCTGCAAACCCGTCTCTACGATCAGTTAGGGCGGGCGATCAATCACAACCCGGCGATCTTGCTTCAGACTCAGGACCTACCACCGGTCTACGAAGAAAATTCGTGCATTTACCTCTTTACCCGTCAAACGCTGGTGGCGCGGCGCAATCGCTTGGGAGAACGCCCTTTGATGTTCGAGATCCCGCGCTTGGAGGCCATTGATATTGACGAGGAAGAAGATTTTATCCTGGCCGAGGCGCTGGTGCGCTGGAAGGCCAGTTCAGGGTAGGCTTTTATTGCTTTCCGCGATTCCATCCCAGCCACCTGGCTCAATCAATAGGACACAGACGAACACGGATGACACGGAAAATTGGGAAAAGATTTACGGACAAAACGGTTTTTGGCTACAAAGCACTAAAATTATTTTGCAAAATTTTGCGATTTTCTCGGAGTTGTTTAGATCTCAAAATTTGAAATGCTTTGAGGGCATGTCCTCCTGTGTTGAAAGGACTTTTTGCAGTGAAGTCACGATTCGTTCGCAAGGCAACTTGTCCGAAAAAGGAGAAAAATGTTTACGATTCTGGTGACGGCTCCCTATCTCATTCCCTTTCTAGAGCGGTTTCGGCCGCTTTTTGATTCGTATAATCTGGAAGTAATTATGCCTGCCGTGCAGGAGCGCATGGAGGAGGCCGATCTCCTGCGCTATGCTGGTCAGTTCGATGGCACGATCTGCGGCGATGACCGCTACACGGCGCGCGTGCTGGAAGCTTGTGCGCCGCGCTTGAAGGTGATCTCCAAGTGGGGAACGGGAATCGATTCCATCGACGGGGAGACTGCGGCGCGCTTGGGCATTCGCATTTGCCGCACGCCAAACGCCTTCACGCTGCCGGTGGCAGATACGGTGATGGGCTATATTCTGAACTTTGCGCGCCGTCAGCCGTGGATGGACCGGGCGATGAAAGAGGGCCGCTGGGAGAAGATCCCCGGTCGCTCTCTGAGCGAATGTACGCTGGGGGTGATCGGCGTGGGGAATATCGGCAAGGCGGTGACACGCCGCGCCCGCGCCTTTGGAATGAAGGTGCTCGGCAATGATATTGTGGAGATCGACCCCGTCTTCATCGCCGAGACGGGGATCGAGATGACGACGCTGGAAGACCTGCTGCGGCGCTCGGATTTCATTTCGCTGAATTGCGATCTGAACCCCACCAGTTATCACCTAATGAACGACAAGACATTCGAATGGGTGAAGCCCGGAGCCGTATTGATCAATACATCCCGAGGACCGGTGGTGGATGAGGCCGCGCTGATCCGAGCGCTGGAAGCGGGCAAGTTGGGCGGCGCGGCGCTGGACGTTTTTGAGGTGGAGCCGTTGCCACTCGATAGTCCGCTGCGCAAGATGGATAACGTGATGCTGGCACCCCACAATGCCAATTCTAGCCCAACGGCTTGGGAACGGGTGCACCGGAATACGATCAAGAACCTGATCGAGGGATTGGGATTAGAATGGGAGGAGGGGAGATGGGAGAAGGTGAGAGGATGAGAGCGGGAGGGGATGAGAGCGCGAGATGGAAGATAGAAGGGTAGAAGAGGAATGAAAAGGAGGGTGTGCTGCCGGCAGATGAGGGCCTGAAGCACAGGCATGTGCGGCGAGGTGGGTTTGCCGCCTGAAAGGTGACCAAAAGCAACGAACCTACCGAACGGTCGGTAGAATCGGACGGTTTTGCAGTATAATATCTTCCCGGAGGCGTTATGGACTTTTCTCTTTCCCCTGAACATCAGATGGTACAAAAAATGGTGCGCGAGTTCGCGCAGAAGGAAGTCGCGCCGGTGATCCGCGAGTACGACCGGAAACAAGAACCCATTCCCTGGGTGCTTGAACGAATGGGAGAGCTGGGGTTGCTGGGCATTTCGTTCCCGGTGCGCTACGGCGGGCAGGGAATGGATTACATTTCCTTGGGATTGGCCTGCGAAGAGCTGGAAGCCGTGGATAGCACGCTGCGCGTGGTCATGTCGGTACATGTGGGGCTCTGTGGCTTAACGCTGCTGCAATGGGGCACAGAAGAGCAAAAACGTCGCTTCCTGACTCCGCTGGCAAAAGGCGAAAAGATCGGCTGCGGCGCCTTCAGCGAACCCGGCATGGGGTCCGATGTAGCGGCAATGCGCACCAGCGCTCGGCGCGAGGGCGATCATTACATTCTGAACGGCGAAAAGATGTGGATTTCGCTGGCCAGCAAGGCCGATTTTGCCCTGGTGACGGCGCGCACGAATCCGAACGCTTCCAAACCTTCGGAAGGGCTATCCACCTTTCTGGTTGACTTGCATTCCGAGGGCATCACCCGCGGCGATCTGCATGGCAAGATGGGCATGCGCGCCGGTTCGACGGGATGGATTCACTTCCAGGATGTGCGTGTGCCGGTCGAAAACCGCATTGGTGAGGAGGGGGAGGGCTTCAAGATCACCATGTCGGCGTTCGATCACGGGCGCTATACGGTAGCCGCCGGCGCCACCGGCGTGATCCGTGCCGCGCTGGAAGCCAGCACACGCTACGCGCGTGAACGCGTCACCTTTGGCAAGCCGATCGCCGAACACCAGCTGATCCAGCAAAAGATCGCCGCCATGCTCACCGATTACGAGATCGCTCGCCTGCTCTATTGGCAGGTCGGCTGGCTGAAAAACCAGGGACGGCGATGCACACGTGAGACCTCGATCGCCAAGAAATTCGCCACCGAAGCCGCCTTCCGCGCGGCGAACGAGGCGATCCAAGTGCACGGGGCTTACGGCTATATTGACGAATACGACATGGAACGCCACCTGCGCAATATCCGCGCCACCATCATCTACGAGGGCAGTTCGGAAATCCAAACGCTGATCCAGGCCGGCTACGCTTTGGGAACGCGCCAGGATAAACCCCTGCGCTGCGAAGCGCCGGCCTACGATGCGGAAGAATGGGCCAAGCCCGCCTAGTCTCTCTTTACCGGAGGTCACCTTGAAAATCGTCACCTGTATCAAACAAGTGCCAGATGCTGAGGCAAAGATCAGCCTGGAAAACGGCAAAGTGAGTTGGGGAGATTCACCACTGGTGATCAACCCCTTTGACGAATACGCCGTCGAAGCCGCATTGCAGCAGAAGGACAAACACGGGGCGACCGTTCTCGCCATCTGCATTGGGCCAGAATCGGCGAAGGAAGCGCTCAAGCATGCCCTCGCCATGGGCGCCGACGAGGCGCTCCTGATCTCGGACCCGGCGCTGGAAAACCTGGATGCCCAAGGGGCCGCGCAAGTGCTGGCCGCCGCCATTCGCAAGATCGGCGATGCGGATATGGTCATCTTTGGGCGCCAAAGCATTGATAGCGGCACCGGCCTGACCCCGGCTCAAACGGCGCGCCGACTCGGATGGCCGCTCCTGAGCTTGGCCGGAAGCCTTGAGCTACAAAACGGGCAGGTGCGCGTCGAACGCGTGATCGAAGAGGGTCGCCAAATCGTCCGTGCCGCGCTGCCGGCCGTATTGAGCGTGGTTCAAAGCATCGGTGAACCGCGCTATCCCTCTTTCATGGGCATTCGCAAGGCCTCGCGTGCCGTGATCCCCACCTGGACCCTGGCCGATCTGGGCATTTCGGCCCCGGCTCCGCTCCTAGAACAACGCGAATTACTTGCCCCGCCGAGCCGCGAACAACCTTGTGAGTTCATCGAGGGTGAAACGGTGGAAGAGATCGCCGAAAAGCTGGTCGAGAAAATCCTGGCGGAGAAAGTGCTATGAAGACGCTGGTATACATTGATCACTTCAAAGGTGAAGTTCAGCCGGCCTCCTGGGAAGCCCTGGGAGTAGCCAAGAATTGGGGCACGGTACAGGCCGTGGTGCTCGGCGCGAGCGGGAAAGATCTGGTCAAAATGGCCTATGAATACGGCGCAGATGAGGTCTTCTTCTGCGATGACGCCACGCTGGATGATTACTACGCCGATGTGTTCGTTTCCACGTTGAGCGCACTGGCCGGGGCGCACTCGCCGGATGCGATCCTTCTCCCCACCACTACCCGCGGCCGTGAGCTGGCCGCCCTCCTGGCCGTAGACCTGAACACGGGCGTCCTGGCCGATGTAACCGGGTTGGAGCTGGAGGGTTCGCAGATCGTTGCTACGCGTCCGATCTATGAAGGCAAGCTATTCGAGAAAGTGGTCTGCCACACCCGTCCGCAGATCGCCACGCTGCGTCCACGCGCCTTCCCGCGACCGATCCGGGATGAAAGCCGAAGCGGCGCACCGATCCCGCCGGAAAAGAAAGGCGAAAGCGCGGTCACAGTCGAAGGGTATGCAGTCTCGGAGAGCAGCGTCAGCTTGACCGATGCCGGCGTGATCATCTCCGGTGGCCGTGGCGTGACCAACCTACCCGGAGTTGACGAAGCCACCGCAGCGCGCAAGGGTTTTGAGCTGATCGGTGAGCTGGCAGCGCTATTGGGCGGCGCAGTTGGCGCCAGCCGGGCAGTAGTAGATGCCGGATATATCCCCTACGCTCACCAAGTGGGACAAACAGGGAAGACGGTGGCCCCGGATTTGTACATTGCTTGCGGTATTTCCGGCGCTATCCAGCATATTTCCGGCATTCGGGGCGCCAAATTGGTAGTGGCAATCAACAAGGACCCCGAAGCACCGATCTTCAAAGTGGCACGCTACGGCGTAGTCGGCGACCTGTTCAAGGTCCTGCCGGCGCTGACCGAAGCCTTTCGCAAGAAGTTGGGCAAATAATCCGACCGGAATAAGTAGGACAACTGCATAAGCAGTTGTCCTACAAAGTGTTTGGGGAATGTTTGCCTACTTGATCTCGTAGGTTACATTGACAGTGACAGTAACACTAAGTTGGCCGGATTGCACGGGAACTTCCGGCATTGCGGCCATTCCGCCGCCTCCCCCCCTCCCTACCAAGGAGTAAGGGCTGGTGTAGCTTTCGCTGAAGGAAATGCTCTGGATATTGCCTAAGGTCACGCCGCTGAGTTTGGCAATTTCCTCAGCCTGCTGCTGGGCATTCTTGAAGGCTTCTCCGCGCGCCTTTTTGGCCGCTTCGGTCTTATCGGCGATATCGAACTGAATGCCGTAGACATTGTTAGCACCGGCTTTGATCGCGGCATCGAGCAGGGCGCCGATCTTGCTCAGATCGCGCACCGTTACCAGCACTGTATTCTCGACTACGTAGAAAGAATCCCCTCGTGTTCCTTCAGGGCTATAGTTATAGTTCAGGGAGATCGAGAAATTAGTGGTTTGGATATCTTTAGGATCGATACCGCTCTTGCGCAAGGTTTCAATGAGTTGCTGCGCCTGCAGGTTATTTTCGGCAACGGCATCGGAAGCACTCGGATTCTCGGTGTGAACGCCGATATTGATATAGGCAATATCCGGAGCCAAGTAGACCACTCCCTGACCGGTGACGTTAAGGGTGCGCGTTTGGCTCGAAGGGGCAGAAGAAGCGGTCACCGCACCGCAGGCGCTTAACACGAGTGCCAGAACCAGCAACACAGGAACGAACAGATACTTTTTGGACATGAGTTACCTCCTCAGAATTAAATAGCAAGTCTTGATTGAATGCACCAACTACCAAACGCCACACGAAAAAATTTGTTCCATCTTCCCCTGGATGCCCACACCATCCAAAACCTTGTTCCAAGCGCGACCCTCGCAAGAGCCCCAAGAAGTGGAATAGGCTTGAGCCTGCTCAAAGTCTTTGGGCAAAGTGCGGAAATTTTCAATCGGACCGAAGACCCGGCAGCACGAAACTTGCGAATACCCATCTTGGGGGAGCATCCAGAAACAAGCGAATTGCGATTTCATAACAGGACCTTTGGCGGATGCCACATTTCGGCGACTTCGGCGTTAAACAATGTAGAACATGAGGTGTGCGATGGCTGCCGTAATCGTGATCATCCTAATTGTCGGGGCCCTGCTGTTCATTCTGGCAGGCGCCGACCTATTGCTGGCAGGCTACGATAGCGAAGAGCTGCACCGCATGGGAGTGGAACGGGGTGAGTGAGGTCGAAGCATTTTCATCCGCTTCTACGCTCCCAGGTAC
The DNA here is from genome assembly GCA_034432895.1 of Anaerolineales bacterium. Lineage (GTDB taxonomy): Bacteria > Chloroflexota > Anaerolineae > Anaerolineales > Villigracilaceae > 630D-37. The sequence continues at coordinate 37,733 of DAOUBG010000030.1, forward strand.
GAGCACGCTCCAAAAGCTGGGCAAATGGGCGCAACTTCGCTACAGGTAATGCCAGGTTGTGGGTACGGGTGCGCTGATATTGCAGCACAGCGCTCCCGGCAGGTAAAGCGCGCGCCCGCAGATCAAATTCTTCCCACGTCATCCACCCTACTAAGTGAATTTCTAACCCATAGACCCAAATATTCCCCCACTCCAACGGCTGAATGATGCAAGCATCCGAGCGAACAGCAGAACGAATGCCCAGCCGTCCTTGCGGACGCCTCAGGGCGTGCACATAGAGAAGGGAGAAAAACGGTTCATTCAGGAGATAACGGGTACGAGGAGGAAGCTCAAAGCGCCTGGAAAGGAACGAGCCATCGGCGGCCTGGCCTCCGAACTCCAATAGCAAGGGCATTTCCTCTTCACTCTTCAAAATCAACGGCGCCAAGGGACTCCAAACCTTCGGCCGCGACCAGGCCTTTGGCAAAGGGTAAATCCAGTAAAACGGTTGAGAGCGCTGCCGTGCTTGGCGGATCTCGGCTTCGCTACGCGTCAGCAGCGCATAGACAAAGGCGAAAAGATAAATATCCTGAGCATGTTGGTGGGCGCGATGTTGATCGAGCGGCACCAGGGCCTCAGCCTGCAACAATTGCTGCGGCTCACGACGCAGCGCCTGGATCTGTGCCCGCTGGGTGATGAGAAAAGTCTTCAGATCGCAACGGTGACCGGCCAGGGCAATATCGTAACGATCGGGATGGGTGAAATCCGTCTCCCCCAAGGTGTCGAAAGGGACATTTTGGGCATGTAGCCAACGCCTTAAGGCAAGTTCGGCCGCCACGCCGGCCACAATGCGCCGTAAACGTTCCAACAGACGCGTACCCATCCGATTATACGTATAGGCGAGAGAGCGACAAGCATAGGCAATGCCGGCCTCGGTCAGATCGGAGGTATAGGGGATGGTGATGAAATCTTCCGGCCGAAGCATACCGGGACACCGTTATGGCTGCGCAAAGTAACGGGCCTCGATCTCTTGCCAACTTTCGGCAGGAAGTTCCATTGCCGAAGCCAGCAAAGGATGGACGCGGCGAATTTCAGCCGCCATGCGCAACGCCAGGCGGCGCATGGAAAAATGGGCGTTGCTCGCAGCGCGTAACTGGCAGAAATGATAGGCTTCGCGCAAGTTAAACGTCGCCAGGACGCGGCGGTAGAAGCCGTTCGGAACGACATATTGGGCGACCTGCGGATTCCACTCGGCGAGTAGCCGATAGGTTTCGGCGGCTTGCTGCATAGCGCGATGATAGGCGGCCTCCACGCCGGCCTCGCGGATCAACTGCGGGGTGGCATATCCCAGAGATGCGGTGAGTCGCTGTGGGGATTGAGTCATCATGCGATGACGCTTGAACTCGAAATAGGCCCCCTGATCCATGAGCAGATCAAAGGTGTAAAACGTGTGTTCGAGCTCCCGTAGAGGGGGCTGGTAACGGTTGACCCCCTTCAGCAAGGCCTCAGCCCATTCGCGGCGTTGGGCTTCGGGTCCCTCCCGAACTGCTTGCAACGCTTCGGCATAGGATAAGTGGCCATAACGGTACAGAGCCGCGGCCAGCAGCCGCGCTTCGGCATCCTCGTCATATTGCACCAAAATACACCAATCGGTTGACGAAGCAGAGGCGGAAAGGCACGCGGCCTGGGCGGGGAAATAGTCCTCCAAATTTTGGAGATAAGACGAGGCCTCTGCGTATTTGAGCAATGTGGGCACTTCTCGTTGTGCTACTCTTTTGACCTGCTCTCCGATCTGGCGCACTTCCTGCAGCGGATGGGAGAGCATTTTACGAATGGCATGTTCCATGACGCGGGCATTGGCGGTCATGCCCAGGTTGGCCAAAGCAGAGGCCGGCAACAGGAAACGCGCCGTATCCACATATTGCGAGCGCACGCGCCGATCCCAGGCCTCGAAAGTCTCGTTTTCCCGGCGCGGGGAGCGTTTTTCAATGCAGACGCGCAGGGGCGGTAGGATTTCCTGATAGGTCTGAAAGAGCAGGCGCGTGGTTTCCAGGTAAGGCGTGCGCAAAGGGGAATTTTCGAGTTCCGGTGGCAGGTAGAACTCGTCTAGGTGCCAGGTTTGGTAACGGGTAGATTTTTCGGTGTAGGAGGCCAGGCGGTTGGATTCGATGCATTCGACGGCAAGCCTGGAAACGTTTTCAAAGGCGATGTGGAGCACGGCATGCTCGGCCACCGAGGCATGACCATAGCCGATCACCCATTTCTCGTGGAAGCGAGCGCTCTGCTCGTCGCTCAGCTCAGCGGCAATTTCGCGAAACGATTGGGGCGAGCGCGAGGTCTTGGCGAAGGTTACGGCAATGGTTTCGGCGGAAAGCTGACGGGGAGAGAGAAGGTAAATCTGACGCTCTGACATGGGGGGATTATAACCGACTCTATTGCGAAAACCATGTCTGCCACATTGGCTGGCTCGATCCAACAGGACACGGACAAGCACGAATGACACGGAAAAATTACGAAAAGGTTTACGGTCAAAACGGTTTTTGACCACAAAGCACTAAAATTTTGCTGCAGATTTGATCAAAGAACTCACAAGGTTCCAAGGATAGAGAGAAGCCTTCTTGCAGAGGACTCATAACCGCAATTCTCAAAAGGACCCATTGATCTGCCGGCAACCCGGCGGCTATGCGCCATGGGAGTGTGAGAAGAAGCTCACAGGATCAGCATGGCATCGCCGAAAGAGTAGAAGCGATAGCCCTCACGCTTAGCGAGTTCGTAGGCCTGCAGAATGCGCTCGCGCCCGGCAAAGGCGCTGACCAGCATGATCAGCGTCGAGCGTGGTAGGTGGAAATTGGTGATCATGGCATCCACGATCTTGAACCGATAGCCGGGGAGGATGAAAAGGGATGTGGGAGCGCTATAGGGGCGGATCTGGCCGCTTTCGGTGGCGGCAGTTTCCAGGGTGCGCACCGAGGTGGTGCCAACGGCGATCACCCGGCCGCCACTCTCGCGCGCCGAGCGAACGATCGCAGCACTTTCTGCGCTCACTTCGCACCACTCGGTGTGCATTTTGTGCTCGCTGGGCACTTCTTCGGTCACCGGGGCGAAGGTATCCGGGCCGATATGAAGCGTGATGTAGGCCAACTTCACTCCCTTGGCCTGGAGCTCTTCAAGGAGCTGTGGCGTGAAGTGTAAGCCGGCAGTGGGCGCCGCGGCGGAGCCGGGTTGACGGGCATAAACGGTCTGGTAGCGTTCGGGGTTTTCAATCGGGCGGCGAATATAGGGAGGAAGCGGCACTTGGCCGATGCGTGGGAGCAGCTCATCAAGTGTTCGGGAAAAGCGCAACACCCGCTTGGCCCCTTCGCCTTCTGCCAGGATCGTGGCTTCCAGGCCTTCATCCAGGAGCAGGCGTCGCCCGGTCCGTAGTCCTTTCCCGCCGACCAGAGATTCCCAGGTTTGCTCATCCAGTCGCCGCAGGAGCAAAATTTCCACCCGTCCACCGGTCTCTTTGCGCGCAAATAGGCGCGCCGGGAGAACACGCGTCTGATTGAGCACGAGCACATCGCCCGGACGCAAATACTCACCGATTTGGTAAAACACGCGATGTTCGATGCGCCCATCTGCGCGATGTAGCACCATTAAGCGTGCCCGATCGCGCGGCTCAATGGGTTCCTGAGCAATAAAGGATTCGGGAAGGTCATAATCAAAATCGGAGGTTCGCAACATCAGGGTTGATTATAGCCTAGAGTTGGCCCGGCGGACGGGAACACTCAGTGCGTCATAAAGCAGCAAAAATCGTCCGATCGGCACCTTCAGAGCATGCCGAATGGCTTTGACGCACCTGGTGACCTGCGCTATACTTGAGAGGACCCTTCAGGGCAGGCTCTATTTTTCAAAAGGAGGCTCCTTATGTCCTTCAAGCTCACCTATGCTACGATGTTCAATCCCCCAGAAGAGATGCATCAGAAGTATGAAGAGGCCCTGGCGAAGGTCAAAGCCGGGTTGGGGCGCGAATACGCTATGTTCATCGATGGCAAAGAGGTCTTTGCCAATGAAAAATTTGAAGATCGCACGCCGATCAACACCGAGGTCGTACTAGCCGTCATGCAAAAAGGGAACGAACGGCATGCCCAGATGGCGCTGGAAGCAGCGCGTAAGGCGTTCCCAATGTGGAGTCACACCCCCTGGCAAGAGCGCGTGCGGCTGCTGCGACGGGCGGCGCAGCTGATCGAAGAACGCATCTTCGAGCTCGGCGCGGCCATGTCATTGGAGGTAGGAAAGAACCGCATGGAGGCACTCGGCGATGTGCAGGAAACCGCCGACCTGATCTACTACGCCTGCTACCAGATGGAGAAGAACAACGGCTTCATCGTCGAAATGGGCAAGGACCCGCTCCCGGCACACGATGCGACCAATATCTCCGTCCTCCGCCCGTATGGCGTCTGGCTGGTGATCAGCCCCTTCAACTTCCCCTTTGCACTTACCGGCGGCCCGGCCGGCGCAGCGCTGGTAACCGGCAACACCGTGGTAATCAAACCCGCCACCGACACCCCCTGGATCGTGCGCCTGTTGGTGAATTGCTTCCGCGATGCCGGCATTCCCGATGGCGTGGTGAACTTCGTTACCGGGCCGGGACGCACCCTCGGCCAGGCGCTGATCGATAGCCCTGAAGTAGACGGCGTCACTTTCACCGGCTCCTTCGATGTGGGCATGAAAATCTTCCGTGATTTTGCCCAGCGTAATTACGTGCGCCCGGTCATCCTGGAGCTGGGTGGCAAGAACCCGGCCATCGTCTCGCGCCATGCCAATTTGGACGATGCGGCGATCGGCATTGTGCGCTCGGCCTTCGGCTTACAGGGGCAAAAATGCTCAGCAGCCTCGCGCGTGTTCATCGAAGCGCCGGTCTACGATGAGATGCTCGCCCGCCTGAAGGACCTGACCGAACGATTGAGCGTTGGCGATCCGACCGAGCGCAAGAATTGGATGGGGCCGGTGATCAATCAAAATGCCTACAACGATTTCAAGAACTTCACCGAGGAGCTCTCTCAGGCCGGCGGTCACTTCCTGACCGGCGGTCATGTGCTCGTGGAAGGTGAACTGGCCAAAGGCTATTATTGCGCTCCCACTTTCGTCACCGATGTGCCGCTCAGCCATCGCCTGTGGAAATATGAAATGTTCCTGCCGATCAGCACAATTGCCAAAGTGGAGAGCCTGGAAGATGCGATGCGCTACGCCAACGACGTCAACTACGGCTTGACGGCCGGCTTCTACGGTAGCGAGGAAGAGGCCGAATGGTTCTTCGATAACATCCAGGCCGGCGTGACCTACGCCAACCGTCCGCAAGGTGCCACCACCGGTGCTTGGCCGGGCTTCCAACCCTTCGGTGGATGGAAAGGCTCCGGTGCCACAGGCAAAAACGCCGGCGGTCACTACTATCTGCCGCTCTACATGCACGAGCAGATCCGCACCCTGGTGCGACCGAAGAAATAACCCCCCTACGGAGGCCCCTCTTCCCGGGGAGGGGCCTCTTTTTATTCCACAACATGGAAGATTTTCTTTACCGCGTCGGCGTTTACTTCTTCCTCCTGGCCGTCGGTTTTTTCCTGCTTTTCGTCGCCAGCGATTGGAGCGGGGTGACAAACTTTGATTATTTCTGCACCTCCCTGCTCCTCTTCGGCATCGGCTGGTACTTTGTCCGTCGTGGCGCCCCTCCGCCACCCCAAAGCGGACGCTTTGCCACGCTGCGCAAATGGCGCCAGGCCTGGCGCGAGCGCCGGCAGAAGAAGGCCGGAGGCAAAAAATAGTCAAATGCCCACACTCGCACCTTAAGTCAAACGTTCCATGGAGAAGCAATATGTCAAAATTGATGTCGCTGCAAGAGGCCATTGCGCGTTTCGTCCATGATGGCGATCTGGTCTATGCGGCCGGGTTCACGCATCTCATCCCCTTCGCCGCCGGGCACGAGATCATCCGTCAGCGCAAGCGCAACCTGATCCTGGCGCGCGCTACGCCGGACCTGATCTACGATCAGATGGTAGCCGCCGGCTGTGCGCGCAAAGTGATCTTTTCCTATATGGGCAATCCCGGCGTTGGTTCGCTGCGCATGGTGCGCGCCGCCATTGAACGCGGCGAACTGGAATGGGAAGAATACTCTCACTTCGGCATGATCTCGCGCCTACAGGCCGGCGCGGCCGGTTTACCCTTCATGCCCATGAAGCAGACTGGCGCAACCGACCTGGAGCGCGCCAACCCGAACATCCGCCGTGTGACCGATCCCTATAGCGGCGAAGAAGTGATCGTCGTCCCGGCACTGAACCCGGATGTCGCTATCGTCCACGTCCAGCGTGCCGATGCGCAGGGCAATGCCCACCTGTGGGGGATCATCGGCGAACAGAAAGAAGCCGCGTTCGCCGCTCGGCGCGTGATCCTCACCGCCGAAGAGATCGTGGAGGCAGAGGTCATCCGTTCGGACCCGAATCGGACCTTGATCCCCGGCTTCATCGTCAGCGCCGTTTGTCACGTGCCATATGCCTGCCATCCCTCCTATGCCCAGGGATATTACGATCGCGATAACGCCTTCTACCTGGAATGGGATAAGATCAGCGAATCTCCGCAGGCCGTGCAGGAATGGCTGGAAGAGTGGGTCTACGGCGTGCGCGATCGAGAGGAATACTGGGAGAAGCTCGGCCCGCAGGTGCACGAACGGCTACAGGTCAAACCGCGCTGGAGCCAACCGGTGAACTACGGGAGCTACTGATGAGCATTCCGTCAATGGATTTCGGCGGCCAGGGGGAGCCGCTCCTCTTTCTTCACGCCAACGGCTATCCGCCTGCCTGCTATCGTCCGTTACTGAATGACCTGGCGCAAACCTTCCGCGTCACCGCGCCGCTGTTGCGCCCACTCTGGTCCGATCAGCCTCCGCACACGCTCCAGGACTGGCACATTTTCAGCTACGATGTTCTGCGCTACCTGGAGCAAGAAGGGTTAGATAGCGTGATCGCCGTCGGTCATTCCGTCGGTGCTACCACGTTACTGCGCGCCGCGCTTTGGCAGCCGGCACGTTTCCGTGCGCTCATTCTGCTGGACCCGGTGCTCTTTGTGCCCTCTTTCATGCTTTTCTGGAATCTGGTACGGGCCCTGGGCTTGGGTTATCGGCTACACCCTCTCATCCCGTTGGCTTTGCGCCGTCGCCGCGTCTTCGATAGCCTGGAGCCGGTCTTTAAAGCCTATCGCCGACGGCCGATTTTCCGTTACTTCAGCGATGAACACCTGTGGGCCTATATTCAGGGCATCGTTCAAGCAGGTGCCAACGGTTCTTATACCTTAGTCTATTCGCCCGAATGGGAAGCACGGGTGTATTTCACCGGCGTGTGGCGAGATTGGGATATCTGGCGCAACCTGCCGAACCTTCGTCCACCAACCCTGATCCTGCGCGGTGCCGAGACGGATACTTTCCTGGAACGCGCTGCCCGCCGCTTCCAGCGCCGCGCTCCCGCCGTGCACATTCAGACGCTGGAACAGACCACCCATCTCCTGCCCCTGGAGCGGCCACAAGCCGTTGCCCAGGCGATCCGAGCCTTCCTCGAACGGAGTCAGAACCTATGAGCGAAAGGAACTATTCTGCAGCCGAACTGATGATTGTCAACGCCGCGCGCCTGCTGCGCGATGGTGATGTAGTTTTTGTTGGGGTTGGGCAGCCGAACCTGGCCTGCAACTTGGCCAAACGTACCCATGCTCCCAACCTGGTGATGATCTACGAAGCCGGTGTGATCGGCGCCGAACCGGCGCGCCTGCCCCTCTCCATCGGCGATCCGACCTTGGTCAGTGGTGCACTTTCGGTGGTCAGTATGTACGACATCTTCGCGCTCTATCTGCAGCGCGGCAATGTAGATGTCGGCTTTATGGGTGGCGCGCAGATCGATAAATACGGCAACATCAATGCCACCGTGATCGGCGATTATGCTCACCCCAAAGTGCGCCTGCCCGGCTCCGGCGGCTCTCAAGAGATCGCTGCCTGGGCCAATCGCTGCTATATCATGACGCCGCATCAGAAGCGTCGCTTCCCGGAGCGCGTGGATTTTCTCACTTCGGCCGGCTTCCTTTCCGGGCGCGGCGAACGTCAACGCCTGGGGTTGCGCGGCAAAGGCGTTCAGGCCGTGGTCACCGATATCGGCATCCTAGAGCCGAACGAGGAGGGCGAGTTGATCCTCACCGCGCTCCACCCCGGCCGCACGGTGGAGGAAGCCAAAGCGAACACCGGCTGGGAGCTGAAGGTCGCCCCTGTGCTCCATCACACCGAGCCTCCCACCGAACGTGAGCTCTATATCCTCCGGCAGGAACTCGATCCGCAGGGTATTTATCTAAAGTGAGCCATTTCCGTCCCTTTGGGTTTCACCTATCCGCGCTGGGCGTGCTGATCTTGTTGTTCTTTACCATGTGCACAAACCCGCCCGCTTCTGCCCCGCCGGCCATTGCCCTGTGGCCGGCAGCGACCGCCACCCCCATCCCCTCGGCCACGCCGACGCCCACTCCTTCGCCGCTCCCGCCCACTTCCACGCCCGATCCCGCCTTCAATCCGCTGACCGGCCTACCGGCGCTGCGGCCGGAATTGCTCCGTCACCGCCCGGTGGCGATCAAGATCACCAATTTCCCGCGCTATGTGCGTCCGCAATCTGGGCTTTCGCATGCCGATATAGCGTTTGAATATTACATCGAGGCCGGGTTGACCCGCTTCATCGCCGTCTTCTACGGGGACGAAGCCGAACGAGTGGGGCCGGTGCGCTCTGGACGCTACTTCGATGCCCACGTGGCGCGCATGTTCCAATCCTTCTTCGTCTTCAAGTTCGCCGATCCGCGCGTCATGAACTACCTCCTGCATAGCGATCTGGCCCCCTACTTGTTAGTGATCGAGCAGGATGAGTGTCCCCCATTCACACTAGGGAAGAACACCTTTGATAATTACAACAACGTCTTCTTTGAACTGGTAAAATTCCGTCAACTTTGTACCCCTCGGATGCCGGCCGAAGATCGCCCTCCTGACTTCCTACCCTTGTCCTTCGATCCGCATCCACCCCAAGGAACCCCGGGAGTGCGCATTTTCATCCGCTATTCGGACGATAGCTACCACTTCTGGAACTACGATCCCCAAAGTGGCCGTTACCAGCGCTACCAGGAGGCTGCCGATACACGTCAAGGAAAACCGGAAAGCTACGCACCGTTGACCGACGCACTGGATGGCCGCCCGATCCTGGCAGATAATGTGGTGGTGCTCTTCGTGCAGCATACCTTTGCCAACCGTTTTGATAAGGAGGACGAAGTTTTCCAGATCAACCTGGAAGGCTTCGGGCCGGCCGTGATCTTTCGCGATGGCATGGCTCAGGAAGGTTTCTGGCGCCGGGATGAGATCCATCAACCGCTCCGTCTGACCGATGCCTATGGCGATCCCCTGCCTCTGCGCCCCGGCGTTACGTTCTACCAGGTGCTCGGCCTTTCCTCCCGTTACTGGTCGGCCGCCGATGGTTGGCATTTTGTCTTTCAGTTTCCATAAAAACCCCTTCTACCGTCCACCGTCTACCATCTATCATTGGAGGTGTCCTATGGATCTCGGCTTGAAAGATAAAGTTGCTCTGGTCACTGCAGCCTCAAAAGGTTTGGGGCGTGCCGTGGCGCGCGAATTTGCCCGCGAAGGGGCACGCGTGGTGATGTGTGCCCGCAGTGAGGCCTTAGAAGAAGCGGCACAGGCGATCCGTGCAGAAACCGGCGCTCCTGTGCTCGCCGTACGCGCCGATGTCACCCGCCAGGAAGATATCGAAGCATTGGTCGAGGCTACGCTGCGCGAATTTGGGCGAATTGACATCCTCTTCGCTAATTCCGGCGGCCCCAAACCGGGCAATTTCCTCAGCCTGACGCCCCCAGATTGGGAAGCGGCGGTGCAACTGGTGCTGATGAGCACCGTACGCTTATGCTACGCCGTCGTGCCACACATGCTGCGCCAAGGCGAGGGGAGCATCGTTGCCAATCAATCGTACTCGGTCAAACAGCCAATTGATAATCTCATTCTTTCGAATTCCATCCGCATGGCGGTCATCGGGCTGATGAAATCGCTGGCCAACGAGCTTGGGCCAAAAGGCATCCGCGTCAACACGATTAACCCGGCCTGGACCCTGACCGAGCGCGTGCAAGAGCTAATGGCCGATCGCGCCGCACGCAATGGAACGAGCATTGAGCAGGAAATGGGACGAGTCACAGTGGATGTGCCGTTAGGACGCATGGGCACAGTCGAGGAATACGCGCGTACCGTGGTCTGGCTGGCTTCGCCGGCGGCTTCGTTCATTCACGGTCACGCGCTGATGTTCGATGGCGGCGCCATCCGGGCTACCCTGTGAAAGCCTTTTCCCGTCTTTCCTTCCTCACGCGCACTTCCCTGCTCCTGGGCTTCTTTTTTGCCCTGGATAAGGTGCTGGCCTTCCTGCGCTCCATCCTGATCGCCCGCACTTTCGGCCTCTCCTTTGAGCTGGATGCCTTCAACGTGGCGAACAACCTGCCGGATTTGCTCTTCGCGCTCATCTCCGGTGGTGCGTTAGCCATGGCCTTCATCCCGCTGCTCACCGAAAAGCGCACTCTGGAGGGATCCTCGGCCGCCTGGGAGCTGTTTTCACGCGTCGCCAACCTGGCCTTCACCGTGACCGCGGCGCTGGCCGTGTTGATCGCCCTCTTCGCACCGCAGATCGTGCGTTCGGAGATCGGCATCGCGCCCGGCTTCGATGCGGAAAAACAGCGCCTCATCGTCAGTCTGATGCGCCTGAACCTAATCGCTACGCTCATCTTTTCGATGAGCGGGTTGGTAATGGCCGCTTTGCAGGCCCATCAGCATTTTCTCACCCCCGCGCTCGCTCCCAACCTATATAACCTGGGGCAGATCTTCGGCGCTCTCTTCCTCGCCCCTCGTTTCGGCGTGTATGGGCTGGTCTATGGCGTCATTTTGGGCGCCTTGCTCCATCTGAGCGTCCAGATCCCGGCGCTCATCCGCTGCCGCTTCCGCTGGACTCCTTCGCTGCGCCCCGATGCAGCAGTGATCCAATCGCTGCGTATCTTCGCCCCGCGCCTGCTCACCATGTTCTTCATCCAGCTCATGTTCATCGCCCGCGATAACCTGGCCTCGCGCCTGGATCAGATGGGGGCCATTTCGGCACTCACCTATGGCTGGATGATCATGCAGGTTCCGGAGACCCTTTTGGGGACGGCGCTGGCAACGGCTCTATTGCCCACGATTTCAGAATATGCGGCGCGACGCGATTGGGCGGCTTTTTGGCGCGTGCTCGATCGGGCACTGGGAATTCTGATCGCCCTGACCCTGCCGGCCGCGGCCATCCTGGGCGTGATCCTGGAGCCTGTGCTCGGTGCCGCTTTTGGCTTCGGCGCGGCGGGCACATCGTTATTGACCTGGACTACCCGCGCCTACCTGATCACGCTCTGCGGGTACGCGCTACAAGAGGTGCTGGCCCGCGCTTTCTACGCCCGAAAGGAGCCATGGCAACCATTGTACAGCGTATTGCTGCGTATGGTACTTTACCTGAGCATCGGCATCCTCGCCGTGCGCCGTTGGCTGTCCATCGGCGCACCGCTGATCGCCCTGGCCGAGCTCTCGTTGACGGTAGAGGCTCTGTTCCTGCTCTTTTGGCTCCGCCGGCGCCTGTCCTCTGCCATCACCATGACCGCCGGAGAGACAATCGCGGCTCTAAGACGCGGGTTACTGGCAGCGATCCTCGGCGGTGGAGCGGCCTGGCTGGCCTTTCGCCTGCCATTGCCATCGCTTTTGCAGGCCGCGTTGGGGGCGCTGTTCGGTTCGGCCTTGGCACTGCTGGTGGTATTTCGGCAAATTCGGCAATGGCTGTAGCGCAAACGCTTGCGTTTGCGGAAGACAAACGCAAAGTGTTCGCCCTACAACGTGGGCAAACGCAAAAGCGTTACAATTTGGACAAACGCAAAAGCGTTTGTCCTAAAACAGAGGAGAATATGCACACCGATCCAGATTTCAACCTCTATCGCCCTCACCCCTTGCTGATCGTCATCTCCGGTCCTTCGGGGGCCGGTAAGGATACCCTGCTGCAACGTATGCAGGAACGTAACCTGCCTTTCCATTTCGTCGTCACGGCGACCACGCGCCCGCCACGCCCGAACGAGATACACGGGAAGGATTACATCTTCGTGAGCAAGGAAGAATTTGCCCGCATGATCGAGCAAAATGAGTTGCTGGAATATGCCATCGTCTACGGAGACTACAAGGGCATTCCCAAGCAACAGGTGCGCCAGGCGTTGGCAAGCGGCAAGGATGTGATTATGCGCATTGATGTCCAGGGCGCCGAGACGATCCGGAAGCTGGTGCCGGAGGCCCTCTTGATCTTCATCACTGTGGAAAGCGAGGAGGAACTTATCCGCCGGCTGAAACGTCGAAAGACGGAAAGTTCGGAAGAGCTCGCCCTGCGCATTGCCACGGCGCGCAAGGAGCTCCAACGGGTGGAAGCCTTCGATTACGTGGTGGTGAATCAAGAATACTGCCTGGATGAGACGGTGGACATCGTTTCGGCGATCATCACCGCCGAACACCACCGCGTGCATCATCGGAGAATTTCACTATGAATGGCGTCCCTACATCCCCTTCTGAGGGACCTGTTTCCCTAAGTTTGCCGCTGCGTGCCCGGGCGCCGTTGGTGACTTATACGATCATCGGGGTGACGATCGCCGTTTACGTGCTCCAGCAGCTAAGCCGACTGGTCTTCGGCTATGCGCCCTTCGGCATGGATTGGCTGGAATTCTTCGGAGCGCGCATCAATTCGGCCATCCTGGCCGGGCAGTTTTGGCGTCTGCTCACTCCGGCCTTGCTCCATGGCTCGATCCTGCATATCGGCTTCAACATGTATGCCTTGCTTTCCTTCGGCACGCTGCTCGAACCCCTGATGGGGCATAGGCGTTTTCTGGCGCTCTACCTACTCAGTGCATTGAGTGGCAATGTGCTCTCGTTCTTGTTCTCTAAAGGCTATTCGATCGGCGCTTCGACCGCCATTTTCGGATTGGTGACCGCCGAGGGAGTGCTCTTCTACCGTAACCGCCGACTTTTGGGAAGCCAAGCACGCCAGGTGATCGGAAATATTCTGTTCATCGTCCTCGTTAACCTGTTTCTCGGCCTTTCGCCGGGTATTGATAATTGGGGACACCTGGGAGGACTCCTCGGCGGGTTGGTCTTTGCCTGGTTCGCGGCACCGCGGTACCGGGTGGCGTCAGCCACGAGTGCGGAGGGCACCTTCTATACGGTAGAAGATGAGACCGGGCCTTGGCACGTGCGTTCCGGCGCCGTGTTAGTCCTTGTCTTTTCCCTTCTTCTTATCCTGGTAAAATTCATCTGACATGGAGGCCACATGAAGCCAATCGTCCGTCAAGGGATGTACTTTGAGGAGTTCGCGGTCGGCCAACGCATTGTTTCGGTGGGCCGCACGGTGACCGAGAGCGATGTGGTGACCTTTGCCGGACTTTCCGGCGATTACAACCAGATTCACACCGATGCCGAGTTTAGCCGCAAGACACCGTTCGGAGAGCGGATTGCCCACGGCCTGCTTGGCCTTTCAATCGCTTCCGGGCTAGCAATGCGCACCGGCGTGCTCGAAGGGACGGTGCTGGCCTTCCGCGAGATCAACGAGTGGAAGTTCGTTAAGCCGATCCGCATTGGGGATACGATCCACGTTGAGCTGGAAGTGGTGGAGACAAAGGCCATGCCGCGCATCGGCGGCGGGATGGTGGTGATCGCCGTGGAGGTGATCAATCAGCAAGGCGAGGTGACCATGCGCGGGCGCTGGACGGTGCTGGTACAATCTCGGCCCCAAGGAGAGGCAGCCTAATGGTTTCGGATGAGGAACGACGCATTTTGGCATCCGAACAGGAAACGCAGGCCAATCCGCCGGTTACCCCTGCTCAGAAACCGATCTGGTTGGATGAGTATAACCTGCCGCGTCCGGGTTATGTGCCGGAACATGATGTGGAGGGAACGCGCGTGAGCCCTGCCGCCTACGAGCCGGCCACACAACCCTTCCCACCACGCGGCTCAGGAAGTGGCATTTTTTCTCCACAAAGCCTGGGATGCGCGCTGTACATATTCATTGCTACGCTGTTCCTCATTGTGCTGATCCTCATTGCCGGCGCTTCTTTCTTTATTTACCAGTATTATTCGATCGCTCGTACGCTGCCCGATGTGGGAGAGCTGCGTCAGCGCTCGGCGCAATTCGAGACCACACGCATCCTGGATCGCAACGGTAATGAGCTCTATGAGATCCTCGATCCCTCTGCCGGCCGACGCACCTACGTGCCGCTGAGCAAAATCTCTCCCCTATTGGTGGCGGCGACGATTGCTACGGAAGATAAAAGCTTCTATTCCCACCCTGGGTTTGACCTTTTCGCCATCGTACGGGCTCTATGGCAGAACTATACCCAGGGGGAGATCGTCTCCGGGGCTTCGACCATTCCGCAACAGTTGGCGCGTGCTTTGCTCCTTTCACCGGAGGAACGCACCCAACGGAGCTATTTACGCAAGGCACGCGAGATCATCTTGGCCGCTGAGATCAGCCGGCGCTATTCCAAAGATGAAATTCTGGAACTTTACCTAAACGAGATTTATTACGGCAATCTGGCCTATGGCATCGAAGCGGCTGCCGAAACCTACTTCGGCACGACGGCCGATCGCCTGACCTTGGCTCAGGCAGCCTTCTTGGCCGGTTTGCCCCAATCACCGGCCGTCTATGATGTCTATACCAACCCGGAGGCTGCTTTCCGGCGCCAGCAGGATGTGCTCCTCTTGATGGTGCGTGCCAGCCTGGAGCAAGGATGCATTCGGGTGAGCAATTCGCCACAACCCGTATGCGTGGATGCGGAAATGGCCGCGCAAGCGGCGAAAGAGATCCGTTCCACGCCCTTCCGCGCCCCACAGATCACCATGCGCTACCCGCACTGGGTGAACTACGTGCGCCAGCTGCTGGAAGAACAATACGACGCACAAACGATCTACCGTTCGGGCTTTACCGTTTACACGACCCTGGACTCGGCGCTTCAGGATGTGGCCCAGAGCATTGTTCGCGCCCAGGTGCAGGCGCTGGCCGATCGTCACGTCACCAACGGCGCGCTGGTGGCCCTCCGCCCGGCGACAGGAGAAATCCTGGCAATGGTCGGATCGGCGGATTTCTATAACGAGGCGATCTCCGGACAGGTAAACATGGCAACTAGCCCTACCCGTCAACCTGGGTCTTCGATCAAGCCGATTACCTACGTGGCGGCGTTCGAGAAAGGGTGGACCCCGGCCACGCTGATCTGGGATGTGCCGAGCGAATTTCCGCCCTCCGGCGATCCGAACGATCCGCGGCCGCCCTATAAGCCGGTCAATTACGACGGGAAATTCCACGGCGCGGTGACCGTGCGTTCGGCGCTGGCCAATTCGTATAACATCCCGGCGGTGAAAGCACTGCAATTCGTGGGCATCTATGACGATCCCAACACGCCGCAGAAGGACGGCCTGATCGCCATGGCCGAGCGACTGGGGATCACCTCGCTCACCCGGCCGGATTACGGCCTTTCGCTGACCCTCGGCGGTGGGGATGTGAGCTTGCTGGAGATGACCGCGGCCTATGCAGTCTTCGCCAATGGCGGCAAACGCGTGCCGCCGGTCGCTATCCTGCGCATCATCGATCGCGAGGGGCGCATCCTCTACGAGTATCAGCCGCCCCAAGGGGAACAAGTGATCCGCGCCGAACATGCTTTTCTGATCTCCTCGATCCTTTCGGATAACGAGGCGCGCGCACCGATGTTTGGGCGCAATTCGGTGCTCAACCTGCCTTTCCCGGCCGCGGCTAAAACCGGCACAAGCAACGATTTCCGCGATAACTGGACCTTGGGCTACACCCCCGACCTGGCGGTTGGCGTTTGGGTGGGCAATGCCGATTACACGCCGATGCAAGGCGTCTCCGGCATCAGTGGCGCCGGGCCGATCTGGGCACAGTTTATGCAATCGGCGGTGCCCTATATCACCGGGGGCAGACCACGCGGCTTTGTGCCGCCGCCGGGCATCGTGGAACGCATCATTTGTGCCCTTTCCGGCACCGAGCCTTCGCAGTGGTGCCGCGAGCAGCGCACAGAATTCTTCGCCTTCGATCAACTGCCTTTGCCGGCCGGAAGCGATCTGCTGCGGAAAGTGAAGCTCGATACCTGGACCGGGCTGCAAGCCTCGGAGGCCTGCAAAGATTTCACCACCGAAGAGTGGGTGTTGAACGTGGACGATCCCTGGGCACGCAAATGGCTGAAGACGCCCGAAGGCCGCGCCTGGCTGGAGGCTCACGATCTGCCCAAAGATTTCGTCTTCGCTCCCAAGCGCGAATGCCGCGCTTCCGACCCGCGGCCGCGGCTGGAATTCATCGGCCTCGCTGATGGTCAGGATGTGACCACGCCGCTGCTGGAGGTGCAGGCAGTCATCGAGGGAGAGGGCATGCGCTCCTGGCGGTTGGAATACGGCCTGGGTCCCGAGCCGCATCAATGGCAATTGCTCGCCGAAGGGCAAACACCGCAACCGCAGCCGACCACCATTGCCGTGCTCGATCTGAGCCAGGTGCCGGTCCGCACCTTTGTCTTACGCCTTTACCTGGAAGGGCAGGATGGCTACGCCGAACGCCGGATCCAACTCAACCTCAACTTGCCCACGCCCACCCCTCCGCCTACTTTCACCCCCACCCCATCCCCCTTCCCAACCGACACCCCCACCCCGATCGTGGCAACTTCCATGCCGACCAACACCCCTACCCCTGCACCGACGGCCTCCCCCTCCCACACGCCGATCCCCTCCGAGACGCCAACACCGTGAGGAAGAGGCTATGGGCGGTGGACCGTGACAGTGCGATTACTTCCCCAGCAAAATTCCGATCAGCTGGGGGAAAAGGCCGAGCAAAGCGATCCCGAAAATTCCCAAGATGAGCAGAATGAGCTCTCCCAGCGTTTCTTCGATCTGCCAGCCTGTGGGTCGGGAAAAAAGGGTGTGAAACGTCCGCAAACCGTGGCCGAAGATTCCCAACAAGGAAAGCAGGAATAGGAAACCGAGCGTGGAAGAATGGGCGCTCAATCCCTCCCACAGGCTCAATCGCCAGGGAAAGGCTGCCAACATCGGGAATCCGGCCACAGAAAGAACGGCCAAGGCCAAGGCAAAGGTTGCAAACGGCAATCGATGTCCCATCCCTTCCAAAGCACTTTGTTCCAACCCCGCTGAGCGGCGATATAGGATCGAAAGGGCAAATCCCCAAAGGACAAACGTCAGGCTACGCGGCAAGAGCGAAGCCAGCATTAGAGAAGCACCTTCAGCACCCAGGCTTAGGGCCAGCAAAGCATAGCCGGTTTCGACCATCACAGCATAGCCCAACGCCCGTCCCCAGTGGCGTTCGACCAGCATTCCACCGCTCCCTACCAGCGCCATCAGCATTCCACTAACCTGCAGCATCATCGGAAGCCGAAGAGCAGCAAAAATCAGAAAACGTTCGATAAAATCGCTCAGGAAGAGCAACGTGCTAAACGGCAACAACCACAACAGGAAGGCGGAAAGATAGGGATGAAGTTCCGCCCCCAGCAAAGGCATCCAAGTATGAAAGGGGAAAAGGCCGGCGCTCAGTGCCAACCCCACCCCCAATAGCGCCAACGCCAGGGGACCTCGTTGCGGATCGCTGGGAAACGTTCCTTCCGTCCCCCAAGAAGCAGCCAAGAGCAGCAGGGGGAAGGCCAGGGTCTGATGAGCCAGAAAGCGCAGAACGCTCTTAGCCGGTGGGCGGATCAAAAAGACCAGCAGAAAGCCGAGCGCCTCTAGAACGATCGCCGCATAGAGGAACGGACGCACCGTCAGCAACACCACCAAAAGGCCGTTGAAGAGCAATCCCCAGGGCACGATCTCTCTGGCCTGGGGCACGGAACGCAAGCCGTAAAACCACATGGCCGTGATGCCATAAAGCAGGAGGAGCACATAGCCCATTTGCTTATCGAAAACCAGGCTGCGCCCTAAGAATTCAAACGTCGAAGAAACCTTAAAACTCATACCGGCTACCCGCAGGGGTGTATCCAGAGGCACAAACCAGGCCAAAAAAGCCAATCCCAGAGCGATCAGCGTGCCCCAACGGTGGAGGCCCCGCGCCGATTGGAAAAGGAAAGCGAACATGCCCCAAAAAATCGGCAGGAAGACCCAAATATGCGCCGCGGTCACAGTTCATCCCCCTGGGTAGTAGGTTCGGCCAGATGGTAGGCCATCGCCAAGCCGGCCAGTAGATTCAACGCCGTGAGCAAGAACAGGAGAAAGGCCGAAGATTCCACCATGGCATAGAGCATCTCGAAGCCGTTGACGAAGAGCAAAATCCCTAAAAGATAGGGGAAAGCCGCGGCGTTGAACCCAAAAAGCAAGATGCCGCTGCCGAGCAGCGTTACACTTGCGATCACCAGCGGTGCAGGAGCGTTCAGGAAGGAAGAAAGCGGGCGGGTAGCGCCGATCCCGATCGCAATCACCAGTATCAGGTTCTGAAGGTAAAAAAAGGGAGTATCCGGTCCAAACGGAACATCGCGTGATTCACCGCCGTGCGCCGATTGCAACGCTATCCCGATCGAGGCCACCACAATCCAGCCCGTGAAAAGGCGCAGAACCGCCATCAACGGTGGCCAGACTTGGGTCAGCAACCAAGCGAACGGTAGGTAGAGCACAAACAGCCACACCACCCGCCATCCCCGACGGCGCGCCAGCAATAGGCCACCGCAGGAAAGCACTAACAACAAGAGGGCTATCCAGGAAAGGAAGGGCATCATCGGTAAATAGAGATCAGAAGGTTGATCAGCGCCATCAAAACCAGTAACGACCAGAGCAAACCGCTCGCCCCTTCGAGCAAGCCGTTTAATCCCTGTAACCCGATCTCCAGGAGACGATAGAAAAAGCTCAGCACCTTTTCCGAAAGACGCATCCAGGTTAAACTCGGCGGGCGAATCCAATGGGCTCGCACCGGGCGCCAAAACGGCAAGCGCCGCCGCAAAAGGAAAAGTGCCCAGGTCAAGATGGCCGGCGGTAAAGCAAGCATCCCCTGCCAGAAGGAAACCCCTCGCCTAAATCCTAGGATGATCAAGAGTACACTCAGCAGGATCATGGCGATGAAATGCGGATTGCGCGCCCAAGCCGGTTGTTCCTGCCAGAGTGGACGTTTGCGCTGCCAATGCACCAGATATCCCACCCCCAAGAGCACCTGCACCGTCCAGACCGCCAGGCGCAGGCTCAAAGGATAGGCGTTCTGTGCGCTCGCCGAAAGCAGCGAATAGGGCAGAGCGGAAAAGCTCCACCAACCGATCAAGGTCAAAGCGCGCAAGAAGGGGTGATCGAAAGCCAGCAAAAAGAGCAGGCTGCCGGCGCATAACGCCACCACTCCCCAGGCCAAACTCCCGCTTCGATCGCCGAGCACCGCTGCCAGCACCGCCATACCGCCGGCGGCGATCATCCAAAAAACACGGCCATCCAGCGCCTCCGAGGCCACCGTCCAGTTCCAGGCCGCGAGGAGCGCCGTCAGCAAGATCGGCACGGCGAACCACCATAACAACGGAGGCGTCATTCGAGGTATATAGTTGAGAAGCACCAACGCCGAAGCTACCGAAACCGCCCGTAGCTGGGTGCCGAACCCGCGGCGCAAAAGCGATTCGTGCGGATAAGGCAGGTGTAACGGCAACACCCCCAGCCTGAGCGCCACCGCCAGCGCCAGATAGGGGGCCAACTGTGGAGAGACCTCGCCGGCACGCAACGGAAGCTCCTGGGTGGCACTGAGAACGCCGGTCCAAAGCAATAGCAAAAGTCCAAGAATGCGTAGCGCCAGCCCGAAGGTAAGTGAACGAACCGCCTGGGTCGAGGAAACGCTCCTGACCTGCGCACCCCATTCGGAAAGGTCGATCGCCGCCCATAGGAAAACCAACGTCAACGGCGTGGCGGAAAAGATCGCCAGTAACCCCACCCATGCCAGCACCAAAACGCCAAAGGCAATCAACGGACGGCGCAACACTTCATTGGGGAGATCGGAGAGCAAAACCGCCAGGGTCACGCTCAGCAGCACCACAGCGTATACCCAGCTGATCTCATCCCCCCGGAAGGACAACGTTTCCGAAAGCGTGCCCCAAACAGGCACTTCCAGGTTCAAAGGCAGAAAGAAATAGAGGAGAAAAAGGCTCGCCCAGCTCAAAAACGTGCCCCCCAACGCCACCAGCCAAGCGTAACGCGCCGAGCGTGGCACTTGCGAAATGAACAAAATTGCGAGCCATGTGAGCAAAAGAAGCGCCGATGGAAGAAGCAATAGCACGGCTGTATTTTATCAGGTTTGAGCGTAGTGCAGGATTTATCTTTGGCTTCGCAAAGGTGAAGAAGATCATCTGGAGGCCGAATTTGCTGTATACTCGGCGGCATGACCAAAGGTATCGGCATTTTCGGTGGCACGTTCGATCCGCCGCACTTGGGACATCTGATCCTGGCGGCAGAAGCGCGCTTTCAATTGCAGCTGGCACGGGTCTTATGGGTGCTCACGCCGGCACCGCCACATAAAGAAGGTCAACCGATCACGCCACTTACCCATCGGCTGGAGATGGTACACCGCGTCGTCGCGCAGGATGAGGCCTTCGAGCTTTGCGATCTCGAAATGCGCCGACCCGGCCCACACTATACCGTGGACACGTTGCAATTGCTCCGAGAAGAATATCCCCAGGAACCTCTGGTATTGCTCCTGGGGGGCGATTCGCTGCGCGATCTGCCGCGCTGGTCACGACCTGCGCAACTCCTTGCCCTCTGCGATGCACTCGGGGTCATGCGCCGGCCAGGGGACGTGCTGGATTTGACGGCGTTGGAGGCGGCACTGCCCGGCTTGCAGGAACGGGTGCGTTTTGTCCAGGCCCCGTTGCTCGAAATCTCCTCGCGCGAGATCCGCCGACGAATCGCACAAGGCTGGCCGTTCCGCTACTACTTACCGCCTGCCGTCTATGACTACATTGAGGCCCATCGGCTCTACCGATAACGCTGGCTTCTGAGACTATAGCATGGGCAACAGATACTCATAGGCGCTCAAGGCGGCCTTGGCTCCTTCACCAATGGCGACCAGCACCTGTTCGGCATAGGTATTGGTCACATCGCCGGCGGCAAAGAGCCCTGGCACATTCGTGCGATTGGCACAGTCAACAATGATGCGGCCGCGCTCATCCAGTTTCACCAGGTCTTTGACCATCTCCGAATTCGGCGTAAGCGCTTTTTCGACAAACATTCCATCGGCGCTGTACTCTACCAGATTCCCTTGCGGATCGCGCAAGACGAGGGAACGAGCATATTCATCGCCCTTTACCTCGACCACCTGATGATCGCGCAGGATGGTAACATTGGAAGCGGTGTGCAGTTTTTTGCCGAGCGGAGTCTCCAGTAGGCCATTCTGCTGACACACCAGGTACACCTGGCAGGCAACGGTAGCCAGTTCCGCCGCCGAGCGCAGAGCCAGATCCTCATCACCGATAACGATAACGGTTTTCTCGATAAAGAGCGGGGCATAGGAGATGGCCGAATAGCACAGCCCTTTCATGGTGTACTCTTTTTCTCCGGGTACGCCCATGCGCACCTGGCGGGCACCGGTCGCGACGATCACGGCCAGGGCCTCCATGCGGGCACCGCCACGGGTGGTGATGATGAAGCCTTTTTCAGCCTTTTCGACTTTCTCCACTGCCTCAATGTGACGGGCAAAATCCAGATATTCCAGCTCGGTGCGGAATTTGTTGACGATCTCCAGGCCGCGGATCACCTGATATTCGTGAATCCAGGGTAGATCGAGGCGGAAGTTGGTTTTGCCACCCAGGTCTTTGGTCAGGAGTAGGACGTTCAGCCGCTTGCGAATGGCATAAACGGTAGCCGTGAGGCCGGCCGGGCCTCCACCGATTACGATCAGATCGTACATGAGAAACCTCCTTCACAGAACGGCGTAAAGCGCTCAGCCGGTGGTGATCGTTTCTTCTTCAGGCGGCAGGGCGATGAACCCTTCTTCCATCATGTGATGCGTCAGTTCACGGGCGCGCCTGATGATGGCATGAGCACGGGCGAACTCCTCTTCGTAGGGGGTGGTGATCCGAGCTAGCCCCTGCTCCTGGGCCTTCATGGCCACCGCCGCCGCTTCGCGCGGGAAGACCTCCCAATCATCCATCGTCGGTAGGATGGATTCGGGACTCAGGCGATCGCCAACGTGATCGGCCAAAGCCTGCGCCGCAGCGTAGCACATCTCATCGGTGATCGTGCGCGCCCGCACGTCCAGCGTGCCGCGGAAAATGCCGGGGAAGCCGAGCGAGTTATTGACCTGATTAGGGAAATCCGAGCGTCCGGTGGCAACGATCGCCGCTCCGGCCTCTTTCGCCTCCCAGGGCCAAATCTCCGGCACCGGGTTGGCGCAAGCGAAGACGATTGCATCCTTTGCCATGCTGCGCACCCATTCGGGTTGGATGACACCCGGCCCCGGTCGAGAGAGTGCGATCACCACATCCACGCCGCGCATGGCCTCGGCAATGTCTCCTTCGCGTCCCTCGGCATTGGTGATCTGACACAATCGCCACTTATCCTTGAACTCGGCCTTGCGCATTTCAATATCGCGGCGATGGCGCCCCAAGATGCCTTTACTATCCACCACATAACAATTCGCCGGGTTCACCCCCCAGCCGAAGATCAGGCGAGCGCAAGCAACGTTCGAAGCCCCACTGCCGATGAAGGCGATGCTCACCTCCTCTTTCTTCTTCCCCACCAGCTTCAGGGCATTCATCAGTCCGGCCAGTGTGACCGTTGCCGTCCCCTGTTGATCATCATGCCAGATGGGGATCTCGGCTCTCTCGCGCAGGGTGTCCAAAATGTAGAAACATTTCGGTTGGGCAATATCCTCGAGGTTAACGCCGCCCAGGCCGGGTTGCAAGATCAGCACGGTTTGGATGATCGTATCGGGGTCTTTGGTATCGAGCATGATCGGGATTCCATCCACCCCACCGAGGTATTTATAGAGCAGTGCTTTTCCCTCCATCACCGGCAGGCCGGCCTTGGGACCGATATCGCCTAGCCCCAACACGCGCGTCCCATCGCTGATCACTGCCACCGTATTCCACTTGTTGGTGTACTCGTAGACCAGTTCGGGGTCGGCGGCAATGGCCTTACAGGGGGCAGCCACACCGGGCGTGTACCAGATGGCAAAATCGTCGAAGGAACGCACGGCACACTTGATGCCGGTCTCGATTTTGCCCCGATAGAAGGGATGCAAACGCATAGCATCCGCTGAAGGCTTTTTGGCCTTTGCCAGCAACTCTTCCACGTTCATGGCTTTCTCCTTCCTGAAAACAAAACCCGCGCTCCCGATCGCCTAGATGTTCAGATAGCCATCGGCATAAATGACCTTGTTCAGCAGAATCTGGCAGGTTTTCCAGATCGCCACCTGTTCCGGATCGCTCAGATCGAAATCTTCCATTTGTGGCTCTTCGCCAAGAGAGATGCGTTCGGCAATGCGATTATAGAGGCGGGCCAAAGGTGTGCTGGTATCCTTCGTCTCGATCCAGTGGATCACCTGGTTCTGCTTCCGATCGAAAGGATTGGCGATCATCATCTTCAGCCCGGCACCCATCAACATGGCGCAATAGACGCGATTGATCAGCGAGCGATTTTCAGAGGGGACGGCATTCGAGACATTGGAAAGCCCCACCGAGATCATCGGCGGCGGATCCCAGGCAAATTGCAACATGCGCACAGCCTCGATCAGCTGCGGGCAATATTCCTGGCAACCGTTAACGGTGAGCACCAGCGGGTCAATGATCAGGTCCTCGATCGGAAAACCCACCTCCAGGCAGCGCGGGATAAGCACCTCCACCGCAATGCGCACGCGTTCATCGGCGGCCACGGGAATGCCGCTACTGCCCATGGTCAGGGCAATCAACTTCGCACCGTATTTCTTGGCCAAAAGCGGCACCTTTTCCAGGCGTTCCGGTTCGGCCGACATCGAGTTCAAGATCGGTTGTGCTTTGCGGATCGTCTTCAGCGCGGCCTCCATCCCGTCCATATTGGTAGTATCGATCGAAAGAGGCACATCCACCACCGCCTCGATCGTCTCTACAATCCAGGGAAAGACTTCGGCCCAGTCTTTCTTGCGCGGACCGAGATTGATGTCAATCGCCTGAGCACCGGCCTCCACCTGGCGCAGCGCCAAATCCATAAAAAATTCGCGATCGCGGTTGGCCAATGCCTCCTTGACCTTATCCGAAACAATGTGAATATTTTCACCAATGATGAACATAGAAACGCCTCCCGTTCAGGAATTCCAGTGCCTTGCGGTCACGGTATCGGTTTGCTCAAGGCCGAAAGAACCGAGGGAAAGCGGCTGAGATCGGTATGAGGCAGGAAGAGCGCGGAAGTGAACGCTTCGTAGAAAGTATTATCCGCCGAAAGCTCAATGTAGGTCATGCGACGGGCGATCTCCTCCACGCGCTGCCGCAGGCGCCAATCCAGCAAGGCCAGATAGGCACCGCGCACCGCCGTATTCCCCAGAAATTCAAAGTGATCCCAGGGCATATCCGGCAGCAGGCCGATCTGGATCGCTTTTTCCACGTTAATGTATTTTCCAAAAGCACCGCCGATCAGCACCTTAGCGACGCTCTCCAATGGCACACCGACCTGTTCGGCCAGTACGGTGAAGCCGGCATAAATGGCCGCTTTGGCACGGAGCAAGTTATCAATGTCCACGCGGGTGATCACCAGGTCCTGGCCGTGTGCCGTTTCATTGCCCCAGGCGACGACATATTCCGCTCCATGCTCCCCCTGGCGGACGCGCGGGGTCGGCAGGGAAAGGTTGATGTTGCCGGCCTTATCCAGCAAGCCGGTCAGGAACATCTCCGAAAGCAGGCAGATCAGGCCGCTGCCGCACAGTCCACGCGGCCGCCCCCCGCCGATGACGCGATAGGTCGGCTCGTAGGTCTGACTGTTGATCCAGATTTCTTCGATCGCGCCGCTCGTGGCGCGCATTCCGTGGAGCACACCGGCGCCCTCAAACGCCGGCCCGGCCGAACAGGCACAGGTGACCATCCACTCGCGGTTGCCGAGCACGGTCTCGCCATTCGTGCCGATATCAATAAACAGACACACCTCTTCGCTATCCGCCAGGCCGGAAGAGAGCACGCCCGCCGTAATGTCGGCCCCGACATACGAAGCTACGGAAGGCAGGCATTCCACCCGCGCCTGGGGATGGATCGCCAGGCCACTTTCCAAGCCGGAAAGCGGTGGTGGCTGGTTGATCGCCGGCACAAACGGGCTCAAGCGGATACTGGCAGCCGGGATGCCCAAAAAGAGATGGATCATTGTCGTGTTGCCGACGATCGCCGCCTTCACCACCTCCTCCGGCCGAATGCGCATCCGCTTACATGCTTGCTCCAATAGGCTGTTGATCGTCTCCAGCACCCGCCGGCGCAGCTCCTCCCCACCGCCATCTTTGCCGGCGTAAATGATGCGCGAAATCACGTCCTCGCCACGGGCGATCTGACCGTTATATTCGGCCACCTGCGCACGCACCTCGCCGGCGATCAGATCCACCAGCCAGAGCGTGACGGTGGTCGTGCCGATGTCAACGGCAATGCCCCAAAGCGGCGCTTTCGCATCCACGCATCCGGGCTGGACCTCGATCAAACGCGCGGTTTCCCCGGGCGTTTGATCCAAAATGAGCGTTACTTGCCAGTTCCCCGCACGCAAGCGCTCTCCCAACGTGCGCAGCGTGCTCAGGGAACAGGTGAGACGCTCAATCCCGGCCTGGAGGCGCAGGACGGTCTGCAGGCGATTCCAATCATCGGTTTGATCATCCAGGCGGGGCGGTAGAAGGCTCAGAGAATAGCGCCGAATAGTCTGATGCTGGTGCGGCTCGTAACCGGCAGGGACCAACACCTCCACAGCGGCACGATCGGTGGTCAGGCGGCGCTCGATCTTTTCTTGTGGCGGGATATGCACCCGTGCTGCTCCTTCGATCACGCTTTGGCAGGCCAGGGTATACCCCTGTGCGAGGTCCTCTGCCGAAAGGCGTAAGGTGCTGCGTCGTCGCACCTGCCCTTCGAGCACCTGAACGATGCAGCGTCCGCAGCGCCCCTGCCCACCACAAGGCTGGTGAATTTCCAGGCCGGCCAACTGCGCCGCTTCGGAAATCAACATACCGGTTGGAACTTGGAGGCTAACTGGGGGCTTTTCCTCGCTCGAAAAGATGAGCGTATGAGGCATCTTTCACCTCAATTCAATGCCTGGCGGATAAACGCCGGAATATCCACCGCTTCGCGCGGCCCGACGTGGATTTCCCAATCGGGCAATTCTTCTTCCAGCTCACCGTAAAGTACGGCCACGTGGCCGGGAATAACCAGGCGCTTGCGGCTCACTTTGCCATCCACTTCAAACGTGCGGATGGCTTTGGCGATGCGTTCGGCATCGAATTTGCCGGCTGCCCAGGCGGTGAGCACCGACATGCCCTCCGCATCGGTCACCACCAACCAGGCCGGCAAGCCGGAACCTTCCACTTCGTTCGCAACCGAGAAATAGGTGATGCTAAAGTTCGTCGTGACCAGCACCGGCGAATCGGGCTTCGGCGCGTTGATCTCATAGAGGCCGGGTTGGACCTGGATCGGTTTTTGTGGGTCGGTATAGATATTCTGCCGCAGCACCAGGAGCGGATAGAGCATCTCTGGTGCGAAGGTATTGACGATAATGAACCCGGCATATTTGGCGATCGCCTGGGCGATGAAGAGGGATTCGATCGCCGGTGGCGGCTCGGTGCGCCATGCCAGCACCGGATAGCCGAAGGGGCGGAAGTTCTTGAGCGCCATGCGCCGCACGATGGTCGAACGCGTCAGCCAAGGCCCTAGCTGCGAGGTGCCCAGATCAAGCACAAGGTCCTCCACGCCGCGCCCTTGCACCTTTTGCGTCAGGTCGGCGAGGGAATCCAGGTCCTCGGCGCGCACCGTGAGAGCAGCGTGGTATTCCTTGGCCAGATCGGCCATCGTTTCCCAATTCGAGGCTTCGGCAGCATAAAGCAACGGGGTTTCGCCGCGTAACACGTCCAAGGTCGCCCGCAGTGCCGCCGGCTCTTTCCCGATCAGAATGAGGGGATGTGCGACCAGGGCACGCAGCTCACGGATGGCCGCGGCGCTCTCCTCACCTTCGATCTCGACGGCGAAGCCATCCAGCCCTAGTTCCACGCCAACATAGTTGATCCTCCAGGCGGCAGCCCGTTGTAAGGTCTCCTTCCAACTCGCATCGCTCAGGCGCAGATGGAGAAAAACACCGGGGCGGTTGTAGAAGGTCTTTTCGTGGCGGAAGAGGCAGGTTTCATTGCCGGCCTTGACTTCCTGACCCACCGAGCGCAGGCTCACCAGGCGGATAGGCGGAGCCGCCGATTCGGCCAGCTGGCGCTTGGCCTCCTCGCTGACATAGGGGCAGGCGCTCAATTCCACCTGTTTGGCAGCCAATTTCATCGCAAAGGCCAGGCAGGTGGGAAAGCCGCATTCCTTGCAATTCGTCTGGGGCAAAAGTTTATAGATCTGGATGCCGGTGAGAGCCATGGGAGCCTCCTTATGCCACACATAGTTCCTGAATGGCCAGGCGTAACCGCCGTAGCGATTCCGGATGACGCAGGACCAGGATATCGGCACCGGCCTCGATCAACGGCAGAGCGGTTAGCACCTCCCACTGGATGGCACGTTCGCTCCATTCCCCCCAGGCCGACGGCACCCCTTCCCCGACTTTGGCCTCTTTCGTCTTCCAGGCCTCGTAACCGGGGGTGACGACGATCGGAGATTGCGTCATGGTATCGCCTTGCAGCGCGGCCAATCGCAGGCGCTCCATCACCGAATAGCCGTATTCAATACCATACCCCAGGGCGCCGGTAGTCGGATCCATCAGGATGCGATCTTTGGGCATGCCCATATCGCCGATCAGGATGTTCAGTTGCTTGGAAAGATTGACATCCATCGGCGTGCGCGCCTGAACGAGGTGGCCGTTCGCCATCGCCGCCGCCACAATCGTGCGGTAGTTCTTATCCTCGCAAATGCCCAGGACCAGGCGTTCACCTTTGGTCGCCTCGGCCACAGGCACAAGTAGTTCGTTATCCTTCTCCGCCTGTCCGGGCCCCCAGACGATGAGCGGCAGTCCACTAGCCGCCAGCACTTTCTTGACGCTTTCGACAGCGCTTTGCGGCGAATCGTCCACGCTCAGCGCCAGAACCAGCAGATCGGCGCCGGCGGCTTCGGCGGCTTTGGCCCAGGTGGCAGGCTCGTTGATCACCTCCCCCCACACCTCCAAGAGCAAAGGCGACCAATCTTCCGGGGGACGGGATTTTATTTCAAGCGCCAAAACCGGCAGATGGGCGATCGGCGCCTCAAAGCTCAGAAACGGCAACGAGACATGACCGCCCACGGTCACGGTGCGGCTGCGTGTGCCCCCTTCTGCAGAGGTGGCACCCAGTGTAACCACTCGAACACTACCAGGCCACTTATCTTTTGGGATTTCAATGGGCATAGGCAACTCCAGGAGATCAACCAAGCAATGCTTTACGCCGGCGTTCACGACGCTCGGTGAACGCTTCCAGCGGAGATTGACGCTCGGCGGTGATGCCCAAATCGCGCAATTCCTCCGGGCTCACGGCCGCCAAGTAGCGCAAAAAGTGGCGATAGGTGATATAGGCCGCCGGATAGATGATGCCGGCCGCGTTATGGATCATATAGGCAATGCGGGTTTGCCGATCGCGCATAAACTGCGCCGCCAGGGTGAGCGGCATATCCGGTCGCAGTGTGGGCATGCCTTCGCGCATGATGGCTTCGGCAGGCAGGTCTGCTAACCCCTCTCGCTCATAGGCGGCGATGATCTCTTCCAGACCGATCACGCCAATGCCGTTCCCCTCCTCATCCAACACACATACGGCCTCCAGATCTTTCTCCACCAGGAGGCGCGCCACCTGGCGTACCGGCGTATCCCGTTTGCAGGTCGGAACGCCCACCGTCATCAGATCGCGGACAAGGAGGGGCTTCATGGCGACCTCCTTAGAAGATCGGTGGCATGGTCAGCGCCGGATGGTTGTGCTCTTCCAGCCAGGCAAGCAACTCTTCGACGGTGGTCACATAGCGCTCATCGGCGATCTTTTCAATCAGGTAGGGATCGCCCTCGCGGATGGCTACCTGCTTCAACTCTTCGGCCATGGTCTCTTTGAGGATGCTCGACATCCAAACGACGCGCTTGAACCCACCATCAGCCTTGATAAATTTGGGGCTAAGGAGATAGTATTTTCCGACGCCCATCACGCCGGGCGTCTGCAGGCCGCCGCCGGCAATGCCGGCCAGGGTGGAAAAGGTCATGCCGGCCGGGGTCATGCTGGAATCCTCGCGGCTGACCACCATCACACCATTGGCTTCCGGGATAAGCATGACGATGCACTCGAAACAGCCACAGGCAGTCATCGGGTTTTCCATGATCGAATACATTGCCACTTGCTCGACTGCCCCGTGAGAGCCGATCTTGGCATATTGGTTGGTGCCTTCCCAATATCCTTTGACCGGGTCAAGCAACTTGCCCAGTTTGATCGGCTGGTTCGGCCCGGTGGGGTTGATGTTATAAGAGGCCTTACAGTCCAGCCAGTTATAAGCACCACACAATCCCAGGCGCTCCGGCGAGACAATGCAAACGTGGTTCGGCGCGAAGGATTGGCACAGCGTGCACGAGTAGAACTCTTCGACTTTCTCATCGGTCAGATCGGCCAGGCGGCGGTTACGCTGATCGTAGGCTTGGCGCGCCTTCTCCAGCCATTCGGCGTGAAGCGCCGGGTCGGTGATGATCATCACCTCCACTTTGTCCACGATGGCGCCGAAATCTTCATGGAAGCGGGCATGTAGGATCTTGCCAAAGTGCTCCAGCGAGAAACCTTTCGCTGCGGCATTGTTCGAGATGCGGATCCAGGCAATATCGCGCTGACCGATGTGCTGGATACCGGAGGCGCCGTTGATGAAATAGTGAATCTGCCGTTCCAGCACCGGCTCAAAATCTTGCTGCATGTTGCGCCCGGCCACCTTGACGACAATGCCCATATCCATCGAGCCCTGGACGGGCACATCCTCGAACGTCTTGCCGATCACCTGAATGCGGCCGTCCACCACTTCATCCAGTGGGGCCATGTAGAGATATTCAAAACAGCGACTGTGTTTTCCACCGAATTCGACGCGTAGATCCGCCTTGCGCACCACTTCGCCCTCGAAGGCCGAGCCGTACGGGACGGGGATATCGACCTGCGAGACCTTGACCTTGACCCCACGCACCTCGATGCATTTCTGCACCAGGCGCTCGGCGCGCTCCAGATCGTCTTTGCCTTCGATCTGGTCAAAGGGCATGGAGACCACGTGCTCATAGGTGGTGATGCCGGTGGGCAAGATCTGGGGGATGACCGTATCGGCAATGACCGGGAAGCCGAAGTTAATCGCACCGGCGGCGGCCGCGTATTTCAGGTCGTCCACTTCGCCTAACGCTAGGACGAAGGCGAAGACGCGCTCCTTGTTATAGAGCAAAATTTCGCGCGCCTGTCCCCCTTTCAGCCCGCCGAAAGTCAGCGCCGAACGCACCGCAAAACCCAGGGCATAGATGGCGCTGATGGTATCAGTACCGAAGGGCACGGTGTAGGTATCATAGCCCAGCTCTACACCCTCCTCGATCAACTGGTGGATGATGCTCCGACCGTTGACATTGCCGCTCAAGAAGCACAAGATGTTGCGCCGCTGCAGTTCCCGCACGATTTTCACGGCCACTTGATTGGATTTGGCACAGCCGATGATGGCGGCAAAGCCAGGCATGCGTCCATCCACCAGCTGAATGCCCCAGGAGCGCAGCTGAATATCGTCAATCGGTCCGTTCAAATGACCATCGGCCTGTTCCAGGCCAGCATCTGGGGAGGTAAAAGAAGTGCCACCGGCCAGCTTAAAGCCGGGCATCGGTTCAGGTTGCAGACCGTACACAAAGCGGATGGCCTCGATGGCCTCGGCGGCCAGCAGGGTAGCCATGCCTGAATCGAGCGTTTCGCCCAGGTAAGGCGTCCAACGACGTTCGGATGGTAGAGGATGGAGCAAGCGACGGGCATGTTCGAGCACCGGACGCAGATCGCCCAGTTTCTCCACGGCAATACCGGTCATCCCGTAGATTACTGGCAGGTAATAGGCGGTATTCGGGAAAGAGACCGGCGTCTCCGGTCCTTTTTCGGCCAGGGCCTTTTTGAGCAGCAGTTCGGCCTCTGTGACCAAAGCATGAGAGCCGCGGATGGCACGGGTTGCGATATACCGCGACATAGTCCCTCCTCAATCGGCAACTAAGCCGTAGATCGCCTGACGGCGCTGCTCGATCGGCAAAGTCTCGAGCTGATGGATGATCCGATCGCCGCTCTTGCCCCAGCGGCTGGGATCGTAAGCCGGTAATCCCAGCGCAGCGCGTTTCTTATCAATGTGCGCCAGCGTGCGTTCCAGGATTTCCCGCGGCTCCGGGATGAATTCCATCTTGCCGCCATAGAGCTTCTCCCAGCCTTCGGAGATATAGCGCAGCACTTTATCGCTATCCGAAACGCGATCTGGCATGCCGCTGATCGGCGAAGCGCCGCTGAAGATGACATAGGCTCCCGAAGCAACGCAATAGGTGCCGATCGCCAGCGCTTTTTCGCTCATCCATTCCGGCGCCATGCCCACGGCCGGGATTTGGTCAATATCATCGCCCAGGCCACCTTCTTCGACCATCTGCGTGAGCACGGTCAGAATACGCGTGTTATCCACGCAGGAACCCATGTGGAGCACCGGCGGGATGCCGATCGCTTCGCACACCTCGCGCAAACCGGGACCAACCTGCTCCAAGCCGGCCTCGCCGAGCATCAACCCTAGCTTGGCCAAGGCGATGGCACCGCAGCCGGTCTGGACGATGAGCACATCCTGTTTCAGTAACTCGCGCACAAGGTAGTGGTGAAGATAATCCTGACTGGTGCGCGGGTTGTTGCAGCCGATCACCGCCACCACGCCGCGAATGCGCCCGGCTATGATGGCATCGTTGAGCGGGCGGAACGAGCCACGATAGGATCCTCCAAGCATGTAGTGGATATATTCGTGCGAAAAGCCGGGGATCAGGTCCTCACGCACCCGCGGAATGTGCACACGGGCACGTTCGCGGTTCTTGAAATTGTCAATCGCCACGCGCAGAATTTGCTTGGCGATCGAATAGGCATGATGCTCATCGAATTCGATGTGCGTCGCACCCTTGATCTTGACCTTGGGTGAGGTGGTGATGATCAGGGTATGAAAGTTCTGCGCCAAGCCAACCAGCGCCTGCATGATGCATTGCACATCCACCACCATAGCCTCCACGGCGCCGGTCAGGATCGCCAGCTCCTGATGGAGGAAATTTCCGGCGGCCGGAATGCCCTGGCGCATGAGGATTTCGTTCGCCGTGCAGCAGATACCGGCCAGGTTGACCCCGTTTGCGCCGGCCGCACGGGCATAGGCAATGATCTCCGGGTCCTGCGAGGCGGCGACCAGCATTTCGCTCAGGCTGGGTTCGTGCCCATGGACGATGACGTTGACCATGTCCTCTTTGATCACGCCCAGGTTGGCCTGTCCGTAGATCGGCGCCGGGGTGCCGAAGAGGATATCGGAAACATCGGTGGCGATCATCGAGCCGCCCCAACCGTCGGCTAGGGCTGTGCGCACGGCGTGATGCAAAATGTGCTCCGGGTCCTGATCGTCGCCGATGTGCGTGCGGTGCAGGCACTCGACCACTTCGCGATCCAACCCCCGCGGCCAGAGGCCCAGCTTACGCCACAGTTCCTGTCGTTTCTTCGGCGCCCGGGTGGGTAGGACGATCTCGCCCGTCTGCTGACCGAATTGGGCAATGTAAAGGTCGGCCAGGTCGGAGGCGATCTCTTCCGGAGCGCGCTTTTCGATCGGAATGCCATATTTTGAGGCGACGATACGAAGCTTGGCAATATCGCGGATCATGTAGCCTTCGGCTTCGCCCTTGACCGTAGCCTTGAGCAGGAAAGCCATATCGCGCCCGTGATCCGAATGCGCCGCGGCACCGGCAGCGATGGCGCGGGTCAGGTTGCGTGCCTGGATGGTGTCGAGCGTAGCGCCGCAAACGCCTACATCCCCTTCTTTGGTCAGGCGGCAGGGGCCCATGCCACATTGCTTGCAACACATCCCGGCAGCGCCGATGTTACAGGGCACCATGGCATCAGCCCGGGTAAAAGCGGTGGAAAGGCCCAGCTCTTCCGCCCGGCGCAGCATCTCCTGCGCCGCCGGATCGGTGGAATATTCATGGATTTCACGCTTGCGAGGCATATATCCCTGCCTTTCTCGGAGGTTCTCCGGAAACTACTCTTCCGCCTTCAATATCCCAAACCCTGGGCATGGCCAGAGCGGCCGCCCCTGATAGGATACCGGGCGCAAAAAAGCCACTTGGCGGACATTCTCCATCACCGCCGTGTGACGGAAGAAGGTCTGACCATCGCCCAGACCGCCCTGCGATGGCGCCTCGACCGGCACAGGTAGCTCAGCCAAATAGCCGCTGCGTTCCAGGACCGCCTTCAGTTGCTCGGCATCGATCTTCTGCGGATCGTAGGTAACTTCAATAACGTGAAAGGCACTACTGGCATAGATTTCTACCACCCCCTCCAGGGAAAGAAGCATCCGCCGCACTTCGGTGACATGGTGATCACCGTACAGCGCCGGCGCTACGAAAGAGGCCTTTTCCATAGCCACCTCCTGGGTTTGTGAAATCAGGAAGTATCGTGCATAGTGACCTCAAACCTCTAAAGATAAAATCCTGCTTAATACATTGTAGCATGGGGCATGGTCGTGCCATCGTGATACTCATCACATGGTGTGATGACAAATTTCTTGAGTTGACCGTAGATCGTGGAGGGGAGGGTTAGGTTAGGGGTTGGGAGGGTAGAGAGGGCTCGGGTTCTGAGGCGATGGATCCGGCTGTGAGACTTTTTGCGGCCGTGGCAACACCCCCTCCTGATCAGCGAGGGCACGGGCCGACAGTTGGGGAAGATCGTTTAGGTTTTTCGGCAAAAGCGATCTTCGGTTGCCGAGCTTTTCAAAATTTGTGGTTTCACCTCGGAGCATCGAGCCGACCGTTCGGGAATACGGGGCGCCCAATCCCATCTTGGCGGAATCCACTCGGCCATTCTGGGTGCGGGGCGAGCGACCGATCGCCCGGTTTGCAAAACAAAAAACCGCCTCAAGGGCGGGCGGAGTGACCGACCGGGGACTCGAACCCCGAACCAACTGATTAAGAGTCAGCTGCTCTACCGAATTGAGCTAGTCGGCCACAGGCAAAGCCAATTATACCACAAATTCGGCGCTTCCGATGCCTTTTTCTACCGCTCGGCCTTGAGCGCAGGGATGCTAGCCGGAGACTTCCAAAGGCCGAACGGCCTCGCCGGACAAACCGCTTGCGCCGCACTGCGAACGATGGCGCAAAGTCGAGCCCAAGATCGCGAGAGCAGAAACGAGCAAGGAAATGCCCAGCGGGGCGAGCCAAGCATGCCAAACGCCGGCATAATTCACCCCGTCAATGGTGTGGGTGGACGCCATCAAGTGCTGGATGCTCAGCGTGAGTAGGCCAACCAAAGCCAAGGAAATTGCCGCGGCATAGCCTCCGCTTTCTTTTGAGCCGGCAGGATTTTCGTAGTTGACGCCTTGCCGGAGACCGGGAATGCGGAAGAGCAGGAAGACGACCAGCGTGAGCAGGTTGGTATATAGAACGGCGTCCACCGGCATGGAAGCGCCGCGCAAGGCACGCGAGGCGAAGAGGTGGACAGCGTTGAGGGCCGTGCCGAGAATCAGGACGTTCAGAGCGTCGCGGTAGGCGTGTTTCCGGCCGCGGACGAGTTGAATCACGGCGCGCACGCCCAGGATGCCAGCGGCCACGCCCACCAGTACAAACAGAATCCACAGCCACTGGAAGGGGGCAATACCGGCGAACTTCCCGTCCCAACCGGTCGGGTTGAGGGCAACGCAGGCCGTCCCGGCCCCGCCCATCAGGGTGAAGGCGGCGGTCAGGCTCATCAGGACAATGCCCAGGACACGCAGGGTTCTGGCCCACCAGGTGTCTCTCATGGTATTCTCCTTTCGGAATCGGTTGCAGGTTGATAAGTTATTAGCCTGCAAAGGCGAAGCCAGCGACGAAGGCGGCGGTCATCAGCAGCAAGAGGGCCGGCAGGATGCGCAGAATGGTCTCGCGCGGCAGAATCGGTCGGCCGGCTTTCAGAAACGAGAGCAACAGCCCACCCAAGCCGATCAGCGCGCCGCCCAGGCCGACCAGAGCAAAGCCCGGGCGGGTCATTCCCTGCGCCGCCAGGATGCTCGGCAAGAGGAAGATGATCATCCCGGAAATGCCGTGGACAACTGCCAGCACAATCACCGGCAGCCGCCCCTTGATGGGGAAGGAACGGGTGACGAGGATGGCCAGAAAACCGACCAGGACAAAGACCAGGTAAGTCATCCGCCAGGAGGCCAGATGCTCCCAAACCAATCCCAGCGAGAGGCTGAGCGGGATGACGGTCGAGACGACGATCAC
Source organism: Anaerolineales bacterium (assembly GCA_034432895.1). Lineage (GTDB taxonomy): Bacteria > Chloroflexota > Anaerolineae > Anaerolineales > Villigracilaceae > 630D-37. Next base: position 73,401 of record DAOUBG010000030.1, read on the forward strand.
GACCGGGCTTTCCAGCACTTCCAGGCCAAGGATGATAAGCAGCAGGCAGGCGACTAGCAGGACGCCGAAGCCGACGGTATAGGCCAGCACGGCGACGCGCTCCAGCCCTTCGATGCCGATCGCCACCTGCCAGGCGGCCAGCAACGCGGTGAGCAGTAAGAGGACACGGGAGAGGGGGGATGTCTTCATGCGCTCTGTTGACCTTCTTTCTCCAAAACTTCTGCCAGGGCGAGATATTTCTCGTGAACGCCCTCGCCGGTCTCCTCATGTTCGACACGCTCGAAAGCTTCGTTCACCGCCTCGTGGTGCTCGATCGGAATGACGCGCCCGGCCATGGGGAAGAGGATGTTGTCTTCCTTGTGGATGTGCTGGCGGAGCAGGGCAACATAGCCGAGAGCATTCTGGACAACAGCCTGCAGCGCCGAGCAGTCGCCTTTTTCCCACTTTTCTGCAGCGGCGCGCATTTCGCGGGTGAAGGCACGACCCTGTTCATGTTCCGCCAGCATGACGGCAATCGACGCGCCTTCGACAGGCATGCCGGCCTCGTTCATGGCCTTAAAGAGCACACCCTCCTCTTTTCTGTGATGGCACCCATCGGCGAAATTCTTGGTGAACAGAGCCGTGTTGATGAAGAAAGCCGGGCGGACGTGTTCGCCGGCAGCGGCGCGTTGAGCCGCCCGTTCCAGGGCATTCAGAACGCGTTCGATGACGCGATGTTCTTCCATGAGGATTTCGATGGCTTTCATAATGCACTCCTTATAGACCGTGGACGGTGGACGGTTTACGGTCGCCTACAGTCCATGGTCCACCGTCTACGGTCAAATCGAAAGCAGAATCATCGAAGCCAGCATGTACAGCGAGGCATACTTGAACAGGCTGTAGTTGATCCGCTCGGAGGGGCGGAATACAGTAGCGAAGGACAGGACAAGCAGCCCTGCCGAAAGCACGACCATCAGGCGCAGGAAGCCGGCCTGGACGCCGATCATCACCCCGGCTACCCCCATGCTGGCCGCGGCAATGATAGCCGAGAGGGCGATCACGGCACGCGTGGTCTCGAAGCCATAAGTGGACGGGAAAGTAGGGATGCGCGCCGCCTGGTAATCAGCGAAGAAACGCATAGAAAAGGTCAGAATGTGGGTAGGAATCCAGAACAGGATGGCCATGCTGAGCAGGATGCCAACCAGGTCAATCCGACCGGTGGCCATTACCCGCCCGGCCAGGATAGGCATGCCGCCCGAAATGCCGCCCCAGACGATGCTCCAGCAGGTGCGGCGTTTGAGCCAGAGGGTGTAGATGACCACGTCAAAGAACAGGCCAGCGAAGACTATCAGCCCGTAGAGCGGCGACATCCACACCGCCAACCCGACCCCCAGGATGGAAAGGATCAGGCCGAGACGCAAGGCCTCCTGCGGTGAGACGCGCCCATCGGCCAGCGGGCGGTGGTGGGTACGGTTCATGACGGCGTCAATGTCGCGGTCGTACCACATGTTGAGCACGGTCGAGCCACTAATGGCCAGGAACAGGCTGACGGCCACGCCCAGCAGGATCAGCCCGGAGAGCGGCGTATGCGCGCTCAGGTAGCCGGCCAGGCCGGTTGCCAGCAGGAGGCCGGTTTGGAAGGTTTTGATGAGGGGAAGGTAGAGGCAGAGTTTTTTCATACACGGTTGACGATAGACGAGAGACGGTAGACGGTTGACGGTCCACCGTCTATTTTACCGTGCGCACCTGAACCCTACCGCCGGCCCGTAGTACATCGGCGGGGCGGAATTGCGTACCCAGACGCGCAGGTCCATGTCGTAGGAATTGTGCGAGCCGCCGTGCATCAGCCGATCGCTGAAGCCTTCCTGCGGCTGAACATCGCCCACCCATTGCCAGACATTGCCGGCCATATCATAAAGTCCGTAGGGGCTGCGGGCATCGAAGGTCTGGTAGCCATCGTAGGTGCGGCCGTTGTAGAAACCGACCGGCGTGGTTAGCGAACCGTAGGAGGACATATCCTCGAACGGATCACGGCTGGCATAGAAATTAGCATGTTGACGGGTGATTTCATCCCCCCACGGGTAGGCGCGAGCATCTTTGGACCCGCGGGCGGCTTTCTCCCATTCTAGCTCAGTCGGCAGCCGCCAGCCATAATAGCCACAATAGGCCCAGGCGCCGAACCAGGAGACGTTGGTCATCGGGTGGTTTTCCCAGCCAGGTTTGACGGCGAAGCGCTGACCATCAAAGGTAAAGCGCGAGGCCGGGTCGTTGAGCGGCACAAGTGGATAGTTGCCGGGATCAATGCGGATTTCGTGCTTCTTACCGTGGAAGGGATCGCCGGGGTAGAACGCGACGGCATAATCCCCATCCAGCGTGACCTTCCCCTCGTTCAGGGCAGCATTGAGAAAATCCACATACTGTGCCACGGTGACCGGCGTGACCATGATCTCGTAATCGTAAGAGATTTCTACGCGTTCGGCTTCCTGACCGTGGTAAAACGCTCCGGCCGGGATGCGCACCCAAGCTTCGGGGTCCACTCCTGTTTCGTAGACGGGGATGCGCGGCTCAAAGTCCACCGAGGTGCAGGCGGCCAGGAGAACAAGGATCAGGAGCAGGACAGGGTAAAAGCGTTTCATTTGGTCACCTCCTGCACGAGTTCTTGTTGGCGTTCCTCCGTCCAGCGCCCGCGCGCTTTGAACAGGTCTATCAATCGCCAGACCATAACGATAGCAAGGATCACCAGCAGCAAGCCCAAGCCGGTATCCACCAGGAGCATCAGGGTATTGACCAAAGGTTGTTGCACGGCTTCAGCGATGAAAAGACGCTTCAGTTCGAACACGGTCACTGCACCAAAGGCCAGATCGGAAAACAGGATGATCCCCCACCCATATAGTTTGCGGATTTTGCCTTTTAGCCCGATTATGTCGCCATAATAGAGTAGGATGATGGTGGCGATGATGGCCGAAAGCACATGCCAGTGACCGGTCAATTCGATGCGCTCCTCGCGGTGTGGCCACATCCGTATGATCTTATCCAAGCGGATGGCAAAGAAGATTCCCACGCCACTCACGGTGAAGTTCATGTAGACCATTTGCCATAGCGGACCAAAGCGCAACGGATCGCCGAGCAAGGCCTTGAGCTTTTGGCCAAAGGTGGGCTTTTGAATCCCTGCCACACCCGTGCGGATCAACTTATCCCAGCCATAGATGACCAGCATCAGCGCTGCGAACATAGAAGGGGTGGCGCCGACGTAGATGATCATATGGGCAATCGGTTCGAGTGGCGTGACCACACCCCATACGCCTAGGTTCAGCACGATCGTCCCCAGGATCATCAGCGGCATGGCAATTTTATGCAGCGTGCCTTTGAAATCCAACCAGCGGCCAATGATCAGGGTGATCATGATCGCCAGAAGCGCCAGCATGATGTGCAGATGACCAATGATCGAATACTGCATCGTGGTCTTTTCCGGCAGGCGAATGATGTTCTCCGCCAGGAAGACTTCAAAGCCATTGCCGAAATACGATCCGGGCACCGCGCCGAAGATCGCCGAGATCACCGTCGTCAGCGCGGTGGCGAAGAACGCCGCCCGTTCCAAGTCAAGGCCGCTTTTGGTACGTGCATAGGCCGGGTCGGGCTGGAAATAGGCTCGATCCCAAGGCCAAAGGGCAATGGTGAGCAAAACGCCGGCAAAAAAGATGAGCGCCAGACCGGTGATATAGAGGCCATGGAAGACCCACTCGTGCCCCCAATAGGCGAACAGCAGGCCGAAGATCATCGTGGTCAAATAGCCGACTGTGATGAGCACGCGCACGGCCTTTCTGTAGAACTCGCGCATCGCCAAGAGACTGGTTATCATGTAAACTTCGATCGCCACCACCGCCATGGCAATCGAGTGATACAGGATGATGATGCGCCCCTCGCGCTCGGCCGGCTGCAGGTCCATGTGTAGCGTGCGGACAATTACATCGCGCACGCCCATCTCGGCCATCGGACCGGAAAGCATGCCAAACAGCGCCGTCACCAGCGAGGTCATGGCGATGGCAACCAAAATCAAACCTTTGGTTGTGCCAAAGAGATAGTGCAAGCGCTCTTTGATGAACTGCATGGCAACTCCTTTGGACGATGGACGGTAGATCGTGGACCGTAGACCGTCCACCGTCCACGGTCTATTTCCGAATATCCTTCACAAACCCAAACGTAAACGCCAGCGTCATGAGCAGCAGCAAGGGGGTCAAGATCGTCATGACAAGCTGCGGGCTGAAGAAGAGCAACTGCTTGCCGAGCGAGATGAACGCCAGCGCAATTCCACCCAGGCCGATCAGTGCTCCGCCGATGCCAACCCACCAGAAGCCCTTGGCGGCACCTTTGGCGATGAACGGTCCAATGAAGATCACCAGCCCGGCCACGCCGTGGAAAAGTGGGACGGCGATCTTGCGCAACAGGTCAATGCCGCCGAAACTGGCGATCGCGATGGCCAGAAAGCCCACCAGGGCGAACCACTTGAAGGCCTTCTTCCCCTGCGGGAAGTACTGCTCCATGATGCCCATCGAAATGCCCAGCGGGATGAGGGAGGCCACCGTCAACACGGCCGGCTTTCCCAGAATGCCCAACCCCAGGAAGATGAGCAGCAGCCCGGAGAGCAGCAGGACGAGGAAGCCCATCATGTAGTACACATCGTATAGGGCTCTTTCCTTACTCCAGCGGGTGTAGAAGCGCCAAAGAAGATAAGCGGCTGCTAGCCCGGTTAACAGGAGGAAAAGGTTATCCAGGGTGAAGAATTTCATAGCATTCTCCTTTCTTGGGAAAAAGCAAAACGTGTTCCGACGCGCGCCGGTATATCCTGATGTGAATAATGGCACAAACGGCGAACTCGATTTGTGATCTTGATCACAAGCGGGACAAAATTCGTGGCAAAAAGTGACTTTTATCCCATTCGCCCTGATGAAAAAATTAATTGAGAGAATATCTTACGCCGGCGCCTTGGTGTTGGATTCATAGCAAAGTGCTCCGTAATCCCCTGAGCACTTATCAGGATACCTTACCGTCGCTGGACGGTAGTCTCCAACATGCTTCTCAAGCGGGCAATGTCCAAAATATGGATTTTCCCCCGTTGTAACTTCAATAGGCCTTCCCGTTCCAGTTCTTTCAGCACGCGTGACGTGTTTTCTCTAGAGACTCCGCTCAGGCAGGCCAATTCCTGATGTGTGAGCAGGAGCACACCGTGATTATTTTCTATCTCTTGGGGATGGAGCGCATCCAGCAAAGCGATAACCACGCGTTCGCGCAAGGTGCGATGAGTGGTCGCTTCCAGGCGATGCAGGAGATAGCGCACCTCCCCCAAACAATCGGCCTGAACAACAGAAAGCAGCTCCGGATGCTCCTGACATAACTGCAGGAAAGCATGGCGCTCGATACACAGGATAGTCACCGGCGTGATCGCAGAGGCGGTGCCCAGTTGTCCTTTCCCATCTAATAGAGGAACCGGACAAAAATATTCACCGGCCTTGCGAATGCAGAGGATGCTCTCTTTCCCATCTGGCGTGATGCGGGCGATCTTTACGCGTCCTTGCCCGACGATGTAAATGGCTTGAGTAGGCTCATCTTGTAAGAAAATCACCTCCCCTGCATTGAACCGGCGAACATGCACGAGGGGACGTAATTTCTCGCGCACCTGCGGAGGGAGATCGGGAAAGAGAGAGGCAAAGTCCATCGAATTCAATTATATCCAAAAGGGGGAGAATAAGCTGCTGCAAAAACCACGTCTTGCTACAGAGGGTTGAGAACGCGGAGTTGCCTAGATCCCAGATCTATCTAGATTTGGCCGATGGTGCGATCGGCGATCTTTGTTTGCGGCGTAGGGGTGAATCATTGCTTTGCCTTCCCCGCATGGCGATAAATCACCTGCTACAGCTGACGCCCCATCAAGCGGGCTTGATGGAACGAGATCGATCGTCTGAACAGCAATCCATCGCCCGCACGGCGTCCGAACGACGATAACTTCGGCGCCCGACGGATCGGGCTAAGACGATAGGCAGAATTACAGGACCTTTTGCGAGAATGCTTGTGCTTTTCACCCCTTTCGCCCCCAGAACATTCCCTCCAGGAAGCGCAACAGACGATACCAACGAGAGCGCAGACGCGCCACCGGGCGATAGCGTTGCGGTCGGATCGGACGAGTAGCCGAGGGCAAGGGACCTGTCCATTCGGCAACTAAAGCGCCCCAGGTCAAGCCGGCGCCGAAGCCCGTGAACACGATTTTATCTCCCGCCTTGAGCAACCCTTTCTCAGCAGCTTCACAGGTGGCAATAGGAATCGAAGCTGTTGAGGTATTGCCATAGCGCTCCAAATTTATGATAAAGCGCTCCATCGGCAATTTCAGCCCCCGCGCTGCCGCTTCGATGATGCGATAATTGGCCTGATGCGGAATGATCCAGCGAATGTCCTCCAGCTGCAAGCCGGCCTTCTCCACCACTTCCAGCGTGGATTGCGCGAGCACACGGGTCGCAAAGCGAAAGACCTCGCGCCCGTCCATATAGATATAGTGGTGCCCGTTGCTCACCGTATCCAGGCTGGCCGGCATACGACTACCGCCGGCTGGCAAAATCAGCAAATTCCCTCCGGAGCCATCGGAATGCATAACGGCCGCCAACACCCCACCTGGCCGATCGCTAGCCTGGAGCACAAAAGCCCCCGCCCCATCGCCAAACAGAATGCAAGTACTTCGATCCTTCCAGTTCGTAATGCGCGAAAGCGTCTCCGCGCCGATGACCAACGCGTTCCGAATCGCTCCGCTGCGGATCGCTTGCGCCGCCATCTGCACGGCGTAAATAAACCCCGAACAGGCCGCCAGCAGGTCAAATGCACCGGCCTTCGCCGCTCCGATCGCATCCTGGATCAGACAAGCAGTAGCCGGGAAAAGGTACTCCGGGCTAGAAGTGGCACAGATGATCAGCTCCACCTCGCGCGGGTGCAGCCGAGCCACCTCCAGCGCTTTCAATGCGGCGCGCGCCCCTAACACCGAAGGGTGTTCTTCCGGGGCAGCGATCCGCCGCTCCCGAATCCCCGTTCGTTCGCGGATCCAAGCATCGCTGGTCTCCACCATCTTTTCCAGATCGGCGTTCGTCAACACCTTTTCAGGAACGGCCATCCCCCAGCCGGTGATATGTGCATACGGCATACTCACCTCACACCTGACTGAAGATCAGGGTCGCATTGTGCCCACCAAAGCCAAACGAATTGGACATGACGTGACGTACCGTGTGCCGACGCGAGCGATTTGGCACGTAATCCAGATCACATTCCGGATCCGGATGTTCATAATTGATCGTCGGCGGCAAGATTTGCTCCTGCAACACCTGCACGCAGATCACGGCCTCCAGCGCGCCGGAAGCGCCGAGCAGGTGTCCGGTCATCGACTTGGTGGAAGAAATGGGAATGGAATAAGCCGTTTCGCCGAAGACGGCCTTAATGGCTTGGGTCTCGCTCTTATCGTTGAGCGGCGTTGACGTGCCGTGGGCATTGATGTAATCAATCTGCTCCGGCCTCAGGCCGGCATCTTCCAACGCCCAACGCATAGAAAGCGCCGCCCCGGCGCCGTTCTCCGCCGGCGCGGAAATGTGATAAGCATCGTTGCTCGTGCCGTAACCGCTCAATTCGGCCAGAATGCGCACCCCACGCGCCTGGGCATGTTCCAGCGATTCTAACACCAACATCCCTGCGCCTTCGCCCATTACGAAGCCATCTCGCTCCCGATCGAAAGGACGCGAAGCCTGCTGCGGTGCCTCGTTGCGCGTAGAAAGTGCACCCATCACGTTCAACGCTGCTATGGCTACCGGCACAATCGAGGCTTCTGCACCGCCCGCCAGCATCACATCTGCCACCCCGCGGCGGATCATCTCGGCCGCCTCGCCGATGGCATTGGCACCGCTTGCGCAGGCCGTCGCCAGCGCCATATTTGGGCCACGCAACCCCAGCCGAATGGCGATCGAGGCCGGAGCACTATCGGCGATCATCATTGGGATCAGGAAAGGACTCACCCGTTCCGGACCACGGGCTCGCATTTCCTCGACCTGTGCCAGAAGCGTGGAAATTCCGCCGATGCCGCTACCGATCACCACCCCGACCCGGTCCCGATCCAGCCCATTCGACTCCAGCCCGGCCTGAGCAAAGGCTTCCAGCGCCGCCGCCAGCGCAAACTGGGTGAAGCGATCCATGCGACGCGCCTCGCGACTGCCGAAAAGCGCCGCGCCGTCAAACCCTTTCACTTCAGCGGCAAAGCGGGTCTTATGCTGGGAGGCATCAAAAAGCGTGATCCAATCCACGCCAGAACGGCCGGCTAGCAGGGATTGCCAAGTCTCGGTAACGTTGTTGCCCACCGGGCTAAGACAACCACAACCAGTCACTACGACTCTCCGAGGCATAAAAGTATCCACTCCAAAGGCTACGGGATCATTGTTTTAGAACACCGTTGCTATCCAAACGGTGCGTGCAAAATCAAGCCACGCGCCAACGCAACGGCTGACCGCGCAGCGCTGCCAGGACCTCGGTAGCGATCATCTCGGCGGCGCGCGCCTGCGCTTCCACCGTCTGGGCGCCGATGTGCGGTGTGGCGATCAGGTTAGGGTGCGCGATCAGCTCGGTAAGGCCGGGCGGCTCTTGGGCGAAGACATCCAACGCCGCAGCCGCCACCTTGCCTTCGTTCAGCGCTCGGAGCAACGCCGCTTCGTCTATGATCCCGCCACGCGCCGTGCAGATCAGGCGAACGCCGGTCTTCATGCGGGCAAAGGCCTGTTCCGAAAGCAGGTTGCGCGTCTCTTCGGTCAAAGGGATGTGGAGCGAGATAAAATCCGAGCGCTCCAGAAGGTTTTCCAGCATACAGGGACTCGCATTCGCCTGGCGGATCACATCTTCCGGGATCAGGGGATCGTAGGCCAGAATGTGCATTCCGAAGGCCAGCGCGCGGAGAGCCACCTCGCGCCCGATCCGTCCGAAGCCGATCAGTCCGAGGGTTTTCCCCTGGAGTTCCACCCCTTCCAGTTCCTTCTTCAGCCATTTGCCCTCTTTCATCGCTGCGTCGGCGCGAGGAATGGAACGGGCGGTAGCCAAGATCAAGCCAAAAGTCAGCTCGGCGACGGCCACGGTGGTGGAAAGCGGCGCGTTGACCACCAGGATTCCCCGCTTACGGGCCGTTTCCAGGTCAATGTTATCGACGCCCACACCGGCACGCCCGATCACCTTGAGCCGGGAGGCGCGCTCCAGCAACTCGGCCGTGACTTTGGTGCGGCCGCGCACGATCAGCGCATCGTAAGCCGGCAGGACCTCGCGCAGTGCCTCCGCCCCGATGCCGCTGCGATCGTCCACTTCAGCATGGGCACGCAAGAGTGCCTGCCCGTTCTCTTCCAATCCATCGGTGATGAGAATATGCCAACTCATCTTCCCTCTCATTTCTGAAACATGATTTTGATCGCCTTCTCGCGCCCTTTGGCCAGCGCGACCCGAAAAGCCTGACGGTATTCGGAAAAGGGGAAGCGGTGTGTGATCAGCCCATCGATCGGCAATTTGCCCTGGCGGAAGAAATCGAACACCCATTCGTAGGTATGTTTGCGTTCCCCATTCCAGGTGTTATAGCCATGATGATAGGTGCCGACCAGGTTAACCTGATGATACCAGATCGGCGTCAGGTCCACCTTAGGCATCGGAGCCATGTGAGCCCCGATCATGACCACTGTGCCGCCGGCGCGCACCCAGCGCAGGGCATCGTTCGTGGTGCGCGGATCGGCAACGCAATCGTAGATCACGTCAAAGCCGCCGACCACCACCCCTCTATTCAGCGGCGCACTGAAATAACGTCCGCCGGTGATGGCGGCGATCGCCGAATAGCCTTCTTTTCCCGTCAGGATGTGCCGCGCGCCGAGCTTTTCTGCCATCGCCTGCTGATGCGGGTAACGCGCCAGGATGGTCACTTCCGCTTCAGGGACGAGGGCGCGCACCGTCATCAGGGTCAGCAAGCCGATGATGCCGGCGCCGATCACCAGCACCTTATCCCCCGGTTTGGGCGGGAAGCGCATCACCCCGTACATGGGGATCGAAAGCGGCTCGGTCAGCGCTGCCTGATCGTCATCGAGAAACGAAGGCGCCGGATAGACGGCCGTCTCGTGGGTCACATAGGTATCACCAAAGCCGCCGCCGATGCCGCGCGGCCCGGGTAGGGATTTGTTTTCGCAGAGCTGGTGATCTCCCGCCTGGCAATGCCGGCAACGCGGCTCAATGCCCAACGTTTCGCAATTTGCTCCGGCAAAATGCGTATCCATGATCACCCGATCGCCGACCTTAAAGCGGGTCACTTCCAGGCCGATTTCCTCCACAATGCTCACCACCTCGTGCCCTAGGTAAAAGCGTTCGTTGGCCGGCAACGCAGCCGGAGCGATCGAGGGATCGGCATGGACATAGAGCAAAGAGAGATCCGAAGCACAGATGCCGCACTGCAGGTTGCGCACCCGTAACCAGCGCGGACCCGGCAAGGGAGCATCGGGCAAACGGGTAGCGCGCGCCGCCGAAAACCGCGTCCAAACGAAATCCGGCCAATGGGGTGCGAGCATCTTCGTCAGCAAGACGCGGGGAATGTCCTTTTCTACGTAGATTGTTTCCATAGCACCTCGTCTCTCAAGGGGAAAACGTGCGTCGTAGCAGGTCGAGCGTTTGTAGCGTGAGCAAATTGCGCCAGGGCCAAGCCGCTCGCATCGCCAAAGAGTCACCAAAGAAGTTGCCGGCCCAAGTCAGGTGTTCGCCATCGGCCTGTAACCCATGACGTGGCAGTTTATCCGTGACACGCCAGAAGTTCACCAGCGGCACTTGATATTCTTGCGCTAGGGCAACAATGCGGGCATTGATCTGATGATTCCCCTCGCGATCATCGGCTTTGGTGAAAAGCACCGGCACTACCCCTTCTTCCAGCAAATGCTCCAAAACGCGGCGCATTCCGGCTTCAAATTCCTGCGGAAAGTAGGCCTCGTTTGTTCCCAACAGAATGAGAGCAAAAGCAGGACGATGCAAACGTAGCTCACAATCCAATGCTGTTTCGTCCTTCAAACACGTTTCGGTTGCAGAGGGCCTCAATAGCGCAGCCGTGGTGAAGCCGGGTGCAGCTGCCAGGCTTCGACGGGCAAAAGAGCCGGCAAAGTAATCCACCGTCACCTGCAGCCCGGCATAAGGTCCCAAATCGTATGCGCCCTGATCAAAGGCATCTAGGAACCAGGAGCTGGAGGCGTTATCGTCTCCGATCTTCGAAAAAGCGCGAGGATTATTACCCTTTTCGATCCCCTTCTGATACACTTCTTTCATCGAATCGGCGATCCCTTGTGGCAACATCGGCCATTCCTGCCAGACGGTGGGCGTCGGGGTGAGTGGGATCGGGGTTGGCGTGGCTTCCAATGTCCCCAGCGGCAGGTCGTTCAACTCACGCCAGACCGCATCAATGCTCTGCAATGCCGTCAGGTTGCGCCAGGGCCAGGCATTTTCCATGACCTGGGGATCGTCGAAAAAGTTGCGCGAAAACGTCAAATGGAAGCCATCCGGGCTAAGACCGTGGCTGGGCAACGGCTGGACGGCACGCCAGAAGTTCCAGAGCGGCACCTGGTAATCATAGGCAACACGGGCGATGGCCTGGTTAATGCTGTGATCCCCCTCCAGATTATCGGCCTTCGTCGCCAGGATCGGCACGATACCCTGTGCCAGCACTTTTTCCACAATCTGACGCAAATAACGCTCATAGGTCTCGGCCGGCTTCTTTCCCCACCAGGTCTCCATGCTGATAATCACCAGGCTCGCATTGAAGACGCGCAGTTCACAATCCAACGGCGATTCATCCGAGCGGCAATAATTCGGATCGGCGCGGAAAGGTGCCAGCACCGCGGCCACATTGAAACCACCCTTCACCGCCAGACTGGTGCGCGACCACGAGCCACTAAAATGCTCGATCGTCGGCTGCAAGTAAGCGTATTCGGACCCCAGGCGATATTCGCCGGGATGATCAAAGGCGGAAAGGAAGTACGAATCTACGTTTTGACAATCGCCGATCTTCGAAAAGCGATAGGGATTGCGTCCTTGGGCCAGTCCCTGACGATAGACCTCCTTCATCCGCTCAGAAACCTGTGGCACCACCGGCCATTCCATCCATTGTTCCGGCGGCGGGGTTTGGGGCGTTGGGGAGGGTTGGAGCGAGATGGTCTCAGCAAGCGGAGAAGTTGGAGAAAGGGGAATCCAAGTTCGAGTTGGCGTGCTCGTTGCCTCGATTTGGAAAGCAGCCGATGATGGTGGCGTTGACGTTGAAAAAGTCGGCGCGCAGGCGACCAGCAAAAAGGCAAGGAGGACTATTTTATGGAGGAATCGCATATCGTTCCCAAAATAGATGGAATGAGGGCTCGAGCTAGTTGTGCTTCAGCCTGGGGAGTGAGGTGAATAGCACTGTTGGTAAATTGAGAAGCCTCTACCCAATCCCAGGCATCCACGTAGGGAATCGCGTGTTCGGCGACAAACGTAGTCAGCAAGGTACGGTAGTGATCATAGGCCCAGCGAGGATAGTAGAAATTATACCGGAGATGGCTATTTTTCCCGGAAGCGATCAAGATCGGCTCGTTGATCAGAAGCACCTTTGGCGGTGCTACCTGCTGAATTCCCGTTCGTAGCACCTCCCAGGCCAACGCATCGGGAGGCAAATAGGGCCCTTCCAGCCCATGGAAGCGCACATCTTCGGCAAAATCGCGCTGAGCCGGAGGATAACGCGGCGGGTAGGCCTGATCCACGCCCGTCGCCGCCCAGATCACGCCGAGCAGCTGCAAGCGGGCCCAATCGGCCAGCGCGCGCCGTTGGCCGATCAATGTGCGTTGCCAGAAGGTAGGGTGCGGCAGGTCGGCCTCGTTCAGCGGCAGGCGGTAGCGGGTGATCAATTCCCGCACCGCTTCAGCATTTGCCGTGAGCAAAGGAGAGCTAAGTTGTGCATCAGCAGCGAAGGATTCCAACGTCACCGCCCAGATCACCGCATCCGGCCAATAGCGTTGCGCCGTTTCGAGGATCAGCAGGTCTTTGGTCAGGGAGAGAGTCGGATAACCGAGATTGTAGAAGCGCAGTTGCTTCCCATCGCAGGTCAACGCTGCGGCGTTCCATTGACCGCTGAGCGTCTCCTCGGGGCGCAACAGCGTGCCCCAGATCGAGGAATCGCCGATCACCAGCACCCGAAGCTCATCGGCGGCCTTCGGCGTCCCATCCAAAAGGTGCGCGGCGAAGAGCGCCTGCAGATCGCCGATGCTCAGGTTATGCGCTTCTAGGATGTTTTCACCAAACGGGAAGCGTGGACGGCCTGGAAACAGGTGATTGTAGAGCGAGAATTTGCCCAAAGCCGGCGGGGAAAAGGCAAAGAGCAGGTTGAAAAGCAAAAAGAGCACCGAGGCTTTGGCAAGAATTGCCCAGGGGCGGAGCGGCGCGTTCATCCTGCACCTCCGAAGAGCACACCAAACACCCGCCAGGCCGCCTGGGGCGAGGAAAGGGCGAAGAAAACCCATCCCAAGGTTACATAATGGAAGTTGAGAATAGCGCCGGCCGCATTCAGCCAGGGTTGCCAGCGCGGAGCGATCTGCCACCGTGGGCGCACCCACTCACTCCAACGGTTGTGCACGAATAGCCCCACTCCATGCCATATGCCCCACAAGACGAAATTCCAGGTCACGCCATGCCAGAGGCCAATCAAAAGCATGGTGCTCAGTTGGGTCAGCAAGATGATCCAGGGCACCGCGAGGCCTCGGCGGCGTAGGGAACGGGTGAGGGGATTGAAAACATAGGCGCGAAACCACTGGGTCAGGGTCATGTGCCAATTGTTCCAGAATTGCGTCAGGTTCGGCATTAGATAGGGACGGTTGAAATTTTCCGGCAGCCGAATGCCGAAGAGTCGGCCTAATCCGATGGCGATATCGGTATAACCGCTAAAATCCCAGTAGATCTGCCAGGAATAGGCATAAAGCACGCCCCAGCTCCAAAGCGAAGAGCGCAATTCCCAGGCATTGAGATCGTTCAGAGCGATCAGCGCCAGGGTATCGGCCAAGACGAACTTTTTCAACAGGCCAAGGCTCAGGCGCGTGCCGGCTTCGAGCACATCTTCCACCTGCAGGGTGAACGGACGGCGCAAATCCTGTAGGAAGCGCTCCAGTCGGTCGATCGGGCCGGCGGTGAGCGCCGGGAAGAAGAGTACGTAGGTCACGTACTCGGCCAGGGAAGCCTGGGGGAAGCGCCCCATTTGGCGATCGCGCAGGGTATGGAGCAGGCGAAAAGCGATGAACGAAAAGCCCAGCCAGCGAATATCGGCGGTCGTGGCCCGGCTCACATCTTGAGCCATCAGCCCACGCAACCCGTGGCTGAGCAGCCGGGTCAATGCCGGAGTCTTCAGGAACACGAAGAACAGCAATAGAAGGCCGATGCCGAAGAGCAGACCCTGCCGCCAACGGGCTACTCCCAGCGTTACGGCAAACAGGAGCAATAACAGAAATAGCACATAAAGCGGGGGCGGTGGCAAAGAAGCCGTGAGCGGGAGAGACCAGGGTAAATAACGCGTTGCCGCCAGGATGAGGGGAAGGGCAAATAGAACGCCGAGCGTTGCCCATTGCGTGCGCCAGGGGAGTTGATCGCTCGGCATCACCAAGCGCCAACTCAGGACCACCAATCCCAAGGTGAAAGTTGGTAGATAGAAATCCAGCCCGCGGATCGGAAGCGTCGGCTGAAGCAAATAGATCGCCAAAACGCTCAACACGAGCAGGAAGCTCTGCCGTCCTGATCCTTTCAGCCATTTGCCGGGAATGAGAGCCAGGACGATGAAGATCAGGATGTGGGTCAGGCTCATAGATCAACGATAGCCGCACACAAGATAATCACTCCCTTGCTTCACCACCTGATAGGAACGCAGCGACAGGTCAAGGCTCTGATCTTCGGTCCCGTAGGTTGCAATGATCTTTCCCTGACACTGCACCACGCTGGTATCGCCCTCTGTGCTCACCGTGCGACATTGTAATCCCTCCACGCGCGTCTGGACGGCCTGGAACGAATCCAGCTCCATCAGTGCACCGGTTTCCCAGGCAGCGCAGGAAAGGGCACTCAGGCGATCGGCGTTCTTCTCCACCAACGCCGCAATATATTGTTCGGCAGCGCGCGCCGGCAGGTCACCTGAGGGCGCGGAAGGGGAAGCCTGCCCGGCACAGGAAACAAGTAGAACAGCAAAAAGTGAAAGAAACAGGAGCAAGGAGCGCATTTCAGATACCTCCATAGGGGAAAGATCAACGCCGGGGTTGCCGCTTTGTCTGACGCAAACTCGGGCAATCCCCGGCAAAAGTGTGCCGTAGCGGTCGTTTCACGCCGATTGTGGCTAAACCACAGGGCACAAGCCGACGGCATGAATGCAGGCTAGACCCGCCGACCGCCTTTGAGTTCGGATTGAAGCTTCTTCAGGCCCTCCCAATCACCCTGCGCGGCCAAGCGCGCCTGTTCGATCCACCCGCGCGGATCCATCATTTGTAGATTGGCGGCCCGAAGCACCGATCCCAGATGGGCCGGATCGGCGGAGGCCAATTGAGCAAAGGTGGTGATACCGGCCTCTTTCAATACCGAGGCTACCTTCGGCCCAATGCCCTCAAGGAGGGTCAGATCGTCAGCTCTCGCCTTTTGGGCTTCCGCCTGAGGGGCATGTTCGGCGTGTGCATGCTGAGCTTCGGGGTGCGCTTCATGGTGGGCTTCACGCTCGGCTGCACCTCCTTCAGCTTGCCCTTTGCGGCTAACCCACCAGCCGATCACGACCATCAGAACAAAGAAAACCAGGAGCAGCCAGAAGAGCCAGCTCAACGAAGTATCGGGTTTCCCTTCCAACAAGAGAAACGTGTACATGGGATGCCTCCTTAGAAAGGATATGGGATGTTGCTCGGACCGTGGATCATGGACCGTAGACCGTAGCCGGCGCATTCGACCGACCGACCACTCGGTTAACCGACTACTCCACTAACCAGATCGTTCGATCCTCAAATCCCGGCCGCGGAGCACTTTCTGGAACAAATTCCGGATAGCCAATGTAGATGAAACCCAAAAGGTGTTGCTCCGGGTCGAACCCCAAAAATTTCTTGACCTGGGGATCATAGGCCCATTCACCAGTACGCCACATGGCGCCCAATCCTTCGGCATGAGCGGCCAGGAGCAAATTTTGAATTGCCGCCGCAACGGCACAGATGTTTTCGATTTCCGGAGGTTTCTCGCCCGTCCGGTCAACACCTACGGCGATGATTACCGGGGCACGTAAGGGCAAGGCACGCGTTTTCTCAAACGCTTCTTCTGGAAGGTCTGGTTGACGGGCGCGCTGCGATTCGGCCATCACTTCGCCCAATCGCTCCCGCGCTGCGCCGCTCACCACCACAAAGCGCCAGGGGCGCACTTTGTAGTGATTCGGAGCTTGCACCGCGGCCAAGAGTAGTTTTTCGATCACTTCCCGTGGTACAGCCTCAGGCTTCACTTTACCGATCGAACGCCGCGTGTGGATCGCCGTTAAGACATCCATATGTTGCCTCCTTTGAAAACGGGAAGATCAAGAGGGCCCCAAAGACAATGCCCTGAGGCCCTGCTGATTATTTATCCTCCAAAGCTTTCTGCCCGCTATGCTTGAGAGCGGCATGGGCCGCGGCCAGACGCGCAATCGGCACACGGAACGGCGAACAGGAGACATAGTTGTTGCCGATCAGGTGGCAAAACTCGATTGAATTCGGGTCACCACCATGTTCGCCGCAGATCCCCACCTCCAAGTCCGGGCGCGTGCGGCGCCCTTTTTCGATCGCCATTTTCATCAACTGGCCAACGCCGGCGCGATCGAGCGTCTGGAAGGGATTCTTCGGGAGGATACCCTGCTCCACATAGGTGATGAGGAAGCTGCGTTCGGCATCGTCACGACTGTAGCCGAAGGTCATCTGCGTGAGATCGTTGGTACCGAAGGAGAAGAACTGCGCCAGTTGGGCGATCTCATCAGCGGTGACGGCGGCACGTGGAATCTCGATCATCGTCCCGAACTTATACTCCACGCGCACCCTTTTCTCCTGCATCACCGTTTCGGCAATGCGCTCCAGGCGCGGTTGAATCCATTCCAGCTCCTTCACCGTGCCGGTCAGCGGGATCATCACTTCCGGTTTGGCCTTGATGCCACGCAAGGTAACGTTGCAGGCGGCCTCGAAGATAGCGCGCACCTGCATTTCGACGATCTCCGGCATAACGATGGAGAGACGCACCCCACGCAAACCCATCATCGGGTTGGCTTCGTGCATCGAGCGCACTGCCTGAAGCAACTTCTCTTTCTCGGCCAGGCCTTCCGTTTCGCCCTTGACCCGTAACGTGATCACCTCTTCGAGCAAGCTCTCTTCCGAGGGTAGGAACTCGTGCAGCGGCGGATCGATCAGGCGGATGATTACGGGGTAGCCATCCATGGCTTCGAAGAGGCCCTCAAAATCGCTGCGTTGGTAGGGTAATAGCTCATCCAACGCCTTCTTGCGTTCCTCGGCAGAATTGGCCAGGATCATGCGCTGGACAATCGGTAGGCGCTCCGGTTCAAAGAACATGTGCTCGGTGCGGCAGAGGCCGATACCCTTAGCACCATAAGCGCGGGCACGCCGGGCATCCTTCGGGTAATCGGCATTCGCCCAGACTTCCAAGCCCTTATCCGGCCAAGCGGGGCGCAAGCCGGGACGGGCGCAGATCTCATCGGCCCATTCCAGCAGGGTGAGCAGCTCTTTCTGCTCTTCCAAGGTGGGATAGATGGTCGGAATCTGTCCGAGGAAGACCTCGCCGGTGGTGCCATCCACCGAAATCCATTCGCCTTCTTTGACGGTGACCCCGTTGACCGTCATCTGACGGTTTTCCAGGTCGATCTTGATCGCCGAAGCACCGACAACACACGGGATGCCGAACTGCCGTGCGACCACCGCTGCATGAGAAGTCGCGCCACCTTCGCTGGTGAGAATACCCTTTGAGGCCAACATGCCGTGCACATCATCCGGTTTGGTGAAGGGGCGCACCATGATCACGTCCTGCTTTTCTTCTTTTCCCATCTTTTCGGCCGTATCGGCATCGAAATACACGCGCCCAACGGCTGCGCCTGGGGAAGCGTTGACGCCTTTTGCGTAGAGCTTGCCTTCTTTCGCCGCTTGCGCTTTGGCCTTCTCATCAAACTGTGGATGGAGGAGGGTATCCACCTGCTCCGGCGAAATGCGCATCACGGCTTCTTCACGCGTGATCAAGCCTTCATTAGCCATATCCACGGCGATCTTGACTGCGGCTTTGGCGGTGCGCTTGCCAGATCGCGTCTGGAGCATCCATAACTTCCCGCGCTCAATGGTGAATTCCACGTCCTGCATATCGCGGTAATGGCGCTCCAGCTTTGTCACGATGTCCAGGAACTGCTCGTAGACCTGGGGCATGGTCTCGCGCATTTTTTCGATCGGATCGGTGTTGCGAATGCCGGCGACAACATCTTCACCTTGTGCATTGAGCAGGTATTCACCGAAGAGGCGTTTTTCGCCGGTCGAAGGATCGCGCGTAAAGGCCACCCCGGTGCCCGAATCCCAGCCCATATTGCCGAAGACCATGGTCACGATGTTGACCGCCGTGCCGAGATCGTCGGGAATGCCGGTAGCGCGGCGATAGTCCACCGCGCGCTTGCCGTTCCAGGACTTGAACACCGCCTCGGTCGCCAAGCGCAGCTGTTCAAAGGGATCCTGCGGGAAATCGAAGCCTTTATGTTGGCGCACCACGGCCTTGAAGGTTTCGGTGATCGCCTTCCAGTCCTCCGCCGTCATATCGGTATCGCTCTTATACCCCTTCTTTTCCTTGTATTCCTTCAAGGGTTCCTCGAAGGCTTCATCCGGAATACCGAGCACCACTGAGCCGAACATCTCAACCAGACGGCGATAAGCATCGTAAACAAAGCGCGGATCGCCGGTCAGGGCCAGCAGACCTTCGGCGGTGCGATCGGTCAAACCGATATTGAGCACCGTATCCATCATGCCCGGCATGGAGAATTTGGCCCCCGAACGGCAGGAGACCAACAGCGGGTTGCTCGCATCGCCGAAGCGCTTGCCGGTTTTGGCCTCCACCTTTTGCAGCGCTTCGAGCATTTGCTCCCACATACCGGGCGGGAACTGACCGCTCTTCTGATATTCGTTACAGGCTTCTGTAGTGACGGTGAACCCTGGTGGTACCGGCACCCCAGCGCGGGTCATATCGAACAGCCCGGCTCCTTTTCCTCCCAACAGAGCACGCACTGCATCCCAATTTTTCCCCACGCGCGCCTCTACTTCATTGATCTCATCGAAGAGATAAACCCATTTTTTCATATCTAAGCCTCCAAAAACAATCTCCGGGCGAGCGAATCGCCACATGCAATCGGCGTTAGTTTACCACAGTTGCGAACAAACACGGTGTTCCTCTGCCGTGTTCGGTGCTTCTGTGATTTTGAGTAACTGCCTACCCTGCCAGCAGGGAGACAGGTTGATGGGCAAACAGGCTGCGCAAGAAGGCGAACATATTGCGCTCTTGCTTGCGGCAAATGGAAATGACCGCCTGTAAGCGCGCATAGACCTTCGCGCCGTTTTGGGTGCGAAAACAGCCGCTGACTTTCTGCTTCACTTTGGCCGAGCGAATCGCGCGTTCAGCCTGGTTTGTTGGTAAAGGACACTCCTTCGATGAAGGCAAACGCCAACACCCCTTCTTCCTCTTTCAAACGGCGGAGCAGATTGCGTCCAGGCGTGCTTTTCGGGCGCCCTCAGCCCACCGTTGGGTTGGCAATAGCCTCCTTCTAGCCCGCTTTCGACCCTCTCGCTGTTCAAACCATAGCCATACAAGTCAGCAAACAACATGCTGATTTGCTCCCACGGCATTTTGTGGTCTACCGACAGTTTGGTCACCAAAGCACGCGCCCAAGGTCCGTATTGCACCGCATTCCTCACCCCGGCCGGGTACTCCCCACGCTGTTTCTGCCCGCAGCACTCCACTTCTCCCAAGCAATGCTCGGTCACTTCCGATTTCGGCTCCGGCAGGTCAAACACCTGCCGTTTGCTCACCACTGTAGACTGCCTTCAGCAGGGATCTTCCGCCCGCAAATCCGACATTCCCTGGGCAAATGCACCACCCTTTTGTCTGCCTTTCGATCTGACGCAGCGTCTTGCCTTTGTCTCCCACTTGTCCGCCTGCAGCGCGTTTTTCCTTCGGCAGACTGAGCGCGCCCGCTTTTTCCGATACCCATTGCTGCTCGGCGGTTTGTGGCTGTTGTTGCTGTTCATCCCCAATCGGCGAAGCAAATCAGCATTCTCGGCTTGTAAGCGAGCGACTTCCGCTTGCAGGCGAGCCTTTTCCGCTTCCAATGCAATCAGCCGCCTGAGCAGATCGGCAATCGATGGAGGGGTTTCAGCAAGCGAAGAGTTTACCAAATTTTGGTAGGATGCGTAGGTAGTTACGCTGTTTCCTAGAATGCCGGATTAGGCGCTTTGCTGCCCGCCCAATCCAGCATGTAACGCATGATTATTTCATAGTTTCGCTACGCTATAGTGAAGAGAGAAATTCCAAAACTCGCCTCAGTAGAAGCGCGGTGGCCGTAGCATCGTAGGAGGGAAGCGAACTGTCCGCAAAATAATGTGGATCGCCCGGGTAGAGGAAAAGTTCGCCATACGCGGCTTGTGCAATGAGTGCCCGAGCCGCATCGATATCGCCTTCTCCAACGAAGATCGGATCGGCATCCATGCCATGGACTTGAACCGGCAATTCCTTCGGCCAAGCCTGCCCAAACTCGGAGACTGGCACGCAGGAACAAAAGAAAAGAGCCCCGCGCGCCCCAGGGCGGGTTTGAGCCAGCTTCTGGGCAGGTAACACACCCAGTGAGAATCCAGCATAGACCAAATCCGAGGGGAGATCTTCCACCGCTCGTTCGCCGCGCTTGATCACCTCACCCAACCCCAGTTCATTGACGAACCTCATACTCTGCTCGAGGTCATTGAAAATGTGGCCATCGAATAGATCAGGCGTATGGACGATGTGTCCTGCCTTGCGCAGTTCCTCGGCAAACGCGGTAACGCCGGCCGTTAGCCCCAGCGCGTGATGAAACAACACAATTTCGCTCACTTTAGATTCTCCTTTGTTCAACTGCTGCGATTCCTGCGCCCAGCAGCTGGTTTTGGCGGCGGCAGCGGGGTAGGCAAGACACCTTCACCTACCCAAACTTGTGCTGGCTCGCGGCGCGTCCCCCCAGCGGCGCAGCCGCTGTCCGCCTGCAACGGTCCGCGCTTCAGCGGCGCGAGCGCAGCGCAGCGGAGCAGCGTCAGGCGCAAGCGCGGGTTGGGCGTCGACCTCGCCGCCGCGAAACACGGCCGCTCTCATGCCACTTTCCACTTCTGGCCCGACCCAACGACATGCAACACCCCAATCGTCTTATAGTGTTGCTCTTAAAAAACTACGCCAACCGTGAAGATTCTGCACTGTGACGTTGATGTCACGCTTGGGTTGCGGGATAAATCCCGCGCTATGGGATTGAACAGAAAATTGCATTCTCCAAATACGAGAATGTTTCTATATTGAAGCTGAACAATGTACCGTCCGTTGCCTCGACGTTGATTATATTAGCACAGATTGAAACTAGGTGTATGCTACCATTTCGTGAAGGGGTCGGATAAACTACACCTTTTGTCCCTTCCCCATTTATTACCACGTATAAAGCACCTTGGGACACTTGAGATTCATTTTCCTCACGCAAGAAGCCTGCGGCAATTTCTATTAAGTTGCCCTTGTACATGCCTGCCCAAAAATTCGGCATGTCGCTTACGGGGATGAAATTGCCGACAGGAAGTAATTCTTGACGTTGAATCCCCATTTTAGGGTAGCCTGGGTTGGGTGTCGGTTCTGGCAGTAGAACTCCGATACGATCTCTCGGTTTCTGCGCTGGAGAACGCGACTCTGCTTTGGTAATACAATCTTGTTCTGCTTGCTCTAAAGCCTTTTTCTTTTCTGTAAGAAGGCTAATATCTTCCTGGCTGGTGGCTTTAGATAAAAGCTCTTTAATGCCAGCCAACTCAGGCTGTGCGCATTGAGCAAGTGTGGGAGGGTTAGATGCTGCCTGGGCAGTTTGTAGTACGTTTAAGTGTAGTACATATGCCCATACGACGAGAACACCGATAATTATTAAAAAAGTAACCATGGTTGTTTTAATGAAAGTTTTCATAACATAGCTCCTTTATCTCCACTTAATATCCGTAGACCAACGTATAGAATTTGCTGTACGTGCATCTGCATTAATTGCATCCCATAGTTGTGACCAACCCGTTCCGGGTGAATTGTCTATACCAGAACATCCTCCAAGTTGCTGACATGCTTGATATTGCGTTAATGTACCTGGAAAATATATTGCACCACCCTTGTATAAATACGAGTGTACCGCACTTGGGAAAAAACATAGATGCCTCCTTGGTGGGGTAATGTGCGCCCAACGGCCTGCGCTTCACCTGCGCCGCGAAGCGCAGCGGAGCGGCGTCAGGTGCAAGCGCGTGTTAGCCCGCTCCCATCTCTTTCAGAGCATTCACTATCTGCTCCACCACACTCTTTTGCGGCGAACCGTCCCCAGGTTCGCGCTCGCGTGCGATGCGTTCCGCTTCCAACAGCGGGATGCTTTCGGGGATGGGCGAAATGGTATCGGGGCGCGGCGTGCCGACGTCGTTGATGCCTGTCTGCCACCAATCGCGCAAGGCGACCAGCATCTTGTGCCCTTCCTCACCGCGTTGCAGACAGTACGGAATGATGGGGCGCAGTGGCGTGCCTTGCGGTCTTCCGCTCAACACTTCATCCAGCAGGAAGCGGTTGTAGCGCAGGGCGTAGATGAGGGCGTGCTGGTAGTGATGCAACGCGGCATCAAAGCCGTTACCGTACTCAGGTATATTCCCATCCCAACTTGCGTGTCCCTTGGCCAGTTCTATCTCAGCCCACATACCTGTATGCATATGAGCCGCAATTTGCTCACATTCATTAATGTAATCGCGAAGCATTCGCCAATCTCGTTTGTTCAGGTGAGCGGAGATCAACTTTGTCATGGAGGAAACTATTTCGTGCTCATCATATTGCTGTCTTGCAAGCGAAAGAGCTCTTTGTGCTAACTCAATTGCACTATCCCAATCCTCACGAAGTAGATGAACGTGTGCGGTCACGTTTAGTAGTCCTGCATGCGTAGCGCCAATAATGTCTCCACCAATTTGATCAAGTAGATTAAGAGCTCGCTCATAGTATACCAGGGCATCTTGGTATTCTCCCCTGTCTCGATGTAATCCTCCGAGCATTTGGTAAAGGTGAACTATTCCATGCAAATCGCCAATTTGCTTACCTGCCTGTTCGGCCTGCTTGTATTCCGCTAAAGCTTTAGCAAACATCCCACGCTTACGGAATATGTATGCCTTCTGCCGCATTAGTCTTGTTGAGAACGCAGAATGCGGCAAATTCAATGACCGCCAAAATTCAAGTGCCAAGTCATACCACCTTTCAGCCTCAGGATAATTTCCAATTTCGAGAGCAAGTTCCCCAAGGTGATAGGACACAAAGCACCTTAAGAGTAAGTCATCAGTTCTGAGAAGGTTGGTATATCTTATCGTGCATTCCTTTACAGTTAATTTGCCTTGCACCTGAGCAAGGAGTGTCCAATAGAACTGCAACCAATCACGATGCTTTGAAACCGTGATGTTCTCCGCTTTGATCTGTGATAACAGGCTCTCGCATAAGTCAAATTGGAAAAGACGCAAAGATTCTTCTAATATAGGCAAAAGTAACATCATGCCTTGTCGTTCATTTGAAATAAATGTTTGCCAAACTCGTTCCAAGAGCGCAGTTCTCCATTCAGGACTCCATTTGCTATTTTTTTCTTCCAAGATAGTTAGCCGCTTTTCAAAATACGCCGCCGCGCGTTCGTGCAGTTCGCAATGCCGCTCGGAATCGTGCGCGCGCAGGTTTTCGTCTATCATCTCGCGCACAGCGTCGTGTAGTGCCAACCCTTCCACGCGCGTTCGCGCAAAGGGGAAACGGCGCAACTCATCGTACACTTCGCGCACGTCGTCTTGCTTCATCACCGCTCGCAGAATCGGCTGATCGAACCAGCGCACCACTGCCGCCGCTTCCAGCGCAGGCACCAATGCTTTCGGCACCCCCTCCATCAACCGATCCACCAGATTCGCCACGATTTCGGGCTTGACCGCTTCAAAATCCTCCACGCCGTACTTGACCCACAACTGCACCGCGCTCGTCACCACCATCGGCAAGCCGCGCGCAAAGCGGATAATCGCTTCCACCTGGGCAGGATTCGGCTCGCCGCCGCGCATCGTCGCATAATAGCGCCGAATCAATTCGCGCATATTGTCTTCGCTCATCGGCTTGAGTTCTTCGACCTGCGCGTTTGCCATCCAACCCGACCATTCGCGTCCCCAGTTCGGCAAAGCGCGCCCTGCAATGACGAACAGCATGTTCGCCGACAACCGTTGCGCAACCTCGCGCGCCCAATCTTCGAGCGCGGTCATCTGCTCGTAAGTATCGAGCAGCAGCACAATGCGGCGTTTGCTTGCCGCCTGAGTGAGATCGGCGAGAAAATCGTCCGTGAGTTTTTTCGCAGGGTCGAGCAACAAATCAACATCGGGCTTGGTCAGGAATCCACGCAGCCAATCCACCAACGCCTCTGCGCCCATCCCGCCCAACTTGCCCACCAGCGGACCGATGCCTGGGATGGTGCTTGCCGCCGTTTCGATGATCGTCTTGGTCGCGCCCTTGGCAAGTTTCTCCGCCATCTTTGCCGCTTCGCTCTCAACTTTTGCCTGAATGGCGCGGTACTGCTGAAACGTTTTGCCGAAAGTGGGCAGCGCGATACCATCGGCTTTCAGGTCGTCTGCCCAGCGTGTCAGCACATCAAGCGCGGATTTTGCTTCATCGCCCGATGCAAGCGCGACGGGAACGTTGACGCTCTTGCAGTGCAGGCGAAACATTCGCAAGAGCGATGACTTGCCTACGCCGCCGACGCCGTGAATGATGAGCAAGCGTTTCGGCAACGAAGACGCGGCGAGCCACTGCTTGAACATCTCGCGCAGATGTTCAACATCGGTGAAATAGGATTGGAGTTCTTTGTCGTAATCGGCTTGCATAGCGTTTCTCTGGTATGGATGATTCCCTGACTTGATGAAGTGGTCTAACGCTCCGGTTCAGCGGCGGCGTGCAGCGCCGTCCGCTGCAACCGGTTGTTAGCCTCCCGTCCTCGCCGCCTCAATTTGCATCAAGATGTCTCGGATCTCGCCGGGGGTCTTCACCACGGCCGCTCGCCACTGACCAAATCCACCGTGCGCATTGACGGCCTGAGTCCATTCGTCCAGATAGCGGCGCTTCACCTGGTCCTGCTCGCTGTCCTG
>DAOUBG010000031.1:0-85469 GCA_034432895.1 Anaerolineales bacterium
AGCGTTGGCCTGGCTGGAGAGCTTGGCGGCGCGTCACGGGGCGAAACCGGAAGAGTTGGTCACGCCGCCGGAGGCGCGGCAGGAGAAGCCGCCGGAGTGGGTGGAGGCGACCCGTCAACGGCTGGAGGAGACCCCCATGGCTAAGGCTCCGACGCAAGCGGCGGAAGAATTGCCGGATTGGCTGAAGGGCATAGCGGAGGAAGAGAAGCCGGTTGCGGCGCAGGCTGAGGCCCCGGCGCAGGCGGCCGAAGAATTGCCGGATTGGCTGAAGGGTGCAGAGGGGATGCCATCATCGGCCGAGGCGGTGACTACTTCTGCCGAAGCGGCGGCTGGTTGGGAAGCGCTGGGATCGCTGGGCACTTCGGCGCAAGAGCAGGATGAAGCGTTGGCCTGGCTGGAGAGCTTGGCGGCGCGTCACGGGGCGAAACCGGAAGAGTTGGTCACGCCGCCGGAGGCGCGGCAGGAGAAGCCACCGGAGTGGGTGGAGGCGGCCCGTCAACGGCTGGAGGAGACCCCCATGGCTAAGGCTCCGGCGCAAGCGGCGGAAGAATTGCCGGATTGGCTGAAGGGCATAGCGGAGGAAGAGAAGCCGGTTGCGGCGCAGGCTGAGGCTCCGGCGCAAGCGGCCGAAGAATTGCCTGACTGGTTGAAAGCGACGACCATGGAAAGTGAATTAGATGAAACTGGGGCATGGTTGCGATCGCTGGAAGCCTCCCGGCCGACAGCCGAACCAAAGACCACCATTTCTGAGCCTGAAATGGAAGAAGAGACCCCACCACCGGTCACGCCGCCACCGGCGCTGGACTGGAAGCCGGTGGAAGTGGAACCAGAGCCACCACCTCCGTCCATCACTGTGCCCCCTCATCCGAAACGCACCGGCAGCCTCTCACCAACGCGCGATTTGCACCTGGCGCAGGCGCAGCAGGCATTGGAGCGTGGTGATATTCGTACGTCTGTGGAGCATTATTCTCGCCTGATCCGCAAAGGCCGCCTGCTCGATGAGGTGATCTTCGATCTGCGCGAGGCGCTCTATCGCTACCCGGTGGACGTGCTCCTGTGGCAGACGCTGGGTGATGCTTATATGCGTGCCAATCGCCTGCGCGAGGCTTTAGACGCCTACACCAAAGCCGAACAGTTACTGCGCTGAGAGTGCATCAAGCAAGGTTTCTACCGAAGGGGCGTGGAAATGGAACACCCGTCGTCCTTGAGCGAGCAAGGCTTCGATATCTCCCAGGGCCTGGGCGTATTGTAGCGTGCCGAAGGTCAACCCTTGGGATGGGATGGGGAAATCCGCCGAGCGTGCGGCCGTGAGCACCAGGAAGATGCCGCGGTTTGGGCCTCCTTTGTGATATTGACCGGTTGAATGCAGGAAGCGCGGGCCAAAACCCAACGTAACGGCGCATTTGGTCTTTCGCCGCAATTGTTGCCGGAAACTTTCTAGGATATGTTCCACCTGTGGCAGGCGGGGGAGAAAGGCATTGATGGCGATGAAATCGCCGGGCTTGGCTTGAGCAACGAAATCCCATAGGTCGGCGATTTCGCTTTTGGCCACCACAGGCGATTGGAGCGGCTCTCCTCGCTGATGTCGGGCGATCTGTTGACGGGCGCGGACTTTGGCCTCCTCCACGTTCGGTTGATCGAAAGCATTCACGCCTAACAGGGCACAGGCAACTGCCGTGGCAAACTCCCAGCGGTAGAATTCCGCCCCCAGAGCATAGGGGGAGGCAAAATCGAAGATCAGGATGGGATGACCGACCCGTTCTAAGGCTTCTGCTCGGGCACCGATTTCTCCATTGGAACGGAAATACACGAAGAGGCGGTCGGCGGCATATTCTTCCGCTTCGCCAGGAAGTTCGCTTAGGGGCAGGATGCCCTTTCCTTCTTTTCCGCTCGATTCGGCAATGAGTTGCTCCACCCAAGCGGGGAAGGGGGCCACAGGAGGATCGGCGAGCAGGGTGAGCTTATCGCGGCCTTGCAAGGCGGCTTCGGCCAGGACCAGCCCTAACATCAGGCCGGGGTTGCGTGCTGCGAGTATTTCGGGCCGGCATTGGCGACGCATGATCTCGGCTTCGTTCAACAGGCGGGAGAGATCGATCCCCAGCAAGGCGGCCGGCACCAGACCGAACGCCGAAAGCGCTGAATAGCGCCCGCCGACGTTCGGATCGGCGAGGAAGATACGGCGGAAGCCGCGCTCATGCGCTAAGGCTTCCAGCGAGGTGCCGGGATCGGTGATGGCGATGAATTGTCCTCCGTTGCCTCCCGTCTGCGCCCAGAAGTGTTCCAAGAGGGCCATTACTTCAGCAGTGCCGCCGGATTTGCTGGAGACGATGAAGAGGGTTTGGGGAAGCGGCAGGGAGGCGGCTTTGACCTGAATTTCCTGCGGATCCGTGGTATCGAAAATCACACCTTGGAGGACCTGGCCGGGGAAGGGGAAACGCGAGAGGACCTCGGAGGCCAGGGAGGAGCCGCCCATGCCCAGAAGGGCAAAATGGGTGAAGCCGGATTGCCGCATCTCTTCAGCGAAAGTATGGTATTCGGCGATCTGCGCGGCCATTTGGACCGGCAAATCCAGCCAGCCCAGGCGCCGAGACACTTCTTCCTGACCTTTGGCCTCGCTCGTCCACAGGGTGGCATCGCCTTGCCATAGGCGGGGGGCGAGAGATTCACGCTCAAGGGAAGACAGGCGCTTCTCAACCTGGACCTGCACAGGTCCTAGCCTGATCCGCTGGGCGCTAAGCCTTTGACGCAGGGTTTGCAAAAGGGCCTCAAATGCTTCGGCGAAGGCACGCACGCCTTCTGCCTCCAGTTCTTTCATCACCTCGTCTAATGAAATTCCTAGGCTCTCCAGTTCCTGGAAGAGGCGGCGCGCTTGATCCAGGTTTTCTCGGACGGTGAGACCAAGGTGACCGTGATCGCGGAAAGCTTCCAGGGTTTGGGGCGGGACGGTATTGACGGTGTGGGGGCCGATCAGGTTGTCGACGTAAAGGGTATCGGGGTAGTTCGGGTTTTTGGTGCTGGTGGAGGCCCAAAGAGGGCGTTGCAAACGGGCGCCGGCGGCGACCAGGACCTCCCAACGGGGGCCGCGGAAGGTTTCTTCAAAGATAGCATAGGCTAGGCGGGCATTGGCAATGGCAGCTTGACCGCGCAAAGCGGCAGCTCGCTCGGCTTGCGGGTGCTCGGCGCGCATGAGGGATTCGAGGCGGGCATCTATTTTGGTATCCAGCCGCGAGACGAAAAAGGAGGCGACCGAGGCGACGGAACGGAGGGGTAGGCCGGCGCGCAGGCGATCTTCCAGCCCGGAAAGGTAGGCTTCGATGACTTGGCGGTAGCGCTCGAGGGAGAAGATCAGGGTGACGTTGACGTTGATCCCTGCGGCAATGGCCTGGCGGATGGCTGGTAGCCCTTCGGGGGTGGCCGGGATTTTGATCATTAGGTTAGGGCGGGCGACGCGCTGCCAGAGGGCGCGTGCCTGTTCCAGGGTGGGTGCGGTCTGGTGCGCCAGGCGCGGATCGACCTCTAACGAGACATAACCATCTTCGCCTTGGGTGCTTTCGTAGAGGGGCAAGAAGAGATCGCAGGCTTCCTGAATGTCTTCGATCGCCAGCTGCCAGAAGACGCGCTCTTCATCCCAGCCGGCCCAGGCCAAGGGTTGTAGGGCATCGTCGTAGTCGGTGGTTTTGGCAATGGCGTTGTGGAAGATGGTGGGATTGGAGGTGATGCCGCGGATTTCGCCCTGGTGAATGAGCCGCGCCAGTTCGCCATTGCGCAACAGGCGGCGCTGGATGTTATCGTACCAGAGCGATTGACCATATTCGATTAGGCGAGTGGTTGGGAGCATGAGGAAATTTTACCATATAGAGCAGTTAAGTTTGCGGAGGATGAAAGTGACAGAATTACCATAAAGTAATGACAAATCCCACTGAACGTGGGTGTTTTCTCCGGTACAATAAAAAAATATATTGTAGTGCCTCTTCTGTAACTTATATCCTAATTCCTGGAGGAAGGTATGAACTATAAAGTTTCTATCATCGGTGCGGGCATGACCGGTTCCACCACGGCACATTGGCTAGCAGAGCGTGAATTGGCGGATATCGTGTTGGTGGATGTGGTAGAGGGCATGCCGCAAGGGAAAGGGCTGGACTTGTTGGAGGCGATGCCCATCATCGGAAAAGACGTGCATATTGTGGGTTCCAACGGCTATGAAGAGACAAAAAATTCGGATGTGGTGGTGATCACCGCTGGCTTGCCGCGCAAACCGGGCATGTCGCGTGAGGATTTGCTCACCGCCAACGCCGAGATCGTGCGCAAGGCAACGCTGGAATCGCTGAAATACTCTCCAGATGCCGTTTTCGTCGTCCTGACCAATCCGTTGGATACAATGGCGTATCTGACGATGAAGGTCGGCAAGTTACCACCGCATCGGGTGGTGGGGCAAGCAGGTGTGTTGGATTCAGCGCGGATGCGCGCGTTTGTCGCCATGGAGACCGGGGTGAGCGTAGAGAACATTCACTGCTATGTGCTCGGCGGCCATGGGGATGAGATGGTGCCATTGACCCGTCACTCGAACATTGCCGGTATCCCGTTGCGCGAATATTTGCCGGCGGATAAGTTGGAGGCGATCGTCAATCGCACGCGCAAGGGCGGTGGCGAGATTGTAAACCTGCTCAAGACCGGTTCGGCCTACTATGCCCCGGCAGCTGCGGTGGCGCAGATGGTGGAGGCGATCTTGAAGGATAAGCACCTGATCGTGCCGGCTTCCGCGTATATGCAGGGTGAATATGGGCTGCAGGATATTTTCTTCGGCGTGCCGGTGCAATTAGGGCGCAAGGGCGTGGAGCGCATCATCGAATATAGCCTGGATGCCGAGGAGAAGGCGGCTTTGGAGAAATCTGCAGCCGCAGTGCGGGAGAGCATTCGCACGCTCCACTCGTTGGTGCAAATTTAAGAGGACATGGTCACCCGTGTCCCTTTTTCTGGAAAACATCTTTTAGGAGGTACCTATGATCCTGTTCGATCAGATTGCTGCCCAGCTTCCAGAATGGCGTGAGCGCGTGCGCCGCTTGACCAAAGAGCATGGGGATGTGGTGGTCGATCAAGTCACCGTGGGACAGGTCTGCGGCGGAATGCGCGATGTCAAGGTGCTGGTGACCGATATTTCATATGTCGACCCGGCGGAGGGTATCCGTTTCCGCGGCTATTCGATTCCGGAGGTTCTCTCGTTGCTGCCCAAACCGGATGGCGCGGATCTGCCTTATGTCGGTGGGTTGTACTATCTCCTGCTGACCGGCGAAATTCCGAGCAAAGCACAGGCGGAAGAAGTAGAAGCGGAGTGGGGGCGACGTGCCAGCATCCCTTCCTATGTCTATGATGTGCTGCGTGCCATGCCTCCGGAAACGCACCCGATGACCCTCTTCTCCCAAGGCATTCTGGCCTTACAGGTCGGCTCGAAGTTTGCCCGTCGCTATCATGAGGGGATGAAGAAGGACGAATACTGGATGCCGGCCCTGGAGGATAGCCTGGACCTGACGGCAAAGCTGCCGATCCTGGGTGCGTTCATCTATCGCCTCAAATATCGGGACGGGACGGAACCGCGCTGGGATCCAAACCTGGACTACGGTGCCAATTTTGCGCAGATGCTCCAGGTGGAGAATCAGCGTGAATATGCCGATCTCGCCCGCCTGTACTTCATCCTGCATTCTGATCACGAGTCCGGGAATGTCTCGGCGCACACGATGCACCTGGTCGGCTCGGCGCTTTCGGATCCGTACCTGGCCTTTTCGGCGGCGATGAACGGTTTGGCCGGCCCGCTGCATGGTCTGGCCAATCAGGAGTGCCTGGGGTGGTTGATCGAGGTCAAGAACAAGTTCGGCGGCGTGCCGACGCGTGAACAGCTCTATCAGTTTGCCTGGGATACACTCAATGCCGGCAAGGTCATTCCGGGCTACGGCCATGCCGTTTTGCGCGTGCCGGATCCGCGCTTCACGGCGCAGATGCAATTTGCTCAGGAGCGTTTCCCGCAGGATGAGCTGGTGCGCCTGGCGCAGTTGGTGTTCGAGGTCGTGCCAAAGGTGCTCAAAGAACAAGGCAAAGCGAAGAACCCGGCGCCGAACGTGGACGCGATCAGCGGCACGTTGCAGTACTATTACGGCGTGCGCGAATTCGATTTCTACACCGTACTCTTCGGCATCGGTCGCGCCTTGGGTGTAACGGCGAATTACGTCTGGGCGCGCGCGCTTGGTCAGCCGATCGAACGCCCGAAGTCGGTGACCACAAAGATGCTGGAAGATGTGGTGGAAAAAGCCTTGCAGGCGGCATAACCGATAGCCAGACTCATCTCAAGAGCGACTGCCGGAAGGTAGTCGCTCTTTTATGTTATAATGTTTCCATGCGCATGTCACCTTCCCCCTCTCCAAAAGATCGCCGCGTTCGCCTTGCTATTCTCGGCGGTATCCTGTTTGCGCTGGTGTTGTTTGGCCTGGCCGTTTACGGCTTGCTCCTGCCTTCTACCCCCACCGAGCGCATTCGCGATATTTTTATCATCATTCTGGCTCTCGAATCGCTGGTGATCGGTGCGGCATTGGTTATCTTGCTGATCCAATTGGCGATCCTGATCAACCTGCTCCAGAATGAAGTACGCCCAATCTTGCAGGCCACTCAGGAGACGGTGAACAATCTGCGCGGCACTGCTGAATTTTTGGGAGAAAACGTGGTGGAGCCGGTCATTAAGCTGAATGGCTATCTTGCCGGCCTACAACGCGTGATACAATTACTTGGCATCAAGCGAAATTAGTTTTGAAAGGAGTATGTCCTATGTCTGAACGAGATGAATTCGGTGCTTTTCTGGTAGGCTTCATCGTTGGCGGCCTGACCGGTGCCATCGTTGCTCTGCTCTTTGCACCCCAATCGGGTGAGGAAACGCGCGCCCTGATCCGCGAAAAAGGGATTGAGCTGCGCGATCGCGCCAGTGAGACGGCGGAAGAAACCCTGGCCCGTGCCGAGGCGGCGGCTGCTGAGGCCCGCGCTCGTGCGGAGGAACTGGCGCGTGAGGCACGCGCCCGTGCAGAACAAGTTGCTAGCAAAGCCCGTGAGGGTAGTGAAAAACTAGCTGAGGTTGTACGGCGCGGTCGCAAGAGTGGGCAGGAAAGCACGCCCGAAAGCCCATCAGCCTGAGCGCAGCTGAAGAACACTGGCTTTCCTGACGGGTTTGCGCTTCGCAAACCCGTTTTGTGTTTATGCGCTTCCTGTTGCGCCTCTTCTTCTACTTGCTCTACCATCCTTTTGCCGGTGCTTACGATCTGGTGGCGGCGCTGGTTTCCTTTGGAAAATGGCGCGAATGGGTATTCAGTGTGCTTCCATATGTAGAGGGGGAGCGCGTGCTTGAACTCGGTCATGGCCCCGGACATCTGCAAAAAGCATTGCTGGAGCGAGGATGGTGTACCTTTGGTCTGGATACCTCGCGGCAAATGGGTAAACTAGCGCTCAGGAAGCTAGGAAAGCCTCCTCGCTTGGTGCGTGCAAAGGCCCAGGCGCTTCCTTTTGCCAATGAGAGTTTTTCCTGCGTGGTTGCCACATTTCCGACAGAGTACATCCTTGATCCCTCCACCCTGGAAGAAGTTCAGCGCGTGCTGCGGAATGGAGGGAGGGTGATCGTTTTGCCGGGTGTGCGCTTTGATCCCACAATCTGGGTTTGGAAGCTTGTGAGCACTCTCTGGCGCTCGAGGGGACAGGATACCATCCCTCCTTTGCCAAAGGTGCGATCGCTGCAGTGGGAAGAAGAGGTGCTCCCGAAAGATGGGGTAGAGGTGATCTTGTGGCTCGGTAGGAAAAGCGCCTTGAGTCCCCAAAAGGAGTTGTAAATACCTTGTGAAAACATTTGACTTAAGGTCTATTCTCGTTATGGTATCGTTCCAGAGTGGACAAATCCTGCATAAAAATCATAATCAATGGGTGACCTCCATCACTTGCCTTGTGAAAAGAAACCCTATAAAATAGCATAAACAGGTCATCCTTATCTGATTTAGAGAGGTGTTATGCAAATTACGAGGCAGGCAGATTATGCTATTCGAGCTGTTCTCTACTTGGCACGTGCCGGGAAAGGCCAGCGGGTTGCTACCGGCGACGTGGCCGATGCCCAGCATATTCCCCCATCGTTTCTGGCGAAGATCGTCTCGCAGCTTTCGATCGCCGGGTTGTTACATACTTCGCGAGGCGCGCGCGGTGGGATTATGTTGGCGCGTGATCCGTCCCAGATCACGTTGCTAGATGTTGTAGAAGCGATTGACGGGCCGATCCGACTCAATGAGTGCGTAACAGGTGAGGGGATTTGTGTATTCGAGGGAACCTGCCCGATTAAGCCGGTGTGGTGTGATGCTCAGGTGGAATTGGTGCGCCGACTGAAAAGCGTCAACTTTGCGATGTTGGCGCAGGGGCAGCAAGTAGAATTGGTCAACACCATCGGCTAAAGGTGTTTCTTCAGCGGCGTTGTGGGTCGGGTTACTACAAACTCGCCTCGGCGATACTTTTTGGCCTGATATAGGGCATGATCGGCCGCACGGAGCAAATCGGAAGCGTTCAGCGCATGAAGGGGATAGGCGGCAATGCCCCCTGAAATGCTCAACGTAATCCACACGCCGTTATCCAGCGAATAATAGAATTCTTGTATCGCAAGGCGGATTTTCTCGGCGACTTTCTGTGAATCTAGCAGTGTTGTCTTTGGAAGCACTAAAGTCAGCTCGTCGCCACCATACCGTGCCAGGAAATCCGAAGCACGCAATTCTTTTTGTAAGTGCGTCGTTATTGCCTGAAGCACCCGATCGCCTATTTCGTGACCATATGTATCGTTGATGGATTTGAACCCATCCAAATCCATCATGATCACGCACAGTGGCGTTCCTTGTTGGCGGGCCAGCACCAATTCCCTCTCCAGGTATTCGTCCAATGCTCGTCGGTTGGGTAGCCCGGTTAATGCATCAGTATAGGCCTGTTGACTGACCATCTGATGCCACAAAGCATTCTGGATGGCTAGAGCCGCCTGACTGGCCAGCAGCCATAGCAAATTCACCTCTCCGGGTGGAAAAGGACCTTTCACTGAGCGTGAAAGGTTCATAACTCCTATTACCCGTTGCCCTGCTTTGAGGGGAATGCCAATGATCGAGCCATCCCAGGATGGATGAGCATTGTGGAATAGAGGATGGTTTCGCATGTCTTCGGCGATGATTACATTCCCGCTTTGTGCGACCGTGTAGCTTAAACCATTTGGACGTGGAGGAGCAAACGGTTGGTTTCGAATGCCGTCCCGATCACGCGCCGCTCCGAAATATAAGCGGTTGTTCTGGAAAAGGAAAATATTCACAGTGCTGGCATGTCTTACCAGACGCATAGCTTCGGCGGCTATTTTTTCCAACACTATTTGCAGATCCAGGCTGGATGTCAGGTTCAGGCTGATCTCGTGCAGAATTTGCAATTCCTCAGCCTGCTGACGGATCAAACGAAGCATCTCTTGGTAGATACGTGCTTGTTGGATTTCAAACTTTCTCTCGTCCGAATCTTCTCCTTGTAGGTTCTCAATCCCATTATTCAGCTGTTGGATGAGCTGAGTACAAACTTCTGGGGAAAGAAAACCTTTTTCCAATTCTTGATTCAACGATTGAACAAACACTATCCATTCATTCATTGGGTCAAAACCTTTTCACATCAATAATCATAGAGATACCTTACTTATACCATCTTATTACCTACTTTTTGTGACCAAATGACCTCCCGGCCAAAGGTCTTACTGTTTAGCTTTCGCAAAAAGCATCTGAATAGAGAATTTGAGTTCATTGCAAAAAGTCCTTTCGCCGTAGCAGGACATGCCCTCAAAGCATTTCAAATTTTGGGATCCAAATACCTATAATAAAATTTTAAAATTTTCCAAATAATTTTGTGCTATGTGACAAAAATCATTTTGGTTGTAAACCTTTTCATAACTTTCCCGTGTCGTCCGTGTTTGTCCGTGTCCTATTTGAATCACGTCCGTGTAGCCGAGATGGTTTTTGCAGTAGGGTCAATTTTCTCTGCCTGAACATACCCCTGATAGAAAACCAAATCCCTCTCTGAGTTTTTTCGATCTTTGAAAAAGCTCTGTCCAGTTTCTGCCGTTTCTGGTGTGCATGCAAAAGTTGTCAGATAGCCAAGGACGAAGTAGCCCGTTTTCGGTAAAGGCTGTGCCACTGGCCGCTCAACCAAGCTGCTCGGGCTTTGGCGGTCTGGATGGCTCCTTCTACCAACCATCGTGCGCCGGGTAACTTTAGGCGCTGGGTGACAATTGCTTACACCCACTTTCGATCCCACCATTGCCAATCATCAGACCCAGGGTGCGAAAACGACCATAGCGCATCCGTTCGGCGTTGGTGGAGAAGTAACCTGCATTGCGCGCTGCTTCCGGGCAATCTTCAGCAAGCGCCTGACATGCCAAAATGACTGCTTCAACCTCTCTTTCCCAAATTTCCTGAAGCGGCTTGGCATTATGCTCATCCATGGAAGAACCTCGCATAAGATTTGTATCTAGCTTACCGCAGGTTCTGCTTTCTGTCACTGACAACTTTTGACAAAAACCTTGACAAGAATTCTCTTTTGTTTTATCATTCAATTCGCAAGATGCCAGTACGTCCGAGGTCTAGGAACACAGAGTCCCGGCAAGGCGCGGGATTCTTTTTTGTACCGTCCGAGGTACGTGCTCCATCGAACTCAATTTCTATGCAAGGAGAAAAAAATAATGTCTACTCGTATCGTCGGAACGGTCAAATGGTTCAATGCCGAGAAAGGCTATGGGTTCATCGCACGTGATAACGGCCCGGACGTTTTCGTCCACTACTCGGCCATCCAAAGCGAAGGCTTCCGCAAGCTGGAAGAAGGTCAACGCGTGGAATTCAGCGTAGAGCAGGGCGCCAAAGGCCCCCAGGCCGCACGCGTGGTCGTTCTCTAGACGTCCATCTGCCTGTTTACCACCCCTGTTGCTTGGCAGCAGGGGTGATTTTTTATCTCTCGCACGTAGTCCTCTTTCCGAGGACAACCTCGCAGCCGAACGGAAACTCGCACATAGCAAAACTGCGCGGCTACACGACCGCCCCACTACTACGCCATCCATCCAACATCACCCACCCTCCGCTGACCGAAAACGTATGCATAGCCTGAAAAGGCGGCATAGGAAGCAACATCTCCCGTGTCTCCTCGCGGTAAACCTCCTCCGTCCATTCCAACACCCTCTGCAGACGCACCGCATGCCCATATCGCATCGCGCTATCCTGAGCCGGGCGGATCCATTCCCCGTTCAAGCGGAAAAGTCGGCCTGCCGGCCGCGCCTGACGGATATCCATCCAAAGCGGATTGGCTCGATGAGGCTGCCAGGGTCCGCTCAGCTGCTCTGCCGAGAATAACCATAATTCCTCTAGCGCCGCCCCGCTTCCATCGCGCACCGCACAGAACAGCCACCAGCGCCCGTTGAATTGCACCGGGGTCGCATCCACAAACTTTCCCTCTAGCAAAGTTTGTTCTCGAACCCAACGGTAGGGGAAATCCAGCGCTCGATACAAATCCACCCTCCCGGCCTGTGCGCTTTCCGGCACCATCCACCATTTCCCCTCGGCCTCAAACACCAACGGATACGAAAGGTGAAAGGGTTGCTCCAACACCACCGTGTGTTCGATTGCTTTTCCCATCGCGTCCAAGCGTAGCAAAGCAATCCGTCCTTTCCCCTGTGCATATACCTTTTCTTCCACAAAAACCAGCCGCTCCCCTTTCCATTCCACCAAGCAAGGATCTGCCCAGAAACGATCATCCGGCGGGACAATGCGCTGCATCTCCTGCCAGAGCACCTTTCCATCTTGCCAGGGGGCGAGGATCAATTGCCAATGAAGAGGAGAAGAAGAAAAGAACAGACGCCGCGGCGCCGTGACCAGAGCTCGGTGCAGCCCATTGAGCCAAAGTGCCAGCCTGGGCCTGGCTGCTGCGCTGCGGGTCAGGCTGGACCCGGGCTTTGCCTGTGCCCACCAGGCTTCGGCCCCAACCTGAGCTACCCACTTCAGGGCCACCTCCAATGCCCGGCGACGTTTCCAACGATAAACCTTCCAGGCGTTCGGCAAGGAACGGTTACGCAGACCGCTTACTGCCAGGAGGCGTTCTCTCTCTTCGTCTCCTCGCCGCATCCGCAGCACAAATTTCACCAAGCCCTCGGAGCCCAAAGCTTCTAGCACTCTCTGCCAACTTACCCCCGCCGGCGCCTCGTTGATCTCCAGCCACCACAGCCCTGCGCTTCCTTGGGGCAAATTGGGCGGAGGGATGTCCTTCCCGCAATAGAAAATCACGTCTGCCGTCTGAGGATCGCTTGCCCATTCCCAACCCTCGGGCAGGCATAGCCCTCGCGCCCAACATTTTTCCGCTTCGCAGATCCACAAACGCATGGATCTAACGTTCAGGTTCGCTTGTGAAGAACACTTTACGCGGCTGCCAGAGCTTCTGACCGTCTTCCCCTTCGATCTGTTCCATCAGTGCTACCAATTCCCCTTGCGTGCTGATCCCGCGCACCCATTGGTGCTCGGCACCCTGAAGCACCGGAATGCGGTGTCCGTGTCGAACTTCTTCCACCTCATCGGGGGTCAATTCCACTGCCGGCCAATCGGAAAGGGCTTCCGCGGCCGGGATCAGGTATTGATACCAGGTCCCGTTCTGGAAAGCTTCCTGCAAGCGCCGCAGCGTCACGGCATCGCGCAAGGTAAAACGTCCGCTCTTGGTACGTCGCAATCCCACCAGGTAGGCTCCACATCCCAGCGCATTGCCCAGATCGTTGGCCAGCGAGCGAACATAGGTGCCCGAAGAGCAATAGACGTCAATCACCACTTCCGGCGGGGCCCATTCTAGCACATCCAGGTGATAGACTTTGATCTTGCGTGGCGCCAGTTCCACTTCTTCTCCTGCCCGAGCTATCTCATAGGCCTTGCGCCCTTTTACTTTTACGGCCGAATAGGGGGGCGGGGTTTGAATGATTTCGCCTTCAAAGGATTTCAGCACGCGGCGGAATTCTTCCTCGGTGATGTTGACCGGCACCTCAGTACGGGTAAATCGGCCTTCTGCATCGTAGGTATCCGTGGAAGCTCCCAGGCGGATGATGGCCTGATAGCGCTTATCCGAAGCGGCTACATATTGACTCAGGCGCACCGCCGGCCCGATCAGCACCACCAGCACCCCCGAAGCCCGGGGGTCAAGGGTACCGGTGTGTCCGGCGCGACGGATCCCCGTGCCACGACGAATGATCTCCACAACATCATGCGAGGTCAAACCAACCGGCTTATCCACCACCAGCACGCCGGAAATCGCGTTTTTTACATCCTGACTGTTCATTTACTGTGTTACCTCCTAACTGCGAATTGTACCACCCAATATGGATATTTTCTGTCTGTTTATTATGGATTACACCTTGGCCAGCATTTGGTGTGTCAATTCCAACACGTGCGGCACAACGCTTTCCATTGTTCCCGGGATATCGGCGCCGGCAGCGGCCTGGTGTCCACCACCGCCTAGCGCTTTTGCCACCTGCGAGACATCAATGCCCCCTTCTAGTGCCCGCCAAGAGACTTTGACATGCTGATTCTCCTGCTCAACGAAAATCATCCCCACCTTACCACCATCGATCGCGGAGATGATATTGATCAGATCGGCGTCATCGTTGGCGCGGTAGCCTGCCCTGCGGCGGTCCTCGAGCGTGAGAGTGCTCCAGATGATCCCGTTATCATGGCGCAATTTGGTAAGGCCGGCGCCCCAATAGCGTGCCGCTTCTAGCGAGCGTCGCACCAGACCACGCATATAGAGCTCGGCCAGGTTGGCGCCATGTTCCATGAGATTGGCCGCCTGGCGCAAGCATTGCGGCGTCACGTTAGTGGTGCGGAATCCAAGCGTATCGGTGACGATCCCGGTCAGCAGGGCATCGGCCACCGCCGGCGTGATCTTCAGTCCCCAGCGCGGCAGGTGCTCGGTCAGAATGGCGGCCGTTGCCACGGCCTCGGCTTCGATCAGGTTCAATTCACCGAAACGCTCGTTGGTCACGTGGTGATCGATGTTCAGGTGTGGTTTTCTCAACCCTTGCAGCGGTTCTCCTAGCCGTTTCCGATCGGCACAATCCAGGCTAATGAAGAGGTCGAATCTCCCTTCGGGG
This sequence comes from Anaerolineales bacterium, assembly GCA_034432895.1. Classification (GTDB taxonomy): domain Bacteria; phylum Chloroflexota; class Anaerolineae; order Anaerolineales; family Villigracilaceae; genus 630D-37. The sequence goes on from DAOUBG010000031.1 coordinate 14,189, forward strand.
CGGTGAAGGATGCGTTCACTCCCTTGCAAATGGCGAAAATTGGCCGGCACGCCGTCCACGAGCACCATCTGTACCGCTTTACCGGCCTCTTCCAACGCCAGGCCAAGGCCCAGCACCGAGCCGATAGCATCCCCATCTGGGCGGACATGCGAGGCGATCAGCACCCGCTCCGCCCCTTCCAAAAGTTCACGAATCTGTTGATCGTTGCTCATCCTGATGTGATTTCTCCCTGATTTGTCGTAGTAGGGCTTCGATATGTTCTGCCCGTTGTGGCGTTTCATCCCAGTGGAAGCGCAGACGGGGGAAAGTCCTAAGGTGGATATTCTGTGTAAGGGCATGGCGAATGAAACCACTTGAGGCCTCCAATCCCGCCAGCACTTCGTCGCGCCGTGGCGAAGCATCCACGGTCGAAACGTAAATATCGGCGTAGTTCAGCTCGCGATCCACGCGCACATCCGTCACGTAAACACCACGTAGCCGCGGATCGCGAATTTCATGGAGCAAGAGCTCGGAGATATCCTCGCGTATGCGGTCCGCAATGCGCTGTAAACGTACAGGGCTTGGCATAGTCCCTCCCTACTTCTCGATCACATAGCACTCCAACACATCGCCTGGTTGGAACTCGTTAAAGTTTCGCAGCCCGATACCGCATTCATATCCCTGACGGACCTCGCGCACATCTTCTTTCAGATGTCGCAAGGAAGCAATCTCGCCATCGAAGATCACATTGCCTTCTCGCATCAGGCGAACGCGTGCGTTACGGCGAATTTCACCTTCCGTCACACGGCAACCGGCCACCTTGCCGAATTTGGAAGCCGGGAAGACGGCCAGCACCTGCGCGCGTCCGAGCACGATTTCACGTTGCTCGGGTTCGAGCATACCTTTGAGGGCTTTTTCAATATCATCGGTGAGCCGGTAGATGATGTCATAGGTGCGGATCGAAACGCCCTCACTTTCGGCCAGGCGCCGCGCTGCGCTATCGGCTTGAACGTTGAAGCCGACGATGATCGCTTTCGAGGCCGAGGCCAGCATGACATCATTTTCGGTAATGTTGCCGGTTTCGGCGTAGAGGATCTCGATCTTGATTTCACCGCTCCCCAGTTTTTGAAGCTCGTTGACGATCGGTTCCACCGATCCCTGAACATCGGCCTTGACGATCAGGCGCAATTCTTTCGTTTCACCGGCTTGGTAGCGAGCAAACAGGTCTTCCAACGAAACTTTCTTGCGCGCCACCACCTGTTGTTTCTTTTCCTCCAGGCGTTTTTCGATTTCCTGCCGCGCTACGCGCTCGTTCGCTACCACCTCGAAAGGTTCACCGGCCAAAGGGACATCATTCAGGCCGATCACCTCAACCGGTGTGGATGGCTCTGCTTTACGCAGCGGTTTGCCGCGAAAATCGAACATGGCGCGGATTTTGCCATGAGCCGTGCCGACTAGCACTACATCGCCTACCTTCAAAGTCCCGTTCTGAACGAGCAAGGTGGCCACCGGCCCGCGCGCTTTATCCAACCTGGCCTCGATCACGGTACCGATGGTGCGTCCGTTGGGATTGGCGCGAATATCGCTGTTTTCGGCTACCAGCAGGATGGCTTCCAGCAGATCCTCAATGCCCTGTTTCTGCTTGGCTGAAACGGGGACGATGATGGTGTTGCCGCCCCATTCATCCGGCACCAATCCCTGCTCGGCCAATTGGTTCTTAACGCGATCGGGATTGGCGTTCGGTTTATCGATCTTGTTCAGCGCGACAATGATCGGCACACGCGCGGCCCGTGCATGGGCGATGGCCTCTTTCGTTTGCGGCATCACGCCGTCATCGGCGGCGACCACCAGGATGACCAAATCGGCCCCTTGTGCTCCCCGTGCCCGCATCGCAGTAAACGCGGCGTGACCGGGAGTATCCAGAAACGTGATCAGCTGCCCTTGGTGCTCCACCTGATAGGCGCCAATGTGTTGGGTGATCCCACCGGCCTCTTCGGCGGCCACATTGGCATGGCGAATGGCATCCAGCAGGGTCGTTTTTCCGTGATCTACATGCCCCAAAATGGTCACCACCGGTGGGCGTGGTTTAAGGGCGGAGGGTGGCTCATTGGCTATCACCTGGCGCCAGAAGGGGATTTCACCGCTTTCCTCTTCCTGCGCCTCGGCTACACTTTCAGGGACGGCTTCATATCCGTATTCTGCTGCAACGATGGCGGCGGTATCAAAATCTATATTCTGATTAATGGTGACCATTACCCCGTTGCTCATCAATTTCTTGATGACATCAATCGGGCTTTTGTTAATACGCTGCGCCAGTTCGCGCACCGGAATGCTGGCCGGCAATTCGATTTTGTGCCCGTTATTGCTCATAGGACACCTCCTTTCATAGAAGTTCTGTGGGGAAGGCGCCTGTGAGCAAGGGGGCACTCTATCTCATCAGGCGCTCATCTTCCCTCGATCTCATCTTCCGGAAGCGTCTGCATGAAGGACTCTAATCGCATGCGATCTTCCGGGGTCAGTTCCACGCGTAGAGCGTGGGCGAGTGCTCCTTTCAGAGCGATCTCCCAGCAAGAGCGTTGACGGTGCAGATAGGCTCCACGCCCGGCCATTTTGCTGCTGGGGTCGATCAAGATCCCTTGGGGGGTGCGCACCAGCCGGATGAGCTCTCGTTTGGCATTCACCTGCTGACAGCCAACACAGGTGCGCTGAGGGATATGCTTCTTGCGTGGAGACGCTGATCGCTTCACTGCCAAGATATTTTACTACAGGCTTACCATTCTTCCCAATCTTCGTCACCGCGCTTGTGCCGTCGCCGGGCGATCGTTTCGCCGGATTCCTCGTCGTATTCGATCTCAAAAATTTTCTTTTTGGCCTTCTTTTTGCCCTTGTGGCTTTCATTTTCCTCTATGCTGGCGGCTTGTGTGCGCCGGCGGAACACTTCCACACTGAACAGGTCGTCCAGTCGCACCCCATCCTTGGCAAAATCCTCGTTCTCGGAGAGAGTGGGAGCCGGAGCAGGCTTTTCGGCGGTGGGGGTGGGTTCTGCCACAGGCGCGGGAGCGGGCTCTTCTGCGGCCGGTTCCATGGAAAGGCTGGTGGATTCAGCGGGCACTTCGCCGGCCGGTTCCACTTCGCGGATGTTAGGCGCAAAAGGCAAGGCGGCCAGGCAGGCTTCGATGTTCTCCATTGCCCGTGGGCCGATTCCCGGCATCTTCAGAATGCGATCGGGATCGGTCTTATAGACCAGCATCAGGTCCCCAACCGTCTCAAACGATTCGCTGAGCAGCGTATAAATGTGCTCTTTGAGCCCCAGTTTTTCGAGCGGCAGGGAAAAGGCCATAGCCGGAATTTCGACGCGGGCTGCCTGGATGCGTTCATCCTCTAGCTGCTGGGCTTCTTCGCGGGCAGTGACGATGCGTCGCTCTACCCAATCTACAAAGCGTGTCAATACCTGGTATTCTTCCGGTGTCACCGGGCGGTTTTCGGCTTTCTTGGCCAGAATTTCTTCTACCTGCGGCATGGTTTCGACGGCCAGAGGAAGCATGGATTGCAGCACCGGGTCCTGTTGCAACTTGTTCAGGGCCTCGGAGGCGGCTTCCGGCAGACTCTTGATATCAATCCGCCAGCCGGTCAGGCGAGCGGCCAGGCGGGCATTTTGCCCATCCCGCCCGATTGCCAAGCTGAGCTGATCCTCGCTCACCACCACCGTAGCCACGCGCTCCTCGCGGTTGCTCGTCGAAAGATAGACGCCTAGCACGCGCGCCGGGCTGAGCGCTTTGGAAATGTAGACGACGGGATCGGGATCCCATTGGATCACATCGATCTTTTCGTCATGCAATTCCTTCACAATGGCCTGAATGCGCACCCCTTTGATCCCAACACAGGCTCCGACAGGATCAATGCCGGGTTGGGTGGCAGAGACGGCTACTTTGGCACGTTGCCCCGGTTCACGGGCAATGGCGCGGATTTCCACGATGCCGCGGTAAATTTCCGGCACTTCGTTCTCCAATAAACGCTTCAGGAATTGTCGGTGGGTGCGCGAGAGAATGATCTGCGGGCCGCGCGGCGTTTCTTTCACCTCGACGATGACAGCCCGGATGCGATCGTGGACGCGGAAGCGCTCACCGGGAATCTTGTGGTTGGCCGGCAGAATGCCTTCCGCTTTCATTTCCAGCCCTACCGTGATCTGTTGCGGTTGGACGGCTTGGACGACGCCGCTTACGATTTCACCGATCTGACCTTTGTAGTATTCCAGCTGCATGTTGCGCTCGGCATCGCGCAGGCGCTGTTGGATGACCTGACGCGCTGTTTGAGCGGCCACCCGCCCAAAATCGGCAGGCGTGGATTCCACCAGCACCATGTCGCCGAGCTGCACATCCGGTTTGACCTTGCGCGCTTCTTCCAGAGAGACTTCGGTGCGGGGGTCTTGGACCGATTCCACGACTTCTTTTTCGGCGAAGATGGTAATCTGCCCACGTTCTAGATCGAGCTTGGCCTCCACGCGTTGTGCGGCTGAAGCGTTCACTGCTTTGCGGTAAGCGTGTATCATCGCCGCTTCGATTGCCTGGACGATTGCCTCGCGCGGCAATTGACGTTCCTCAAGCAATTCGTTGAAGGCCAGCAAAACTTCGCTTTTCATGCTTTTTCACTCCTCATCAAACGAGACATCTTTGACTTCGCTGCAAAACGGTTTTCGACACAAAGTACACCAACTACACAAAGGGTTCTGGGCGTTCAACCCCAAAAAGATTATGCAAATCAAGAAAGTTTATAAAAACAACTTTGTGATTTGTCTCCTTCGTGGCAAATACAGGTTTTGCAGGAAAGTCACTTATATAAGCAGAAAAGTGGGACTCGCCCACTTTTCAATGTGATCCGTATCGTGTTGTGCCCATTGTAGCATAAATTTCGGTTTGTGGCAAGATTTTGGCCGCATGTCGTTTCGAGACTTTTCATCCTGTCGGCTTGCATCGGTTGGTTCTCGCTGGTGAGACCATGCTGTCCTATTCACAACAATGATACAATTTTCCCATGTCCTGGTGGCACAGGGAATATTTTCTGATCGTTTTGGTTATATTGCTCCTGCTCGGAGGCTACCTTTGGAAGCGTTCGCAGCAGGGGATACCACGCTTTGATGGGGAGCGTGCCTTTGCCCACGTGGAACGGCAGGTTGCTCTTGGGCCGCGCACGCCTGGTTCGCCGGCCCATGATCAGGTCCTGGAATGGATGCGGGTGGCGTTATTTCGCTACGGTTGGCAGGCTGAAATCCAGGAGGGCAAGGTGCGCGGTCACGTGATCCGCAATCTGATTGCCTTTCGTGAACCTGATTTGCCGCGTTGGTTGCTGGGGGCGCATTACGATTCCCGTCTGTTGGCCGATCGCGAGCCCGATCCAACCCGGCGCACCTTGCCCGTGCCCGGTGCGAATGATGGTGCTTCCGGCGTGGCCGTGTTGCTCGAGCTGGCGCGGGTGCTTCCTGCCGATCTACCTGTCTGGTTGGTCTTCTTCGATGCTGAAGATCAGGGTCATCTGCCGGGTTGGGAGGAATGGAGCTTGGGAGCGCGCTATTTTGTCCAGCAGATGAATTTTCGCCCCGAAGGTGTGATCATTGTGGATATGATCGGAGATGCCGATCTTCACCTGCCCATGGATGCCAATTCCGATCCCAACCTGCGGAAAAGCATTTGGCAGGTGGCCGAGGAATTGGGGTATGGCGAAATCTTTCGGCCGCAGGTCGCCTATGCGGTGATAGACGATCACATTCCCTTTTTAGAAGCTGGCATACCGGCAGTGGATATTATTGACTTGAACTACGCTTTCTGGCATACTACCCAGGATACGCCGGATAAAGTTTCGCCACGCAGCCTGGAAATTGTCGGCCAGACCCTGCTGACCTGGCTCACCCAACAGAAGCGTTAGGTGTATTTTTGGATTGCTGGTAAAATTAAGGCGTCATGACGACCATGGATTCCCTTCACCGATTGCGCCCCTTATGGGTACAACGCATTGCAAATCTGACCGCACGTGGTGCTACTGTGCGGGAGACCTTTATCCAAGAGCTGGAGCGCTTTTTCAACCTGTTGGAACAGGCAATCGAAAGCGGGGATCCGGCCTGGATGGACGGTTTGCTCTATGATTGGGCCAGCTCACCACCCCAAACCTTATCCAACGAAAAACGCTATGTTCTCCCACTCTTATTGAATCAGATGCTCCAAACCTTGGTTGATTTGGCGCAGGAAACTTTGAAGGAGAGAGAGGCGTTGGACATGCTCACGGTCGTCTTGCCGATTTTTACTTATTGTATCGAAAAATCCACCCGCTTTGAAATGGAAACCCGCCTCAACCGGGCCATGAAGGAGTTAAGTGCAGTACAGGAAGAACTAGAGCGCCTCGAACGCAGCAAATCGAATTTTATCTCGGTTGCGGCCCATGAGCTCAAAACGCCTCTGACCCTGATTGAAGGCTACACTGCCATGCTTCGTGATACGGTGCAGAATCTTCCTCCCCAAGCGACCCATTTCCTGGAAGGGATTTATAGCGGCATTCGCCGCCTGCGCCAGATCGTGGATGATATGATTGACGTCTCGCTAATCGATAACAACATGCTCAAGCTCAATCTGCAGCCGGTGCAGCTGAAAACCTTGTTCGGCTTGCTCAAGGCTGAACTCGATGCTACCTTTGTAGAACGAAAACAGACCTTTGAAATACGTCCATTTGAAGGTTTAAACGAATGGCTGGTCGGAGACCCGGAACGCCTCTATCAGGCCTTCCGCAATGTGCTGTTAAACGCTATCAAATACACTCCGGATGGTGGAAAGATCACCATAGACGGACGTTTGCTTCCCGGCTTTGTGGAAGTTACCATCGCGGATACAGGTATCGGCATTGCGCCGGAAGATCAAATGCTCATTTTTGAAAAATTTACTGCCCTGGGATCGGCTCAATTGCATTCCAGCGGCAAGACCAAATTTAAGGGGGGAGGTCCCGGCCTGGGATTGCCGATCACCCGCGGGATCATCGAAGCCCATGGTGGCACGATTTGGGTTGTCTCCGATGGTTATGACGAAGAAAAATGCCCCGGTGCCACGTTTCATATCTTGCTCCCGCTCCAGGCCGGCTCTGTCGATCCCAAAATGGCTAAGATGCTCAAATCTCAGAACGAGCTGGGAAAGAATTAACTTTTCGCATGAATCCTCGTTCCTTACATTCCACTACATTCCCTCGTGAACGTGCCTTCCTGGTGGGGGTAGAAATTCGCGGGGAACCCTCTTTGCTTCCTCTTCAGGATTCTTTGACGGAGCTGGCTTTGCTGGCCGAAACGGCTGACTTGGACGTCGTTGGTCAGATCACCCAGCGGTTAGATCATCCCCATGTCGAAACCTATATTGGACCTGGCAAGCTCGAGGAGCTGAAAGCCCTGGTAGAAGAAGTGCAGGCGCAGGTCGTGGTCTTCGATAACGAGCTCAGCCCGCGGCACCTGCGTGAGCTGGAAAAAGCGCTGGGCGAGAACGTGCGTATTCTCGACCGCACCGCGTTGATCCTAGACATCTTTGCCCAACATGCTCACACCCGCGAAGGCATTCTCCAGGTCAAATTGGCGCAATATGAGTATTACCTGCCGCGCCTTACCCGGCGCTGGACACACCTGGCGCGTCAGGCAGGGGGTGCGGCTGGCCGTGGTGGGATCGGCGGTGTGGGGTTGCGTGGTCCCGGCGAAACGCAGCTGGAAGTGGATCGCCGCACCATTCGCCGCGAGATCGCCCACCTCAAACAGGAACTGGAAAAGGTGCGTGCGCATCGGATGCGCTATCGTTCCCAACGGCGGCGGGCGCGCATTCCGGTTGTCGCTTTGGCCGGCTATACCAACGCCGGGAAATCTACCCTGCTCAATTGCCTGGCGGATGCGGAAGTCTATGTGGCCGATCAACTCTTTGCTACTCTTGATCCCACCACGCGCCGCGTTGAATTGCCCGGCGGCTATCTCGTCCTTTTCACCGATACCGTCGGTTTTATCCAGAAACTGCCTGCCACGCTGGTCGCCGCCTTCCGGGCTACTCTGGAAGAGATCGCCGAAGCCGATCTGATCCTCCATGTCGTGGATATCTCCCATCCCAATGCCCTGGCTCAGTATCAAGCCGTCCAACAGACGCTCCAGGAGATCGGTGCCGGGCACATTCCGGTGATCACCGCGCTCAATAAGATCGATCGACTTGGCCAATCACCACAGGTGGTGCAGGAAAAACTCCAGGAATATCCCAGTGCCATTGGCATTTCTGCGCTCAAGGGATGGGGTATCGAAACCCTGCGGCAGCGAGTGCAGGAAATGCTTTTTGAGACGATGACCCCAATTTGCGTGCGCCTGCCTTATCAACAGGGAGCCTTGATCTCCCTTTTCCATGAAATGGGTCAGGTGGAGCGCATCGAGCACGAACGCGGCGGCGTGTTCATCCGTGGGCGCTTACCGGGGCGCCTGCTGGCGCGCTTTGCCCCTTGGAAAGTAGAGCCAAATCTGGAAGAGAGGTAGGCCTATGTGGAACTGGATCTCCAAGCAACTCGACTGGCTTGCGGAATACCTTGCCCATCGGAAAGGACTATTGCCGCTGATCGGCATGGGGCTGATTTTTCTCAATCTGCTCTTACAATTCATCCTCGGCGCACACTGGCTGGCCACCACCAACCTGTTTCTTCATTTGGGAATTCTGATCGCCCTCTTCGGCATCCTGCTGGCCTGGGCGTTGTAACTGCTCCTATGCCGCTTCCCCATTTCCTGATCATCGGATCGCAGAAGGCCGGAACAACGACCCTGTGCCATGTGCTTCGGCAGCACCCGCAGCTTTATCTTTCCCCCCGCAAAGGGATCAATTTTTTCTTCCATCCATAATGCGCTCTACCGACGCGGCGCAGGATACTAAGAGCGCTTTTTCGAGGGAGCAGCCACAGGTCAGCTCTGTGGCGAGGCATCTCCCGGCGATATTTGCCATCCCCAGGCCGCCGAGCGCATTTCCCACCTGTTGCCGAACGTCAAGTTGATCCTGACCGTACGGGAGCCGATCGCCCGTGCCTGTTCTCAGTATTGGGATAATCGCCGTCACCTTTCAGAATGGCGCAATTTTAAAGAATGGTGGAGCACTATCTGGATGATAATGATCAACCAGGCAGGCCAGGATCTTTCAGCCGTGGTGTCTATATTCGCTATATCCAACGTTACCTGGAATTTCCCCCCCCTGAACCGCTTCTGGTCCTTGTTTTCCAGGACCTACGTACCGATCCCCGCACCTTTTATCACCGCATTTTTGAATTCCTCGGCGTGGAGACGGATTTCGATCCTCTTCCGTACCATCGGACCTGTAACTCGGCCAGTATCTGGAAAAATCTGTTCCATCGCTTTCTCCTCCGCCATCCATCCTGGACACGCTGGATTCCGCCGGCCACACGAAGGGGATTCTTCTGGGGCGCGCAAGAGCCCTTTTTCTACCCGCCCATTGCTACGGCCCTCCGAGAGCGGTTAGGAGCGTTCATGCCCCCTGGAACGAACGCCTCTGTGACTTTTTGAATCGCCGTGCGTGGTGATCAGATCAACCAGCAGGCGTGGATCGGGAAATGGAGCGTCACCTGCTCGCCGATCCGAGGGGGAACGAAACTGCGCTCATTGAATTGATCTACCGAGATCAGGATTCCATCTCCCAAATTCACCCGTAAACGGATGATCGCGCCCAGGAAGATCACCGCTTCGACTACCCCATGGAGCACATTGGCCCCTTCTGCTCGGCCCAGGCGAATCTCCTCTGGACGAATTGCCAAGCGTGGTCGTTCCAGGCTGGGATGATACCTCTCGTCGGGCGCAAAGTGCACCGCTTGTCCCGCCACGCGACAGGTATGTGTAGCCAAATCGAGCGCAGTGATCGGCAGCAGGTTCAGCTGACCGACGAACGAAGCCACAAACTCGGTTTGGGGATAGTTATAGATTTCAAGTGGCGTGCCGATCTGCTCAATCCGTCCCTGATTCATCACCACTACCCGATCGGAGAGCGAAAGTGCCTCCTCCTGGTCATGGGTTACGTAAATGGTGGTGATCCCTAGCGCTTGCTGGATACGCCGAATTTCTTGGCGCAGCTCCAGGCGAATTTTGGCATCGAGTGCCGAAAGAGGCTCATCGAGCAAAAGCAGGCGCGGGCGAATGGCTAAAGCGCGCGCCAGAGCTACCCGTTGCTGTTGCCCACCCGAAAGTTGATATGGGTAACGATCGGCGTATGATTCCAGATGGATCAAAGCAAGCATCTCCCGTACGCGCTCCTCGATCTGCCGTCGCTCCATTTTACGCACTTGCAGACCGAAGCCGATGTTCTGCGTTACGGTCAGGTTCGGAAACAATGCATAGGCTTGGAAGACCATGCCGATATTCCGCCGATTTGGCCGTTGGAAGGTGATCTCCTCCCCATCCAGCCAGATGTGACCGCTAGACGGTAACTCAAAACCGGCGATCATGCGTAAGGTGGTCGTCTTGCCACAGCCGCTAGGGCCGAGGAAGGAAACGAATTCCCCTTTTTCAACTTCCAAATTAAAGTCAATGACTGCTTTGGTGTTTCCGAAGGTTTTGCTGATGTTCTGTAAGATCAGGAAGGCCATAGTCGTCCTGCGAAGTGGAATCAGTGGGCACCGGCTACAGTGGCTTCGGCGCGTCCACGGCTGAAGAGCTGAATTAGGCCCATGAAGGCCCAGGTGAGCGCGAAGCTAATGATCGCCAAGGAAGAAGACTCGTATGTCTTGTTTTGACCGACGAGCGACATATACGGTCCGAAGGCTTTGATCCCCACCAGAAAACTGGCGATGGTAAATTCGCCCATCACGGTTGCCAGAGTCAGGAAAGCGGCGCTGATCATCGAGACGCGCAGATTCGGGATGATCACCCGGAACAGAATGGTCGGCCAGCCGGCGCCGAGGCTCTGAGCAGCCTCGGTGAGTGTGCGCACTTCAATTGCCGCCAGGCCGGTATCAATGGCGCGGTACATGTACGGCAAGGCCAGCACCACGTAGGCTGCCACTAAGACCGTATAAGTCCCGGTGTATGTATTCGTCAAAAAGAACGGAGCGCCGCTAAAGACGCGGATCAAACCGAACACGAGCACGATCGCCGGCACGACGAACGGCAACATGGAGATAAATTCCGTCACCGCTCGCAAGCGCGGCAGGCGCAGGCGGATCCAGTAGGCGGTCGGGACGATCAGCACCAACCCGGCAAGAATGGTGATGAACCCAACCTGCAGCGAAAAGGTGAATGTGCTCCAGAAATTCGGATCTTTAAAGACACGTTCATAGGCCAGGAAGCTAAGGGCATCTTTCTTTGCCCGCAATGAAAAGAGGAAAGTGGCCAGCAGAGGCACCAGGAAATATAGCCAGCCGAAGATCATCCAGAACCAGGACCAAAGCAAACCGAGAGAACGTCTCATAGCTTCAACCACCTTTCACTGCGTCGGCGAAGCAGGTAGTAGATGGCGATCATGAATGCCATGATGATCACCATGCCCATGGCCAGGGCATATCCCAGCCCCAGGTTTTGCAAGACATCGCCTTTGATCTGCGAGCCGATCAAGATGGTGATCAAATTGATAAACCCTCCCGTGAGCGAAAGGGCCGTGGCATAAGCGCCGAACGCATTCCCGAAAAGCAGGATCATCGCTCCCAAGATGGAAGGGGTGAGGATGGGCAAAGCAACCCTGCGCCAATAGTCCCAAGAAGAAGCGCCTAACGTCTCTGCGGCCTCGCGCCACTCACGCCGCAGGCCGTCCAGCGCCGGCGTGATGATCAACACCATGAGCGGAAATTGGAAATAGATATAAGTAAAAGTAAGTCCCCAGAAAGAATAAATGCTAAAACCGAGATCGTATAGGTGGATCCCGAAAAGGTTTTTGATCAGCACGGTGATCAAGCCGGTGCGCCCCAAAGTAGCCATGAAAGCAAATGCCAAAGGCACCCCAGCAAAATTGGAGGCCACACCGGAGAAGGTGAGCAATGATGCCCGAGGCCAGCGTGGCAATCCGCCCACCGTGACCCCATAGGCCATCATAAAACCGAGAATGCCTCCACCGATGGCCGAGGCCAGGCTAATGCGAATGCTTACCCAATACGCAGCAAAAATCGAGGGCTTAAAAAGGTCAATGTAATTCCGGAATGTGAAGTTCCCCTGTTTATCCTGGAAGCTGCCGAACAGCAAAGAAGCCGAAGGCAGGATCACAAAGAGCAAGATGAACAGGAAAAACGGTAGTACCCATAGTGCATCGCGCCAGGGGAAAGAAGGGGCGGGACGCGCACCGGGCGCGTCCCGCTTGATGGGCGAGGTTGGGTTATTTGACTTCAGCACCAACGATCTCCATCCACTTCTCGGTGATGAGCTGCTTGGCGTTGTTGATCTCATCGAGCGTGGGGAAGTAGGCGTTGGCATAGGCTTCTGCCGGCGGCAATTTGGCCGCAATTTCCGCCGGGATCACGCCTCGGGCCGCCAGATCGTTGTAGCGGATCGGGTGGCAGCCACCCTTCAGCCAGATCAACTGCCCTTCATCGCTGTATAGGAACTCCATCCAGAGCTTGGCGGCGTTCGGGTGCGGCGCATAGGCGGAAATAGCTTGGATGTACACACCGGCGATCACGCCACTTTTCGGGATGACCACCTCAATTCCCGGATTGCCGGCCAAGGTCTCTTTATCGGCCAGAGCCAGATAGTCCCAGCGGATGACGATCGGTGTTTCGCCCTTTGCCAGGGTCGCCTGCTTGGCGATCACCGGGACGAAGTTGCCGGCATCGTTCAGTTGCTTGAAGAACTCCATTGCCTTCATGATGCCTTCGGAGTTCACAGAGCCGGTGAGGGCAAGAGCAACGCCCATAATGCTCATTTGAGCCTGCGCCGAAGCGCGCGGATCGCCGGCCAGAGCGACCATGCCCTTATATTCCGGCTTGAGCAAGTCTTGCCAATCCTGAGGCACATTGCTCACCAGGCTCGTGTTGACCTCGAAGGCCATCACGCCATAGTAGTCTCCATACCAATACCCCTCCGGATGCTTGACTGCATCAGGAATGGTGTTCCAGGTAGAGACCTTATAGGGCATGACGAGCTTCTCTTCAACGATCTGCGGGCCGTAGCCAAAGCCCACATCGATCACATCCGGCGCCTGAGGTCCTTTGTTATCTTTGTTGGCCTTGATCGCCTCGATCTCATCGGCAGAGCCGGCATCCGGATTCAACTCGTTGACCTGGATACCGTATTTGGCCTTGAAGGTTTCAATGGCCTCACCGTAGTTGCACCAATCGTGCGGCAAAGCGATTGTGGTGAGCATCCCTTCCTGCTTAGCCGCTTGGATCAGCGCTTCCATCGAACCCGGTGCCGGCGCCTGCGTTTCAACAGGGGCCTGGGTCGCGGCCGGCGTTTTCGGCCCACAGGCGGCGAGCATGCTCGCTAGGGCCACGAGCACGGTTACGAACAAGTGGAGTTTTTTCATCTCTTCTCCTTTCGGAAGTGGAATGAAGATACAAATGGATTATAACTCACCTTACGCAGAAATTGGACGAGTCGGAGTGTGCAAAGGGCGGCATAGGCCGATTGGATAGTACGTGGAGAGACGTAACGCTTGCGTCATGCTTGTCAGCACAAACAAGGGCGTAATCCGCGAGCGGCAATTGCAGCCACCGTGCGTAGCCTCAAATATCCCTCCCCGGCTGGCAAATTGCCGGTGCGCGGCCGGTTGCGCGTAACCTGCGTGGTGATGGCTTCAGCTTTCGGGCTCAACGTGCGGTGGGTTCATCGTTACCTGTGGTAAGGTACAGGTTTTTGCAGTGGAGTCATCTTGAGGATCTCTGACCTGAGAATACCTTAGGCCTCTTAACCCCAGAAGGACAGAGGGTCAACGACTTGTAAACGTTCCTGGATGGGTGCGGCCGCGCCGTTTGTCATTGTTCCGGTTGAATTGATTGTGGTGCTTATAAAAGCATTGGCGGAAAACTAGCAAAAGTGGAAAATCGGACATCACAAGAAAAGAATTTATGGAAGGGACGAATGGATTATGGACCTTCAACGGTGAAAGCAAGAAAAAATAGGACACCCAGCGTCGTTTCCTTGTTGTTGAATTACCCCGCCGCTGCATCAAACTGGTGATGATCCTTTTGCGGGTAGTGGCACTACCCTCACTGCAGCTGCAATGTTAAACAGGCGCGGGATAGGAATTGAGATCGATCCTCAATGTTGTGAATTGGCAAAACGGCGCATCCTCTCTGCCCCAGAATTATTATAGCAATCTTTGCATTGGAGGAAAAAGTGCATGGCGAGTAAAACGGAGCTTAATGGAGTATTTTTCTGTTCATCCGAATGAAGATATTGAACATGGGCCACGCGATTTTTGCAGTGGGGTCCATAGAAAATCATCCTCCGTCGCGCACCTTGTTCTCACTTTACCCTGTGGTAAACTTTTGCACATGCGGCCACGTCTTCCAGAAACCCCCTCTCAACTTCTCTCCTGGCTTCTCCCCCTGCTCCTGTTCCTCATTCTAGTCCATACCCCTGCCGATCCCGATATGTGGTGGCACCTACGCAACGGTCAAGAAATGGTGCAACAGCGTGCCATCATACTCACCGATCGTTTCTCTTACACTCGCTATGGCGCCCCGTGGGTCAACGTCTTTTGGCTCAGCGATCTCATCCTTTATGGAATCTATCGTCTCGCCGGTTATTTTGGCCTCAGCCTCTTCATAGCCGTCCTGGGCGCTTATCTCTTCATTCGCATCTTCCGAAATGTTCGTCCCAACCCCTATCTCGGAGCCTTTCTGATCCTCCTGGTAGCCATTGCCATCGTACCCTTTTGGTCGGTGCGCCCGCAGAGCGCCTCCTTCCTTCTCCTGGCCTTTCTGGCCGAACAACTGGAAGGTTGGCGAAAGGCGCCTCAATCCCTGCGCTGGCTTCCACTTCTCTTCCTCCTTTGGGCCAACCTGCATGGCGGCTTCATCTGGGGCTTCCTCTATATCCTCGCGTTCTTTGCCGGCGAGCTCTTGGAATCCCGCCTTCGTCCTACTCGCCCCCTTCTGGAGTTGGCCGGTTGGAGTCTGCTTTCCGCCCTGGCGACCCTGCTCAACCCCAGCGGCCTGGAGCTCTGGCGACTCCCCTTCCACACGGTGGAGGTCTCCCTGGGCATTTACGAATGGCTCTCGCCGGATTTTCACCAACCCTTTCTCCATCCCATCCTTTGGGTGCTCTTTCCCTATATCCTCGGCCTCTCCCTCCGTCGCACACCGTTGCCTCTCTCACAAATTTTCCCCATCCTGGGCTTCGCCTATATGGGCTTTGTTGCCCAAAGGAGCCTGGCCCTCTTCCTGATCCTGCTCGCGCCTTCCCTTTTGGAAACGTGGGAAGAGATTGGAAAGGCGTGGCCGTGGTTGCCAGCCCCAGCTTCTTCCTCCCCCCGATCGGCTCCTCGTCTTTTGCAACGTGCGCTAAATGCCACGCTCGTACTCGGGCTAGGACTGAGCGCAGTGCTGCGCGCTGCGGCTCTTTCCTCGCCCGAAGCAATTTACCGCGATTATCCCCAATCTGCAGTGGAGTGGTTGCGTGCTCATCGCCCCGCCGGCCATCTGCTGAATGCCTATAACTGGGGTGGCTACCTAACCTGGACCTTGCCGGAGTATCCGGTCTTCATTGATGGACGTGCCGATCTCTATGGGGATGAGATCATCCGTCAATGGCAGCAAATCGTCCATGCTGAAGCGCAGGCCTGGGATCTGCTGGATCGGTGGCAGGTCCAGATCATCTTGCTCGAACCCGAGCAACCCATCGTCCGCCAACTTCCTGCCCATGGCTGGAAGGTTGTTCATCAAGATTCCATTTCCATCCTCTTCCTGCGCGAGAAGTGACCATGTCCACCTATCACTTTGTCCATCCTATCGAAGTCCGTTATGGTGATCTCGACCCTCAGGGTCATCTGAACAATGCTCGCTACCTCACCTATTTTGAGCAAGCCCGTATCCACTATCTGATCCATCTCGGCCTCTTCCGCCCCGGCCAATCTTTTTTGGATATCGGCATCATCCTGGCCGAAGCGCGCCTCACTTTCCTAAAGCCTGTCCACTTCGGCCAATCGGTAGAAGTATGCGTCCGTGTCACGCGCCTGGGCAACAAAAGCTTCGAGATGGAGTATCTGCTTCGGGATCGCCAAAGTGGTGAAGAGCTGGCGCACGGCAGCAGTGTCCAGGTCACCTATGACTATCACACCGGCCAGACCATTCCCATTCCGCAAAGTTGGCGCGAGGCCATCTCGCAGCTGGAAGGATTGAGCTAGCTATAGCATGCGCTGGCACAGGCCGAAGCCTGGCATGTGACGTTTGGCGGTGCCGATCTCTCTTGCTCGGCGCAGAGACCCTAGGGTTGTGCTCCACCCTCCACAGTCCACTCTCTACGGTCCATGGTTTACTGTCTACTTCAGCGTCCGGATGAAGGCAATCACTTGCCAGATCTGTTCCTCGCTGAGCACTCCTTTCCAGGCGACCATCCCTGTCCCTTCGACGCCTTCCGAAATGCGCCAGAAGAGATAGTCATCTCCCACCTGCGTTCTCAATTCCTGCAGGTTGCGCGGTCGTGGGTTGAGTGCGCTGGCAGCCGGACCATCACCTAGCCCCTTCGGGCCGTGACAGGAGGAGCAATAGGTGTTGTAAGTCTCCGCACCGGCGCTTGCCGCTTCCGGCCCGAGCGGGTTGGTCTTGCCGGCATAGGCCGCCGGCACGGTCGGCAGGCTTGTGGCGGGAGCAGGCGTGCCTTCTGGGCTACGAGCACAGGCCGACAGGACAAACGCGAGCATCACCGCGAAAAAGAGAACTTTGCGCATTCGAGCCTCCAGAAAAGTTATTTGGATGACCAGGGTTTTTCATTATACAAACCTGAACTTGTAGTTCTAACAACATTTCTGATAACTGCAAAAATCTCCACCGCAAAAAGACACGCCGTCAAAGCACTTCCAATTTTGAGCTCCAAATATCTGCATTGGGTCAACAACCGTTTTGGCCATAGACCCGTTCATAGCCTTTCCGTATCATTCGTGTTTGTCCGTGTCCTATTGGATCGAACCTGTGCGGCAGACATAGTTTTTGCAGGGAAGTCAAAAGTCCTATCGCCTCACACCGGCACTTTGTCCTCCACTTCATCCAACCGCAAGCTGAGCACCTGGCTGGTAGAATCGCGTCCCATTGTTACCCCGTAGATCACTTCAGCCGCTTGCACCGTGTTGCGATTGTGGGTGATGATAATGAATTGCGTCTCGCGGCTGAGTTCCTGAAGCATCTCGCGGAAACGGCCCACATTGGCCTCGTCCAGCATTGCGTCCACCTCGTCCATCACGCAGAGCGGCGTAGGCGAGACCTTGAGCAAAGCAAATACTAAGGCGATCGCCGTCAGGCTACGTTCCCCACCGGAAAGGAGCGCCAGCCCCTGTTCGCGTCGCCCCGGCAGCCGAGCTTCGATCTCAATGCCGCTATCGATCAGGTTCTCCGGGTCGGTCAAGGCCAGGCGTGCCGAACCGCCACCGAAAAGACGGACGAAAATCTCACGGAAATGCTTATCCACTGCCTGGAATGTCTTCTGGAATTCCTGCTGCGTGCGCTCATCCAGCTCGACGATCACCTGGCGTAGATCGGCCTCGGCCTTGCGCAAATCGTCCACCTGGGTTTTCAGGAAGGCCAAGCGTTGCTGCTCGGCCTCGTATTCTTCCTGTGCTTGTGGGTTGATCGGCCCCAAGCGGCGCAGGTGCGCCCGTTGGCGCGAGATTTGCCCTTCCAGGTCCGGCGGCAATTCGTGGAGCATGGGCAAGGTTTCCACCAGGCCTTCCAGCGGCAATGGCACCGGGCCGGTCACCTGGGCTTCGAACTGCACCAAGCCTAGTTCTTCTGTCACGCGTCGGCGCAGGTTTTCCAGCGCTTCCTGGGCACGGCTGATTTCCATTTGCGCTTGGGTGAGCATTCGTTCGGCAAGGGCCAGGGCACGTTGGGCCTCGAGCTCGGCTTCCTGCAGGCGTGTCGCTTCGGCTTCGAGTTCGCTCAGGCGCCGTTCTGCCGGCTCAATTTCGCTTTGCAGAGCGCTCAAATGCTCCTGGATTTCCCGGTCGCGGGCGCGCAGGTTCTCCGCTTCCTGGAGCAGGCGGGCCTGTTCTTCCTCTGCCCGATGGGTCTCCTGCCTCAATTCCTCTTCGTGGGCATCCAGGCGGGTGAGCGCGGCCTCCTGATCTTTGAGGCGCTGCTGCGCATGATCGCGCCCTTGGGCCGCCACGGCGCGCCGAGTTTTCCAGTAGGTGACCTGCTGACGAGCCTCTTCGATGGGGAATTCTGCCAGCCGGCGCGTGAACTGCCTCACCTGCTCTTGTGCCTGCCCGAGCTGCGCCTCCTGTTCGGACCTTTGGCGGATCAGCTCTTCCCGAGCCTCTTCGGCCTTTTGCATTTCTTCGCGCAGCTGTGCTTCTTGCGTGGCTTGCCATTCCTGCTGACGTTGCGCCGCCTGATATTCCAGCTGCGCTTTTTGCAATGCTGCCTGAGCCTCTGCAAGCCGGGCTCGTGCCTGACGTTCGCGCGCTTCGCAGGCTTTGAGCGTTTGTTGGGCTTCGCGTCGGGTGGCTTCGGCCTGTTGCAGGTTTTGCCGAGCCTCTTCCAGCGCGCCTCGAGCGGCTTCTATTGTCGTCTGCAATGCGCGCTTTTCCCGTGAGCGTCCTAGAGCCGAGGGGCGTGCTTTGCCTCCGGCCAGGATCACTCCCTCGCGGCGGAAGACTTCGCCGCGCAAGGTGACCAGGGCACGCACCGTGGGTAATGGATCAAGCAGGCGCTGTGCTGCGGCGCGATGACGGACGATCAGGATTCCTTCGAGCAAGCGGGCGACTGCGTTCTGCAATTCTGCCGGCGCGTTGACGTATTCTGCTGCCCATCCCAGGCAATCTTTATCGTTCGGTCGCGGGGGCAGATCCCAAGCGGAGAAAGCATCCAGGGGCAAGAGCGCGGCACGTTCGGCCGATTGCGAATCGAGCAAGGTCAAGGCGGCTTCCAGGGCCTCTTTATCCAGGAGCACGGCATCCAGGCTTTCGCCCAGGGCGGCGCGCACGGCTTCTTCGTATTCGGCGGGGACTTCCAGCAGGTTGCTCAGCGCGCCTTGCACGCCTTTCAGGTCACCTTTGCGGGCGGCCTCCAGCAAGCGGCGCGCACCTTCGCCATAGCCGATCAGGGCTTGTTCGGCCTGTTCGAGCACTTCCCAACGGGTGCGTAGGCGGGTGAGGGCGGCCTCGGCCTCGCGCAGCGCGTCCTGGCGGGTGCGCCATTCGTTTTCGGCCTGGGCCAGGGCGGCTTGAGCTTCCTGCAGGGCGGCTTCGGCCTGGTGCAATTCTGCTTCGGCCTGCTGCAGCGCTTCGGCACGCCGCGTTTGCTCAAGGTCCAAGCTGCGCTGCGCCGCCGCGATCTTTTGCTTTTCGAGCAGGATCTGCTGCAGGCGCGGGCGAAGCACCTCCAGCCGGCGGGTGATTTCATCTAAACGGGCCGCGGCTTCGCTTTGACGGGTTTGCAGCTGGGCCAATTGCCGCCGGGCCCGTTGTAGGGATTCTTCGACGACGGCGCGTCTGGCTTGCAGATCGGAAAGTTCGGCTTCGGCTTCGGTCAGGTTTTGTTCTGCTTCGCGCAGTTCACGTTCGGCGCGGTTCAGATTTTCCAGCGATTGGGCGCGTTCGCTTTCCAGCCGTTTGCGCTCTTCTTGGAGACGGGTCTGATCGGTTTGGAGGGTGGTCAGGCGCTGTTCCAAGGCGCGGCGGCGCTCTTCGTTCACCAACAGGGCGCGGCCGATCTCTTCGCGGCGGGTGTGCCATTCGCTTAGTTCGTGATGCCGGGCGTTGAGTGCTTGGCGCAGGGTGTGAATTTGCTGACGATGAGCGGCGCTTTTTTCCTGCGCTTGCTGGTAGGCGCGGCGCGCTTCCAGGGTTTGCGCTTCTTGGTGGTGCAGGAGTTCGCGGCTTTGGATCAGCTCCTGTTGGGCGCGATACCAGTGATAGCCGTACCAATCGCGCAGGAGTACCTGGAGATCGGCCTGTGCTTGGGCATATTCCTGGGCCCGGCGCGCTTGGCGTTCCAGGTGCTTGAGGCGCGGTTCTAGCTCGGCGAGCAGGTCAAGGATGCGTTCCAGGTTGTGCTGGGTGGCTTCCAGGCGGCGCAAGGCTTCTTCGCGGCGGGCGCGATAGAGGCCGATGCCGGCGGCTTCTTCAAATAGGCGGCGGCGTTCATCGGCTTTGAGGGCCAGGGAGGCATCTACCAGCCCTTGGCCGATGATGGTGTAGGTGCGTTCGGAAAGGCCGGCCTGGGCCAGCAATTCGTTGATTTCGCGCAGTCGAACGGCTTGCCCGTTGAGCAGGTATTCGTTGCGCCCATCGCGATAGGCGCGGCGGGTGATGGCTACTTCGGTGAAATCCACCGGTAGCCAACCTTCGCTGTTATCGAAGACGACGGTCACCGAGGCCATGCCGGCGCGCGGGCGGGATTCGGAGCCGGCGAAGATCATGTCCTCGGTCTTTTTGGCGCGCAGCAGGCTATAGGATTGTTCCCCTAACACCCAGCGCAAGGCATCGGCAATGTTCGATTTTCCCGATCCGTTTGGGCCGACGATGGCCGTGATGGTGGGGGCGAATTCAAAGAGGGTGCGTGAGGCGAAGGTTTTGTAACCGTAGAGTTCTAGCGATTTCAGGCGAAGGGGCATGCGCGATCTCGCGAGGTGGGATTATTCGGTGAGCCCAATGCGCTGCAAGGCATCGCGGGCGGCATTGAGCGTGGCACTCTGTTTATTTGGGCCAGTTCCTCGACCGTAGGCCTGTTCTCCGATCTGCACCTCGATTTCAAAGGTTGGGGCGTGTTTCGGCCCATGTGTGGCGATGAGCACATAACGCGGGGTGCCTAGGCGTTGCGCTTGTGCCCATTCTTGGAGGCGCGATTTTGGATCCAGCAGGCCGGAAAGATCAAAGGAAGTGGTGGCTTGTTCCAACAGCGGGTATACGAAGTTCCGCACTGCTTCCAGGCCGGCATCCAGGTAAAGGGCACCGATCAGGGCCTCGAAGGTAGAGCCGAGCAGGCTTTTGCGTTGACGGGCACCGGAGGCTTCTTCGCCGACCCCTAGCAGGAGCGCCGCGCCCAAGTGGATCTCCTGGGCAAAGGTGGCCAGCCGTTCATTGCGCACCAACGCGGCGCGCAGGCGTGTCAATTGACCCTCGTTCAGCTCCGGATAGCGGTGATAGATCCACTCGCCAACGATGAAATCCAGCACTGCATCGCCGAGGAATTCCAGGCGTTCGTTATCCTCGCTGGCTTCGGGATGCTCGTTGCAATAGGAACGATGGGTGAGGGCGCGTTGTAGTAGGCTCCAATTGCGAAAAACGAGGCCGCGTGCGCGTGCCCATTCAAGCGGTGCGATGGTGGAGAGGTTGCTCATCGGCGCTATTATAATGGGAGTTACGGGGATCGAGTTCCCTTTCGTTGAGGAATATGGTGCGCCTGGATGTTTTTCTCGTTCAACAGGGTTTGTGTGAATCGCGCGCTAAGGCACAGGCTTTGATCGCGGCCGGCAAGGTGCGGTTGAACGGGCAGGTGGTGCTCAAGGCGGCGCAACGCGTGCCGCAAGGGGCACAGGTGACGGTGGAGGAGGGGCTACGCTTCGTCTCGCGCGGCGGTGAGAAGCTGGAAGCGGCGTTGGAAGCCTTCGGCGTGGAGGTGAAGGAGCGGGTGTGTGCCGATCTCGGCGCTTCCACCGGCGGGTTTACGGATTGTCTCCTTCAGCGAGGAGCACAACGGGTGTATGCAATTGACGTGGGACATGATCTGCTCCATCCTCGTTTGCGTTCCGATCGACGTGTGGTAGTGATGGAGGGGGTGAATGCCCGTCATCTACAGACATTGCCGGAGCCGATTTCGCTGGTGACGATCGATGCCGCGTTCATTTCGCTGCGTTTGCTGCTGCCGGTGGTCAAAGGGTGGTTGGATGGATCGGGGGAGGTGATCGCGCTGATCAAACCGCAATTCGAGGCCGGGCGCGAGGTGGCAGGCCGGGGAGCAGGGGTGATTCGCGATCCTGAGGTGCATCGCCGCGTCATCCGGGAGGTGCTGAAATTTGCCCGAGAAGAAGGGTATAGCCTGTGGGGAGTGATCCGCTCACCGGTGGCTTCGGAGAACGCTGAGTTTTTGTGCCTTTTGCGGCAGGGCGGGAGGGGAATGGAGGTGGAGGGGTGCTTGAGAGGCCTGTTTGGAGGATGATTGCCCCTATCTCAAGTTGCGGGAAAGGCTGGATGGCTAACTATGAGAGGGTAGCCTACATTGCTAAACAGCGCTCAAATCACATAGCAGGAGGTAAGGGCCGTCGTGGTCGGTTTTCCGGTCCAGCTTGCCGTCGAGTTTCCGCCAGGTCACAGGGCTTTTCCTATTCTGTGTCATCCGTGTTTGTCCGTATCCCATTGAATCGGGGCCATGGAGCAGAGATGGTTTTTTGCAGTGGAGTCAACAAAAGCCCTATTGGGATACTCAATGCTCTGGCGAACGTCATTGAAGTTATAATAGAAGGCGGAGAGAACTTTGAAACGAAAGACATCCTCAAATCCTGAAGTTTCTTTTATGAGCCAACTGCGAATTACCGATGACCTGGAAGCCTTGCTCGCTGTGTTGCCGGAGGATATCCGACGAGCGGTTGAGCATGCAGATGATAGCGACAATCTACTGGAGGTGATCCTCGATCTGGGGCGGGTGCCGACGGCCCGATTTGTGGACCGCGAGATCGTGCTGCGCGATCGGGAGGTGACGCGCGAGGAAATTGATTATGTAGATGCGCGCGTCGGCGAGTTTGATGCCGATAACCGTGCCGGGATCGAGCGCACGCTGCACCGTATCTCGGCCATCCGCAATCGTCGCGGGCATATTGTCGGCCTGACCTTGCGCGTTGGGCGCGCCGTGTACGGCACCATTGATATCATTGAGGACATCATCACCTCCGGCAAGAGCATCCTACTGCTAGGGCGCCCCGGCGTGGGGAAAACCACCTTGCTGCGTGAAGCGGCACGCATCTTAGCCGAGACCCGCAGAGTGGTGATCGTCGATACCTCCAACGAAATCGGCGGGGATGGCGATGTGCCACACCCGGCGATCGGCAAAGCGCGGCGCATGCAGGTGCGCGAACCCATGCTTCAACACGAGGTGATGATCGAAGCGGTCGAAAACCACAACCCGGAAGTGATTGTGATCGATGAGATCGGCCGCGAGTTAGAAGCAGCCGCAGCTCGTACAATCGCCGAACGCGGTGTGCAACTGATCGGCACGGCACACGGTAACACGCTGGAAAACCTGCTCCTCAACCCCACCCTGAGCGATCTGGTAGGCGGGATCGAGGCAGTGACTCTTTCGGATGAAGAGGCGCGCCGGCGCGGCACGCAAAAGACGGTGCTCGAGCGCCGCGCTCCGCCCACTTTCGATATCCTGATCGAAATCCAGCAGCGCGATCGCCTGGCGATCCATATGGATGTGGCCGCTTCGGTGGATGCTTTGCTGCGCGGCCGTCCTTTGCCGCCGGAGATCCGCACGCGCGAACCGGATGGGCAGATTCGCATCGAACGCGCCCCCCAGCGTCCGACGGAGAGCCGGGAATCTCCCTTTCAGCGCCCTTCGTTGCCGGAAAGTAGCCGACTTTCTTCACCATCCCCGGAGGCCTCTCCCTCGCTGACCCCGATTCGCATTTACCCTTACGGTGTGGCGCGCAATCGGCTGCTGCAGGCGGCCAAGCGCTTGGGAGTGCCGGCCGTCCTGGTGCGCAGCGCCGATGAGGCCCAGGCGCTGGTCACTTTGCGCACCTATTACCGCAATCACCAACATACGATCCTGGAGGCCGAAGAACGCGGCGTGCCGATTTACGTCTTGCGCTCGAATACGGTCAATCAGATCGAGCAATTCCTGGGCGATCTGTTCAACCTGCCCTCTGAGGAATTGCCACCCCATGAGATGGAGGCCATCCGCCAACAGACTGAACGCGCCATTCAGGCGGTTTTGAACGGTGAGCGTTGGGTGGATTTACCGCCGGCGCCGGCTTTTGTGCGCCGTTTGCAACATGAGATGGCACGGCAGGCTGATCTGATCTCCCATTCCTATGGCAAGGAGCCACGCCGCCATGTGCGCATTTTCCGCGAGTAATTGCTTGATCTCCACCGCTCACCGTCCACTGTCTAATCCATGTTCATCACCCTAGAGGGACCGGAAGGTTCCGGTAAGACTTCTCATCTTATGGCGTTAGCCCGCTACCTGGAGGGGCGCGGACTACGCGTCTATTGCACGCGCGAGCCGGGAGGCACGCCGATCGGGGAGCAGATCCGGGCGGTGATCCACGATCTGCGTAACCAGGAGATGCACCCGCGCACTGAAACCCTGCTCTACCAGGCGGCACGGGCGCAGCTGGTGGAACAGGAGATCCGTCCGCGGCTAGCGGCCGGAGAATGGGTGCTCTGCGATCGCTTCGCCGATTCCACGCTGGCCTACCAGGGCTACGGTCACCGGCAGGACCTGGAACAAGTGCGTGCCCTGATCCACTATGCCACCGGCGGGCTGAGGCCCGATTTGACCTTTTTGCTGGATGTGGATGTGGAGATCGGTTTGCGACGCAAACAACAAAACGGCGCCGAGTGGAATCGCCTGGATGCTTATGCGCTGGAATTCCATCAGCGCGTGCGCCGCGGATACCTGGAATTGGCCGCCGCCGAGCCGGGACGTTGGGTGGTGGTGGATGCTTCCCAGGCGTGGGAAGAGGTGCAAGCGCAGTTGCGCCGGGCGATCGATGCCAGGCTGTGAGCGTTTCCGTGCTTTCCTATCCCCTGCTTCGCTATTCGTTGGCTTTTTTGGCAGGCATCATGCTGGCTTCCCGGGCTCTCGTGCCTTGGGAACGCTGGCTTTGGCTATGCTTCGGCGCCGGCGCGGCCTCTTTGCTGCTGCGCCGTTCCGGGTCGTTTGGCGTGCCGCCCGCGGAAACGCCCACGGGGCAGGCGGCCCGGAAAGGGGCACTTCGCTCCGGCGCCGCGGCCGCCGCGGCGCTGTTCCCTTTCCTCTTTTTCCTTTCCCTAGGGGGATTGCGCTATGCCTTTGCCCTGCCGCGGATCGATGCTCATCATATTGCCTGGTACGTTGACCGCAAGTATGACCTGATCCTGACGGCGCGCCTGGTGCAGCCACCCGATGTGCGCGATGAGCAGACGTTGCTGCGTCTGGCAGTCGAAAGCGTGGATACGGGCGACGAGGTGCTGAGGGTGCATGGGCTGATCCTGGCACAGGTGCCGGAGCGCCTGGATTTTGCCTATGGCGATCTGTTGCGCCTGCGTGGGCGGCTGGAAAGCCCTCCGGTGGGCGAACTGTTTTCTTACCGCGATTACCTGGTGCGCCGCGGCATTTATGCTTATATGCGGGAAGCGCAAGTGAGTTACCTGGAAAGCGGCGGCAATCCGCTCCTGCGCCTGATGTTTGCCCTGCGCGGCTATTCACGTCTGTTGTTGCATCGCTTTTATCCTGACCCGGTAGCTGCGCTGCTGGCCGGAATTTTGCTCGGCGATGAGGGCGGACTTTCGCAAGATTGGGTGCGCGCGTTTAAGGTGACCGGTACTTCCCATATCATTGCCATTTCTGGCTTCAATATCGCCATCATTGTGGCGTTGTTCGGCTCGTTCTTCGGACGGCTTTTGGGGCCGCGACGCGGAGCGGCGATAGCCGTTTTGGGAGTGATCTTCTATACCGTGCTGGTGGGCGCGGAGGCCTCAGTGGTGCGGGCGGCGATCATGGGGACGGTGGGCATCCTCGGACAGCAACTCTATCGACGCCAGGTGGGCCTGAATACGCTGGCCTTCACCGCGGCGCTGATGGCGCTTTTCTCCCCGTTTGTGCTTTGGGATGTGGGCTTTCAGCTCTCTTTCTTCGCCACGTTGGGGTTGATCCTGTTCGGCAATCCCCTGCAGCAGGCGGCCGAGCACCAGTTGGAGCGATGGTTCCCTTCCGCCATCTGGGTCTCCCCTACGGTACAATTTCTCTCCGATGCTGTGCTCCTGACCATGGCGGCGCAGATCACCACGCTGCCGATTATGGCCTATCATTTTCAGCAAATTTCCCTCATTGCCTTTTTGGCCAATCCTTTCATCCTGCCGGTGCAGCCGGCAGTGATGACTTTGGGAGGCGCTTCCCTGCTATTCGGTTGGCTCTGGCCCCCGTTGGGACAGGTAGCTGCCTGGATTGCCTGGCCTTTTCCGGCTTATACGCTGAAAATGGTGGAG
The DNA here is from genome assembly GCA_034432895.1 of Anaerolineales bacterium. Taxonomy (GTDB): domain Bacteria; phylum Chloroflexota; class Anaerolineae; order Anaerolineales; family Villigracilaceae; genus 630D-37. The sequence goes on from DAOUBG010000031.1 coordinate 40,483, forward strand.
ACGTTTGCCCGTTTCCCGATCACCATCCTGAGCCTGAACGCGGTGCCGCTATGGAGCGTGATCGCCTATTGTGCAGCGCTTCTTTTCTGGACCTTTGACCCGGCGCGCCGGGAAAGAGCTTTGGAGGCCCTTCGGCGTTGGATATCGCCGGGCCTTTTGGCCTTGGCGGTTAGCTTGATCAGCTTGGCGCTGATCCTCTGGAAGGCGGTATTTGCCCTCCCGGATGGACGCTTACACTTGACTTTCCTGGACGTCGGCTCTGCCGATGCGATTCTGGTGCGAGCGCCGGGTGGTAAGTGGGTGCTGATCAACGGCGGACCTTCGGCGAATGTGCTTTCCCAGGCCTTGGGCGATCGCTTTTCACCGTTTGAGCATCGCTTGGAATGGCTGATCGTGGCCTCAACCCAGCAGGAGCAGTTGGCGGCTTTGCCCTGGGTGCTGGAGCGTTATCCGCCGCGTCAGGTGCTCTGGGCGGGTTTGCCACAAGCTTCGAGCGCCTCGCGAGCCTTGGATGCCTGGCTGACCGAGCGCGGAGTGCCGGTCACATTTGCCGAAGCCGGCCAGGTGCTCGATCTGGGGCAGGGAGCGACGCTTGAGGTAGTGGCTGCCGGCGAGCGTGGGGCCGTGTTGCTGGTGCGCTGGAAGCAATTTCGGGCCTTGCTCCCGATCGGACTGGATGCAACGCTATTGGAAGAATTGCCGCAGCGCGCCGATTTGCGAAACGTTACTCTTTTTAGCTTGCCCGATTCCGGCTACCCGGCATTGATCTCGGAAGAATGGCTGGCTCATTTGGCCCCGCAGGTGGCGATCCTGAGCGTGGCCGCCGATGATCCCTTTGGAAATCCAACGCCGGAAGTGCTCAAGATGCTTCGTCCTTATTCCTTGCTCCGCACCGATCTGGCCGGCTGGATTGAGGTGAGCACGGATGGGGAGAGGATGTGGCTTTCCTCCGAGCGTCCGTTGACCCTTTCGCCATCCCCTGCGCCGGGCAAAGGGGAGGACTTATATCCCATGCAATGATGAGGTGCTATGTTTTCCGCCGCGGCAGTGGCCTGTAGCAATATCGCTTTTATCAAGTATTGGGGAAATCGGGATGAAAGATTGCGCTTGCCGGCTAACGGCTCGATCTCGATGAACCTGGCAGGCCTGGAGACGCGCACCCGGGTGACGTTTCGGCCCGATCTGCCGGGCGATCGGCTGACGATCAACGGGCGGGAGCTTGAGGGGGATGCTTTGCAACGGGTGAGCGCTTTCCTGGATGTCGTCCGGGCTTGGGCCGGGCGCGACTGGCGGGCACAAGTGGAAAGTGAGAACACCTTTCCGGCTGGGGTGGGGATCGCTTCTTCGGCTTCGGCCTTCGCCGCGTTGGCCTTGGCCGCTTCGCGTGCCCTGGGCTTGGCCCTCTCGGAGCGCGATCTCTCTCGCTTGGCGCGGCGCGGCTCAGGTTCGGCTTGTCGTTCGGTGCCGGCCGGCTTTGTGGAATGGCAGGCAGGAGAAGGCGATGAAGATTCGTTTGCCTTTTCTATCGCACCTGCCGATCACTGGGCCTTGGCCGATTGTATTGCGCTGGTGAGCACGAAGCACAAAGAGGTGGGTTCGACCCAAGGACATGCCTTAGCTTGGAGTAGCCTCTTGCAGGCGACGCGCGTGGCCGATGCGCCGCGGCGCCTGGACCTTTGTCGCCGGGCGATCCTGAGCCGCGATTTCGAGACGTTGGCCCAGGTGGTGGAATTGGATTCCGATCTGATGCACGCAGTGATGATGACCTCGTCGCCGCCGCTGCTCTATTGGCAGCCGGCCACGGTAGCCATCTTGCATCAGGTGCGTGCTTGGCGCAAGCAGGGATGGCCGGTGTGTTATACGATCGATGCTGGCCCGAACGTGCACGTGATCTGTGCTCAAGAAGTCAGCGCGTCGGTACAGGCAGAATTGCGTCACATCCAGGGGGTACAGGACGTGCTGGTCGCCCTGCCCGGCGGTGGGGCACGGCTGCTTGCGCTCAGAGGGTGATTGGATGGAAATTCCTGCTCAGGAACGACGAGGGCAAATATGAGTTAGGCAACCTCATCAGCATTACTTTCACCACTGAGAGCGGAGAGGTCAAGAGCTTTGCCGTCATTGCCCCCTTCCACGATCACAGCATTGCCAAGCCAAAGAGGCGCGAAGAAAAGATTGCCCTCTGCGCCTCCTGTCCCAATGTGAAGGCGCTCCAGATCGGCACGTTGGTCATCAGCCAATGGGATGAAGCCCAAGGCAAGATGTCTACCCGACCAAAGGCGTAGTGCCGGCCCCTGAGAACTACCAACAGGCCTTCAAGCTTGCTTATCACCAACATTGACGAAGTCGTCCAGGCTTGGAAAGAGGGCAAGCCTCAGCCCGAGGTCGAAAAGCTGGCCAAGTGGGCATTCGGTGAAGAAGGCCCCGATCTCTGGCAGATGCTCTTCGCCAAGCCACTGGATACGTTGCCGCTGCAAATGGATATACAGCTCATCGAATCCTTCTTCCCGCAGCAGCAACCTTCTTGGCTTCTCCCTCACGGAGATGGGCTTGCCTCATCTCCGCTTTTTGTTTACGGTGTCCCTCCTTTCGGTCCATCCCCTCAAGTTTGATATAATTACCTCCGCACCTTCCCAAGACCTTCCTCTTTTCATCCTCTTCACAGGAGTTTCCTATGGCCGTCAGAGTTGGCATCAACGGTTTCGGACGCATTGGGCGTCAGGTTTTCAAGGCCATTCGCGATTATCATGGCGATGAACTCGAAGTAGTGGCCTTTAACGATGTGGGCGATCTGCCTACCATGGCTCACCTGCTCAAATACGATTCTAACTACGGGCGTTTCAACGGTCATATCGAAGTTGCAGAGGATGCCCTGATCGTCGATGGCAAGCGCATCCGCGCTTTCCGAGAAAGTGATCCCGGCAACATCCCATGGGGCGATTTGGGGGTAGAGATCGTGATCGAATCCACCGGGCTCTTCACCATCAAAGAAGATGGCGTGAACAAGAAGGGCAAAATGGTCAAAGGCGCGGTCAATCACATCACCCGCGGCGGCGCTAAAAAGGTGATCATCTCTGCTCCCGCCGAAGGCGAAGACCTGACCATCGTCCTCGGCGTCAACGAGGATATGTACGATCCGCAAAAGCATCATGTCGTCTCCAATGCCTCCTGCACCACAAACTGCTTGGCCCCAGCCGTCAAAGTCGTCCATGATCGCTTCCGCATCCTGCGCGGCTTTATGACCACCGTCCACGCCTATACCAACGATCAACGCATCCTCGATCTGCCCCATTCCGACCTGCGCCGGGCACGGGCTGCCGCCATGAGCATTATCCCCACCACTACCGGCGCGGCCAAAGCGCTCAAGCTCGTCATCCCCGATCTAGCCGGCAAATTCGATGGGTACGCCTTGCGCGTTCCCACCTCCACCGTCTCGGTCGTTGACTTCACCGCCCAGATTGAAACCCCCACTACTACCGAAGAACTGCGCCAGGCCTTCCGCGAGGCCGCTCAATTGCCGCGCCTGCGCGGCATTCTGCAGGCCGTGGAAGAACCGCTGGTGAGCATTGACTTCAAAGGCGATCCCCATTCCTCCTCGGTCGATCTACCCTTCACCATGGTGCTGGGCAAGGAGAAAAGCGATTTTGTCAAAGTCGTCGCTTGGTACGATAACGAATGGGGCTACTCCTGCCGCACGGCCGATCTTGCTGCCCTGATGGCCCGATCGCTCTAAGACGAACGGGGGAGTTATGTTCAACAAAAAGACCGTTCGCGATGTGGACGTGCGCGGGAAAAGAGTGCTTGTGCGCGTCGATTTCAACGTTCCCATTCAAGATGGAAAAGTGGGGGATGACACCCGCATACGGGCTGCGCTACCCACCTTAACGTATCTGCTGCAAAACGGTGCTGCCGTCATCCTATGCTCGCATCTGGGACGGCCGAAACAGGGTCCTGACCCCAAATACTCGCTCCGCCCCGTAGCAGATCATTTGGCTCGGCTGCTCGGCCAGGAGGTCTTCTTCGCCGAAGATTGCATCGGCCCCCAGGCCGAAGAAGCCACGGCGCGCCTCCGCCCGGGTCAGGTTTTGCTCCTGGAAAACACCCGCTTCCATCCGGAAGAGGAGAAAAACGATCCCCAAATGGCGCGTCAACTGGCCGCGTTGGCCGATCTGTATGTCAACGATGCCTTCGGTTCGGCGCATCGTGCCCATGCCTCCACCGAAGGCGTGGCGCACTTCCTGCCTGCCGTGGCCGGCTTCCTGATGGAAAAGGAACTCCAATACCTAGGCGCGGCCATTACCAATCCGGAGCGCCCGTTCGTTGCCGTGCTCGGTGGTGCCAAGATCGGCGATAAGATCGGCGTGATCCGCAACCTGCTTACCAAAGCCGATCGCATCCTGATCGGCGGCGGCATGGCCAATACCTTCTTCAAGGCTCAAGGATTGGAGATCGGCGATTCGCTCTTTGAGCCCGAAGCGCTTGAGACGGCCAAATCTCTGCTGGCAGAAGGTGCCTCGAAGATCCATCTGCCCTCCGATCTGGTCATCGCCAATGCCTTCTCCGCCGAGGCCGAGCATCGCGTCATCCCGCGCGCTGATGTCCCGGCCGGCTGGCGCATTCTGGATATCGGCCCCCAGACCGTGCAGGCCTATGGCGAGATCATCCGCTCGGCCAAGACGGTCGTCTGGAATGGTCCGATGGGTGTCTTCGAGTTTCCACCTTTTGCCAAAGGCACGTTTGGCATCGCTCAGGCCTTGGCCGAGTCCCAGGCTGTGACCATCGTCGGCGGTGGTGAGTCGGTGGCCGCGGTGCAACAATCCGGCCTCGCCGATCGCATCACCCATATTTCGACCGGTGGCGGTGCTTCGCTGGAAATGTTGGAAGGTCTGACCCTGCCTGGTGTCACCGCCCTGCTGGATAAATAGCCCATGGTAGCCATCCATCGCACCCCTTTCGTCGCCGGCAATTGGAAAATGCACAACACCGTGGAACAGGCGCGTCATCTCATCTTTGCGATGAGCTTCGGCCTGCGCGCAGTAGAAGGCGTGGAAAAGGTGCTCTGCCCTCCGTTCCCGGCCCTTCTGGCCGCTGCCGCCCTGTTACGGGGCACAGGGATCGGGCTGGGAGCCCAGAACATGCATTGGGAAGAGAAAGGCGCCTTCACCGGTGAAGTTTCCCCACCGATGGTCAAAGAATTCTGCCGCTACGTCATCCTGGGGCATTCGGAGCGCCGCGCCTATTTCTGCGAAAGCGATGAGATCGTCAACCGCAAAGTGCTGGCGGCAGAGAAACATGATCTAATCCCTATCCTATGCGTAGGCGAAACGCTGCAAGAGCGCGAAAACGGCCAAACCGAAGCCGTGGTCGAACGTCAGGTGCGTCTGGCATTGCAGGGCATGAGCGCCGAGTTCGCTCCGCGGCTGGTGATCGCCTATGAGCCGGTCTGGGCGATTGGCACCGGCCGTGCCGCCGGCGTGGAGGATGCCGCGCATGTGATCGGCAATGTTATCCGTCCGACCTTGGCGGCGCTCTTTGGTGAGGAGATTGCTCAGGCGGTGCGCGTGCTCTATGGCGGCTCGGTCAACGCGGCGAATGCCGCCGCCTTTCTCCAACATCCGGAGATCGATGGTGCCCTGGTCGGCGGTGCCAGCCTGAAAGCGGAAGAATTCATCGCCATCGCGCGCGCCGCACAGAAGGACTAACTCTCCCCATGGCCGCCGGCTTCGACGGTCTGCTCTGGTTTGCTCTGGCGCTGCTGGTATTGAACTACCTGCAGCGCCTTTTGCATTCCGAAATTCAGCTCCTCTTGCTACACCTTACGCGCAGCCCAAAGTGGAGCATCCTGCTCTTTTCGTTCCTCTTCCTGCCAGGAGTTCTGCTCCATGAGGCCAGTCACTACTTGATGGCGAAACTGCTGCGCGTGCGTACCGGCCGCTTTTCGATCTTGCCCCGCCTGCTCAATGATAGCCGCATACGCTTGGGATACGTCGAAGTCGGTCAGGCGGATGCACTGCGGAGCACGCTGATCGGCATGGCGCCGCTGTTGGCCGGGCTGACCTTCACCTTCCTGGTGACGCGCCTCATGAATCTGGTCCCACTGTGGTCGGTCTTGCGCGATGGAAAGTGGGGGCTGTTCTGGTTTGGGCTACAGTTGGTGCCGCACATCCCGAATTTCTGGCTATGGTTTTATCTCACCCTGGTCATCACCAGCACGATGATGCCCTCTCCATCGGATCGCCACGGTTGGGATGGCATGATAGTGCTGATCGTCGTCTTGGCAGGGCTGGTGATTCTGAGCGGAGGCGGCCCATGGTTGTTTCAAAACATACTTCCGCCCCTGAACGATTTTCTGCGCGGCACATCCATCCTTTTGCTGCTGAGCATCATCCTTCACCTTCTGACCTCACTTCCCCTGCACCTACTGCGCCATCTGCTGGAACAGTTCGACTAACCCCCCGCTCACTCGATCAACCGATTACGCGACCGCCCGACCACGCGACTATCCGACTACCTCCCCACCGCCTGATCCAATTCCGCCAAGATGATCGGAATCTGACCGCTTTCCAATCCGCGGCGGAAGATTTCCTCAAACCCATCCCCCAACATCCACTTAGTTTGCTCCCAGGAAGCCAAAAAAGGCGTAGCGCGTGCCTGATCCAGTTGATCCACGGCCTGCGCCCAAGCGGGGTGTTCCCGAGCATAATCGGCCAGCCGTTCGCGTGCCGATCGAGTCACCGGGAAAAGGCCTGTGCTCTTCACGATCGCCGCCTGCACGTCCGCTTGAAGCATCCAACGGATGAACAGCCATCCCGCCAGCTGATTGGCATCGGTGGTCTTGAACAGCACGTACGAAGTACCGTAAGTAACGAAGGAGGTCTTGCCGGGGAAGCCGATCACTTCCCATGCATCGCGGTTCTCCTGCAATGCAAAGGCACGCTCCACCTCCGGCAAGTCTTCCATCCCGATGGTGATAAACAGCGCCTGACGGGCACCGAAAGCCTGGATCGGCTCCCATTCGGGATGGCGCCAGCTGCAGCCATCATCAAAGAGCGTCTTCAAGAAAACGAACGCGGAAAGATTGGCCGGCTGAAGGAAATGGTACCCCTGGCCTTCCACGATCTTCCCATCAAAAGCATAAATCCAGGAAAGCGCTGTCATCGGATGGGTATCCAGATACCATCCCCCACGCCCGTTGCCCAGGGCACGCGCCGCGGCACAGGCTTGTTCCCGAAACGCTTCCGCGTGCGAAGGCGAGGCGCGAAAGCCCAATTCGGCGGCCCAGCTACGATTGTAGAGCAAGAGACGTGCCGAGCGTTGGGCCGGTATCCCCCAAACTTGCATCCCGATGGTATCCTGTGCCCAAAGTGCAGGGTAAAAATCGGCGATCTCCGCCTGTCCCAGCCCATATACCGGGTCGGTCAGATAGGGACCCAAATCCACCGTCGCCTGCTGTTCGTTCCAGTAAGCTGCCTGCTCACCCAAAAGGATCGCCACATCCGGGCGCTCGTTGCCCTTCAGGCTTTCTTTGAGTGTGGATTGCAATTCGCTCAGCCCGCTAAAACGGCGCCAGCGCGCCTGAATCCCCCATGGGTTAAGGGCGTTGAAAGCAACGATTTGATTTTCCAATGCCTGACCCATGGCTCCCTGCCAGGGATGCCAGACCTCGATAAAAAGGCCGCGCAGCGCTTCCGGCGTAACCGGGATGGCGCTCTCAGGAGGGGGCGTGGGCGTGGGTGCTGTGACCGTGGACGTTGACGTAACCGTAGGCGGCGTGACGGATCCGCCCGGCGCATTCGGCTGACAGGCACCCCATAGCAGCGCTCCCAGAGCTAGCAAGCACAGGAAGCGCCTCATCCTCCAAATACCACCATCGGTACCGGCATGAAGACCAGCAGGAATAGCACCAGCGCCAGCAGTGCCAGCAAGCGCCTTTTCCCATCCAACTGCGTGATCTGATCCAGTGGCTCAGCGTAAGCCCGTCCCAACCAGAAGAGCAGCACTGTCCACACCCACCAGCCCGACCAGTTGAAACCGAGCAAAAAGGTGATCCCCACGATCCACGGGAACAAACGACGCGCCTTATGCCCAAGGGCCGCGTAGAGAATGTGTCCACCATCCAGGGTTCCGGCCGGGATCAGGTTCAGCGCCGTGACCAACAGCCCGGCCCAACCGGCGAAGGCCACCGGGTGAATGAGCACATCGCGCCCGCCGATCGGCAAAGGGGAGCCGGTGAAGAAATAACGTATCCAGTGAAATAAACCCACCTGCTGGGGAGGCGTCGGTAACCATGCTCCGAAGATCAGATATTTCAGCAGCAGATAAAGCAACGAATTTCCTTCCAGCATTGTCCCGTTGCCGATCTCCAACGGTTTAACCTGTGAATGAGCTAGCCCCCAGATCAACACCGGGATGGCCACAACGATCCCTGCCAGCGGCCCGGCGATGCCGATATCGAACAACACCCGCCGGTTCTTTGGCGTCTGGCGCATTTGGATGACCGCTCCCATTGTCCCCAACGGGCTGATCAACGGAAGCGGAATGAAGTAGGGTAGAGTGGCCGCCGTCTTGTGGTAGCGGCTCAGCAAGTAATGACCGAATTCATGGGCTAGTAAAATGGTCAGCAAACTGACCGTAAACGGCCAACCTTGGTAGATCGCCTCCAGAACGTTCCGCGGAGGGGGCGCGTAGGGGTTGCCCATCGTGCTCGAGGTAAAGAGCACGCTTGCCAGGGTGAGCAGGAAAAGGATCAGGTTGACGATCGGCTTGCCCGTATCGCCGGGTTTCTGGGCCGGGACGATATAGATCACATGTCGCCCCTGTTCCAAGCGGAAGAGCGGCATCAGATGATACGGACGCAAGGCCTCGCTCAGGGCATCGTAGGCCGCTTCGGAATTTTCCTCGTCCCACAGCCGACCCCGGTAACGGGCAACCCAATGGCCGGCCTCGCCGAAGGTCACATCCTCCACGGCCAGATAACGCGCCACGAGGGCAGATAAAATCTCAGGTTCGGGTAGCATAGCACGCTCACATCTTTGGGATCAGCGGGAGCGGATGGGAGTCGAACCCACCACGGAACGCACCGCGCCCCGTCACCGGTTTTGAAGACCGGGAGGTCCACCGGGACCCTTCCACTCCCAACCGAGATTATACCAGAGCAGACTCCCTTCCTCTTCCGTTTTGCCGATCGTGGACGGTAGACCGTGGACCGTCACTTCGTTCGCATCGTTCAACCACCCTCCCACGCCCCCATCAACTCCTAACCTCTGATCCCTTCCCACCTTTCCCCTCCGCGCTCCATGATAAAATTTACCCCATGTTCCGCACCACCCTCTACGGACTATTCGCCGGCCTCGGCGCTGCCTCGATTTGGGGCGGAATGTATGTCGTCAGCAAAATCGTTCTCGAAGTTATTCCCCCTTTTACTCTGCTCACCCTGCGCCTGCTCCTCGGCATGTTCACCTTGGCGCTGATCTTGCTCTGGCGCGGCCGGCCTCGTCTGAGCCGCGCGCAATTCTGGAGCATCTTTCTCACCGGCCTGATCGGATACGGCATCTCGATCGGCTTTCAGTTCGTCGGAACCAAGCTTTCCACCGCCGCCAACGGCGCCCTGCTCACCTCTTCCACTCCGGCCTTCGTCCTGCTCTTTGCCGTCCTGTTACTGGGTGAACGCATCACCCTGCGCCGATTGAGCGCTTTGCTTCTGGCATCCCTGGGCGTTGTGATCGTCATTGACCCGCGTACTGCCTCTTTTTCCTCCCGCCTTTTTCTGGGCAATCTCAGCCTGGTAGCTGCCGGCATCACCTGGGCCCTCTATTCCGTGCTCATTCGCAAAGTCACGCGCCAAACTGACGTGCTCACCACCAGCCTGATCGCCTTTGCTGGCGGCCTGTCGCTCACCCTGCCTCTTGGCCTATGGGAAAGCCTCACCCAAGGGATCGGCCCGATCACCTGGGGAACGATCGGCGGCGTTCTCTTCCTGGGCATCATCTCCACCGCCCTGGCCATGTATCTCTGGAACACCGCCTTTGCCCTGCTCGAGGCCGGCCTGGCCTCGCTCACCTTCTTCGCTCAACCCTTGGCCGGCACCCTGCTGAGTGCTTTCTTCCTCGGCGAACGCATCACCCCCAACTTCCTGCTCGGCGGCTTGTTGATCGGCCTCGGCCTGATCTTGGCCTCCCGAACGTAGGACAAACACTTGCGTTTGTCCCTCTGCCCAAACGTAGGACGAATATCTCAGAGTTCACTGCAAAAAGTCCTTTCCCCATAGAGGACACGCCCTCCAAGCATTTCAATTTTTGAGATCCCGATAGCTCTAGGAAAATCGCAAAATTTTGCAGCCAAATTTTAGTGCTCCATGGTCCAAAACCGTTTCGACCGTAAACCTTTTCATAATTTTCCGTGTCATCCGCGTTTGTCCGTGCCCTATTGAATCGGGCCCATTAGCAGAAATGGTTTTTCCCGGCGGACTCATTAAGAATTTGGCTGCTAAAAGCATGCTCAAACCCGTGTTGATCCCTCGCATCTGTGCCTTGCGCAAAGTTCGTGCGGAGCGGAGCGCTTTTGCAGAGAGCCTCACTCGATTGCCAGGGTGATCTTGCCGAAATTCTCCCCATTCCACAACCGTTCCTGTGCCCTCGCTGCCTCGCGCAAGGGGAAAGCACTATCCAAGACCGGTTGAAGTTTTCCGACCACCACCAGGTTCATCACCTCGACAAAATCGCGGATCGGGCTCATCGTCGAACCGATGATCGAAAGATGACGGGCAAAGATATAGCGGTTATCGATCTCAAAGCGCGGCCCGCCACTGTTACCCACCGTCAAAAGCCGGCCCCCTTTGCGCAGTGCGCGCAGGCTTTGCATAAACGTCGTCCCCACGTTATCTACCACCACATCCACGCCGCGTCGTCCTGTCGCCAAGAACACTGCCTTCGACCAATCTTCCTCCTTCGAGCGATCGATCAGCACATCCGCGCCCAGCGCCGCCGCCTTTTCCAGCTTCTGCGCGTTCGAGCCCACTACGATCACCTTTGCCCCGGCCAGCTTGGCAATCTGCAGACTGGCCGTGTTCACCCCGCCACCGGCACCCACGATCAACACCGTCTCTCCGGCGCGCAAGCCACCGCGCGTGATCAACGAATGCCAAGCCGTCTGATAGACCAAGGCCGCCGCTGCAGCGCGATGGAAATCGAAATCCGGTGGCAGCTTATAAAGCTGGCGCGCCGGCAGCGCCACATACTCCGCATACGTCCCGCGCACCGTCTCGCCCAGCAAATGCCAATCCCGGCAACGGTTATCCTCCCCGGCTAGGCAGAACTCACAGCGCCCACAGCCCAGGTTCGCGTTGATCACAACCCGATCGCCCACCTGGAACTCGCTCACTCCCTCGCCCAGCGCCACCACCTCGCCGGCGCCATCGGCCCCGTTGATATGAGGCATCTCCAGCTTCAGTCCCGGCCAGCCATTGCGCACCATCACATCCATACGGTTCAGTGCCGCTGCCCGCAGGCGCACCAGCACCTCCCCCGCCTTCGGTTCCGGCGTAGGGAAATCGGTATATTGCAGCACTTCCGGGCCGCCGTGTTGATAGAAAAGCACTGCCTTCATAAGCACCTCTTATTTTTATGGAGAAAAAGACGAGCTTAAGTGTCGGCCGCGGCTTTCCTTCCCGCCCGATCCGCGTGCCGCCCTGAGCGCACGTGCCGGGCGGATCGGGTAGGGACCTGAGCCGCTCCTACCAACCCGATCTACGGCCTCACCGTCACTTAATGCCCAGCTCATGGCGCGCGATCACCAGACGCTGGATCTCGCTCGTCCCCTCGTAGATCTCGGTGATCTTCGCGTCGCGGAAATAACGCTCGATGGGCAACTCCTTGCTATAGCCCATCCCGCCGTGGATCTGCACCGCCGCGTGGGCGCAGAACATCGCCGTCTCCGAAGCGAAGAGCTTGGCCATCGAAGCCTCCAGCGTAAAACGCTCGCCGGTGGTCTTGGCGCGTTCTTTGGCCAACGCTGCGTTATAGGTCAATAGCCGCGAAGCCTCAATGCGCGTCTTCATATCGGCGATCTTAAAGCCCACCCCCTGAAACGCGCCGATCGGCTGACCAAACGCCTCGCGCTCACGCGCATATTGCACGGAAGCCTCGTAGGCCGCCTCGGCGATCCCCAGCGCCTGAGCCGCAATCCCGATCCGTCCGGCATCCAGGATGGTCATCGCGATCTTAAAGCCTTCCCCCTCCTCACCCAGCCGGTTGCTCAGCGGCACACGACAATCCTCAAACACGATCTCGCTCGTATCTGAAGCGCGAATTCCCAGCTTGGGCTCCTTCTTCCCGCGGATCAAGCCAGGGGTCTTCCCCTCGACGATGAACGCCGTGATCCCCTTATGCTTTTTCTCCGGTTCCGTCATCGCAAAGACGACGAAATAATCGGCCACCGGCCCACTGGTGATCCAGGATTTGCGTCCGTTCAGCACGTAGAAATCCCCATTGCGCACAGCGCGCGTCCGCATATTCCCTGCATCGGAGCCGGACATTGGCTCGGTCAGCGCATAAGCGCCGATCGCCTTCCCGGAAGCCACCGCGCGCAGGTAGGTCTGCTTCTGCTCCTCCGTTCCGAATTTCAGCAACCCGTAGCAAAACAGCGAATTGTTGACCGACATAATCGTCCCATGTGCCGCGTCCACCTTGCAGATCTCCTCTAGCGCCAGCACATAGGAAAGGGTATCTAACCCGGCCCCGCCGTATTCTTCCGGCACCTCAATCCCCATGAATCCCATCTCCCCCATCTTTTTGATCGTCTCATAGGGGAATTTTCCGCTCTCATCATGCTCGGGGGCGATTGGGGCAATCTCCTTCTGCGCAAACTCGCGCGCCGCATCGCGGATCATGCGATGCTCCTCGCTCAAAGGAAAAAGTTCCATGCTCATCGGAAGCCCTCCAGATTTGGAATGTAACGGGCGCCATCCTCAACATCACGCGCCCACCGTGATTATAAGTCGAAAACGCGCATCCGTAGTACAAATGCTTGCGTTTTCCTGGCGCGTTTGCTCAGTAGGCAGGAAAGGAGAGCTCGGCTGAGCCGCTGTGCCCGATCACCTGTGTGGAGCAATTCCCTGCCACCCGTTCGTGCACGGCGCTCATGAATGGTTCCGCACCGAAGAGCACCACGTCCAGCGAGCGCCTACGTTCGGCAATATCCAGCGCCTGCTCGATGATCGGTGATTCCTTTTCGCGTGCCGGCGCGGATTTGTTTCTCATTTACAAAGATGAGCGCTTTCTCGGGCAGGTCCTCGCGCTCGCTCCCTCCCTCAGCATAGAGGGCATAGATGGTGCGCAGAATATCTCCGAATACCAGGGTTTGCTCGTCATCGGTCAGGCGGGCAAGATCGACCACAATCGTTTGTCCACCACGAATAGCGGCGATCTGTTCGCTCAGGTCCTCGGCCGGCTGAGAAAAATGCCGCTCTGACGGGTTTGCACGATGCGCCGCAAGAGACGGCGAAAGCCTCCTACCGAAACCGCACGCACATCTCCAACCTGCTGTGCCTGTCCTGTCGGATCAAACAAAGGCGGGCTGTTCGGCAGATTGTTCCAATCCGTGACGTTTTTCCCCTTTTCACTTGGGCCCCAAAGTCCCGTTTTGGGATCGGAAAGTCCCTGTTGAATTTCACCGATCCGTGCGCCGATGGATGCCAGGGATCGGGAATAAACATGGTTATACAATGTGACTGTTCATAGATTGGTAAAATCGTTTCCATCCCGTCCACACAGTGGGAGAAGAGTACCTTATTTGCTGGGTTTTGCACTCCTATTTCCTAAAGCGAGTTACCACGCCAGACAAAGTGGATTCAAAGTGGAAAGAATTTTTTGGTATGTTGACTTTTCGAACGTTTGAACAGTCACTTCCTTTTCCTTCGCTTCCTTCCTGAAGTAAAATAAGGCCTATGACTGCGCCATCCATCTTCCAGCTCGCTTCTCCATTGCAGCGTCGCTTTACCTGGGGGGATGCTCTGATCTTGCTGAGCCTGATCACCCTCCTCTATGCTGGAGCGACGTTGGCACTGCATCTCACCCGACCACCGGCGGGAGAGATCGGTATTTCGTTAGATAAGCGTGTGCTTCCCCTCTATACCCTCTATTCCCTATGGCGCATGTTTGCCGCCTATTTGCTCTCGTTTGTCTTTACCATGTGGTATGGGCGCTGGGCGGCTCATAACCGCCGTGCCGAGCGAGTGCTGATGCCGCTCCTGGATGTGCTGCAAAGCGTGCCGATCCTTTCGTTCCTGCCGGTTGTGCTGATCGGCCTCAGCGCCATCCTTCCGCAGCGTTTGGCTGCTGAGCTCTCGGCCGTTGTCCTCATCTTCACCAGCCAGGCCTGGAATATGACCTATGCCTGGTATCAATCTTTGACCACCATCCCAAAAGAGCTGCGGGAGGCTTCTGCCATTTTCCGCTTGAATTCCTGGATGCGTTTCAGATTTTTGGAGCTACCCTTTGGGGCTATTTCACTGATTTGGAACAGCATGATGTCCTGGGCGGGGGGATGGTTTTTTCTGATGGCTGCCGAAATCTTTACCGTGGGTCAGCGCGAGTTTCACCTACCCGGTCTGGGTGCCTATCTGCAAATGGCCGCCTTACAAGGCGATACCCAAGCGCTTTTTTGGGGATTGGGGACGCTTGTATTGGTGATTGTCCTGATGGATCAGTTTATCTGGCGGCCTCTTTTGGCCTGGGCCGATCGCTTTAAGCTCGAGATGGTGGAGAGTGAGAACCCTCCCACCTCCTTGTTTTACGATCTCTGGTCGGAAGCCAGAGTGATCCAATGGGTGCAGGAAAAACTCATCGATCCGCTTGTTGAGCGCCTGGATCTTTTCATGGTGCGTCGCTTTCAACCCAAACAATTTTTGCGCGAGGAAACGCCCTCCGGCAATTTCCTGGGAAATTTGCTTTTCCTTGTTCTGTTGCTGGTCCTCGGTTGGGGTGGATGGAACGCGTTACGGGAGTTTATCCAGCTGCCGCTGTCCCAATGGTCTCAGATCTTGCTTGGGTTGCTGGCAACCCTGGCGCGCGTGGTGGTCGCATTAATCCTTGCGCTCTTATGGACGATCCCGTTGGGCGTGGCGATCGGCTCTCAGCCTCGTCTAGCGGCTTGGCTGCAGCCGATTGTACAGGTAGTAGCCTCAATCCCGGCCACTGCGCTCTTCCCCATTCTGGTAGCTTATCTTGTCTCGTTACAAGGTGGGCTGAACATTGCTTCGGTGCTGTTGATGCTCATGGGCACGCAGTGGTATCTTCTCTTCAATATCATTGCCGGCGCCGTGGCCATTCCGCAGGACTTGAAATACACTGCTTCGCTCATGCACTTGCGTGGTTGGGAACGCTGGCGCACGTTGATCCTGCCTGCGTTGTTCCCGTATATCATCACCGGCTCGATCACCGCATCCGGCGGCGCCTGGAATGCCAGCATCGTCGCCGAATATATTCAGATCGGTGGGCAAACGCTCCAGGTCAAAGGCATCGGTGCGCTGATTGCCGAGGCGACCCAGCTCGGAGACTATCGGCTACTGTTGGTCGCCACCGTGAGCATGATCCTGATGGTTGTGCTCATCAATCGCCTCTTCTGGCGAAGGCTCTATCGTCTGGCCGAAGAACAATATCGCATGGAGTGATTTCATGGGAAGAACACTTCTCGAACTACGTAACGTCAGCATGATCTACGGGCGCGGGGCGCGCCGCTTCACGGCCGTGCAGAGCGTGAGCTTGCAGCTGCGCGAAGGCGAGTTCGTCGTCCTGCTTGGACCTTCCGGCTGCGGCAAAAGCACGCTGTTGCGCATTATGACCGGGCTTACCCGCCCGACCCATGGACTGGTGATCTATCGGGATGATCTGCTGACCGATGTCAATCCCCATGCGACGATCGTTTTCCAGACTTTCGCTCTCTTTCCCTGGCTCACCGTTCAGGAGAACGTGGAACTTGCCCTCAAGGCGCGAGGTGTCCCCTATCCCGAACGCGCTCAACGTGCCGAGGCATTGCTGGATAAAGTCGGCTTGGATGGCTTTGAAAATGCCTACCCGCGCGAACTTTCCGGTGGCATGCGCCAGAAAGTGGGCTTCGCCCGTGCCATGGCCGTCGAACCCGAATTGCTCTGCCTGGATGAGCCTTTTTCGGCGCTGGATGTGCTTTCGGCAGAAGCCCTGCGCGGCGAATTGCTCGAGCTTTGGCTGGCCGGCGATATTCCCACCAAAGCTATCCTGATGGTGACCCATAACATCGAAGAAGCCGTCCTCCTGGCCGATCGCATCATCGTGATGGAGAAAGAGCCAGGGCGCGTGGTCGCCGAGCTGACCGTTGATTTGCCCCATCCGCGTCAGCGCAAATCGCCGGAATTCATTGCCAAAGTGGATCAGGTCTATGCCACCTTGGCCGGGCAGACCGAGCCGGAGCCGATCGAACTGGGCGTGGCGCCTGGCGAACCGGGGCGCAAGCGCATCCTGCCCGATATTACTCTCGGCGATCTGGCCGGCTTACTCGAAGCGTTGGCCGCCGAACCGGATGACCGCGCCGATCTTTATCACCTGGTCGAAGAGCTCAAAGTGGATTCCGATCACATCCTGCGCCTAACGGAGGCCGCCGAAATGCTCGGCTTTGCTACCGTTTCGCAGGGTGATATCGTTCTCACTCCCTTGGGAGAGACTTTTGCCGATGGGAGCATTCAGCTGCGTAAGCAGCTCTTTGCCACTCGTCTGCGCCGTTTGCCGTTCTTCCGTTGGTTGCTCAACTTGCTTCAGTCCTCCGATCGTCACCAGCTGAAATGGGAAGTGATCCAAACGGCCCTCGAGCTGGACTTTCCCCCTGCCGAAGCCGAAAAACAGCTGGAGATTGCCGTCCGTTGGGGACGTTACGCCGAGCTCTTTGGTTACGATGACGATAGCGAAATGCTCTACCTAGAAGATGAGGCCACGGTCCCGGCCTGAGTCAACTCTACTACCAACATATCCAGTGCCAGGTCGAGGCTCAAGAGGCCGGTCTTGACGGCCTCATCTATTTCAACCAGACGTTGGTAAATCCCCTCCAGGTGATGCAGCGAAAAAGCGCGTGCCTGGAGGGCGATCTTTTCTGCCACGAACGAATGCACTCCCAACCGCTCGGCAATTTGAGCCGCATCGCCTCTCTGATCCAGCACTTCTCGCCCTAGGAGCAATAGGCGAAACTGGCGGATGACCATTCCCCATAGGGCAAATTCATCCTCGCTTTCCAGTAGGCGATGGAGCAGGCGTTGTGCGTGAGGAACGTCCTTGCGAGAGAGGGCATCAACGAACTCAAAAACGTTTTCCTCGGCGCTGACGACGCAAACCGCCCGCACATCCTGTAGCGTGATCGGGCGCTTCCAGCCCACATAGGTCAGCAGTTTGGCAATCTCTTGTGCCGCTTGGCGCGTATCTACTCCCGTCATTTCGGCCAGGCGCTCTGCTGCTTGCGCTTCGATCTTGCCACCCTGGCGTTGCACCTCGGTGCCGATCCAGCGTGCCATTTCCCACGGTTTAGGCCGCCAGAAAGCCTGGGCTTTTGCCCGATCGGCGTGCTTTTCCACCCAGCGCACCAGCCAGTGACGCTCAATCCCTTTCGGCTCCAGAATCTCATGGAGCACGAGGAGCGTCGTTTCCGGGATGTTTTCCAGCAGGCTCAAAAACTTTTGCTGCCTCGCGGCGGCGGTGAAGCCTGTGGAGGGATTCGCCAGCCATACCATTCGTCGTTCAGAGAGGAAGGGGATTGCCTGTATTGCCTGATGGATTTCGGCATCCGAAGCACTCCTGGCATCCAGCTGTGTCAGGTTCAGCTCTACCGTTGTTGCATTCCCTAGCTTCCCCTCCAGGGCGTGCAGGTGCTCTTGAATGGCATACTCGTCATTGCCGTAAAGATAGAGAATGCGCTCCATTGTGAATCCTGTACTTGTAGTGTTCCTCGGGTGGGGTCAATCGTTCTTGCTTTGTTTGAATGATACCCGATTTTGTCTGCCCTCTCCTCAACTGCTAACATTTTCCTCCCAACCTCTTCTCCCATCCACCGTCTACCGTCCATATATCCTTGACTGCTCTCATCTAAGAATGGTAAGATGACTCTCGTATGTACCTACGAAACAAAAAATGGAGTGTCCGTCAAAAACCGAGGCGCACGAACTGGTTTAACGTCATCGTGCTGCTCTTGTTGATCGCCGCGGCATTGTACGTCAATCAATTCGTCCTGCCGACGGTAGCCATGCCGTTTATTCCTACTCCTACACCAACCGTTTCCGCGGCCACGTATATCTCGCAGGCAGAGGCTTATTTTGCCGAAGGCAAGATGCTCCAGGCTATCCAGGCCTATGAGCAAGCGCTCAAAAGTGAGCCGACCAACGTTGCTATTTACCTGGCATTGGCGCGGGTGCAAATCTTCGCCGGTCAACCGGCGGATGCCCAGCAAAGCGCGGAAAATGCCCTGCTCCTCAGTCCGGATAATGCCCTTGCCCATGCGATGCAGGCTTGGGCGCTCGATTTCCAGGGGAAATACCTGGAGGCCGAAGCGGCCATCAAGCGCGCCTTGGATCTCGATCCGCAGAATGCGTTGGGGCATGCCATTTATGCCGAGATCCTGGTTGATTCCTACATTAACGGTGTCGGCACCTATGAGGGTTTGCTCAAAGCAGCCGATGAATCCAGGTTGGCCCTGAGCTTGGACCCGAACCGTCTGGAAACCCATCGGGCACGAGCGTACGTGCTGGAAAATACTACTAACTACGAGGATGCAGTGGCCGAATACCAGGCTGCTATTGCCATCAACCCAAATATTGCCGACCTTCACCTGGGCCTGGGACGGTGCTATCGTTTCCTACAGGTCTATGATAAGGCCATCGAGGAGTTCACGCGCGCCAATGCATTGAACCCAACCGATCCGACCCCCGATCTCCTCATCTCACGCACTTATGCCTCGATCGGCGAATTTGCCAAAGCCATCCAATATGCCGAAACCGCCGTCCGCGATGACCCGACCAACACGGCCCTGCGTGGCAACCTGGGTGTGCTCTATTACCGCAACTTCATGTGGCCGGAAGCCGCCGATCAGTTGAAGCTTGTCGTCAGCGGCGGTGCCACCGAGGACAACCGCCCTATCCGTCCCATCCCGCTGAGCAACGATCTGCGTATCGCCGAGTACTATTACACCTATGGCCTGGTGCTGGCACGCCTCAATCGTTGCTCCGAAGCCTTGCAGATCGCGAAAGACCTGCTAGAGCGCATCCCGGCTAACACCAACGCGGTCGATAGCGCCCAGCAAATTCAGCAAATTTGTCTGCAAAACCTTTCTGTTACCGCTACTCCTTCGGTTACCGTGACTCCTACCCCTTGAGCAACTATGAACGTTTCTCGTCGTTTGGCACCTTTTGAAGTCAAATCCGGACAAAACGTTTATCGCCTTTTTTTCTGGACTGTCCTGATCCTGGGGGCATTCTGGTTTCTGCGCTTGGTGCGCCAGGGAGCGATTCATTCTCCCTTTGAACCTCCGCCCACACCAACCCGTTCGGCGAACTCTTTCCTGCTGGAAGCGGAAGCGCGCTTTACCGCCGGCGATCTACAGGGGAGCGTTCAGGCCTATCTCGAAGCGGCGCGCCTGGAACCCCAAAATGCCACCATCTTCTCTAAGCTAGCGCGCGTCCAGACCTACGCTTCCGCGCTGGTGACCACCGATGCCGAACGCAAGGCTCGCCTGGAAGAGGCGCTGGCCTCGGCCAATAAGGCCGTGGAAATCAATCCTGATAGTAGTGATGCCCATGCCGTGCGCGCTTTTGTCCTGGATTGGTATGCCAATCCGATCTTGGTGGGAGAACGGCAAGCCCAGGCCTACCTCACCGAGGCCGAACAGGAGGCTGTGCGCGCTCTACAACTCGATAATCAAAATACGTTGGCGCTGGTTTACTATGCGGAAATCCTGGTGGATCAGCAGAAATGGACCCAGGCGGAGCGTTACATCCAGCAGGCATTGGAGCGCAACCCGAATTTGCTTGATGTACATCGGGTACATGCCTATGTACTGGAATCGCAGAGTGCCTATCGGGATGCAATCCAGGCCTACGATCAGGCCATTCGCTTGGCGCCGAACTTGACTTTTCTCTACCTGCGCGCCGGAGCGAATTACCGCCGTCTGGGCTTCGGTGCCCCGACCCCGGAACAAGCGAAACCGCTCTATGAAGAGGCACTGCGTTACTTTGCCGCCGCAGCGCACATTAATGAGCAACTGGGTGTGCGCGATCCGCTCCCCTACCTTTCGATCGCCAAAACCTATTCGCAGATGGGAGAATTCTTCATCGCCGCCCGCAACGTGCTAAAAGCACTCTCTTTCGATCCCTCGAATGCCGATGTATACGGTCAGCTAGGTATCGTGTACTTTAAATCCCGCAACTACGAGGGTTCCATCCCGGCTCTGAAGTGCGCTGTGCGCGGTTGTACGGCGGAGGAATCGTGCGAAGCGCGCGGCGGCTGTGGTGAGGGAGAAAGCGGCGTAGCCGTGCAGGGATTACCTCTTTCGCCCAACACGGTAGTGTATTATTACACCTACGGTTCTGTGCTTGCTGCCTTGAGTCGACCGCGCCAGAATTACTGTCCCGAAGCCATTCAGGTGCTCGGTGAGGTCAAAGCCGCCTTCCCAAATGATCCGGATATCGCCGGCATTGTTGCGGCCGGTGAGGCCATTTGTCGCTCCCTTGGATCGCCAAACTCCCCGGCGATGCCATCGCCGAGTGCAACAAGTACCCCCACTCCTATGAGTCCTTGAAGGAGTATAATCAAAATATGAGCATTGGTTTGATTACCTGGATTGCGTTTATCGGTGCCTTTCTGCTGATTATTCTCCTGCATGAGGGAGGGCACTTCGTCGCCGCGCGGCTGAGCGGCGTTGAGATCGAAGAATTCGGCATCGGGCTGCCACCGCGCCTGTGGCGCTTTTGGAGAAGCCGAGGCTGGTTGCTAATTGGAAAGCAACGGCTGGAAATCCCCCCGAATACCGATCTTCCCTTTGACTTACAGGATACCGTCGGCGAAATGGTGAGCGCGATGGCCCGCCGCGAGGGGGAACGCTGGGTTCTGGTGCGTATTGCCCGGTTATCGGAAGATGAGCAAATTCTAGAGAGCACAGAACCGCAAGCTGTGGAAAACGGCCTTTGGAAGATCACCGACGTGCTTCGGGAAGCGCATCCCGGCACGGAATATACGCTTAATGCGCTACCGCTGGGTGGTTTTGTGCGGCCGCGGGGCGAAAACAACCCCTCTATCCCCGGTGGCCTGGCGGCGGCCTCGCCTTGGAAGCGTTTGTTTGTGCTTTCGGCCGGGGCTTTTATGAACTTGGTTTTAGGTGTGCTGGTTTATAGCCTGATCGTGGCCCGCAGCGGCATTCCACAGCCGGTGGTTTATGTTGAAGAAGTGATGCCTGCCTCCCCGGCTGCGCAGAGCGGCTTGCTGGCCGGCGATCGGCTGGTGAGCATCAATGGGCAGCCCATTCAAAACATGGTGCAGGCGCGCAGCGTGATCTATGCCAACCTGGATCGCCCGGTGGAAATCGTGGTCGAACGCAACGGCCAAACACTGCTTCTGAGCGCCGTTCCCAGCAGTCAACGCGGGGAACAAGGAGCGCTGGGCATTTTTATGCGTCAGCCTTACGCACGTCCCTCCTCTTGGCTCACTGCACTAGGATATGGCGTGAGAGCCACCGGGGTCTATATCCGCCAGGTTTTGACTTTTCCGGCGCTTTGGCTACGCGGCCAACTCTCCGCGGAAGAGGGACGGCTGATCGGCCTGCGCGGCATTTTCGATTTCTTCTCCCAGGCAGTGGAGACCGATGTTGCCCAACAGTCCCAACCCAACCTGCCTTCCAATGGTGGTGAAACGTTGCCTCCTCCCAGCCGCACCTTGGCTTTGATCGCCAGCCTGACGATTACCATCGGTCTGTTCAATTTGTTCCCGATCCCCGCGCTGGATGGAGGTCGTATCCTTTTCGTCCTGGCCGAAATCGTTTCCCGTCGCCGCGTGCCGCCGGAATTGGAGAACAAAATCCACCTCGTAGGACTGGCGCTTTTGCTGCTGTTGATGTTCTACGTCAACCTGATGGACTTTATTAATCCGATACGACCATGAAAAGCACGACTTTTGATAAAGCATTGACCATCTTAGCTCAATCAGAGCGTCCGCTTTCGCCCATTTGGCTGCGTGAATTCTCCGATCTCGCACCTCAAGAAGTGAGACAATTGCTGAACCTATGGCCCCAGCTTCCACAGGAGCGCAAGTATTCCTTCCTGGATACCCTGAAATTGCTCTTCGACGAAGAAACTCTAGTCTCTTTTGATGCGATTGGCCGGGCTCTGCTGGATGATGCCGATGCCGGCGTGCGTTGCCGCGCTCTGCGCCTGCTCGAGGAAGCGTTGGATATCCGTTTGGTGCCGCACCTGCTCCGCATGTTGGTCCAGGATGGGGATAAGGATGTGCGCGCCGAGGCTGCCACTATCTTAGGGCCGTTTGTCTATGAAGGAGAAGTAGAGAACATCCCCTCCCATCTGCTTCGTGAGATCGAAGATGCTCTCCTGTATGCTGCCGAGCACGATGCTGAAGTACGGGTGCGCCAAAAGGCGCTGATCTCGCTCGGGTTTTCCTCGCGGCCCGAGGTCGTGGCCCTGATCCGCTCGGCCTATCAGCGGCAGGAACCGGAATGGATCGCCAGCTCCCTTTCGGCCATGGGTCGTTCGGCCGATCCGAATCAATGGCAGGAGTATATCCTGCCCATGCTCTCCCATGAAGATGCTCAAATCCGCTGCTCGGCGGTGCTGGCTGCAGGAGAATTGGGTCTAAAGCAGGCACGTCCGATCCTGCTGCGGATGCTCGAAGAGGAGCCCGATGAAGTTGTGTATAAGGAGGCCATTTGGGCGCTTTCCCAGATCGGTGGAGAGAACGTGCGCCTGTACCTGGAGACGTTGCTGGAAGAAGCAGAAACCGAAGAAATGGAAAAATGGATCGAGGATGCGCTGGATAACCTCGACTTTACCGAAGATTTCGCTCCTTTTGACCTGTTTCGCTTGGATGTAGAGGATCTGGATTCTTTCGAGGAAGAAGACGAAGAAGAACCCTCCGAAGAGTAATCTGCTATGCTCTTAGCCGCCCTGCTGAACACCTTTGCCATGAACCTACTTCCCATTTTGTTGCTCAGCGGGGCCGGCTTTGTCGCCGGTAAAACGTTGCGCATAGAGTCTCGCTCGTTGGGGCAGGTAATTTTCTACCTCTTTAGCCCGATCCTGGTTTTCAACTTACTCTCGAACAACCACCTTTCCTGGCAGGAAATGGAGCATATTCTGCTCTATGCCGTGCTTATTTCTCTGATACTCAGCACATTCGCCCTGCTTCTTTCCCTGCGCTCTCCTTATTCGATGACAACACGTCTTGGGTTGATCCTGACCGTCGCCTTCGGAAATACCGGAAATTACGGCCTACCGCTGGTGGCTTTTGCTTTTGGGGAAAAGGCCCTGGCGTATGCCACCATCTATTTTGTGACGAATTCGATCTTGTTCAATACGCTTGGCGTGATCATTGCCTCGTTGGGACATTTGAGCTTTTCCCAAGCATTGCGCAACTTGCTGCGCGTGCCCACGATCTACGCTGTCTTGACGGCGCTGGTGATCACTCGACTCGGCGTTGATCTGCCGCAACCGCTGATCCGCACACTTGATCTGGGTGCGGCGGCGGCTATCCCGCTGATGCTGGTTTTGTTGGGATTGGAATTGCAAAAAGTCGCCTGGGGGGATCATCGTCGCCTGATCTTGGGCGGAGTGAGCCTGCGCTTGCTCCTTTCGCCTTTGCTGGCCTGGGGATTGGCGCTGCTCTTCGGTTTTCAAGGAAAAGTACTGCAGGCCGTGCTTACCGAAGCCTCGATGCCTGCAGCCATTACCACTACCGTCTTGGCCGGCGAATATGGCCTGGATAGTCCCACTGTCACGGCGATCGTTTTCCTGAGCACCCTGCTCAGCCCACTCACCCTGACACCGCTTATCTTCTTGTTACAGCAATTCTAGTTCACCATGCGCGCTTTCCTGATTTTGCTCCTTTTCTGCCTCCTATGGGCCACGGCTTTCCCGAGTGCGAGCGGCGCACAAGGCGAACTCCTACCGCTTAAAATAGCCGTGCACTATGATTTTGCCCAGCGGATTCGCTTTGAGGTGCAGGCAGATGCCTCTTTGAACTTGCAAAACCCGCGGGTATGGTTCCAGGTAGAAGGTCAGCCGTTCACCGAGCAAATAACCATGCAGAGCTTGGGTGATGGCCGGCTGATCGCAGAATATACGCGCCTGGAAATGATCCCGCCCTTCGCTTACCTGGTATTCTGGATCGAGGCCGAGCAAGGGAGCAGGAGCTTGCTCAGCCCGCGTTACCGCTTCCGCTATCTTGATAATCGCTTTTCCTGGCAAATGCGTCAGGAGGGAGCGATCCGCCTGTTCTGGTACGAAGGGGATACGCGTTTTGCTCAAATGCTCCTGGATGTGGCGCTGCGTGGGGTACAAGGGATCGAATCGCAACTCGGGCTAAGCCTCGATGCGCCGTTGGAAATTTATGTCTATCCTTCCAGCGCCGAGCTGCAAAGCGCGGTGCCCTATGGCGGTTTTGGTTGGGAAAGTGGCCATGCCAGCCCAAAACTGGGAGTGGCATTGGTAGCGATCACCCCCGGTCCCAATCAGAGCCTGGTGGCGGAACGATTGATTCCCCACGAAATGCTTCACCTTTTGCTTTATCGTCGCCTGGGGAAAGGATATGATTCACTGCCGCTCTGGTTGCGCGAAGGATTGGCAAAGATGGTTGAACTCGATCCCGATGCGGATGCGGAGCGCGTCGTTCGACAAGCTCTCGCCAAGGGGACTTCGATCCCTTTCCGTGACCTGTGTCAGACCTTTCCCTCCGAAGCCGGGCTCGCATATCTGAGCTATGCCCAATCCCTTCTCTTTGTGCGCTATCTGCTCGAGACCTATGGCAAAAGTGCGTTAAACGAGCTATTACGCACGTATGCGGATGGGGTCGGTTGCGAGCAAGGGGTGGTCAAAGTCTATAACAAATCCCTAAGCGCGCTGGAATACGAATGGCGCGTGACGCTGGGAGGCGGAATACTTTGGCAAGGGGTATTCCGTAACCTGGCCTCTTATCTTCTGCTCTTGCTGATCCTGTTAGGATACCCTCTGATCCCGCTGTTCAGGAGGCAACAATGAGCGATGAACTGGCACGCATTCACATTTGGATCAAAGGACGGGTGCAAGGCGTAGGCTTTCGTGCTTTTGTCGCCAACAAAGCGCAACAGATGGGACTCCGTGGCTGGGTGCGCAACGTTGGCTGGGATCAGGTGGAGGCCGTAGCAGAGGGACCACGGGCACTGCTGGAGCGTCTTGCCGAACGGATGCGCATCGGTCCCGGTGCGGCGCGCGTCGACGAACAGCGCGTTGCATGGGAACCCTATGAGGGCAATTTCCAGGGATTTGAAATCCGCCGTAGTTGGGGATGATCAGCGCCGGCTTCGACAAGCCGCGCATGGACAGAGTGCCCGCAGATAGTGCCAGCTATAGATGCCGTAATCGTGGCCATCTTCCCAGATAATCGTCAGGCCGTATGTTCCCACCGGCTTGACGTTGCTGATGCGGGTAGCAGGGGAATCTCCCAGGTGTATCTCGAAGACATGCGGTTTGGGCTCGCGGGACATGTTCTCATGGCCTCCCTGGCAGGAAGCGCAGGGGCAAGCTGCCCGTAGCAACTCAAACGGATACACGCTGCGGTGTCCATCGTTCCATTCGACGGTAAACTCCGCTGTACGCTTCTGGACGGTGATGTTGACAGGGCGTTCGTTCATCCTAAATCTCCATGGAAATTAAGGTTGAGGGGTAGCGATCACGGTAAGAAAATCGGCTGCGGCCCAGCCGGCGCGCGTTTCGTCGTAGGGCGCTACCAGATACCACCAGGTATAACCATCTGCCTGACGCGGCCCATCGCGCACCTGGTAGACCTCGGCATCGTAACCGAGGAAGAGCAATGCTCCATCCAGCCCCGGTGCGGCGCGCAAACGTAGCCCTTGCCCTTCCGTGCCGCTGATCTGCACATAGGCGCCGATGACGATACCCTCCCCACCCGACAACGTCGAAGCCGTCAGCGTGACCGGCGGCGTTGGTGAGGGTGTAGACGTGCCGGTCGGGGCCGGCAAAACCGTCAGCGCGGCGGCAAACTCCTGAAAAGAACCTGCCTGCCTGGAGGAAAAGCCGAGCAGCCATCCCCCGGTGAGCAGGCACAAAAAAAGGGTGACCAACAGGCTTCCGAGGATCATCCCTCGGGTGATGTGAAGCGGTTTGCGCACGAAGCTCATCGTTCTCCTAGATCAGGCCTTCTCTTTTGAACGAGACAAAACGGCTGCGTCCGATGATCAGGTGATCGAGCACCTCGATACCGAGCAACTTGCCGGCTTGGACGAGGGAACGCGTCAGGGCAATATCATCGGGGCTAGGGGTGGGATCGCCACTGGGATGATTGTGCGCCACGATGATCGCCGTGGCATTGCGGCGCACTGCATCCCGAAACACTTCGGCCACGCGCACCTGCGCGCTATTCACCGAGCCACGATAGATCTCGCAAATATCGAGCAGACGATTACGGGTATTCAGCAGGAGCACGCGCAGATGTTCCTGCTCCAAGGCGCTCATCTCATACGAGATCAGCTCAGCAGCACTTTCCGGATCGGAGATGACCGGACGGGTATCTTCCCCTTTCTGGTTCAGCCGGCGACCGAGCTCGATCGCCGCTTTGATCTGGGCAGCTTTGGCCGCGCCCACGCCGCGCTGCGCACAGAGCTCCTCGAAGGGGACCCGGTGCAAGCCGCTCAGCCCGCCGAAAGTCTGCAGCAAACGTTGCCCGATCTGGATCACGTTTTCACCGGGCAGGCCGGTACGCAAGAGAATGGCCAGTAGCTCGGCATTGCTTAAAGCTTCGGGTCCCAGGGATTTCAGGCGTTCCCGAGGTCGTTCACTTTCGTGCAGATCTGTGATACGATAGGCCGGAATTTCTTTTTGGGTCATTGCCATGTCTCTCCTTGCACTCCTGCTACTTTTGCTCTCTGCGGCCCTGCATGCTAGCTGGAATTTGCTCCTCAAGCGCTCCAGGGAAAAGCATATCGCTTCCTGGTGGACGGTGGTGATCGGCGGAATCCTCGCCGCGCCGATCCTGATCTGGCAAGGTGGGCCACCGGTAAACGTCTGGCATTTCCTCGTCCTCAGTTTGCTGCTGGAGTGTCTCTATTTTATTCTGCTTTCCTATGCCTACACAATGGCAGATTTTTCGCTCGTCTATCCGCTGGCACGCGGCACAGCACCGCTCTTTTTGACGCTTTGGGCGTGGCTAAGCTTGGCCGAACGTCCGAATTTTTGGGGCTGGATCGGGCTGGCGCTGCTCCTGAGTGGCCTGCTCCTGCTGGGCTATAGTCATCAAGCGCTTTCAAAAGAGCATCAACGGGGAGCGTTGGCGGCGCTTGGTGTTGCCCTGTTGATTTCACTTTACACCTTGGTAGACGGCCTGGCCGTGCGCCAAGCCTCACCTTTGCCCTATGCGCTGAGCATTTTTACTTTTCTGCCCTTCGTCCTGGCGCCGTTTGCCTGGAAGCGCTACGGTTGGGCGCAACTTTACCGGGAATGGAAGCTACAACCGTTTGTTTTGATCCTGATCGCCGTGCTCGGCACGCTCTCCTATTTCCTGGCGTTGCTTGCCTATCGTATCTCTCCATTAGGCTATGCCGGTGCGATCCGTGAAGTGAGCGTGGTCTTCGGGGCCTGGTTGGGCTGGAAAAACCTGGGGGAAAGCCAAGGCGAGCGCCGATTCATTGCCTCGGCGCTCATCTTCGCGGGAATTTTCCTGATAGGCTGGTTGGGATGATCGGCGTCGTCCGATGGGGATGCAGGGCATTAACCGAGGCGGTGGCTCCTGCCCTCTCAAGCCTGGCCAGATGATGTACCAGCAATACCTGTTGTTCCAACCGCCTGGCGCCTTCCTGGAATAGGATATCTTCTAGCCAGGATTGGTAAGTCGGGACACGCAAGTAGATGGGACGATTATAGCGCTTTCGCAGGAAAGTAACCAGCCCGCGCAAGAAACGCCGCGCATCGCCTAGATCGGGATGGAAGAGGGGGGTCACCAGCACACCCCGCAGGCCCTTATTCAAGAGTGCATAGGTCGTTTCGTTGGCACGATAGATCGTCTGATGGCGCCTGCTCGGATGTTCTATCGCATGGAGCAAAGGTGGCACGAGCTGATGGTAGAGGGAGAAAAAACTCGCTCCATAGGATTCGTGCCAATTCTCCCAGGGAATGTTTTCTTCCTCCACCATTGCGGAGAGATCCCAAATGGATTGCCAAAGGTAGGTGGAAAAGCGCCAGTGGCGCAGGGTATCCAGGAGCGGAAGAGATTCGTTCAATTCGGCCAGCACATATAGCACGCCCCATTCCAGGGCGGTTTCGAGCAGCACCTCGATGAGTGGGGAGAGCGCCGGAGTATCCAGATGGGCAATTGGGGCAAGATATAGCAGATGTGCGATTTCCTTGCTTCTGCCGCTATGGATACCCCCGATCAACGGCCTCTCCCCGGTGCTGATCACGTTACACATGCGGCGCAGGGGCTGCAAATGCGAGACGAGCATCGAAGCGCTCAGCGGATTGCCACGGGTGAGCAGACGCGTGGTATCCAACCCGAGCACTTCGTTACGGAAGCGCAGCACCTCCGGAATATCCAGCCATTCCAAGCGACGAACGTTCACCGCTCCTCAATCCGCCAGGGAAAGGAAGTATTCGTGGAAACGCGTGTCATCGGTGAGCTCAGGATGGAAGGAGGTGGCCAGGAGGTGTGCCTGCTGCGCCGCTACGATACGCCCGTCTTCCAGTTGAGCCAGCACGCGCGCCGCTCCGAATACCGATTCGATAATCGGTGCCCGGATGAAGATAGCATGATAGGGGCGCGGCGATTCGCCGAACCGATAGAGCGCGGGAATATCCAGATCGGCTTCGAACGAATCTACCTGCCGCCCGAAGGCATTGCGCTGGATGGTAATATCCATCAAACCCAATAGTGGTTGCGTTCGATGGACATCCTTCGAGAGCAAGATCGCCCCGGCGCAAGTGCCCCAAATGGCATGGGTTTGACCGAACTGACGGATAGGCTCCAGCAGCCCAAAATCCACGGCCAGTTTTCCGATGGTCGTGGATTCTCCGCCAGGGATGATCAGCCCATCCAGCCCTTCCAGGTGCTGTGGCAAGCGCACTTCGATGGCTTCCACCCCCAGGCGTTGAAGCATTTGCATGTGCTCGTGGAAATCTCCCTGCAGAGCCAACATTCCGATCTTCATAGCACTCACCACCCTCGTCCGGCCATGCGCTCCGATTCAGGCATTTGCGAGATGTTGCGCCCGACCATCGGTTCGCCCAGGTTGCGGCTGACTTCGGCCAGGATGGCCGGGTCATTGTAGTGGGTCACGGCTTTGACGATCGCCGCTGCTCGTTTGGCCGGGTTGCCGCTCTTGAAAATGCCGGAACCGACGAATACGCCATCCATGCCGAGCTGCATCATCAGAGCGGCATCAGCCGGGGTGGCAATGCCACCGGCGGCAAAATTGACCACGGGCAGGCGCCCCAGCCGCTTGGTCTCGACCACCAGCTCATAGGGCGCGCCGATGCTTTTGGCGTAGGCCATCAGCTCCTCATCCGGCATGTTTTGCAGGCGGCGAATCTCACCCAGCACCGCACGCGCGTGACGCACCGCCTCGACCACGTCACCGGTGCCGGCCTCGCCTTTGGTGCGGATCATGGCTGCTCCTTCACCGATGCGCCGCAGCGCCTCACCCAGGTTCCGAGCCCCGCAAACGAACGGGACCTTGAACAAGTGCTTGTTGATGTGATGCTCTTCATCGGCCGGCGTGAGTACCTCGGATTCGTCAATGTAGTCCACGCCGATTGCTTCAAGGATCTGTGCTTCCACAAAGTGACCGATGCGGCATTTTGCCATCACCGGTATGCTGACCGCGTCCATGATCTTGAGGATCAGCTCCGGGTCCGACATGCGCGCCACGCCGCCCTGGGCACGAATATCCGCCGGCACGCGCTCCAACGCCATCACGGCCACTGCCCCGGCATCCTCTGCAATCCGCGCTTGCTCCGGAGTGACGACATCCATAATCACGCCCCCCTTCAACATTTGTGCTAAACCTTTTTTGACGGTGAAAGTAGCGACTTGCTGCTCCATGGTTGTTCTCCTTTCTCGAACGGATAAATGGGCTGGAAACGCTCCAACTCCGTCACTATTCTACCATGACAGGCTATTTTCCCCTTGGAAGGAGATGTGAAAGGGTGGGTGGGATTTGGATGGTTACAGGTACAGAAATACGCCAAAGGCAAAATTGTGGATATGACATTCTTCACGTAGAAAAATGTGTATTTTGTTCCATCTCACCCCCCAATTTTGGAGTAGAATTATCCAAATTCTGCGATCGGCCTATGCTCTGTGCCGAAAAACGCAAGTGATAACCGAATGCCAAAATTAGGTCCCTGGTTACATCCCTTTACCTGATTTTGGGTTACAATAACTAGCTTGAATGTCCGAGGCAAGCAATGCCATATGGCCGTTCACATTCGTTCAGCATGCGCTGAATTTTGAAAGGAGTCCGTATGTCTCGCGTTGTTACTACCATCGACGGTAATGAGGCAACCACCTCGGTGGCTTACCGATTGAGCGAAGTGATTGCCATCTATCCGATTACTCCGTCCTCACCGATGGGCGAGCTGGCCGATGAATGGTCTGCGAAGAAGAAGCCCAACTTGTGGGGCACGGTGCCAACCGTGATCGAAATGCAATCAGAGGCCGGGGCCGCCGGCGCAGTGCACGGTGCGCTGCAGACCGGAACACTGAGCACTACGTTCACCGCTTCCCAGGGTCTGCTCTTGATGATCCCGAACATGTACAAGATCGCCGGTGAGTTGACCCCGACGGTTTTCCACGTGGCGGCGCGCTCGATTGCGGCGCAAGCGCTTTCGATCTTCGGCGATCACCAGGATGTGATGGCCGCCCGTCAGACCGGGTTCGCGCTCTTCGCTTCCGGTTCCGTCCAGGAAGCTCATGACTTCGCCGCGATTGCTCACGCGGCAACTTTGAAGGCACGCGTTCCGTTTTTGCACTTCTTCGATGGCTTCCGCACCTCGCACGAGATCAACAAGATCGAGGTGCTGAGCGACGACGATCTGCGCGCCTTGATTGATGAAGAGCTAATCTATGCACACCGAGCGCGCGCACTTTCGCCGGAGCATCCGTTCATCCGCGGCACCTCGCAGAACCCGGATGTCTACTTTCAGGCGCGCGAATCCGTCAACCCCTTCTATGCCGCCACGCCGGTCATTGTCCAGGAGACAATGGATCGCTTCGCCGCCTTGACCGGGAGACAGTACCACCTTTTCGACTATGCCGGCCATCCCGAGGCCGATCGCCTCATCGTGATCATGGGGTCGGGTGGCGAAACGGCCGAAGAGACGGCGAAATTCTTGAATCGGCAGGGAGAGAAAGTGGGGGTGGTGCGCGTGCGCCTCTACCGCCCCTTCTCGGTGAAGGATTTCCTGGCCGCTCTGCCTGCTTCCGTCGAGCGCATTGCCGTGCTCGATCGCACCAAAGAGCCGGGTGCGGCCGGCGAGCCACTTTACCTGGATGTGGTCAACGCACTTGTGGAAGGTGGTCGCCAGGCTTTGGTGATCGGAGGACGTTATGGCCTCTCCTCGAAAGAATTTACTCCGGCCATGGTCAAAGCGGTTTACGATGAGCTCAAACGCCCGCACCCGAAGCGTCACTTCACCGTGGGGATCATTGACGATGTAAGCCACACTAACCTCGAAGTGGATGAATCCTTCTCGATTGAATCCGAAGATACCGTGCGTTGTGTCTTCTTCGGCCTGGGTTCGGATGGCACGGTCGGCGCCAACAAGAACTCGATCAAGATCATCGGTGAGGAGACGCCCCACTACGCCCAAGGCTACTTCGTCTACGACTCGAAGAAAGCCGGACAGATGACCATTTCGCACCTGCGCTTCGGTCCACATCCGATCCGCGCTCCCTATCAGATCCAGCCCAACCAGGCGCACTTTGTTGCCTGTCACCAATTCAACTTCCTGGAGCGCTATGATATTCTCAAGTATGCCCGTCCGGAGGCGGTTTTCTTGTTGAACAGCCTGTATGGCCCGGATGAGGTCTGGGATCATCTGCCGCGTGAGGTCCAGGAAGCGATCCTGGAGAAGAACCTGCGCTTCTACGTCATCAATGCCTACGATGTGGCCGAAAAAACGGGCATGGGGCGACGCATCAACACCATCATGCAGACCTGCTTCTTTGCCATCAGCGGTGTGCTGCCGCGGGAGGAAGCGATTGCCCAGATCAAGAAAGCCATTCAGAAGACCTACGGCAAACGCGGTGAAGCGATCGTTCGCAAGAACTTCGAGGCCGTGGATATGACCCTGGACAATCTGCACGAGGTCCAGGTGCCTGGACAGGTGACCGCTGCCTTCACCCGCCGTCCGCCGGTGCCCGCCGAAGCGCCGGAATTTGTGCAGCGCGTGTTAGCGCCGATGATCGCGTTCGAGGGCGATCGCCTACCGGTGAGCTTCCTGCCGCCGGATGGCACTTTCCCCTCCGGCACAGCGCAGTGGGAGAAGCGCAACCTGGCGCTGGAAGTGCCGGTTTGGGAGCCGGATCTGTGTATCCAGTGTGGCAAATGTGTCATGGTCTGTCCGCATGCGGTGATCCGGCATAAAGTGTACGATCCGGCCCTCCTAGAGGGAGCCCCGCCCACCTTCAAGCACATGGAAGCCAAGTTCAAGGAATTCCCCGGCATGGCCTACACCATCCAGGTCTCGGTAGAGGACTGCACGGGTTGTACGCTGTGCGTCGAGGTCTGCCCGGCGCGTGATAAGACCAACCCAGCGCGCAAAGCGCTGAACATGGCGCCGCAACCGCCCTTGCGTGAAAGCGAAGCGAAGAACTGGGATTTCTTCCTGAAGATCCCGGATGTAGATCGGCGCCTGGTCAATCCCGGCACGATCAAGAATTCACAACTCCTGCGTCCGCTCTTTGAGTTCTCCGGTGCCTGTGCCGGTTGTGGCGAAACGCCGTACATCAAGCTGGTGACGCAGCTCTTCGGCGATCGCGCCATCGTCGCCAATGCCACCGGCTGCTCTTCGATTTACGGCGGCAACCTGCCGACTACCCCCTGGACCTTCGGCAGCGATGGGCGTGGTCCGGCTTGGGCAAACTCGCTCTTCGAGGATAATGCTGAGTTTGGCCTGGGCATGCGCTTGACGCTCGATAAGCAGGAAGAATATGCCCGTGAGCTCCTGCCGCTTTTTGTCTCCGAGCTCGGTCAGGAACTGGTGGATGCCCTGCTCAACGCCGATCAATCGAACGAGGCCGGCATCTATGAGCAACGCGAACGGGTTGCCATCCTGAAGGCTCGCCTGCAGGAAAGCAAGCATCCGCGGGCCAAAGAGCTGTTAAGTGTAGCCGATGCGCTGATCAAAAAGTCTGTCTGGATCATCGGTGGCGATGGCTGGGCCTACGATATCGGCTTCGGTGGCCTGGATCACGTGCTGGCTAGCGGTCGGGATGTCAACGTGCTGGTGCTGGATACCGAGGTCTACTCTAACACCGGTGGTCAAGCTTCCAAGGCTACGCCGCGTGCGGCAGTCGCCAAATTCGCCATGAGCGGTAAGGGATTGCCGAAAAAGGACCTTGGGCTTCTGGCAATGTCCTACGGGTATGTCTACGTGGCGCGTGTCGCTATGGGTGCCAACGATCAGCACACCTTGAAGGCTTTCCTGGAGGCCGAATCTTATCCTGGCCCTTCGTTGATCATCGCCTATAGTCACTGTATTGCTCACGGCTACGATCTGGCCAAAGGGCTAGAACAGCAGAAGTTGGCGGTCCAATCCGGCTACTGGCCGCTCTATCGCTACGATCCGCGCCGCGTGCTGGAGGGCAAATCGCCGCTGGTGCTGGATTCCAAAGCACCGAGCATCCCCTTCGAGCAATATGCTTACAACGAGACGCGCTTCAAGATGTTAGTGCAAATGGATGAGGAGCGCGCCGAGGAATTGCTCAAAGAGGCCCAGCGCGATGTCGAAATGCGCTGGAAGATCTACGAGCAGATGGCAGCCCTCTACGGCAACGGACAGAAATAAAAATAAACAACAGATGAACGGGCGTTGGGAGCATTCCCGGCGCCCGTTTTTTCTGCCGGGAAAGGAGCTCGCATGACCGAACTGCTTTACCAGACCGATAGTTACCTGCGCGAAATCGAAGCAAAGATCACCGCAGTGGATATGGAGCGCCGCGCCGTGGCCTTGGATCGGACGATCTTCTATCCCGGTGGAGGTGGGCAGCCACCCGATCGAGGGGTGCTCCAAATTGCCAGCCTGAGCTTGCCGGTGATCGAGGTACAGAAAATCGGAGAGGACGTGTGGCATATCTTGGGAGGCGAAGCCCCCTTACCGCAGGTCGGCGCTCAGGTGCACGGCATACTGGATTGGGAGCGACGCTACGCGCTAATGCGCACCCATACTGCGCTGCATATCCTATGTGGCGTTGTGTTCCGCAATTATGGTGCGCTGGTGACGGGCGGAAACATGGACCCGTTACAAGGACGAATGGACTTTGAGTTCGAGAGCCTGCGGGGTGAATTGGTCGCCGAGATCGAAGCTAAAGTCAATGCTGAGGTCGCTGCGGCGCGTCCGGTGCGGGTGCGCATCCTTTCCCGCGAGGAGGCCTTCCAGATTCCCGATCTCATCCGCACCAAAATCAACCTGCTTCCGGAAGGCATTCGTCAGGTGCGCACCGTTGAGATCGTCGGCTTGGACCTGCAGGCAGATGGCGGGACCCATGTGGCTAATACGTCCGAGGTCGGCAGGATCCGTGTGGTGGACTATAAAAGCAAAGGGAAGATTAATAAACGCATCTACCTCGAGCTGGAGCCGAAGGTACTATAGGTAGCTTCGCTGCTATTCGTGGTAAACTACATTTGGAAAGACTTTATGCAATCGGTGGAGGGAATATGGGCGTAAGACATGTTTCAGATGTGCCGGCGCAACCGGTCGTTAATGCCCGTGAGACAACCATCCAAGTGCTGATTTCGGCCCAAGAGGCGCCTCATTTCCTGATGCGTCGCTTTATCATGCAGCCGGGGGGCGGCATGCCGCGCCATACCAATACGGTGGAACACGAACAATATGTGCTCCGTGGGCGCGCCCGGATCGGTATCGGTGAAGAAACCTACGAGGTCGGCCCCGGTGACGTAGTCTTGATCCCGCGCGGTGTGCCTCACTGGTACGAAAACATCGGTGAAGAGCCTTTTGAATTCCTATGCTTGATCCCGAATGAAGTAGACGAGGTGCGCATTTTGGATTCCAGCTCCTGTTGAGCGAGTTGAGCATATTCGCGCCGAAAACCTTTTTTCACAAACGACGTGAGGGGAAATGGACCCACAGGTGCTAATCCCGGTGTATTTCCTCTACGGCCTGGCTTTTTTCAGCATGGGCCTGATGGTTGCAATGGAGGGGGGACGTTCCAGCGATTGGCGCCTGCGCATGGGATTGCGACCGTTGGCAATGTTCGGTTTTGTTCATGCCGCTCACGAATGGCTGGAAATGTTTGTGCTGATCGGCTGGGGAGGGGATAGCAGGTTATATTTCTTGATGCATTGTGCGCTTGCGTTCTCCTTCCTTTCGCTGGCCGGCTTCGGAAGTTATCTGATCTTCGGTAGCCCACGCACTTGGCGCGTCGTTTTGACCATCCCTTTGCTTTTGGAAACCATATGGCTCCTGGGATTGTTCCTGCTCCGGGAGCATTACGCCGGCCTGGATTTGCTGAGCGCTGCTCATGCCTGGACCCGGTACAGTCTGGGGATACCAGGTGCTGTATTGGCTGCCGTGGGGTTGATTTTCCAGCAACGTGCTTTCCGCCAAGCCGGCCTGATCCGTTTTGGGCAAGATAGCCTATGGGCGGCGATCGCCTTTCTATGGTATGGGTTGATCGGGCAGCTTTTCGTGCAAGTCAACCCGCTACCGCTGGCCAAATTGTTCAATGAGGAAACCTTTCTCAGGATTGCCGGATTCCCTGTGCAATTTTTTCGCGCCGTGATGGCTATAGCGGCGGCCTTTTTTGTCATCCGTTTCCTGCGCGCGTTTCAACTGGAGACGGAGCGCAAGATCGCCGAGATTCAACAAGCGCGCCTGCAGGAAGCGCGTCAACGGGAACAACTGCGTACCGAGCTCTTCCGACGCATTGTCCAGGCTCAGGAGGCCGAACGTCAGCGGATTGCCCGCGATCTACATGACGAGATGGGACAGGCACTGACCGCCCTGGGAATCGGCTTGAAGGCTCTTTCCGAACGACTCGGACCGCGCAAAAAAGAAGCGCTGACGATTTTGAAACACCTTCAATCCCTAGCAGATGCATCGCTGAAGGATCTGCAGCGCATCATTGCCGACCTGCGCCCTTCTCATCTAGACGATCTAGGACTCTCGGCAGCCATTCGCTGGTATATTTCCCGCCTGAAAGAACTGATTTCTCTCGATATTCACCTGGAAATCATTGGGGAGGAACGTTTTCTGGACGATGCCACCCGGATCACCGTTTTTCGCATCATCCAGGAAGCGCTCACGAACGTGATCAAGCATGCCCAGGCCACTCATGTCCAGGTTACAATCGAATTTTGCCCTGAGGAGCTCGCGCTCCTGGTCAAAGATGATGGGATCGGTTTTGACCCATATACGGTATATCGCAATGCCTCCTCCAGGCCGACGATCGGTCTGATCGGCATGGAAGAGCGCGCAATGCTATTGGGGGGGCGGGTCGAAATCAATTCCACCCCAGGAAGCGGTAGCGAGGTCCGAGCATTTATACCTTATCGTCCTCAAGGTGGGTTATGAGCATTCGCGTCGTACTGGTAGAGGATCATCTGGTCGTGCGTTCCGGGTTGCGTCTGTTGCTGGAAAATAACCCGGAGATCGAGATCGCAGGCGAGGCCGGCAATGCCGCCGAAGCGCTGGAGGTCGTCCGCAAAACATCTCCCCATGTCGTGCTCATGGATATCGGTCTACCGGATCGCTCCGGCATTGATGCCACGCGCGAGGTTAAAAAGTATTTCCCCAATGTGGCCATATTGGCCTTGACCATTCACGAAGATGAGGAATATTTCTTCAAAATGTTGGAGGCTGGTGCTTCAGGATATGTGCCCAAACGCGCCGCGCCGGAAGAATTGCTCGCGGCCATTCGCACGGCAGCCTCCGGCGAGGTCTATATCTATCCCTCTCTAGCCAAGCTGCTGGTACAGGATTACTTGCGGACTCATTCCCTGAAAGAGGAAACGCAATTCAATGATATTACGCCGCGCGAACGGGAAGTGCTGGCCCTTTTGGCCGAGGGGGCGAGCAATGAGGAGATCGCCGCCGCGCTGGTGATCAGCCCCAAAACGGTGGAGCGCCATCGGGAGAACATCATGCGCAAGCTGAACCTCCACTCGCGCGCCGAATTGGTGCGCTATGCCATCCGCAAAGGAATCATTCGCCCCTGAGATTGCCGAACCATGACCCCAAAAAAGTCCAACGCCTCCCCTGGCTATTACCATCTACGATCCGGCAGGTGCGCGGTTAGTCATTGACGGGAATGCCGTGTCCCGCTTGTTCCATAAGGATAGCCGTCCATCCTTCCAATGAGCACCGCTTCTATCACGCTCCTCTCTTCGGCTTCTCGATCGGGAAAGGGTTGGGACTGTTTGGTGAAGGTCGAGGGTTTCGTCACGCAGGAAGAGTTGAGTGACGAGTGCCGTAGCGAACGGAGGGTAGCAATTGCCCAGAGGGCAGGAGAAATGTGGTGGGAGTCGGGCAATGCAAGCAGAGCAAACGCGAGTCTTTGCTCTGCAGGGCTTGGCTACAATCTCTCCCTGTTTATTTCATTCGAGTCGAAGACTACCTCTTCCTTCCCCATTAGCTTTTCCTGCACCTTTTGCACGATCAATTCAAAGTGTCGCTCGTAGGCCACATAGTCGAGGTCATCAGCAGGCA
Source organism: Anaerolineales bacterium (assembly GCA_034432895.1). Taxonomy (GTDB): domain Bacteria; phylum Chloroflexota; class Anaerolineae; order Anaerolineales; family Villigracilaceae; genus 630D-37. The sequence goes on from DAOUBG010000031.1 coordinate 78,638, forward strand.
CGGTAAGCACCGGGCAAAGCTGAAACCCGCCGATCCACTCCTCGTAGAGGCGGTTCAGACTTTCCAGGTAGGAGGCGGGGATCTGTCGCTCGTAGTTCCGGCCGCGCCGTGCGATCCGTTTGAGCAGGGTCGGCACCGAGGCGCGCAGGTAGATCACCAGGTCCGGTGGTGGCAGGAGCTGGATCACCGTTTCGTATAATTCACGGTAGGTTGCGTAATCGCGCGGCGAAAGATATCCCTGTAGGTAAAGATTGCGGGCAAAGATTTCGGCATCTTCATAGACACTGCGATCTTGGACGACCGAGGACGGATGCCGGCTCAATTGATAATGGAGCCGCAGACGATGGGTCAGGAAGAATATCTGGGAATGGAAAGCCCAGGCCGACATTTGGCGATAAAAATCTTCCAGATACGGATTCTGAGTGACCGGTTCATAGAACGGCTCCCAGCCCAAGTAGGTACAGAGCTTTTCCACCAGCGTGGATTTTCCCACGCCGATGTTGCCGGCCACAACGATGAAGTTACGGCTCCGCAATGGGTTCATTTCTTGGGAAACTCTCCGGCCAGCTCTCGATCGATTACATCCTGGAACACGCTCAAAGGTTGAGCTCCAACCAGCGCGATGCCGTTGATGAAAAAGGTCGGTGTGGAGCGCACCCCCAAATCGATAGCAAAGTTCATGTCCTTCTGGATGAAATCCCGGTAGCGCCTTTCCTGCAGGCATTGTCGGAATTGCTCCAGATTCAGGTTCAGCTCCTGCGCATAGCGCAGATAAGCGCTTTCTCCGAGCTCCCCTTGGAAGAGCTTATCGTGATAGGGCCAGAAGGCGCCCTGTTCATTGGCGCATAGCGAGGCTTCGGCGGCCGGAAAAGCTTCCGGGTGGATCGAGGTGAGCGGCAGGTTGCGGTAGACGAAGCGAATCTTCCCCGGGTAGGCGGCCATCAGTGCCTCGAAGGTCTGGTTATGGAAACGCTGACAGTACGGACATTGAAAATCACTGAATTCTACGATGACGATCGGGGCATCTTGTGGTCCCAGGGAGGGGAAGCCTTCTGTGGGGATGTTATAGCGGACGAAACGCGGTGGAGTCGGTGTGGGGATCACCTGTTGGGCGACGGCGGCGCTTTTTCCCCATTTATAGCCGATCCCCAGCCCGATCCCAAACCCGGCCAGCAACAGCAATACTCCGAGCATCAGGGGGGAGAAACCGTTTTTGCGAGAAGGTGTAGAAGCAGGGGTTGTTTCCATGCTCAAAATTATACCTGAGTTGGGCGATCTTGTTGAAAATCCCTATCTCGCTCAGCTTAAACCAATGGCGATCAAGAGGGTGTTTATCCCTTTTGCGCTCCGGAATTATCAGCTCGATTATCCCAAACGATCACACAAGTTTTGAGAAGCTCGGCGACCGAGTATGTTTTTGCCGAAAACGGTACAAAGCCCTCCCCACGCGATCGCTCCCCTGGATTTCTGGTAAGATTACGCAGTATGTCCGAAGTCACTTTTCTTTCCCCTGCGGCATGGGAAGCTTTTCTGGAGCAACATCCGCATGCTCATCTTTTGCAGAAACGGGAATGGGGCGATCTGAAAGCCGCCTTCGGTTGGAGTGTGTTGCGTTTTCAGGTGGAGGATACTGGCGCACAGCTTTTATTCCGCCGCCTTCCCTTCGGTTGGAGCGTAGGCTATTTACCCAAAGGTCCCCTCTATTCCGGCTCGCAACCGGCACCGGGCTTCTGGTCGGCGCTTGATCGCATTTGCCGAGAGCAACGCGCCATCTTTTGCACCCTGGAAGTAGATGCCTGGGAAGATGAAGGAGGCTTCTCCTTTCCTCCCGGTTGGCGACCCTCTCCGCGTCCGATCCAGCCTCCCCGCACGCTGATCGTCGATCTGCGCGGCGATGAGGAGCAAATCCTGGCACGGATGAAGCAGAAAACGCGCTATAACATCCGCTTGGCCGAAAAGAAAGGCGTTTATGTGCGCCCTTGGGACGATCTGGAAGCCTTCCATCGGCTGATGCTGGTGACCGGTCAACGCGATGGCTTTGGCGTGCATAGCCTGGATTACTATCGCCGCGCGTGGGAATTGTTCGGCCCATCCGGGCAATGTGAACTCCTGGTGGCCGAATATGCCCAGCAGCCTTTGGCGGCATTGATGGCCTTTCGTCATGGCCGGCGCGCTTGGTACCTTTACGGCGCTTCCAGCGATCTAGAGCGCAACCGCATGCCCACCTATCTGCTCCAATGGGAGGCCATGCGTTGGGCAAAAGCACAGGGAGCCGAAGAATATGATCTTTGGGGGGTGCCGGATGCCGATGAGGCCACCCTCGAAGCCCATTTTACCGAACGCCAGGACGGGCTCTGGGGGGTCTACCGCTTCAAACGCGGCTTTGGCGGGAGGTTGCGCCGTGCCGTCCAGGCCCATGATCGGGTGTATTGGCCCTTGCTCTACCGGTTGATCCGTTCTTTGCGGAGAGCGGCAGCATGACCCTTTCCTTGCATCCCTTCCGTGGCAACGCGGCCGAATGGGATATGCTGATCCGGCAATTGCCTTCCCCGCATCTATTGCAGACCTGGGAATGGGCCGAAGTCAAAGAAGGCTATGGGTGGGAAAAATTGCCCATGCTCTGGGAGGAAGATGGAATACCCCGCGCTGCGGCTATGCTTTTGCGAAAACGGCTGCGATTGGGGGGCTTTGCCGCCCGTTTGAGTGTGATCTACATCCCCAAAGGGCCGTTAATGGACTGGAGCGACGCGCCGCTGCGTCAACGAGTGTTGGACGATCTGCAAAGACTGGCTCACCGCTACGGGGCCCTGTTTCTGAAGATCGACCCCGATGTGATCCTAGGCTACGGCATGCCGGGAAGCCCAACGGCGCAAGAAGAGGCCACAGGTCAGGACCTGAAGCGAGAGCTGGGGGGCCGCGGCTGGCGTTTTTCAACAGAGCAGGTACAGTTCCGCAATACGCTCTGGCTCGATCTGCGTCCGGATGAAGATCGGCTCCTGGCCAATATGAAGCAGAAAACGCGCTATAACATCCGCTTGGCGGAAAGGAAAGGAGTGCGTGTGCGCCTGGCGACGCCGGCCGACTGGCCACAGCTCTATGAGATGTATGCCGAGACGGCGCGACGGGATGGCTTCATTATCCGCGAGCGGGATTACTATTTCCGCGTTTGGGAGCGGTTTGGCCGTTCGCCGGGGAACGAAGTGCCGCATGCCGAGGCTTTGATCGCCGAAGTGGAAGGGGAAGCTGTGGCCGGGTTGTTCCTGTTCACTTTTGCCGGGCGCGCCTATTATCTCTATGGCATGTCGCGAGCGGTGCACCGCGAGAAAATGCCCACATACTTGTTGCAATGGGAGGCGATCCGCCGAGCACGTGCCCTGGGGTGCACTCTCTACGATCTGTGGGGAGCACCGGATGAATTTCGGGAAAGCGATCGGATGTGGGGGGTGTTTCGCTTCAAAGAAGGGTTGGGGGCTACGGTGGTGCGCACGTTGGGAGCCTGGGATTATACCGTCTGGCCGCTCGGGTATTCTCTCCTTACTCAATGGCTGCCCCGTTGGCGAAAATTACATCCTTTGCGCCACCGTTCTTAGTACAGCATTTCATAAATGTATTCTGAACAAGTCGGTGTAAACTTTGAGTAGGAGGACCGCAACCTCGTTACCCGATTCGCCTTCTTGAAAACAAAACCAGGACCTTGTGCCAATGGATTCAAGCCCGAAGCTCGCCGCAAGTCAAAGGGCTGCGGGCGCGGATTGTGTTGACCGCTCATGAGCATGCGGAATGGAGCAATCAGCAGATTGCGGCCGCCGTGGGATGCACCGGCCGGGCGGTGCGGAAGTGGCGGCGGCGCTGGAACGAAACCAAAAGTCTGGATGACCTGCCTCGGCCAGGAGCGCCCAGGCGTTTTTCCCTGAAGTGCGCACGCAAGCGATTGCACTGGCTTGCAGTCTCGAAGGAAAAGGGGGCTATCCCATTCATGGGGCGTCCATCGTAGAAGGGACTTATCACCGTGCGGACAAAGCAAAGCGATGATCCATCGTCGTGCCGCAAACGGCAACAGCCGATCGCGCCGCCGGGCCAATCGCCGTCAAAATCCGCCGCCGGATAAATCTGAGGGCTATGGAATGACGGATCAATCCGCCTTCGTGCAGCATTGCATAAATGACTCTGCTGCATGGACCCGATTCAATGGGACAACTGTGATAAATGTCAAGACGGAGAAGGCCTCCAACCCTGATTATTGTGGAGGATAGCATTCAAAATCACCAGCGGTTTGCGCATGCAAGCGGCAAGAGCGACCCAGAAACAAATATGTATGAACGATCTTCCATTCAATTCAAGATTCAAGGAAGATGGCATGGATCTTCGGGTGTTACTGGAACGCTCTTCTCGTGAGCATAGTCATCTCTCTCCGCGAGAGGTGCTCGGCGTGCGCATGGGCTTGTTAGGGATGAAGGCGCTAGGGTGTGAAGTGCCGCCGAGCAAAAGGCGCTTGCTTGTGATCGTCGAAACGGACGGGTGTTTTGTGGATGGGATCATCGCCGCGACCGGCTGCACGGTGGGGCATCGCACTTTGCGGGGAGGATTACGGCAAGGTCGCGGCAGTGTTCGTGGATGTACAAGAGGAACGGGCTGTTCGAATCGCTCCGGCGCCGGATATCCGCCAAAAGGCATATGCCTATGCTCCCGATGAGCCGCGACATTATTTTGCCCAGCTACGCGCCTGTCAGATCATGCCCGATGAGGCAATGTTTACCATTACCGAAGTCGCTCTGGCTACTCCTCTTACCGCCATCCTTTCGCCTCCCGGCGTGCGCGTGAATTGTGATTCCTGTGGTGAGGAGATCGTCAATGAGCGTGAAGTGCGCCGAGAGGGTTAATCTTTTCTCGCTCTTGTGCGTATGGTGGTTACTGTTGTTAAGAGGGAGGCTACCCGAATTGTTACGCTGCTGCAAAAACTTGACTTTATCGTACGGAGGGAAAGACTTTGATGTTGTGGCATTCTTACGCTCGTGCATTACAGCGCCGCCCACTTTATCTTTCGTTTGTGCTGGCTGCGTTCTGGTTTGGGATAAAAACTCCGCGTGTGGAGATCGCTTCTGGGCCTGAAATCGGCGGCGGAGTGACGATTCTCTTCCTGGTAGTCGCGTATTTTCTGGTTGTGCTGGTAGAACCGTGCGAGTTACTGAAGATTCATCCCTTTCTGCTGGGACTGCCAGCAGCACGGGAGCGGTTGGCGCTGATGTTATGGATCGCCCTGGCCCTGCCATTGCTATCATGGTTGCGGCCGATATACAGTGTCTCTGTATCATGGGGGCTCCACGCCGTTGCATTGCTGGAAATCAGTTTGTTCTCGAGTTTAGACAAAATTGGGGCGGTTCTTCCCTTGAGCAAAATTGCCCTTTGGTAGAAAATTTGGGTTTGTGACAACACAAACTTCTACCCAAGAGAACATTAACAGACTAATCGAATTTCGTCAAGCGGTGTACACCTCCTGGGAGTCTGCATTATGATAGGGGTATAATACAATTCCATGGAAAATTGACCCTGAGGAGATTCCTATGGCCGATGACCTGCTTCGCTATCGTCGAAATTTGCAAAAGGAAACGGATGGTGCGTTTTTGTATCGCGCGCTGGCCCGACTGGAAAAAGACCCGTCCCTGGCAGCGCTTTATGATCGCTTGGCCGCAGCAGAAGAGCGCCATGCGGCATTTTGGGCCGAAAAATTGCGCCAAGCCGGTGTGCTCTCTCTTCCCACGCGGCCGGGCTGGAGGGCGCGGTTACTCGTCCGATTGGCCGGTTGGTTTGGTTCGGCGTTTATCCTGCCCACTGTAGTAGGGCTGGAGCAATCCGATCGTCAAGCCTATCGAAGTCAGCCGGAAGCCGAAACACAGGAGATGTCTCTTCAGGAGCAATCCCATGCACGTTTGTTGACCATGGCTCAGAAGGTCACGATGAGCGGACCGCTGATCGCCCGTCTGGAAGGTCGGCATCGGGCTGCTGCGGGGAACGCGCTGAGGGCGGCGGTCTTGGGGGCAAACGATGGACTTGTTTCTATTTTCAGCTTGGTGATGGGGGTTGCCGGGGCAAATCTTGCGGCGCGCGACATTCTGATCGCCGGTTTGGCAGGCTTGTTGGCCGGTGCCGCCTCCATGGCAATGGGAGAGTGGCTCTCGGTGCAGAGTTCGCGCGAGCTTTACCAGCATCAGCTGACAATCGAAAAAGAGGAATTGGAGAATTTGCCGGGAGAAGAGGCGGAAGAACTCAGCTTGATCTACCAGGCTAAAGGCCTTTCCGAGGCTCAGGCGCGCCAAATGGCTCAGCGCTTGCTTGCCGATCCGCAAGTTGCGTTGGAGACGCTGGCGCGGGAAGAATTAGGGATTGATCCCGATGAATTGGGGGGTTCGGCTTTCGAGGCGGCCGCGGCTTCGTTCTTTCTCTTCGCCGTCGGCGCGCTGTTCCCACTTTTGCCGTTTGTGTTTCTGAGCGGCAGTTCGGCCATCTATGCCAGTATTGCTTTCAGTGTTCTCGGCCTTTTTCTCATCGGCGCGGCGATCACCCTTTTTACCGGCAAACCTGTGTTATACTCTGCCCTACGTCAGGTATTGATCGGCCTGGCCGCGGCGGCTTTGACCTATGGCATTGGCCGGCTGGTCGGCGTCAATGTTTAACTTGCTTGATAGATTGCAGAATCGGGTATAATATAAACCGTTCGAACATTAAACCACTTGAAGGACATCACGCATGTCAGATACCCTCCTCGATGTACGCGGTCTAGAAACCCGCTTTAGGACCCCGGATGGGGTTGTTCATGCGGTCAATGGAGTATCGT
>DAOUBG010000032.1:0-58094 GCA_034432895.1 Anaerolineales bacterium
GCCGGCTTCCCTTGTGCCAATTTGATCGCATCCACCTTCACATCCGGTTTTCCGACGCGTTGAAACGGCCGCACCTGGGGCGCGAAGAGGATCTTGGGCAGTACGCGTGCCTGAGTTTGAGTGCCACCCAAGGCAGGGGCGGCCGGCGGCTCGTGTTCGGACGGGGAGGGTGGGGTGCCCAAATCGAGCATTCCGCCCACTTCCAGCGGTTCGACGGGTTCGCCGCGCAGCATGGCGGCGGCGCGTAGCACGGCCTGCACGGGCTTGGCATAGCCGGTGCAACGGCAGAGCACCCCGCCGATCGCCTCGCGCACTTCCGCTTCGCTCGGGTTCGGGTTGCGATCGAGCAAAGCTTTGGCGGCCAGGATCTGCGCCGGCGTACAGTAACCGCATTGGATCGCCCCGGTCTCGATGAACGCTTGCTGCAATGGGTGTAGCCCGGCGGTCTTCTTCCAACCCTGTTCCGGGTACTCGCCCAGCGCTTCGAGCGTAGCAAGGTTATGACCTTCGGCCTGCGCCGCCAGCATCACCGCCGCGTTGACCGGGCGACCGTCCAGCAACACTGTATCCGCACCGCTCAGCCCATGTTCATCGCCAAACTTGATGCTCTGAAACCCCAGATCGCGCAACGCGCGCAGCAGGGTGGTATGGGCAGGCACATTCAGGGAATAATCTCGACCGTTGACGTGAAGGATAATTTTCATCGTTTTGCTCCTTGCCTCGGATCGTCCGGATATCTTGCCATCGTTCGGATAGCGTTTACAGGATATTTTATTACACTTTGGCCCTTGCAAAACATGCAGCGCAAACGGTTGCGTTTGTGCTACAGAAATCCTTTCTACCCTCCTTGCCAAGATCTGCCTTGCCATCCGATGGCTTCCCTGCCAAAACCATACCTATTCGATGGTTTCGATTGAACGGGATACGGACAAACACGGATAACACGGAAAAAATAAACTGACTCTCCTGCAAAAACTGTGCAAAGTTATTTTTGAACGCCCAAAATCCTTTTGTGTATTTGGTGTACTTGGCGGTCGAAAACCTTTTTGCAGTGAACTCAACCGATCTTTTGGTGCGGGGTATCCGTGATAAAATAGTACCGAGGGTTGCCGCTCAGCAGAAAGGCCTCCCTCCCAAGTGGAGCATATGCTTGTTCCCATACGATCCAACGCTTGTTTCTAGATCGTTCCCCGAACCACTCGATCCTGAAGCGGGTGGGTGATAAGTTTTAAATCCATGTCCCAGGCACTCTATCGCATCTATCGTCCGAAAGGCTGGCAGGAAGTGGTGGGCCAGGAGCATATTGTGCAGACTTTGCGCAATGCGCTCCAGGCCGATCGCGTTGCTCATGCCTATCTCTTTGCCGGGCCGCGCGGCACGGGGAAGACAACCCTGGCGCGCCTTTTGGCCAAGGCGGTGAACTGCCTGGCGCCCGATCCCGGTCTGAGACCATGCAATGCCTGCGAAAATTGCCGTGCTGTGAACGAGGGGCGCTTCCTCGACCTGATCGAGATCGACGCGGCCTCGAATACCAGCGTGGAGGATGTGCGCGATCTGCGCGATAAGATCAACTTTGCCCCCAGCCAGGGACGGTATAAGGTCTATATCATTGACGAAGTGCACATGCTCTCCATGGCGGCGTTCAACGCTCTGCTCAAGACGCTGGAGGAGCCGCCGGCGCATGTCATCTTCGTGCTGGCGACGACAGAGATTCACAAAATTCCGGCTACAGTGCTTTCGCGCTGTCAGCGGCATGAGTTTCGACGGCTTTCGATCGCCGAGATCGTCGGTCAACTGCGGCATATTGTGGAGGAGGAGCAGCTCCAAGCCGAAGAAGAAGCGCTGGTGCTGATCGCCCGACAGGCGGCCGGCTCACTGCGCGATGCTATCTCGTTGCTCGATCAGCTAGCTTCTGTAGGGGTGCCGATCACGCTGGCGCTGGCGCAAAACATCCTGGGGACGGCAACCCATACCAGCGTGCTGGAGCTGGTGGAGGCCGTTCATGAGCAGGCGGCGGCCAAAGCCTTGGAGATCATCCGTCGGACGTTGGATGGCGGCGCCGATCCGCGCGCCTTTGCCCGCCAGATCGTGGATCACCTGCGGGCGCTGTTGCTGATCCAATTCGGCAACGAGGCCCAGGTAGAGGCCACGGCGGAAGTGAAGGATCAACTGCGGCGACAGGCGCGTTACTTTCCCACTCCGGTGCTTTTGCAGATGATCCAGTTTTTCAACAGTGCGGCGGTGGATGCGCGTAGTAGCTGGTTGCCTTCGCTGGGGTTGGAATTGGCCGTGGCCCAAGCTCTGAGCGCCTTTTCGACAGAGCCGGCGGTCAATGCTTCGGTGAGGCATAGCTCGGGCGCGGCTGCTATGCCACCCGTCGTCACCGAGTCCGCCGCGACCCAAGCTCCCCCGGCACCCCAGACCCAGGGAGCAGCAGCCGGCCCCGCGCCGGCACCTCAGCCCCCGGTCATCGCCATTGAAGCCGTTCTCCGTGCCTGGCCCGAAATCCGCAAGCGGTTGCGGCCGCGGCATCCCTCGACGGACGGACTTTTGAATTCCTCCCGTCCGATGGAGGTGCGCGGGAAGGATTTGATCCTGGGGTTCAAAAGCGAGACGGTGCGTGCCCTGATGGACCGCCCGGAGCATTTGGATGCGGCCCGGAAGGTGCTCCAGGAGGTGCTGGGAGTAGAGTTGAACATCCGCTGCGTGGTGGTGAATGCCCAGGGGAAGTTGCCACCGCATATCCCACCTGATAGTATGGTGGCCGAGGCGCTGAATCAGGGCGGGAAGCTGGTGGATGAGGGGTAGAATGCTTTGCAGGATTCAAGATGCGACCCAAACCACGATTGCCAAAAGTATCCGTACCCCTCCTTATCCGTAGCATTCGTGGCGATCTGTGCCCTAATTCCGCCTATCGTTTGTGCGACAGGCATGGTCTCAGGAGATGCACGCTGAATTTCAATTCTAGGCGCAGGTTTCAATCCTAGTTTCGAGGTGCATATGGCAAAAGGTTTTAAACGTCCCTCCCTCCCTGCGGGCGGCGGTATGATGCAACAGTTGCAACGCTTGCAACAGCAACTCCTGGAGGCCCAGGAGCAACTGGCCAAAGAGCAGTTCACGGGTAGCGTTGGCGGCGGCGCGGTGCAGGTGACCCTCAACGGTGAGATGCAGTGCACTAAGGTGCAGATCGATCCGCAGTTCCTGCAGGAGGCCGATGCGGAGATACTCCAGGACCTATTGACGAGTGCCTTTAACTTGGCGCTCGAACAGCAGCGCAAGCGCGCCGATGAGCTCTTAGGCCCACTGAGCGGTGGTTTGCCCTTCTAGCGATGCTTCCGAAGACCCTCCAGCAGTTGATCAACGCCCTAGAGCGCCTGCCGGGGATCGGCCCGAAGACGGCCTCGCGCCTGGCGTTTTACCTTTTGCGCGAGGAGAGTGATCTGGCGCAGGACCTCGCCGAAGCGCTGCGCGGGCTGAAGGAGGGAATCGGGCTTTGCTCTGAATGCTTTTACCTGACCGAGGCCGGAAAAACGCTTTGCCCGATCTGCGCCGATGCGCGCCGCGAGGCCGGGCTGATTTGTGTGGTGGAGGAGCCGCTGGATGTGATCGCCATCGAGCGCAGCGGCGCCTACCGCGGGCGCTATCACGTGCTGCACGGTGCGCTTTCGCCGATCGAAGGGATCGGCCCGGACGATTTGAAGATCGCCCCCCTGATCGAGCGCGTGCGCCGCGGCAATATCCGCGAAGTGATTATCGCCACCAATCCGAACTTAGAAGGAGATGCGACGGCGCTCTACCTGTTCCAGCAGCTCCGTCCGCTCGGGGTGCGTTTGACCCGTTTGGCGCGCGGCTTGCCGATGGGTAGCGATTTGGAATATGCCGATCCGAACACCTTGCTCCGTGCCCTTTCGGGGCGGCAAGAGATGGAGATACCATGAATTTCTTGAGGCACCTGTTCCCTGCGCGTGAGCTGGCCCTGGCGCTTGGCGGAGGAGGGGCGCGCGGCAATGCCCATATCGGGGTGTTGCGCGTGCTGGAAGCCGAAGGTTATCACATCCGCGCTGTGGCCGGGACGAGCGCCGGGGGATTGGTGGCCGTTTTCTGTGCCGCCGGCTTTTCGCCGGATGCGATCGAGCGCCTGTTCTCGCGGGTAAATCAGGAGGATCTCTACGGGCGTTCACCGCAGGATGGACCGGCACTGCTCGGCCTGGCCGGAGCAGAGAAGTGGCTGCGTCAGCACCTGGGCGATCGGACGTTCGCCGATCTGCGCTTGCCTTGTGCGGTCACGGCGGTGGACCTGAACAGCCGACGGGAGATCGTGATCGGCGAGGGGAGTGTGGTGGATGCCTTGCTGGCGACGATCGCCGTGCCGGGCATTTTCCCACCGCGCCAGATGGGCGATATGCGCCTGGTGGATGGCGGGGTGCTGAATCCGGTGCCCGTCAGCGTGGCGCGCATGCTGGCGCCGGGGGTGCCGGTAGTGGCCGTGGTGTTGACGCCGCCGATGGAGGCGCCGATCGTTCCTTCGATCCCCGGTTTGCGTTTGCCCTCCCTGCTGGCCGAGCCATTGCGCCGTTTGCGTTTCACCCAGGCGATGGGCATTTTCCTGGAATCAGTGGAGATCGGCAGTCGGGCTTTGACCCAGTGGCGCCTGGATGCCGAAAAACCGGAGGTGATCATTCGCCCTGCGGTGGAACAAATCGGCCTTTTGCAGAAGGTGAACGTGCCCGAGGTGGTGCGCTTGGGCGAGGAAGCGGCGCAGCGCGCACTGCCACAGCTCAGGCGCATCGTGCTCCCCTTCCGTGTGTTTTAGCGAAAGGTCGATGCCATGTCCCGTGATCTGTGCAAATATTCTCGCGAAACGCAGCTCCGCCTGGGAATCGGTGCGCTGGTGCTCCTCTTTGGGGTAGGTGTGGGTTTAATATACTTGTTCTATGGGCGCGGCGCGGCCTCTATGGCACTTTTCTGCTTGGGAGCCGGCCTGGTGCCCGTGGCGTTGATCCTGTTCGTTTTTTGGGCTGCCGATCGGATCGTGCAACGTGCTCTCCGTAAATGAGACCCAACTGCTGAATCTGGATGGCTGGACTTTGCGCGTGCGCCCACCCCGACAAAGGCCGGCGCGGGCACTCTTCATGCTCCATGGTTGGACCGGTGACGAGCGTTCAATGTGGGTTTTCGCACCGCATAGCGTGCCGGAGTATTGCATCCTCGCCCCGCGCGCCCCGTTCCCCACCCAGCCTTCCGGCTATTCCTGGCGCCCCTTGCTCGAGCGCCAGGGCTGGCCGCGCCTGGAAGACCTGCAGCCGACGGCAGAGAAACTGGTTCGGCTGATGGATAGATTGGCCGAAGATCTGGGATTCGCTCCCGCGCCGGTGGACTTGATGGGCTTCAGCCAGGGCGCGGCGATGGCGGCAGTCTTTCTCCTGCTTTATCCGCAACGGGTGGGAAAGGCGGCCTTGCTTAGCGGTTTCATCCCGCAAGGTTGCCAGGCGTTGCTTTCGCCCGGGCGGTTGAACGGCAAACCGATCTTCATAGCCCATGGCCAACAGGATGAGATGGTGCCTTACGAATGGGCGCAACAGGCCGCCGAAGCGCTGCGCCTCGCCGGAGCCTCGGTCACCTTTTGCGCTGAAGAGGTCGGTCACAAGGTCGGCGCCCTCTGCGCGCGGGACCTTCAGCAGTTCTTTGCCGCATTCGGCAACGATCGGCGCCCGGAGCAATAGAATGCGAGAGTGGATTTATTCGCGCAATGCCGTCTATGAGACCTTGCGCGCTGCCCGTCGGCAGGTTTTCAAAATTTTGCTGGCCGAAGGGATTCAGGAAAAAGGGCGTGTGGTGGAAATTTTGCGCTTGGCCGAGGCGCGTCGCATTCCCGTGCAGCGGGTGGAAAAGTTCCGGCTGGACCGCATCCATCCGGCTCATCAGGGCGTGGCCGCTGAAGTCGGCGCCTATCCCTATGGCTCGATCGAGGAGATGTTGCAGCAGGCTAAGGCACGCGGCGAAGCTCCTTTCATCTTGCTCCTCGATAGCCTGCAGGACCCGCAGAACTTCGGCAGTTTGCTGCGCACCGCCGAAGCAACCGGCGTGCACGGCGTGATCCTGCCGTTGGCGCACACGGTGGAGGTCACGCCAGCCGTGGTGAACGCTTCTTCCGGCGCCAGTGAGCATTTGCTAATCGCCCGTCATAACCTGATACAGGCCATTCGTCGCCTGAAAGAGGCCGAATTATGGATTGTCGGGTTGGAACACAGCCCCGAAGCCCAACTGCCACAGGCCGTGCGCCTGGATGGGGCGTTGGCGCTAGTAGTCGGTTCAGAAGGCGAAGGGTTGCGGCCGCTGGTGCGCGCCTCTTGCGATTGGTTGCTCAAGCTGCCGATGCGTGGACAAATTGAATCCCTCAACGCAGCCGTAGCCGGCTCGATCGCCCTCTACCTGGCCTTTTTGGCCCGTCAGAACGTTTTCACGCTGGAGAAATGACCATGTTGATCACCCATGCCAACCTGATTACCTGGGAACAGCCGAATCGTATCCTGCTCGATCACGCTCTCTATATCGAAGATGGCCTGATCCGCGAGCTAGGGCCTTCCGCCGAACTGGAAGCGCGCTATCCCCAGGCTGAACGGCTGGAGGCACACGGCCAATGGGTGATGCCCGGCAATATCTGCGCGCATACCCATTTTTACGGAGCGTTTGCCCGTGGCCTGGCCATTCCCGGCGCGCCACCGCGGAACTTTTACGAAATCCTGCAAAAGTTATGGTGGCCGCTGGATCAGGCGCTGGATGAGGAGAGTGTGCGCCTTTCGGCATTGGTCTGTCTGATCGATGCCATTCGCCACGGCACGACGACCTTGATCGATCATCACGCTTCGCCGAATTTCATCGAAGGCTCGCTCAGCGCCATTGGGGAGGAAGTGGAGCGTGCCGGCTTGCGCGCCGTGCTGTGTTATGAGGTCACCGATCGCTATGGCGAGGAAAAGGCTCGGCAGGCGATCGAGGAAAACGTGCGCTTCATCGAGGCTTCTCGTCGCTCGCCGCGGTTGCGCGGGACCTTTGGCTTACACGCCCCATTGACCCTCTCCTCCCGGACGCTGGATACCTGCTTGCAGGCCGCTCCGCAGGACACCGGCTTCCACGTCCATGTGGCCGAATCCACCGACGATCGCCGCACGATCCTGGCGCGGGAGCATGTCCCGCCCGTCATCTGGCTGCAGCGTTTGGGCATCCTGGGGCCGCGGACGATCGTCGCCCATGCCATTCACCTGGATGATTCGGAAATGGATCAATTGGCCGAAAGTGGCACATGGGTCTCTCACCAGCCACGCTCGAACATGAACAATGGCGTTGGTGTGGCCGCGGTGGAGCGGATGCTGCAGCGGGGCATTCGGGTGTGCCTGGGAAACGACGGCTTCTCCAACGCCATGTGGGAAGAATGGATGACCGCCTACCTGCTCCACAAGGTGGCGCATCTCGATCCTCGGCGGATGAACGGCTACGATCTGGTGCAGATGGCTATTTACCATAATGCCGCCTTGGCCGGGGTCTTTTTCCCGGAGCATCCGATTGGCGTGCTTGCCCCCGGCGCCGCCGCCGACCTGATCTTTGTAGATTACCATCCCTATACTCCTCTCGAGGCCGGTAACCTGCCCTGGCATATCCTCTTCGGCTTCCGCGAGAGCCTGGTGACGACGACGATCGTCGCTGGCAAGGTGCTGATGTGCGATCGCCAATTGCTCACGCTGGATGAGGAAGCCATCACTGCACGGGCGCGGGAGATCGCCCCGCGGGTTTGGGAGAAGTATCACCAATGCGTGCCGGCCTGAGTTTTTGTGTTGCGGTGCTCGCATCATATGCTATAATTTTTGTAACATCCTCATTGCCGCAAGAAAAAGAGAAAAGGAGGTGATCTGCCGTAAGGAAAAGAAACGTTCTTTCATGTCCTGTTTTTGCCAATTTCACTTTCTTTTCAGGAGGAGACATGACTAGACTAGTTCGTATCTTCGGGTTGCTCCTTGCACTCAGCCTGGTGTTGGCTGCTTGTGCCCAGCAACCAACCCCTACCCCGCAAAAAGTTGTCGAAACGGTTGTGGTGACTGTTGAGGTCCCGGTCACTGCTGCACCCTCCACCCCTGCCCCTCCGCCGGTGCCAAGCGGTTTCGGGGAAACGCTCAAGGCTGTGAAGGCGCGCGGCAAGCTGGTGTGCGGTGTGAACGGGCAGCTGCCCGGCTTCAGCTACATTGACGCGCAAGGGAACTGGAGTGGCTTCGATGCCGATTTCTGCCGTGTGCTGGCGGCGGCCATCTTCGGCGATGCGACCAAAGTCGAGTTCCGCCCGCTGACCACGCAGGAGCGCTTCACCGCTCTCCAAACCGGCGAAGTTGACGTGTTGATCCGTAACACCACCTGGACCTTGGTGCGCGATACCGATCTGGGCCTGAACTTCACCGTGACCACCTTTTACGATGGGCAGGGATTGATGGTACGCAAGAATAGCGGCTTCACCAAACTGGCGGATCTCAACGGCGCTACCATCTGTGTCCAGAAGGGCACCACTACTGAGCTCAATCTGGCCGATGCCTTCTCTACTGCAGGCCTGCAGTATACCCCCGCCACCTTTGAGGATATTAACCAGACCTACGGTGCCTATGCCGAAGGCCGCTGCGATGCTGTAACCTCGGATAAATCGCAGCTCTCCTCGGTGGCCAAGGGTGCGTTGCCCGATCCTGAAAACCATGTGATCCTGGATGTAACGCTCTCTAAAGAGCCGCTTGGTCCGGTGGTGCGCCACGGCGATGATCAATGGTTCGACATTGTGCGCTGGGCGGTCTTCGCCACCTTCTTTGCCGAAGAGAAAGGTATCACCTCGGCCAATGTAGATCAGGTGAAGGCCAATGCCAAGGATCCGGAAATCAAGCGTTTCTTAGGTCTGGAAGGCGATCTGGGTCCCAAGCTGGGTCTGAGCACCGATTGGGCTTACAATATCGTCAAGCAGGTGGGGAACTATGCTGAGATCTACGATCGCAACCTGGGTCCGAACACGCCCACCTACATCCCGCGCGGGCTGAACAGCCTGTATACGCAAGGCGGTTTGCTCTATTCACCGCCCTTCCGCTAAACTATTCCTTGGAGGGGGCAGCGGGTGATCCCCTGCCCCCTTTTGCTGTGGAGTAGCGATGCGCCGCAGAACTTCTATTCCTCTCTGGCGCGATGAGCGCTTCCTGCGCATTTTTGGCCAGGTTCTGTTCCTGCTGATCCTCTTCGTGTTTCTGGGCTATCTGAGCAACAATATGCTCCAGGCGTTGAAGCAGCAGGGGTTGGCGCTTGGTTTTTCGTTTCTCCGCCTGACCTCCGGCTTTGATATCGGCGAAACGCTGATCCCCTATGATCGCAGTTCCACTTACGGGCGGGCGTTCCTGGTGGGTTTGCTCAATACGGCCAATGTCAGTCTGCTGGGCATCGTTTTTGCTACGCTGATCGGGATTGTGGTGGGAGTGGCGCGCCTTTCGCGCAACTTCCTCGTGCAATTGCTGGCCCGCATCTATATTGAAGCGCTGCGCAATATCCCTCTTCTGGTCTTGTTGATTTTTATCTATAGCGGTGTCTTTCTGAAATTGCCGCAGATCCGCCAAGCTCTATATATCGGACCAGTTATGTTCAGCAATCGAGGCGTGTTTGCTCCCTGGCCGATCCCCACCGATGGCTACCCGGCCTTTCGTTTATGCCTGCTGCTAGGCTTGCTGGCGGCCGCGGTGACCTGGTTTGTGCTTTGGCGTCACGGGCAGAGGACCGGCCGCCCACCGTTGACCTGGTTCTGGAGTCTGCTGATGTGGCTGGCGTTCGCCGTTATCGGTTTGATAGCATTTTCTCCTTTCGAGATGGAATATCCAAAACTTGAGGGGTTGCGCGTGTTGGGAGGGAAACGATTAACGCCCGAATTCATGTCGCTCTGGAGCGGGCTGGTCATTTACACTTCTGCCTTCATCGCCGATGTGGTACGTGCCGGCATCCAGGCCGTCCCAAAAGGGCAAACCGAAGCGGCACGCTCGCTCGGATTGAACGGCTTTCAAACTTTGCGCTTTGTCGTTTTCCCCCAGGCCTTGCGGGTGATCGTTCCACCGCTCACCAGCCATTACCTGAATCTGACCAAAAACTCTTCGCTGGCCGTGGCGGTGGGTTTTCCGGATCTTTTCTCCGTTTCCGGCACCATCCTCAATCAGAGCGGTCGCGCTGTGGAAGTGATCGCACTCGCCATGTCCATTTACCTTTCGTTGAGCCTTTTAACCTCGCTCTTTATGAATTGGTACAATCGCCGAATCCGCTTTGTGGAGCGCTGATCTCATGAGAGAGCCCTCTGCCGAAACAACCCTTCCACCCCCGACCGAGCGTTATACCCTTTTGGGATGGGTTTATAAAAACCTGCTTACCCCGTGGTATAACGCTTTGCTCACGTTGCTGGCATTGTGGCTGATCTATGTCATCTTCACTCCTTTGCTACGTTGGGCGTTCACCGCGGCCCGTTGGGAAGTGATAGCGGTCAACTTGCGCCTGCTGATGGTCGGTCAATATCCTGGGGAGCAGCTCTGGCGCATCTGGCTTGCCGTACACATGCTGGCGTTTGTTGTTGGATTGAGCTGGGGGAGCCTGGCGCGCGGTCGTCGCCGGCTTGGCCTGTTCCTGCTGAGCTTGCCTTGGCTACTAGCGCTCATTCCGAGTTTTAGCACTGCCACTCGCGCCCATCTGCTGGTCCTGCCCTTCGTTGCTTTCATCGCCTACTGGTTGGCCCGCCTCGGCACATCTCATGTGCGCAAGCATCTCGGTACGTTCTGGACTTCCTTTTTCATCCTGTTCATCCTTCTTGTTCGCGGCCTGACCCCGCCGGATGGCTGGTTCCCGGTCGTACCAACGAACGTTTGGGGTGGTTTGGTGCTAACATTCTTGCTCACCGTGCTCGGCATTGTGCTCTCCTTTCCGCTGGGATTGCTCCTGGCATTGGGGCGACGCTCCCGATTGCCGGCCATTCGCCTGGTGAGCATCGCTTATATTGAGCTGGTGCGCGGCGTTCCGCTGGTGACAATTCTCTTCATGGCACAGATCATGTTGCCACTCTTCCTCCCCGGCAACATGAACATTGACCGTGTGGTGCGTGCCATCGTCGGCATTGTCCTCTTCACCGCCGCTTACCAGGCCGAGAACGTGCGGGGTGGGCTGCAGGCGATCCCCCATGGTCAGTACGAAGCGGCCTACGCATTGGGGCTGAGCGGTTTCCAAACGAACCTTTTCATCATCTTGCCACAAGCGCTGCGTCACGTGATCCCTGTCCTGGTGGGTCAATTCATTGCCCTCTATAAGGATACGTCCCTGGTAGCCATCGTCGGCTTGCTCGATCTGTTGGGCATTGCCAAGAGCATCCTGGCTCAGCCAGCCTACGTGGGCACGCAGCGTGAAGTCTATTTGTTCATTTCGGCCATTTACTGGCTCTTCAGCTACGTGATGGCCTATCTTAGCCAACGCTTGGAAAAAACACTCGGAGTAGGAGAGCGATAACATGAGCGAACAACCGATCATCATCTGCCGTGACGTTCACAAGTGGTTTGGGCATTTCCATGTCCTGCGTGGGATTAACATGGAAGTCCGAAAAGGCGAAGTGGTCGTCATCTTCGGCCCTTCTGGTTCCGGTAAATCCACCTTCATTCGCACCATCAACCGCCTGGAGGAGCATCAGAAGGGTCAGATTATCGTGGATGGCATCGAATTGACCAGTGATACGCGCAACATCGAGGCCATCCGTCGCGAAGTGGGCATGGTTTTCCAGCAATTTAACCTTTTCCCCCATCTGACCGTATTACAAAACATCACGTTGGCGCCGATCCAGGTGCGTAAATGGCCGAAAGAAAAGGCTGAGAAGATCGCCATGGAGCTATTAGAGCGCGTCGGCATTCCGGAACAGGCGCACAAGTATCCGGGGCAGCTCTCCGGTGGTCAGCAACAGCGCGTCGCCATTGCTCGTGCGTTGGCCATGCAGCCCAAGATCATGCTCTTCGATGAGCCCACTTCGGCGCTTGATCCCGAAATGATCAAGGAAGTGCTCGATGTCATGATCGAGTTGGCGCGTTCTGGCATGACCATGCTTGTCGTCACCCACGAAATGGGTTTTGCCAAGGCCGTTGCCGATCGCATGTACTTCTTCGATAAAGGCCAGATCGTCGAAAGCGGCACACCGCAAGAGATCTTCACCAACCCCAAAGAGGAACGTACCAAACTGTTCCTCTCTCAGATCCTCACCCACTAACGCATCCTCAACACAAAAGCGAAGAGGCACCTCCCCGGTGCCTCTTTTTTCTTTCATCGTCTGGCCGGTTGTGCAACTGCCTGCTTCGCTCTCCTCGCCGAAATCCAAACCTCTTTACCCTATTTGCCAGCCAACCAACTACCTAACCACGCGACTCTGCGACGAGGCGGCCAAGTAACTATGAGATTACTTCCCCACCTTCTTTCCATTCACCCAAAACGTATATTCTCCTGCTCCCAGCTCCAGCGGATATTGCACCTCAAAATCTTTGAGCACTTGAATGCAGATCTGATTTCCATTCACAACTGAATACACTTCGATCTGCACATTCCCTTCCGCATCCGGCGGTTGAACGCGAATGCGCAGCTGATGGCAGGGCGTCGGCAGAGCACCGCGCAGGATCAGCACATAGCGCGGCGGGTAGCTCTCTAGAACCAGCACATCGGTAGCGGTTAAGAACACGTCCCCGCGCAGTAGCCCGGCATCACTTTCTTTTGGATCGTAAGGTGAAGGCATCATGGTCGGAATGGAAATGGGAGGGGTCGCCCGGTTGCGTTGTACCGGAGTCGGTGTGAATGGCTCGATATACATCGGTGGCTGCTCGCCGCCCATTGCGCCGGGACGATCCACCACACCGAGGGTTGGAATCGGAGCACAGGCCGCGAGCAACGCAATAAGGAGCAAGGAAAGGTATCCAGATGTTCGCATGGGTCACCTCCGTAGTCAAAAACGAAGGAAAACGTCGGAGGTTCCCTATGCGGCCTCATCCCTTGATCACCGCCACCGGGCGCAAACGGGCTACCTTGCGCGCAATGCCCACATGGCTGACCGTCTCTACCACGCGATCCACGTTCTTATAGGCCTGTGGCGCTTCTTCTGCCAACCCGGAAAGTGAACCGGCGCGCACTTTGATCCCTTCGCCTTCCAAGCGGCGGCGCAATTCTTCCCCGCGAATATCCTTCTTCGCCTTCGCCCGCGACATCACCCGCCCGGCCCCGTGGCAAGTGGAGCCAAAGGCGCGGCTCATGCTTTCTTCCGTGCCCACCAGCACCCATGAAGCCGTGCCCATGCTGCCGGGGATGATCACTGGCTGACCGATGGTGCGATATTCCGGGGGCAGCCCCGGCGAACCGGGTCCAAAGGCGCGCGTTGCCCCTTTGCGGTGCACGCACACCTTCACCTTGCGCCCGTCTACTTCGTGCGTCTCGATCTTCCCCATGTTGTGTGCGATATCGTAGACCTGGATCAATTGCCAACCCTTTGAGAAATGCGGCGCAAAACTCTCCTCAAAGGCGCGGCGGGCCGAAAAGGCCAGCAGCTGGCGGTTGGCAAAGGCGAAATTCGCCGCGGCGCGCATCGCCTTTAGGTAATCCTGTCCTTCCGGACTATCCATCGGTGCACAGACCAGCTCACGGTCCGGCAGATGAATCCCGTAGCGTTTCACCGCGTGCTGGAACGATTGGACGTAATCCGTGCACACCTGGTGACCCAGGCCGCGCGAACCGCAGTGGATCTGCACCGCCAGGCATCCCTCCTGCAGCCCCATAGCCGTTGCGGCTTCGGCATCGAACACCTGCTCCACCACGTCCACCTCGATGAAGTGATTGCCGGCTCCCAGCGAACCGATCTGCTCCCGGCCGCGTTCTTTTGCCCGCTGGCTCACCTTGGCGGGATCGGCGCCCTCGATCCTCCCGAACTCCTCGGTGCGCTGCAGATCGTTCTCCGTCGCATATCCCTTTTTCAGCGCCCAGCGCGCCCCCTCGCGCAGCACCTGGTCGAGTTCGTCGGCGCTGACCCGTACCACGCCCTCGCTCCCTACGCCGCTCGGGCAATATTCGTTCAGCAACGTGGCCAGCGTATCCATATAGGGGAGTGCCGCCTCGTATTCGATCCCGGAGGCCAGCAGGCGCACGCCGCAATTAATGTCATAGCCGATCGCTCCGGGCGAAACCACCCCATGCGGATATTCCGTCGCTGCTACCCCACCGATCGGAAACCCATAGCCTTGGTGCACGTCCGGCATCACCAACACCCGTCCCACCAATCCGGGCAGGGCCGCCGCGTTGACCGCCTGCTCCAGCGACTTATCCTCCAACACTTCCTCCAGCAACTCCTGGCTCGCAAAGACGCGCACCGGCACGCGCATATCGCTTCGAAAGGAAGTGGGAATCTCCCATTCGTAATCGCTAATCTTGATGAAATCCTTCAGATTCATTGCCGCCTCCTACACATCGAACACAATCTCGGTCTCAAAACCCTGCTCCGTACGTCGGATCTTCAAATTGTGGAAAGTCACCGCTTTGATCGCCTTAATCAGACTACGCAACGGGCGTGCCCTGGCCGTCACTTTCATCTGCCAAATCTCGCCGGGGCTCATTTCGAGGACGAAATCATCCAAGAGGACGTTTTCCTGCTCCTGAGCATAGAGCAGCTCCGAAAGGAATGCCACCAAAAGGGCCTCCGCATCCGCTTCTTGGACCTCGAACATACGTGCCGGGCTCGAAGCGTTGTGCGGCGCCGTATCTTCTTCCGCTTGTGCCCCGGCCAGAGCATACATCCCACGCGCCGCCTCGATAAAAAGCTGTGGCAGGTCCTCAGCCCAAACGTGCAGCGCCCAATCGGCCGTATGCGGCACTTCGCGGTATCCCATCCTCACTCCCCGTTGGGACGGTAACGATTGGCCTCGAATAAATGCGGCGCCGGGACAAAAATGCCCTGGGCACGCACCGCCACCTCACCATCAGGCAGATAAATCTCACCCGTTGCATAAATCTTGCGGCCTTCCTGTTTTTCCATCCGTGCCCGGCAAGAAAGCGGCTGATGGAGCGGCACCGGCTTACGGTAATCCAGGCTCAAATGCACCACCGCCACATTGTGACCGGCATACCACACCGCTGCGCCCATTGCCTCGTCCAGGATGGCTGCTAAAGCGCCACCGTGAGCGTGCCCCGGCGGTCCCTGCTGTGCCTCAGCGAGCACGAACGAAGCCGAAACCGAGCCATCCGCTTCGGCATACCAAGTCAGCCCCATTCCGTGCGGATTCTCCTCTCCGCAGACCAGGCAGATCCCGTGAAACGGTAATGCAGTAGCCATAAGAATGTCTCCATAAAATATTCTAACATAAAGGTCGTTTAGTCAATTGGTCGAGTGGTCGGATCGGCGCGTGGTTAAGTGGTGGCGCGGTTCGGTGGACGCGTGAGGAAACCCACGGTCCACCGTTTACCTTCTTTGGTTCACTAAAGTATCGGAGGGATTACTCGATGGAGATCAAGAAGGCATAATGGGGTTGACCGCCTTCCTGGAGTTCCACTTCCTGATGGGGATAGCATGCACGCACGCGATCGGCTAGACGATTGGCCTCGCTGTGAGAGAGATCGGCGCCGTAGAAGAGGGTGATCAGCTCGTAGTTTTCGGCTTGGGCTTTTTCTAGCAAGCCAAGAAGTGCCTCTTCCAAGGTGGCCGCCGAATGCACCAGTTTCCCATCCAGCAAAGCAATCGCTTGATCTTTTTCCACCTTGACGCCATCCAGCTCCACCGAACGCGTCGCCACGGTGATCTCACCACTGCGCACCTTCTCCATTGCCTTGCTCATGCGCTCGGCAACGGCTTCCAGGTCGCCATCCGGATCGTGGGCGAGCATGGCCGCCAGACCTTGCGGGATGGTGCGGCTGGGAACTACCACGACCTGCTTTACGGTGACCTCGCGTGCCTGATTGGCGGCCAGGATGATGTTCCTGTTGTTCGGCAGGATGATGATCTTATCTGTGGGCAGGTTTTCAAAAGCGGCAAGGATTTCCTGCGTGCTGGGATTCATCGTTTGGCCGCCTTCCACGATGGCCGCCACGCCCAAACTGGCAAAGATGCGGCTCAGGCCACGGCCGGGGGAGACGGTCACAACGGCAATTTGCCCCGGCTGAACATTGGCCAATTCTAGGCGCTCTGCCGTTGCGCCGGAACCGCCCATTTGGGCCATCAGGTTTTCCATCGCCACTTTGGTGATCGTGCCCAGCCCCATGATGTAGTCAATGGGCTCGTAGCGTTTCTCCAGCGGGACGTGGATGTGCATGCGGTACATGCCATCCCCTTCGCCGACCTGAATGGAGGTGCCCATCTGTTCCAGGCGGCCATAGAAGGCCTGGAGATCGAGCGGTTGGGAGGGGTAGAAATCAACTACTACCTCGAAATCCTGGCCTTCTTCGATCACTTCCATTGTCTCTTGCAATTTGAGCGCCGAAAGCGGCTGCACGGTGACCAGCGGAGTATCCAGCGGCAGCCCTTTGGCGTAGCGCAACATGCCTTCCAGGATGAAAAAGAGCCCCTTCCCTCCCGAATCCACCACGCCGGCCTGTTTGAGCACCGGCAGCAGTTCCGGGGTGCGTTGAACGGAGGCATCGGCTGCCGGTACGATGCGTTCCAGAATCTGGAGCGGATCGTCGGTTTCCTTTAGCGCTTCTTCTGCCGCGGCTGCCACGTCCTTGATCACGGTTAGGATCGTGCCTTCGAGGGGGCGCACCACACCTTTATAGGCGGTATCGCGTGCTTCAGCCAGGGCACGCACAAATGCAGGGCCATCCAGGATCTCGACATTGTGCAATGCTTTGGCAACGCCGCGCCAGATCTGCGAAAGGATCACGCCGGAATTGCCACGTGCGCCCATTAGAGCGCCCTGGGAAATGGCTGCGGCCATTTGTCCGATATGACGGTGGCCGAGGTCCTTGATCTCGTTCCAGGCGGATTGCATGGTCAGCACCATGTTGGTACCGGTATCGCCATCCGGCACCGGGAAGACGTTCAGGGAGTTCACCGTTTGCTGATTGGTGCGTAGCCAGGTGAGGGCGGCTTCTACCAGGTTCTTCAGAGCCAGGCCGTCAATGCGGGTGTTCCTTTGGGGCGAGGTGGGGTTGCTCATGCGTTCTCTGCTCCGTTATTCTCCGTTGGTGATTCGCAGGCCGGCGATGTGAACATGGATGGCATCCACCGGCAATCCCAGCGCCTTTTCCACATGGTAGCGCACGGTGTTCGCCACGCTTTGGGCGACCGAGGCAATGCGGGTGCCGTATTCAACGATGATATGCAGCTCAATTTCCAGTTTTTCATCCTGGTAGCGTACGTAAACGCCGTGCGCCGGTTGGTGGGTGAGCGCGGTGCTCAATCCCTCTGCCAGGCCGCGCGGAGCCAGCCCCACTACACCGTAGGATTGTAGCGTGGCATGATGGGCAATGGTGGCAATGGCGCGTGGGGAAATAAAGATCCGTCCAAGAGAAGTGGTCTCTTTGCTCATAGCACATCCTGAAAGGTACTTGAAATGGGATGTGGATTATACCCTGGAAATGGACTAGACCCAGTTTTCCAGCGTTTGTTTGACCTTTGAGAGAAACCAATCTGCCAAGGCGCCATCCAGAATGCGATGATCGAAGACGAAGGAGAGATAGACCATCGGGCGGATGGCGATGGAGTCGTTGCCTTCGGCATCGGTGATGACGATGGGGCGCTTATGCAGGGCGCCGACGCCTAGAATGCCACATTGCGGCTGATTGATGATGGGAAAGGCGAAGAGCGAGCCACTGATGCCGTGATTGGTGAGGGTGAAGGTGCCGCCTTTGACTTCATCCGGCTGCAACTTTTTTGCCCGCGCTCGGTTGGCCAAGTCGTTGACGGCGCGCGCCAGGCCGAGCAACGAGAGGGTGTCGGCGTGTTTGATCACCGGTACAATTAAACCCTCTTCTCCGAGCGAAGTTGCCATGCCGATGTTGATCTCTTTGTGAATTAGGATCCCTTCTTCGCTCCAGGAGGAGTTGACAATCGGGTAGGCTTTGAGGGCGGCGATGATGGCGGCGATGAAATAGGCGGTGTAGGTGAGATGGACGCCATCGCGGGCAAATTGCTCTTTATGTGCATTGCGATGGGCGATGACACGGCTCATATCCGCTTCCATGACGGTGAGCACGTGGGGCGAGGTGCGCTTGCTCATCACCATGTGCTCGGCGATCTGGCGGCGCATGATGGTGTGGGGGATGAGTTCGGCGCCGCCGACGACGGATGGGGTGGGTGGAAGCGGGGTGGCAGGAAGCGGTTTCGGTGCTTCTTGGGTGGGCGCCGGAGCGGGCATAACCGGGGCCGGGGTCGGAGTGGGTTGGGCGGCGGCTTTTTGACGGGTCTCTAGGTAGGCCAGGACATCGTTTTTGGTGATTCGCCCTCCCTGGCCGGTGCCTTTGATCTGGCTTAGGTCAATGCCGTGTTCGGCGACTAGGCGGGCAACGACGGGGGAAATGAAGCCGGCCAGACGGGAGCCCTCTTTGCCGGAAGTCTCCGCGGCGATAGGCTTCGGCGAGGAGGTGGCCGCTTCCGCCGCAGCGGTTGCGGCTTGTTCCGGTTGCGGGGCGGCGGGAGCTTCGGTCGGCTCTAAAGCTTCGTTGGGCTGTCCGATCAGGGCAAGGACTTCGCCCACTTTGGCGACCGTCCCTTCTTTTACTAAAACCTTGAGCAACACACCGGAAGCCGGGGCAGGGATTTCGGTATCTACTTTGTCGGTGTTCACTTCCAGGAGTGGATCGAGTTCCTGAACGGGTTCACCTTCTTTTTTGAGCCAGCGGGTGACGGTGACCTCCTGAACACCTTCACCGAGTAGTGGCACAAGAACTTTGACGGGCATTGTTTCCTCCAGTTTATAAGAGTGGATAAGGGATGGCCCGGCGATGTTTTGGGGGGGCCGGGAAGATGGGGGTTGCCAATAGGTTTTCGGCGCGCCGACGGAGCGCCTGGATTTCGGCAGCTTCGAGCAGGGTGCTGAGGATGGTGTGTAGTTCCGCGGGCGGGGTGAGCTGGGCGCAGAGGGTTTCAGTGGCTTCGAGCAGGGGTGGGGGGATGGGTTCGTTGACGAAATCCCAGATGACGGTGCGCAATTTTTCCTCCACGTGAAAGCACAGGCCGTGATCGATCAACCACAAGGCGCGGCTGCCGGTTTCGATCAAGATGTGGCTACCTTTACGATCCGCATTGTTAACGAGCAAATCGAAGAGTGCTACGGGGCGCAGGCGGGCGCGATCTTCAGGGGTGAAGCGGAAGTAGTGGTACTGCGGATCGTGGGAGATGAAGGTTTGTAAGGAACCGGGGCCGAAGGGGCCATCGGAGCGCAGGATGGTATAGGGAACGAAGCCGAATCCGAGGGCCTCACTGACCCAGTAGGCAGCTACTTCGCGGCGGGCGAGGGTGCCTTCGGGAAAATCCCATAAGGGTTGTTCGCCTTGCTGGGGTTTGTAGACGGCAGGATAGCGTTTGCCGCGATGGTGGATTTCAACAAGGAAGGTATAGTTCGAGCCGAGCAGGAATTGCCCTTGCAGGAGGATCGTTCCATGTGCGAAGGCTTCTGCCAGCGGGTGCTCTTTCATGCCGGGGGATCAATGCTTATGGCCGTTCTTTTTGATGCAGAAGTGCCCTTCGGGATCCATCGGCTCGCCACATTGGGGGCAAAGCGGACGGCCGCGACTGACCACTTCTGCACCCCAGCGTGCCAGTTTGCGCAGCTGATGGCGGGTGCACCAGATGCGCAGGATGGCGGCTTCTTCTGCTTTTTGTTCTTCGGCATAGATTTCACGCACAAAGAGCAGGACGCGATCGCGTTCGGCATCATATCCCAGGCCGAGTTCGCCGGCGCGGAAAAGTGGATCGAGCGGGGGTTGGATGTGCATTTCCTCTTCGATGTAATCGCCGGGGACGTCCTCCAGCTCGGGATGTTGACGGATGATTTCGGCCAAAAATTGCTCAATGCCGCTGGCGAGGGATTGGAGCTGGATTTTTTCAATGAGGACGGTGTAAACTTTCTTTCCCTGGCGGGCCTGGAGGAAGAAAACGCGCTGACCGGGCTGGCCGATGGCATCGGCGGTCAAGTGATCGCAAGGGTCTATGTCCAATTCAAAGCGAGGCATGTTCTGCACCTTTGGGTTCAGCTCCGAAGGATTTTCAGCATTTGTTCGTAAATGCCGGGAGCGGCGGCCAGGATGGATTGGGGGGGAGAAAAGTAGTCTTGCCCCCCTTCGGCATTGGTGACGATGGCACCGGCTTCGGCGGCGATCAGGGCGCCGGCGGCCACATCCCAGGGTTTGAGGGAGAATTCCCAGAAGCCGTCGAAGCGTCCGGCGGCGACGTAACATAGATCGAGAGCGGCCGAGCCGAGGCGACGCACCCCTTGAGTGCGAGTGGCGAAGCGGATGAAGTAATCGAAGTTGTTCCGCTTCGAGTGCCAAGCATCGTAGGGGAAGCCGGTCACCAGCAGGCTATGGGCGAGATCTGTGGCCTGGGAAGCGCGGATCGGGCGGGCGTTGAGATGAGCACCCCGACCGCGTTCGGCGGCAAAGAGTTCCTGGCGCATTGGATCGTAGATCACGGCCAGTTGTACCTCGCCGCGGAAAGCATAGGCCAGGGAGACACAAAAGATGGGTACATGATGGGCATAGTTGACGGTGCCGTCCAGCGGATCGATGTACCATTGGTGCTCTGCGCCTTGCTCTCCACCGCTTTCTTCGGCCAGGATGGCATGGTCGGGAAAACGGCGGCGAATTTCTGCGAGCAGGAAATCTTCGGATGCGTGATCGATCTCGGTTACCAGGTCAATCACGCCTTTATAGTGCACTTGGTGCTCCTGTTCATATCCTCGGCGCAAGATTTCACCGGCCTGCAGGGCGAGTTCCTCCAGATCTTGGAGCATTGGGTGGGTCATAAGGCTTCGTTCAGGTGTTCGAGGGTTTGGTTGATTTTTTGGAGCTCGCTTTCGATTTCGGCGCGATCGGCGAGTGCCTGGCGGAGCAATTCTTCAAAGGCGGGTTTCTGTTCTGCGGGCAGGCCGGCCAGGATGCGCTCGGTGCGGGCAATTTGTTGATTCTTTTGGCGCCATTTGTTTTGCAGGCGATCGCGATAGCCCTCGTAGAAGGCGCGTTCCTCCATAGGTGCAGGAGGTGGCAACGGTCCCTGCTGGATGAGCTCAGCGACGGTGAGCAGGAATTCTTCGATATCCACCGGTTTTTCGATAAAGCGCGCTGCTCCCAGGCGCATGGCAAACTCTTCATCTTCCGGAGCGATGTAGGTGGCAGAAAGGAAGATCACCGGGATGCTGCGCCGTTGGGGGTCGGTGCGCAAGCGATAAACGAGAGCAAAACCATCCATTTTGGGCATCAGGATGTCGGTAATGAGCAGGATGGGGTGCGTCTGTTGCAGGATTTCCCAGGCTTCCTGACCGTTGCGCGCGGTGAGCACCTCGTAGCCTTTGAAGCGCAGGGTCATGGTCAGGAAATCGAGTATATTTGGGATGTCTTCAACTAAGAGAATAGGACCGTCAATCATGGTTAGTATTGTACTACACCTTGGGCATGCGATCGGAATGATTGGAGAGGAGCAGCGTTGTTTTTGTGATATAATGGAGCTTAATTCTCTCATCTGCTAAGGAGGTTTACATGAAATGGCGATGGGTTTCCCTTATTCTCTCTCTTCTGTTGTTGCTCGTGTTCTTGCATCCGCTTTCGGTGGTCCATGCGTTTGAGGGACGAAGTGGGGAATCGGTGATCATTCCGGCCGGTGAGGTGATGAACGATGATCTCTACATCGCAGCGGGGCAAGCTACCATTGATGGGGAGGTCAACGGAGATGTGTACTTCTTTGGACAGACGCTTACCATCAATGGCCGGGTTAATGGAGATGTGAACGGCTTTGGTCAGGCGTTGGTGATCAAAGGAATAGTGCAAGATGATGTCCGTTTCTTTGGGGTGATAATGTACCTGGGAGAGGCGGCGCAAATCGGTAGCGATCTGATAAATTTCGGGTCCAGCTTGGATCTGCGACCTGGCAGCCGGGTTGGGCAGGATGTGTTTTTCGGCGTTGGGCAGGCCTATCTGGGTGCGGAAATCGGGCGCAATCTGCAGGGGAGCGGAGATGCTGTGATGTTTGCCAGCCACGTGAAGGGAAATGTGGAGCTGACCATAACGGCTCAGGGAGGGACCCCGGCGCCGCCGAGCTTCGGCTCGATGCCGCCGGTGCCGCTGCCGCAGCTGCGGAGCGGATTGACGATCGATCCTTCGGCGCGCGTGGATGGCGATTTTACCTATCGCGCGTTCGAGCCTGCGGCCTCTTTGGAGCAAAATGTGAATGGCAAAGTGAACTACGAGGCTCAGGAACAGACCTCACAGGATCAAGCCAATAGCCTGCGCTCATGGATTACGCTTTTGTTTTTCGGCATTCTCTTTGCTTGGGGTTCGCCGCGCTTTTTGGAAAGAGGGGCCCAACAGATACGTGAGCGGTTTGGGGCCACGCTGGGATGGGGTGTATTGGCCTATATTGTTTTCTTCTTTGCCCTCCTGGTGTTGTTGATTGGGATCATCTTGCTGACGATGTTCTTTAGCATGCTTACCCTGAATACAATCAGTGCTCTGATCTTCTTCGGTGGTCTGATCCTGCTTGCTGTGCTGATTTTTGCCTTTATCATCGTCACGGCATATCTGAGCCGAGTGCTGGTGGGATGGGAGATTGGGAACTGGTTGACGCGCCGTTTCCTGCCGCAGTGGACCGGTCAACGGTATGCCCCCTTGCTGGGTGTTGCGTTGCTGGCTCTGCTCTTACAGGTTCCCTACCTGGGCTTTGTGGTGGGGGCGCTGGCGCTTTTCATTGGCTTGGGAGCATTGTGGCTTATAGCTCCGACCGATTTGACGAGAAGCGCTTAGGTGCGGAAATGGGAGACGGATAGATACAGATCGACAGGTTTGGCCGATTGTTGATCCCATTCTGCCATCAGTGCTCTTACTTCCGATCATCTCGGTGATAAAAAGGGAGCCGTGTATGCGGCTCCCTCTTCTGATTCGACCTGCGGTTGATCATCCTGCGTAGCGTTTGGCGTCTTCCATGGCTTTCTTTTCATTAACGAAGGGGAGCAAAAGCAATCCCATGACGAAGAAGAAGATCAGCGAAAGGATGGCCGGGCGGAGGCTACCGCTCCATTGATTGACCAAGCCGAAGATAAGTGGCCCCGTCCAGGATGTGCCGCGTTCGCTCACTTCGTAGAAGGCGTAAAACTCGGCTTCTTTGCCGTCCGGGATCATTTGGGCAAAGAGGCTGCGGCTGATGGCTTGTGAACCACCCATGACCAAGGCAATAATCGCGCCGAGGATCCAAAATTCGGTTACGCGGGATTCCCCTTTCAAGCCGCCATAGCCATAGATCACCACGGCGGCCCAGATCACCAAACTGATCAGGATCGAACGTTTGGCCCCAACCCAACCGGCCAACTTTCCCCAAAAGAGCGCGCCGAAAAAGGCGGTGAACTGGATCATCAGGATAACCATGGTCAGCGTGGATTGATCCACTTCTAGCCCGCCGCGCGTTAACGGAGCCGCGGCGAAGGTCGCCGAGACGGCGATCACGGTTTGGATGCCATCGTTATACAGAAAGTAAGCCAAGAAAAATTTGAGCGTTTCGGGGAAGTGTTTTAACTCACGCAGGGTCTGAAATAATTGCTTGAAGCCGATGCTGATATAGGTTTCTCCCGGAGGCAGGGGGCGGCGTGCATGGCGTGGGCGCAGGCGTGACCAGGTGAAATTGGAAAATAGCAACCACCAAACCCCAGCCGAAGTCAGGTTGATGCGTACGGCCAATCCTTTGGATACACCCAGGCGTTCGTGCATCAGGTAAAAAATGAGATTGAAGAGCAGTAACAACCCTCCGCCTAGATAGCCCATTGCCCATCCGTATGAGGAGACGCGATCGCGCTCCTCTTCGCTGGCGATATCCGGTAGGTACGAATTGTAGAAGACGATGGCCGCGCCGAAAGCCAGGTTTGCCACGATGAAGAGCAATCCGCCCAACCACCAGAGCGGCTGCGTGACGAAGAAGAACAAAATGGTAGCCAGCGCGCCGATGGTGGCAAAAAGCTGCATCATGCGCTTACGAATATGGGAATAATCGGCGATCGCTCCCAGGATAGGCAAGAAGAACACCTGCAGGCCTACCGAGAGGGATACACAGTATGGTAGGAATGAATCCGGTGCGATGGGAATGCCGAGCAGGCGCGCCATGCCATCGGGGTAGGCTTTGGCAGCTTCGGCGGTCAGGGAGGCGAGGTAAGGCCCTAAAAAAACTGTGCCAACAGTGGTGCTAAACGCACTGTTGGCCCAGTCATACATCGCCCAGCCGAAGATTTCGCGCTTATCGTTGACGGTGGTTACAGCGAGGGAATCAGAGATGGCCATGAATACCTCCAGGAAGTGGTTGTGGGGTTGAGATAATCACGTAGTCGCGTAGTCGAGGGGGGGCGGTTAGTCGATTGGTTGGATCGGCGGATGGTGGGTTGTTGGGCGGTAGGGAGAGTTTTGAGGGAGGCAAAGGGGCATCGTGGTAAAAAAATAAAGTGGGCGCGAAGGGACTCGAACCCCTGACCTCATCAATGTGAGTGATGCGCTCTAACCAACTGAGCTACGCGCCCAAGGGCAAGGGGAATTATAGTCAAGGATTGGAAATTTGACAAGGGAAAACATTCGTGGTAAAAATAAGGTGCTTCGGCTTCGCGGGTGTAGTTCAGTGGCAGAACGTGTGCTTCCCAAGCACAATGTCGTGGGTTCGAATCCCATCACCCGCTCAGTTGCAAAGCGCCTTCGCTGCAAGAAGGCGCTTTTTCCTTTATCTGTAAGGCTACTGTCATGTATAATAAAATTGCTACTGTTAAAATACAGGCGGAGAGGTATTATGAACACAAAAGGCACTGTTCTCTATGTTGAAGATAACCCCGAAAACCGCATGTTAATCCGTCGGGTTCTGGAGGCAGAAGGTTTCCGTGTGGTACTGGCTGCCAATGCGACCGAAGCTCTCCAGATGTTACAACAGGAAAACCCGCAAGTAGTTCTGATGGATATCAGTATGCCCGATGTAGATGGATACACCCTGACAGCCCGCATCAAGTCTACGCCGGGATTTGAAAAATTGCCTGTAATTGCTCTTACTGCCAATGTGATGCGCGGAGAGCAGGAACGGGCGCTGCGGGCCGGCTGTGATGGATACATTCAGAAGCCGGTAGATATTGACTCGCTGGTGCAGCAGATTGAACCATTCCTGCGACGTTAAGGAGAAATCTATGGGCACACCTCATTCGTTATCTCCGGCTCCGGATACCCAACCTGTTCGCAAGCCGGTACTTCCAAAAGATGCCGTTGTGTTGGTTGTGGAAGATAACGTCTCAAATTTTGTGCTGATTGCGCGTATGTTGGGCTATATGGGCATTCGCTGTGAATGGAAGACATCCGGCTACGAGGTGGTGGAGTATGCCGATACGTTGCCGCGCATCGATCTGATCCTTTTGGATATCCGTTTGCCTTATGAAGATGGCTATGGCGCTTTGAAAAAAATTCGAGCCTCCGAACGGCTCAAGCATATTCCGGTGATCGCCGTGACCGCCGAGGCCAGCCTGGAGCAGATGAACAAAGCGCGCCAGGCGGGCTTTGATGGGTTCATCGGTAAACCACTGGATCCCGATCGTTTTCCGGAACAAATCCGGCGTATTCTGGCCGGTGAACAAGTTTGGGAAATGAGCTGAGTTGTGATCTATGCAACCCCCCTTCTCTTCCCCTATACGTTTTCGGCGTAGCTTGGTACGCTCTCTGACTTGGACGTTGATCGTTCTCACTTTTATTCCGCTCATCCTGATGGGAGGCGCCTCATACTTGCGGGCTCGCACGCTTCTGTATAACCAGATCGTCTCCCAAATGGAAAATTCGGTGGCCATTCAGACGGAAGAGGTGCAGAGACTGGCTCAAACCCGCCTGATCCGCCTGGATCGATTGATCGTCCGGCCGGATACGCATGCTTTGTATGAAAAGGCATTCCACTTTAACCGTTTTTCCCCTGAATACGCTGGCCTTCAGAGTCAACTTTTGGAAGCCTTCAATGCCGTGAATGGGGAAGGGGAAAGACGTCTGTTCAATGATTTCTTTTTGCTCGATCCACAAGGAGAGATTTCTCTCTCTTCCAATCCTGAGTGGAATGGCTTGACCGTCGACAAGTCATTTGCCTCTTTCCTGCTGAATCAGGATCATGCTACCTTTGTTTTATACGATCTGAGCCCTTTGCACAAAGGTGAGCCGGCACTTTATACCATTGTCCAGGTCCGCACGGCCAACGATTCGCTTTTGGGTGTGCTGGTGGGAGTTTCGAGTGCGCCGACCATATCAGATATTCTGAAAGCAGTTGAACGTTTGAATCCTCAAGGGCGCGCTTATTTAATCAATCATGAGGGCCTTTTCCTAGGGATAGACCCGATTACACTTGCTATTAAGCCGTTTGAACCCTTTTCTGAACAGCAGGCTCGCCTGGCACCGCTGCTCCAGCGCTGGCAAAATCGCACAGAGGGAGATGCTTGGACGGTCGAATACGAAATTGGTGAGGCCAACCTTTTCATTGCGCATATTCGCTGGATACCGAATTTGCATAGCGCATTGGTTCTTGAGATTCCCCAAAATGCAGTCTTCGGAGAACTGAATAGTTTGGTGCTGTTTACTGTTGTTCTCTTTCTGGGTGTGGCTATCCTAATGGGTGTTGTAGTTTGGGGAACAACACGACGCTTTGTGCAGCCTTTGCTTTCGCTTGCTGAAACTACCCGCCGTTTTGCCGAAGGAGATTTTCGCGAACGCTCACCGCTTCGCAGGGAAGATGAGATCGGCTTTCTAGCCGCTTCGTTTAATCGCATGGCCGATCAGCTGAGTACTCTCTATCGTCGCCTGGAGCTACAGGTTGAGGAACGCACGCGCCAGGTGCGGATTGCGGCAGAGGTTGCCCAAAGTCTGACCGGTGCGAGCGATCTGATGAATTTGCTTCAGCAGACGGTGCGCTTAATTGTGGAGCGTTTCCAGTACTACCATGCCGGTATTTTCTTGCTAGATGCCGGTGGACGATATGCTGTACTGCGCGCCGCTTATGGCCCGGCAGCGGAGGAGCTCTTGCGCCGCGCACATCGTCTAGAAGTGGATTCGACTTCGATCGTTGGCTGGGTGGCGGCTAATAACCGTCCCCGCGCTGTTTCGGATGTTTCTGCAGATCCTATCCATTTCAGGAACGAGCTGTTGCCGGAGACGCGCGCCGAGGCCGCCTTACCCATTGCGATCGGCGATCTGGTTCTGGGGGTGCTGGATGTCCAGAGCAAAAACCCGGAAAGTTTTGACGAAGAAACTCTGATAACCCTCCAAACGCTCGCCAACCAGATCGCCGTGGCGATCCAGAATGTCGGTCGGATGGAAAGCGCGCAGGTGAGCTTTGAAGAGATCCAGCGTCTTTATCGTTACAGTCATCAAATTGTGGCGGCAAACACGCCGTCCGAGGCTCTGGAACTCGGTTTGGAGTTGCTAAGGCAATCACCGTACGGTCTACTGGCCTTTAATGTAGAGGGAACCCAGCTCCGTCCGACGATCGCTTCTTTTCCTTCTCAGGAATCGCCCTCTTTGCCCGAATTTTTCCTGGCTCTGGAGGAGATCCTTGCCTTGCTCTCCCAGGAGCCTTATCTTGTGGATGGAAAAGACCTTTCGAGCCTACCGCCTGTGCTGGCACATTGGTTGAAAGGTTATCGTCCCACCCAGGTGGGGTTATTCACTTTGCGCGTGCGCGAGCAAGTCAAGATGCTTTTCCTGCTTTTTGCCTTTCCTCCACAGGCGCTCTCTGTGGCGTCCCTACAACCTTACGTTAGCTTGATGGGTTTGCTGGGCATAATGTTGGAGAAATTGGAAAACGCCGCTGAAATCGGACGCCGCTTGAAAGAACAGGAAGCGTTGGCATCGCTCAGTCAGGCACTGACCAGTTCTAGCGATATGATGACCGTCTGTGTCCGGTTGCACGAACAGGTGCGCAAGATTATCGGAGATTATGCTTTCCTGGTAGCCTTGTATGATGCCAAAACGAACTCCATCGAGATTCCTTATCGGTATTCGGAGGGTGAGATCGTTTCGATAGAGCCTTTCCCATTGGGAGAAGGGCTCACTTCTATTTTGCTCCGCACCAAGCAACCGTTATTGCTGGTAGAGGATGCAGAACGGCGTGCTGCTTTGTTGGGAGCTAAAGTCGTAGGGAAACCGGCCAAATCTTGGTTGGGCGTGCCGATCGTCGTTCAGAATCAGGCCATTGGAGCGCTGATCGTGCAGGACTTGGAGCGTGAACACCAGTTTACCGAAGAGGATGTACGCTTCTTGAGTGCTATGACGGCCCAGGTGGGTGGAATTATCTATAACATTCGCTTGCTCGAAGAAGCCCGGCGGCAGGCATTGCGCGTAGAGACCGCGGCCGAGATCGCTCGCGATATCAGTATGGCATTGAACCTGGATGAATTGCTTCAGAAGGCAGTGTATCTGATTCGGGAGCGTTTTTCCTTTTACCATGCTGCGGTTTTCCTGATCGACGAGAGTGGCGAGTATGCGGTAATCCGTGAAGCAACCGGTGAGGCCGGTGCCGAATTGAAACGCCAGGGACATAAGCTGGCTGTTGGTTCGAAATCCATTGTGGGGTATGTGAGTGGTAGCGGTGAGCCCTTGGTAGTGAACGATACTGCTCGCGATGCTACTTATTATCCAAACCCGTTACTTCCGGACACGCGTGCCGAAGCCGCACTTCCATTACGGGTTGGCGAGCGCATTCTAGGGGTTTTGGATGTGCAAAGCACAGAACCATACACTTTTGACGAAGACATTCTGCGTACCCTGCGTGTGCTTGCCGATCAATTGGCTGTGGCCGTGCTCAATGCCGAGCTCTTTGCTGCAACTCAGGAACATCTGGCACAACAGCGCCTGCTCCACCATATTATCAGCACGGCCGCTGCCGGAAGTACGCTGGAAGAAGCCCTACAGACCGCGGTACAGGGGTTACAGGTAACCCTGGGCGGCGATCGAGTGAGCATTTTGCTGACCGGTAAAGACAAGAAATTCCTCGAAATGAAAGCGTTTGCCGGTTATTCGGAAGAAGCACGGGAGATCCGCATTCCCTTTGGATCCGGGATCACCGGTTGGGTGGCCCAGAATCGGCGACCGTTACGGATAGGGGATGTAAGCACCGATCCGCGTTATATTCAGGTGAGTCCCGAAACGCGCTCTGAGTTGGCCATTCCTTTGCTCTATCGTGGTGAGATGCTCGGTGTGTTGAACCTAGAAAGTGAACGCCTAAATGCTTATACAGAGAGCGATGAGGAAATGCTGAGCACCTTGGCCGGCAGCTTGGCGGCCATTATTGCCAATGCTCGCCTGTTGGAGCAGCTGCGTCGACAGATGGAGCGCGAGCGCCTGCTCTTTGAGATCACCGATAAAATCCGCCGTTCTAGTGACATGCAGACCATTCTGATGACAACGGCTGGAGAGTTGCTTCGTGCTATGCGTGCCAGGCGTGCTGCGATCGAAATTGCACTGCAACTGCAACGGTCACCCGATGATGGAGGTGAAAAGCCATGAGGGCTACTTTTTTCACAGAATGGTTGGAAAGTCTGGTCCAACGCTTTGGCGAGCATACGATCCCAATAGCGCTTTTGCTCTCGCAGTTCGTTGCCAATCTCGGCGTCATCCCTGCAGTCTACTTTGTCCAGATCAATGCCGAAATCGACCCTTTGCGTTTCCGTCAGGCGCTTTCTTTCCTGTTGATAACTTTGTTGATTGGCTATGGACTCCTTTTCTTTACAGTCCTTCGCCTTAGCGTTTATGCCCGTACTCGGCTCCGGGCCTTAGCGACCAAAGGCCTGCTCTCGGTTGGGACTTCTGAGGAGGCCAAAGCCTGGGAGGAGATTATGGCTTTGGGATGGAAATACGCTATTGCCGCCGCATTGGTGATGCTCTTTATTAATATCTTGCCACTGCTGATTTACGAAAGGATGGTGTTGAATCTGGCGTTCGAACAGGTGGTTTATACCGGGATTGGAGCGGCCGTTGCAGCTGCCGGCGGGTTGGTGGTGAACGTCTTTTCGCTCGAAGCATTTTTGACTCCCGTGCGCAAAATACTCACGCCGAAATCTTTTGATGTCCAACTAGCCCATTTTCGCGGTTTGCCTTTGATGCCGCGCTTGTTAACGGTAGCACTCACGCTTGTTGCCGTGAGCGTGGCGCTAGTGGCACCGATTGGCTATCGCCAATCTTACAAGGTGATTTACGAGGCCGTGAGTTCCGTTCAGGTTCTAGAAGAGCTCCAGGTCCGTTCGCTTGTTGTTACCGCTGCCGCGTTGATCCTGGGTGTTATTCTGGTTGGGCTTGTAGCCCGTTCTGTGGATGTGCCTTTGCGCCAACTGATTGAGATCTTTGCGAAGGTGGAGACAGGCGATCTTACCCAACGAGTTCCGGTAATAGGCACTCACGAGGTTGGGCAACTGGCGATTTATTTCAATCGTATGATCGCTCGTTTGCAGTATCTTCAGGAAAATCTGGAAAGCGAAGTTGCCCGGCGTACTGCTCAACTCAAAGCGACTTTGCAAGTGGCGCAGGTGGCCAATTCGATCCTCGATCCGGATGAACTGATGGAGCGCGTGGTACAGCTTATCACGAATCAATTTGGGTATTACTATGCGGCGATTTTCCTGATCGATGAAAGCGGCCGGTGGGCAGAGTTGAAACACGCGACGGGTGAGGCCGGAAAATTGCTCCGGCAACGGGGACATCGTTTGGAGATCGAAGGGAAAAGCATGGTCGGGGCAGCTATTCGTACCCGTCAGGCGCGCATCGCGCTGGATGTGGGCGAAGAACCGGTCCGTTTTGATAATCCACTCCTTCCGTACACCCGTTCAGAGATAGCCCTGCCCCTGATGGTTGGTGGCGAAGTGCTGGGGGCTTTAGATGTACAATCTACTCAGGAAGCTGCTTTTAGTGAAGCGGATATCGAAACGCTGCAGACTATGGCCAATCAGGTGGCAATTGCTTTACAGAACGCGCACCTTTTTCAAAGCTTGCAGCAAAGCTTACAAGAGATGCGTGCGATACAACGTCAATATGTCCATCAGGGTTGGAGTGATTTTCTCAGCACTCGCCAGATTCGTTATGAGGTGGGGGAAGAGTCCCCGGCCGAATCAACGGTATTCAAAGTTCCTTTGGCTTTGCGTCAGGAAATTATAGGCGAGATTGCCTTGGAAGGTGAGTTGGAATGGAGTGAAGAAGAAAAGGAATGGCTGGAAACCCTGGCTTCTCAGGCAGCCTTGGCTTTGGAAAACGCGCGCATCCTAGATGAAAGCGCTCGTCAGGCTGAGCTGGAACATATGGCGGCTCAAATTATCCATCGTGTGCGTGAGACGCTGGAAACAAGGGCCATTCTGCGTACTACGGCCCGAGAGTTGCAGCGCACCTTGCGGTTGCCAGAGGTCATTCTGCATTTTGGTCCACCTCCCCAGGAGCGGAAATGACCAATTGTGAGGTCAATCATGGAATTACGAGCTAGTACCTCCAGAAATTTATATGTAACGCGCATTGTACGCATCGCCATATTGGCAGATGTAGTTGCTATTGGGGCTTATACCGTTCAACTTTTCCTCAGCCCTTCCCGGCAAATGCAATGGATGATCGCCAATGCCGGAGGACTTTTGCTGGTCTATCTGTTGGTGTATTTTCTCATCCGGCGACCTGCGATGCAGGGAGAGCGCCGAATGTCGCAATTGCTCTGGCTGGCGCTCCTGGCTACTGAGCTCTCTTTTATCGGTTCTGCTTTTACCGTTGCAGGGTTAGAGATATTCTATGCAGTGATTCTGATCTTACTGATCGCTGTAGCTGCTCGCCCACCTGCTTTGGCCCAGCATGAATATCCATGGGCGGTCGTCTCCGTGCTCGCGGCAGGGGCGCTGATCCTATTACCGCTGGTGCTCCCGTTGGAATATCGGCTTGTCGCGCCCTCCCAGTTAAGGATTTCCTCCTATTCGATTCTGATCCTGGCCTTGGTATTATATGGAGTTTATGCCTCTGCTGCCTATCCGATCAGCTTACGTATCAAACTTCCATTTGCTACTCTCTTTATCAGCTTGCTCTCGGTGACCGTGATTAGCCTTCTGGCGAACCGCATTGCCACCCAGGCCCTGCAATCGGCCGGCGAGACGTCATTGTCAAGTGCCGCGCTCCAGGTTTCCACCCAACTGGATGCCTATCTTTTGAGCAACATTGAAATTGTACGTACCCAGGCACAGCTTCCCCTTTTGAGGAACTATTTGCTTGCGCAAGCAGGCGAGGCCCAACGCCCTGTTACTTTTATTGAAGTAGGACAAACATTGGTTTCGTTCCAGTCCCGTAATACACAATATATTTTATCCTATGGTTTATTGAATGAACGCGGAATCGTAGTTGCAGATACACAATCTAGACATTTGGGGCTTGACGAAAGTGGAGAGGAATATTTCCGTCGTGCTATTTTAGGCATTTCGATTGTCTCTGATATTCGCTATCGTGGTTCACCTCCTCAAGCGGTGCTTGCTTTTGCCGCTCCGGTAAAAGCAATTGATGGTCATCCGATCGGAGTGTTGCGTTTTTGGTTATTACCTTCGGCTGTCCAACAGATCGTTTTGGCCAATAGTGGGCTGGCAGGAGAACAATCCTTTGCCATTTTGGTGGATGAAAATGGGATTATTCTGGCGCATGGCCAACACCCGCAGATGAACGGGAAACTGATCCGCTCTCTAGAAGAATCTACTATAAATTCACTATATGTCACGGGACGCCTTTTGCCGGGCACCTCGGTTGAAATTGCTCCCATGTCGGGGCTGGGAGAGGGCTTAGAGCGATTGTCGCAGACCCAGTTTTTTGATCTTGACGTGCATTCTCAGGAAGGTATTTTGAGCAGGGAGCGCGCTACGGCTCGGCGTATGGTCACCCTTCCCTGGACGGTTGTGTACTACCAATCGGTAGATTTTTTCACCCAACCCTTACGTCAGCAACGAAATGTGATCGTTCTGGCAACAGTAGCCCTGAGTTTGATTGTGGCTTTGATGGGGGTACTCATTTCAGAAGCCATCGTGAGACCTTTGCGCCAATTGAGAGATGCGGCACAGCAGGTCCAACAGGGGGATCTGAACGTACGCCTTGCGGTGCGAACCCGTGATGAGACCGGCGTGTTGGCCGATGTCTTTATGCAGATGGTGCGGCAAGTGCGCGATCTGTTGAGCAATCTCGAAGCGCGCGTTGAAGAACGTACGCTGATCCTGGCCGAACGTTCCTCCTATCTCCAGGCGGTGGCCGATGTGGGACGTCTGATCTTCTCGTTGCGTGATCCGCAAGTATTGATTACTCGGGTGGTTGAGATTATCCGTTCCCGCTTTGGGCTGTATTATGTTGGGTTTTTTGAAGTGGATGGCAGTGGGGAGTGGGCCGTTCTGCGCGCCGGCACGGGGGAAGCCGGTCAGGCTATGTTGGCACGTGGGCACCGCATTCGTATTGGAAGCGGAATGATCGGCTGGTGCATTGCCCATAATCAGCCACGCATTGCTCAACAGGCTGAGTTGGATGCAGTACGTCTGCATACTCCGGAATTGCCGGAAACTCGCTCGGAAGCGGCGCTGCCTCTCCGTACCCGTAGCGGCGTGATCGGAGCTCTGACCATTCAAAGTGCCCGCCCGAATGCGTTCAATCCAGATAACCTGGCTATTTTCCAGGTGCTTGCCGATCTTGTGGCCAGTGCGTTGGAGAACGCTCGTCTATATGCAGAAATGGAAAGCGCAATGCACAGCCTGGAGCATGTCTTTGCCCAGCGTGTGCACGCGACGCTGGAAGAATATTTCCATGCCCATGGAAGTACAACGTATCGCAGCGATGGCACCCAGGTTTGGGAAGATGCGCGTGCCTGGTATGCAGAAATGGAAGAAGCGCTAAAACGTGGAGAGACCGTAATCGGCGAGCCAACCTTCTACGAACAGGAGCAGATTTATCCTCTGGCGATCCCCATTTTGATGCGGGGTCAGGCAGTCGGCGTACTGCGCACCTATAAACCGGCCGAAAAAGGTCCCTGGACCTCCCAGGAAGTGCGGGTCTTGCAGCATATTCTCGATCAGATTGCGCTTACCCTAGAGGCCTCGCAGCTTTTTGAGCAGGCTCAGCAGCGGGCTATCTATGAACATGTGCTCTCCGAAATTACCGGCAAGGTCTGGAGCGCCAGTGGAGTGGAGGGCATCTTGCAAACTGCTGTGCGCGAATTGGGGCGAGCGCTCAACGCCGGTGAGATAGAGATCGCTCTAACGGAGGATGGTCATGAGGCCTAGTACATTCGTTTCACAAAACGTTCCAGAGTGGCGCGCAGCGTTGTTGCAAAGAGTGCTGATCGTTGCCGCGGTGAGTGGATTTCCTATCCTGATTATTGCTTTTCTCACCACCCCGTTTCCGATCGTTCTCATATACCTTCTGACTTATTTGGTTCTGCTGGCAATAACCGCTTTTCGCGTTCCGTATCGCTTGCGGGCAATATTTGCTATGGCTCTGTTGTACCTGATCGGCGTTGGAAATTTCCTTGAAAATGAAAGTGGTGGGGCGTTTATAACCTTTCTGGCCTTAATTGTGCTGAGTTTTCTCTGGCTAGAGGCTCGGTTGGCCTTCATTGCTTCCGGTTTCACTGTGCTAACTGTGCTATTTTTCGTCCTACGGGGGGTGATGGCCTCGAATTTTTCTCTGAACGCAATGCTCTTTTGGGGAATCCCGCTTTACGGTCTACTATTTCTCGGCACACTCATCGTTTTCTCAGCGTATTCTTTGCTCCAGCAGCTTGGGAATCTGTTTATACAATCCCAAGAGCAGAAGCTCGAGCTGGAAGCCGTTCGGAGTTCTTTGGAGGAACAGGTCGCAAATCGGACGGCTGAGCTGGAGCGGCGTACCCGTCAGCTGAATGCCGCCATCCAGGTGACGCGCGAGGCTGCTCTAGAGCGCGATATTACCTATCTGGTGCGTCAGGTAGTTACCCTGATTG
The DNA here is from genome assembly GCA_034432895.1 of Anaerolineales bacterium. Classification (GTDB taxonomy): domain Bacteria; phylum Chloroflexota; class Anaerolineae; order Anaerolineales; family Villigracilaceae; genus 630D-37. The sequence continues at coordinate 35,189 of DAOUBG010000032.1, forward strand.
GAAAATACTTCGGCTATTATCACGTTGGCCTCTTCCTGCTGGATGAAACGCGTCGCTATGCCGTGCTTCAGGCGGCCTCTTCGGAAGAAGGTCAACGGCTTGTCGAGCGTGGTCATCGTCTGGAAATAGGTGCCCAAGGAATTGTGGGGCGTGCTGCGGCCGAAAAGCGCGCCTACATTGCCCAGGATGTAGAACTGGAAGAAGCCTATTTTCGCAATCCGGAGTTGGCGCGTACCCGTTCAGAGATCGCTTTGCCACTGATGATTCGCGGCGAGGTGATCGGGGTGTTGGATATCCAATCCGAGGAACCGCAAGCGTTCCGACAGGATGATATTGAAACGCTCCAGTCAATGGCCGATTCGATCGCGATGGCATTGGAAAATGCCCGCCTCTTTTCCGAAACCCATCTGACGCTCCAACAGGTTCAAGCCTTGAGCGCGGCCGAGACGCGCCAGGCCTGGCGGAAATTCAGTGCTCGTCGCAAGATCGGCTATCGGTATACGCCATTAGGAATACGTCTCTTAGATCCGGTGGCCGTCACCACAGCAGATGGTAGCGAGGGCATCATCGAAATTCCCTTACAGTTGCGCGGTCAGCGTATCGGGGTTTTACGCCTGAAGCGCAAAGCGACCGGTCGGCCCTGGAGTGAACCGGAGAAGAACTTGGCACAGCAGGTGGCCGATCAGATTGCTCTGGCGCTTGAAAATGCACGCTTGCTGGAAGAGACCCGAGACCGCGCGGAGCGTGAGCGCATTCTGGCCGAAATCTCCGCTCGGGTGCGTGAAACGCTCGATCTTGAGACCATCTTACGTCGAGCTGCCGATGATACCCGTTCGGCCTTTGCGCTTCCGGAAGTGTTGATTCAAATTTTGCCCGAAGTGGTTCCCCAGTCGCACCCCGAAACCTAACCCGCGAGAATACGGAATGCCTATGTCAGAAATCTCAGAGTCTCGAGTGAAATCTTTTCAAACTGTAGCCCGCATTGCGCAGGTCGGCACGCTGCTCTCATTGGCTGCTCTTTCCTTGCTGGCCCTGCGCAGTGGAAGTTGGCAGCTTTGGGGCACGGTAGCGGTTACCTTATTACTCCTTTTGCTTACCGATTTCAGCATTTTTCTGGCGCGCCAGGGTCATTCCATCCTGGCTCCGTGGCTTTTGTTGTTGAGCGGTGAGCTGGCTTTCTTGGCCGGCGGGGCCTTGATTGCTAACATGGGGTGGATGCTGGGCCTTGCCATCCTGGCACTGGTTTCCAGTATGAGCCCGCTGCTTCTGCCTAGGGAGCAACGTTTGCCGGCGATCGGTACGGCCATCCTGACAGCGGCTCTGCTCATGGGATTGGATGTGCTGGCTCCCACATATCGCCTTACTGTCCCGACCGCAATCCAGGCTTATTTGTTCTTCCTGTTTTCTGTCGTTGGATTCTTGTATCTCCTTTACTACGCTCAGGTTGTCAATCCCTCCCTGCGGGCGCGTTTGCTGGTTGCTTTGCTAGGGTTGACGTTGTTCCCTTTGGGTTTGGTATCTTTCATCACCTTGCGCTCCCTAGAAAATCGTTTGCGAGAAAATATTTCTTTCCAGTTGCGAGCAGCTTCTCGTTTGAGTGCCGAACAGGTGGACGAGTTTATTGCTTCAACGTTGAACAACGTTAAGACGTATGCGCAGTTGCCTGAACTCATCGAGTTTCTGGAGAGTTCACCTGATAGTCCTGATCGCAAAAATATTTTCAAGGAGTTACAGCAAACCCTTGTAACGCTGAGCCGTCTGGATACGGTTAACATTTTGTCATATGGGCTCCTAGATCGAAGTGGCCTTAATGTGGCTGATTCTATTTTTCTGAATATAGGCTCTAATGAAGCCGATAAAGATTATTTCTTACGCCCTCTACAAACCGGCCAACCTTACGTTTCTTTTGTCAACGCTCGTACCAATACGATTACCTTTTCGGCACCGGTGAGAGATGAACGTGGGAACGTATGGGGTGTATTGCGTGTGCACTATAATGCTGGTGTTCTCCAGCAGCTGATGTTTAAAAACAAAGAGCTGGCCGGCCCGGCCTCATTCGCCGTACTGGTAGATGAAAATGGCATTGTGCTGGCGCATGGCGATAACTCGACGGCCAATTTCAAGTTGCTCGCGCCTCTTTCGCAGACCCAATTGGAGGCTTTCCAGTCAAGTGGGCGACTGCCTCAGGGAACAACGAAACAGCTTTCCATGAACCTTCCCAATCTGCTCCCGTTGCTTCAGAAAGGCACATCGGAATTTGTCATCTCGGAGATCCATCCGTTGCCCTTACATCCCGAAGTAATCATTGCCCAACCGCTCCGCCATCGTCCGTGGACACTGTTTTATGCGCAGCAGGAAAGCTTCTTCTCTGCTCCATTGCGTCGGCAATTTCTGCTCTTTAGCGCTTTGGCATTGGTGACGGCTTTAACCAGCGCTTTTATATCCCTGACGCTCTCCGAACGCTTGTTACAACCGATCGCTTTTCTCACCCAGGCGGCTCGCAGGGTTCAGGAAGGAGATTTCAACGTTCGGGTAACCTCACAACGCCGGGATGAAAGTGGTTTGCTGGCCACTGCTTTCAATACGATGACCGCTTATATTCGCGATCTGGTGAGTTCGTTGGAGGCGCGTGTGGCAGAGCGTACGCGTGAACTGGAAGAACGTTCGCGCGCGTTGCAATATACCGCTGAGATCGGAAGCGCCATTGCTTCAACCCTCGATCCGCAACAGTTGGCCCGACAGGCGGTAGAAATGATCCGCGAACGCTTTGGGCTATACTATGTAGGGTTGTTCGAGGTGGATGGTAGCGGTGAATGGGCCGACCTGCGGGCCGGCACTGGTGAGGCCGGCCAGAAGATGCTTGCCCGGGGGCACCGTATTCGGATCGGCACAGGGATGATCGGCTGGAGCATTGCCAACAATCAGGCGCGTATTGCCCAGCAGGCGGAGCTGGATGAAGTGCGCTTGCGCACGCCGGAATTGCCGGAAACGCGTTCTGAAGCGGCTATCCCCTTGCGTTCGCGGGGGCAGGTGTTAGGAGCGCTTAGCATCCAAAGCGATCGACCGAATGCCTTCACGCCCGAGAACTTGGCCGTTTTCCAGATCCTTGCCGAGCAACTGGGTACGGCGTTGGACAATGCTTATCTCTATACCGAAAGCCAGGAGACCTTACGCAGTCTCGAACGCGCCTATGCTGAACGTACGCGGATCGAGTGGCGAGAGGCCTTACTGCGCCTGCGAGCTCCTCTTGCCTTCCGCAGCACTGCCCGTGGGAGCATTCCGACCGAACCTTTGCAGGCATCTGACGTCGGTAGAGCATTGACTACAGGGGAGATTGTCCTCGAGACCGATCTCCAATCCCCCGGTGGAAGGTACTTTATCAGCCTCCCGATCAAAATCCGCGGTCATGTCATCGGCCTTATGCGCACGTATAAATCCGCCGAGCGGGGCCCCTGGAGCGAAGAGGAGATCAGCGCGTTGCGTATCATTGCCGAGCAGGTTGGAGCCGCGCTAGAAACCGCTCGCCTTTACGGCGATTCACAACGACGTGCTGAACGTGAGCGCTTGCTGGCCGAAATTACCACCAAAATCCGCTCGGTGAGCGATCCGCAGGCAATGATCCAGACTACTCTGGATACTTTGCGACAAGCCTTAGGTGTTAAAGAAGTGCGTTTGATTCCTGCAGAGACGAATGATGGCGAGAACCAAGCATAGTAAAGGAGCAAGACCATGGCGTATGTGATTGCCATCTCGAACGAAAAAGGCGGCGTAGCCAAAACCACCACCACGCTTTCTCTGGGAGCGGCGCTGGCGGAGCAGGGTCATCGGGTCCTGCTCATCGACCTGGATCCTCAGGCGAATCTTACTTTAGGCCTTGGCTTTGAGAAAGATGGAACTGCAAACAATATAGCCGATGCGCTTTTGAATGCAGTTCCGCTGGAAAAAGCTATCCTGGGGACGGAGATCGAAAACCTTTTCTTGGTACCTTCGGCTTCTCGCTTGGAAGTGGCCGAACAATCACTGCCGGCGCGGGGTAACTATAAACTGATATTGCAGGATGCCTTGCTTCGCCTATTGGAAAAGCACTCTTTTGAATATGTGCTTTTAGATTGTCCCCCGGCTTTGGGTAGTCTTACCATAAACGCTTTTGGAGCAGCCCATCTTCTGATCATTCCTACGCAGCCGGAATTTTTCTCGGCGTATGCGTTGCGAGATATGATGGAGCTGATTCGACACATTCGAGCGGAAGTTAACGCCGAGCTTCGTTATCGCATTCTGGTAACGATGATGGATCGGCGCAATCGCGTCCATCGCGATATTTATGAGCAGCTTTGTGCCACATTTGGGCAGGGCGTTTTTAGTACCGTGATCGAAGTGGATACCCGATTACGTGAGAGCCCAATAGTTGGCTTGCCGATCACGCGTTACAAGAGTAGCAGCCGTTCAGCACAACAGTATCGTGCGTTGGCACAGGAGTTAATCGAATATGCCCAAGAAAAAAGCTTCACGCGTCGAACATCTGTTTGAATCCTTACGTCAGAGTGGAGAACCGCACCTTCCCGCGCTTCCTGAAGCACGAAAGCGGGCTCGCCGTCTTTTTGCCGAGCAACCCATCCCTGCAATGCGTGCCGAAGAAGCTCTCTATCAGTTAGAGGTTCCGGTGCGTTTCGGCGAACGGGTGTGGGGAAACATTCAGGTGCTGGATGAGAATCCTTTGCCTTCTGAAGGGGATGAATTCCGCTTTGTTCAACAAGTGAGCGAACAGCTGGCGCTGGCACTGGAAAATGCCCGCCTTTTTCAGGAGACCCAACGTCGTGCTGAAGAAATGGCCATTCTTAATGAGATGGGGCGCGAATTGGCCGCGCGCCTGGAATTGAACGAAATCCTGGAAACCATTTATCGGTATACCTCTCGCCTGCTCCCCGCCGGCTACTTTTTTATCGCCCTGTATGATGCTGCTACGAATACCGTATCATTCCCACTGGCCATTGAAGACAATCAACGCCAAAATTGGCAACCTCGCAAGGATGGCAACGGCCTGACCGAGTATCTGATCCGGACGCGCCGCCCCTTGCTCCTGAAAGAAGATGCTGTTCAGCAGATTCGGGAAATGGGCATTGATCTCATCGGCAGTGATGCCATTTCCTGGCTGGGAGTGCCGATGATTGTCGCTGATCAGGTGCTCGGGGTCATTACAATCCAGGATCCCGAACGTCCTCATGCGTTCGATGAATACCATCAGCGCCTTTTAGAGGCGATTGCCGCTCATGCAGCGATCGCCATTCAAAATGCCCGGCTTTTTGCCGAAACACAGCGCCGCGCGGCGCAGCAGGCGGCTCTGTACTATCTGAGTACCCAGCTCGCGCAAACCCGCGATATTCGCGAAATTTGCCGCATTGCCGTTCAAGTCTTGCGGGAACGCCTGGGGTTTGCTTTCTCCGGCATTTTTATGGTGGATCCGCTGACCGGCGATCGGGTGCTCCAAGCGCAAAGTGGCTGGGATGAAGCACCATCCGACTGGCGCATTCCGGTCGGAAAAGGACTTAGCCGACTGGCGGTAGAGACCGGACGTATGCATTACTGGCCGGATGTCACGCAACACCCGGAGTATGTTCCAGGCTTAAGAAATTCTCACACCGAAGCCGATATCCCCATTCAAGTTGGCGGGAAGGTATTGGGCGTGCTGATCGTTGAAGATACGCGCATAGACGCGTTTACTTCGGAAGACCTGGAACTGCTTTTGGCTGTGGCAAACGTGGTAGCGGTGGCGATTGAAAACGTCCGTTTGCTGGAAGAGACACAACGCAATGCGCGCGAGGTGGCGCTAATCAACCGAATAGTGGGGACAGTCTCTGGCAAGCTACGGCTTTCGGATGCTTTGCAGGTCGTTGTCCGAGAGCTGGTGGAGTATTTTCAGGTAGAGCATGGAGGATTAGCTTTGTTGAATGAAGAGGGCGAGTATCTCACCGTGGTTGCAGAGCATGGCAAGACTACTTTGCCCTCGGTGCTCGGAGTCCGTTTCCGACTTTCGGATAATCCCTCTACCCAGGAAGTGTTCCGCACCCGCCAGCCCGTAGTTATCGAAGATGTCCAAAACGATCCGCGGGTGGATGCGGCATTGCGGGAACAATTCCGCGAACGTGGTATTGTCAAATTGGTCATCTTTCCTATCTTGGCCGGAAATGATGTAATTGGCACGTTGGGTTTGGATATTCTTGATCTACAGACGCGCCTTTCGCCTTCGGATATTGTCCTGATCCAAAACATTCTGACTCAGGCTTCTGCGGCCATTCAAGAGATGCGCCTTTTTGAGCAGGTACAGACTTCGCGCCAGACTTTGCAACGGCAAAATGAATATTTGGCCGCGGCAGCCGAGATCGGTCGTCTGGTGACTTCGGCGCTTGACCTGCCAACCATTTTCCGTCGGGCAGTGAACCTGGTGTGCGAACGTTTCGGTTACTATCATGCGGCCATCTTCACTGTCGAAGAAACCGGTTTCAATGCCGTTTTGCAGGAGGCAACCGGCGAGGCCGGCGCCGAAATGAAGCGCCGTGGTCACGCATTGCCGGTTGGCTCGAAATCTATTGTTGGTACCGTTACTGCGACCGGCGAGCCGTTGGTGGTGAACGATGTTTCGCAAAATCCTATTCACCGTTTCAATCCGCTCCTTCCGGAGACGCGAGCCGAGGCGGCTATTCCGTTGCGCATTGGTCAACGCGTGATCGGGGCGTTGGATGTGCAATCTACCCAGGTCAATGCTTTCGACGAAAGCGATATTGCCGTTTTGCAAATCCTGGCCGATCAGATCGCCGTGGCGATTGATAATGCTCGCTCCTATCAGGTTGTTCAGGATGCCATGCGCGAGATGCGCGAGGCCGATCGGATGAAGAGCCAGTTCCTGGCGAATATGAGCCATGAACTGCGCACCCCGTTAAATTCGATTATCGGCTTCTCGCGAGTGATTTTGAAAGGCATTGATGGGCCGATCACCGAGCTGCAGCGCCAAGACCTGACGGCAATTTACAATTCGGGTCAACACCTGCTCGGCCTGATCAACGATATCCTTGACCTCTCCAAGATCGAAGCCGGCAAGATGGAATTGGCCTTTGAGGAGGTCAACCTGGCAGAGATCATCCGTAGCGTTATGTCCACGGCGACCGGCTTGGTAAAGGATAAGCCGATTACTCTCAAACGTTCGATTCCGGAGGATCTGCCCACGGTCCGCGCCGATGCGACGCGCATTCGCCAGGTGCTGCTCAATCTGCTTTCGAACGCGGCCAAGTTCACCGAGCAGGGTGAGATCCGTGTCGAAGCGAGTGTGCAGGTCGGTCCGAACGGGCAGCCGGAAGTGCTGGTCAAGGTTACGGATACCGGACCGGGCATTTCGGAAGAAGATCAGGCGAAACTTTTCCAGCCGTTTTCGCAGGTGGATGCTTCCCTTACCCGCAAGACGGGCGGTACCGGCTTGGGGTTGGCGATCTCAGCACAGTTGATCCAGTTGCATGGTGGTACTATTGGCGTGAAGAGCAAATTGGGGGAGGGGAGCACGTTTTACTTCACCGTGCCGGTATATCAGAAGCCTGAAGTGTCGGCGCCGGAGCGGCGCGTTATCCTTGCGGTGGATGATGATCCGCATGTGATCGCTCTTTATGAGCGTTATTTGGCGCCTCTCGGGTATCAGATCGTGGGGCTTACCGAACCGAAACAGGCCGTGGAGCAGGCTTTGCGTCTGAAACCTTTTGCTATCACCCTCGATGTAATGATGCCCGGCTACGATGGCTGGCAGGTACTGATAGACTTGAAATCAAACCCGCAGACCCGAACGATTCCGGTGATCATCTGTTCCATCGTGGACGATCGCGAGAAAGGATTCAGCCTGGGGGCTGCAGATTACCTGGTCAAGCCGATTCTGCAAGAGGACTTGGTCCATGCTCTCGATCGTCTGAACGGGGATGGTAGCATCCGCGAAGTTTTGATTATTGATGATAATGCGGATGATCTGCGCTTATTGGCAAAAACATTGCAAGAGGGAGGGCGCTATCAGCCTATTCTTGCCGAGGGAGGAGAAAAGGGTTGGGACCTACTCCTTCAACATCGTCCCCATGCAGTGATCCTGGATCTCTTTATGCCTGATCTGGATGGCTTTACCCTGTTGGAGCGTATGCGCACAACGCCGGGGCTGCGCGATATTCCGGTGGTAGTCGTCAGCGGTGTGGAACTGACCCCTGAGCAACACAGACAGTTACAGGAATTCGGCCAGCGCCTGATCCAGAAAGGCGCTATTAGCGAGGCGGAGCTTTTCTCCGTGCTGGAACGTGCACTTAAACGGGTGCGCCCATCGGGAGAGGAATCGAAATAGAATGAGTTTTCAGATACGTTGCATTGATTGTGGCCATATTTCTCCTTATTCCCCCTCTCTTTCATCCTGTCAGCGCTGCCATAGCGAGTGGCGCGAGGCGGTATATGATTACGAGCAGGCAAAACGAGAGTGGTTAAGATCGCTGGAAAGACGTCCTTTCGATCTCTGGCGTTATCGTGAGCTACTGCCTGTACGGGAGCCTTCTCGTTCGTTGATGTTGGGCGAGGGTGGCACTCCCTTGATCCGTGCTGTTAATCTGGGGATGATGCTCGGCCTGCCGAACCTTTATATCAAAGATGAGCGGCAAGGGCCGACCGCTTCTTTCAAAGATCGCCAGGCCGCGGTGACCATTGCCGCTTTGAAAGAGGCCGGGATTACCGAGATGGTGGTGGCTTCCACCGGTAATGTGGCCATTTCGTATTCCGCTTATGCGGCTCGCGCCGGGATCAAGATCTGGGTCTTTGTCACCAGCCTGGTGCCGGCGACCAAAATGCGTGAAATTGCCCTTTATGGAAGCCAATTGATCAAGGTGACCGCCTCGTACGATCAAACCAAACAAGTGGCGGCCGATTTTGCCCGTCAGCGAGGACTGTATCTCGATATGGGGGCGCGCACCATCCCTTCGGTGGAGGCGATGAAAACCATCGCTTTTGAAATTTGCGAGCAGCTCTCCTGGGAGGAAGGACGCTCCAGCTCTGTTTTACCTTGGCGTGTGCCGGATTGGTATATCCAGGCTGTTAGCGGTGGCATGGGGCCTTTGGGCATTGCCAAAGCGTTCCGAGAGCTCTACCAAATGGGGCTAATCGATCGCATGCCTGCTGTTGCTGCCATCCAGGCTAGCGGTTGCGCTCCAATGGTGCAGGCCTGGAAGGCCAATGCCGAAGTAGCCACGCCGATCGCTTCTCCTCGGACGCATATCGAAACCCTTGCAACCGGGAATCCGGGACGCACTTATACTTTGCTGCGCGAGTATATGCTTCAGAACGGTGGGTTGTTTGAGAGCGTCAGCGATGCGGAGGCTTTCCGCGCCATGCACGTTTTGGCAAAAATGGAAGGCATTTCTGCCGAACCGGCAGCCGCTGCGGCATTTGCCGGCCTTTTCAAGATGGTGCGCCAGGGGCTCATTCGTCCAACCGATACGGTGGTGGTGAATTGTACTGGCCATACCATGCCTACAGAAGAAGAGGTGCTAGGAGACGAGTGGTCCCACGATGTTTCGCTGCCGCAGGATCAGGCGGCAAGAGTCGCTCCGCAGGAGGGTTTGCTGGCCGCGCTTAATCGAGTTGTACCGGAGCGCTTCCCGCGCGTGGCCATTATAGATGATAATGAGGAGGCCCGGCGCCTGATTCGGCGTGTTCTCCAATCGCAGGGCAACTTTACCCTCTTTGAAGCCTCGAATGGCCAGGAGGCATTACAACTCGTCCACCGCGAGCTTCCAGATCTGATCATTCTCGATCTAATGATGCCTGAAATGGATGGTTTTGCCGTATTGGAACACCTCAAATCCCACCCAGAGACGGCACAAATCCCGATCATCGTGGTCACGGCGAAGGAATTGACGTCGGAGGAGAAAGCGCGGCTGCGGGGCCAGATTCAGGGATTGATGCAAAAAGGTGATTTCCTAAGCGACGAATTGGCCCTGGAAGTCAAGGATCTGCTGGAATAACTTGGCTATGCATCGCACCAAAGGGGTCACTGCTGCGGCGTTTTCCGCTTTTTTTCTAGGACTGGCTCCCGTTTTCGGCAAATGGGCCATTCTGGAGGGTTTTTCCCCGTTTCTGGTAGTTGCGCTGCGTACGGTGCTGGCCGCTTTTCTCCTCTTTTTGGTGTTGATCTTCTCAAATCGTCGTCTATTCTATATCTTCCCGGTCGGACTGGCTGCCTGTTTGCTAGCCGGTTTGTTCAATGGGTTGGGTTCGTTGCTCTACTATTTGGCTTTGCGTCATTTGAGTGCCAGTTTGGGGCAGCTGGTTTACGCTTCGTATCCGTTCTTCGTTATGCTCTGGATGTTCTTTGATGGTCAGGTTCCCGGTAAATTGACCATCGCACGCATGGTGTTGGCCTTTTCCTCAGTCGTTTGGCTGACCTATGCCCCTGATCAGCAGGCAGAATGGCGGGGACTGTTGCTGATGCTGGGCGCGGCGTTGCTCTATGCGCTTCACCTACCGATCAACCAGCGTGTCCTATATGAGGCACCTCCCCCAACCGTAGCGTTTTACACCCTGCTCTCGATGAGTGTAGTGGTCAGTGTGGCCTATCTTGGGTGGGATCGCTCGTATCCGCCTGGTCAGGTCTCGTGGATACCTGTTTTGGGGTTGACGCTGGTCACTTTTCTCTCGCGGCTCTCGCTTTTCCTGGGCGTAAAGCATCTGGGAGGGGTTCAGGCGGCCCTTTTTGGATTGGCTGAGGCCTTGGTGACGATCACCTTTGGCAAATACTGGTTGCACGAGAGCCTTACTCCCCTCCAATGGCTTGGTGTGCTCGGCTTGGCGATCAGCTTGTTGAGCATTCGCTTTGAAAAACTAGAACGTCCCTTTCATGTGCACCAAGGTTGGTTGAGCTGGATCCGCCCGCCTGATATTCCTCCTCAGGTCCCATGGCGGCCGGACCGTTAGAGAGCCATGCTTATGTATCGTGGAGGCATCCTGTGGTCAAAGGTGATACGTCTGGTTATTTGTTAGAGAGTTTTGCCGAAGCAGAGATGCTTTTACCATGCCGGTGAGGCCGGTTTCCTGGAAGAGATAGCTTTTTTGGCCGTAGACCCGTTCATGTGTTTTTCCCGTGCCGCTCTTGTCGCTTGCATGCGCAAACTGCTGACGATTTTGAATGCTATCCTCCACAACAATCAGGGTTGGAGGCCTTCTCCGCCTTGAGGTGTATCACAGTTGCTCCGTGTTTGTCCATGTCCTATTGAATCGAGCCCGTGTGGCAGACGTGGTTTTTTGCAGTCAAATCAAAAAAGCCTTGGCAAGTGCATGGCAGTGCGCGCGGCGTTGACAAAATAGCCCACTCGTAGTAAGATCGACGTTGCTTGGCGAGGTAGCTCAATGGCAGAGCAGGGGACTCATAAGCCCTTGGTTGTGAGTTCAAATCTCACCCTCGCCACTCAGGTGCCTAAACCGATTACCTTGACACTGTGGGTGCATCTGTTATAATCTAATCACCTTCCTGGCTAGCTCAATCGGCAGAGCGGGCGGCTGTTAACCGCTAGGTTCGAGGTTCGAGTCCTCGGCCAGGAGCACATCCCCTTATCAACAAGGGGATTTTTTGTTTTTGCGACTATGGACCGAGACCCTGACCGCAAACTATGGATGGCAATTGGGGGATGGACCGGTTGTGGGACGGGCGCTTTCCGCAAGCCGAAACTTTTTTCCCCTTTATTCGTGCTAAAAATGAATTCAACCCAAAGGAGGACCTATGAATCTCAAAGCACGGACACGTTTCTGGCTCGATTTGTTCCTTTTCACTTCTTTCCTGGTTTTCATGGAACCGACCCTCACGGGTATTCCTTTCCATGAATGGTTGGCTACTGCAGCCATCCTCGCTTTTCTAATCCATATACTGACTCAGTGGGACTGGATCATTGCAGTGGGAAAACGATTCTTCCAGAAGTTGTTTCACCAGTCGCGCCTCAACTTTGTGCTGGACCTCTTGTTATTCCTTTCTATGACGACAGTCATCCTGAGCGGTTTCCTAATCTCGCGCAGCGTTCTCCCTGCCCTGGGCCTTCCGGAAGCGCGCAACTTTTTCTGGCGGCGCATTCATGATGCTTCTGCAAATCTTACCCTCGTGATCGTCGCCGTTCATGTCGGCCTGCATTGGGATTGGATTGTAAATACCGCCAAACGCATTTTTGGTCGTTTAGGCCGTAAGCAGAGCTTTTCCCAGGTTGCTGTGAAATCGGAACGCTAGGAGGTTGAAATGTTCAAGGTTTTGCTACGCACCTTGATCCTGATCATAGTTGTTTTTCTCACCGGTTTGACGATCTATCAGCTCGGTCAGCGCCAGGCCATGGCTTCTCCTAGCCCGTTTCCTGAAGGCAGAGCGACTTTTGCCAGACCCGGAGGCCGGCCATCTTTCGAAGGTCGTGAAGGTTTCGGCGAACGAGGGGAACGTTTTTCTCTAATCCGTGGGCTTCCTGGCCTGATCGGGCGGTTTGTGATGGTAGCGATCCTTGTCGCTATAGTTATCGGATTGGGCCGCCTGATGCGCCTGATGCTTGTCTCGGCACCGTTACCACAAAGTAATGGTATAGTCGTACATCGCGATGAAGGATGAGAACGATTTCTCCCTGCTCGAGCAAGCCCGCTCTGGGGATTTGGATGCGTTTGAACAGTTGGTACATCGTTATACCACGCGTCTCTATCGGGTAGTGAGGCGCGTGGTCAATGACGATGGAGAGGCTGAAGCGCTGGTCCAGGAAACCTTTTTACGCCTATGGGAAAACCTTTCGCGGTACAAAAACGATCGTCCGTTCTTCCCCTACCTGGTGACCGTGGCGCTCAATCTGGGTCGCGATCTTTGGCGCAAAGAAAGCCGCCTTGTGGAGGATGATGGAGTGCTTGATTTCTTGCCGGATGAAGGTGGAACCGATCCGGCACGTTTGGTGGAAGAGAACGAGATGCGGCAAACGCTGGCGCAGGCTGTGGCAGCCCTTCCGCCGATGTATCGTGCGGTCATCGCCCTGCGCTATGATGCAGAACTCAGCTACGAAGAGATCGCCGCTGCGCTTCACCTCCCTCTCAACACCGTGCGCACTCACCTGAAGCGCGCCAAAGCGCGTTTGCGACATATGCTGGAGGAAACCTATGGATTGGCTCGATGAACAACTTTCTCAAATGCCTTCCCCGATGCCCTCTTTGGACTTGGATCGGCGCATTTGTCTCACCCTGCGCGCTCGTGAGCGGGCGCGGCGATTTTCTCGCTTGGTAGCGCGCATCGGTTGGATGGCGCTCCTACTCGGCTTTGTCGTCTCCGCTCTCCTTATGCGCGAGCTTTTGAACGTTTTTGGGAACGACTTGCCATCCTTCTTCGGCTTGTTGGGCACCGCGCTCAATAATGCCTGGAACGCTTTGCTTTCGGCCGATTTTGGCCTTCTTACTGCGCTCTGGACCGCGGTGCAGGATTTAAGTCTCACCGCGCTTTCCTTGGCCTTGAGCTTCCTGGTCGTTGGAGCCGCTCTCATGGCAGTCGCTCAAATTGCCCGAACCAATCTGGATATCTCGGAGCACCATGCACATTCTTGAAAGGCGTTTTGCCCGGAACATTCCATTTGCCTGTCGGCTGTAAAAATAAGGATGTGAAATGTCTCGAAAAACGATCCTCACCCTGGTAGTTCTGTTCTTTCTCAGCTTGGCCGTTTCTTTTCTGGCCGGCCTTGCGTTGCAACGCCTCAATCGGACGGAACGGCTGAGGCACCCATTCCCTCGCTATGAGCGGAATGAACCGCGGCTGCTGGAACGAGAACCGTTCCTGCAGCCGGAAGAGCGCTTTCTAACTCGCTTCTCTCCCATTTGGGTAGTAGGTAGGACGCTCGCCGCAGAGATTTTCTTCTTTTTGGCCGGATTTTTGGCTTTCTCCCTCTTTCCGCAGCGTTTTCGTCACATGCTCATTGGATTTGACCAAAAGGGCGTGGCCTATCTGGGGATCGGGATCACTACGGCTTTCCTAGGGCTTCTCCTGGGGCTGATGGCCGTGATTTCCGGCTTTGGGCTTTTGTTTTTGCCCTACCTCTTCTTCCTTTTTGGTCTGTTCGCTCTCCTCGGCATGTTGCTGAGCCTTCTGATCCTTGGAAATTGGCTCCGCCGCCGATTACACCTGGCAGAAGAGCATTTTCTGCTCGATTTAGCCCTCGGAAGCCTTGCGTTCTTCGTTGTTGGTAGCCTTCCTGGGATCGACGTTCTCGCCTTTTTGCTGGCGGCAGTATGGGGATGGGGAGCGATCGTAGCTACCCGCTTTGGCGCCGAGGATGGGTGGAAGTTTATCGCCTCAGCCGAATCGCCGAATGACTCAACCCTTGACAATTTGTAAATTCGGTTTTATATTTCAACGGATTTAACTATCAAGCAGAGAAAAGTTTTCCCAAGGTTTTCTGCTTTTTGACCATTGAGTCCATCGCAAAAACCATCTCTGCCACATAAGCTGGATTCAATAGGAGACGGACAAACTCGATAACATGGAAAAATATAGACGGGTCTACGACCGAAACAGTTTTTGACCACGACGCGCACAAAGAGCGCTAAAATTTTGTTGACTCCGCTGCAAAAATCTCTGCTACATGGGCTCGATTCAATAGGACACGGACAAACACAGATGACACGGAAAACTATGAAAAGGTTTAAATCTAAAACGGTTTTTGGCCATATTGTTGCAAAAACTTGCGATTTTCCTAGAGCTATTTGGATCTCAAAACTTGAAGTGCTTTGAGGGCGTGTCCTTCTGTGGTGAAAGGACTTTTTGCAGTGAACTCTTTGTTATAAAATCGTGTGATTTTATGAGAGATATTTGAATCTCATGAAATGCTTGGAGGAGGTGTTCTTTTGTGGTAAAAAGACCTTTTGCAGTGACCTCACCTGGCCGAATGCATGTGTCCAGGAGTGTTTCGGCTCATGGGTCGGAGAAAATTGGTCTGTTTTGAATCTGCCCGTAAGGAATTTTCTGCTTCGGAGGAAGAATGCGCTTATTTTTCCGTAAATACGGCGGGTGGTTACTGTTAGCGGCCTTGATCGTAGTGGCAGGGTACCGGTTTTTCGCCCGGCCGCGCAGCGCCCCTGCCTATCAAACCGTGAAAGTGGAGCGCGGCACGTTGGTCGCCACCGTGAGCGGTGATGGCTATATCCGACCGCGTCAAAGCGCCGTTTTGACCTGGCAGGTGAGTGGGGTGGTGGAAAAGGTCAATGTCGCTCTGGGGGATCAGGTGCGAAAAGATCAAGTGCTGGCAACGCTGGAAAAGGGTTCATTGCCCCAAAGCGTTCTGCTGGCCGAAGCCGATCTGGCCGATGCTCAGCGCCAGTTGGAGGACCTCTTACACTCCAATACCCCGACCGTGCAAGCCTGGATCGCACTGCAAAATGCCCAGGACGCTTACGACAAAGCCAAGCGTTATTATGAGTCGCTGTTCCAGCCTTATACCTATGAGATCCTTTCCTTTCGCACCGTCACTTTCACCATTCCTTTCCCAACCCCGCAAACGATTACCCGACAGGTGCCTTATCTGAAAACCGTTCACATTCAAGAGGCCGATGACCAAACCAAAGCGGAGGCCAAGGCCGATCTGGACCTGAAAGCGGCCCAGCTGGAAGATGCTCGCCGCGCCTACGAACGCCTCAAAGAGGGACCTGATGCGGTGCAGCTAGCCACGTTAAAAGCACGGATCGCCGCCGCTCAAGCTACGCTCAACCTGATGCGCCTGACCGCGCCCTTCGATGGCATCATCACCCAGGTCAACGTATTACCGGGCGATCCTGTGACCCCCGGCACACTCGCCTTTCGTATAGACGATCTCTCCCACCTTTATATCGAGGTGGGCATTTCTGAAGTGGACATAAATAGCGTCCAGGAGGGACAAGAGGTGACCATTACATTGGACGGTGCGCCGGGGAAAGAATATCATGGGAAAGTGGTAGAGGTCGACAAGGTGGGCACATTGCAGAATCAGGGGGTTACTTTCAACGTCCGAGTAGAGATCACCAATGCCGATGAGCAGATCCATCCGGGGATGAGTGCCGCTGTGCAGATCCTTGTGCGCGAAATTCCCGATGTACTTCTAATTCCCAACCGAGCGGTGCGCCTGGTAAATGGCAAGTATACGGTGTACGTTTTGCGCCAAGATCAGGTCGTGCCGCTCGAAATTCGTCTCGGAGCCTCTGGCGATACCATGAGCATGTTGTTGAGCGATAATTTACAGGAAGGCGATCTTCTCGTTCTCAACCCGCCGCTTTCTCCGAGAGGCGGCCAGAGGCCGTCACTCTTTATCCGCGGCGGACGATAATCTTCTGTTTGGAGAATTTCCTATGCGCTCTCTCTTTCGACGTTTCCAGTCTTGGCTCTGGTTACTGGTGCTTGTGATCCTGGTGGCAGGGGGGCTTTATTATTTCCGATCGAGCCGGGCTGCTGCCAAGCCGACCTATCAGATCGTCCGCGTAGAACGCGGTAATCTCACCGTAACGGTCGGGGCGACCGGCACCGTTCGGGCGCGTCAAACAGCGATCCTCACCTGGCAGACTAACGGCATTGTCGAAAACGTTTTCGCAAAAGTCGGCGATACCGTCAAAAAGGATCAGGTGCTGGCCAACCTTCTGCGCACTTCGTTACCACAGAATATCATCCTGGCCGAAGCCGATCTGGTCAGTGCGCAGCGTCAGTTGGAAGATTTGCTTCAATCTAAAACCCCTGCCGTTCAGGCCTGGATTGCGCTACGTGAGGCCCAAAAGGCCTATGATAAGGCGAAGGACTACTACGATTCGCTTTTTACGCCGCGCACCTATACCGTGATCGTTTATCACACGGTCGGGAGATTTAATGCGACGCAGGTGCCGGAGCTGAAAACGATAAAGTCCGATCGCGCCGATGATGAGACGATCGCCAACGCCAAAGCCAATCTCGATTTGCTGGCCGCGCAATTAGAAGATGCGCAACGCGCCTACGATCGTCTGAAAGATGGCCCGGATGCCGTCCAGCTGGCGGCGCTGCAGGCAAAGGTCGCTGCTGCACAAGCGACCTTGAACCAGGCGCGCATTATCGCTCCTTTTGATGGCATAGTTACTCAAGCCGAGAGCTTGCCCGGTGATCTAGTAACGCCGGGGACTATGGCCTTTCGCTTGGACGATCTGAGCCATTTGTATGTGGATGTCAGCGTCTCAGAGATCGATATTACGAACGTCCGTGAGGGTCAGCCGGTTACCCTCTCGTTTGATGCCATTTTGGGCAAAGAGTATCATGGGGTGGTGGTCGAGATTGCGCGCGCGGCCGATCTCAGCCAAGGCACGGCGAATTTTCCCGTCACCATTGAGCTGCAGGATGCAGATGATCAAATCCGTCCGGGCATGACGGCGGCGGTGAATATCATCGTGCGCGAACTGCAAAATGTGCTCCTTGTTCCGAATCGGGCTGTCCGCCTGGTGAATGGAAAATACACTGTTTACATGCTACGCAATGACAAGGTAGAGCCGTTGGAAATCCGCCTGGGGCCTAGCGGAGAGACGATGAGTGTATTGGCAAGCGATAATTTGCAAGAAGGCGATAAGCTGGTCTTAAATCCGCCGATCTTTTCGGGAGCCGGTCGGGGTGGGCTTTTTGGGTCGGGAGCTGGTCGGGGTGGTCCTTTTGGACCAGGAGGCAGGTAATGGACTGGGTGATCGAAGTGCATGATTTGCGGAAAATCTATCGTATGGGCGAAGTGGAGGTCCATGCGCTGCGCGGCGTTTCGTTCAAGGTTCGGCGCGGCGAGGTTGTCTCCATTATGGGGCCTTCAGGTTCTGGAAAATCTACCTTGATGAACCTTTTGGGATGTCTGGATCGCCCTACTTCTGGTGAATACTTGCTGGATGGGGAAAAGGTGGCCAATTTGAACGATGACCAGCTGGCGGCCATTCGCAATCGTAAGGTGGGGTTCGTCTTTCAATCTTTCAATTTGCTCCCGCGAGCTACTGCCCTGGATAACGTGGAACTGCCTCTGCGCTATGCTGGTGTTCGAAACGGACGGCGGGAACGGGCGCGGGCTGCGCTGGAAGCGGTTGGTCTGGCCGATCGAGTGTATCACCGTCCGACCGAGCTTTCAGGTGGGCAGCAGCAGCGCGTGGCGATCGCCCGGGCGATTGTCAATAACCCGGCCATCATCCTGGCCGATGAGCCAACCGGAAACCTGGATTCAAAGGTCGGGGCGGAGATCATGAATTTGCTCCTGGGTTTGAACCGAGATCTCGGCACTACGTTGATCATCGTCACCCACGATCCGAATGTGGCCCGTCAGACGCAGCGCGTTATTCGGCTGCGGGATGGTCTGATCGAAGAGGCTTGATTCTTCTCTTTAGGAGGAAATATGGAGTTTGGACAGGCAGTCCTGGAAGCATTGGAAAGTCTGTTGGCGAACAAATTGCGTTCCGGGCTGACGACTTTGGGGATCGTGATCGGTGTGGCCGCGGTGATCGCTATGTTGGCCGTGGGTACAGGAGCGCAGGATACGATCGTCAGCTCGATCAGCGGCATCGGCACGAACTTGCTTTTCGTATTTTCTGGGAATACTCAGGTGGATGTGCGTAACCCGAAGCCGCTCACCATCGAAGACGCGACAGCATTGGCCGATCCGTACAGCGCGCCGGATGTGGAGCGGGTAGCGGCCGTCGTTCAAGGACAAGCGAACGTCAGCGCGGCCGGTGAAACTGTGCTGACGCGGCTGAACGGGGTCACCCCGGATTATTTTGTGGTGCGCAATTATCGCGTGGCCGAGGGGCAATCCATCACTGAAGAGCATATGCTTGGTCGGGCTTCTGTCGTCCTGCTTGGGCCGGAAGTGGCCCAAAAACTGTTCGGACGTACGGAGGGGGTAGTCTGGGCAACGGTGCGGATTGATGGGCAACCGTTCCGCGTGATCGGCGTGTTGGAAAGCAAAGGTGGTTCGGCTTTCGGCAGTCAAGATGATGCCGTCGTGGTTCCGCTCACCACGGCACAAGTGCGTTTGCTCGCGCGCAAGCAAAATCGGGTGGATTTGATCTATGTCCAAGCAGTGGGCCCAGATCGAGTAACAGCCGCCGCCGATCAAGTAGCGAATATTTTGCGACAACGCCATCGTACGGCGATTGGCGCCGATGATTTCACCATTTTCACCCAGCAGGATTTCCTTTCCACGGCTCAAACGATCACCAGTGTGCTGACCATCTTCCTGGGTGGCATTGCGGCAATCTCATTGCTGGTGGGAGGCATTGGCATTATGAACATCATGCTCGTCTCGGTGACCGAACGCACTCGTGAGATCGGCCTGCGTAAGGCGTTGGGCGCACGGAAGCGCGATATTCTCATCCAGTTCCTAACCGAATCCTCTCTCTTGAGCGTGATCGGCGGCCTAATCGGCATTTTGCTTGGATGGTTGATTTCGTTTGCCGTCGGGCAGATCGCCGCGGCTTCGGGCGCGAACTTGAATCCACGCGTCGGGTTAGATGCGGTGCTTCTGGCGACGCTTTTTTCGGTAGCCGTGGGCCTTTTCTTCGGCATTTACCCGGCCAATCGGGCGGCCAATTTGGAGCCGGTCGAGGCGTTGCGCTATGAGTGAGGGCGAATATCCCGATAGACCCATTTCAGCTGCCAGACGCGTAATGCCGCCTCTAGTTGAATGCCTAGGGACATTTTCGATTTCCCCCATTTGCGATCGGCGAAATAGATGGGCACCTCTTGGAGAGAATAACCTAGAAGATAGGCGAGATAGGCCATCTCAACCAAAAATACATAACCGTTGGCCTGAATGCGCTCCAGGGGCATTCCCTGGAGCGCTTCGCGCCTCCACAGGCGATAGCCGGTAGTCACATCATGGAGCGGCAGACCGAGGATGGTGCGGGCATAAAAGTTTCCGAAACGCGAAAGCCCTTTTCGCCAGATCGGCCAAAGTCGATCCACCGATCCGCCGCGCACGTAGCGGGAGCCAAAGACCCCGTCACAGGTTTGCAACCGGGCGACCATTTCGGGCAGTTTGTTCGGATCGTGTGAAAAATCGGCATCCATTTGGCCGACTGCCTCTATATCCCATGTCAGGACCTCGCGGAAGCCGCTCAGGTAGGCCGAACGTAATCCCTGTTTTGCGGGGCGGTGCAGGACCCGGAGCTTGGGATAGCGCGCCGAAAGTGCTTCGGCAATTTGGCCGCTTCCATCCGGACTGTTATCGTCCACAATCAATATCGAGAGGTCGAGCGGAAGCGAAAATAAAGCGGAGATCAATTCGGGAAGGTTCTCCGCTTCGTTATAAGTAGGAATAACAAGGGCAATGTGCATGAATTATTGTTTCAGGCGCAAAAGGTCTTTCTTCAAATCATCGACATCGCGATATTGACCATGGAGGGTAGGGATAAAGGCCATTTTCACCGCTAGGCGGTTTGGATGGGCCGCCATAGCTTCGCGATCTTTGATCGGGTAGAAAAAGTCGAGCGATTGTTCCAGGCGCGGGCGGATTAGGCTCTTTAGGGTCTCGGCGCGCGCTGCCGGAGTCACGATAATAAAATCGGTGGGGCTGAGATGGCCGAGGAAATCGTCCGGCGTTCCTACTTCGCGCAGGGCATTGGTCAGCATAAGACTGACGGCGCGCAGGACGTCATCGGCGGCAACGAATCCATAGGCTTCGCGGAAGAGGTTCAGGTTTTCCAAGGAGATCAAAAGCACCGACCAGCTCGGATTGTTGATCACTTCTTTCAAACGCTCGTCCACCAGAGCGCCTTCGGGCAATCCGCTGACCGGATTGTTCAAAGAGCCTTGCGACATGCGCCTGAGAGCGTTGCGCACGCGCAGGCGTAGCTCTTGGACGTCGAAAGGCTTGGTGATGTAGTCATCGGCGCCCAGTGAGAGGCCCTGGATGCGATCCGTGCGTTCGCGCTTTTCGGTCAGAAAGATGATCGGGACGTTACGGGTGCGGCGGTCTTCGCGTAAACGACGGGCGACCTCGAAACCATCAATATCCGGCAAGCGAATATCTAGAATGACGAGATCGGGATGGAAAGAAAGACAGGCGCGCACTCCATCTTCGCCCCAATTTACCGTTTGGACCTCGTATCCCTGGACGCGGAAATAGGCATTGAGCATTTCGGCAACATCCAGGTCGTCTTCCACGATCAGGATTCGCTGCTTTGCCTCGGCCATGTTGCCTCCGTTCTAGCCAATCGGCTCTTTCTGGATGACAAATTCACAGACCGGATCGCCTACGGCTATGCATTTGGACTCGTTGACACGGAATTCATGTCCGCCAGAAACCCACTTTAGGCCTTCCTGCAGCAATCCCACGGCGATGAAACAGACCGGGTGATCGGCGTCGTGTCGCCCCCAGCAAACTGGGCACTTGTGGATGGTATAGATAAATTCGGTTTCGCGCTCTTCGACGGTCGTTTCCTGATCGCTCAGCTGGGAAAAGATCTTGGCCATGGCCGGCAGACCGATGCGTAGCTTGGCCTGGAGTGGGAGGACGACGAATGCCAAATCCGCGACTCCGGCCAGCGCGCCGAAGTTTTTGAGCGCATCGGAAAACGTAGCGCGCCCGGCCCGTAAGGCCAAACCGCGTCCACCGCGTGGGCCGTACATTTCTTCCAGCGCAACACCGATAGCGGAGAGCTCGGCAAAATCAAACCCTTTTTCCAGGTTATCCGGGGGGTAGTTATCAATATAGTGGCTCAGGCCGGCCAGGTTCAGGATGGCGTTCAAGCCATTGCGTCCCATCACTTCTTCGAGGGACTTGAGCGTGATCAGGCCAAACTTATTGGGGTAGTATAGACCGCTTTTTTGGATGGGGCTCATAGCGACTCCCTTAGATCAATTTTGCCAGGTCTTCTGCCGCCCGGCGCATATCCAGGAAGATCAAACCCAGCTTGGCCTGTTCGCGGGCCAGAGCGGTCAGAACAGCATCCTGCCCAACCGACATCAAGACCACGTACCCCTTTTCTCCCTTGATGTATACCTGCTCAAGGGAGCCGCGCCCGAGCTCTGTGGCGATGCGCTCACCGAGCGAAAGCATGGCGGCAGACATCGCCGAGACGCGATCCTCTTCAACTCCTTGGGGAAGAGCGGAGGCAATGCTCAAGCCGTCCACACTGACTACCGCCGAGGCTTCAATATCGGGGGACGAAGCCTGTAGCTGGCGCAGACGATCGACCATTTGTTGGGTGCGAGACTTTGTCAAGGCAAACCTCCTAAATAAAGAGATAGTCAGGGGAATCCCCCACTATGCTAGGGCCGATGTGAAGCATGCAGATTTTACCCCATTCTTTCAAAACGTGCAAAACAGGAGCGCTACCTTTCTCTTCCAAAGGTTATCAAAATGGTAAGGCGTGCTGTTTTGTGGTAAGATCAGAGCAACGTGAGCAGAGTGAATTCCGAAAAAGGCTTGCGAAAACCTTGTCGTTCGTGCAAGGCTTTGGTATAATCAGCCCGCCTTCGGAAAGGAAGTGCCGACGTAGCTCAACCGGCAGAGCAGCCGCCTTGTAAGTGGCAGGTTACGGGTTCGATTCCCGTCGTCGGCTCCATACGAGGCACGTACTTCACAATCTTATACCTGGGCGGTTAGCCAAGTGGCCAAAGGCGGCTGACTGTAAATCAGCTGGCGGAACGCCTTCGGAGGTTCGAATCCTTCACCGCCCACCTTGCGAAATGCCCTCATAGCTCAGGAGGTAGAGCACACCCTTGGTAAGGGTGGGGTCATGGGTTCAAATCCCATTGGGGGCTCTTTCGCGCTAATGTTCTTATATAAGGAGAAGGACAAATGGCCAAGCAGAAATTTGAACGAACGAAGCCGCATCTGAACGTGGGTACGATGGGACACATTGACCACGGGAAGACGACGTTGACGGCGGCGATCACGAA
>DAOUBG010000033.1:0-7881 GCA_034432895.1 Anaerolineales bacterium
CGTGCCCCTTTGCTGCGCCTGGCGGAAGGCCTCGTCCAGCAGGATGAAGGCAAAGCCACCCTGGTGACCGATCTGGACCCGGTTGCCATCGCCGCTGATGATGACGGTATGGTCGGCGCTGCCCTGAATGGTGATGTTGCGTTGTGCCATTTCTTCTTGGTCCCTGATCTTATCGCCGTTCCCGGCAATGCTGAGGCTTCCGCTCACGTTCCCGCCGATGGCGAGGGAGCGCTCCCCGCTGGCGGTGATGGTCACGCTGACGGCTAATGTAATTTTAGCATATTTTGCGGAGGCTAGATGGTAAAGCAGGGCGTGGACGGTGGAAAAATGCCGTAGGGAAGCCGCTCCCTACGGCTAAGCCGGTTCCGCGAGGTGAGGCCAAAGGTCCAGAAAAGGGGGCGCAGGCGAGGGTTAGGAAAGGACTTTTTCGCCCAGGGCCTCGCGCAATACGCCGGCCAATCGGGTGATGCCTTCTCGAATTGTTTCCGGCGAGGAGTAGGAGAAATTGATGCGCATGGTGTTCTCGCCGCCGCCGTTCGGGTGGAAGGGGGCGCCGGGGACGAAAGCAACTTTGCGTTCGATGGCTAGCCGTAGCACTTCGGTGGCATCCAGGCCTTTGGGCAACATCACCCATAGGAACATGCCACCCTGTGGGCGCGTCCAGCGCACTTCAGCGGGGAAGAGCTCATCCATCATCTCCAGCATCACATCGCGGCGCTCTTTGTAGACGCGGCGGATGACTTTGACATGCTCATCCAGGAAGCCGCCTTTGCCGACTTCGTAAGCCACCATCTGGTTGAAGGTGGCGGTGTGCAGATCGGCGGCCTGCTTGGCCATGACCAGGCGACGGATGACTTCCTGCGGGGCGATCACCCAGGCCAGCCGAATGCCGGGGGCCAGGATTTTGGAGAAGGTGCTCAGGTAGATCACGTTGCCGCTGTAGTGTTTGCCGTTTTCGGCGCGGTATTGACTATCCAGCGCTACTACCGACGGGAGGTGCTCGCCTTCGTAGCGCAGTTGACCGTAGGGATCATCTTCGATGATCGGTACGCCGTAGCGATCGGCCAGCTCCACCAGTTTTTTGCGCCGCTCCAGGCTTAGAGTCCAGCCCCCAGGGTTCTGGAAATTCGGCAACACGTAGATGAACTTTGGGCCGACGCGCAGGGCTTTCTCCAGCTCGTCTACGATCATGCCGTGTTCATCAGTGGGGACGGTGATGTATTGGGCGCCGTAGGCGTTCCAGGCCTGGATGGCGCCGAGGTAAGTGGGCGATTCGACGACGATGTAATCGCCGCGGTTGATGAACAGGCGACCGATGAAATCCAGCGCCTGTTGCGAGCCGGAGGTGATCAGGATGTTTTCCGGCGTCACTTCCACCGCATAGCGACGAGTGTGGCGGGCGATCATCTCGCGCAGAGGGCGGTAGCCCTCGGTGGTGCTGTATTGCAAGGCCTGTGGGCCGAATTCTTCCAGCACGCGGTTGCAGGCTTCGCGGAATTGTTCCAGGGGGAAGACCTCCGGTGCCGGTAGCCCCCCGGCGAAGGAGATGATATCGGGTTGCTCGGTGAGCTTGAGCAGTTCACGGATCACCGAACTGCCCATCTGCTTTGTACGGTGTGCATAACGATATTCCCATGGGGTTTGCATAGGAACTCCTCAAAGGTAAGGTGCTTGTGGACCGACGGCGAATAAAAAAGCCTGACAGGTAGGATGGAACCTGTCAGGCCTGGCTGACTTGAGGGGGAAAAGACCCCACGCGGAAGGAAGATCGGCCACATGATCATAGGCAACGCATATCTTACCCGCGTTTGCCGTTTCTGACAACCCTTATTCGTGCACTTCGCCTTCGACTACTTCTCCTTCGGTGCGGCCATCGCCGCTGGCCGGACCCGCAGCTTGCTGCTGGGCATAGAGCTGCTGGCTGAGGGCGTGGAAGGCATGTTGCAGGTCCTCGCTGGCGCGGCGAATGCGCTGTAGATCTTCGCCCTGCATGGCCTGCTTGAGCTCGTTGATGCGACTCTCGATGTTCGAGCGCTCGCCGGCCGGCACCTTCTCGCCCAGATCGCGCAGGGCCTTTTCGGTCTGGTAGATCAGCTGATCGGCGTTGTTGCGTGCTTCGGCCAGTTCACGGCGACGGCGATCCTCGGCTTCGTGCTTGCGGGCCTCCTGCACCATGCGCTCGATGTCTTCCTTGGTCAGGTTGGTGGAGGCGGTGATGGTGACCTTTTGTTCGCGGCCGGTGGCCTTATCTTTGGCCGTGACGTGCAGGATGCCGTTGGCGTCAATATCGAAGGTCACTTCGATTTGCGGGATGCCGCGCGGCGCCGGTGGGATGCCATCCAGGCGGAAGCGACCCAGGCTCATGTTATCGGCGGCCATCGGGCGCTCTCCTTGGAGGACGTGGATATCTACTGCGGTTTGGTTATCGGCGGCGGTGGAGAAGATTTCGCTCTTGCGCACCGGGATGGTAGTGTTGCGCGGAATGAGCACGGTCATCACGCCGCCCAGGGTCTCCACGCCTAGCGAGAGCGGAGTGACATCGAGTAGGAGGATGTCCTTCACTTCGCCGCCGAGCACGCCTGCCTGAATGGCCGCGCCGACGGCAACCACTTCATCCGGGTTGACGCCCTTGTGCGGCTCTTTACCGTTCGTCAGGCGGCGCACCAAATCCTGGATCATCGGCATGCGGGTGGCGCCACCCACGAGCACGATCTCATCGAGATCGGCCGGGGTCAGGCCGGCATCCTTGAGGGCATTCTGGAAGGGGATCACGCAACGCTGCACCAGGTCTTCGGTCATCTGCTCGAATTTGGCGCGCGTCAGGCGCAGGAGCAGGTGCTTGGGGCCGCTGGCATCGGCGGTGATGTAGGGCAGGTTGATCTCGGTCTCCATCATGGTGGAGAGCTCGATCTTAGCCTTTTCGGCGGCCTCGCGCAGGCGCTGCAGTGCCTGGCGGTCCTGGCGCAGGTCAATGCCGTGTTCTTTCTTGAATTCCTCGGCGGCCCAGTTGACGATGCGTTGATCCCAGTCATCGCCGCCCAGGTGTGTATCCCCGTTGGTGGCTTTCACCTCGATCACCCCTTCGCCGACCTCCAGGATGGAGACATCGAAGGTGCCACCGCCCAAGTCGAAGACCAGGATCGTCTCGTTTTTCTTCTTATCCAGGCCGTAGGCCAAAGCGGCTGCAGTCGGCTCGTTGATGATGCGTAGCACTTCCAGGCCGGCGATCTTACCGGCATCTTTGGTGGCTTGACGTTGACTGTCGTTGAAGTAGGCCGGCACGGTGATCACGGCTTGGGTCACCGGCTCGCCCAGATAAGCTTCGGCATCGGCCTTGAGCTTGGCCAGGATCATGGCCGAGATCTCCTGCGGGCTGTATTCGCGCCCGGTAGCCGGAATACGCACGCGCACATCGCCGACCGGACCTTCCACTACCTGATAGGGCACCATCTTGCGCTCGGTTTCAACCTCGCTAAAGCGCCGCCCCATGAAGCGTTTGATCGAATAGATCGTGTTTTCAGAGTTGACGATGGCCTGACGTTTGGCAGTTTGCCCGACCAACCGCTCGCCGGTCTTGGTGAAGGCCACGACCGAGGGACAGAGTCGTCCGCCTTCGGCGGTTGGGATCACCGTTGGTTGACCACCTTCCATCACGGCCACAACACTGTTGGTCGTTCCTAGGTCAATTCCGATAATCTTTCCCATAGGGTTCTCTCCTTATTCTTTGGTTTGTTACGCCTTATAGTGTAATGGGAGGATACAAGAAATTTATTAACAGGGTGTAGGAAGGAGATTATCAATAGAGCGTCATGGCAAAACATAGTCTGATGGTCTGATAGCCCGATAGCCTGATGGTCTTGATAGTCGTTTCAATGTCCGCATGGCGATGTCACCGTGCTGCGGTTGGCGCTCCACAAAGGGGGCTTGATGGAGCGAGGATCGAGCGTCCGAAGCGGTTTGGCTTGAGCGCAGCCTCAATGGATGACTTCACTGGCACACGGGCTCGATTTAATAGGACACGGACAAACACGGACGGATGATACCGGAATTACGATGAACGACCCACGTAGGTTTTGGTTACTCCGCCGGAGCCCTTGCGTTCAAAGTGTACTAGTATCGTAGGAGTTCTTCTGCGGCGCGGCGAATTTTGGTGACATCAGGTAAGATGGCCTCACGTAACACTTTGTTATAAGGGATCGGGCAATCTGGCACGGCCAGGCGGCGAAGAGGGGCATCCAGAAATTCAAAGGCTTCGGAGGCCAGGCAGGCCAGGATTTCGGCGCCGAAGCCTCCCGTGAGCGTATCTTCGTGGACAACCAGGCATTTTCCGGTTTTTCGTACCGATTCCAGCACCCCCTCTCGATCCCAGGGGAGGATGGTGCGCAGGTCGAGGACTTCTATGCCCTTCAGCCCTTCAACGGCTTCTAAGACGCGATAGACCATGGCGCCCCAAGTGATGACGGTGAGCGCATCCCCCTCTTGGAGACGGGCGGCTTGCCCAAATGGAAGCAGATATTCGTTTCCCGGCCAAGGGCGACGGGCTTCGGGGCTATCCAGCAGCGCCCGATGTTCTAAGAAGAGCACCGGATTTTGACCACGCAGGGCTGTGCGCAATAGCCCGACTGCATCGGCAGCGTTGGATGGATAGGCGATGGCCCAGCCGAGGGTGTGGGCGAAGATCGCTTCGCCGCTGACCGAATGCCAGGGATCGGCGTTCTTTTTACCAAAGCCGAGTGGAATGCGCACAACCATCGGCACGGAGAAGTGGCCTGCGGTGCGCCAGCGTAGGGTACCGGCATCGTTCAGCTGTTCGGTGGCCGGATCGACGTATTTGCGGAATTGGATCTCCGGCACGGGAAAGAGCCCCGCTAGTGCCAGGCCGACGGCGCTTCCCATGATGCCTTCTTCGGAAAGCGAGGTATCGAAGATGCGTAGGGGACCGAAACGTTTTTGCATGCGAGCGGTGGCACCATGCACGCCACCTTTGACGCCGACATCCTCGCCGAAAATCAGCAGGCGCGGGTTTTGTTCCATTTCCTGTTCCAGCGTGCGCCGCACGGCTTCGATCAGGCTCAGACGAGGTCCTTGCGTTGGAGGCGAGCCGGCCGGGAACGAAGCAAAGAGGCCGAAAATGCCCTGGGTGGCCGTAGCGGGCTCCGGGTCCGGCATGAGGCGCACAGCCTCTAGGGCGCTTTGAATTTCGGCCTGCACGTCCGTTTCTAGGGCGGACCAATCCAGGTCCGGCAGCGTTTCTTTTAACTGCAAGAGGGGATCGCGCCGGGCCTCTTCGGCACGTTCCTCAGGAGTTTTGTAGGCCTGATCGTCAACGAAGGTATGACCCATCAGGCGCACCACGCGCAGCCGCAAAAGGCAAGGGCCTTTACCCTGACGGACGTATTCCACTGCCTGACGAACGGCCTGGGCGGCCTCGAGGGGAGCGCATCCATCGGCTTCCAGGATGTGCAAGTTCCCATAGGAGCGCAGGTTGGCGGCGATGTTGCCTCCCGGTGTTTGGAGCGAGGAGCGCACCGAGATGGCAAAGGCGTTATCCTCGATGACGAAAAGATAGGGTAGGTGGCGCGTGGTGACGATGTTCAAGGCGGCCCAGAAACCGTTGGAAGCGACCGATCCATCCCCTCCGCAGGCGACGGCGATGGCGCCTTTCCATTCTTCTAACTGTAAGACTTCCTGGTAGTATCGGATGGCTTGTGCCCAACCGGCAGCCGGGGTATATTGCGTGCCAACGCCGCCGGCGGTGGGGAGGACGGTGGCACGACCGCGCGAAGGAAGGTTGAACATCACGCCGGCATCCCGTCCTGCGGAGGGGCTTCCCCGGCGGGCCATGCCGGCAGCCAGGGCTTCTTCTACTGTGAGACCTAAGGAGAGAAGTAGGGGGCGAGAGCGGTAATACACGCTGACCGCATCATGGGGGTGCGTGAGATGCATTCCCAGTAGGACCTGAGCTAGTTCGTGACCTTTGGCGGAGAACTGATAGGCGACTTCGCCAGAAGGAGCAAGCGATTGCTCTTCTAGTTCGTCCAATCGGCGAGCAGTGAGCACCAGGCGGGCGATCTGGGACCAGGGAAGATCGGGGAGCATAGGCCTCCGAGTGAATCTGAGTTTTATGCTCTATAATATCACGAAATGGGGTGTTCTCGGCGTGGAAGGGAAAGAGGGAGTGGATGGTTGATTCGGGTTGGGGATTGCGGGAAATCATTTTTGGGAAATGGCTCGAAAATGGGTGATTGCCCACATCTCAGGTATCTTCGAAGAGAAAGAGATACCGTGAAAAGGTTGGATGGCTAACCACGACAAGGTAGCCACAGATTGCCAAACAGCGTTCAAGCCACGCAGCAGGATGTAAAGGCCGTCGCGGTCGGTTTTCAGCTCGAGTTTGCCGCCAAGTTTTCGTAACCAACTCGCTGCGTTTGATATTTGTGGGTTATCACCAGCTCGAAAACCCTTGACAAGTACGGCGAAATGGGTATAATACGGGCACAATCAATTCCAAACAAGATCTCGTCTGAAGAAGACAGATCTCTAACAATCGAGAAGTGGAACGTCTCACGTCAGAGACACTCCTGGGAGCAAGGGAGCTGGCGAGCCGATGTTGTAAAAAAGACATCGGCGATTTTTTCGCCGAAATCCTTGACAGGATTCAAAAGAGTAGGTAGAATACAGCCCGCTTCTGTGATGAAGAGAAAGCACCTTAACAACTGAAGAGTGATAGGAAGCAAAACCCTGTCGATCCAGCCATTGATCCGGAACTTACGCCTGGTAAGAGGCGATGTTTTGCGGAGAGTTTGATCCTGGCTCAGGATGAACGCTAGCGGCGTGCCTAATACATGCAAGTCGAACGGGGAGGTTTGTAGCAATACGGACCTCCTAGTGGCGAACGGGTGAGTAACGCGTGGGTGACCTGCCCCAAAGAGGGGGATAACAGTCCGAAAGGACTGCTAATACCCCATGTGGTCAACGGGTTTAGAAACCGTTGATTAAAGGAGAAATCCGCTTTGGGAGGGGCCCGCGTCCCATCAGGTAGTTGGTAGGGTAACGGCCTACCAAGCCGATGACGGGTAGGGGGCCTGAGAGGGTGGCCCCCCACAATGGCACTGAAACACGGGCCATACACCTACGGGTGGCAGCAGTAGGGAATATTGGACAATGGGCGAAAGCCTGATCCAGCAACGCCGCGTGCGCGATGAAGGCCTTCGGGTTGTAAAGCGCTTTTCGGGAGGATGAGAAAGGACAGTACTCCCGGAATAAGTCTCGGCTAACTGCGTGCCAGCAGCCGCGGTAAAACGTAGGAGGCGAGCGTTATCCGGATTCACTGGGCATAAAGCGCGTGTAGGCGGTTTGACAAGTTGGGCGTGAAAGCTCCCGGCTCAACTGGGAGAGGTCGTCCAATACTGTCGGACTAGAGGAAGGGAGAGGGAGGTGGAATTCCCGGTGTAGCGGTGAAATGCGTAGATATCGGGAGGAACACCAGTGGCGAAGGCGGCCTCCTGGCCCTTTCCTGACGCTCAGACGCGAAAGCTAGGGGAGCAAACGGGATTAGAGACCCCGGTAGTCCTAGCCGTAAACGATGCGAACTGGGCGTGGGTGGATTAAAACCCATCCGTGCCGAAGCTAACGCGATAAGTTCGCCGCCTGGGGACTACGGCCGCAAGGTTAAAACTCAAAGGAATTGACGGGGGCCCGCACAAGCAGCGGAGCGTGTGGTTTAATTCGATGATACACGAAGAACCTTACCCGGGCTTGACATGCAGGTGGTAGGGATCCGAAAGGTGACCGACCCGCAAGGGAGCCTGCACAGGTGTTGCATGGCTGTCGTCAGCTCGTGTCGTGAGATGTTCGGTTAAGTCCGCTAACGAGCGCAAC